>NZ_JBFAKN010000001.1:0-1626980 GCF_040655775.1 Streptomyces sp. NPDC050315
GGGGTACCCGCTCCGCGGGTACCCCAGCGCTGACGCGCTGGGCAGAGAAACGACTCCGCTAGCGCTCCGTCAAATTCCCGCGCAAGCGCGGGAATTGAATTCCGCAAGCGGAATTCTGAAAGCGAATTAATTCGCGCAAGCGCGAATTGCAGAACCCCCGCTTCGCGGGGGTTCAAAGCTGGCTACGAGGGGAGGTGCATCGCGCCCGGGTCCGTGTAAAGCCTGGAATCCTGGACCATACCCCTACCGTGGACCGAGCCCCGGACCGATGCCGGCACCACCGAAGAGAACGGGCTCCGCTGCGCTCCACCCGAACCACCACCCCCCGAGCCAAGCCACGAAGGCACCCCACAGCGTACACCACAACACCCCGTTACCAGACTCGAGCTGACCAACCATCACACTCGCAGTGCCGACATGCTCAACACGGATGCACCATTATGATGCAGTGTGTAGAGTCTGGTACTGCACCGCACCACCACCCTGCGTTCCGCTTCGCTCCGGTTCCTCTCACCTTCACTGCGTGCCGCATTCCATGAAAAGGAGAGCACGGGGAATGTCCATCAAGCTGCGTGACCATCAAATTGAGGCCGTGGATGCCATTGTGCGCGGCCTCGATATCCCGCCCGGCGGGATCCCCGCGGATGGTTTGCGCGGGCAGGTCCATGCCGCGTGCGGGACGGGGAAGACCATCATGGCCGCCGCGGCTGCGCGCCGGCTCGTGCCGCATGGGCGTGTACTGGTGTTGGTGCCGACGCTGGATCTGCTCACGCAGACGGTGAGGGCGTGGCACGCCGCCGGGCACACGGGGTCGGCGGTGGCGGTGTGTTCCCTTGAGGATGATCCGGAGCTGTGGAATCTGCGGGTGCGGTGCACCACGAACCCCATGCGGCTGGCGCTGTGGCACGGCCAGGGGCCGGTGACGATCTATGCGACGTACGCCAGCCTCGGTGTGCTCGCTGAGGCCTTTGAGGGGGCGTACGGGCAGCAGCTTGCGCCGTTGGACCTGGCCGTGGTCGATGAGGCGCACCGGACAAGTGGATCTTTGGGGAAGGCGTGGGCGGACATCCACGAGCAGAGCATCATCCCGGCGGCACGTCGGCTGTACATGACCGCGACGCCGCGGATCTGGCAGGAGCGGCCGCCGGCATGGAAGGAGCGGGAAGGGCTGCGGGATCGGCTGCCAGCGGAGATGGCAGCGTCCATGGATGACGAGCGGCTGTTCGGGCCGGTCCTGTACAAGCTCTCCCTCGCCTCCGCAGTGTCCCGCGGCCTGCTCGCCCGGTACCAGATCATCGTGGTCGAGCTGCGGGACCAGGAGATCACCCCCGAGCGGCTCTACGGCCCTGAGCGGCGCGAGGAGGAGGTGCGCGGACAGCGGCTCGGCGCACTGCACGCGGCCCTTCTGCGCACCATGGCCGAGCACGACCTGCAGACCACGATCACCTTCCACCACCGGACGATAGAGGCGCAGGCGTTTGCGGAGGGCCTGCAGCAGGTGGCGGCGAAGCTGCACGCCGACCAGCCCGAGAAATACCCGGCCAAGGTGTGGGCGAATTGGCTGTGCGGGGAGCACGCTCCTGAACGTCGGCAGGAGGTCCTCGCGGGCTTTGCGACGACGGCGCGGCGCGCGGTGCTCTCCAACTGCCGCATCCTGGGCGAAGGCGTCGACATTCGCGCGGTGGACTCGGTGGCGCTCCTGGACCCCAAGGGTGCGCCGCACGACATCGTGCAGGCGATCGGCCGGGCGCTGCGGCAGAAGCCGGGCGAGGGGAAGCTGGCGTCGCTGATCGTGCCGGTTTTCCTCAAGCCGGGTGAGCAGCCGGAGGACATGTTCACCTCCGGGAGTTACAAGCCGTTGATCAAGGTTCTTCAGGGGCTGCGGGCTCACGATGAGGAAGCCGTGGAACTGCTTGCCATTCCGCAGGAGCCGCAGAAGAACGTTGTGGAACCTTCGCGGAATATCGGTGCCGAGCCGGAGGAGGGGGAGGAGGAATCGCGGCTGCTGCTGCGGTTTGCTGCTCCGCGGGATCCGGTGATGGTCGCGGAATGGGTGTCCTTCAATGTCATCGACACCGAGCGGCAGGACTGGGGGCGCGGATATGCGGCCGCGCGCCGGTACCGCGAGCGGGAGGCGCACCTGCGGGTGCCGTACGACCACCGTGAGGGCGCGTACCCGCTGGGGCAGTGGATCGCCGAGCAGCGCCGGGCGTATGGGGCCGGGCAGATGCCGGGCAAGCGCGCCGAGCGGCTGGAGGGCCTGGGCATGGTCTGGGACGCCGCCGATGCGGCGTTCGAGGAGAATCTCGCCGCCGCGCGGGCGTATTTCGAGCAGCACCGCACGCTCGCTGCCCCCCGGCCGGCCACCGCCCTGGACAAGCCGGTGGGGCAATGGCTGTCCAACCTGCGCCGGCCCGGCGCGCTGGACGGGCACCCCGAGCGGGCGGAGGCATTGGCGGCGATCGACCCGGACTGGAACCCGGACTGGCCGATCGACTGGCAGCGGCACTACGCCGCGGTGCGGGCGTGCCTGACCGGCGGGGCCGCGGTCGCCGATCTGCTGCCCGGGGTCACGGTCGACGGAGCCGACATCGGGCGGTGGCTGGCCCGGCAGCGCGAACACACCGCCTGGACCAAGCTGTCGGCCGGGCAGCGCGAGCGCCTGGAGCAGCTCGGCATCGAACCGCTCCCCGCCCCCAAGACAGCCGCCAAGGGCCTCAGCGGCGGTTCTGGGGCATTCGAGCGGGGCGTAGCGGCCCTGCGACAGTACAAGGCCCGAACCGGCTCCGTGAGCCCCATCAGCCGCTCCCATGTTGAGGTTTTGGAGGAAGGCTGGGACGGCGCCGGCGGGGCGACCGCCGAGATCCGGCTCGGCGTATTTATCTCCAACACCAAATCGAGGCTCGCCAAGCTCACCGACGACCAGCTCGCCCAGCTCGCCGAGCTCGGGCTGGACTGGGCGTAGGCGAAGCCGAGAACCGTGACACATGTGTCACGGTTCTCGGACCACGGGGGGAAGCGCAGCAGTGGCCGGGCAGAGGATGCTGCCCGGCCACTGCTGTCTCTGTGGTCAGTTGGGCGGCCGCCAACGCGCGATGAAGTCTGTCAGTTGGCGGCGTTGCCGTCGTTCGTCATCGAGGACGGCCGCGAGCGCCTGGCGGTCGAGGTACGGGTCGATGGCTTCGAGGACCAGGCGCTGGAGTTCGTTCAGATCCAGGGCTTCGACTTCCCACTGGACGGGTCGGTCGACGTCGAAGCCGTGCTCGCGGGCGAAGCCGGGCCAGCGCGGATCGTTTTTCTTGCCTTCCGCTGCCGGCAGCCCGTACGCGAGGACCTGCTCGCCGGTCAGCGCGATCCGCTCCACGCGTGCCCAGAGCATCCGGTGCGCTGCACCCAGTCCCGTTCGTTGTCGGCCCCGGAGCAGTCGAAGTCGCCGGCGTTTCTCCGGGGCATCGCGAGTGTGCGGCTGGAGTTTCCGCAGTTCAGAAGCTGTCTGCAGGACTCTAGCTCATGCAACACGTGTGGCGCATGAGTCCTAGCGCGTCCCCGCCCCTGGGGCCCAGCGAAGTCGCTAAGAACGGTCCGGCCGATCACGCATTGCGTGTCGGCCGGACCGATGGACGTGGTTCTCCGGAGTCAGATCGGCTCAGTGGTGACGTATTTGACTTCGAGCGTCTCGTCGACCTGGCCGGTTTCACCTGCAGCCAGATCCGCCGCGGACCCGGAAGTAGGACACGCGTCGGTGACGTGAAACTTCTTCACCGCGTTGTTCTGTGCGTTCACGTACACCAGCACGAGGTCTTGGGCACTCTCTTCGATCTTGGTCGGATCGCGGGAGTCCAGGATCCACTGGGTGAACGCGTCGCTCTTGTCCATGCCACGCGTGAGAGTCATGGTCCCGAAGAACGCTGGCGCCCCCTCGACCAGGTCGGGCACCGGCTTCCCGTCCGGCGAGGTCTGCGACAGCTCGACGTACTCCTCTTCGATCGTCGCGCCGGAAACGCTCTTCAGCGTCTCCACCCGGCGCCCATCCAGCTCGACCTGCCACTGATGCTTGACGGCCTTGTCTTCCACGCGCGCTCCATCTCGCTCTAGGTAGCCCGATAGCACTGCGATTATGACTTGTCACGATCGGTAATGCTGGCAATCTTCTCGGCGCATCCCCCCGTCCGGTGTCCTGCCGTGTAGTGGCCGGGCGCCGGGTACCCGGTCAGTCGGCGTGACGATTCAGCTGGGCCATCAGTTCGCGGTTGGCGCCTCGGGCGGCGGCAAGCTCGTCGCCCTGCTCGCGTGCGGTGCGCTGGAGTTCGCGGGCGCGCTGCTGCTCAGTAGTGCGTTGGGTCATGGACGGGTCCTCTCGGCACCGGGTCCTCGCCCCCACACGGCAACCCCGGCTCGATGGATCCTCAAGGTGCTCGTCAAACTGTCCGTTGATCCCGGAAGACCTTCCACCAGTGTTCCGGGCAGTGTGGGTGTCCGGGTGCGGTGTGGGCGTCGGCGAAGCCCAGGGCGTCAGCCCTGCGGGCAGGATACCGGCTCGGCCGTCGGCTCTCCCCTTCGTCAGCGAAGGCGGTGGCGTTGTCCTCGTACGGGTCGTTCGGCTCATGTGCGTGCCGGACGGCGTCGCGGACGAGGCGTAGTCGAAGGGCCATGCCAGTTCCGGCGCTCTCCCGCCTCACCTTTTTGGGGGCTCGATATCAGAAGGACAACACCGGGATGCCGGCGACGTCCGTCGTGACCCGCGCCGCCAGTTTGTCGCTGGTGCTCGCCCAAGGGCTCGTAGCCTGCGTCAGCCAGCGCTGTCCCGAGAATGCAGAAACTGGCAGGCGGGGGCAGATGCCGTGGCAGAACTGACGCTACGGACTGCTGGGGTGCTGGCCCTGCCGGCTGGCCGCTTGGAGAGACGGACGTGGGACAGATCGAGCAGGGACTGGGGCGCGCGTTGCGCACCCGACCCATTCCTTCGAGCACCGAGGCACGCCTGCGATTTTTGCTAGCAGCGCACCGGGGTTCAACCCGGAGGGTAGCCGCCGTGCTGGGGGTGTCGCAGCGCACTGTGCAGCGGTGGGTGACGAAGAAGCCCGGAGCGCGTCGTCCGCCGGGTCCGATGCAGGTCCGGGCGATCGAGGAAGCGGTCCTGGCTCGGTGGCAGCCCCGGATACGGGCCCGTCGGCGTGCTCAGGCCGAAGCTAACGGGTTCGTCTTCCACACGACACGATTCGGGTTCGCCGCGTCAGCGGGGTCTTCTGACGATCCGCGGGTGCGACGGATCACCCAGAACCTGCCGGGAGAGGTGGCCCGGGAGCTGTTCGCCGCTCGGGATGCCGGCGCGGGCGAGCAGCAGCAGACGGTGATACTCGCCCGTGCGCTGGGGCATGCCTACTTTCGCGAATGGGGCCGCCGGGCTCACGGTCTGCATATCTCTTTCAGCGACGTCGAGTTCGCCGACTTCTCGATCGTTTGAGTCTGCCCTGTCGAGCGAACGCGTCAGGGTGTTCAGCGTCGCGAGGGCCTGACGCGACTGGCCGGCATCGCTTTGTACCTCTCAGCTTCCTGCCGCTCGCGCCAGTCCCACTCCACACGGCCGACCGCGCCTTGGCGGCGGGCCGCGGGCGGCTGGGGCGGGCGCAGTCTGGCCGTCTCCGCAACACGCAGCAAGTGCCCACGGTCACCTGACGCGACGAGCAGTTCCTGGTCCTCGCCGGAGATGAGCCGGGTGAAGCAGGCTGCGGCCCGCAGAAAGATGCCCGCCCAGGGTGGTACGGGGTGGGCGGCGCAGCCGTCGGTGTAGCGGGCGCGGTCGTGCAGGGCGAGCGTGGCCGCGGCGTCGTCATAGTCGCGGGGGCGGGCGGTGGCGAGTTGCTGGAGGGAGGCGCCGGTGAAGAGCGCGGTGGCGACGGCCGCGGCTAAGCGAGGGTGTGCGGTCGCCGCGTGCAGCCGGTGGGCGATGCGCTGCGCGGTGGGCGCGGTGAGAGGCGCGGGCGGTGGGCGGTGCCGCCAGGCGATCGGCGGTGGCGTGCACGGGACGGCGCAGGGGCGGGGGCTGTCGTAGGAGACGAGGCGGTCCAGTGCGGGCAGGGTGAGCCACCGGCTGGCCGGCCAGGCGGGCTCGTCTGCGGCCGGGGATTCGGTGATAGGCGTGCCGTGGTAGTGGCGACGGGCAACCTCGAAGTCGGCGGTGAGGGAGTAGTCGGCCGTCCGCAGGGCCTGGTGCAGAGCGGCGGGAAGGTGCGGGCGGTGGCAGACCAGGGTCAGGTGGATACCGGTGAGGGCATGGAGCTGCAGGAGGCGCATCGCGCGACGGGCAGTGAGGCGGTGGGCGCGCAAGACGGTCAGCCGGGTCACGGGCAGGGCGGTCATCCAGGCGGCAGCGGCTTCCCAGGCGGGCTGACGGCCGGCAGGGAAGCGGCCCGGAAGCAGGGGCGGTTTCCCCAGAGCGGCGAGAAGGTCGTGGGCAAGGCCGGTCTCGCTGGTGGTGCCCGGGCCAGGGTGCAGGGTGATCCGGCCGGACGGTGGATGGTGGGCGGCCAGGGCGGTGTGCGTGTGCAGCGCGTCGTCGTGACGGTCGAAAACCACGGTGACGGGCGGCAGCGGCGGGGCGGGAGGCATGGGTAGTGGGGTGGTCAGGCGAGGCGGCTGAAGGCCCAGCGCAGCAGCTCTTGGTCGATGCGGGGGCGGCCGGTGCGGGCCAGGGCGGTGCGGGTGTGGGCGGTCAGCTGGGCCCAGGCGCGGAAGTTGCCGTGGGCGGCGTGGCTGTCGGCGAAGGTGATGTCGTCGGGGTCGGCGTCGGCCCAGACGGGGTGGAACAGGGGGATGACGTCGAGGACCTCGTCGGGGTTGAGGCGGGTGAAGTGCTGCCAGATGAAGATGCGGGAGGAGAGCATCGGTTCGCGGCGCAGCACGGTGTGGCAGCCCTCGCCGCCGACGAAGATGATGGCGAGCTGGGTGGAGGGTTCGTCCCATAGGTAGCGGAAGTATTCGAAGGCCTCTCCGTTGAGCCACTGGGCCTCGTCGACGAGGAAGGTGCGGGGGCGTTCGGCCAGGGCGGTCTTCAGCAGGCGGTCGAATTCGCTGGGGTGGCGCGGTGGTTCACCGGCCAGGTCGAGGGCGGTGAACAGTTCGTAGCGCACCGCGCGGGCGGTGGGCCGGGCCCGGAAGGTGATCTTGCGGACGTCCTCGCCGGGTTCGAGTGCGCGCAGGCAGGTGTTGACCGCGAGGGTCTTGCCGTGGCCGGCGCCGCCGTGGATGCACATCATGGCGCGTGCGGCGACGGTGTCGGTGATGTTGTCCCGGGCGGTGAGCAGGGCCCGGGTGGTGACGACGGCTGCGTCGGGCAGGTCGACGTACTGGTAGGTGGCCGCGGTCACGAGGGGTCTCCGTCTTCGTCGGTGGTGGGACGTGCGGCTCGCCCGTCCGGGCCGTCCGGGGCTGCGGGGGCGGAGTCACGGCCGGACGGGAGCGGGGCGGGGCGGCCTGGCGTGGTGAGCGCGGCCAGGGAAGCTGGGGTGCGCCAGTCGGCCGGGGGTGCGGCGGGCGGGATGACGTCCGGCAGCGCGAGCTGCGACAGGCCGGTGCCGGCACTATGGGCGAGTTCGGCGTCGGCCTGCGCACCGGTCAGCGCGCCGAGCCGCCGAGGGGGCTCGGCCCGGGTGGCGGCGGCGTAGCGCTCCCGCTGGCCAGCTTCGAGGTCCTTCTTCAGACGGCGGCTGCGGGCGGCCCGTGCCCGCCGTACGGCGCTGACCTGTTCCTCGGTGGCCTGATCGGCCAGATCCGCCGACCCCAGGTAGCGGCCGGTGGCCGCGTGGTAGACCTCGATCCGGTGATCGTGGTGAGGCATGAAACGGATACGGACCCGGATCCCGGCCTGACCGGTCATCCACGCACCCACATAGTCACGTCTACGGAAGCGGACTCCGCGAGTGGTCAGCGTGCGGGTACCGGCGTCCTCCAGGGTGAACGTCCACAGATCCGCGGCCGGCACGTCCCGCAGCGGGGTGGGATCGTCCTGCCACGCCTGAAGCGGGGTCCGGCCCCGCAGCGGTACGGGATGGTGCTCGGTGTTCCACCACCGTGTCCAGTCCAGCAGCCGGGCAGTGAAGTCCTCGAAGCTGAGCAGCACTTCGTCTTTCGGCCGGGAAGGGCGTTTGCCGGGGCGCGGCTGGCGGGCGTAGCCGGGCAGCGCGGCCAGCAGCATCGGCTCCACCGCCCGGTTCAGGCCCTCAACCGTGCCCTTGAGGTGCGGGGTGTAGGCGGGCAGGTCCTCCACCCTCACGTCCAGAATGTCGAACGCGGCGGTCACCGTCCGGGACAGGAAGTCCTTGCCGCGGTCCACCCGTACCTTTTCCGGCAGGCCGCCGAACGGGCCGTAAGGCTCCTCGCGCAGGACCGCGGAGCGCAACGCGGCCAGCACCGACTCCCGCGACGGATGCACCGGCGTGACCGCAACACCCGTGATCGCATTGGTGGCGCAGTCCGTGAACCAGGTGATCCACGGCCTGCGGGGCCTGCCGTCGACATCGACCAGCACCGGAACCTGCATGTGGTCGGTCTCCCATGCCTGGTTGCGCCAGCCCCGCGGCCGGGCCAGGAACACATCATGCTTGCGCGCCGCCCGCTCGCCACCCGCGAGCCCGGCCCGCTCCCCCGGCGTCAGATCCCGCTGGATCGCCCGGTGCAGCGTCGGGATCGACGGAGGCGGCTGCCCCTCGCCCCTGGCCGCACGAGCGGTCAGCTCACGATGTACCGCCGCGACGTTCCCCTTCCACAGCCCCAGCAGAGCCCGGACCTCATCAGTAACCGTGAACCGCCCGGGATACGCGGCCCGCTCCCCCGGTGCCCGGGCCGCAGCCTCGTCCCGCTCGGCGGCCGCCAGCCACCGCCACACCGCACGCTCCCGCACCCCCAGCACATCCGCCGCCGACCTCACCTGCCCAGTGGTGAGCTTTCCCTCCCGCCGCAGGGCCAGCAGACGGCGCACCGCCGGTCCCCGCAACGCCCGAACCGACACAGCCGGCAAAGCCCCACTCGAATCACCACCCGCCCCTTCCGGGGCCCGGTCCTGCTCTCCCTGATCCACACCTCCGAGCACACCAACACCCACCGGCCAGCGGATCAGAACTCACGAAACTGAGACAGCGTCATCCCTCATGCAATAACACCCCGAACAGCGACACCCCCACGGAAATCTCGCGTCCAGAACAGTGACCCCAACCCCCTGAACCACCACTGACCAGCAGCAACACACTCAGGCCCACTGTCACTCACCCACTGTCCCGAAACCGAGAGATCGCACTGACTGCGGCGCTCACGCCACTGAGTGTGTTGCTGAGGAATTCCCGGTCAGAATCGGGCAGCTCAGGGGACTGCTCGCGGTCGTTCACCTCGCTCAGCGCTCCAGCGACTCGATCGGTGAAATGCGGTGCGTCCAGATCGCTCTGGCGCAGAGCGGCGTGGTGCTGCATGAGTACGTCTGCGTAGTCGGCCGGCGCGATCTGTGATCTCACAGGCTCGTAGTAGGTCCAGAGCGAGATGACGAAGGCATCACGCACATGGACTCGGGGCTCGACCCGAGGCTCAAGCTCAGCCACCGGAGCGTCGACGTCGGCGAGGCGGCGAGCGACCTCTGCTTCGAACTCAGAAGCAGCCAGATGCTCCGAAGGTGCGACCCGAGCCAGAACACCGCACGGGACCAGGCGCAGCACGACGCGGTCCGAGTTATGAATGACGATCACATCGTCGACCTGGAAGCCCAGCTCCGAAGCGGTTGCCCGACCTGCCTCAACTGCGCGACGGAGTTCCAATGGCTCCATACCGTCCTCCCTCATTCCCAGGCCCGTGAAGGGCCCGGGTCGAGGGTAGTTGAGCGCATCATCGGTCATAACCGGGCTTCGTAAGGGCCAGGGATGGCGCCGAGACCGGGTTCAGCGCCTCGGCACTGGCATCCAGGGTCTGGGGATGCCGTTGGGTTGCGCCGTTGAACCGGTCGGCGGCTGAGACGGGTCGGGGCCGGGGCGATGCGACGGCAGGGTCAGCGAGCGGATGCGAGGGCTGAACCGCTCGCGGGGGGGGGCGACCACCAGCGCGCCGCCAGAACGACGACCGTGACGACGGCCGCGGTCGTGGCAAGAGGGGGGTGCGCGGTCACCATGTGTCCTTCCTCCAGGACGGCTCAACCGGCCGTCGACGTCCGTCCAGGTCGGGGTGGGGCGCACGTCGGCGGGTCGGTCAGCCGGGCCAGGTGCCGGTCGGCTGGCGGGTGGCAGTGGTGCCGCCGCGGTCGGTGGCGGCCTTGGCGCCGGCGGAGATCGCTCCCTGCGGGACGGCCGCCGACAGGGCCTCGCGCCAGGTGTGCTATTCGTCGGTGGCGTCAGGCACCGCCCCTCGCACGGTCCGTTTCGCCGAGCTCTGGTGCACCGGGCGTGAACGCATCGCCCGCGGCGGCCGGCGTGCCTTCGGCGCTGGCTGCTTCGGTCGGCGTGCTGGGCGGTGGGTGTCGAAGGGGTACGGGTCGTGGGAGGAAGGTGGTACTGCGATGACGGTCGGATGTGGCGTTCGGTCAGGCGCGGGCGAGTTGGGCGGCGCCGAAGGAGACGTCGAAGCGGTCGCACCAGATGCTGACGCTGGTGTACCGGGAGGGGTCGGCGTCCTCGGGCAGGGTGTAGTTCTGACTTCCCTTGTTGCCCTTGAGCTTGCCGAGGCTGAGGTACTTTCCGTCGTCAAAGACATGCCAGCCCGCCTTCCCCTCCTTCACCGGTGCGTCGGTCAGCCAGACACGCAGGTCCGGTCCGTTGCTGGTGTCGAGTTGCTCCAGCCGGAGCACGTGGGAGCCGTCGGCGAGCCGTAGGAGTTTCACCGTGCCCGTTGTCGTGTGTTCGTGGCTGATCAGCTCGCCGCTCGCCACTGTCACAGGTCCGGTCGGCACCGATGGGGAGGAGGACGTCCCGGGCTCCGCATCTGGGGTCCTGGAGGGCTCCACGACGCCGGGCAGGGCCTGCGTCACCGTGTCGTCCTGCCAGAGCTTCCACGGCTGGAACCAGTACAGCCCGCCGCCCACCCCTGCGACCACCGCCACCAGCATCCCGATGATCAACGGCCTCACCCATGCGCGCCTCATGCCCACCCTCTTCTCGTTCCACGAGTTTGCGTCGCCCCCATTCAACGGAAGAGACGGCCGTCTTGGCAGCGGCGGCCGATGACGAAATCCTTACGTCGCGGCGCCGATGTCCGCGTCCGGACTCGGGGACGGCCCGGCCGGCGGGTCGGCTGCCTCGTTCCCCTTACGGAGTCGTGACGGCCGGGCGCGGCCCCGGGGTGCGGGAGGTTCGCGGCCTTAGCGTGGGCCGTATGCGTGTACTGGTCACCGGCGGTGCCGGGTTCATCGGGTCCCATGTCGTTAAGGCGCTGGCGGAGCACGGGCACGAGCCTGTCGTGTTCGACGTGGCGGCGGACGTGGGCGCGGAGGTGCGGGATCGGGAGGCGGTTGCTGGCGCGTTGGCCGGTGTGGACGCCGTGTGTCATCAGGCGGCGATGGTCGGCCTCGGTGCGGGCTTCTCGGACGCGCCGGAGTACGTCTCCCGCAACGACCTGGGGACGGCGGTGCTGCTGGCCGCCATGGCGGAGGCGGGCGTGCGGCGGCTGGTGCTGGCGGGGTCGATGGTCGTGTACGGGGAGGGGCGGTACGCGTGCGGAAGGCACGGGGTGGTGCGGCCGGGGCCACGGGAGGTCGCCGATCTCGCGGCGGGCCGCTTCGAGCCGCTGTGCCCGGCGTGCGGCGCGGAGCTGTCGCCGGGGCTGGTGGGCGAGGACGCCCCGGTCGATCCGCGCAATGTGTATGCGACGACCAAGCTCGCTCAGGAGCATCTGGCGGCGGCGTGGGCACGGGCGACGGGCGGGGCGGCGGTGTCGCTGCGGTACCACAACGTGTACGGGCCGCGGATGCCCAAAGACACCCCGTACGCCGGGGTGGCCTCCTTCTTCCGTTCGGCGCTCGCGCGCGGGCAGGCCCCTCGGGTGTTCGAGGACGGCCGTCAGCGGCGGGATTTCGTGCACGTCCGGGATGTGGCGGCGGCCAACGTGGCGGCGTTGGAGGCGGGTTCGGCGGGGGGCGCGTTGCGCGCGTACAACACGGGCAGCGGTGAGCCGCACACGGTCGGACAGATGGCGCGGGCGCTGGCCGCCGCGTTCGGCGGGCCCGAGCCCCGGGTCACCGGGGAGTACCGGCTGGGGGACGTCCGGCACATCACGGCGGACTCCTCACGGCTGCGGGCCGAGCTGGGCTGGAAGCCGGAGGTCGCCTTCGCAGAGGGGATGCGGGAGTTCGCGCGGGCCCGGTTGCGCGGGGAGTGAGCCCGCACCATACGACGGTCACACCTGGACTGCGGGGAGGGTGACCTCGAAGCGGCAGCCGCCGGGGATGTTGCGTACGGTGGCACAGCCCTGGTGAGCTTCCACGATTCCCCGGACGATGGCCAGGCCCAGGCCTGCGCCGGCCGGGGGTGTGCGGGCGTGGGTGCCGCGCCAGCCGGTGTCGAAGACGCGTGGCAGGTCCTCCTCGGGGATGCCGCCGCAGCCGTCGGTGACGGACAGGACCACGCCGCCCGGGGACCGTTCGGCCGCCACGGCGACCGTGCCGTCGGCCGGCGTCCTGCGGATCGCGTTGACGAGCAGGTTGCCGAGGACCCGGCTCATCTCCTTGCCGTCCACCTCGACCGGCACGGGTTCGACGCGGTCGCCCACCAGCCGTACCCCGTGTTCGCGGGCGAGCGGGTCGGCGCCTGCCAGAGCGTCGCCGACCAGGTCGTACAGGGACATGCGGGAGGGCGTGAGGGCGAGGGCGCCCGCGTGGATGCGGGAGAGCTCGAACAGGTCGCCGACCATACCGTTGAGGCGTTCGACCTCGGTGCGGATCTGGCGGAGGTAGCGGTCGGGGTCGGCGGCCACCTTGTCCTCCAGTGCCTCGGCCATCGCGCGGAGGCCGGCGAGCGGGGTGCGCAGGTCGTGGGAGATCCAGGCGAGGAGTTCGCGGCGGGAAGATTCCAGCGCGCGTTCGCGTTCCCGTGATGCGGCGAGTTTCGCGCTCGTGGTGGCCAACTCGGCGCTGAGCGCGGTCAGTTCGGCGGTGGCCGGGCCGTCGGGCGCCGCGAAGTCGCCGCCGTCGCCGAGGGAACGGGCGGCGAGCTGGAGGGCGCGGCTGCGGGCGACGACCCAGCGGCCGAGCAGCAGCGCGGTGGCCAGCGAGACGACAGCGGCCATCGCGACGACCATGGTGATGACACTCAGGTCGTGCGGGGACAGGAACATCGCCCACGCCACGGCGAGGGTGCCCGCGAGCATCGCGGTCACCGCGACGGCGGCCACGACGGTCAGCGACGCGGTGAGCGAGCGGCGGCGCAGCAGCCACAGCGCGGCCGCGCCGAGCAGGCCGGCCGCGCCGGCGCCGAGGAAGGCGAACAGGGCTATCAGCAGGGTGTCGCGCACTGTCCGTCCTCCTTGCCGTCGGCATCGGTGGGAGTGGGGGTGGGGTCGAAGCGGTAGCCGACGCCCCACACCGTCTGGATCAGCTGCGGCCGGGCCGGGTCGTCCTCGACCTTGCCGCGCAGCCGGCGGATGTGGACGGTGATCGTGGACAGGTCGCCGAAGTCCCAGCCCCACACCTCACGCATCAGGTCCTCGCGGCTGCAGGCGCGGCCCGGGTGGCGCAGGAAGAAGGCCAGGAGGTCGAACTCGCGCAGGGTGAGGGAGAGTTCGGCACCGTTCCTGGTGGCGCGGCGGGCGGCCGGGTCGAGGGTGAGGTGGGCCGAACGCAGGGGGCTCGTACCCGCGCGGGGCCGTGCGCGGCGCAGGACGGACTCCACGCGCAGCACCAGTTCGCGGGGGCTGAACGGCTTGGTGACGTAGTCGTCGGCGCCGACCTCCAGTCCCAGGATGCGGTCGTCCTCATCACCGCGGGCGGTGAGCATGATGACCGGCACCGGCCCGTGTTGGCGCATCCGGCGGCAGACCTCCAGGCCGTCCATGCCCGGCAGCATCAGGTCCAGCACCACCAGGTCCGGCCAGTGCGCGGCGGCCCGGGCGAGCGCGCCCGGGCCGTCCCCGGCGCGGTCCACGGTGTATCCGGCCCGGTCGAGGTAGCCGGCGACGACCTCGGCGACCGTGGGGTCGTCGTCGACGACGAGGACCCGGGCCGCCCCGGCGCCACCGGCCGCCCTGGGTTCATCTGGCTGCTGTTCCATGCCGCCAGCCTCGCACCGCACCGCCGCTTGTGACGTCCCACCGGCGCGTACCGCCTCCGACGTCCGCGTTTCGTAAGGAGCCGGAGCCCGATATGCCCTTTTCGCGCTCGTAGGGTGAGAGCCGTGACGACCTCTCCCCCCTCGCCTGACGTCGATGTCGTGCTGCCCTGTCTCGACGAGGCCGGGGCACTGCCCTGGGTGCTGGCCCGTATCCCGCCCGGCTGGCGCGCCCTGGTCGTGGACAACGGCTCCACCGACGGCTCGGCCAACCTCGCCCGCGCACTGGGGGCGACCGTGGTCCACGAGCCGCGCCGGGGCTTCGGCGCCGCCTGCCACGCGGGCCTGATTGCCGCCACGGCCGACATCGTGTGCTTCTGCGACTGCGACGCCTCCCTTAACCCCTCGCTCCTTCTCCCCTTCGTCCGCGAAGTGGCCGACGGGCACGCCGACCTGGTGCTCGGCAGGCGCCGCCCGCAGGGCCGGGGCGCCTGGCCCGCACACGCCCGGGCCGGCAACCTGGCGCTCGCCCGGATGCTGCGCCGCCGCACCAAAGTGCGCCTGCACGACCTCGGCCCGCTGCGCGCCGCCCGCCGTGAGCCGCTCCTCACCCTCGCTCTCACCGACCGGCGCAGCGGCTATCCCCTGCAGATGGTCGTGCGCGCCGCCGACGCGGGCTGGCGGATCACCGAGCACGACGTGCCGTACCTGCCGCGCACCGGCGCCTCCAAGGTGACCGGCACCTGGCGGGGCACCTGGCAGGCGGTACGGGACATGAGCCGCGTGCTGAACGAACCGCCCGCCGCCACCGCCGCGGCACAAGGATCCCGCCGATGACCACGCTCCTGGTCATCGCCAAGGAGCCGCGCCCGGGCCGGGTCAAGACCCGGCTCAGCCCGCCCTTCACCCCCGCTCAGGCGGCGGCGCTCGCCGAGGCGGCCCTATTCGACACCCTGCACGCCGTCGCCGCGACGCCCGCACGCCGTCGCGTCCTGGTGCTGGCCGGAGAGCCCGGCCCCTGGCTGCCGCCCGGCTTCGACGTCGTACCGCAGTGCGCGGGCGGACTGGACGAACGGCTCGCCGCCGCCTTCGCCGGCTGCGACGGCCCGGCCCTGCTCATCGGCATGGACACCCCGCAGGTCACGCCGGACCTGCTGACCGTGGACTTCGCCGGATGCGACGCGTACTTCGGCCAGGCCGAGGACGGCGGCTTCTGGGCCCTGGGGCTGGCCGAGCCCAACCCCGCACTCCTGCGCGGGATCCCCATGTCAACGCCCGCCACCGGCGCCGTACAGCGCGGCCGGCTCGTCACCGCCGGCCTGCGGGTGCGCGATCTGCCGTTGCTGCGGGACGTGGATACGGCCGCCGACGCCAAGGCGGTCGCCGCGCAGGCACCGTACGGCGCCTTCGCCGCGGAACTGGCCCGGCTGACGGCGGCCGGCCGCCGATGAGCACCGCAAGGCAGTGGACCCAGGAACACCCCTGGTCCGCGGGCCCGTACGCCGACGCCCTGCGCACCGGCCGCGGGCCGCTCTTCCTGCGCCGCGGCGACGGCTGGCTGCTGCCCCTGCCAGGTGGAGCGGTGGTGCGCCCGCGCCGACACCGTGGACCAGGAGGTCCTGGGGCGGTGCGAGGGAGCCGTGCTGGACGTGGGATGCGGGCCGGGGCGGCTGGTCGCCGCACTCGCCGCACAGGCTCGCCCCGCCCTCAGCATCGACCGTCCTCGGCATCGACGTCAGCGAGGCCGCCGTCGCCCACACCGCAGGGCTCGGCGGGCAGGCGCTGCGGCGCTCGGTCTTCGCACCGCTGCCCGGCGAGGGCCGCTGGACCACCGCCCTGCTCCTGGACGGGAACCTCGGCATCGGCGGCGACCCACATGCCCTGCTCCGCCGGCTCGAGGAACTGCTCCGCCCGGGCGGTGGTGTTGCTCGCCGAGACGGTCCCGGCAGACGTGAACGAGCGCGTCGAGGTCCGCCTCGTGGGGCCGCCGAGCGCTGTGGTGCCGGCGACGCCCCGTTCCCCTGGGCCCGGCTCGGGACACCGGCGCTGCTGCGGTGCGCCCGCCCGCTGGGCCGGCGCGCCGCCGGTCAGTGGACGGCGGGCGGCCGGTCCTTCGTCGCCCTGCGCAGCCGCAGGGCCAGCAGCAGCGCCGAGCCGCCGAACAGCAGGGCCGTCATCAGCAGCCAGCGGGCGAGGAAACCGCCCAGCGACAGGCCGGTGGCCACCTCGTAGTGGTCCGCCACCTTCCCGCTGATCAGCGGGAACCACACCAGCAGGAGCAGCCCGGACAGGGCAGCGGGCACCCGCACGTACACGGCCCACGCACGGTGGCCGGCCGCGCCAAACGCCGCTGCGACCGCACGATCCGCGCTCGCGTACAACGGCAGCAGGACCAGATCGTGCACCACCGCCGCACCCACGAACCACAGCGCGACCCGGAACCAGTCATCCGCCAACAGCCTCACCCCCGCATACCCGGCCAGTGCCAACGAGCAGGCCAAAAGCAGCAGATGGAACGGGCTGCCCAGCGGTAGGCGAAACTTCCCCATCACAGGTCTCCGAACGTCATCCGGGCCACCCACTTGGTGTTGAGCACACCGGGCGCGGCGGGCACGATGATCCGCGCCGGGTAGCCGTGGTCGGGCGTCAGCGGCTCGCCGTTGACATCGAGCGCGAGCAAGGAACGGGCATCGC
Source organism: Streptomyces sp. NPDC050315 (assembly GCF_040655775.1). NCBI lineage: Bacteria > Bacillati > Actinomycetota > Actinomycetes > Kitasatosporales > Streptomycetaceae > Streptomyces > Streptomyces sp. NPDC050315. Next base: position 16,923 of record NZ_JBFAKN010000001.1, read on the forward strand.
GCACCTGATTGGCACGCAGGGCAGAGTTGCGGAAGGCGCCGCGCCGCTGGAGGGACTCCACCAGGACATCGGGCGCGGCCCCCGCCTCGTACCCGACAAGAGCCGCAAGATCACGCAACCGTACGCCACGCCACCACTGGTCGGAGGTCGACCACCCCTCCACACACGCGATGGGCAACGCGGCGCTGTGCAGGGGCAGCCGGAGCAGCTCCCCCCGGCCGAGCCGGACAATTCCGCCTGGCCCGGCCACGGTCAGCCGCCACGCCTCCTCGTCCGTCTCCGCCGCGCCGATCCCCCGGGACGTGGCCGTCTTGTTGATCTGGAAGCCGCCGGGGCCGCTGCCCGGCTCGGCACCGCCGTGCGGGGCGAGGACGGCCGTGGCCCGCAGCGGCCCGTCCACGTTCTGCCCCGCCGTGGTGGCCAACAGCAGCAGCGAGCCGCCCCCGACCAGCCCCAGCGCCCCGCGCCGGGAAACGGTGGGCTCGGCCGGGGCCGGGGACACCAGCGACGGCTCGGCGGCGGACACCGGTGGCAAAACCGGCGCGGGAACCGCGTCCTGGCCGCCCTCCTCCCGCAGCCGACGCAGGTTGCGTACGGCCGCCGGCGCCCTCAGCACCACGTGCGCGACGAACGCGGCGAAGAACACCCAGGCGCCGTAGAAGTGCAGCGGGTAGAAGGAGCCGGGAAAGACGTAGTCGAGCTGGACGTTGAGCACACCGGTGACGAACTCCAAGAGGGCACCGCCGACCAGCAGGAGCAGCGAAAGACGCTCCAGCGCGTGGGCGAGCGACCGGGCCGGCGGCAACTGGAACAATCTCGGCACCACCGACCACAGCTTGGCCAGCAGGACGGGGATAAGGGTGATGCCGAGCGTGACGTGGACGCCCTGGCTCAGGCGGTACAGCCAGGGCGGGTCGGTCGGCCAGGCGAAGAGGTAGAAACCGAGGACGCCCTTGTCGGGGGTCTTGTCGTTGACCGGCGACAGCCCCGGGTTGTACGCCGCGTACGACAGCAGCCCCGTCACGAACAGCACCGTGATCCCGGCGAGCAGCACCACCCCGAGCACGGACGTGAACCAGGGACCGCGCAGCGGACTGCGCCACAACGCAAGGGAAGAAGGAGACCGTGCCATGCCCCGACGTTAGATCCACAACACCCTGTGAGAGAGCGTGCGACTCATGACAAAAGGCTGACGTCCGCGCCTGTCGACGGTCCGCCGGCCACCGTCCGGCCTAACGTGGCCGAGCGTGAACCGTGATCTTCGCCGTGACCTCTACACCGTCGGGGCCGCCGTCCTGCTCGTGGTGGCGGCCGCGCTGGCCGGCACCGCCATCAAGCGTGCCAAGGACGTCCTGCACGTCGGCTGGCCGCCCCTGTACGCCACCTGGCTGCCCCACACCGGCCCCGGCACCCCCGCCGCGATCACCCTCGCCCTCGCCGTCGTGGCGCATGGCCCCACGCTGGCCACCCGGCTGCCCTGGCGCCCACTGCTGTGGGCCTCCTGGGCCACCGCCACGGCCTGGACCTTCTCCCTGGCCCTCGTCGACGGCCCGCACCGCGGGATCACCCGCCGACTGACGACCAAGTACGAGTACCTCCAGGCCATCGACCGCTTCCACGACATCCCCGGCACCGTGCGGGACTTCACCCGCCACATCCTGCTCGACTCCCCCGCCCACTGGCCCCCGCACGTCGCCGGACACCCCCCGGGTGCCACCCTCACCTTCGTCCTCCTGGACCGGATCGGCCTGGGCGGCGGAGCCTGGGCGGGCACTTTTGTCATCACCGTCGGGGCGACCACAGCAATCGCAGTCCTCATCACCGTACGGGCACTCGCGGGCGAGACCCTCGCCCGGCACGCCGCGCCCTTCCTCATCCTGGCCCCGGCAGCGGTATGGGCGGGCACGTCGGCGGACGGGTACTTCGCGGCGGTCGCCGCCTGGGCAGTGGCCTTCCTCGCTCTCGCGGTGACCGACCGCCACCCACAAGCGACCGGCTTCGCCGCCGGGCTCCTCCTCGGCCTCACCGCCTACCTCTCCTACGGCCTCACACTCTTCGCCGCAATAGCCGCCACCACCTGGCTGCTCGGCTCCCGCCGGCTGCAGATCCTCCCCTACGCGATCGCCGGACTCACCGTCGTCCCGGCAGCATTCACCGCGGCGGGCTTCAACTGGTGGGAGGCATACCACCTGCTGATCGAGCGCTACCACCAGGGCGCCGGCGGCTTCCGCCCCTACAGCTACTGGGTATGGGCCAACCTCGCCTGCACAGCGCTCGTAGTGGGCCCGGCCACCGTGGCCGGCCTCCGCCGCACCGCCGCCCTCCTCACCCAGCGGCACGCGTCGCCCCCCGCCGACCGCCGCATGGGGCTACTGCTGTGCACGGCCCTGCTCATACTGCTCACCGCCAACCTGTCCGGAATGAGCAAAGCAGAAACAGAACGAATCTGGCTGCCCTTCACCATATGGCTGCTCGCCGCCGGAACACTCCTTCCCCACCCCCGCATCTGGCTCACCGCCCAGGCAACCCTGAGCCTGCTCCTCAACCACCTACTACTCACCGGCTGGTAAGCGGCTGGTGAGCGGTCCCTACCACCCCGCCCAGTTGCCGACACCGACCGGACCCAGCACCTCCCGGTACCGGTCAAGGACATCGAGCAGGCGGCACAGGGACCTCACGCCAGGTACCCAAGCGACCCCTGCAGGAGAGCCGCCTGACTCCGCACACCTCAAACCCGGACAAAGGCAACAGAACCCGCGGACGCGTGAGCCCGCACACGCGGACGATGCTTACCGCCAGCTCCAGCTCCGAGCCAACATCGACGTCGAGGACCGCTCCACAGCGCGCGGCGAGCCAGAGGAACTTTCGGATCCATGGGCCACTCGCCATGATCCGCACTCCCGCAAACCCGAACCCGCACGCGTGCCGCAGCCCACACAGCGACGCGGCATCGAGCGGGCCGCGCCCGGCATGGTCAACCGACGCACGAGGCGCTGGAACGGTTCGCCTTGCGCGAGGCCGGCGTCCCCCGCAACGCACTCACCCAACGCCACCTGGATTTGAAAAACCACTTCTACGAAGCGGTACGCGCCCGGGGCCAGCTGCCCGACAGCGAGCGGCGACTACGTCAGCAGATCACCAGACTCAAGGAACTACGGGCACGCGACGCCGAGGAGATCGCCCAGCTACGCACCGATGTCGAACACCTCGTCCACGCCCTTGACCAACTCACCACGGAGAACCACCTCCTGCGCAGCGAGGCAAGCGCCCCGCGCGCCCACGTTCTCGCGCTCCCCAACCCACGTCCATCTCATGCCGGGACCTGAACAACCCGCACAGACCAGCCGACCGAAGTACTGACTTGGGCAGCTGAGGGTGACGGCGGCAAAGGGGTGCCGGCGCGAGTGGCGCCGTGGGGCGCGAGACTCAGAGGGCGAGGGCGCGAGCAGGGCCGCAGGACGGTGGCACGACGCCGCCGCGTGGGTGCGCAGCGGCAGGTGCGGCATAGCGCAGTGCGGCGTAGCGGCGGTCGCCTGTCGGCGCAGGGTGGCGTCTGCAGCGACCGCCGCTGTCACCTCACGGCCCTCGGGCTCCGGGCCGCTCCGGAGGAGAGCCCCGGGGCGGCCCGGAGGCCAAGGACGGCGAGGTGTTCCGGCAGAGGATCCGCGTGGCCGTAGACCGTGGACCGCTGGACCACGCCCGCGCCCTGCGCGTCTCGCGCCGACGGGCTCCTGCCCGGCGCTCCGGCGGGCGCGTCCCCGGCGATCCAGCGGATGCCCCGCCGGCGATCCAGCGGATGCCCCGCCGGCGATCCAGCGGATGCCCCGCCGGCGATCTAGCAGGTGGCCCCGGTGTGCTCCCGCACAGTCGCCGCCTCGCTCGCCGTCGTCCCGGCCCCCGGCTCGGCGCTCTGCTTCGCGAAGCCGCGCCGGCCCGGCAGGACCGCGAGGACGATCAGTGTTCCGGCGGCCATGATGATCCCGCCGATGAGGCTGGTCTGGGCGACGCCGTGGGCGAAGGCCTGGTGGACGGCGTCCACGGCGGCCTGGGCCTGCTGGGGCCCGGCGGAGGGATCCTGCGCGACCCGCTCCGCGACGGCCAGGCCGGCGCCGACCGAGTCCTTGGCGGTCTCCATCGCCTTCGCCGGGAGGCGGTTGCCCACCAGGTCGGTCAGCTCGTCCCGGTAGGCCGTGCCCAGCAGCGAGCCCAGCACCGCGATGCCCAGCGCCCCGCCCAGCTCCAGCGCGGTGTCGTTGACACCGCCGCCGACGCCCAGCTCGGACTCGGGGAAGGAGCCCATGATCGTGTCGGTCGCCGGGGAGATGCTCAGTCCGAGCGCGAGGCCCAGCATCATCAGCGGCGCCAGGAAGTCCCCGTACGTCGACCCCTTGTCGATCTGGGTGAGCAGGAACATGCCCGCCGTGCCGACGGCCATGCCGGTCACGGCCATGACCCTCACCCCCAGCTTCGGGGCGAGCACCCCGGTCACCGCGGACCCGAGGAACACCGCACCGCCCAGCGGCAGCAGCCGTACACCCGTGTCCAGGGCGCCGTAGCCGAGGACGAACTGCAGGAACTGCGTCGCGTAGTAGATCACGGCGAACATGCCGAAGAAGAAGAACATCACCGCGAGCATCGAGCCGCTGAAGGGCCGCAGCGCGAACTTTCGGACGTCCAGCATCGGGTGCGGGTGCCGCAGCTCCCAGGCGACGAAGGTGACCAGACCGACACCGGCGACCACGGCGGCGGTGACGGGGCCGACGCCCCAGCCGGAGTGCGGGCCCTCGATGGCGGCGTAGATCAGGGAGCCGACGGTGACGATCGACAGCAGACCACCGACGTAGTCGATCCGGCCCATGCCCTCCGCTTTGGACGGCGGTACCAGGGCGAGCGCGCCGAACACGGCGAGGACGGCGATCGGCACGTTGATCAGGAAGGTCGAGCCCCAGGCGTGGTCCTCAAGCAGCCAGCCGGACACCAGCGGGCCGACGGCTACCGCCACCCCGGAGGTCGCGGCCCAAGCGGTGATGGCCTTGCCCCGCTCGCTCCTGGGGAAGGTCGCGACCACCAGGGACAGCGTGGCCGGCATCACGACCGCGGCACCCACACCCATGATCGCGCGGGCCACGATGACCAGCGAGGTCTCGTCGACCATGCTCCCCATCACCGAACCGCCGGCGAAGATCAGCAGACCCAGCACGAGCGCGCCGCGCCGGCTGTACTTGTCGCCGATCGCGCCCAGCACCAGCATCAGCGCCGCGTACGGAACGGTGTAGCTGTCGACGACCCACTGCAGATCACTGCTGGTCAGGCCCAGGTCGGTGGTCATGTCGGGGGCGGCGACGATCAGCGACGTATTCGCCATCACCGTGATCAGCAGGCTCAGGCACAGCACGAGGAGCACCCACCAGCGCCGCGCGTACGGCCCGGCTATTTTCTCCACGGGGGTGTTCGCAAGGAAGGGCATCAGTAGCTCCTGAGGGGGGCGGGGCGGACGAGCGGAATCACTTGATTGCTCGTGAGGGGAGCGGGCGACGGGCTGAGATCTCAGGGCTTCGAGATCATCCTGTGGCCCCTTTTGGGCTTCCCTCGGCGATCCTCTGGAGGGCCGCGTCGGTGTCCGCGGTGGCCAGCGTGCTGTTGATGTCGGCGCCGGCCAGTGCGCCGGCCGCTGCGGAGGCCCCGACCTGGGCGACCAGATCGGTGGCGTTGCCGGCCACCCACACACCCGGCACCTCGGTGGTGCCGGCCGTGCCGGAGGCGAAACCGCGGCCCTTCGGCAGGTCCTGCACCGGCAGGCCCAGACCTTCCAGGCCCTGGGTGCGGGTCTGCATCGGCGCGGCGACCGCGACGACGCGGCGGGCCACGACCTGGCCGTCGGCCAGGCGCACCCCGGCGAGGGCACCGTCCTCGTCGTTGACGACCTCGGTGACCGGGGTGTCGATGACGCGGATGCCGCGGGCGGCGAAGCGGGCGCGGCTGTCCTCGTCCAGGTCGGTGCCGTGGGTGAAGTAGGTCAGGTCCTCGGTCAGCTGACGGAACAAAAACGCGTGGCCGATGGAGGCCGGGCCGGTGGCGAGGACGCCGATGGGCTCATCGCGCACCTCCCAGCCGTGGCAGTAGGGGCAGTGCACCACACTGTGTCCCCAGTGCTCGGCGAGCCCGGGCACCTGTGGCAGCACATCCGTGAGGCCGGTGGCCACCAGGATGCGGCGAGCGGTGATGCCGCGGCCGTCGGCCAGGGTGACGGTGAACCGCAGGTCCCCGTCCGCCGACGGGGCGGCGGACTCGGCCGAGACCACCTCGCCGGACACGACGCGTCCGCCGTACTGGCGCACCTGCTCCCGGCCCCGTCGAAGGATCTCGGATGGCGGGGTGCCGTCCAGGACGATGAAGCCGTGCATGGCCTCCGCGGGCGCGTTGCGCGGGGAGCCGCTGTCGATCACGACGACCGAGCGGCGGGAGCGGGCGAGCATCAGCGCACCGTTCAGCCCCGCGGCGCCCCCGCCGATCACCACCGCGTCGACGGTCCCCTCGGCCAGTGCGTCGCTCTCGTACGGAGGAGTCGCCACAGCCATGGCCTCCTGCCTTTCCTTGTCAGTCATGGTTCGGTCAACCCTTCGAGTTCTGGGTGGTTGGAGGGGGCAGCTGTTCAAGAAGCCGAGGATGTGGTCGGCGACCGTCTTGGGCTGTTGTGGAGAGTCCGGCCCCGGTTTGCTTGGGACGTTGGTGATGTACAGATCCAGTTCGGCGATGAAACTCGCCGTCGCCAGGACCGCCAGGACCGCCAGGATCAGACCGTGCCCTGCCGGCCTGGAAGGCGTCGCAACGCCGGGCGGCGCGGAGGAGTTCAAAGGCATGGGTTGCCCTCGATCGCGCCAGGCGTGCACGCAGCCTGTCCGGTGAGCCCAGGACAGTTATGTACTGAACAGTCAGAAACCTAGGCGGTTCTGTACTGAGTTGTCAAGAACGGCGGGTCGGCCCTACCTTTTGTGTATGGCGAGACCACGAAGCTTCGACCGCGACCACGTCCTCCATGCCGCCGAGCGACAGTTCCGCACCTCGGGCTACAACGGCACGAGCGTCGACGACATAAGCGCCGCCACCGGCCTGGGCCGCGGCAGCCTCTATGCCGCGTTCGACGGGAAGCACGGCGTGCTGCTGCAGGCGATGGCCAGCTACTTCGCACGGCTGGGGCAGTTTGCGCCGAAGGCGCTCGCCGGACCGGACGAGAGCGCCCTGGAACGACTGCACCAGTACTTGCTCCGCGCCGTCCACGGAGTGCCACTCGCCGCAGACGTCCCCCCCGCCCCTGACCGGGCGGCGGCGGCCTGCTTCGCCGCCAAGATGGCCCTGGAGATCGGCGCCTCCGACGCCGAGGTGGAACGCCTGGCCAACGACTGCTTCTCCGTGGTCGCCACGGCAGTGGCCGAGTGTGTGCGAGCGGCGCAGCGCAACGGCGACATCGACCCCGACGCGGATCCCGACGACCTTGCGTACCTTCTGCTGACCGTCATCCGCGGAATCGATGTCGTAGGCGCGGTCGGCCACAGTCCCGCCCGGCTGACCTCGATCGCGGAGAGCGCGTTCGCCTTGCTGCCTCGCCCGCACCACCACTGAGAAGGGCACGGCCGGCCTCGTTGCACAGGAATACCTTCTCCTCGTGGGCCGCGTGTACGCGGTGGTCGCCAGGCCGGCCCCCGCGAGCGCAAAGGGCCGCTACCTGGCTGTGTACGGCACCAGTTGGGGTATCGCAGGGATCGCAGCCCCTCTCCTGTGGACGCAACTGCTCGAGCATGCCGGGCCCGCCGGGCTCTGGAGTGCGATGGCACTCGCATGCCTGCTGCTCGCGGTCCTGCAGCCAGCTCTGGTCCGCTACGTCACCTTCCGTGGTATGACGACCAACGCCGTTCAACACCTGTCGAGTTGAGCTGAAGAACGACGGCGCGCGGGGCATACCGCAGGGTTCGAATACGTACCGGAACCCACCTACGAGATGGGCTCTGCGCGATCTACCTGGCACTGTGCCAAGTCGAGAACTCAGCCGCCGAAGCCATCACCGGGTTCCGGCCCACGCGTCAGGCGGGCCTCCGTGCTCACGGTGCCCCAAGGACGGTTCCATACCGACTGTGGCCGGACTGCTTGCGTAGTTCAAAGAGCCGAGGCGATCCGTAGTCCTTCAACATGTAGGACTTGACAGAGAAGACGAAGTGCGCCGGATGCTGCTCGGCCAGGCGCGCGGCGGCGGCCGGGCGACGGCTCAGGCGGCGGGTGCGGTACTCGAAGGCGAGGCGGCCGTCGGCCCAGATGATGACCTCGCCGTCCAGGACGACGTCGTTCGGCAGCTCGGCAGCCGCGGCGACCAACTCGGGGAAGGCGGCCGTGAGGTCGGTGCCGTGCCCAGAGCGCAGCAGCGTCCGCTCCTGGTCATGGACGAGCAACACGCGGAAACCGTCCTTCTCCGGACTTTGTTGTGCCTCATGAGACACGCGGCCACCGGCAAGACGGCTCCGGGGAGCGAGTGACTGGTCCTGGTCTGGCGTCACCGTGACGCGGGCCTGGTTCAGGTGGAGACAGGGGTGCGGGACAGGGCGGTGCGCAGCGCGAAGATGCCGAGCAGGCCGCCTGCCGTGAACCGTTGGGCGGTCATGACGCGGGGCCGGGCGGCCAGGAACCCCGACACCCGTGCCGCGGCCAGCATGATCAGAGCGTTCACACAGATCCCCACGATGATCTGCACACCACCGAGCTGCAGCAGTTGCCCCCAGGCCGGACCTGCCTGCGGGTCCAGGAACTGGGGCAGCAGGGCGGCATACATCAGGGCGATCTTGGGGTTGAGCAGGTTGGTCAGCAGCCCCATCGAGAACAGCCGGGCGTCGGAGACCGGAGGCAAGTCCTTAGCCGGGGTGAAGGGCGAGCGGCCGCCGGGCTTGAGCATGCCCCAGGCGAGGTAGGCCAGGTAAGCGGCCCCGGCAAGCTTGACCACCGTAAATGCCACCGGTACGGCCGCGAACAGTGCGGACAGGCCCGCGGCCGCGGCCAGCAGATAGCACAGGAATCCCACCGCAGTCCCGCCGAGGCTGACCAGACCCGCCCTGCGGCCTTGGGTGATCGCGCGGGAGGCGAGGTGGATCATGTTCGGTCCCGGGGTCAGGGCCATGCCCAGTTCGATCAGGGCCACTCCCCCCGCCGCGGCCAGCGTGATCACCGGTCAGCCTCCTGGTCGTTCGTCGGGCAGTTGATACGAGCTGGGCCGTCCACGTGCAACGGACAGCTACGCCGCATCAGCAGCGCCTGTCTTGCCGTCTGCAGAGTACGGCCTTGCTGCTTGCTGTCTTCGCCCGCCCCCGACCCCGTTCCTGGTGCGTCGACGACATCAAGTGCTGAGGCGGCAGTTGAAGCGGGCAGGGGTTGGCAGGCTGCCCCAGCCGCACCTGCGTCGAGACATCTCAAGGTGTCTGGAGAACGGTCCTACTTCGGCTCCGCCGTCCAGCCCTCTGCTGCGCCCGGATCCGGTCCGGCGATCCGCGTTGCCTTGGCTCCGCGGCGCAGCGTTGCACCACCGTCTGGGTGATGGCTTCTCAGCCCTGGGCGTGCTCGTACTCGGTGCGCTGTTGTCCGCGGCCGGCTGCCATGTCTTGCGGTGTCTTCACCTCCTCCCGGTGCGCGGCCGGCTCCCCTCGCCGCTTGGTGGGCGCCCAGTCGGCGGCGTAGGTGCAGCGGGCATCGGCCGGCGGCAGCCACTGGGCCGGGCCGCGGTAGACCGTGCGAGAGGCGACAAGGCCGGGCGGTGCAGCGGCTGTTCAGGGAGCGACGGCGGTGCAGCGGCTGTTCAGGGGGCGACGATGGTCTGTGAGAAGGCGGTGGCCAGTTCGGCGGGCGGTGTTTGGTCGGTGACCAGGATGTCCGCGGCGGACAGGGGGCCCAGTGCCATCGCCTTCTTGCGGTTGAACTTGGTGTGGTCGGCGGCGAGGACGACGCGGTCGGCGAGGGCGGCGAGGGTGCGCCGCACCTCGACTTCGGCAGGGTCGAAGTAGGTGATGCCCCGCTCGGCGGAGAGCCCGCCGCAGCCCAGGACCAGCACATCGAGGTGGACCTGCGGCCGTTCCTGGGCGGCGGTGGAGGCGACCAGGCTCAGCTCCGGCGTCATCAGCCCGCCCAGGACCAGGACCCGGCTTCCGGTGTCCCTCAGCTCGAACGCCGCATGCAGCGAGTTGGTGATCACTGTCAGGTCGCTGCGGTGCGCGAGCGCCGCGGCAACCGCCGTGCAGGTCGTCCCGGTGTCGATGCCGACCGCGGCCCCCGGTCCGACCAGGTCGGCAACGGCGGTGGCGATCCTCGCCTTCTCGGGCATCATCGTCGATGACCGCGAGCCGTACGCGGGAGCCCGGCGGGGCACGGCGCCGCCGTGGACGCGGTGCAAGAGTCCCGCCTGGTCGAGTTCGGCAAGGTCACGGCGGATGGTCATGCCGGTCACCCCAAAACGCTCCGCGAGCGCTTTGACGTCCACCTGGCCCGCCTCTTGCAGCGCCTTGAGGATGTCCCTCTGCCGGGAGCTGCGTACCGTTTCCACCTCGTCCTGAGCCACGTTCCTCACGCTATCCGGCTCCCCCTCCACTCCCCCGGGCGGGGCGGCCGAGTGATCACGGCTCCCCACCGCACCGCAGTATCGATGTTCATGTGAACAGTACACCTCTCGGTGACGCCGTCAGTGCATCCGTCAGTGCATCCGTCAGTTCAGCCCATCGCGGCCGCACATCAAGAGAGGGACGTACCTAAGGACGAGCGTCATCGAGGTGCAGGATCTATTGACCTGCACTCTCCCCGAGGCTACGGTCCCACCCATTCAATGTTCATTCGAACATAACCGTTCGGAGGTTCCCGTGGCTGTGCCCATCAAAGCCCGTATCGAGAAGGTGCCCGGCGGGCTGATGCTTGTCCCGATGCTGGTCGGAGCCCTGGTCCACACGACAGCGCCCGGCACCGGAGAGTTCTTCGGCTCCTTCACCGGGGCGTTGTTCACGGGACTGCCGGCGATCCTGGCCGTCTTCTACGTGTGCCTGGGGGCGACCCTGGACGTCAAGGCAACGCCGTACATCGCGAAGAAGGGCGGCGTGCTGCTGGGTACCAAGGTCGTGTTCGCGTTGCTCATCGGCGTTGTGATGGGTCACCTCCTGGGCGAGGCCCCGGTCAGCGGGGGCGCGTTCGCGGGGCTGTCCACCCTGGCCGTCGTGGCGGCGCTCAACGACACCAACGGCGGTCTGTACATGTCGCTGATGGCGCAGTTCGGCCGCAAGCGCGACGTGGGTGCCTACAGCGTCATGAGCCTGGAGTCCGGCCCGTTCCTGACCATGGTCACCCTCGGCGTCGCCGGACTGTCCGCCTTCCCCTGGCAAACCCTGGTGGGCGCCATCCTCCCGCTGGCACTGGGGATGCTGCTGGGCAATCTCGACCCCGAGATACGCCGGTTCCTGGCGCCTGCGGTACCCGCGCTCGTACCTTTCCTCGGACTGTCGCTGGGACTCACCCTCAACCTGACCGCCGTCTGGAAGGCCGGGCTGCTGGGGGTCGCACTGGGCCTGTTCGTGGTGCTGGCGGGCGGCGCGGCGCTGCTGCTGGCCGACAAGCTCAGCGGCGGCGACGGCATCGCGGGCCTGGCCGCGGCCACCACCGCCGGCAACGCCGCCGTCGTCCCCTCCATCGTGGCGGCCGCCAACCCCATCTACGCACCGGCCGCCCAGTCCGCCACCGTACTCATCGCCTCCTCCGTCGTGGTCACCTCCATCCTGTGTCCCCTGATCACCGCCCTGTGGGCACGCCGCATCCTGCGCCGGCCCCTGGCAGCGCAAGGGGCCGAGGAGCCGATACCCGACGGACCCGGATCACCACTCACTGCCCACGACGGCCCCGGTTCACCACTCACTGTCGACGACGGACCCGGTTCGCCGACCACTGTCCACGACGGTCCCGGTTCGCCGATCGCTGGCCACGGTGTCTCCCGGGCAGGCTCTGCCCCCACCGGGCAGCACGACCGCGAGTAACAGCAAGTGGCCGTAAGCGGCAGCAAGTAACCGCACAGCAAGACCTACTCACCTCGGAGAAGCACATGCGTGACCCGCGAGTCGTGCGTTGCACGTACTACCTGGAATCGGAGATCGACCCGGAGCAGGCCGCCGCGGCCATGGCCGGCGAGCAGTCCAGCGGCACGTTCGTGGCGGTGCCCGGCGAGTCCCCCCGCCTCCGCGAACGCCATGCCGCACAGGTGATCAGCGTCCAGGAGCTGGGCCTTCGCAGCCCATCGCTGCCCTCGCGCACCCCTGCCAAGGACGTACGGGCCGCGTTGGCAGTGGTGGAGTTCCCGATGGAGAACATCGGGACCGACCTGGCCACACTGCAGACCACCGTCGCGGGCAACCTCTTCGAACTCGGCGAGCTGTTCGCCTGCCGTCTGCAGGACATCGAACTGCCAAAGGAGTTCCTGGCGGCACACCACGGCCCGGCGTTCGGCATACCGGGCACCCGCACGCTGCTGGGCAATGCCGACGGCGTCATGATCGGCACGATTATCAAGCCCAACGTGGGCCTGGCCGAGGACGAATTCCGCCTGGTCGTCCGCGAGCTGGCCAGGTCCTCGATCGACCTGATCAAGGACGACGAGCTGATGACCGACCCCGCCTATCTGCCGCTGGAGCGCCGGGTGGCCATCGCCACCGAAGAGATCCGCGAGGCCGAACAGCACACCGGCCACCCCGTGATGTACGCCTTCAACATCACCGGAGACCTCGCCGGACTGCAGCAACGCCACGACCTCGTGGTCCAGGCCGGCGGCCGGTGTGTGATGCTCAACGTGCCGATCATGGGGCTGCCCGCGCTGGCCTGGCTGCGGGAATTCTCCGCAGTGCCCATCCACGGACACCGCGCCGGGCTGGCCGGGTCGATGCGCGCGCCGGGACTGGGGATGTCCTACCGGGTCTGGCAGCAGCTCGCCCGCCTGGCAGGCGCCGACCACCTGCACGTCAGCGGGCTCGGCAGCAAGTTCTACGAGAGCGATACGGAGGTTGCCGCCAACGTGCGCAGCCTGCTGGAGCCGCTGGGGGACTTTCCGAGTCCGGTGCCGACGCTGTCGTCGGGGCAGAACGTCACCACTCCGGGGCCGACCTACGCCGCGGTCGGCACCACGGATCTGCTGATGCTCGCCGGCGGCGCAGTGGCCGCCCATCCCGACGGCCCGGCCGCCGGCGTGCGCAGCCTGCGAGCCGCCTGGGCCGCGGCCGTCGACGGCGTGCCGCTGGAAGCAGCCGCCCACACCGCCGCACAGGCCGGAGATCCGGCGCTGCTGCACGCCGGGCGCACCTTCGGGGGCCTGGCCTGACATGACGTACGTCAGTTTTGTCGCCGACGACCTCACCGGAGCCAGCGATGTCCTCGCCCAGGCACACCAATACGGCCTGAACGCCGTGCTCGTCGTCGGAGACGGCAGAGCGCCTCTTCCCACCGACTGCGACGTCGTGGGCATCGCCGGACCCTCCCGCTCACTCGGCGCAGCCGCCTTCGACACACTGGTCCGCGCCCAGCTGGCCCGGATCGCGACGGCCGATGCCGAGGTAGTGCTGTACAAAGTCTGCTCCACCTTCGACAGTTCACCCGCCCGCGGCAGCATCGGCAGAGGCATCGAACTGCTCCACACGCACTTCCCCGGCCACGGACCCATCCCCGTCGCGCCGGCGCAACCGGGCTTCGGCCGGTACACCGCCTTCAGCCACCACTTCGCCGCCCACTCGAGCCATGTGCACCGCCTGGATCGCCATCCGGTGATGGCACAGCATCCCTCGACGCCGATGGACGAGGCCGACCTGCGGCACGTGCTCGCCACGCAGTGGCACAGTGATGAGGTGCCCGGAGCCATTCATCTGCCGGCACACGCCGATGGTTCCTTCCGCGAGCAGTGGGAAGCCCACCGCCGCGGCAAGGGCGCCGCCTTCGTTGTGGACGCGGTCGACGACGCCCACCTGGACGCCGTCGCCCGTGCGCTGCGGGCGCAGTCCTCCCGGCAGGGGCCTGCCCTCGTGGTGGGTTCCGGAGGCATCATGGCGGCCCTGGCCCGTACCGCCACCGGACACTCCCCGCAGGCCGAGACCGTGCAGCCCGCCTCCGGGCCCGTCCTGGCCCTCAGCGCCTCGGCCTCCAGCACCACCGCCGCACAGATCGCCGACGCCACCGCACACGGCTGGGCCGAGATCGCCGTACCCACCCAACTGCTCACCGGCGAAGATCCCTCCCTGGCGGAGGAGTTGGAGCAGCGGGCGGCGGCCTGGCTCGCCGCCGGCCGGCACGTCATCGTGCACACCACCCGCGGCACCCAGGACCCCCGCTACACCCAAGCCGGGCCCCTGGACGCCGCCTACATCGGGACGCTCCTCGGCACCCTGGCCGCCGGCACAGCCGCCAAGGGCCTCACCCACGACATCGCGGTACTCGGCGGCGACACCTCCAGCCACGCGCTACTGGCCATGGGAGTGCGCGAGCTGCGCGTGTCCTCCCAATTCGTCACCGCGGCACCGATCTGCCACCCCGACAGCGACGCAGCAGTGGCCGGCTGCCGACTGCTGCTCAAAGGCGGCCAGGCCGGCCCCACCGATGTCCTCCGGCGCTTCGCCCAGCCGGCCCCCGCGGCCTGACCAACCCGGTCGTCACCACCGGCACCGGCATCCCCGGCACACCCTCCCCGACACGAAGGAGCACGACGCTCATGAGGGCCATCATCAAGGCAGCCGCAGGCCGCGGCGTCCAGTACGTCACCGACGCACCCGAACCGAAGGCGGGGGACGGCACCGTCGTCATCGACATCGCCGCGGCCTCCCTGTGCGGCACCGACCGTGAATGCTACGAATGGTCACCGGCGGCTCAGGCGTTCCACCTGGACCTCCCGGTCGTCCTTGGCCACGAAGGAGCGGGGACGGTCGTCGAGGTCGGCCCCGGGGTGGAGAACCTGCGGGTCGGCGACCGGGTCGCGCTGGAGAGCCACCTGCCCTGCGGGCAGTGCTTCGCCTGCCGCACCGGACACGCGCACACCTGCGAGCGCACCCAGATCCTTGGCATGCACTTCGACGGGGTCTTCGCCGAGCGAGTCGCCGTACCGCAGAACATCTGCGTACCGCTCCCGGACGCCGTATCGCTGGAAACCGGCGCCCTGCTGGAATCCGCGGGCGTCGCCGTACACGCCATACAACGCGCCGGATACTCCGTCGCCGGCCAAGGCGTCCTGATCAGCGGCGCAGGCCCCGTGGGCATGGTCCTCGCCCGGCTCGCCTCCCTCATGGGCGCCGCCTACGTCATCGTGATCGAACCCAACCCGTACCGCCGCGCCGCAGCCGAACAACTCGGCGTCATCGCCATGGAACCCGGCGAAGCAGCCATCGAACGCAGCCACCAACTCAGCGGCCACCGCGGCGGCGCCGACGTCGCCTTCGAATGCTCCGGAGCAGCCGCCGCCCTGCCGCCCCTCCTCGGCGCCCTGCGCAGGGAAGGCACGATCATCACCGTCGGACACCCGGGCCGACCCGTGGAAATCGACATCGCCACCCACATCAACAAACGCGGCATCACACTGCGCGGCATCTTCGGCCGCCGCCTGTGGGACACCTGGGAACAGACCCTGCTCCTGCTCGACTCCGGCCGCCTCGACCTCGACTGGCTCATCACCCACCGACTGCCACTGCACCAGACCAACCAGGCCGTCGACCTCCTCACCGGCGACGCCTGCAAGGTCCTGCTGGTGCCGAACCTCGACTGACTTCGCACACAGGCGCTGCCTGGCCTGCCACAACGAGCTCTACGGAAGTGGCCCTGACTGGGCAGCGCAATCGTGTGGGATCAGCGGGTTCGGCGGGAACGGGAGCGGGCCAGCCCACCGAGGGTGACGGCGATCAAGCCCAGGAACATGGCGACGTAGGCGCCGCCGAGCCCGTTGCCGGTCCCCAGACCGCCATCGGCGGTGGCCGCGACCGTCCCGCCGACGGCCACGGCAATCAGACCCGCCGCCAGAGCCGTGACAGCTCCGTTCCGCCGGGCCCAGGAGACAGTGCGTCCCTGCCTGGCGGGGCGGGCCAGGGCCAGGCCACCGCCCACCGCGCCGAGGAAGCCGACCAATGCCGACAGGGAGGCCCCGACCCGGCCGACGCTCACGGTGTACACGCTCGCGGCGACCGGCTGGGCCAAGACATCCGGAGCGGCCGGTTCAGCGAACACGAAACCACCGACCAGGACGGCAACGACAACAGCAACGGCAGCAGCAACAGTGAGCACGGAGCGAACGGACATGAGTTGTCCTGCCTTTCTCATAGGGTCGGAACTCGTCATTTGCTAGATCGCGGGCCCCAACGGGCATGGCATGGCTGCGGATTGCGAGCGGCGGCTACGACCTAGCAGCGGGGCGCAGCAGCCAGCGCGGGGACAGTGTCTGGACCAGGGCCAGGATGCTGAGGGCGAACATCACCACGCCCAAGGGAACATGCAACGAGGGCACGCGCGCGATACCCAACGCGACCTGCGCCGAGGCGAGAAGGAGGAAGCCAGTGGCGTACAGGACGGGGCGAGCGGAGCCGCCGCCCCGGCGCCAGGCCAGGATCGCGGCGAGCACGTACAACATGGCGGATCCGTACATCACCTTCGACCCGACGTCATGCATCACATAGCCATGCGACGAAGTCAGCAGCATGCCCGCGGTGACCGCCTGGAAGAAGAGGGCCAGAGTCTGCAGGGCTAACGCGGCCTTGAGGAAGGTGAGGCCACGCGGCGCGGCGGCCGTCATCTGTCTGGTCACGGTGTGTCCCTCTTGTCTCTCTTGTGGTGGGCGGAGACAGACAGTTAGTTCCGAGCCGTTGGCGTCAGCGCAGGGTGAGCGGGGTCTCGGAGGTGACGTGGGTCAGTTTCTCGGGGTTGCGGACGAAGTAGAGGCCGGTGATGCGGGCGGCCTCGACGCGGACGGCCATGACGCCGTCGAGCTCGCCGCCCACGTATACGGCGAGTGCGGGGCTGCCGTTGACCACGGTGGGCTCCCAGGCGATGGTGGCCTGCACCTTGGCGGAACCGCCGAGGTAGAAGCGGACGATCTTCTCGGCGCCGATGACCGGATGCAGCGCGGCCCTCTTGACGCCACCACCATCACTGAGCAGCACAACATCGGGAGCAAGTACGTCGAGGAGGTCCTGCGGGTTCCCGGTCTGGAGGGCGCGCTGAAAGGACTCCAGGGCCGCCCGCGTCTCACCCAGCGAAGCCGACCTACGCGGGCGGCGAGCACCGACATACCGACGGGCACGACACGCAATCTGACGCACAGCACCAGAACTCTTACCGACGGCCTCGGCGATCTCCTCGTAACCGACCTCGAAAACCTCACGCAGCACGAACACCGCCCGCTCGGTGGGGGAAAGGCTTTCCAGGACGAGCATCATCGCCATCGACATGCTCTCGGCGAGTTCGACGTCCTCGGCCACGTCCGGCGCGGTGATCAGCGGTTCGGGCAGCCACTGGCCGACATACGCCTCACGGCGGCGCTTCACGGTACGCAGCCGGTTCAGCGCCTGCCGGGTCGCAATCCGCACCAGGTACGCCCGCCGGTCGCTCACCAGCCCCAAGTCCACCTTGACCCAACGCAGCCAGGTCTCCTGAAGGACATCCTCGGCGTCGGCCGCCGATCCCAGCATCTCGTACGCGACCGTGAACAGCACCTTACGGTGAGCGACAAACACCTCGGTCGCCAGGTCAGCGGCGCCGTCAGTGTCAGTGGTGCGGTCAGTGTCAGTGGTGTGATCGGTGTCGGTGGTGCGGTCGGTCATCTCTCGGTCCCTCTCCCTGTTCTCAGCCATGAGTGGCTGCTCCGTTTTCCACGGGCCGCACCGTCTTCCCGGCGGACAAATCCGGCGCGGCAGCCAGGCGGTACCTGCGCCTGGGCAGCCCGAAAGTCGGATGCGAGGCGGTCCACAGCGACACCTTGAGGACGCCCGCCTTGATCCGCGCCGCCTTCCGGCCGCCCACATACCCCCGCCTCGCCTGCGCTTCGCGGTCGACCAGCTGCAGGATCCCGTCCCGCCGCCCGAGGCTGATGTGATTGCCGTGGTAATCCAGCTTGGACTCCGGGACCTTACGGCCCGTCAGGCGGGCCACGATCGCGGTCACGGCCTGCATGCCAGTGCAACCGGCCGAAGCACACGACATCGGCAACGGCCGACCGTTGTCACCAACGGCGTAGGCACTGTCGCCAACCGCATACACGCTGGGATGCGAGACCGACCGCATGGTGCGGTCGACGACGATCCGACCGTTCTCGGTGACCTTCAGCCCGCCGGCGGCGGCGATGGGGCTGACCGCGAACCCGGCCGTCCACACAGTCGCCTCCGACGCCAGGGCGGTGCCGTCGGTACACAACACCCGCGTCGCTTCGACGGCTTCGACGGTGGTGTGCTCCAGGACGGTGATGCCCAGCCGGTCGCAGGCCCGGCGCAGGTGGCCGCGGGCTCCGGCGGACAGCGGGGCGCCCAGCTCGCCGCGGGCGACCAGCGTCACCGGCAGGCCGGGCCGGGATTCGGCGATCTCGGTGGCGGTCTCGATACCGGTCAACCCGTCGCCGACGACCAGCACACTCCCGCCGTCACCCCGCCGACTCAGACTGTCCAGGCGCTCGCGCAGGCGCAGCGCCGAGGCCCGGCCGGTGACGTCGAAGGCGTACTCGGCCACGCCGGGGACGCCGTGGTCGGCGACGTGACTGCCGAGCGCGTAGAGAAGTGTGTCGTAGCCGAGCTCGCCGTCGCCGTCGGCGTCGGCCACGGCGACGACCCGGCGTTCGGGGTCGACGGCGGTGACACGGGCCAGGCGCAGCCGTATCCCCGTGCCCGCGAAGACGTCGGCGAGCCGTGGAGCCTCGATCTCCTGACCGGCCGCGAGCTGGTGCAGCCGCAACCGCTGGACGAAGTCCGGCTCGGCGTTGACCACGGTGATCTCGGTGTCCGCCGGGGACAGCCGGCGGGCCAGGGTCCCGGCCGCGTAGGCCCCGGCATAGCCGGCACCCAGGACGACGATGCGGTGCTTCATGAGTTGCTCCCATCGGCTCGCTTGTTCCCGGTGAGTTGAGCGGAACGGCGCCCTGAGTGCCGACGGGAACTCACGTCCGCGTAACCGCTGCCGACCGCGACCGCCTCGGCCTTCTCGGTCATGCTGCCTCCTCTGTCTCAAGGGGTTCGGTCTCAAGACACCGCGCGGCGGACCGTTGTGACATCGTGTGAGGCAGATCACTCCATGGGGGTGGGCTCGGCACGCGAAGTCCTCAGGCACCTCCCCGCCGGCCGAAGTCCGGTCGGCAGGCGTCGGCCGTGTCCGGGACACGGTCCGGGCACCGCTGTGACCAGCAGGGACAGCTGACGGGCTGTCCCGGACAGGCGGTTTCCGTTCCCTCCGGCAGGTCCCGGCGGCACGCTCCGATCAGTCCGGCCGGTGACGTCGGCGAATGGTTCGCCGTCCGCGACAAGGCCGGCAACAACCTGCCGGTCGCCATTCAGTGGGAGTTCTACCTCTGGGGCATCCCGGAGCGACAAGGCGTCATCTACTCCACCGCCGGCGTCAGCGCCGGCTGGCAGTACAAGAACAAGTCCTTCCCCGAGGCCGCGGACACCAACGGAGACACGCTCGGGACCACACCCCGCCCCCGCCCCCAGTTCTCGCACCCAACGCGTGCCCGGTCCGCTCACACCCTCCGCACGCTCACCCCGGTCGCACTCAACGCATCGGTCTCCTCCTCCGCCGCACCCTCGTCCGTGACGACAACATGCACCGAAGCAGCCGGAGCAACCACCGCCAGCGCCGTACGGGCCAGCTTTGCCCCCTCCGCCACCGCGATGATGCGGCGCGAGGAGGCGATCGCCGCGCGCTTGACCGCCGCGTCGTCCAAGTCGTACGCGGTCAAGCCGTGCGCCGCATTCAGCCCGCAACAGCCCAGCACCGCCGTATCGAAACGCAACGCCGCAACCGACGCCTCAGTCAAGGGTCCGGTCAACGCCAACTCCCCCGCCCTGGGGCGGCCGCCGGGGACCAGCAGGGTCAGTTGCGGCGCCCCGGTCAGGGCATTCACCGCGTGCAGGGACAGGGGCATCACCGTCAGCCGGCGGCCCGCCAGCGCACGGGCCACCTCAAGGCACGTCGTACCACTGTCCAGGAGGACGGACTCCCCGTCGGCGAGGAGGCCGGCGACCTCGGTGGCGATGCGCCGCTTGGCGGTGGTGCCCTCCTGCGCCCGCAGCGCGAACGGGGGCTCCTCGCCACGCAGCAGGAGACTGCGCGCTCCACCCCGGTAACGCTCCAGTACTCCCTGGCCCGCCAGTACCTCCAGGTCGCGGCGCACCGTCATCTCCGACGCGCCGGTCAGGGCGGCCAGCTCCGCGACGCCGATGTTCCCGGCCTCGCGTACCGCGTCAGTGATCCGCCTCAGGCGGTCTGTACTCGCTGTTGTTGCCACGACTCGATAGAACAGGAATCGTGTGCGTAAATCAATCTTACAAACACCGGATCTGTTCGCTATGTTCGCGGGATGGAGAGATCTCTGCGACACGGCCGCGTGGCCACGTTTGCCTACTTCGCGCTCAACGGCTTCGTCCTGGGCATGTGGGTGGTCCACATCCCCGCCGTCGAACACCGCGCCGGCATCAGCCACGCCGTACTGGGCTGGCTCCTGCTCCTGCTCGGACTCGGCGCCTTCGCCGGCATGCAGATCGCCGGCCCGCTCACCGACCGCATCGGCGCCCGCACGATCGTCCCGCTCAGCGCGGCGCTGTGCAGCGCGGCCGTCGTCCTGCCGGGCCTCGCCACGAATGTCTGGGCGCTCGGCGCGGCCCTGTTGCTGCTCGGATTCGGCAACGGCTGCCTGGATGTGAGCATGAACGCCCACGCCGTCCAGGTCGAGCGCGGTTACGGACGTCCCGTCATGTCCGCCTTCCACGCCACCTTCTCCATCGGCGGGGTCCTTGCGGCGCTGGTCGGGGCCCGTACGCTCAGCTGGGGCTGGAGCCCCGCGGCGACCCTCGGCGCGGTGGCACTCCTCGGGCTCGCCGTCGCCGCACCGGCCGCGCGCGGACTTTTGCGATCCGCACGTACCACCCCTGATACGAAGAAGACCTCCAGCCGTACGGGGGCAGCGCCCCGCAGCCGTACCCCCCGGCGTATCTGGCTCCTGGCCGCACTCGCCCTGATGCTCATGCTCTGCGAAGGGGTGGCCAACGACTGGAGCGTGCTGCATCTCAGGGACGTACTGGACGCCCCGCCTGCCACCGCCGCGCTCGCCTACGGCGCCTTCTCCACCACCATGACCATCGGCCGACTGCTCGCCGACCGCGTGGCGGGCCGGTTCGGCGCGGTGGCCGTACTGCGTTACGGAGCCGCGCTGGCCGCGCTCGGCATGACGGTCGCGGCGCTCTCCCCCTGGATCCCGCTCGCCCTGGCGGGCTGGGCCGTCTTCGGCGCCGGCCTCTCCGGCTGCATCCCCCAGCTGTTCAGCGCCGCGGGCCACGCCGACCAGGAAGCGGCCGGCGTCAACGTCTCGCGCGTCGCCGGCCTCGGCTACCTCGGTATGCTCGCCGGCCCCGCGGTCATCGGACCGCTGACCCACCTCGCGCCGCTCAACCTCACGTTTTTCCTGCCCGTGGCCCTGTGCGCCATCGCCGCCTGCACCGCAGCCGTACTGCGTAGTCCCAGGCCGGTCACACCACGAGCAGCGGCCGAGGCCGAAACCGTATGACCAGAGCCGTGTGACCAGGCCGTGTGACCAGGCCGTGTGACCAGGCCGTGTGACCAGGCCGTATGGCCGAAGCCCCCGCCTGAGCGTGAGCCGTCCCGCCGATCACCGACCGGTGGGGCGACTCACACGTCCCCGGTCAGCGGGACTCCGGCTTCGGCTCAGCGGCCGCCCGCTCCGCGTTCTTCTCCTTGATCCGGGCCGCTTCCTTGCGCACCTCCGCCTGCGTGGCGCGCTCCTTCTGCAGCCACTCCGGAAGCTCCTGCTTCAGCGCGTCGATCTGCTCCGTGGTCAGCGCCTCGGTGATCCCGCCTCGCGCGAGACCCGAGATGGAGATGCCCAGCTTCGCCGCGACCACGGGCCGGGGGTGCGGGCCGTTGCGCCGCAGGTCCTGGAGCCACGCGGGCGGATCGGCCTGCAACGCGTTCAGCTCGGCGCGCGAAACAACACCCTCCTGGAACTCGGCGGGGGTGGCGGGGAGGTACACACCCAGCTTCTTTGCCGCGGTGGCAGGCTTCATCGTCTGGGTGGTCTGGTGCGACGTCATGTGTCAAGGGTATCGATCGTGTGCACTGCCTTTGACCACGCCATCGTGTGCACTGCCTTTGACCACGCCCGGTAGCCTGGCCAGGTGACAGGCTCGGATGCATCCCCTTCGTTCCGGCTCGCGTACGTACCAGGAGTGACACCCGCCAAATGGGTGCGGATCTGGAACGAGCGGCTGCCGGACACCCCGCTGAATCTGCTCCAGGTGCCCGCCGCCGAGGCGTACGACGTACTGCGGAGCGGCGACGCGGACGCGGGTTTCGTACGGCTGCCGGCCGACCGTACGTACTTCAGCGCGATCCCCCTCTACACCGAGACCACGGTGGTCGTGATCCCCAAGGATCACCTGATCGCGGCGGCGGACGAGGTGTCCGTCGAGGAGCTCGCCGACGAGGTCGTACTGCATCCCCTCGACGACACCCTCGACTGGGAGAGCCTGCCGGGGCAGCCCGCGTTCGAGCGCCCCGCCACGACGGCGGACGCCATTGAGCTGGTGGCGGCGGGGATCGGCGTCCTCGTCGTCCCGCAGTCGCTCGCCCGCCTCCACCATCGCCGGGACCTCACATACCGGCCGGTCACGGACGCCCCCGTGTCGGACGTGGCGCTGTCGTGGCCGGAGGAGCGGACCACCGACCAGGTGGAGGACTTCATCGGGATCGTCCGCGGGCGCACGGTCAACAGCACGCGAGGGCGTACCACCGCCCCGGCCGCGGCCCCTGCCGATGCGCGGCGGAAGCCGACGGCCGGCAAGTCGACCGGTAAGCCGTCCGGTAAGGCGACAGGCAAGAGCCCCCGAAGTGGCTCCGGCCGCCCCCAGGGCGCCAGCGGCACGAAGCGGGCCGGCGGCGCCAAGGGAGGCAGTGGCACCAAGG
The DNA here is from genome assembly GCF_040655775.1 of Streptomyces sp. NPDC050315. Classification (NCBI taxonomy): domain Bacteria; kingdom Bacillati; phylum Actinomycetota; class Actinomycetes; order Kitasatosporales; family Streptomycetaceae; genus Streptomyces; species Streptomyces sp. NPDC050315. The sequence continues at coordinate 40,119 of NZ_JBFAKN010000001.1, forward strand.
GGGCCAAGCGCGGTAAGCCGCGCCGTCGGTCGTAACCTCGCGCAGCCCCGTAGGACACGCCGCAGCCTTATGCCGGGCGGAAGACGCAGATTTGGGTGCCGGTCGCAGCGGTTGTGGAGGAGATCAGCTCCAGGGGGCGGGCCTGCCCGTCTTCCGGGAAGAGCCGCTTGCCGCCGCCGAGGAGTACCGGCACGATCATCAGCCGGTACTCGTCGACCAGGTCGTGCTCGATCAGGGTGTGGGCGAGGCTCGGGCTGCCCATGACCTGCACGTCGCCGCCCTGCTTGGCGCGCAGACCGGCGACGGTGTCGAGCAGGTCGCCGGGCTGCACCAGATTCGAGTTGTGCCACGAGAGGTCCGACGGCGCCAGGGTCCCCGAGACGACGTACTTGGTGATCTCGTTCATGCGGTCGGCGAAGGGGTCCCCGGCCCGTTCGGGCCAGGCGGCGGCCATGACCTGCCAGGTGCGCCGCCCGAACAGCAGCGCCTCGGTGGCCGACATTGCCTCGTCGATCGCACTGCCCATGACCTCCGGGTCGAAGTACGGCATGGACCACCCGCCGTGCGCGAAACCGCCGTCGGTGTCCTCCTTTTCCCCGCCGGGGGCCTGGACGACGCCGTCGAGGCTCATGAAGTGACTCAGTACGATTCGCATTTCCCTGGCTCCTCGCAACTCCGCAGTGGAGGGCGGGCGTCCGGTCGGCAAGCCGCCCGGTGCGCCCGCCGCCGGCCGTCCGGGCCGGCTCCGAACCGACGGAATCCGCCGGCTCGGTGCACGCATGGGAAATACGCTAGCGGCGACCACTGACAACGCCCGGTCGGCCGGGCCGTACCCCTGCTCTCAGCTGCCCTTTTCCTCTTCTCTCACTGAGGCGCGTGGGCGCCGACTCGTGTGGCGAGGCGGCGGCAGGCGCGGCTGATCAGGCGGGAGACGTGCATCTGGGACATGCCGAACTGTTCGGCTATGCGGCTCTGGGTCATGTCGCGGAAGAACCGCATGTAGAGGATCTGCCGGTCGCGCTCCGGCAGGGCCTCCAGTTCGGGCTTGACCGTCTGGCGGTCGATAACCAGGTCGAACCCGGACTCGGTCTCGCCGAGCGTGTCCTGGAGGGAGTAACCGTCGTCCGCGCCGGTCAGTTCGGCGTCCAGGGACAGCGTGGTGAAGCTCTCCAGTGCCTGGCTGCCCAGCCGGACCTCTTCCTCGGTCATCCCGGTGTGCTCGGCGATCTCCTGGTCGGAGGGCCCGTGGTCGTCCACGCTGCGGGTGAGCTCCTGCCGGGCGGTGCGCACACGGTTACGCAGCTCCTGTACGCGGCGCGGGACGTGCACTCCCCACAGGTTGTCGCGGAAGTGCCGTTTGATCTCGCCGGTGATGGTGGGAATGGCGTAGCTCTCGAAGGCGGTGCCGTGGTCCGGGTCGTAACCGTTGACGGCCTTCACCAGGCCCAATGCCGCGATTTGCTGCAGGTCCTCGACGGCTTCGCCGCGGTTGCGGAAGCGCAGCGCGAGGCGCTCGGCCATCGGCATCCAGGCGCAGACCAGCCGCTGGGAGAGGTCCTCGCGCTCCGGGCCGTCGGGCAGGGTGGCCAGGCGGCGGAAGTCGGCTTCCGTGTCGGGGGCGTCATGGTGCGGGTGCCGTCCACGGCGGCGGGGGGCGGGGGTGTTCTCGCGCTGCCGGCGGGTCCGGCGGGCGGGCTTGCCCGGCGGGCGAGTACGCGCCGCTTCCCCGCGACGACGGGCGGCAGCGCGCCGCGCCACGGTGGTCTCGGCCGCCGCCGGCTCCTGCGCGGGACGCGTGTCCTCGCTCCGGATGTCATTCCGGCTTTCGGCCTGAGTCTCGCTCTGGGGCTCGTTCTCGGTGCTCGCGGTCTTGGCCGTGGTCATAGGAGACGTGCTGAGCATGGTCCTGGCTCTCCCTGGTCCTCGACACTCTTCTTGCCGGGTCCGTGGGCGGAGCAGCGACCAGCAAGACGCGCCCGCCGGGAAGCCACTTCTCCCACGGGGCGTGCCTACAAGTCCGAAGCACGTGCTTTTCTGCCTGCCCGACCGTGCGGGCGGTAAACACATCCACCCGCGGGGGTTCCCAGCGGCCACGCAACCGCGCCAGGTCCCACAGCTGATACGGCGTCAGCAGGGCTTTCGTTGTTCGGGAATCGGGGGTTTTGGTGGGTGATTGGCGACTAATCTGAGGAAGTGAGGGGCTCATGAGGTGCTCATGGCCTCATGCGGCGCAAATCACCCATTGGCGGACGCCCTGGACGGGCGTCGAGACGAAAGCGGTGGTCCATGACGAGTACGCGAATATCTCGCGGGAGACGCGGGGCTGTTTACGCGGCGGCGGCCGGATTGCTGTCGCCGCTCTTAGTGGTCGGGCTGCAGTCGGCGCCCGCGTACGCCGCCTCCGGCTCCTGGTGCGGCGGCTTGCAGGGTCCGTACCAGAAGGCGGCGGAGAGATTCCTCGGGCGGAAGGCCGATGGCAGGCAGTCGGTCGGCGACTGTCGCGCGATCCGCGATTTTCAGCGTGCGCACGGTATCCATCCGCAGTACGGATACGCGGGGCCGGTCACCTGGAACGTGATGAAGGTCGTGAAGCAGCAGCGAGCCGCGGGGAAGAACCCCAATCGGGCGGGCAAGTGCCCCGTGAACAAGGGCCGTATCGCGTGCGTGGACCTGACACGGCAGATCAGCTGGATCCAGGACGGCCGCAAGCTCGTCAAGGGGCCGGTGCCGGTACGTACGGGGCGGAACAAGCACGAGACGCGTACGGGACTGCACCAGGTCTACTGGCGCCACAAGGATCACGTCTCCTCACTGTATGACGTGCCGATGCCGTACAGCCAGTTCTTCGACGGGGGCGAGGCGTTCCATGCCATCGATGGCAGCGTGTGGTCGGCACCGGGCTCGCACGGTTGCGTCAACATGCGGCCCGCGGACGCGAAGAGCTACTGGAAACTGCTGAAGACCGGCGACGAGGTGTACGTCTACGGGCGCAAGGCCGGCACCTGACGCATCTGACGCACCTCGTTGTTCATCGCCGTCCCCGTCCTGGTATTGCTGGGCGGGGACGGCGCACGATGCCGTACGACCGGATCATCGCCACCGGGTGGCGTGACTAGTTCGTCGGTGTGACACTGCTGGCCTCGCATACGTGCGTGAGGGTCGAGAGTGCGTCGTGCAGGGTGAGGGGGCGGCGCATTCCTGCTGGTGGGGGGCCTGCTGGCCAGCCGGGGCCGCAGAGCAGTACGGCGGGGTGGCGGCGGGCGCCTCTCATGCCCCAGCGGGTGGCGGCCACCTGCTTGGCGAGGGGTGCGCCGGCGGTGGCGCGTACCTGGGACCAGAGGACGATCGCCGGGGGGCCGGTGCGTCGTACGGCCGCGGCGAGCGCATCGATGGGCACTGCCGCGCCGAACATACGGGTGGGCAGGCCGCGTTCCAAGAGTGCGGCGTTGAGCGCTTCGAGGGGCAGCGTGTGCTGCTCCTCCGGTACGCAGGCCAGGAGCAGCGGCGTACTACCGTCCGGTATCAGGGGCGCGGTGACCCGGCGGAGCGCGGTGGAGACGTGCCAGGACAGCAGGTGTTCCGCCTCTACGTAGCGGTCGCTGGACGTGGTTTCCCACTTGCGGCCGACAGCGTGCAGGGTCGGCACCAGCACCTGGTCCCAGGCCGTGACCAACCCGTGTGCGTCGACGAGGGACGTCAACTGGTGGGACATCGCCGGGGCGTCGAGTCGTGTGGTGGCGCGGATGAGACCTCGGCACTCGAGGCGTGCGTCTCCGGGGCGCAGAGCGGTGCGTGAGGAGGCAGGGGGCGCGGGCTGCTCCTCCTTGTGCTCGACTCGCCGACTCGCCGCTGTGGCCCAGCCTTTGGCGGTACGGGCCGCCTCGGCCGGGGGCACGCCGGCGGACGTGAGGCGGCACATCTCCTCCAGTAGGGCGATGTCCTGCGGCGTCCAGCGCCGGTGCTGCCCCTCGGGGCGGACGGCGGGGCCGAGACCGTAACGCCGGTCCCAGGAGCGCAGGGTGGTGGGCGCGACGCCGAGGCGCCTGGCGAGGTCGCCCGTCGTCATCGAGGTACCGGTACCGGGATCGCGTTCCACGGGCCGAGCATACGACGCACAAACGACGCGAGTTGCCCGGACGGAGGAAGCATTTTCAGGATGGTGCCGCCGTTCCGCCAGGCCCTGCCAGGAGGCGCCGTCGTCATGCCCGCAGACCGTACCGCCGCGCCCCGACCGGCACCGCAGCCCCGACTCGATCCGCAGCCCACGGACGTTTCAACGCGGGATCCGCTCACGGACGAGGAGCTCGTGCGCCGGCTCGCCGCGGGCAGTGAGGCGTACCTGGCCATCGCGTACCACCGCTGGCAGCCGCTGGTGCTCGCCCTGGCCCGGAGGGCGCTGGGCGACTCGCAGGAGGCCGAGGACGTCACCCAGCAGGTCTTCCTCGCCGTGTGGCGGAACCGGCACCGGTACCGGGCGAGCCGCGGGCCGGTCACCGGGTGGCTGACCGGGATCACCCGGCACAAGATCGCGGATGCCTTGGCGGCACGCACGCGCCGGGACCGGCTGGTCGTTGCGGCGGGCTCGGCCCTGTTGGCCGGCGGCGCGGCGCATATCGACGAGGCGATCGGCCGGCCGGACGAGGCACTCGACCGCGTACTGGTGAGCCAGGAGCTCGCCCGGCTGCCGGAGCCGCAACAACAGGTGCTGCGCATGGCCTTCTACGAGGACCTCACCCAGGCGCAGATCGCCGAACGCACCGGCTGGCCCCTCGGCACGGTCAAGAGCCACGCCCGTCGGGGCCTGCACCAACTCCGCCGCGGCCTGGAGCCGGATCGGAGCAGCGCCGCCGAACCGAGGAATTGACCAGGACCGCGGACCGCCGTGCAGTCACGCAGAATTCACCTCCGGCGTCTACCCGCATAGACGGAAGCGGAGCACCATGAACACGCCACTCCCCCGCAGTTGTTCTGCTCGGAACACCGTCGTCCGTCCCGGAACGTGGAGCGTGTCATGCACATATCCGTTCGTCGTCGTGTATCCGTTCGCCGTCGTGGCGTCGCCACGAGTGTGGTGGCCGCGGCCACCGCCGCCCTGAGTCTCTTCAGCAGCGTCCCCGCACAGGCCGCGTTGCCCACTCCTGTAAGCGCCGCCACCGCCCGTTCGTATCTGGCTTCGCTCAGCGTCGGTGCCGAGCATTCGCGGGACGGGTACAGCCGGGACCTGTTCCCGCACTGGATCACCATCAACGGGGCGTGCAACACCCGCGAGACGGTGCTCAAGCGCGATGGCACGAATGTCGTCACCGACTCTTCCTGTGCCGCGACCAGCGGCAGCTGGTACTCGCCCTACGACGGCGCCACGTGGTCGGCCGCCTCCGATGTCGACATCGATCACCTCGTGCCGCTCGCCGAGGCGTGGGACTCCGGTGCGTACGCCTGGACCACCACCAAGCGGCAGAACCTGGCGAACGACCTCACGCGGCCACAACTGCTCGCCGTCACCGACAACGTCAACCAGTCCAAGGGCGACCAGGACCCCGCCACCTGGTGGCCCTCCCGTACCACCTACAAGTGCACCTACGCGCGGGCCTGGGTCCAGGTGAAGTACTACTACGGGATGAGCGTCGACTCCGCCGAGAAGAGTGCGCTGTCGTCGGTGCTCAACGGCTGCTGACGGGCCGCTTGACCAGGGCTGTTCCGGCTGCGTGTACCGGCCGGGCGGGCGTTCCGGCGGGCCGATGTCAGTGGTGCGGCTTACGGTGATCCCATGCCCGATTCCGATGACGTACGCCGGATCGCCCTCTCCCTGCCGGAGACGGTGGAGAAGGAAGCCTGGAGCATGCCCACCTTCCGGGTCGCCGGGAAGATGTACCTCACGCTCCCCGACGATGAGACCTCGTTCGCCGTGCGGTGCCCCATTCTGGAGCGGGGGGAGCTGATCGCGGCGGAGCCGGAGAAATTCTGGGTGCCGCCGCACGAGGCGAGTTCCGCCTGGGTGCGGGTGCGGCTGGCCGCGCTGGAGGACCTGGACGAGCTCCGGGACATCGTCGTGGACTCCTGGCGGCAGGCCGCACCGAGCCGCCTGCTGGACACGTTCACGGGGATCGACTGACATGACGGTGCCTCAACTCCCCTACCAACTCACCCGATCGTGAAGGCGGAACGCGGAACAAGGCCGTCTGCCGAACCGTTCGTCAAGAGTGACCGTGACCCGAGGTCACGTACACACGAGCGCTGGAGGACAGGTGTCACCTTCCGTCGAGGCCCCTTCCGTCGAGCACCGGTTCGTCGAGGTCAACGGCGTCCGGCTGCACATCGCCGAGCAGGGGCAGGGGCCGCTGGTCCTGCTGCTGCACGGCTTCCCGGAGTCGTGGTACTCCTGGCGGCACCAGTTCGGGCCGCTGGCCGCGGCCGGGTACCGGGTCGTGGCCCCCGATCAGCGCGGCTACGCCCGCAGCGAGCAGCCGGCGGACATCTCCGCGTACAGCATGCTGCATCTCACCGGCGACGTGATCGGGCTGATACGGGCCCTCGGTGAGGATCAGGCGGTCGTGGTCGGGCACGACTGGGGCGCGCCGGTCGCCTGGACGACCGCCATGCTCCGGCCGGATGTGGTGCGCGGCGTCGCCGGGCTGAGTGTGCCGCCGGTGCCGCGCGGTACGGCCGCGCCGCTGCCGGCGCTGGTCGCCGAGCTCGGCGAGGGCTTCTACCAGCAGTACTTCCAGGAGCCCGGGGTCGCGGACGCCGAGCTGGCCCGGGACGTGCGGTCGACGTTCCGCCGGTTGCTGTACGGCGGTTCCGGGGACAGCCCGCTCACCGACCCGCCGGTGCCGTGGGTGATCCCCGAGGGCGCTTCGGTGCTGGACACCATGCCGGAGCCGAAGGAGCTGCCCGGCTGGCTCACGGACGCCGACATCGACGCGTTCGCGCGCGATTACGCCGAGCACGGCGACCGGGCGTTCACCGGCGGCCTCAACTGGTATCGGAACATCGATCGGAACTGGGAGCTGCTCGCGCCCTTCCACGGCCGGGGCATCGACATACCCGCGCTGTACGTCGCCGGGGACCGGGACCTGGTCCGGGCGTTCCCCGGCATGGACCGGCTGCTGCCGGTCCTGGACCAGGTGCTGCCGCGGCTGCACGCCAATGTCACGCTGCCCGGCTGCGGCCACTGGACGCAGCAGGAGCGCCCGGACGAGGTGAACGCGGCGCTGCTGGACTTCCTCGCGCAGCTGCCCGTACGCGACTGAGAGGAAAGCGGGACGCAGCCAGGATCAAACGCCGCGCCCACCGGCCCGTCGGAACCGGTGGGCGCGGCGCCAGCGCCTCAGGCGCAGGCGTCAGGCGTACGCGTCAGGCCGATCGGGTGCCGGCCGTCAGCTCGTCGTCGGCGCTGAGGATCTCCTCTCCGTACAGGTCCTGCAGCCAGTTGGTCTGGTAGATGGTGTCGAGGTAGCGCTCGCCGAGGTCAGGGGCGATGGCCACCGCTGTCACGTCGCGGTCCTCGTGGCGCGCCAGCCAGTCGGTCGCGCCGCTGACCACCGTGCCCGTGGAACCGCCGAACAGGAATCCGCTGCGGGCCAGGCGGTGGCAGGCGCGGACGGTGTCGGCCTCCTCCACCTGGATCACCTCGTCCACGTAGGACTCGTCCAGCAGCGCCGGGCGGACGCTGGTGCCCAGGCCCGGGATCATCCGGCGGCCGGGCGGGCCGCCGAAGGTGACCGAGCCGACGCTGTCGACAGCGATCACCCGGACCCTGCGGTGGTACTCCCAGAAGTAGCGCGCGCAGCCCATCAGCGTGCCGGTGGTGCCGGCGCCGACGAACAGCACGTCCAGGTCCGGGAATTGGCGGGCGATGGCCGGCGCGGTGGTGCGGTAGTGCGCCTTCCAGTTGCCCGGGTTGGTGTACTGGTTCAGCCAGACGTACCGGTCGTCGGAGGCGCACAGGGCGCGCACGTAGTCGATGCGCGCGCCCAGCCAGCCGCCGTGGGTGTCCGGCTCGGCGATGATGTGCACCTGGCTGCCCAGGGCCTCCATCATCCGCCGGGACGACAGATTGCAGCGCGGGTCGGTCACGCAGACGAACCCGTAGCCCTTGCTTGCCGCGATCATGCTGAGTGCCACGCCCAGGTTCCCGGACGAGGACTCCACCAGGATCGATCCCGGCATCAGCGCACCCTCGCGCTCCGCGGCCTCGACCATCTCCGCCGCCGCCTTCAGCTTGATCGACCCGGCGAAGTTGAAGCCCTCGCACTTCAGGAACAGTGGCTGCCCGAAGGTGGATCGCAGGTCGACGTAGAGCTCTTCCTCATTGAAATCCAGGGGAACGGATATGACTGGCACGATGACCCCCTCATTTGATGACCCCCCATGTGCGGCCGTAGGTCCCGGCCGCTCATCCGTACCGGCGCAGCTCGTGGAAGAAGCCGTCGATGACGTGCAGCTCCCCCGAGCGAACCACCTCGTCGTAGACGTACTTGCCTACCGCCAGGTCCAGGACCCCCAGTCCGAACGGCGAGAAGACCAGCGGACGGTCCTCCGGCGGCCGCACCTTCCCCGCCATCACCTCGGCCAGCGTCCCGTGCAGGAAGTCCCTGCTGCCGGAGAGCTGTTCGGCCAGGTGGGGTGAGGTGTCGGCCTTCAGGCAGTGTTCGACGTCGTCGACGATGTTGGACGAGGCGAGCACGATCTGCGGCGCGAGGTCGCGCAGCGAGACGTGCAGCACCAGTGGATGGTGTGCGAACCACGACACGTCGCTGACGTGCGGCCGGCCCGCGACGGTGGCGAAGATCACCAGGTCGCTGTGGCGGATCAGCTGCTCGGCGCTGTCGTGGACGGTGATCCGGCCGTCGGTGCCGGACTGTTCGAGGTACGTGCGGAAGCCCGCTGCGCTGTCGGCGGACACGTCGTGCACGCCGATCTCCTCGAACGCCCAGCCGGTGGCGGCCAGGAACGTGTGGATGTAGCGGGCGATGAGGCCCGTACCGAAGAAGCCGACGCGCACGGGCCGCGGCCGGCCGCGGCTGAGCCAGTCGGCCGCCGACGCCGCCGAGGCGGCCGTGCGGGTGGCGGAGATGATCGAGCTCTCCAGGCAGGCGAACGGGTAGCCGGTGTCGTGGTCGTTGAGGATCAGGACCGCCGACGCCCGGGGAATGCCGGCCGCGACGTTCTCGGGAAAGCTGGATATCCATTTCAGGCCGTCGACCGGTTCCTCGCCGCCCACCGACGCGGGCAGCGCGATGATCCGGGAGGACGGCCGGTCGGGGAACCGCAGGAAGTACGAGGGCGGGTTGACCGTGTCGCCGGCGCCGTGCAGCCGGTAGGTGGCCTCGACCAGGTCGACGAGCTGCCGCTCGCGGCCCTGCAGGGCGCGCTGGACCTGGGAGCCGGAGACCACCGCGAACGGCGGTACGCGCTTCGGTCCCTGGCCGGTGGTGTCGGCGGCGGTGGGGTGGATGGTCGTCACCGGCCCGTCACCTCGATCGTCGGCTCGCAGTCTTCCAGCGGCACCCCGTCGGCCATCGCCACCAGCACCTCGCGCGGTCCTTCGAAGGGCTCCCTGCTGTGCGCGGTACGGATGTTGTCCACCAGGAGCAGATCGCCGGCCTGCCAGGGCTCGCGGGCCGTGTGCTTCTCGTAGACCTCGTTGAGCAGTAGCACGATGTCCTCTCCGATGGGATCGCCGCCGCCGAAGCGCGTGTTGAACGGCAGCCCGTCGGCGCCGTAGACGTCCACCAGGTACTCACGCACCTCGGGCGCCATGGTGTATTCGTTCAGGAAGGCGATCTGGTTGAACCAGCAGCGCCGGCCGGTGACCGGGTGGCGTACCACGGCGCTGCGGAGCTGGCGGGTGCGCAGGCCGCCGTCGTCCTGCCAGGCGAAGTCGATGGCGTTCGCGTTGCAGTACTGCTCGACGGCGCCGCGGTCCTCGGTGCCGAACGCCTCCTCCCAGGACGCGCCGATCTCGTCGTTGTAACTGCGGGTGAGCAGCCAGCCCTCCCGTTCGAAGCGGTCCACCAGATCGGCGGGCAGCGCGTCGAGCACGCTGGGCGCGTCGGCGACGGCGGTCGCGCCGCCCTCGGCCGGTGCGGTCAGGCAGGCGAACATCATCAGGCCCGGGAAGGTGAGGGTGTAACTCAGCTCGTGATGCATGCACATCGGCTGGTTCGTCGGCCATTTGGTGGAGGAGTACACCCCCTTCTCGGGATAGCTGCGCCGGGGCGCGAACGCCTCCTGCTCGCTCATCAGGCCGGTGGCCAGCTCCCGGAAGACGGCCCCGGTACCGGCCGGATCCCGTAAGCCCAGCCCGCGGACGAGCAGGGCACCGTGTTCGGCAACGGCGGCGCGCAGCGCGTCCCGGTGCTCGGCGACCCAGCGCGGCGCGTCACCGGTGGTCTCGACCCGCAGCATCGGGGGCCTGCCTGGCTGGCGTTCCACGTCGAGCAGGGACGCCGGGAATGACGACATTTCCGATCTTCCTTTCGTTGTTATCAAGAAGAAGCCAACAAAGCGGCGGCGGCCTGTACGGCCTGTGCCGCCCGGTCGGGGCGGGTGCGCAGGAAGTAGTGGCCGCCGTCGGGCAGTTCGTGCAGCGCCACGTCCTCGGCGAGCAGCTGCCAGTCCTGGTGGCGGAGGCCGGCGTCGGCCGTGGCCGGGTCGTCGGCGGCGACGACCACGGTGACCGGTGCGGACAGCTTCTCCGCCGGCGGGTCCTGCAGCAGGCCGGCGAAGTACTGGTGGGCTGCGAGGCAGTCGTGGCGGTAGGCCGCGCCGACGTGCTCGGCGCGCTGGGCGTCCAGCTCCTCCAGTTCGGTGTAGCCGCCCTCCGCCGACAGCTGCGCGGCGATCGTCGCATTGTCGCGGCCGGCGAGTACGGTCATGGCGGCGCGCCGGGCGGCGGCGTCACCGGGCAGCTGCGCGGCGAGGAAGAGGCGCTGCACGGTCACGCCGCGCTGTTCCAGGCGGCGGGCCGTCTCGGCCGCCAGGGCGGTGCCCGAGGAGTGGCCCCACAGCAGTACGTCGTCCAGGCCGCGCCGGACGATCTCGGCGACGGCCTGCTCGGCGACGTCCTCCAGGGGTGCGAACGGCTCGCTGTGCGCTGCGAGGTCGTGTCCGGGCAGTTCCACGGCGTAGACCGCGCGCCCGGTGCCGCGCAGGGCGCGGGCCAGCGGCTGGAAGTTGACCGCGTTGCCGCCGGCGTACGGGAAGCACACCAGCGCCCCGGCGGTCTCGCCGCCCGGCTCCGGCTCCGCGAGGGCGTGCAGCAGCCCTTCGCGGCGTACGGAGCGGCCGTCGACCACGTCGGCCAGGTCGGCGAGGACCGGGTGGCGGGTGACGTCCTTCAGGGAGACGGCGCGATTCAGGGTGACGGCGAGCTTCACCGCCGACAGGGAGTTGCCGCCGCGGTCGAAGAAGTGGTCGCGCCGGCCGATGCGTTCCTGCGGGATGCCGAGCACGGTGGACCAGGCGGCGGCCAGCCGCCGTTCGGTGTCCGTGCGCGGTGCGTGGTAGTCCTCCTCGGCCATCCCCAGCCGCCCGGCCAGCGCGGTCAGCGCCTTGCGGTCGATCTTGCTGTTGGCGGTCAGCGGCAGGCTGTCCAGGTGGTGGAAGGCGGCGGGCACCATGTAGCCGGGCAGCGACTCCCCCAGCCCCGCGCGCAGTGTGGTGACCTCCAGTTCGCGTCCGGAGTAGAAGGCGATCAGGTGCTTGCTGCGGTCGGCGCGCTCGGCGACCACGACGGCGCCGTCCCGTACTCCTGCCATCCGCAGCAGCGCGTTCTCGATCTCACCGATCTCGATGCGGAAGCCGCGGATCTTGACCTGGGTGTCCCGGCGGCCGAGGAACTCCAGCTTGCCCTCCGCCTGCCAGCGGCCGCGGTCGCCGCTGCGGTACAGCCGGGCGCCGGGGTGGTGCGGGTCGGGCAGGAACGCCTGCCGGGTGCGCTCCGGGTCGTTGACGTAGCCGCGGCCGACGCAGACGCCGGAGAAGACGATCTCGCCGGGGGCGCCGAGCGGTACCGGGGCGAGGTGGTCGTCGACGACATGGACGTGCACGTTGCGTACGGCCGGGCCGAGCGGTACCCGGTCGCCCTCGGGCGCGCGGACCATCACCTCGTGGTTGGTGTCGTCCGAGGTCTCGGTGAGGCCGTAGGCGTTGACCAGCTTCAGGCCCGGCAGGACCGTGAAGAACCGCTGGGCCAGCTCCAGTTTCAGTGCCTCGCCGGTGACGGACACGCAGTGCAGGTCGGGCAGTTCGCGCGGGGCGGCCTCCAGCGCGGACAGTACGACTTCGAGGTAGGACGGGACGACCTGGACGACACTGGCCCGGCCCTCGACGACCGTGTCGACGAACCGCTGGACGTCCAGTATCGCGTCCTGCCCGACCAGCAGCGTCCGGCCGCCGACCAGCAGTGCGGAGACCAGCTGCCACAGCGAGATGTCGAAGCACTGGGGCGCGGTCTGGGCGACCACCTGGCCCTCGCCGATGCCCAGGTCCTCGATCTTGGCGTAGAGGTGGTTGAGCATCCCGGCGTGCTCGCACATCGCGCCCTTGGGCTCGCCGGTGGAGCCGGAGGTGAAGTAGATGTACGCAAGCCGGTCCGGCTCGATGAGGATGCCGAGGTCGTCCTCGGTGTGCCCCTCCTCGTACGCGGTGCCGATGAGGATCTTGCGGGCGCCGGGGACGGCGGTCAGCGCCTCGTCCAGGGTGGCGGTGCTGCCGGGTTCGGTCAGCACGAGGCCGCACTCCGCGCGGGAGAGCGTGGTGGCGATGCGGTCGGCCGGGAAGTGCGGCTCGATCGGGAGGTAGACGCCACCGGCCTTGAAGACCGCCAGTACGGAGGCCATCCAGTCCAGGTTGCGTTCGGTGACCACGGCGACGACGCCTTCCCGGCGCAGGCCCCTGGCCAGCAGGGCGCGGCCCAGCCGGTTGGCGCGGGCGTTGAGCTCGCGGTACGTCCACTGCCGGGTGCCCTGTACGGCGGCGACGGCGTCCGGGTGGGCGCGTACTCGCTGCTCGAACAGCTCGTGGAAGCGGGCGTCCGGCAGCTCGCGCCGCGGACCGGCCAACTCTTCGAGCTGGTAGCGGAGTTCACCGGCAGACAGCAGGCTCTGCCGCGCGTGGTCGGCGTCGGGCCCGGCGGCCAGCAGTGCCAGCGCGCGGCGGTGGTAGCCGGCGATCCGGTCCACGCACGCCGCGTCCAGCGCCTCGGTGCGGTACCGCAGCCGCAGTACCAGTTCCTCGCCGCGTGCCGTGACGCCCAGCCAGAGCACGGTGTCGCCGGTCGGCTCGCCCTCGCCGCCGGTCGGGTCCCACACGGTTTCGTACTCGGGTCCGGTCACGCCCAGTTCGCGCCGGAGGTCCTCGACCGGAAACTCACGGTGCGTCAGGAGTCCGGAGACGGCTCGGTTCACGTCGTGCACCAGCGTCCGCCAGGTCGCGGCGCCGGTCGTCAGCGGGCAGGGCAGCGGTCGGCCGCCTCGTACGGCGACATGACCGGTCACCACGTCCCGCTCGCCCGCCAGCGCCGCAAGGACCTTGGCGTGTGCCGCCAGCAGCAGGGAGTCGAACGGCACCGCCAGCTCCTCCGCCAGCCGGCGTACCGCCGTGACCACCTCGGCCGGGACGCTCGCCACCTGTTCGGCGACGCCCGGTACCGGATGCCGGGTCCACCGCGGGAGCGCGGTGGACCCGCCTCCCACGAGCACACCCCGCCAGAATTCCCGACCGCTCTCAGCCGGCTTTGCCATGGTTCTTCCCCCTCCATGCACCGCTGTCACGGTGCCGCGCGCCGCTGTCCGGAGCGGCGCGGTCGTTGTGATCGGTTGCTTCGCCGACGCGTCGTCCGGCGCGCGCCGGTGCGCGTCGTCCGGCGAGTGCGGTGGTCGCTGGGTCATGCGGTCCGCTGGGGCGCCCGGTGGGTTTCGGCGGCCGGGTTTCCCGCCCACCGTGCGTGCTGCGGGATCTCCTCGCCCTTCATCAGGAAGGAGTCGGCGGCCAGCACCGCGCCGTCGCCCATCGTCACGCCGTAGTGGACCAGGGCGCCGATGCCCAGGGTGCAGCCGGCGCCGATCGTGCTGTGGTCGGATTTGAAGGTGCCGTCCTCCTGCGAGTGGCACTGGATCTTGCTTCCCATGTTGAGCGTGGCGTCGTCCCCGATGGCGGTGAGCGTCCGCTCGGTGATGTAGCAGCCGTCGTCGAAGACCCGCCGGCCGAGCCGGACGCCCAGCATCCGCCACAGCAGGTTCTTGAACGGGGTGCCGTTGAACGCGTTGAAGTGGGTGTCGGGCACCTTCCACAGGCGTTCGTGCCACCAGAAGTACGGCTCGTAGATGGAGCACAGCTGCGGCCGCAGCGAACGGAACCGCAGGATGACCCGCTCCGTCATGCTGTAGTACACGGCGGTGAAGATCATGCTGAGCATCGCGTATGCCGCGATCAGCAACTGCTCGGCCACGCCGTACAGTTCGATCGCCGCGACGGCCAGCACGGTGAGCACGAAGACATGCACCCACCGCAGGAACAGATGGAGCGCCATCGTGACGGTGTTGTGCCGGTTCTTCGCCGCGAGGCGCCTGCGGAACTCCGCACCCGTACGGAAGTGGTCGAAGCGGGTGTCGCGCTCCACGGTGCGGGGGATCTCGAAGCTCGGCGAGCCGAGCAGCCCCACCCCTTCGCGGATCTCGCCGTCCAGCGGCACCATCACCTTCGTCGCTAGCAGGCAGTTCTCTCCGGTCCTGCCACCGGAGGGGTACGCGATGAAGTTGCCGAGGAAGTTGCGCGCGCCGATCTCCGCCCTGGAGACGCGGAAGGAGGTGCTGGAGAAGTCGGCGTTGATGATCGACAGTCCGTCGGCGACCATCGTGCCGCTGCCGACGGTGGCCAGGAACGGGGTCTCGTGCCCCACGTCCGTGCCGAAGTTCGACCCGGTCTGCTCGATCCGGGACATGTTGTATCCGAGGTAACGCAGGTAGTGGACGATGTAGGAGCTGTCGCCGAAGAGCCACTTGAAGAACTTGTTGTTGGTCGTCCGGGCGATGGCGCGGTGCACCGAGTAGTGGAAGCCGTACAGCGGATACACCTTGTCCGGCTGGATCATCAGGTTCAGCAGCCGCGGCACGGTGAACAGCCAGACCATGCCCAGCAGGGTGAAGCCGAAGAACACCACCACGGAGATGACCAGCGCGTCGAGGTAGAGCGCCGCCGAGGTGAGCCCCTCGGTGCCGGGCCCCAGCCACCTGCCGAGTGCGGGGACCTCCGTCAGCAGGAGATACATGATCCCGACGCCCAGCGGCACGTACACAACGCACACCTGTACCAGGGTGAGGAAGCCGTATCCGAAGCGGCGCAGGGTGCTGCAACGGGTCGGCGCGACGCGTACGTAGTCCACGTCCGTCCGCCGTGCGGGTGAGCCGTGCCACCGCTGCCCGGCCGGCACGGCCTCGCCGGTCTGCAGCGCGGAGGCGTGGCCGAGCTGGGCGCCGTCGCCCATCGACGTCTTGATGTCCAGCACGGTCCGCTCGCCGATGAAGACGTCCCGGCCGAGGGTGACGGGGCCGGTCTGGATCCGCCCGGCGTGCGCCCGGTAGCAGAGGAAGTACGCCTCCTTGCGGATCACCGTGCCGGCGCCGATGGTGAGCAGGTCGGTGCAGACGGGCACGGCGGGCGAGAGGATCGTGACGTTCTTGCCGATGCGCGCGCCGAGGGCCCGGAGGTACAGCACGTAGACCGGATTGCCGATGAAGAGCCGCATCGGGTTCGCGTGGATCAGTACCCGGACCGTCCAGAAACGCAGATAGGCCAGGCTCCACACCGGGAATTCCATGGTCCGCCAGCGGCCGACGAGAATCCATTTGGCCGCGATCGGAAAGAGGCACATGCCGAGGAATCCGGCGCTGCCGAACAGGGCCGACCGCACATAGATGTCGGCCAGTCCGGAGCCGGCGGAGACCCAGAGGAAGCCGCGGATGGTGACCATTCCGGCGAGGTAGGAGTAGCCGAGGAAGATCAGCAGCTGGGCCGCGCCGCACAGCACGAAGCGCGACGTGCTGCCGGGCGGCACCGGGTCTTCGGGGACCGCCGGCGCCCGTTCTTCGGCGGCGGGCGGGACGGCCGGCAGGGACCTGGCGAGGCTGCGGATGGTCGGGTGGCGGTAGACGTCCTTCATGGAGACCGACGGCAGGTCGCCGCGCTTCCTGACGCGGGCACAGAACTGCGCCATGAGAAGGGAGTTGGCGCCGAGGTCGTCGAAGAAGTGGCTGTCGACCGAGATCTGTTCGGACTTGACCACACCGGCCAGCACCTCGGCGAATATCCGCTCGGTGCCGGTCGTCGGTGCGATATCCCCATTTTGAATAGTTGAAGTTTCAACCAGATCCGCTGTCGAGACCTCGACAGGCTTTCCCACCACGTGAGCTCCTTGTAGTCAAAGTCGATAGCTGTGCGCGAATTCAACGCATTCGGTCTGCGCGGTGGGGGGACTGGTGCGACGCCCTCGGTGGTCGCCTCCCGGGGCAGGGAGGGACGGCGCCGCGAGGCACGAGAAGAAGGGGCTCACTACAGACACGCACTGCGCGACCCGCCACAAGGGCAGGCGCGGTCCGCGGCTCGATGCGGTCGTACTGATCGCTCTCGCCGTCGTCCTCGGCGTGGCCCGGGTCCTCTGTGGGGCGAGGATCCTCGGTGCGGTGACTGCGGCCCGGCACGGCGTCCAGGCTCTGTACTGCGTCCGGGTCGACGGCCCGGCCGGTCGAGTCGGCCCTCAGGGCGGCCCGGTCAGGGTATCGGCACATCGTCAGGCGTCTGCTGCGCGCCAGGTCCGACCGGCGTGCGCGGTGGCTCTCCGCGGCCCGCCCGATGGGCGCGGAACAGGTGACCCGGTGCGACGGCACACGGTGCGGCGGCACGGTCGCCATGCACGCCCCCGCGGCGCGCACGGCCCGAGCCGGCCGGTCGTACGGCGAGCGATCCAGAAATTCCCCCCGTTTTCCGTGAGCGCCTGGGCCCCCCGACCCGGACGCTTCCCCCCTACCAACCAGGCTGTCGTAACCCTGCATCGACGTCATGAGCACGGCTCCCCCTCGAGACGCGCATCGGTGGTGACAGCAGGTTAAGCACGCTCAGACTCGGGAACCATCCGGTGGCCGAACTCGGCGAGAAGCGGTTCACCCACAGGTTTAATTGCAGGTAGCAGGACTGCACAACGGAACCGGGCGGTCTCACGCGCAACGGCTCGGAGGGCGTGGGGGCGCACGCAACGAGCACGCGCCCGCGCGCGCCGTCCGCTGTCAACACCGGAGTGCGCCCCGCCGCTCTCCGCCGTGAGTGCCACGAGGGACGCCAGCCGCTTCCCGGTGCTGGAGCCCGCTGGTCGGCGCCCTCAGCACGGTGTGTGATTTAGCCGACTCTCGCGGCCGGGGGAAGGAGTCGGTCGCGGAGGAGCCGATTCACCTCGTCGGCGCGCCCCTGAATGCGGTACCCGGTTCCGGCCGCTTCCGGGGCGGTGCGGGCCCGCGGCTCGCCCCGGATGTGCGGTGACTGTCGCGGCGGTTGGGCTGCGTGGGTACAGGCGTGTGCCGCGCGGCGGTCCGGGGCCCCGTTTTCCGGCCCCGGCTCCGCTGACCGAATCGCCCGGTCCCGTATCGCGTACGGCCCGGTCGGCGGGCGGCCGGTGTCCGGATCGTGTCCGAGGAGGGGCGGTGGTCGTTGGCCTGGTACGGGCGGTGGCCCCCGGGGACCGGATTCCGCTCCCGGCGGCCGCCGGTCGTCCACCATCGCTGAGGGCGGATCGGCTACGCAGGAGGGACCTATGACAGCGGACCGGCACGGGCACCGGATGAGCCACACCGGCGCCGATGCGCTCGTCCACTACGAACGGGCCCTGGATCACCTGCTGTTCTTCCGGCCCGAGGTGGCCGAAGCGGCCGGCTCGGCGCTGGCGGCGTCGCCGCGGTCGGTGATGGGCCAGGTGCTGGCCGCTTACCTCGGTGTGCTGGGTACGGAGGAGAAGGACGCGGCCGCGGCCCGCGACGCCTTCCGCCGCTTCCGCTCCGGTCTGGACGAGGCGGCCCTGACCTCCCGGGAGCGGATGCATCTCGCCGCTGCCGGCGCCTGGCTGGACGGGGATCTGCACCGCGCCGGCCGGCTGCTCGGTGACCTCACCGTCGCCCATCCCCGCGATGTGCTGGCGCTCTTCGCCGGGCATCAGCACGACTTCCTCACCGGGGACGCCCAGCGCCTGCGCGACCGCATCGGCGGGGCGCTGGGCGCCTGGGAGGCGGACGACCCGCACCGCGGCCCGCTGCTGGGCATGTACGCCTTCGGCCTGGAGGAGTCGGGCCACTACGAGCGCGCCGAGGAGGCGGGCCTCGAAGCGCTCGCGCGCCATCCGCGCGACGTGTGGGCGATCCACGGCGTGGTGCACACGTACGAGATGCGAGGCCGCTTCACCGACGGCATCCGCTTCCTCGACGCGCGCACCGACGACTGGTCGGACGGCACCCTGCTCACGGTGCACAACTGGTGGCACTACGCCCTGTACACCCTGGAGTTGGGCGACGCGGCGCGGGTGCTGGAGATCTACGACGCGGCGCTGCACCACGAGGAGTCGGCGGGCGTCGCCATGCAACTGCTGGACGCCGCCGCCCTGTTGTGGCGGCTGTACCTCGCGGGCGAGGAGCAGGGCGGGCGGTGGACGCGGCTCGCCGACGCCTGGGAGCGCCGCGACGACGGCGCGCACTACGCCTTCAACGACGCGCACGCGGTCATGGCATACGTGGGCGCGGGCCGGATCGGCCGGGCCGAGCGGCTGGTCGCGGACCGGCAGCGGTGGCTGACAGAGGCGGCGCCGACCGTGTCCAACCGCGCGATGACCGCCGACATCGGGCTGCCGGTGTGCCGGGCGCTGATCGCGTACGGGCGGCAGGAGTACGACCGCGCCGCCGATCTGCTGCTGCCGGTCCGGCACCGGCTGCACACCTTCGGCGGCAGTCACGCGCAGCGGGACGCCGTGCAGCGCACGCTGGTCGAGGCGGCGCTGCGCGCGGGCCGTACGGAGCTGGCGCGCACGCTGCTGAGCGAGCGCATCCAACTGCGCCCCGTCTGCCCGTACAACTGGTCCGCGCAGGCCCGGTTGGAGGAGCAGCTCGGCGATCCGGCGCGGGCCGCGGCGGCGCGCAAGAAGGCCGCGGCCCAGGCGGCGCAGTGAACGCACGACCCACAGTGACTGTTCAGGCCAGCGGCACGCGCTCCAACGCCACGCACCGCGCTTTCACCGCCGCGCGCCGGGCTTGCCCAGGTCAGCGCGGTGCGGCCGGTCTCCGCCGCGTGCTGCCGAGGAGGCGGCAGGGACGTGCGTGACGAACGCTCTTATTGACGCCACGGAATAGGGATTCCGCGCGTCTGATTACCGGTCCCGGCACTCTCGTCGATTCGGACAACCTGCTGAATTCGATGGCCCCGGCACGCAGCCCACGAAAACGCTTGTCATGACCCGGTGCCCGCGCCACGGAGACGGCGTACGCCCGGCTCACCGGCCGGAGTTCCGGCCTGCCGGTTTCCCGCTCCGAGCAGCGCTTTTCCGCAGGAAATCGATGCCTTCCGGCCCGTACCGGAGCCGGGCATACGGAATTCAGGATTCACGGCAATTTCCTGCCCTCTCAGTAAGTCGGCTTCTGTACTGTCCGTCCCGATGAGTGCAGAGTGCGACTCAGCGCTCACATCGTCACGCAGTCGTACAGGCGCCGTCCGGCGGAGGATGCATACATGCTGATCAGGCAGGGGGGCCTGACGCACCCGGCAGCACTGTCCCGTCCGAGCTCACCGGAACGCGCGGGCCCGTCCCGTGCGCCATCGCTCCGACGGCCGTGACATCGGATCGGTTCCCTCCGGCCCGCACCTTTTTCGTTACCACTGTCGCGTCGCGTCGAGCGAGCACATCCACCAGGAGGACAGCACCATGGCACGTATTTTCATCGTGGGTTCCGGCGTCGTCGGCACGGCCACCGGTAAGGGCTTTTTACACGCGGGCCACGAAGTGACCTTCATCGACATCTCGCACCAGCGGCTCGAATACCTGCGCTCGCAGGAGCTGGACGCGCGCGACGTGCTCGATCTGCGTAATGAACCGGACGCCTTCATTTTCCTCACGCTGCCCACGCCCAACGTCGGACACCGCTACGACCTGACCGCCTTCGAGGACGGTACCGCCTCGGTGGGCGCGGCCCTGGCCGACGCCACCGGCCACCACACCGTGGTCGTCCGCTCCACCGTGCCGCCGGGCACCACCGAGGGCCTCGTCCAGACGCTGCTGGAGAAGCACTCGGGGAAGTCCGTCGGCGAGGGCTTCGCGCTGGCCGGCAACCCCGAATTCCTGCGCGCCGCCACGGCGTTGGAGGACTTCCGGCACCCGTGGATGACGGTGATCGCCTCCCGCAGCAACCGGACGGTGGAGCGGCTGACCGCGCTGCTGGCGCCGTTCGGCGGGGAGCTGCGTACCTTCTCCAACCCGGCCGCGGCCGAGCTGGTCAAGTGCGCCCACAACATCTACAACGCCACGAAGATCAGCTTCTGGAACGAGATGTGGCTGGTCAGTCAGACCCTCGGGCTGGACCTCGACCCCATCGCGCAGACCGTGGCCCGGTCCGCCGAGGGCTCCTACAACCCGCTCTACGGCATCCGCGGGGGAGCGCCGTACGGCGGGGTGTGCCTGCCCAAGGACACGCAGGGTTTCCTCGGCCTCGCCGCGTCGCTGAGCCTGGACATGCCGCTGCTCAAGGCCGTGGTCGAGGTCAACGACAGGCTGATCGAGCGGGCTGACCGCGAAGCGGACGAACTGGCCGCCGAACTGGCCTGACCCGCGCGGACACCCCCCTCCCGAGCCCCCCACTCCCCCCTTGCCCGGCCTCGGCTCACCCGTCATCGAGAACGGAACCATGAGTGCCCTACTAGACACCACGCTCTACGACTTCCGGTACTACCTGGTCTACCTGCCGCTGGGCATCCTGGGCCTGGTCCGCTGGAGCTGCTGGCTCGTGCGCCGCGCGCCGGCCGCTCTGTACCGCCCGGTGCGCAACGACTTCCGGCTGCCGCTGAGCATCGTCGTCCCGGTGTACCAGGAAGACCCCGAAATCTTCGCGCACGCCATCGAATCGTGGCTGGCCAATGACGTGGAGGAGATCGTCCTCGTCATCGACGTCACCGACGACGCGTGCCAGAAGGTCGCCGCCCGCTATCCCGTGACCGTCGTCATCACCGATGTGCCCGGCAAGCGCGACGCGCTGCGCCGCGGCTGGGAAGCGTGCCGCACCGACCTGGTCGCGCTGGTGGACTCCGACACCATCTGGGCGGACGACGTGGCCGCCGAGGTGTGCAAGCCGTTCGCCGACCCGAAGGTCGGCGGCGTCGGCACCCGGCAGAACGTCTACAACCCGCGGGGGTTCCTGCAGCGGGTCAACGACATGTACCTGGACTACCGGTACTTCGACGAGAACGCGGCCCAGACCGCCGTGGGCCGGGCCGTCTCCTGCCTCTCCGGCCGGACCGCGGTCTACCGCCGGGAGCTGCTGCTGGAGATATCCGACGAGTTCATGCACGAGACGTTCATGGGCGTGCCGTGCATGTCCGGCGACGACAAGCGGCTGACCACGCTGACGCTGGCGCGCGGCCACCGTACGTACATGCAGCGCTCGGCGCGGGTCTGGTCGACCTTCCCCGGCACCTGGCGGATCTTCATGAAGCAGCGGCTGCGCTGGTCCCGCAACACCTGGAGATCAGATCTCAGAGCGCTGTCGTCCCGTTGGATCCGGCGCCATCCGTTCCTCGCCTTCACCATGGCCGACAAGGCCGTGAGCAGCTTCACGCTGCTGATCGCGCCGTTCTTCATGGTCTGGGCGATCATCCGGGAGGACTGGTTCTTCGTGGCCTGCCTGGCCGCCTGGTGGTGGATCAGCCGGGCGATGAAGATGCTGCCGCACCTCGTGCGCAGGCCGTCGTCGTTCTTCCTGGTCCCCGGCTTCGTGCTGGTGTCGTTCCTGATGGCCGGGGTGAAGATCTGTGCCCTGCTGACCATCCGCAGGCAGCGCTGGCTGACCCGGCAGGTGTCCGTCGTCAACGGTGTCGCGGTGCGGACCTCGCCGCAGGCCGCAGGTTCGGAGGCAGGCGCATGAAAACCGTACACCGTTTCGGGGCGGCCGCGGCCGCCCTCTCGGCCGTCCTGGCCGCCGGCGTCCAGGGCAGCGCGCCGGCGGCGGCCGTCGGCCTGCCCGAGGACGTCGCCGCCTGGCAGCGCACCGGGCAGCCCGACAAGCTGATGGTGCTGCGGCCGCGCAGTGTGAGCCTGCTCAGCCACGGCGTCGTCGTACGTCAGCTGTATCCGGGGACGCCGTCCGTCTCGCTGGGCTGGCTGGCCGCCAACGCCGGGCGGGAGTGGATCGGTTCCGAGCCCGGCCGGCCGTCCACCGTCCGCATCCGTACCGCCGTGCTGCTCGCCCCCGACACCATCCTGCGCATCGACGACCGGACGAAGAAAGTCCTGCTCACCGCGGGGAAGACGGCCAAGTCGGGCACCTGGATCAGTGGCAGCCGGGCCGCCCTGGACGTCGACAGCACCACGCTGGCCTCGGTCACCGAGGACGGCTCCAGCCCCGCGCCCGCCAGTGCGCCCGGGCGCCCGTATCTCTCGATGGGCGCGGGCGGTCGGATGGACTTCCGCAACGCCACCGTCAGTGGGTTCGGCCGGATCGGCTCGTCCGCGACCGCCGACCAGTCGGGCGTCACCTGGGCACGGGGCAGCACGGGTTCGGCGACCCGTACGACGTTCCAGGACAACCACACCGGGCTGCGACTGGCCGGCTCCCAGAACGTCAGCCTGAAGAACGTCACGGCCACCGGCGCCGTCGAGGACGGCATCGTGCTCAAGGGCGACCGCGGCACCAAGGCGAGCGGCCTCACGGCCGAATCCAACGGCCGTACGGGCATCGCCCTCGGCGGTACCGACCACCGCACCCTGAACGGGTTGAGCACCCGCGACAACGACGGCGCGGGGATCAAGGCCACGCTCCAGCGCGGTCTGCGGCTGAACAACCCCGCCTCCCACTTCGACATGGGCGGCGGCATCGACCTGGCGTCCTGCCGGCAGTGCGTCGTGCACAAGGCCGCGGTGGAGAGCTCGTCGCGCGCCGCGGTGCGCGTCTCCGGCAGCGACAGCACGGTCTCGGTGCGGGAACCCGAGCTGACCGGGCACAACGGCAGCGAGCCCGGCATCCTGCTGGCCGAGGGCATCGGGGGTGCCACGGTCTCCGGTGGTTCCCTCAGTGGCTTCGACCGCGGCATCGGCATCACCGGTTCCCGTGTCCGTATCGAACGCACCTCGTTGTCCGCCAACCGCACCGGCATCGCCATCGGTGGCGGGGCCGACCGGGTCGCGTTGCGTGATGTCCGGGTGGACGGCGGTGAGACCGGTGTACTCGTCTCCGGGGCGACCCGGCACATCACGCTGAACGGCGTCCGGGTCAGCGAGGCCAGCCGCAAGGGCCTGGCCTCCAGCTCCCCGGGGCTGAAGGTCACCGGCGGCGCCCTGTCCGGCGGCACCACGGCCGTCGATCTCGGTGCCTCGGCCCGCCTGGAGAACGTGTCGATCGGCAGCTCCCACCGCGGTATGCACCTCGCGGAGGGCGTCCGGGCGTCGGGTAAGTCCCTGGACGTCCTGGCCGAGCGGCAGGGCATCGACGCGGACGCCCGGTCCCTGCTGGACCTCACCGACTCCCGCGTCCGGGCCCCGGTGGCCCTGGACGGGGACGGCGAGGTCAAACGGCACGGCAAGACCGAGGTCTCGCTGCCGCCGTTCCCCTGGCTGGGCTTCGCGGCCCTGGTGGCGCTGGCCCTGGCCGTCGTCCTGCAGACCCTCCATCACGTCCGGCACCGCGGCACCCCACGGCCCAAGGTCGCCGGACATGTGGAGAACACGGCCTGACGCAACGTCAGCCGTATCAAAACCGGCCGCCGCCCCACCGGGACGGCGGCCGGCGAACCGGAGAAGGAGTCGCACACCATGACCGACCGCTCATCCGGCATCAGATCCCTGCGCGCGGGCCTCGTCCTGCTCTCGGCGGGCACCCTGGTCACCGGCCTGACCGGCGTGCTCGCCCCGCCCGCACAGGCCGCGGCCTGTTCCGGGCAGGTGCGGTACGCCTCCAGTACCAACACCCTCTACCTCACGTCCGGCACATCGACGCCGTCCGGCATCACCACACTGTGCCCGAGCGCTCCCCTGCGCCAGGTCGACGGCTCGCCCGGCACCTGGCAGCTGGACGCCAACCTGGTGATCCAGAACGGCGCCACCCTGCAGCTGCACGGCTCCGCCGCGGGCGGTGAGGTGGACACCCTGCGGCTCAACAGCCCGGCGGGCGGCGGGCCCACCGAGGTCGCCTCGATCACCGCGCAGTACGGCACGATCGACATCGACCGCGTCGAGATCACGTCCTGGGACAAGCAGAAGAACGGCCCGGACACCGACATCTCCGCCGCCTCCGGGGAGCGCGGACGGCCCTTCATACGGGCGCTGTCCTACCTCGACGCCGACGGCACGCCCCGCCAGTCGACGATGAACATCTACCACAGCGACATCGGCTACCTCGGCTACTACGCGGCCGAGAGCTACGGCGTGGCGTACAAGGCCCGCGGCTGCGACATCAACCACCAGGACGTCTGCGACAAGCTGGACGTGCTCGGCGACCAGATCGGCAGCCGCTTCCACCACAACTACATGGGCACCTACACCTTCGGCGCCTACGGGATGACGTTCGACCGCAACGAGTACGACCACAACGTGGCGTACGGGCTCGACCCGCACGACGACTCGGACTACCTGACGATCACCAACAACCACGCGCACCACAACGGCAATCACGGGATCATCTGCTCCCAGCGGTGCGACCACCTGGAGATCGTCGGCAACGAGAGCGACCACAACGGCATCCCGCCCTATCTGCCGCCGGGCGACGACGACCCGACCGACAACCAGGTGCACGGCATCATGCTGCACCGCGGCGTCACCGACTCCGTCGTGCGCGACAACAACGTCCACGACCAGCCGAACGGCGCGGGCATCGCGGTCTTCGACAGCAGCGACGACGTCATCGCGAACAACACCGTCACGCGGGCGAAGTTCGGGCTGCGCTACAGCGTCGGTTCGCAGGACATCACCTCGGCCGACAACACCGTGACGGACAGCGGGAGTTACGCCGTGTACACGTACCAGGGCACGGACAGGCCCGCGTACACCAACGACACCGGCAGGCCGGCCCGGCTGACGTTCACCGGCAACACCTTCGACGGCAGCGGGAGCAACGTCCTGAAGATCGGGCAGAGCGACGACCTGGCGTTCAAGGGGAACACCTTCACCGGTACGTTCGCCTCCGGGGCGCTGACCCAGCAGACCACCGGGACGTACTTCGACCGGAACACCGCGCCGTCCGGACTGACGTACTCCGTCAAGGGTGACTCCGGTACGCCCGGGTCGATCGCCTTCCGCGACCAGAACCCGGTCAACGTGCAGCTGGACTCGGCCAGTTCCGCGGCGTTCACGGTAACTGGCCTGAATCCGGGCGCTTCGTACAAACTCACCGCCGACGGCCGTACGGTGGCCACCGGAAAGGCGGACTCGGTGGGCACCGTGACGCTGCGCGCCAAGCAGGCGAGCAGCTCGGCGGTGTCCTACCGCGTCGCCGCCGCCTGACAGCAGGCCGCCCCGCCGCTCGTGCGGCGGGGCGGCCGATGCCCCCGAGCCAGGACAGGAGCACCCGGCCCATGGACCGTCGGAAGTTCGTCGCCGCGGGAGCGGCCTCGCTGGCCGCCCTCCTCGCCTCGTGTTCCGGCTCGGACGAGAAACCCCCGCCGCGGGAAACGGACGATCCCTCCCCCGATTCGTCCCTCGACTGGGACACCGCGGCGGTCGCCCGGTTCTTCGGGCCCCGGCTCAGGCCGCGCGAGGAGGGCTCCTTCGGCCTGTCCCGCGCCGCGCTGCGGCACCATCCGGTGTACGGGCCGGTGCTGCGGGTGCGCTATCCGGCCGACTCGGCGAGCCCCACCGTCGCCCGCCGCTACGGCCGCCCGGAAGGCGGCGCGCAGTTGTACCTGCCGCTCCGCTCCGGCCCGACCGACTCCCTCCACCTGCGGTACTACCTGCGTTTCCCCAAGGGCTTCGACTTCGTCAAGGGCGGCAAGCTGCCCGGCCTGTACGGCGGCTCGGTCACCGGCGGCCGGCACATCCCCGACGGCGAGAACGGCCTGTCCACGCGGTACATGTGGCGGCGCAAGGGGCGCGGCGAGGTGTACGCGTACCTGCCGACCTCCGTGGAGCACGGCACCTCGCTCGGCCGCGGCAAGTGGAAGTGGCCGACCGGCCGCTGGACCTGCGTGGAACAGTCCGTACGGCTCAACACACCGGGCAAGGACAACGGTTCGGTGGAGGTGTTCCTCGACGGCCGCCGGGTGCTGCGCGAGGACGAGCTGGAGTTCCGGACCTCGGAGAAGCTGCAGATCGAGGGTGTGTTCTTCTCGACCTTCTTCGGCGGCTCCGACCCGAGCTGGGCGACGCCGGACGCGGACTACGCGGACTTCGCGGCGTTCGCCGTCTCGCACAAGCGCATCGGTCCGGTACGGCGCGACTGACCCGCTGTCAGGAGGACTCGCGGACCACCAGCTCCGTGGGCAGCGCGATCTGCTGCCGCGGGGCGGTGGGGTCGGCGATCTCGCGCAGCAGGACCCGGGCGATGGTGGTGCCGAGCTCTTCGACGGGCTGCCGCACGGTCGTCAGGGGCGGGTGGCTGTGCCGGGCGAGGAAGGAGTCGTCGAAGCCGACCACGGCCACGTCCTCGGGGACGCGCCGCCCTCGGGCGCGCAGTTCGCTCAGGGCGCCCACCGCCATCACGTCGGAGGCCACGAAGAGGGCGTCCAGGTCCGGGACGCGGTCCAGGAGCGTGCGCACGGCGGCCCGGCCGCCCTCCTCGGTGAAGTCGGCGCGGGCCACGAGGCGTTCCTCCGGCCGCGCACCGGCCGCGCGCAAGGCGTCCTGCCAGCCCTGGAGCCGGCCGCGGCCGACGTCCATGTCCATCGGCCCGGTGACCGTCGCGATGGTGGTGCGGCCGCGCTCCAGGAGGTGCCGTACGGCCGCGTGGGCGCCGCCCACGTTGTCGGCGTGGGCGTGGCTGAGCGACTCCTCGGGTGAGCGGCGGCCGGCGAGCACGGTGGGCAGGCCCATGTCCTCCAGCAGCGCGGGCAGCGGGTCGTGTTCGTGCACCGAGGCCAGCAGGACGCCGTCCACCCTCCGCTCCGCGACGGACGCGGTGAGCCGGTCGCGTTCGCCCTGGTCACGGACGAGGATCAGCTGGAGCTGGGTCCGGGTGTCGGCGAGCCCGATGCTCACACCGCGGATCACGGCGGCGAAGTACGGCTCGGCGCCGAGCCGGGACTCCGATTCGGGGATGACCAGGGCGATGGAATTGGTCCTGCTGGTGACGAGGCCGCGAGCGACCGAATTCGGTACATAGTTCAGCTCGGCTATGGCGGCCAGGACGGCGGCCCGGGCCTCGTCGCTGACGAGCGTCGAACCGTTGATGACGCGTGAGACCGTCGTGCGGCCGACGCCGGCGCGTGCCGCCACGGTTTTTATCGTCGGCCGCTGTCCGCCCGGCATCGCGCCACCCCCGCCGTGTCCCGTCCCCGCCCCGTTCACCAGCGCATTGTGCCAGACCTCCGGCGCGTTCCCGACCGTCTTCGAGCAGTGTGCCGAGCGGAGCGTCAACTCCCGTCTGTGTTCAAGTCATTGACACACACGGCGGCTGCCGTCACTCTTCCGGAACATCGGTGGGCACGTGCCCAGTCGCCGCTGTCGGCGAATGGGAACGTGCCCAGTCCGGCATGGCTCCGGGAGGGGAATCGCGATGCGCGTTCGGAAAACGATGACGAGAAGAGCTCTGGCGGTGGTGGCGGCCGCTGCCGCGCTCGGCCTGGTCGCCGGCTGCGGCGGTGACGGCGCGGCGGACACCGGCGGCGGGATCAAGGACGGCAAGGTCACGATCACCATGGGCCTGTACGGCGTGATGGGCTTCAAGGAGGCCGGCCTGCTGGAGCGTTACGAGAAGGCGCACCCGAACGTCACCATCAAGGCGGAGATCGCCGGGGACGAGCAGACGTACTACACCGCGCTGCAGACCCATCTCGCCGCCGGCAGTGGCCTCAAGGACATCCAGGGCATCGAGGTCGGGCGCGCCAAGGAGCTCGTGGACACCCGGGCCGCAACCTTCGCCGACCTGTCGAAGGTCCCCGGAACCGGACATTTCCTTCCCTGGAAGCGGAACCAGGTCACCACGGCGGACAAGAAAGTCATCGGCCTGGGCACCGACATCGGCCCGATGGCCGTCTGCTACCGCAAGGACCTGTTCGCGCAGGCCGGGCTGCCCACCGACCGCGAGAAGGTCGCGGAGCTGTGGGCGGGCGACTGGTCGAAGTACGTCGATGCGGGGCGGAAGTTCAAGTCCGGCTTCAAGGGCGACGGCGTGGCGTTCATGGACAGTGCCAGCGGTCTGTTCAACGCCATGATCTACGGCAGCTCCCAGCAGTTCTACGACGCCAAGGGCGAGCTGATCTACCGGGACAACCCGGTCGTCACCGGCGCCTGGGACCTGGCGGCCGAGGCCGCTTCCGCGGATCTGACCGCCAAGCTCCGCCAGTTCCAGCCCGGCTGGGACCCGGGACTGGCCAACGGTACGTTCGCCACGACGGTGTGCCCGGCGTGGATGCTCGCCCACATCAGCGAGAAGGCGGGCCCGAAGAACAAGGGCAAGTGGGACGTGGCCAAGGCACCGAAGGGCGCCAACTGGGGCGGCTCCTTCCTCGGCGTCATGGAGCGGAGCCCGGTCAGGGACGAGGCGAAGAAGCTGGTCGCGTGGCTCACCGCGCCCGAGCAGCAGGCGTATCTCTTCGAGAAGCTCGGCAACTTCCCCTCCTCGCAGCAGGCGTTGAAGGCGCCCGAGGTGGCGGACGCGAAGTCGGCGTACTTCAGTGACGCGCCCATCGGCGCGATCTTCGGCGCCGCCGCCCGGGAGATCCCCGACAAGCAGGTGCTCGGCCGCAAGGACGGCACGATCAAGGACATCTTCCAGCAGGGCCTGACGCTCATCGAAGCGCAGGGCAAGGGCAAGGAAGCGGCCTGGAAGACCACCGACGACCGCATCAAGAAGGCCACCGGCTGACCGCCCCGGAACCGACCGATACAGGAGGTCCCCGGTGGCCCTGCAGACCTATCGGCGGCGTACGTTCTGGCACCGGCTGGACGTGCGCGGCGCCCCGTACGCCTTCGTCGCCCCGTTCTTCGTCGTCTTCGCCGCATTCAGTTTCTATCCGCTGCTCTACACCGCGTGGATCTCGCTGCACCGGGTCGAGCTGTCCTCCATGGACCTCATGGAGTGGGTCGGGCTGGACAACTACACGGCACTGTGGGGCGACGAACGCTTCTGGAACGCGCTCGCCAACACCTTCACGCTCGGCGTGGTCTCCACCGTCCCGCAGCTGCTGATGGCGTTGGGCCTGGCGCATCTGCTCCACTACCGGCTGCGCGGCTCGGCCTTCTTCCGGGTCGCGGCGCTGACGCCGTACGCGACGTCCGTGGGCGCCGCCGCGCTGGTCTTCACGATGCTCTTCGAGCGCGACTTCGGCATGATCAACTGGCTGCTGGGACTGGTCGGCATGGACCCGGTGAACTGGGAGAACGACAAGTGGGCCGCCCAGCTCGCCATCTCCTCGATCGTCATCTGGCGGTGGACCGGTTACAACGCACTGCTCTACCTGGCGGCGATGCAGGCCGTGCCGGACGAGCGGTACGAGGCCGCCGCGCTGGACGGCGCCTCGCGCTGGCAGCAGTTCCGCATGGTCACCATCCCCGGCATCCGGTCCACGGTCGTCTTCACGATCGTGCTGTCCACGATCGGCGCAACCCAGCTCTTCGGCGAACCACTCATCTTCGGCCAAGGTCCGAACGGCATCACCGGCGGCGCCGACAACCAGTACCAGACCCTGGGCCTGCTGCTTTACGAGGAGGGCTGGAAGAACTACCAGATGGGGCGCGCCGCGACCATCGCCTGGGCGATGTTCCTGCTGCTGATCCTCGTCTTCGTCGTGCAGCGCGTGGTGAAGCGCCTCGCCTCCCGCGCGGCCGGCCCCCGGCACGTCCAGTCCAGGAGCAGCCAGTGAAGACCACCCACCGTCTCCGGCTGTCCCTGCGCCCCGGCGCCGGACGCCAGCACCACGCAGGCCCACTCGCCTACGTCCTGCTCGCCATCGCCACACTCGCGTCACTGTTCCCGCTGTACTGGACGATGGTGGCGGCCTCCAGTGACAACACCCGGGTGTCGCAGACGCCACCGCCGTTCCTGCCGGGCCCGCATCTCTTCGAGAACCTGGGAAAGGCGTGGCAGGACGCGGCGCTGGGCAAGGCCATGACGAACAGCCTGATCGTGGCCGGTGTCATCGCCCTGTCGACCGTACTGTTCGCCACCCTCGCCGGCTTCGCCTTCGCCAAGCTCCGCTTCCGCGGGCGCAACATCCTGCTCATGCTGGTCATCGGCACGATGATGGTGCCGCCGCAGCTGGGTGTCGTGCCGCTGTTCATGATGATGAGCGAGCTGGGCTGGGGCCAGCGGCTGCCGTCGGTCATCTTTCCCACCCTGGTCAGCGCGGTGGGTGTGTTCTTCATGCGGCAGTACCTGGCCGAGGCGCTGCCCGATGAGCTGGTCGAGGCGGGCCGGGTGGACGGCGCGCATTCGCTCCGCATCTTCTGGAGCATCGTGCTGCCGGTCGCCCGCCCGGCCATGGCGGTCCTCTTCATGATCACGTTCGTGCACGCGTGGAACGACTTCTTCTGGCCGTTCATCGCGCTGGACATGACCAACCCGACGGTCCCCGTCGCGCTGACCCAGCTCAGTGCGGGTTACGTCCGCGACCAGTCGCTCATCATGGCGGGCGCGCTGCTCGGCACGCTGCCCCTGCTGGCCATGTTCGTCGTCTTCGGCCGCCAGATCGTGGGCGGGATCATGCAGGGCGCGGTGAAGGGATGACCGCCCGGCCCGTATCCCCTCTGTCGAAAGGAACCCCTTGACCACCGCATCGCAACACAACGCCGCCCGTTCGTTCCCGCCGGGCTTCCTCTGGGGCACCGCCACCGCCGCGTACCAGGTCGAGGGCGCGGCCGCCGAGGACGGCCGTACGCCCTCCATCTGGGACACCTTCGCGCGCACGCCGGGCAAGGTACGCAACGGCGACAACGGCGACATCGCCACCGACCACTACCACCGCTGGCGCGAGGACGTCGCCCTGATGGCCGAGCTGGGCGTGGGCGCATACCGCTTCTCGCTGTCCTGGCCGCGGATCCAGCCGACCGGGCGCGGTCCCGCCGTCCAGAAGGGCCTGGACTTCTACCGCCGGCTGGCCGACGAGCTGCTGGCGAAGGGCATCCGGCCGGTGGTCACGCTGTACCACTGGGACCTGCCGCAGGAGCTGGAGGACGCGGGCGGCTGGCCGGAGCGGGCGACCGCCGCCCGGTTCGCCGAGTACGCCGCGCTGGCCGCCGAGGCGCTGGGCGACCGGGTCGGTACCTGGATCACACTCAACGAGCCGTGGTGCAGCGCCTTCCTCGGCCACGCCTCCGGGGTGCATGCGCCGGGTCGTACCGAACCGGTCGCCGCGCTGCGCGCCGCACACCATCTCAACCTCGCGCACGGCAAGGCGGTCCAGGCACTGCGCGCTGCCCTGCCGTCCGCGGCCGAGGTCGCGATCACACTCAACATCCACCAGGTACGTGCCCGTACCGAGAGCCCCCAGGACACCGACGCTGCGCGGCGCATCGACGCCCTGGCCAACCGGGTGTTCACCGGCCCGCTGCTGCACGGCGGCTACCCGGACGATCTGCTGGCCGACACCGCGCGGCTGACCGACTGGTCCTTCGTGCGGGACGGCGACACCGCGACGATCCAACAGCCGCTGGACTTCCTGGGCGTCAACTACTACACGCCGACACTGGTGTCCGCGGCGGACGGTACGGAGGCCGACCACTCCTTCGACGGCCACGGCGAAAGCGGCCACAGCCCCTGGCCGGGCGCCGACGAGGTGGTCTTCCACCGTCCGCCGGGCCGGACCACGGCGATGGGCTGGGCGGTCGATCCCAGCGGCCTGTACGACCTGTTGCTGCGGCTGAAGGGTGAGGTACCGGACCTGCCGCTGATGATCACCGAGAACGGCGTGGCGTGCGACGACTACGCCGACCCGAGCGGCGCGGTGCACGACCCGGACCGGATCGCGTATCTGCACGGCCACCTGACGGCCGTGCACCGCGCCATCGAGGCGGGCGTGGACGTGCGCGGCTACTTCCTGTGGTCACTGCTGGACAACTTCGAGTGGGGCCACGGCTACAGCAAGCGCTTCGGCGCGGTGTACGTGGACTACCCGACCGGGCGCCGCATCCCGAAGGCGAGCGCCCAGTGGTACGCGAAGGTGTCCCGCACGAATGCCTTGCCGGAGGCCCTCAGGTGAGCAGGTCCAGCAGGTGGGTGCAGGCCGTCGTCTCGTCCGGGTGGCGGGCGATGACCTCGTAACAGCCGCGTTCGTACGCACCGGTCTCCCACGCCCCGTCCGGCGTCCTGCACAGGTACAGGAAGTCGGGGGGCGTGGGGGCCGGCTCGTACACGCCCTCGATGCGGTAGTGGCCGTCGGCCACCCCGGCCGCGCGCAGCGCGGACCGCAGCTGCTGCCGGTCCATGGCCTCGTCCGCCCTCCGGTCTATGCGTCCACCCGCGTGAGGTACCCGTGGTCCAGCAGCCACTTCACATTGAGCCGCTGCCCCTCCCCCGGGTTCAGGAACACCGCGTCCAGCTTGATCTGCTGGCCGCCGCCGGGCTGCTCGAACCAGGGGGCTATGCTGCCCTGCCACACCCAGAACGGCTTGATCACCTTGTACGTGTGGTAGTCGCACTGCGAAGCGGCTTCGCGGGTGTTGAGGTTCTGCGGGGGCAGCGCGCGCTCGGCGTACGGGTCGCCGGCCGGCGCGAGGTACCCGCCGAACTCGGAGCCGAAGCGGTCCAGCCGCTGGCCGGTGCGCAGCTTCGCGGGCTCCTTGTCTATTTCGCCGTTGACCTCGGCGAACCCGTCGTTGGGCGGGTACTTCCAGCTGCCCGAGTCGGCCGGTCCCTCCCAGTACTTCTTCAGGAAGGCGGCGGGCGACAGCGTGCCCGTCCGGTGGTACCCCTTCAGCAGCGGGCCCACCGGCGCCAGCCGCTTGTTCGGCAGCCACTTCGGGCCGAGCCGCGCGTCACCGTTGAACTTGCCGGTGCAGGGCTCGTGCCGGGCGGCGGCCGCGGCCGCGGGACGCTTCTCCTGCTGCTGCGGCGCGGCGCTCGCGGCAGGGGCGGCCGCCAGCCCGGCGGCCAGGCCGAGCGCGGCGAGCAGGGTACGGAGTCGGTTCACTCGGGGCTCTCCTTGTGCGGATGTGCAGACCGGCTGCGTGGGACGGTTCCGCAAGGTAACCGGTGACTCACGCAGGGCGGTAGCACGCTTGGCCGATTTCCGGCCACCTGCCGGGGGCCGGACGGGGCGCCGCACAGCAACGCAGTAGGGGCCGCCCGCGCGGGCGGCCCCTACTGCGTGTGCTCTTTCAGAGATTCGGTTGTTCAGAGACCCCGTTGTTCAGAGGCCCAGCAGCCCCAGGCCCAGCAGGCCGCCCTTGCCGCCACCGCCGAGCAGGCCACTGTTGCCCTGCTGGTTCGGCCGCTCGCCGGGCTGCGCCTCGCCTGGCATCGCGTTCTGCTCCTGCCCCGGCACTGCACCCGGCGGCTCGGCCATCGTGTCGCCCGCCATGCCGGTCGGGCCGTTGATGGGGTCTTCGTCGCCGGGGTCGGCGACCTGCACTGCGCCGGCGGCGGACGCCGGTGCGTAGGCGGCTGCCACGGGGGCGCCGAGAAGGACGATCATGGAGGCGGCGGCTGCCGCACCTGCCGCGAGTCGGGTACGCACGGTGCTCTCTCCCTCGCATCATGGATGTGACGTGTCCGTCCTTCCGCGCGGTGGCGCATGGCTAACGGAACTTCACCCGACTACCGGCGCGGAAATCACTGGATCGCACGGTGCCCCAGGCGGGCGCCGGTCGTTGCACCGTGAGGTGGTTGCCGCTGCACCGTGAGGTGGTTCACGCGAATGAGGTGGCGTTGCGCGTGCAGGGCTGGGTACGGGCCCCCGAGATCGCCGAGCGGGATACCGGTATGAAAGGGTGGAAACTCGGCGAAAGCAACGCGAGAAAGGAGCCGTCATGTCGTCCAAGCGCCGCCGCAAGAAGAAGGCACGTCGCAAGAACGGTGCCAACCACGGCAGCCGTCCGCAGTCCTGAAGGACTAAGGACGCCGCAGAGCAGGAGGCCGGTGGGCCATGCCCACCGGCCTCCTGCTGCGCTTCAGCCGATCCCGCCGGTCCCCCCGCCGCGCGGGGTCGTCGTCCGCCGCTGCCGGATCCGCCGTACGAGTGAAGAGACGTCAGTCCAGTACGTACTCGAAGGTGTAAGGGACGGACGGTGCACCGTGCACGGCGGTGAAGGTGCCGGTGCCGCGCAGCCCGGTCAGCTCGCCGGTGCCCGTTCCCGGCACCACCTCGAAGGCGCACCGCACGGTGCCGTCGGGCTCGAAGGAGCCGCGTTCCTCGACGACGAAGGTGCCCGCGCGCCCGTCGAGGCTGCCGGTCAGCCGCTCCATGCCGGTGAACGTGCCGGTCTTCTCGGTGGCGTAGACGATCGTGTACTCGCACGTCGTGCGGGCGGCCTCGATGCCCCCGGTGAAGGAGTTGGTGACGGAGGCGTGCGCGAGCTTCGGGAGCGCCTCGTCCGGACCGACGGTGCGCTCCTGCCAGTCGGCGTAGGTGAAGTGGCCGGTGGTCTGTGCGGGCATGGCCGCCCTTTCGATCGGTCGCACGGCCCGTGCCGCGCGGTGCCTGACCAGCCTGTCCGCCGTACCTGACACCTTCTGTCAGGTACGCGATACGCCGCACAATGACTGCCATGCGTGCCGACCGACTTCTCTCCCTCCTTCTCCTGCTCCAGAACCGCGGGCGGATGACGGCGCCCGAACTCGCCGCCGAGCTGGAGGTGTCAGTCCGCACCGTGTACCGGGACATCGAGGCGCTCGGCGCGTCGGGCGTCCCGGTGTGCGCCGACCGCGGCCCCGCCGGCGGGTACCGCCTGATGGACGGGTACCGCACCCGGCTCACCGGCCTCACCGACGCGGAGGCCGACGCACTCTTCCTCGCCGGGGCGCCGGGCGCCGCGGGCGAGTTGGGCCTCGGCGCCGTACTGACCACCGCACAGCTGAAGCTGCGGGCAGCGCTGCCGGCCGGAGTGGCGGACCGGTCGCGGCGCATCGAGGAACGGTTCCATCTGGACGCGCCCGCGTGGTTCCGGGACGCCGATCCCGTGCCGCATCTCGCCGCGGTCGCCCGCGCCGTGTGGGAGCAGCGCGTGCTGCATGTGCGCTACCGGCGGTGGGGCGGCGAAGGGCATCGGGTGCTGCACCCGCTCGGCCTCGTACTCAAGAGCGGGATCTGGTACTTGGTGGCGCTCGCGGACGACTCGCCGCGCACCTACCGGATATCGCGCCTCCTGGCCGTGGACCCGACCGACCGGCCCTTCGAGCGGCCCGCGGGATTCGACCTGGCCGCCTACTGGGCGGAGTCCACCCGCCGTCTGGAGTCCGCGATGTACCAGGGCGTCGCCCGGCTGCGGCTCTCGCCCCGCGCCCAGCGGCTGCTCCCCATGCACTTCGGCGCGGCGGGCAGCCGTGCCCTCGAAACGGCCGGGCCGCCCGACGCCGAGGGGTGGGTACAAGCGGAGATGGCGGTCGAGACCGAGGCCGTCGCGGTGGCCGACCTGCTCCGGCTCGGCACGGAGGCGGAGGTGCTCGGCCCACCCGCACTGCGCGCGGCTGTCGCCCGGACGGTGGCGGAGCTGATGCAACGTTACGAAGCTTCCTGACGTTGCGTCATGCCCCAGTGAGCACAGTGGCGGTGCCGCCCCGACCATGGGGCAACACCGCCACCGGACGGCACGACAGCTCAGCCGTCGCCCGGACCGGTCAGTGCATGCCCGCGTGGACGAAGCCCATCCAGTAGGCAGCGGCCCGCGCGTCGCCCACGGTCACGACGCCGTCGTGCCCGCCGACGCTGGTCATGCTGCTCGCCGAGCCGCTCATTCCCCCGCCGGCGCTGTCGTTGTCATTGTGCGCGGAGGCGACACCGCTCATCGGGACGATGGCGGCCGAGGCCAGGGCGAGTGACGCAGCGGTACGAGCGAAGATCTTGCGCATGTCATACCTCTTCAGGTAGGTGGGTTGATCGCCCCCATGCTTCTCCGCCCCGCCCGTTCCCGAAGCGCGGCGCTCGGGCAATTGACCCTGATGGACGCGCCCGGGTCCGCCTGGTCACCGAGTCGTGGGATTTTCATCGGATACGACCGACCCCGTCGACCCACGCGCCACCGACCGGAACTGTTGCGGCGTGCGGCCGTCGCGCTTGCGGAAGAACTTGGAGAAGTCGCCCGGTTCGCGGAAGCCGAGCCGGCGGGAGACCTCGGCCGCGGTGGCGTCGGTGTGCACCAGGAGCCGCTTGGCCTCCAGGAGGATGCGGGCGTCGAGGTACTGCTTGGCGGTCAGGCCGGTGGCGGCCAGCGTGGCGCGGGTGAGGGTGCGGACGTTGTAGCCGAGCGCGGTGGCGTAGTCGGCGACGCGGTGCGTGTCGGCGAAGTCGCGTTCCACGGCGGCGTGGTAGTGCGCGAAGGCACCGTCGGGCCGGTGCGCGGCGGGGGTCTCGGGGCGCGCGTGGGCGAGCCGCAGCAGCAGTACGGCCAGCAGCAGACGCAACGCCTCGATGTGCGACTGGAGGGGGATGGAGGCCAGGTCGGCGTACTC
Source organism: Streptomyces sp. NPDC050315 (assembly GCF_040655775.1). Classification (NCBI taxonomy): domain Bacteria; kingdom Bacillati; phylum Actinomycetota; class Actinomycetes; order Kitasatosporales; family Streptomycetaceae; genus Streptomyces; species Streptomyces sp. NPDC050315. Next base: position 77,105 of record NZ_JBFAKN010000001.1, read on the forward strand.
GTGCGTGAGGTGGCGCAGGGCGAGCTGGGTGGCGCGGGCGTGCGGCCCGTCCGGCAGCAGCGGGGCCTGCTCGAAGGGGGCCTCGGCGTCGGCGAAGCCGGGCTGCCAGATCACGATGGTGCCGCGCGCGGCCGCCAGGTCCTCGGGGGCGTACTGGTGCACCTGGCCCGGCTGGATCCACAGCCAGCTGCCGGCGTGCAGCACGTGCTCGGAGAAGTCCACGGTGTGCCGCAGGGTGCCGGAGCGGACGTGGATGAGGTGGTGGAAGCCGGGGCGCTGCGGGGATCCGAGATCGATGCCGCGGCGGTGTCCGCGGGCCCGTAGTTCGGCGAAGTCCAGGACGTCCATGCCAATGGGCGCCCCGAGAGACGGCCGGTAGGCGACGTCCGTGATCGAGAGCTGTCCGTTTTTTCCCATGCTGAGTCCGTAGCGTACCGCTGTCGTCCCCGTACCCCCTCCTACGGTCGCACAAGAGGCAGCGCGGAGCCGGAGGCTGCCGGAGAGCGAGGTGCGACGTGCGGCTGATCGTGGGAATGACCGGGGCAACCGGGGCCGTCTTCGGGATCCGGGTGCTGGAGCACCTGGCCGAGCTGCCGGAGGTGGAGACCCATCTCGTCCTGAGCCGCTGGGCCCGGTCCACGATCGAGCTGGAGACCGGCCGGAGCGCCCGCGAGGTCGCCGGGCTGGCCGATGTCGTGCACAGCCCCGAGGACCAGGGCGCGGCCATCTCGTCCGGGTCGTTCCGGACGGACGGCATGATCATCGTGCCCTGCTCGATGAAGACGCTCGCCGGGATCCGGGCCGGTTACGCCGACGGCCTGGTCGGCCGCGCCGCCGACGTCGTACTGAAGGAGCGGCGCAGGCTGGTGGTCGTCCCGCGGGAGACGCCGCTCAGCGAGATCCATCTGGAGAACATGCTGGCGCTGGCGCGGATGGGCGTGCAGATCGTGCCGCCGATGCCCGCTTTCTACAACCACCCCGCCTCGGTCGACGACATCGTCGACCACATCACCGCCCGCATCGTCGACCAGTTCGACCTGCCGGCGCCCGCCGCCAAGCGGTGGCAGGGCATGCGCGCGGCCCGTGACAACAGCAAGAACAGCAAGGAAAAGACGACATGGCCTACGACGACCTCCGCAGCTTTCTGACCGCCCTGGAGGGCGAGGGTCAGCTGCTGCGCATCACCGACGAGGTACTGCCCGAGCCGGATCTGGCGGCGGCCGCCAACGCGGCGGGCCGGATCGGCGAGGGTGCCCCCGCCCTGTACTTCGACAACGTCAAGGGCTTCACCGACGCCCGGATCGCGCTGAACGTGCACGGTTCCTGGCGCAACCACGCCCTCGCGCTCGGCCTGCCCGCGGCCACCTCGGTCAAGGACCAGGTCGAGGAGTTCGCGCGGCGCTGGGACGACTTCCCCGTCGCGCCCGAGCGCCGCGAGGACGCGCCCTGGCGCGAGAACACGCAGGAGGGCGCGGACGTCGACCTCTTCAAGGTCCTCCCGCTCTTCCGCCTCAACGACGGGGACGGCGGCTTCTACCTCGACAAGGCCGCGGTCGTCTCCCGCGACCCCGACGACCCGGACCACTTCGGCAAGCAGAACGTCGGCACGTACCGCCTGGAGGTCATCGGCCGCGACCGGCTCGCCATCCAGCCGGTCCCGGTGCACGACGTGGCGCTGCACCTGAAGGCGGCCGAGAGCCGCGACGAGGACCTGCCCATCGCGATCACACTGGGCAACGAGCCGGTGATCTCGATCGTGGCCGGTATGCCGATGGGGTACGACCGTTCCGAGTACGAGATGGCCGGCGCGCTGCGCGGCGCGCCCGCGCCGATCGCCACCGCGCCGCTGACCGGCTTCGATGTGCCCTGGGGCTCGGAGGTCGTCATCGAGGGTGTGATCGAGGGCCGCAAGCGGCAGATCGAGGGGCCGTTCGGCGAGTTCACCGGGCATTACTCGGGCGGCCGGCGGATGCCGGTGGTCCGCATCGACCGCATCTCGTACCGCACGAACCCGGTCTTCGAGTCGCTCTACCTGGGCATGCCGTGGACCGAGGTGGACTACCTCGTCGGGCCCAACACCTGCGTACCGCTGCTGAAGCAGCTGCGCGCGGAGTTCCCCGAGGTGCAGGCGGTCAACGCGATGTACACGCACGGCCTGGCCGTGATCATCTCGACGGCGAAGCGGTACGGCGGCTTCGCCAAGGCGGTCGGGATGCGCGCGATGACCACGCGGCACGGGCTGGGGTACGTCGCGCAGGTGATCCTCGTCGACGAGGACGTGGACCCGTTCAACCTGCCGCAGGTGATGTGGGCGATGTCCTCGAAGGTCAACCCGGCGGACGACGTGGTGATCATCCCGAATCTGTCGGTGGTGGAACTGGCGCCGTCCGCCTCCCCCGCTGGCATCACCAGCAAGATGATCATCGACGCCACGACCCCGGTTTCGCCCGACAACCGCGGCAACTTCAGTACGCCGGTGCGCGATCTGCCCGAGACCAAGGAGTGGATCGGCCGGCTGAACGCGCTGATCGCCGCCCGCTGACCGCACCCACCCCCATCCCCCTACCGGAGACCCGCATGATCTGCCCCCGTTGCGCGCACGACGCGCTCGACACCCTCGCCCACTCCCCCGTCCCCGACGTCTGGGACGTGCTCCAGTGCGCCCGCTGCCTGTACACCTGGCGCACCACCGAGCCGGACCGCCGCACCCGGCGCGACGCGTACCCCGCGCAGTTCCGCCTCACCCAGGAGGACATGGACAACGCCATCGAGGTCCCGGCGGTGCCGCCGCTGCACGCCGGCTGACACCGGCTCTCAGTGGTCGTACCGGATCTCAGTCGTCGTAGAGGTCGAGGTCACCGTCCCTGCCGGTCTCGATGGAGGCCGAGTACGACCACGCGCCGCAGCCGTGCGCTCCGTGCGGCCCGGCGCCGCCGCAGTGGTGGTACGTCTTGGTGACGACGATCCTGCTCTTCAGGAAGTCCTCGTCGTCATCGTGCGCGGACGCCGTACCACCAGCGGTCAGGACGAGTGCCGTCACGGGCAGTGCGACCGCGGCCAGGCGCAGAGCGGAGCGCTTCATCGATACCTCCATCGGTTTCCCTCGGTTGCCACAGGAGGAGGCGGCGTTTCCGTGCCGCCTCATCGGTCGATCAGTAGCCAAGTCGCTGAATCGACACACGTACCGCCACCCGAACGGCAGGTGCCGGTGTCGCAGGACAAGGCAGGCGGGACGGCGAGCGCGGCCACCATGACGGCGGCGGCCACGGCGGCCTTCATCCGTGTGGAGGTCGGCTTCATGGTCTCTCCTGGGCGTTCTCGGGCGGGGCTGCAATTGCTCCCACCCGCCCGGGCAGGGAAAACCAGGGAGATCATGACGTTGAGTGAAAGCGAAGGAGTGGGTGAAGGAGTGGGTGCGGGCATGGAGACGACCGGAGCCGGAAGCCCGGGTACGGCCGTGGTGACCGGGGCCTCGTCGGGGATCGGCACGCAGTATGCCGAGCGGCTTGCCGAGGCGGGCTGGGACCTGGTGCTCGTGGCGCGGCGGGCGCAGCGGCTGGAGGAGCTCGCCGGCCGGCTGCGGGAGACGGCCGGCGTCGCCGTCGAGACGCTCGTCGCCGATCTGGCCGTACCGGAGGATCTGACGCGGACGGCCGAGCGGGTCGCGGCCGAGGACGTGGCGCTGCTGGTCAACAACGCGGGCATCAACGGCTACGGATACTTCACCGAGGTCGACCCGGTGCTGCTGACGCGGGTGCTGAACGTCAACGTCACGGCGCTGACGGTGCTGACCCGGGCCGCCGTGCCGGGGATGCTGAAGCGCGGCCGGGGCGCGGTGGTCAACGTCGCCTCCCGCCTCGCGTTCGCCGGCTCGCTGCCCCCGGACCCGCTCCCCCGGCGCGCCGTCTACGGCGGCACGAAGGGGTACGTCGTCACCTTCACCCGGACCCTCGCGGCCGAGCTGGCGGACACTCCGCTGCGCATCCAGGTGCTGTGCCCGGGGCTCACCGCGACCGAGTTCCATCTGACGACGGGTGAGGAGTCGGTGGCGGGGACGGAGCAGCGGGTTCACGCGGAGGGAGGAATGCCGGTGGACGAGGTGGTGGCGGCCTCGCTGGCGGCGCTGGAGCGGGGCGAGGTGGTGTGCGTACCGGGTCTGGCGGACGCCGACGAGGCGTTGGACCGGCTGATCGCGGCCGAGGTGGGGATGCGGGGCATCCCGCAGCGGTGAGCGCCGGGCGGTGCGGCCCCCGCCGCCGGAGTGGTGCGAACGCGGAACGGCGTGGAATGGAGGTGTACGGGGCACTCCACGATGGCAGGTTTGCCCTGTCCCCGTTCGTCCGTACGAAGGAGTCGGCCGATGCTGTTCGGCAAGGAGCACGTGAAGCGGTATGTCGAGACCGATGGCGCGGAAGGGCACGACTGGCAGGGCACCACGACGCTCATCCTCACCACCACCGGCCGCAAGAGCGGCGAGCAGCGCAGCACGCCGCTGATCTACCAGCGCTTCGGTGACGATCTGCTGGTCGTCGCCTCCAAGGGCGGCTCGGACGTGCCGCCCCTGTGGTACTTGAACCTGCAGGCGAACCCGGAGGTGCGGGTGCAGGTGAAGGGCGACCGGTTCACCGCGCGCGCCCGCACGGCGACGGCGGAGGAGAAGCCGGCGATGTGGCGGACGATGGCGGCGACCTGGCCGCAGTACGACGAGTACCAGCAGAAGACCGACCGGGACATCCCGGTGGTGGTGCTGGAACGTACCGGCTGACGGGCCGGGTGGCCCTGGGGTTTGCCCAGGTGGGTCGCGGGATACCTGTGCGGCGTACATTCCTGGTGAAGCCGGGCGATTGCGAGCCCGAGGAGGCATGTCGTGAGCGCACAGGTCAGCACCGAGTTGTGGGACACCTTCCACTCCGTCGTCAATATGACGTCGCGTGAGCTGCAGGAGTGGCTGAGCGTCCAGGCCGCTGGCCAGGAGTCGGAGGTGGTCCCCGACCAGGCCGGTGCGCCGCTCGGGCGGCACGTACTGCAGGTCCTCGGCAAGCGTCGTACGGACCTCACGGAGGATGACGTGCAGGTCATGCGGCGGGTGTGCGAGATCGTGGAGAGTCAGCGCGCCGAGCACCGCGACCCGCAGGCAGGTGGCGCCGACTGGCGTCACGGCCTGATGAACATCGGCCACGACCCGCTCAAGCCGGCCTGACCGTCAGGTCAGCGGATCCGCTCCAGGACCGTGCGCGTCGCCCGGCGCAGCGCGGTCACTATCGGCCGGTCGCGGTCGCGGGTCCGCCAGGCGAGGGCCGTGTGGCACGGCGGCAGGTCGGTGACCTCGGCGTACGCGACGCCGTGCCGCTGGTAGAGCCAACGGGCGGGCTCCGGCGGGAACTGCACGCCCTCGCCCAGTGCGATGGCCGTGAGCGCGGGCTCGAACTCGGCGATCTGATGGGCGGTGTAGCGGGCCGGGCTGCCGTCGGGGCGAGGGTCGACCCCCCAGAAGTCCCGCCAGACCTTGGGGATTTCCGGCGACCACCCGATGTTCCGTCGCCCGCTGAGCCGGCTCAGCGTCAGCGGGCCCGCGTCCGCGAGCGGGTCGGAGGCGGCCAGGCACACAACGCGGCGCAGGTCGGCGAGGTGCTGGGTCTGGATCCCGGGCGGCACGGGCGGGAAGAGGAACGCCGCGTCCACACCGCCCGCGAGGACGGTGGCCGCCGAGTCGGCGAAGCCCATCCGGGCGATCTCCACCTCGATCCCCGGATGCCGCGCCTTCAGCTCCTCCAGGATCTCCGGGATCGGGTGGATGGAGGTGATGGCCTCGAAGGAGCCGATGACCACCCGGCCGGAGAGCGTACGGATACGCTCGCCCGCGACCCGCCGCAGCCGGTCGGCCGCCTGCACCATCGCCCGGATCTCGGGGAGCAGTTCCTGACCCGAGGGGGTCAGCCCCGCCGTACGCGTGGTGCGGTCGACCAGGGTCAGTCCGAGGCGCCGCTCCAGCGAACGGATCTGCTGTGAGAAGGCGGGCTGCGTCATGAACACCCGCTTGGCCGCCCGGCCGAAGTGCATCTCCTCGGCCAGCAGCAGAAACAGCCTCAGCTGGTGCGTACTCGGATCCGTCGGTGCATTGCTTTCCTGGCCGGTCGGGCCGGCGTCCCCCGCCATGGCCGCATCGTAACAACGCGCACCCTGCCCGTTACCGCGGAAAGGCAACCTCCCGCGGCGGCGGGCACAAAAGCCTCACACCCCTTTACCGGCAGCACACCGGCGGCACACAACCAGCGGCGCGCGTGAGAAATCCAGGAGACCCCGCGCGGCCGCGCTGTTAGCGTCCGCGCCCATGACCGATATCTTCAAGGATTTCACCGAAGTGCAGCGGATCGACACCGATCCCGAGGTGGCGGCGCATCCGCTGATCGCGCTGGAGGAGGGCCGGCACAGCTGGTACAGCGGCTATCACCACCAGGAGTCGTTCGCCGCGCGGCTGCGCTACGCCTTCGACGACCGCACGGAGTACGGCAGTACGGGCATCCCCCTGGACCGGCTGCGGATCGGGAACTTCTGCCAGTTCGCCTCGGGCACCACCTTCCTGCTGGGCGGCAATCACGGGCACGACACGCACCCCGACGCGGTGACGCCGTACGGCTTCAACTTCTTCGCGCACGAGCACGACGCCTGGGCGCCGGCCGGTGACACCGTCATCGGGCACGAGGTGTGGATCGGATACGAGGCGGTCGTGCTGCCAGGCGTGCGCATCGGGACCGGCGCGATCATCGGGGCGCGCGCCGTCGTCTCCAAGGACGTCGCCCCCTACTCCGTCGTGGTGGGCAACAACAGGATGGCCCGGCACCGCTTCGACCCGCTGCGCCGGAAGCTGCTCTGGCGGATCGGCTGGTGGAACTGGAGCGACGAGCGGATCGCGGAAGCGCTCCCACTCCTCCAGGGGCGGGACGTCGCGGACCTGGCGCGGTATGCGGGCATCGCGCCCGAGGACGTCGCCGACGACCCCGACCCCATCACGCTGACCGGCGACAGCGCCCTGCCGCACCACCGCTGACCTGCGCGTTTGTGCACATGTCGAAAGGTCCGGCAGGGAGGGTGTGACATCTGTACATGGTGAGCGGAGCGAATTCTTCCTAGCGTCTGCGTAACGCAAGATCGAACCTCCGTGGCCGCCGGCTCTCCGCCTCCCACGCGACACCCCTCATCGCTGCCCGCCGTCCCCACGGCGCGCCGCGCCCTGCCCCGCGCAGGGATGGAATCCCACCGAATGCCGAGGACCGTATGAGCACGCAACCGACGACCGACGTGGCGCCGCCACCGTCCCCCTCTGGCGACGGCCCGTCGGACGGCCTGCAGGCCGGTCTCAAGAACCGCCATTTGTCCATGATCGCGATCGGCGGGGTGATCGGCGCCGGCCTGTTCGTCGGCTCCGCCTCCGGCATCGCCGCCGCCGGGCCCGCCATCCTCCTGTCGTACGCCCTGGTCGGCGCGCTGGTCGTCTTCGTGATGCGGATGCTGGGCGAGATGGCGGCGGCCTATCCCAGCTCCGGGTCGTTCTCCGCGTACGCGGACCGGGCGCTCGGCCGCTGGGCGGGCTTCTCGATCGGCTGGCTGTACTGGTTCTTCTGGGTCGTGGTGCTGGCCGTCGAGGCGACGGCGGGTGCCAAGATCCTGGAGGGCTGGATACCGGCCGTGCCGCAGTGGGGCTGGGCGCTGATCGTGATGGTGGTGCTCACCGCGACGAACCTGGCGTCGGTCGCCTCGTACGGTGAATTCGAGTTCTGGTTCGCCGGGATCAAGGTCGTCGCGATCGCCGCCTTCGTGGCGATCGGCCTGCTGGCCGTCTTCGGCGTGCTCCCCGGCGCGCACAGCGAGACCGCGGGCATCGCGAACCTCACCGAACACGGCGGCTTCATGCCGAACGGTCCGGGGTCGATCCTGACCGGCGTGCTCATGGTGGTCTTCTCCTTCATGGGCAGTGAGATCGTCACGCTCGCCGCCGGCGAGTCGGAGAACCCGCAGCGCGCCGTCACCAAGGCGACCAACAGCGTCATCTGGCGCATCGCGGTCTTCTACCTCGGCTCGATCTTCGTCGTGGTCAGCCTGCTGCCGTGGAACGACAAGTCGATCACCGAGGACGGCAGTTACGTCGCGGCCCTCAACGCGATCGGCATTCCGCACGCCGGTGAGGTCATGAACGTCATCGTGCTGACGGCGGTGCTCTCCTGTCTCAACTCCGGGCTCTACACCGCCTCCCGCATGGCCTTCTCGCTCGGTCAGCGCGGTGACGCGCCCAAGGCGTTCGCGCGGACCACCGCCCGCGGCGTGCCGCGCGCCGCGATCCTCTCCTCCGTCGCCTTCGGCTTCGTCGCGGTGTTCTTCAACTACGAGTGGCCGGACACCGTCTTCGCCTTCCTGCTGAACTCCTCCGGCGCCGTCGCGCTGTTCGTGTGGCTGGTCATCTGTTTCGCGCAGCTGCGGATGCGCGGGATGATCCTGCGGGACGACCCGTCGAAGCTGGTCGTGAAGATGTGGCTGTTCCCGTATCTGACCTGGGCGACGATCGGCCTGATCTCGTTCGTGCTGGTCTACATGCTGACCGACCCCGCCGGACGGCAGCAGGTCACACTGTCGCTGCTGGCCGCGGTGCTCGTGGTGGCGGTGGCGCTGGTACGGGACCGGGTCCGCGGTTCGCGGACGGCGTAGCCCCGGACAGCCACCTCACCAGTATTGCTGGTGACGCGGTGGGCCCATCCGTACCAGGATGGGCCCATGTCCGAACCCAACGCTTCCACCGGTCGGGCCGGCTCCGCCGCCGAGCCGCTGCCCCGCCAGGTCGCCGACGCCTATGTCGACGCCCTGATCGACCTCGACCCCATCACCGGCACGTTCCTCGGCGTACCGGAGAGCTCCGGCAAGCTGCCCGACTTCTCGCCCACCGGGCAGGAGGCACTGGCCCAGCTGGCCCGCACGACGCTCGACCGGCTCGCCGCCGCCGAGGCGCGTCCCGGCGGCGACAGTGCCGGCGAGCGGCGCTGCGCCCGGCTGCTGCGCGAGCGGCTGACCGCCGAACTCGCGGTCCACGATGCGGGCGAGGGCCTGCGCGCCGTCAGCAACCTCAGCTCGCCGCTGCACTCCGTACGCGACATCTTCACCCTCACGCCGACCGCGACGGACGAGGACTGGGCGGCCGTCGTGCAGCGGCTGCGCGCGGTGCCCGCGGCGCTGGAGGGATACCGCGCCTCGCTCGGCGAGGGCCTGAAGCGGGGGCTGCCGGCCGGGCCGCGGCAGGTGCGGACGGTGCTCGGGCAGCTGGGCGAGTGGATCGGTACGGACCGCAGCTGGTTCGCCGACTTCGCCGCGACCGGGCCCGAGAGCCTGCGCGCCGACCTGGACGCCGCGGCCGGCTTCGCCACCGGCGCGCTGATCGAGCTGCGCGACTGGCTGCGCGACACGTACGCGCCGGCCATCGAGGGCTCCCCCGACGTGGTGGGCCGCGAGCGGTACGCGCGCCTGGCCCGCTACTACAACGGCAGCGACCTGGATCTGGACGAGGCGTACGCGTACGGCTGGTCCGAATTCCACCGGCTGCTCGCCGAGATGGAGAAGGAGGCCGCGAAGGTCCTCCCGGGCGCGAAGACGCCGTGGGAGGCGCTGGCCTGGCTGGACGAGCACGGCGAGATGGTCGAGGGCGTCGAGGAGACCCGCGAGTGGCTCCAGTCGCTGATGGACGAGGCCATCGAGAAGCTGGACGGCACGCACTTCGAACTGGCCGAGCGGGTCAAGCGCGTGGAGTCGCGGATCGCGCCCGCGGGCACCGCGGCCGCGCCGTACTACACCAGCCCCTCGCTGGACTTCACACGCCCGGGCCGCACCTGGCTGCCGACCATGGGCGAGACCCGCTTCCAGGTCTACGACCTGGTCTCCACCTGGTACCACGAGGGCGTGCCCGGCCACCACCTCCAGCTCGCGCAGTGGGCACACGTCAGCGACGAGCTCTCGCGCTACCAGACCACGGTCGGCATGGTCAGTGCCAACGCCGAGGGCTGGGCGCTGTACGCCGAGCGGCTGATGGACGAGCTGGGCTTCCTGAACAACGCCGAGCGGCGGCTGGGCTACCTGGACGCCCAGATGATGCGTGCGATCCGCGTGATCATCGACATCGGCATGCACCTGGAGCTGGAGATCCCGGCGGACTCGCCGTTCCGGCCGGGCGAGCGCTGGACCCCGGAGCTGGCGCAGGAGTTCATGGACGCGCACTGCAGTCGCTCGTCCGACTTCGTGGAGAGCGAGATCATCCGGTACCAGGGGATGCCGGGCCAGGCGATCGGCTACAAGCTGGGCGAGCGCGCCTGGCTGAACGGCCGCGAGGCCGCCCGCCGCCGGCACGGCGCCGCCTTCGACCCGAAGAAGTGGCACATGGCGGCGCTCTCCCAGGGCTCGCTGGGCCTGGACGACCTGGAGAGCGAACTCTCGGCGCTGTAGCCGTACGGGCAGCAGGGGCGGCGGCCCACGGACGGCCGCCGCCCCTCCCCTCTTCGCGCCATCAGACGAGGTCGGCGGCGATCAGCAAGTACTGGAAGCTGCCGTCCTTGTACGCGGTGAGGAATGCGTCCTCGATGCCGGTGGCCAGCGGCGACCGGGCCCGCAGCTCCCAGTACGGGATGGTGTCCCGGGTGAGGTCCACCACGGAGACCGGGACGAGCCGGTTGGCCGACATCTCCTTGAAGTAGCTGCTGCGCGAGTGGATGTCGCAGATGTAGTGGGCGTTGATCTCACTGACGGCCCGGGACGGCAGGCCGTAGGCGTTGTTGTAGCAGCCGGTGATGGTGACGTACCGGCCGCCGCGCTTGAGCAGCCGGGCGTACTCGGGGAAGAGCACGGACAGGTCCACGTACATGGTGCTCTCGTTGTTCCAGATGGCCTGGAAGCCGCCCGTCTCGAAGCCGGTGTCCAGCATGTTCTTCAGGTGGAATTGCACCTTGCCGGTGACCCCGCGCTGCTCCGCCTGCTCGTTGGCGAAGGCGACCTGGCGCTCGGAGATGGAGATGCCGTCGACCTGGCAGCCGGTCCGCTCGTGGACGAGGAAGCTGCTGCCGCCGCGGCCGCAGCCGGAGTCCAGCACCCGGTCGCCGGGGCCGAGCGGGCCGAGGTGGTCGACGAGCAGGTCCGCCTGGGCGCACTCCAGGCGGTGCAGCTCGGCGACGATCCGCTCCTCCCGGGTCTCCTCCGGCCCTTCGAGGACGGACCAGTCCACCTCACCGATCCCGTAGTGGTGGTGGTAGAAGCCGTCCACCGCGCCCAGGCGCAGATTGACCGGGTTCTTCTCCTGGTTCCAGTACTCGGCGACGGACTTCTGATATGCGCTCGCGGCGGCCGGAGCGGCCGTTTCGTGCAGGGTCATGCATGTCCTCCTGTGTGACGACGGAATTCGTTGAGATGACGGGATGCACCGCGGGGGCGGGATTCACTGGGACGGTGCGGGGTCGTGGTAGCGGGCGCTGGTGGCGTGCCACTCCTTGCTGCCGCCCATCCAGGCCCACAACCCTTCGAGGTAGCGGCCCAGTTGGGGCGAGCCGAGCCCGCTCAGGGCGATGCACTCGGCCTCCACGGTGTGCATCAGCTCGTCATGGATGGCCGCCGCCCGGTCGACCGCTTCCTGCAGTGAGCAGTCGTCCTCGGCGGCGATGAGGTTGGGCAGATTGGTGTCGGTGGGGTCCTCCTTGGCCATCGAGTAGATGTCGTTGAGGAGGACGTTGGCGGTGCCCGCGTAGAGGTAGGTGCGGCGCACCCGGGGGTCGGCGAACTCGTGGGCGGGCAGCTCGTAGCCGCCCACCGGGTCGATGAGCACCATGCACGGATAGAAGGCGTTCTCGTAGCGGTGCAGCAGGTACTCCCAGACCGCTGGCCGCCGCTCGGAGCTGCGCCACTCCGCTTCCTGTCCGTATCCCACGAACATCACGGCCAGTTCGTGCCGGAGCCGGGCGACCTGGACCGGGCTGGCGATCTGCGCGAGGTGGTCCAGGCAGGACCGGAAGGCACGCAGTACGGGCTCCTGCTGGACGCGCTCCTCGAACCGTGCGTAGTAGCGGCTCGGGATCCGCACCGGGTCGATCACGGCATGGGCCATGGCCATCCGGGTGCCGAGCAGTTCCGGCGTGGTGTCCTCGCCTTCGTCGACCCAGTGGTCGTCCACGGACCACTCGGCCAGTCCGCAGCGGGCCGCGGTCAGCAGGACGTCGGGGTCGTCGCAGTCGGGGTGGGCGAGCATGAACAGCCGCCCGAACTGGTGCGACCGGAGCCGTTCGAGACGGCCCTCGAAGATGCCGATCTCCGCGGCCCAGGCGACCAGGCGCTCATTGACCTCCTCGCCCAGTGCCGGGTCGTCGCGCACGGCATCGGGGCAGTACAGCTGCGGGATACGGACGGCGGAACCGGCGGACTCGCCGTCCTCGGCGGGCGCCGATTCGGGTTCCGATGCGGATGCGGAGCCGCGTGCGGAGTCGTACGTCGAGTCGCGTGTGGAGTCGCGGAATGCGCGCACCGCCGACGTCCCCAGGCCCGTGGGGCCGTCGAGCAGCCCGCGCAGCACCTCCGTCGGATCCGTCGCGGGGGGTTGGGGCATGCGAAAACCTGCCTCTCAGGGAGGATTGCCTACATACGGGAAGGAGCGGATCGATCCGGCAGCAGGCTGTCCAGTCCCGGCGGCGGGCATCCCAAGATCGTATTTTTTCCTCCGTTCGGAGGCGCCTTACGGCCATATCTGCGGACGCATATACGAATGACACCGCTGAGGCAGGTGGTGATCGACCAGGCGTACGGGGCGGCGCGCCCGGCCGACGACACGGCCGGGGCGCTCGCCCCCGGAGCCGCTCAGTGCTGGAAGCCGCCCTCCGAGTTGATGACCTCGCCGGTGATCCAGCACGCCTCGTCCGTCGCCAGCCAGGCGATGAGCCGGGCCGGGTCGTCGGGCGCGCCCCACGCGCCGCCGGGGAAGCGCCGGGCGACCCACTCGCGGAGCTCGCCGACGGCGTAACCGGTGTCGACGGGGCCGGGGTTGACGGTGTTCACGGTGACGCCGAGCGGTGCGAGGGTGGTGGCGAGCGTACGCGTGGCCGACGCCAGCGCGCCCTTGGCCAGGCCGTACGCCACCTCTTCCGGCATCCCGCCGCCCTGGTCCTGACCGGACGTCATCATGACGATGCGGCCGCCGGGCTGCTCCGGGGTGCGGTGCCGGGCGTACGCCTGGGCCAGCAGGATCACCGACCGGGTGTCGATCGCCCAGTGCGCGTCCAGCATGGCCGCGTCGATGGTGTCGAGCGTGCCGTCGCCGCCGCTGAGCGCGTGGTTGGCGACGAGGATGTCCACCCGGCCGCCGAGCGCGTCGGCGGCGGTGCGGAGGAGACGTGCCGGTGCTTCGGGGTCGGCGAGGTCGGCCGGTCCGTGCGTCACCACCGCGCCTGGGACGGCCACTTCCCGTACGCCCGCCGCGACTGCTTCGGGCCCGCCCGGGTCGGCGCCCCACGGCTGCCGCGCGTCGTGCGGGACGTGGTGGTGCAGATACACACTCGCGCCGTACGCGGCCAGCCGGCGGGCGACGGCATAGCCGATACCGCCGCGCCGGCTCGCGCCGGTGACCAACGCGGTGCGGCCGCGCAGCGGGTACGGCGCGCGGCGCAGCGCGTCGGCGGAGGGGGACGGGGGCGGAGACGGTTCGGTCGCTTCCGTTCCGGTCGCTTCTCGTTCGGTCGTTTCCGGTTCCGTGTTCCGGTCATGCGTCATGGCCATGGTCGATCACCCTGGCCGCCGAGCCGGGCCCCTGTCATCCCGTTTTCCGCGTTTCAGCAACCCGCGTTTCAGCAGCCGCAGGAGACCGGTGCGTCCGCGTCCGCCGGTGCCGGGACCGGCGCCGTGAGCGGGTCCGCCGGGCGGCGCTCCGTGCCGTCCGCGGTGTTCACTGGGTAGCCCTCGCGGATCCAGTACTCGATCCCGCCGAGCATTTCCTTGACCCGGTAGCCGAGGCGGGCGAGGGCGAGTGCCGCGCGGGTGGCGCCGTCGCAGCCGGGGCCCCAGCAGTGGACGACGACGGGGACGGCGGGGTCGAGGAGACCGGCGGCCTCCTCGGGGATGCGGGCGGTGGGCAGGTGGACGGCGCCGGGGATGTGGCCCTGGCGCCAGGACTCCTGGCTGCGGGAGTCCAGCAGTACAAAGCCGGGGTCCTCGTCGCGGGCGAGCGCGGCGTGGACGTCGGCGACGTCGGTGTGGAAGGCGAGGCGGGCGGCGAAGTAGGCGGCGGCCTCGGCGGGCGCTGCCGGGGGTACGGTCAGCGGGGAGTTACCGGCGTGCTGTGTGGTAATTGCGTTCATGGCAGAAAACTACGGGCGGGCGATCCGCGCCGGAATGGATCTTCCCCGGTAAAACCCTTGATCTGCCGGGGATTCCACTGCTAAACAGCGGTCATGACGAGCTCTCCCCGGTACTCCCCCGACGCCACCGACTGGCGCATACTCGACGCCCTGCAGCAGGACGGACGCGCGGGCTACGCCGTGCTGGCGCGGGCGGTGAACATGTCGGCCAGTGCCGTCACCGAACGGGTGCGGCGGCTGGAGGAGGCCGGGGTGATCCGCGGGTACGCGGCCGTGGTGGACCCCGAGCGGATCGGGCTGCCGGTGCTGGCCTTCGTACGGCTGCGGTATCCGAACGGCAACTACAAGCCGTTCCACGACCTGCTGGAGAACACGCCGGAGATCCTGGAGGCGCATCACGTCACCGGCGACGACTGCTTCGTCATCAAGGTCGCGGCGCGCTCGATGCGGCATCTGGAGGAGGTGGCGGGGCGGATCGGCGCGCTCGGCGCGGTGACGACCAATGTGGTGTACTCGTCGCCGCTGCCGGGCCGGCCGATCCGGCCGTGATGCCCTGATGCCCTGATGCCCTGACGACTGTCAGCCGGCGCTCTCGGGGGTGCGGAGGCGGACCGACGAGCCCGCGCGGTTCTTGACGACCTCCAGCTGGGCCGGGATGCGCTGGCGGAGGTCGGCCACATGACTGACGATGCCGACGCTGCGGTCCCGTTCGCGCAGCGAATCCAGTACGTCCAGGACCTCGTCGAGGGTCTGTTCGTCGAGGCTGCCGAAGCCCTCGTCGATGAAGAGGGTGTCCAGGCGGGTGCCACCGGCCTCGTCGGTGACCACATCGGCGAGGCCGAGGGCGAGGGACAGCGAGGCGAAGAAGGTCTCGCCGCCGGAGAGCCCGGCCGTGTCGCGTTCCTGACCGGTCCAGGCGTCGATGACGTGCAGGCCGAGGCCGGAGCGGCGGGCGCCGCCGGCCCGCTCGTCGGAGTGCACGAGCGTGTAGCGGCCACCCGACATCCGGGTGAGGCGAGCGCTGGCGGCGGCCGCGACCTGTTCGAGGCGCGCGGCGAGGACGTACGACTCCAGGCGCATCTTGCGTTCGTTGTCGGCCGAGGTGCCCGCCGTGAGAGACGCCAGGCGGGCGACGCGGTCGTACTCGGCGCGGAGCGGGGCCAGTTCGCGGGCGTCGTGCTCGGCGCGGGCCGACAGCCGGTCGAGTTCGGCGCAACGGTCGCGGGCTGTGGCGTGCGCGGTGGCGGCCTCACGCAGCCGACGGGCAGTCAGTTCGCTTACCGCACGGGCCTGTTCGGTGTCGGCGGGCGGCAGTGCCGCGGCGTCGGCGGTGCGCGGGTCGGCGAGCTCCGCGGCGACCGCGGCCTCCTCGGCCTGCCAGGCGTCCAACTGCCCCTGGACACGGCGCCATTCGTCGTCGCTCAGCATGGCCGCGGCGGCATCGCGCGGGGTGTCGAAGCCCGCCTTGTACGCGGCGTCGGCGAGGGCCGCGTCGGCTTCCTTCAGGCGCTCGGCGGTGGTCTCGGCGTCCCGTACCGCGGTCACCGCCTCGGCGAGCAGCGCGGTCTGCCGTTCCAGCCGGTGGGCGCGGTCGGCGACGCTCGCGCTGTCGCCGCGGGCCCGGCGCAACCCTTCGGCCAGCGCGTTCTCCTCGCGGTCCAGGGCCTCGCGGCGGGAGTCGCGGGCCGCGGTGCGCTGCTGCGCGGCCTGCTGTTCCGCGCGGCGCTGCTCGTACTCGCGCTCGGCGCGGGCGAGGGCTTCGCGGGCGGCGTGCAGCCCGGCGCCGGTGGCGTGCGCGGCGTTGTGTTCCGTACGAAGCTCTTCGAGTTCCTGGGCGAGCGCGGCGACCGACGCGTTGCCTGCGCCCGCGGTGGCGGCGGCCAGCTCCTCCTTCACGGACTGCCCGGCCCGCTCGGCCTCCTCGCGGGCGGACACAGCACGCTCGTACGCGGCGAACGCGGCCTCCTCCCGGTCGCGGTCCACATGATCCGCTTCGGTACGGGCGGGCGCCGGGTGTTCGGTCGCGCCGCAGACGGCGCACGGCGCACCGGCTTCCAGGTTCTTGGCCAGTTCGGCGGCGATGCCGTGCAGCCGCGCCTCCCTGAGCTTCAGCCACTCCTCGTGGGCCGCGGTCGCGGCTTCCCTGGCGCGCAGCAACTCCCGCTCTGCGTCGGCCAGTTGGGCGGTGGCGCGGTCGCGGCGGCGGGCGGCGGCCAGCCGGGCTTCGGCCGGTTCGAGGCGGGCGCCGAGCTGTTCGGCGCGGGCCGCCGCTTCCTGGGCGGTTTCGATGCGGTGCTGGTGCGCAGTGCGGGTGGCTTCCCAGCCGGTCAGCCAGTCGGCGGCGTCCAGGAGGGCCTGTTCGTCGGCGCGGGCCTCGCGGTCCAGTGAAGCACGTTCGGTGGCGATGTCGGCGGCCCGGCGCTCGTCGCGGCGGGCCGCGTCGAGCGAGCCGAGCTCGCCTCTCAACCGGTGTTCCAGCACGGCGAGTTGGTCGCTGCCCGCGTCCACGAGGTCGGGGCGCAGTCGCTCGCGGGAGCGGCGTTCGGCGGCCTGCGCCGCTTCGTGGTCGCGCCAGGCGGCGTCGCGCAGGGCGAGCCCGGGGGCGACGCGCTGGGCCTTGCGTGCCTGGTCCAGCCGCTGCCGGGCGCGGTCGCGGTCGGCGGCCTGCGCTTCGAGCGCGGCGGCACGGCGGCGGGCCTCGGCGTGCCGCTGCTGGAGCCGGGCGCGTTCGAGGGTGTCTTCGAGGGCACGGGCCGCCTCGGCCGCCGCGGTCTCGGCCGTGCCGGCCGCCGCCTCGGCGATCTCCAGCCGTTCACGCGCGCCCGCCCGGGCGACTGCCGCCCAGGCCAGGACGGTGGCGGCGAAGCCGGGCTCGCCGGGCGCGGGCGCGGCGTCCATCCGTACTGCAGGCTTCACGGCCGGCTTCTTCGTCCGCGTACGGGAGCCACGACCAGTACCGGTGGCGGTGCCACGACCGCTCCCCGTGGCGGGCTCCTCCTCCGCGCTCCCCGGCGCCGGCACCGACGCATCGCGCAGATCCGGCGTGTCACCCGCCGCCTGCGCCATCCGATGGGCGAGCGCGAGCAGCCGGTCGTCGGCGGCGGTGACCCGGTCGGCCGCCGTCTTCCGCAGCCCGGCGAGCCGCTCCTCCAGGGCCGCGAACCGGCGGGTGTCGAAGAGCCGGCCGAGCAGCTTGGCACGGGCCTCCGCGTCGGCCCGCAGGAACTTCGCGAACTCCCCCTGCGGCAACAGCACGACCTGGCAGAACTGCTCCTTGCTCATGCCGAGCAGCTGCTGGATCTCCTCGCCGATCTCCTGATGGGAGCGGCTGAGCGCCTTCCACTCCCCCGCCGCCGGGTCGTACTCGCGCAGCGCGCTGTACGCCTTCTCCATCGTCGTGCCCGTGCCGCGCTTCTTCAGGCGGGGCTGTTCGGGCCGCCGGGTGATCTCCAGCCGGCGGTCGGCGACGGTCAGGTCGAGGACGACCTCGGTGGCCGTGCCGGGGGCCGCGAGGGCGCTGCGCAGGGACTGGCCGCCGGGGCGGGCCCCGGGCACGGAGCCGTACAGCGCGAAGCAGACGGCGTCCAGGACGGAGGTCTTGCCCGCGCCGGTCGGGCCGTGCAGCAGGAAGAGCCCGGCGCCGGAGAGCCGGTCGAAGTCGACGGTCTGGGCGGCACCGAACGGCCCGAAGGCGGTGAGGGTCAACCGGTGCAGCTTCACGCCGACTCCTTCGCCGCCTGGTCGGTCCGTACTTCGTCGAGCGCGGCGCCCAGCAGGGCGCGTTCCGCCGCGTCGGCGGCGCGGCCCGGGCGCACGTGGGCCACGAAGTCCTCGGCGATCTCCTGGTCGCTGCGGCCGCGCAGCCGCTGGGCGTACGAGACGTCCGGCCCGCCGTCGCGTGCTTCGGGCTCGAAGGCGAGGGCGAGGGTGTGCGGGAAGCGCTCGGTGAGCCGCGCCATCGGCTCATGCGGGCGCGCGGGGTCGGTGAGGGTGGCCTCGATCCAGCATTCTTCGTGCTCGGCGAGGCCCGGGTCGGCGAGCAGGTCCTCCAGCCGGCCGCGGAGCCGGGCGAGCGGCCGCGGCACGGGGCACGGCAGCCGCTCTGCCTCCAGCGCACCGTCCGCGCCCAGGTCGACGAGCCACATCGACTTGCGGTGCTGCACCTCGGAGAAGGAGTACGCGAGCGGGGAGCCGGAGTACCGCACCCGCTCGGTGATCGTCTGGCAGCCGTGCAGGTGCCCGAGGGCCGCGTAGTCCACGCCGTCGAACACCTCGGCCGGTACGGAGGCGACGCCGCCGATGGTGATGTCGCGCTCACTGTCACTGGGCGCGCCGCCGGTGACGAAGGCGTGCGCGAGAACGACGGAGCGGGTGCCGGCGGGCCGGGTGGCGAGATCGGCCCGTACCCGGTCCATGGCCGCGCCCAGCACCTGGGTATGCCGGGCCTTCTCGGCACCGAGGGTGTCCCGGACCAGCGCCGGCTCCAGATACGGCAGTCCGTAGAAGGCCACATCTCCGTGATCGTCGGCGAGCACGACAGGCGTACCGCAACCGGCCGGGTCGGTACGCAGATGGATACCGGCCTTCGCCATGAGGCGGGCGCCGACACCGAGCCGACGGGCCGAGTCATGGTTCCCGGAGATCATCACGGTAGGCACGCCGAGATCGGCGAGCCGGTGCAGCGCATCGTCGAACAGCTCGACGGCGGCGAGCGGCGGCACGGCCCGGTCGTACACATCACCCGCGACGAGCACGGCGTCGACCTCGTGCGTCCGGACGGTCTCGATGAGGTGATCGAGGAAGGCGCGCTGATGGCCGAGCATGTTCACGCGGTGGAACGAGCGCCCGAGGTGCCAGTCGGAGGTGTGCAAGATTCTCAAAGATCCGCTCCGGCCTGCACGTCGTCCCCTTCACGAGCCCCTGGGCCACCCCGCCCCTCACCGGCCTCATTCTTGCATCAGGGGAAGGGGTGGGGAGACGGGGGCGGAGGATTCGTACAGCGAAGCTCGGCGGGCTCAGCGCTGTGGGAAGACCTTGCCGGGGTTGAGGATGCCCTGCGGGTCCAGCGCGGTCTTGATCGCGTGGTGCATGTCCAGGACAGGGGCGGAGATCTCCTGGGCCAGGCCGTCGCGCTTGAGAAGGCCGACGCCGTGCTCGCCGGTGACCGTGCCGCCGAGGTCGATCGCGTCCGCGATGATCTCGTGGAAGGCGGCCTGGGCGCGCTCCCGCGCCGCGGTGTCGCCGGACGGAGTGATCAGCAGTGGGTGGAGGTTGCCGTCGCCGGCGTGCGCGATGTTGGCGATGAGGGTGTCGTGGCGGGCGGCGGCCCGCTCGATGCGGGCGAGCATCTCCGGTACGGCGGCCTTGGGCACGCACACGTCCTCGGTGAGGACCGGGCCGAGGCGTTCCAGCGCCGGGTAGGCGAGCCGCCTGGCGGCGAACAGCGCGTCGGCCTCCTCCTGGTCGGTGGACTGCGCGGCCCAGGTGGCGCCCGCCTCCTCGAAGCAGGCCAGCATGTGCGCGGCCTCCTGCTCGCCGGCCGGCCCCGGCGCGTCCGTACGGCCGAGCAGGACCACGTCCGCGTCGACCGACAGGCCCATGTTCTTCCACTTGTCGACGGCGGCCAGGCAGTGCCGGTCGATCAGCTCCAGCGCCGAGGGGGTGAGCCCGGCGGCGCCGACCGCGGCGACGGCGCGGCCCGCGTCCACGACGGAGGAGAAGTACCCGGCGACCGTGCGCTCCGGCTCGCGCTGCGGGCGCAGCCGTACGGTGATCTCGGTGATCACTCCGAGCGTGCCTTCGGAGCCGACGAGGAGTCCGGCGAGGTCGTATCCGGCGACGCCCTTGGCGGTCCGCCGCCCCAGCCGTACCAGCTCGCCGGTGCCGGTCACGGCCTCCAGCCCGAGGACGTAGTCCCGCGTGACGCCGTACTTCACGCAGCACAGGCCGCCCGCGTTGGTCGCGACGTTGCCGCCGATGGTGGACCAGGGGGCGCTGGCCGGGTCCGGTGGGTACCACAGGCCGTGCTCGGCGCAGGCGGCGCGCAGGTCGTCGTTGACGACGCCGGGGCCGACGACCGCGAGCCGTTCGACCGGGTCGATCTCGTGGATGGTGTTCATGTGCTCGGTGGAGAGCACGACGCAGCCCTCGATGGCGTTGGCGCCGCCGGAGAGGCCGGTGCCGGCGCCGCGGGTGACGAGCGGGACGCCGTGCCGCAGGCAGGCGCGGACCACGGTGCGTACTTCCTCTGCCGTGCGCGGCCGGACGACGACGCGGGGCGTGCCGTGCGGCGCCCACTCGGCCTCGTCGTGCACGAACCCGGCGGCGACCTCCGGGTCCTCGACCAGCCGCCCGTCCGGCAGTTCCTGCCGCAGCTCATCGATCAGCACGCCGGACCGCCCGTCTTCCTCGAACACATCAGCCATGTCCGCACGTTATCCGCAGGCCGAGGGGCGGTGATCAACACCCCTCGCGCAGCTTCTCCTTGGCGGCGCGCCACTCCGGCGCGAGTACCGACCAGACCTCCATGTCGTGCCGCTTGCCGCGGTAGGGGTAGCTTTCGCGGAGGACGCCGTCCTTGGTCATGCCGAGGCGGCGGGCGACGGCGATGCTGGGGGCGTTCTCGGAGGAGACCAGCCATTCCACGCGGTGGATGCCGCGCTCCTCCACCGCCCAGTCGATGAGTACGCGCGCGGCCCGGGTCACCAGGCCCCGGCCGGCCGCCGACGGCTCCAGCCAGCAGCCCGCCTCGGCGGTGCCGGTCGCGAGGTCCATCGTCCGCAGGAGGACGCCGCCGACCAGCTTGCCGTCCGTCCAGATGCCGTGGATGCGCCCGGTGTCGGCCGCGGCCTTCTCCGCGTACGAGCGGAGGTACGCGCGGCTCGACTCCAGGTCCGTGACGGCGTCCGGCAGGCCGATGTACTGGCCTATGAACTCCCGCCCCCGCTCGATGTTGGCGAGGAACTCCCCGGCCTGCCACGGTTCGAGCGGGCGCAGCTCGGCACCGTCGTCCCCCAGGGACCTCGCGTACATCGTCACCCTCCCCGTTGCCCGCGGCTCAGGGCCGGGACAGCTGTCTGCTGATCACCAGCCGCTGGATCTGGTTCGTTCCCTCGAAGATCTGCATGATCTTGGCTTCGCGCATGTAGCGCTCGACCGGGAAGTCCCGGGTGTAACCGTATCCGCCGTAGACCTGCACCGCGTCGGTGGTGACCTTCATCGCGGCGTCGGTGGCGATGAGCTTGGCGACGCTGGCCTGGCGGCTGTACGGGCGGCCTGCATCGCGGCGGCGGGCGGCGTCGAGGTACGTGGCGCGTGCCGAGTCGACGGCGGCGGCCATGTCGGCGAGGACGAAGCCGAGGCCCTGGTGGTCGATGATCTTCCGGCCGAAGGCGGTGCGCTCGTTGGCGTACGTGACGGCCGCGTCCAGGGCCGCCTGTGCGACGCCGGTGGCGCAGGCGGCGATGCCCAGCCGCCCGGAATCCAGCGCGGACAGGGCGATCTGCAGACCCTGGCCCTCGCTGCCGATCAGCCGGTCCGCCTCGATGAGCGCGCCGTCCCAGTGCGCCGCGGTGGTCGGGATCGCGTGCAGGCCCATCTTCTCCTCGGGCCGGCCGAAGGTCAGCCCTTCGGTGGCGCCGGGCGCGAGGAAGCAGGAGATGCCGCGGCTGCCGACGGCGGTGCGGGCGAAGAGGGTGTAGAAGTCGGCCTTGCCGCCGTGGGTGATCCACGCCTTGCTGCCGGTGATCCGGTAGCCGCCCGTCTCCCGCACGGCCTTGCAGGTCAGCGCGGCGGCGTCGGAGCCGGCCTGCGGCTCGGAGAGGCTGTAGCCGCCGACCATGTCCCCGCCGAGTATGCCGGGCGCCCAGCGTTGCCGCTGCTCCTCGGTGCCGTACGTCATCAAGGCGTACGCCGACATGGTGTGCACGCTGGTGGCCACCGCGACGGCCGCCCAGCGGGCCGCCAGCTCCTCGATGACCTGGAGGTACACCTCGTACGGCTGGCCTCCGCCGTCGTACTCCTCCGGGTAGGGCAGGCCGAGCAGCCCGGCCGCGCCCAGGGTGGCGAACAGCCCTTCCGGGTACCGCTCTTCGCGCTCGTGCTTGTCGACGAGGGGCGCGAGCTCCTTGTCGGCGATGTCGCGGGTGAGGTCGAGCAGGTCCTCGGCCTCTTGAGTGGGCAGCAGCCGGTCGACGGTCATCGTGCCTCCGTGTGCGTGCCCGCTGCGGCGCGGGCGGGGGTGGTACCGAGAGCCGCGAGTGCGGCACGGGCCTGCTCGCGGAAGTCCGCGACGCGGGCGAGCTTGATGTCCTCGTACCCGCGGATGAGGTCCGGCAGCTCGGCGACGGCGCGTACGGCGTCGGTGTTCTCCGGGGTGAGGTGGGCGAGCGCGCCGCGCACCAGCCGGCGGTACTCGCCGATCAGGGCGCGCTCCACGCGGCGGACCTCGGCGTATCCGAAGAGGTCGAGCGAGGTGCCGCGCAGCACGCGGCCGGCGCGCAGGGCCCGGAAGACGGCCGGCGCGGTGCGGCGCAGCCGGATCTTGCGCTGCATACCGAGGGCGCGCAGGGCGGGCGGGTGGAGGAGGACGGAGACGGTCGATCCGGCGCCGAACTCGTCGCGCAGCTTGGCTTGTTCGGTGGCGTCGAGGTGCAGCCTGGCGACCTCGTACTCGTCCTTGTACGCCATGAGCTTGTGCAGGCCGCGGGCGTAGGCGAGGGCGAGGGAGGTACCGGCTTCGGCGCCGGCGCGCTCCTGGGCGAGGGCCGCGACGCGGGCGACGTCGTCGGCGTACCGGCGGGCGTACTGCTCGTTCTGGTACTCGATGAGGTCGGCGGTGCGGGTGGCGACGGCCTCGCGCAGCGCCTCGTCGGAGGCGTGCTCGGCGGCGATCGACGCGGCGGCCGGGGTGATCGCGACGACCGGGCGCTCGGGGGCGGCGAGCGCGGCCGTGACGGCTGCGCGGTCGAGTACCGCGGCGCGGCCCCAGCGGAAGGCGGCGAGGTTCTTCTCGACGGCGGCGCCGTTGAGGCGGATGGCGTCCTCGACGGCGTCGGCGGTCAGCGGGAGGCAGCCGTGCTGGTAGGCGGCGCCGATGAGCACCATGTTGGCGGGCATGTGGTCGGCGAAGAGGGCTTCGGACAGGCCCTGCGCGTCGAGGTAGAGGTTGTCCTCGCGGCGGGTGACCGACTCGATGCGTTCGAGGGCGTCGTCGGGCGAGCCGGGGAGGACGACGCGGCCGGTGACCATGGCGGCGGTCGGTACGACGGCGGTGTTGACGACGGCGACGGTGTGGCCGGCGCGTGCCACCGCCATGTTGCTGTCGGAGGCGGCGCCGAGCAGGTCGAAGCCGACCAGGACGTCGGTGGTGCCGCGGGAGGCGCGCAGCGCGCCGGTCACCGGCGTCTTGGCGATCCGCAGGTCGCTGAGGACGGGGCCGCCCTTCTGTGCGAGGCCTGTCTGCTCCAGCCCGGCGGCGTACAGGCCGTCCAGTCGGGCCGCCATCTGGAGGATCTGGGAGACGGTGACCACGCCGGTGCCGCCGACGCCGGGCATCCGCAGCAGGGTGCCGTCGGGGCCGACGCGGCGTTCCGGTTCGCGCAGTGCCACCGGCAGGTCCGGGATCTTCCGGGGCTCCTTGCGGCCCGGCTCGACGAGCAGGAAGGACGGGCAGTCGCCCTTGAGGCAGCTGAGGTCGGTGTTGCAGGACGCCTGGTGGATGCGGGTCTTGCGGCCGAACTCGGTCTCGACGGGCTGGACGGAGAGACAAGTCGACTTGTCTCCGCAGTCCCCGCATCCCTCGCACACCCGCTCATTGATGGCGACCTTCTCCACCGGGGTGGGCAGCTGGCCGCGCTTGCGCAGCCGCCGCTCCTCGGCGGCGCAGCGGTCGTCGTGCAGCAGGACGGTGACGCCCTCGGTGGCTGCCAACTCCCGCTCCACATCCGGGATTTCATCGCGGTGCCGTACGGTCGCGATCGGGTCCAGCCGCACGCCGCGGTAGCTGCCGGGCTCCGCGGTGGTGACGACGACCTTGCGTACGCCTTCGATGGCGAGCAGTCGGATGACGGCGGGGATGTCGAGGCGGCCTTCGGCGCGCTGGCCGCCGGTCATGGCGACGGCGTCGTTGTAGAGCAGCTTGTACGTCATGGTGACGCCGGCGGCGACGGCGGCGCGGACGGCGAGCGAGCCGGAGTGGTGGAACGTGCCGTCGCCGAGGTTCTGCACGAAGTGCGCGTCGTCGGTGAAGGGCGCGATGCCGATCCACTGGGCACCCTCGCCGCCCATCTGGGTCAGGCCGATCTGCGTGCCGCGCCCGGCGCCGTCCAGCGCGATCATCGCGTGGCAGCCGATGCCGACGCCGACGAGCGTGCCGTCGTCGGTGCGGGTGGAGGTGTTGTGCGGGCAGCCGGAGCAGAAGTACGGGGTGCGGGCCGCGACGGTGGGCAGGGTGATGCGAGTGGGGCGTGCCGGGGCGAGCGCCTCCAGGTGCGCACGGGCCCCGTCCGGCAGCCGGTCGGCGCCGATGCGGCGGGCCAGCGCCCGGGCCACGTCCTCGGCGCCGAGCGTGCCGCGCGCGGTGAGCAGCGGCCGCCCGTGCTCCTCCCGGCGCCCGACGACGACGGGCGCGTCCGCCGTCCGGTACAGCGCCTCCTTGAGCAGCCCTTCCAGGAAGGGCACCTTGTCCTCCACCACGAGGACCTGCTCCAGGTCGCCGGTCATGGCCACCAGATCCTCGTCCGCGACGGGGAACGGCATCCCCATCCGGATCAGCCGCAGGCCCAGCGCCTCCATGGCCGCCTCGTCCAGGCCCAGGTCGTCCAGGGCGCGCTGCACGACGGCGTACGAGGTGCCGGAGGCGAGTACGCCGAGGGTGGCGCGGCGGGCGCTGAAGGTGACCTTGTTGAGCCCTGCTGTACGGGCGTACGCGCGGGCCAGGTCGAGGCGGCGGGTGAGCATGTCGTGCTCGGCGTCGAGCGCGGCGGGGCCGACCAGGGCGGGTGCGGTGGCGCGCTCGGTGCGGTCCGGCTCGGGGATGCCCTGGCGCACCGCGTCGAAGTCGACGGTCGCCGAGGCGTCGGCGATGTCCGCGACGATCTTCAGCCCGGTCCACAGGCCGGTGGCGCGGGACAGCGCGACGGCGTGCAGCCCGAATTCGATGATCTCCGCGACGGACCCGGGCGCGAGGACGGGCATCGCCAGGCTCTGGCACATCCGCTCGCAGGAGCTGGGCACGGTGGAGGACTTGCTGCCCGGGTCGTCACCGATCCAGGCGACGGCGCCGCCGAGCGGCGCGGTGCCGGCGAGGGTGGCGTGCCGGATCGCGTCGGCCGCGCGGTCCAGGCCGGGGTTCTTGCCGTACCAGTAGCCGGTCACGCCGTCGTGCCGGCGGCCGGGCACCTGACCGAGCATCTGGGTGCCGGCCACCGCCGTGGCGGCCAGCTCCTCATTGACGCCTGCCTGGAAGACCACGCCCGCCTCGTCCAGGAAGCGGGCCGCGCGCCCCATCTCCAGGTCGACACCGCCCAGCGGCGATCCCTGGTACCCGCTGACGAAGCCCCGGGTGTCGAGGCCGCGGGCCTCGTCCAGCCGGCGCTGCTCCAGCGTCAGCCGTACCAGGGCCTGCACGCCCGAGATCAGCGCGCGGCCGTCGGTGGCCGTGTACTTGTCGTCGAGCGACACCGCAGCGGATGGGGTGCTCACGCAAGCCTCCTCGACATCGTTGTGAAGGGATCATGAAGGGACCGGAAATGAGGTGGTGACGAACGGCACACAGCACAGCAACGGGAAGCGGAACGCACAAGAGTCCAAACGGAACTCACCGCCGACGCGCAAACTATTTACGAATGATCAGCCGCGACCTACATTTCTTTGCATGACTGAGGTCGACGACATCGATCACCGCCTGCTGCGGCTGCTGCGCGAGGACGGCCGCCGGACCTTCTCCGAGATGTCCGCCGAGGTGGGTCTTTCGGTCGCCGCGGTCAAGCGGCGGGTGGACCGGCTCAAGGACATCGGGGTGATCACCGGCTTCGCCGCGCAGATCGACCAGAGCAAGCTCGGCTGGGGCATCGAGGCCTTCGTGGAGCTGCGGTACGCCGGCACGACGCGGGTCAACGAGATCGTGCGCTCGGCCTACAACGTCCCCGAAGTACAGGCCGTCTTCACCATCGCCGGCGATCCGGACGCCCTCATCCAGGTCCGGGTGCGCGACATCGCCCATCTGCAGCAGGTCATCGACGGCCTGCGCAGCGCGGGCCGGGTCACGGGCACGAAGACGCTGATGGTCCTGGGGTCGTGGAGCCGGACGTGAGAGCTGCCTAATCCTCGGTGAGCTCTTCGCCGTCGCCGTCCTCGGGGAGCCCTTCGGCGCGCTCGGCCGCGGCCCGTCGCTCGGTGGCCATGGACTCGCGGTCGACGGCTTTCTGGTCCCGGGCGTCGTGCGCGTCCGCGCGGCGCAACTCCGCCTGGTTCCGGTCGAGGCGGGCCACGGTCGCGTCGAGCAGTTCGCGGGACTGCTTCATCGTCTCGTAAGCCCGCTCCCGGCTACTGACCGGCGGCATCCCCTCTCGCCGGCCCCGGCGGTCCAGCCGGCCCTCCCGTTTGTCGAGGTGTTCCTGACGTTCGTCCGCGGCGCGGTCCCGCTCGTCGGCCCGGCGATCACGCTCGTCCGCGGCGCGATCCCGTTCATCGGCGCGGCGGTCGCGCTCGTCGGCGGCGCGGTCCCGCTCGTCGGCGAGGCGGTCGCGCCCCTGCTCGCGTCCGCCGCCCCGGCCGGCGTCCGATGTCTCTGGTGCGTCCGAGGGTTCGCTGCCCATACCGACAGTATGCGTCGCCCCACCGTCCGCCGGGTTTCCGTTCGGGCACATTCGAGGGCTGCGACTCGTCACTACTCGGGGCATTTGCCCGGATTGACGTCACCCGTCCGCGGGAAGCCGTGGGTACATGGCACACGATCACACGCAGGCCCCGGTCCTCGAAGCGCTCGCCGACTACCGCGAGCTCGGGCGGCTCTCCTTCGCGCCGCCCGGACACAAGCAGGCCCGCGGCGCCGATCCTCGGGTCCGCGAGGTGCTGGGCGACGCCGTCTTCCACGGTGACGTGCTGGCCAGCGGGGGTCTGGACGACCGGCGGACCTCGGGCCGGGTGCTGGAGCGCGCCGAGAACCTGATGGCCGACGCCGTGCACGCCTCGCACACCTTCTTCTCGACCTGCGGCAGTTCGCTGTCCGTCAAGGCGGCGATGCTGGCCGCCGCGGGGCCGCACGAGAAGCTGCTGATCGGCCGGGACGCGCACAAGTCCGTGGTGTCCGGGCTCATCCTCTCGGGTGTCAACCCGGTGTGGGTGGAACCCCAGTGGGACGCCGACCGGCACCTGGCGCACGCGCCCTCGGCGGAGGCGTACGAAGCCGCCTTCGACGCCTGCCCGGACGCCCGCGGCGCGCTGGTCACCAGCCCCACGCCGTACGGCAGCTGCGCCGACATCGCGGCCATCGCCAAGGCCTGCCACCGCCGCGGCCGGCCGCTGATCGTGGACGAGGCGTGGGGCGCGCATCTGCCCTTCCACCCCGACCTGCCCTCCTGGGCCATGGACGCGGGCGCCGATGTCTGCGTGACCAGCATCCACAAGATGGGCAGCGGCCTGGAGCAGGGGTCGGTGTTCCATCTGGGCGGCGATCTGATCGACCCGGCGCTACTGAAGTCCCGCGCCGACCTGCTGGGCACGACCAGTCCCTCGGTACTGCTGTACGCGGGCATGGACGGCTGGCGGCGGCAGATGATGCTGCACGGCGAGGCACTGCTCGGCCACGCGCTGGAGCTGGCGGCGGAGGTGCGGACCGCGATCGAGAAGATCGACGGGCTGCACGTCAACGACCGGGCGGACTTCTGCGGCCCCGGCCTCGGGCACGACTTCGACCCGCTGCCGGTGGTGATCGACGTCAGCGAGCTCGGGACGACGGGGTACGCCGCCGCCGACTGGCTGCGCGCCCATCGCCACATCGACGCCCACCTCTCCGACCACCGCCGGATCAATACGCAGCTCACGCACGCCGACGACCGCGGCACCGCCGACCGGCTGCTCGCCGCGCTGCACGACCTCGGCCGGGCGGCGCCCGAGCTGCGCCCGGCGCCGGAGATCGGGATCCCGCCGCCGGCCACGCTGCGGCTGGAGCAGGCGTGTCTGCCGCGGGACGGGTTCTTCGGGGCGACGGAGGACGTGCCGGTGGAGCGGGCGGCCGGGCGGATCGCGGCGGAGATGCTGACGCCGTACCCGCCGGGCATCCCCGCCGCGCTGCCCGGCGAACGGCTCACCGAGCCGGTACTGCACTATCTGCGGACCGGCATCGAGGCGGGCATGAACCTGCCGGATGCCACGGACACCACGCTCGGCACGGTCCGGGTACTGCTGGAGGCGACACACCCGTAGAGACGTACTGGTACCTGGGCGCGCCCCGCGTGCCATGGGACTGCTGTCTCAGATGCCTTCCGTGACCGTGAAGAGGCCGCCCTCCCGGTCGCGGAGGGTGGAGCGGTGGCCGCCGCCCTCGGTCTCCACCGGCGGGGAGACGACCGCGCCCCCGGTAGAGGCGGCGGCCTCGGCGGCCGCCTTCACGTCCGGTACGCAGAAGTGCACGTGCCAGCGGGGCCGGACGTGCGGGTCGGGCGCCGACTCGATCGCTCCCCCGCGCAGCTCGGCCACCGTGTGATCGCTTTCGCGCACGATCACCCGCTCCTCCTCGTACGCCACGTCGCAGCCCTTGCCCTCCTCGGCCGCCCACTGCAGGACCTCGGCGTAGAAGATGGCGGCGTCGAACGCGTCCCGCGTCCGCAGCTCCAGCCAGGCCGGCGCGCTGCCCTGGCCGACGGACCAGCCGGTGGGGACGCGCCCTTCCCAGATCCCGAAGGTGGCGCCGTCCCGGTCGGCGGAGATCGCGGCGCGGCCGGGCCCGAAGGACCGGGGGCCGACGGCGACCGTGCCGCCGCGCTCCCTGATCCGGGAGGCGCAGTCGTTCGCGTTCGCGACGGCGAAATAGGGAGTCCAGGCGACGGCGACGTGCAGGGCGCCGGCCAGCTCACCGAGGCCCGCGACCGGGTTGCCGTCCATGAAGGCCACGGAGAACTCCTCGCCCAGCGCCCCGGGCCGGAAGGTCCAGCCCAGTACCGCGCCGTAGAATTCCTCGGCCCCCTGCAGGTCGCGCGCGCTCAGGCTGACCCAGCACGGAACTCCTGGCACAGGTTCGGTCGACGCCATGCTGGACGTCACTCCTTTCGCTCCGGCCGGGCTGCCCCGCACCGGCCTCCCGCTCCGCGGCGCACGGGTCCCGGGCCCGGCCTGATCCGTTCGCCCCACAGTGTCATCCGTGGGCCGGGGACACGCGTGGACGACACCCCGGTACCTCCCGTCCGAAACCGCCGGAAGTACGGGCCGGGGGATGGACCGGGGTACGGATCCCGGGCTCGGGCGCTCAGCGCACCGGCACTCCCGAGGCTACGCCTGCGAGCGGAAAGTGGCAGGCCACGCAGTGTCCGGGCGTCGCCGGCTCGGCGGGCGGCGGCTCGGTCGTCGCGCAGAGCTCCCGCGCGGCCGGGCAGCGGGTGCGGAAGCGGCAGCCGGAGGGCGGCGCGGCGGCCGAGGGCGTCTCGCCGCCGAGCGGCGCGGCCGCGGGCCCGGCCTGCGGGTCGGGGACGTTGACCGTGTCGAGGAGGCCGCGCGTATATGGGTGCAGCGGCCGGCCGAGTACGGCCTCGGCGGGCCCGGTCTCCACGAGCTTGCCGAGGTACATCACGCCCACGGTGTCGGCGAGGTGGTGCACGACGGCCAGGTCGTGGGAGATGAAGAGGTAGCCGATGCCCTTCTCGCGCTGCAGGTCGCGCATGAGGTTGAGGATCTGGGCCTGTACGGACACGTCCAGCGCGGAGACCGGCTCGTCGGCGACGACGAGGGACGGGTCAAGCGCGAGCGCGCGGGCGAGGCCGAGGCGCTGCCGCTGGCCGCCGGAGAACTCGTGCGGATAGCGGTCGGCGGCGCCGCGCTCCAGCCCGACGTCGT
Source organism: Streptomyces sp. NPDC050315 (assembly GCF_040655775.1). Taxonomy (NCBI): domain Bacteria; kingdom Bacillati; phylum Actinomycetota; class Actinomycetes; order Kitasatosporales; family Streptomycetaceae; genus Streptomyces; species Streptomyces sp. NPDC050315. The sequence continues at coordinate 107,515 of NZ_JBFAKN010000001.1, forward strand.
CCAGCAGCCGGCCGACCCGGGCGCGCTGCCCGGCGCGGTCGCCGATGCCCTGGATGGCGAGCGGTTCGCGCAGGATGGCGCCGACGCGCATCCGCGGGTCCATCGAGGCGTAGGAGTCCTGGAACATCAGCTGGACGTTGCGGCGGTGGGCGCGCAGCTCCCGGCCGGTCAGCGTGGCGATGTCGCGCCCGGCGAAGCGGATGGTGCCGGAGGTGGGCGCCTCCAGGCCGACGACGAGCCGGCCGAGGGTGGACTTGCCGCAGCCGGACTCGCCGACGATCCCGTACGTCTCGCCGCGCCGTACGGTCAGCGAGATCCCGGCGACGGCGCTGACCTGCCGCGCCGCGGTGCCGCAGCGTCGCGCGAAGGGCCCGGCGCGCAGTGGGTAGTCCTTGACGACGTCGGTGAGGCGGAGCAGCGTCCCGTCGTCCTCGCGCGCCGAGGGCCGGGGCGCCGGCAGTGTGACGGCCGCGGCCGGGGCATCGTCGTCCGGCGCTGACCCGACGGGGTGGAAGCACGCGAAGACATGGCCCGGCGCCGCGCCGCCGTCCCCGCGGAGCCGCGGTTCGCGCGCCCCGCACTCCTCCGTCGCGAAGTCGCAGCGCGGGGCAAAACGGCAGCCCGCCGGGACGGTGTGGAGGGCGGGCGGCAGGCCGGGGATGGTGGCGAGCTGCTGCGCGGGGCCCGCGGCCCGTTCGGGGAGCGCGGCGAGCAGGGCCTCGGTGTAGCGGTGCCGGGGCGCCGCGAACAGGTCCTGGACGGGGGCCTGTTCGGCGACCTTGCCGCCGTACATCACGGCGACCCGGTCCACCCGCCGGGCGATCACGCCGAGGTCGTGGGTGACCAGGATCAGCGCCATGCCGAGGCGGGCCCGCAGTTCGTCGATGAGTTCGAGTATCTGGTGCTGGGTGGTGACGTCGAGCGCGGTGGTCGGCTCGTCGGCGATCAGCAGCCGGGGCTCGCAGATCAGCGCCATGGCGATGGCGACACGCTGCCGCATCCCGCCGCTGAGCTGGTGCGGGTAGTGCGTCATCCGCTCGGCGGGGTACGGCATGCCGACCAGCCGCAGCATCTCCTCGGCCTTCTCCCGTGCCTCCGCCCGGCTCGCTCCGGTGTGCAGCAGGAGCGGCTCGGCGACCTGGGCGCCGATGGTCATGGTCGGGTTGAGGGAGGTCAGCGGGTCCTGGAAGACCATGCCGACGGTATTGCCGCGGACCTCGCGGAGGACGGGCTCGGGGGCCGCCGCCAGGTCGGTGCCGTCGAAGCGGATGCGGCCGCCGGTGATCCGCCCGCCGCTGGGCAGCAGTCCCAGTACGGACAGCGCGGTCATGGTCTTGCCGCAGCCGGATTCGCCGACGATGCCGAGTGCCTCGCCGGGGGCGAGGTCGAGGCTGACCCGCTCCAGGGCCTGTACGGTGCGGCGGCCGCGGCCGGTGATCTCGACGCTGAGGTCCTCGATGCTGAGCAGCGGAGGTGTCATGACGGTGCCTCAGTTCTTCTGGAGTCGCACGTCGAAGGCGTCCCGCAGGCCGTCGCCGAGGAAGTTGAACGCGGCGACGACGAGGACGATGGCGATGCCCGGCGGGAAGATCAGCCACCAGTGGCCGACCTGGGTGTAGGTGATGCCGGCGGAGAGCATCGAGCCCCAGTCGGCGGCGGGCGGCGGGATGGACAGCCCGAGGAAGGACAGGTACGCGACGTAGAGGATGGCGTCGGCGATCTGGAAGGTGGCGTTGACGACGACGGTGCCGAGGGCGTTGGGGACGATGTGCCGGAAGACCGCCCGGCCGCCACCGCCGCCCATCAGGCGCATGGCGTGGACGTAGTCCCGGCTGCGCAGGGCCAGCGCCTCGCCGCGGATGAGCCGGGCCGGGGAGAGCCAGGCGACGGACGCGATGATGAGGATGAGGACGGGCTTGCTGGGCGTGATGATGGCGGCGACCACGACCAGCAGGAAGAGCGCGGGGATGGCGAGCGCGGCATCGGTGATCCGCATCATGGCGGCGTCCAGCCAGCCGCCGAAGTACCCCGCGACCGCTCCGTAGACGGTCCCGAAGAGGGTGGCGAGCAGCCCGGCGGCGAGGCCGACTTCGAGGGAGGTCCGGCCGCCGTACATCAGCCGGCCGAGCATGTCGTACCCCAGGTCGGTGGTGCCGAGGAGGTGGCCGTCGGTGCCGGGCGGCAGGCCGGCCTGCGAGAGGTCGGTGTGGACCTGGTCGGTGGGGTGGAGCAGCGGGCCGAGGAAGCAGAGCGCGCACAGCGCGGCGAGGATGATCAGTCCGGCGAGCGCGAGCCGGTTGCGGGCGAAGCCGGCGGCGGTGCGGCGGGCGAGTCCGGGCGTGGCGGCGGCCGGGCCGGTCCCGCCGGGCACGGGGAGTTCGGCGGCGGTCATGCGACGCTCCTGATGCGCGGGTCGAGCAGGGCATACGCGATGTCGGTGAGCAGCGAGCCGAGCACGGTCGCGCAGCCGACGACGAGGGTGACGCCGAGCAGCACCGGGAAGTCGCTGCCCTGTGCGGCGTTCCAGAACAGCAGCCCCATCCCCGGGTAGTTGAACATCGACTCGACGACGAGGGTGCCGCTGAAGAGCGTCGGGAGGTAGAGCCCGAGGAGCGTGGCGAGCGGGATGAGGGCGTTGCGCAGCACGTGCCGGGCCATGATCCGGGCGCCGGACTGGCCCTTGGCGCGTGCGGTCCGTACGTACTCCTCGCTCAGATTGTCCAGCACGGCCGAGCGCATGTAGCGGCTGAACGCGGCGACGATGCCGAGTGCCGTGGTCACCACGGGCAGCACGAGGGCGCGTGGCTCGGCGAGGATGCCGCCGAGGCTGTCCGCCTGCGGGGCCTGCGCGGGGAAGACGGGGAACTGCTGGCTGAACAGCAGAATCAGGACCAGGCCGAGGAAGAAGACGGGGGTGGCGTAGGCGAGGAAGGCCGCGCCGGTCAGCACGTGGTCGGCGGCCTTTCCGCGGCGCACGGCCTGCAGGATGCCCAGCGGTACGGCGAGGACGGCGGCGAGCGCGATGGCGAGGCCCGCGAGCAGTGCGGTACGGGGCAGCCGCTCCCCGAGCAGCGAGGCAACGGACTGGTTGAGCTTGTAGGACTCGCCGAGGTCGCCGCCGAACAGCCGCCCGAGGTAGAGGACGTACTGCTCGGGCAGCGAACGGTCGTACCCCTGCTGGTGGTTGAAGTGCGCGACGGCCTGCGGGGTGGCCTGGACGCCGAGGATGGCGCGGGCCGGGCCGCCGGGCAGCAGGTGCAGGAGAACGAAGACGATGACGGAGACGAGCAGGAGCACGACGGCGGCCTGCGCGAGCCGTGTGAGCAGGAAGCGGGTCATGTGTCCCGGCCCCCCTTCTTCACGAAGTACCAGTCCTGGGGTGCCAGGGAGAGGGTGGGGTTCTGGTCGATGCCGCGCAGGTCGTTGCGGATGACGGAGACCTGGTAGGCGGGGTTGGGCGTCCAGAGCACGGGCAGTTGCGCGGCGACCCGCCGCCCGTAGTCCCGCATGGCGCCGGGGTCGTCGGAGAACTCCGTCGCCTTGATCAGCCGGTCCGTCGTGGGGTCGGACCAGTTGCCCATGTTGGAGGGCGCGCCCGTGGCGAAGAGCTGCTCACCGCTGGGGTTCACCGGGAAGTACCAGCTGCCCTGAGTCCCGAAGAAGCCGATCTGCCAGGCCGAGCAGACGGGCTCGGTCGTCTTGCAGGGCACGGTGGTGCCGAGGACGGTGTTGAGCGGCTGCTGCCGGATGTCGAGCGCGACGCCCGCCCTGCCGAAGGAGGACTTGATCTCCTGCATGGTGTTGGAGGTCTCGGTGGAGCCGGACTGCGTGAGCAGTTCGAGCCGCAGCTCCCGGCCGCGTGCGATGCCCTTGCCGCACTCCCCCGGGCCTTCACCAGGGCGTACGCACCGCAGCGTGCCACCGTCGTGGCCCTGGCGCGCCCATCCGTGCCGGGCGAGGAGCCGCGCAGCCTTCTTCGGGTCGTAGGGGTACGGATTGCGGTCCATCAGGCTCGCGGGCACGGGTCCGAGGGTCGGTTCGGCGCTGCCGTGCCAGATGACGCGCGAGATGGATTCCTGGTCGATGAGGTGTTGCAGGGCCTGGCGGAGGTAGGTCTGGCGCAGCATCGGCCCGGCGGTGGGGTGCTGGAAGTTCAGTACGAGATAGGTGATCGCCCAGCCTTCCCACGGGTCGATCCGGTACCCCAGCTTCTTGAAGGTCGCGGCCTGCGCCATCACGGAGGGCGGGATGTAGCCGTAGTCGACGCCGCCCGCGCGCAGCACGTTGAATTCCGAGTCGGCGGTGGTGAAGGGCTTGAGGACGACGCGGTCGAGGTGCGGCTTGTCGGGGCCGCGGTATTTCTTGTTGGGCACCAGCGAGACCTGCCCGGAGGTGTTCCACTTCTCGATGGTCCAGGGCCCGTTGACGGTTTTCCACAGCGGGTCGGTGGCGAACGTCGACAGCTTCTTGGCGTGCCCCATCAGCCGCGCGAAGACCTTCTTCGGGCCTTCCTCCGCCGGATTCCAGGCGTGTTCGGGCAGCGCGGTGAAGTGCGGGAGTTCATTCGCGGTGAACCAGGCGGGGTTGTACGCGCGGCTCAGCCGGAGCCGGAAGGTGCGCTCGCCGGTGACTTCGAACCGCTCGACGTCGTCCGGCATCAGACCGGGCGAATACCCGGCCCACTCCTTCTTGTTGTGTTTGATGAGCTCGAACCAGAAGGCGACGTCGCGGGCGGTGACGGGCTTGCCGTCGGACCACTCGTACCCCGGCTTCAGGGTGATGGTCACCGTCTTGTTGCCGTCGCTGTAGCGGGGCTGGCGCGCGAGGTTGCGCGGGCTGTCCATGGTGAGCGCGTCGCCCTTGGGCTCGGGCGTGTAGAGCGGCAGGAACAGCAGGTCCTGGATGGCGCTGTTGTATGTGGCGAGGTAGCCGGGCGCGGCGATCGGGAAGATCCAGTGGGGGGTGGCGGCGGGCGGCAGCGCCATGGTCGCGGTGCCGCCCTCGACTCTGCTGCCGCCCGTGGCGCCGACATCGGTGACCCGGTCGCCTTTCGGGGCGCAGCCCGCGAGCACCACGAGGGTGAGCAGGACCGCGCCAACGGCCCTCAGCGGGCCGCGTATTCGGGTGGTACGCGGCCCCATGCTGCCTCCATTGTGGTCGACCGGCCGAAGATAGCGAGCAAAGTACGGACGCTCACGAAAAGAAGTCAAGGGTCTGGCGCAACAACCGCAACTACTGTTCACTAACCCGAAGTTGCTTCCCATACTTCCTTCGGACATCGAAGGAAGTCATCACCGAAAGGCCGCCTCACCATGACCGCCGCCGAGGAGCAGCCCGGATCCGCCGCGCACGTCCTCGAACTCGTCGCGAACGGCTCCGCCGCCTCCCGAGCCGACCTCGTACGGGAGCTGGGACTCGCCGCCTCGACCGTCTCGGCGCGCGTCCAGGAGCTGGTCGACGCCGGGCTGCTGACCGAGGACGGCGAGGGCGCCTCGCGCGGCGGCCGCCGCCCGCGCCTGCTGCGCGTCCGGGACAGCGGCGCCGTCGCGCTCGCCGCCGACCTGGGCAGCCGGCACATCCGTACCGGAGCCGTGGCCCTGACCGGCGCGGCCTTCGACGTCGAGGAGCAGGAGTACGACCTGACGGCCGGGCCCGGGCCCGCCGTCGAGCTGCTCGTCGAGCGGCTGGCCTCCCTCGCCGGCCGGCAGCGCGCGGCGGGCCGCACGGTACGCGGCGTGGGCATCGCTTTTCCCGGCCCCGTCGACCCGGCGTCCGGCCGGGTCGTCGCCCCGTCCCGGATGCCCGGCTGGCATCTGTACGAGCTGCGCGACACGCTCGCGGACCGGCTCGGGCTCCCCGTCGCCGTCGACAACGACACCAACGCCCTGGCGCTGGGCGAACAGCGCGCGGCGCACGCCTCGCTGCGCCACCTGGTCGTCGTCAAGGCGGGCCGCGGCATCGGCTCCGGCGTCATCAGCCACGGCCGGCTCTACCGCGGCGCACGCGGCGCGGCGGGCGACATCAGCCACGTCCGGGTGGACGCCGCCGCCGAACGCCCGTGTTCCTGCGGCAACATCGGCTGTCTGGAGACGGTGGCGAGCGGCGCCGCGATCGCCGCCGCACTGCGCGCCGAGGGCATCGAGGCGGACTCCGCCACCGACATCCTGCGGCTGGTCGAGCACGGCGAACCGCATGCGACGACGCTGGTCCGGCAGGCGGGGCGGCACATCGGCGCGGTGCTCTCCGTCGTCGTCAACTTCTTCAACCCCGAGGCGGTGGTGCTCGGCGGCGCGCTGTCGGGCGCGGAGCCGCTGGTCGCGGCGGTGCGCGGGGTCCTGTACGAACGCTGTCTGCCGATGGCGACCAGCGAACTCACCATCACGGCGGCCGCCGCCGGCCCCGACGCGGGACTGCTGGGCGCGGGCCACGCCGCCCTGAACGACCTGCTCGCCGCCCCTCACTGATGTCCCAACACCTTCGCTCCACACGGGAGTTGCCATGCTGAGGATCGCCATCGGAGGAATGTCCATCGAGTCCAGCCAGTTCTGCCCGCACCGCTCGGCGTACGAGGATTTCCGCGTCACCCGCGACGGCGAACTGCTGGACCGCTACACCTGGACGCAGCCCGAGAGCGATCTCGCCGACCTCGTGGAGTGGGTGCCGCTCGTGCACGCCGTCGCCCTGCCCGGCGGACCGGTCGAGCGCGCCACGTACGACCGCATCAAGACGGAACTCACGGACCGGATCAGGGAAGAGGGTCCGCTGGACGGTCTCGTCTTCGACATCCACGGCGCGATGAGTGTTGTCGGCCTGGACGACGCGGAGGCGGATCTGACGGCTGCCGTACGGGCCGCGCTCGGCCCCGACGCACTCATCTCCGCCGCCATGGACCTGCACGGCAATGTCTCGCGCGCCTTCGCCGAGCCGCTCGACCTGCTCACCGCACATCGCCTGGCGCCGCACGAGGACGCCTGGGAGACCCGCGAGCGGGCGGCGCGCAAGCTGGTAGAGCGCCTTTCGCAGGGACGCGGCCGTCCGCACCGCGCGTGGGTACAGGTGCCGGTCCTGCTCCCCGGCGAGAAGACCAGCACCCGCCTGGAGCCGGCGAAGTCCCTGTACGGACGGCTCGCCGCCGTCGAGGCGCTGGACGGCATCGTCGACGCGGCGGTCTGGGTCGGGTACGCGTGGGCCGACGAGCCCCGCTGCCGGGCCGCCGTCGTGGTCACGGGCGACGACCCGGACCTGGCCGTCGACCAGGCCCGATCGCTCGCCCAGCACTACTGGGACGTACGCCGCGACTTCGTCTTCGTCGGCCCGACCGACGACGCCGACGGCTGCATCCGCCGCGCCGTCGCGTCCCCCGCGCGCCCCTTCCTGATCAGCGACTCCGGCGACAACCCGACCGCGGGCGGGGCCGGCGACCTCGCGTACGTGCTCGGCCGGCTGCTCGCGCACAAGGACCTGGCGAGCGGCCGGGTCACCGCGCTGCACCCGGGCATCACGGACCCGGCAGCGGTCGCCGCGTGCTTCGCCGCGGGCGTGGGCGCGGCGGTGACCCTGTCGGTGGGTGGCCGCTTCAGCGCGGGCACCGGACCGCACGCGGCGCCGTACGAACTGACCGGTACGGTCACGGCGTTGGAGGAGCCGTCCGAAGGACGAAGCGGCCGCCGCGCCGTCGTCACTCGCGGTGGTGTCACCGTCGTCCTCACCGAGCGCCGCACCCCGTTCCACACGCGCGCCGACTTCGGCGTACTGGACCCGACGGCGTACGACCTGGTCGTCGTCAAGATCGGCTATCTGGAGCCGGAGCTGTACGACATGGCCGCCGACTGGCTGCTCGCGCTGACCCCCGGCGGCGTCGACCAGGACCTGCTCCGCCTGGGCCACCACCGTGTCGAGCGCCCGCTCTACCCCTTCGACGACAAGGACTTCGAGGACCCGGACCTCACACCGGTACTCCTCCAACGCTGATCCGGGCCGGTCACTCCTGATCGGAACCGTGGCGCCGAGAGGCGCTGCGCCGCGCGTACACCGGGATCGCGAACCAGCACAGGATGAACCACACCAACATGCCGCCCACCAGCCACAACGCACCGGTGCCGTGCAGGGCGACACGCAGGATGAGCAGCATGGCCGACACCATCGTGCACAACAGCAGGACCAGCCCGAGCACGGTGAGGCGGGAGGCCCAGGTCACGGTCTGCGGCTTGAGGCGGTGCCCCGTCACCAGCCGGTGCAGTGACACCGGGCCGATGAGGGACCCGGTCGTCGCGGCGCCGAGCACGACCGTGACGACATAGATGTCCCGGCCGATGTCGTCCAGGCGCGCGAAGCCGGGCTGGAAGACGACGGTGAGCAGAAAGCCGAAGAGGATCTGTACGCCGGTCTGCGCGACACGCAGCTCCTGGAGCAGCTCCGCCCAGCGCCGGTCCGCCCGCTCCTCGGGGGTCTCGTGCCGCCCTCTGACCAGGCCGTCCGGCTCACCGTCCTCGCTCATCGGTCGGGCTCTCAGTCGGGCGGCTCCGGCGCGGGGGCGCCGGGCGGGGTCTCCGGCTTCTCGTCCGGAGGCGCGTCGGGCCCTGCCGGTCCGGGGGTGGGTGCCGGTTCGTCGGGGGTCTGCTCGGGCGGCTCGGGGTCGCGCGGCACGGGTTCCGGGTCGCGGGGAGCGGCCCCGGGCGGGGGCCCGTACCCGCCGGTATTCGGTGCAGCGGTGCTGGTCATCGCACCTCCTCACGCATCAATGGTGTGCCGTGACCGGTTACCCCGCACTGCGGGGCTCAATCAGGCCGGCCGCCGGGCACCCCGTACAGCTATCCCTCGCCGTACGCCTCGCCGCCCAGCTCCAGGGTGGCGGTCCCGGCCGTGGCATCGGCGAGCCAGCCGCGGAAGGCGGGCAGCTCGCTCTCCGGGAGGCCGATCTCGATCGTGACGGCCTCGGCGTAGCGGACGTCCCGGACGTCGCGCCCGGTGGCCCGCAGATCGTTCTCGACCTTGCCGGCCCTCTGATGATCGACGGTGACCGTGACCAGCCGGAACCGGCGGCGGGTGACCGTGCCCAGCGCGTCCAGGGCCTCCCCGACCACCCCGCCGTACGCCCTGATCAGCCCGCCCGCGCCGAGCTTGATGCCACCGAAGTAGCGGGTGACGACGGCGACGACGTAACGCATCTCGCGCCGTACGAGCATCTGCAGCATGGGGACGCCCGCCGTGCCGCCCGGCTCACCGTCGTCGCTCGCCTTCTGGACGCCGCCGTCGGCGCCGATGACGTACGCGAAGCAGTTGTGCCGGGCGGTGGGGTGCTCCTTGCGGATACGCGCGATGAACTCCTGCGCCTCGGCCTCGGTCGCCACCGGCGCGAGCGCGCAGATGAAGCGAGACTTGTTGATCTCGATCTCGTGGACGCCTTCGGCGGCGAGGGTGACGTACTGCTCCTGCATCACGCCACCCTAATGGGCGGCCGTCGGTCCCCCTGCAGGCGGACCGACGGCACGGCCCCGCTACAGGCGGACCGGCAGGGCGGTCAGCCGCCAGCTGCCCGGTACCGGCGCCCGCTGCAGGTCAGCCGGGGCGACGGCGAGGGACAGCCCGGGATACCGGGCGAACAGCCGGCCGAACGCGACCTCGCCCTCCTGGCGGGCGAGCGAGGCGCCCAGGCAGTAGTGCATGCCGTGGCCGAAGCCGACGTGGTCCTCGCCGCGCCCGGTCGGCTGCCGGGTCAGGTCGAGCCGTTCGGGGTCGGCGTAGTGGCGGGGATCGCGGTTGGCTGCGACCAGGAGCAGCTGTACGGCGTCGCCCTTGCGGATACGGGTACCGGCGAGGTCGACGTCCTCGGCGGCGTACCGCAGCTGGGTCATGTGCACAGGCCCGGCCCAGCGCAGCAGCTCGTGGACGGCGGACGGGAGCAGCGCCGGGTCCGACCGGAGCAGATCCAGCTGGTCGGGGTGGGTGAGCAGCGCGGCCGTGCCGTTGGTGATGAGGTGCGCCGTGGTCTCGTGCCCGGCCAGGACCAGGGTGAGGATCATGGTGACCATCTCGACGTCACTGAGCCGGCCGCCGTCGTCGTCATGGGCCCGGATCAGCTCGCTGATGAGATCGTCGGTGAGCGCGCCGCGCCGCTCCCTGACCAGCTCGTGTATGTGCTCGATCATGGCGGGGAAGGCCCTGCCCATCCGCTCCGGGTCCATCGTGATGAGGTCGGCGCCCCAGGCCCGCCACTGCGGGCGGTCCTCCTCCGCGATGCCGACCAGCTCGCAGATGACGGTGATCGGCAGCGGGTACGCGAAGTGCTCCAGCAGGTCGACGACGCCGTCCTCGGCGTGCTCGGGGAGGCGGTTCAGCAGGTCGTCGGCTATCTCCTCGACGCGCGGCCGCAGATCGGTGACCTTGCGGGCCGTGAACGCCCGTGACACCAGGCGGCGGAGCCGGGTGTGGTCGGGTGCGTCGTTGTTGAGGATGGAGCCGCGCATGTACACATGGAGGTGCTCGGGCATGCCGAGCAGGTCCATGAGCCGGGTCAGCGGGTCCTCGCCCGTACCGTCCGCCGTCACCGCCGCGGGGTCGTTCACGAACCGCTGGTCCCGCAGGACTTCCCGTACCTCCTCGAAGCGGGTCACGAACCATACGGGCGAGTCGTCCACGAACCGGCCTCGGACGACGGGCCCCTTCTCGCGCAGCGCGCCGAAGCCGCCGAACGGGTCGGCGAGGAACACCGGGTCGGCGACGTTCGGCTCGTCGGGGTGCTTGCCGACGTGGGCGGAAATCGGGGAGGCCGGGGTGGCGGGTGCTTCGGTCATCGTGCGTTCCTCCAGGTCGTGGGGGGTCTATCACTCAATGACGCAATTGCCGTCGCATTTCCTGCTCGCTGAGCTCTTCGAGGTGCTCGTAGAGCGGGATGATCTCCGAGGCGGCGGCTTCCGCGGCCGCGCGGGTACGGGCTGCGGTGTCAGTACCGGTAGCGGGGTCGGCTGAGGTCTCCAGCGCGCCCCGCAGGGTGTGGGCGAGGATGCGGGCACGTTCCTCCGCGGCGTCCGGGGCATGGTCGTGGAGCAGCGCTTCGGTCAGGAAGAAACCGGAGGCCGCCGCCAGCAACGCGTACTGCTGCTGTACGACGCCCAGGTCGGTCCGTACGAGACCGTGTTCGCGCAGCACTTCGAGGGAGCGGCGCACCACCTGATCTCCGTACGAGGTGACTTCGGCGAGCTCCTTCTTGGCGATGTCGTGGAACCGGCCGAGGACGTCGGTGTCGGCGCTGTAGAGGGCGCGCAGTACGGGGTCGGCCAGGAAATCCCGGTACACCCCGCTCATCATCCGGCTCGGCAGGACCTCCAGCGGGTCGACGCGCATACGGGCCGTCTGGGCACGGTGGCTGCGGAGTTTGGCCTGCAGGACGACGGCCAGGAAGAGCGCGTCCTTGGTCTTCCAGTGCAGATAGACCGTGCCCTTGCCGACCTGGGCGCGGCGGGCGATCTCGTCGATGGTGACGCGCTGGTACCCCCATGCGACCAGCAGCTCCCCCGCCGCCTCCAGAATCCGCTCGCCACGCTCCACGTGCTCGTCGCCCCCGCGTCGTCTGTCGATTGCTTCGACTGTCCGTTCTGACCTCGTGACCAAATTCGAAATCTGGTCACGAGGTCAAAATAGAGCGGCTGGAGCCTGCCCGTAAGGCGTTTTCCGGCCACGAGCAGCGAATCGGCAGTCGGCCGGTACCGGGTACATTTCGCACGACAACCGCGAGGAGGCCCTATGTACGACGATGACGACTCGGCGACCATCCGCAGGATCCTGACGGAGCTCGGGGACACCTGGGCCGTCGTCGGCCTGTCCTCGAACCAGCGGCGGGCCGCGTACGGCGTCGCGGACGTACTGCAGCGCTTCGGCAAGCGGATCGTCCCCGTACACCCGAAGGCCGAGACGGTGCACGGGGAACAGGGATACCCGTCCCTCGACGCCATCCCCTTCCCGGTCGACGTGGTCGACACCTTCGTGAACAGCACCCTCGCGGGACAGGTCGCCGACGAGGCCGTCGCCATCGGCGCCAAGGCGGTCTGGTTCCAACTCGGCGTCATCGACGAGGCGGCCTACGAACGCACCCGCGCCGCCGGCCTCGACATGGTCATGGACCGCTGCCCGGCGATCGAGATCCCCCGGCTGGGCTGACAGCCGTCCGCGGTTTCCTCGGCAGTGCCGAACTTCCGCGGGGTCTCGTCTGATCCGCAGCAGAAACGCTTCGTGACGGGAGGATGGTCCTGGAATGAGCCGTGAAACGGGTCCTGGGACGCGACACGTGTGCGGCCGTGCGGTGGGGGCGGTGCGGGCGGTGGGGCTCGCGGCTACGGCTGCCCTGGTTGTCGGACTGACCGCGGGCTGCTCCGGCCAGGAGGACGAGGCCACGCGGGCGGCGCGGGCGTTCCTCGCCGCGTGGGCGGCCGGAGATGCGGAGAAGGCCGCCTCCTTGACGGACGCACCGGACCGGGCGAAGGAGGAACTGGCACGTATCAACGGCGAAAACGGGGACAGCGGGGGAAGCGGCGAACTGGGCGTCAGCAAGGCCCGGTTGACGCCGGGTACGAAGCAGGACGGGCCGCGGGAAGGGGTGGCCCGCGTCCCGTTCCGAGCCGAGCTCACCTTCATCGGAGGAGGCACGTGGAGGTACCGGTCCAGTGCCGAGGTCAGGAAATCCGCGGGCGGCGAATGGAAGGTGCACTTCACCCCTGCCGTAATCCACCCGCGGCTGAAGGAGCCGACCAGCCGGCTGATGCTCTACCGGGAGCTCCCGGCCCGCGCCGGAATTCTCGCCGCCGACGGCAGCAACCTCGCACCGGAGACCACCGTGTGGGCGGTCAGCGTCTGGCCGACCAAGGTCAAGGACCCGGAACGGCTCTACCGCGCGCTGGAGGACCCGGAGCTGGGCGTCGACATCGACACCAAGGCGCTCAAGTCCCGTGTGGAGGCGGCAAAACCGGATCAGGCCGTCCCGGTCGTCACGCTCCGGGACGAAGTCTTCCGCAAGGTGCGCCACAACCTCATGGCAGCACGCGGGCTGCAGTTCCATGACGTCGAACGCGCCGTGGCCACCACCGCGAAACCGCTGATCGGCAGCGTCCAGCCGGCCACGGCCGAGACGCTGAAGAACGCCGGGCCGTACGCCGCCGCTGCCGACGCCGTCGGCGCCTCGGGGCTCCAGTACCGCTACCAGAAGCAGCTCGCCGGGACACCGGACATCACCGTACGAGCCGCCGGCACGCCTGCCTACGGAGACGGGCGCGTGGTCTACCGCAGCAAGGGCAAGCCGGGCCGGCCTGTCCGCACCACCCTCGACCCGACGGCGCAGCGTGCGGCCGACGCGGCCCTGGCGAACACGGTGGAGGAGGACGAGAAGGACGAGAAGGAAGGGAGGAAGGAGCAGAAGGCGAAGAGTGCGGCGCTGGTCGCGGTGCGCCCCAGCACCGGCGAGATCCTGGCTGCGGCCAATGCTCCGGACTCCACCGAGAACCGGGCGTTCAACGGCCGTTACCCGCCCGGCTCCACCTTCAAGGTGGTCACGGCCGCGGCGCTGCTGCGATCCGGGGTAGCCCCCAAGACGCCGGTGCCGTGCCCCCGTACGGCAACCGTCAACGGGCAGCGGTTCCAGAACCAGGACGAGTTCGACCTGCCCACGGGTACGACCCTCCGCGAGGCCTTCGCCCGGTCCTGCAACACCGCGTTCATCGGTCTTCGCGACAGACTCCGGCAGGGCGCGCTCACTGATGCGGCCGGGCGGTTCGGCATCGGCGGTACCTGGGACGTGGGCGCGGCCACCTTCGACGGCAGGGTGCCGACGGATACGAGCGACAACGACAAGGCCGCGGCCGTGATCGGCCAGGGCAGGGTCGAGACGAGTCCCCTCGCCATGGCATCGGTCGCCGCCACCGTCAAGGCGGGCTCCTTCAAGCAGCCCGTACTGGTTCCCGGCGCCGTGCAGAAGAAGCACCGGCCCGACAAGAAGCTGGACGCCGGTGTCGTACGGCAACTGCGCACGCTGATGCGCGCGGTGGTGTCCGAGGGATCGGGTTCGGCGCTACGGGGAATCTCCGGCAGCCCGGGCGCGAAGACCGGCACGGCGGAGTTCGGGACGGGCAATCCGCCGCGGACCCACGCATGGATGATCGGCTTCCGCGGAGACCTCGCCTTCGCCGTGTTCCTGGAGGACGGCGGTTCCGGCGGCAAGGACGCGGGTCCCGTGGCGGCGAAGTTCCTGCGAGAACTGGACTGAGTACGAGGGCGGGGCGGGAGCGCTTTCCCAGGACAGTCCGTACGTCTTGCCGATGATGTCCCGCTGGATTTCGCTCGTACCGCCGTACACCGTGGACACAACGGTCGAGCGCAGCAGGGCCTCCATACCGTACTCCGTGGCGTATCCGTAGCCGCCCAGCATGCCCTCCAGGGTCACGTGCTTGGCGAGCTCCGTGCACTTGAGCTTGGCCATGGATGCCTCGCGGGCGAACACGCGGCCGGGCTCGGCGTCGATCGTGGACGCGACGTCGTCCAACAGCAGCCGGGCGCATTGGAGTTCGGTGGCCATGTCTGCGATGCGGTGCTTGAGCGCCTGGAAGGAGTCGATCGGCCGGCCGAACTGCTCCCGTTGCCGTACGTACGTGAGGGTGTCGTCGAACGCCCGCCGGGCGACACCCAGCATCAGCGCGGCGAGGATCATCCGCTCCAGGTTCAGTCCGGCCATCAGCTGCGTCCATGCCTGGCCGGGCGTGCCGACGACCGCCGAGTCCGGTACGAAGCAGTCGGTGAAGTACAGGTCGTTGACTTCCCGGCCGCCCATTGTGTCGATGCCTCTGATCTGCAGGCCGTCGGCGTCGGTGGGGACCATGAACTGGGTGAGCCCCCGGTGCTTCGACTCATCCTGCGACGTACGGGCGATGAGCAGGATGTGATCGGCGAAGTGCGCGTTGGAGCACCAGGTCTTCTGGCCGTTGATCAGATAGCCGCCGGCGGTGCGATCGGCCCGGCAGGTCAGGGCGCCCACGTCCGAGCCGGCCCCGGGCTCGGACATCGAGATGGCCTCGACGCGGCCCTGGACCACGCCTTCGAGCACGATGCGCTTCTGCTCCTCGGTGCCGAACTTCTCGTACGCCGCCGCGGCGATGACCGTGGTTCCGAAACCGCTGATCGGCGCGAGCCCGTAGGAGGTCTCCTCCAGGAACAGACAGAGGTCCGTCACGCCCTGGCCCGCGCCGCCGTACTCCTCGGGGAGGGCGATGCCCAGCCAGCCCAGCCCCGCCATCTTCTCGTAGAGCTTCTGGTTGTGCGGCTCCTGGCCGTCGGCAGTCAGCTTGTCCCGCTGCTCTTTGGTGCCGCACTCGCGGCGGCAGAAGTCGCGTATCGCCTTGACCAGATCACGGCGCTCGTCTGTCAGGACTCGGGGCATGACGTGCATTCCTCCTCGAAGCAGTCTCGGAAACGCGTTACCGGTCGTCGCGTACGGCGGGGAAGACCGTGTTCAGCAGGTGGAGCACGGTGCGTGTCAGCATGACGTGCAGATCGCTGCGACTGAGCGTGGAGCGCACCAGCCATTCCTGGGAGGCCGCCTTGAGCATGCCGCTGTGGGCGCGGATCATCGCCCGGAGCTTCTGCCGTCCCTCGGTGATCTCGGCCATCATCGCGGCCTCGAGGATGCGGTCGGTGGCGATCTCGTCGGCTTCGAGCATGATCCGGTCGATCTCCGGGTCGTTGCCGAGGGCTTGCAGACCGATCGCGGAGAGCCACATCTCTCGGTTGCGTTCGACGACTTCGAGCCACCGGTCGACGCAGATCGACAGCCGCTCCTCGGGTGTGGTCGGGGGCAGCCGCTCCGAGACGGACGCCGGTACGACCATCATCTGCCGTACCACTTCGAGGTAGAGTTGCCGCTTGCCACCGAAGTAGTGGTTGATCAACGCCCTGGCCACACCGGCCTCGGCCGCGATGTCCGAAGTGGACACCGCGGTGTAACCGTGCGCTCCGAAGAGCCCGCGTGCGACGCTGAGGATCTCGGCGCGCCGGGCATCCGGCTCCATCCTGCGTCGCTGTGCCTGGCGCTGACCGCCCATGCCGTCGTCCCTCTCCTTGCCCTGTCGTCGTTCTGGTGGCGATGACGGACCTGGGGCGTCTCTTTTGGAACACCCCCGGGGCCAAGACACGCCCTACGTGTACATCGACTCGATCGTCCCGGCGTGCAGCTCGTCGATGGCCTTGCGCCGCAGGCTCAGCTTCGGCGTCAGCTCCCCCGACTCCGCGGTCCACGGCCCGACCAGTACCCGGTACTTCTTCACCTGCTCCGCGCGGGAGAGCGCCGCGTTGGCCTCCGCGACCGCCTTGTCGAGGGCCGCGAGCACCTCGGGGTGGCGCGACAGCTCCTCCAGGGCGGCGGTGACGATCCCGTTCGCCCGCGCCCACAACGGGGCCGCCTCCTCGTCGAGTACCAGCAGCGCGGTGACGTACCGGCGCCGGTCGCCGATCGCGACGGCCTGGGCGACCAGGGGGTGTGCCCGCAGCAGGGACTCGATCCTCGTCGGGGCGATGTTCTTGCCCCCGTCGGTGATGAGGAGCTCCTTCTTGCGGTCGGTGATGGAGACGATGCCCCGTTCGTCGACCGTGCCGACGTCGCCGGTGGGCAGCCAGCCGTCCGCATCGGTCGCGGCCTCGATGCCGCCATCGGCCCGGAGGTATCCGGAGGCGACCACGGGGCCACGCACGAACAGCTCCCCGTCGCGGGCGACCCGGACCTCGACGCCCGGCCCCGGGCATCCGACCGCACCCAGGGCAAAGACCTCGGGTGTACTGACGGTCGCCGCGCCGGTGGTCTCGCTGAGGCCCCACACCTCGTACACGGGAAGTCCCACGCTCGCCAGGAATTCCAGGACCGCGGTGGGGATCGGTGCCGCTCCGCTGAAGGCCCGGCGGCAGTCGTCGAGCCCGATTGCGGCACGGATGGGCCGCAGCACCTGCGTATCGAGCTGCTCCAATGGTGCGGTGAGCTCCGCCGGGATGCCCTTGCCGGCGGACCGCAGGCGGAACACCTCGAGAGCGATGCCCTGCGCTTGCGCCACGGCCGCGGCCTGGTCCTCGGGAACGGTGCCGAGTTTCGCCCGCAGGCCGGCGGCCAGCTTCTCCCACACGCGGGGGACGCCGAAGAATCCGTGCGGGCGCACCGCGAGCAGCGTCGGCAGAAGCTGCGCGGGGTCCGGACAGATGGTGACGTGGCCGGCGTTGCAGATCGGCAGGTAGATCCCGAGCACCCGCTCGGCGATGTGCGCCATCGGCAGGTACGCCACCGTCCGCGGATGCTCCGGAACAGCGACGAGGTGATCCTGCATCAGGGACTCGTGGATCACGTTGCGGTGGGAGAGCACCACGCCCTTGGGGTCGCCGGTGGTGCCCGAGGTGTACACCACGGTCAGCGGCTGGTCGGTGGTCGCCGCGTCCGTGAGCGCCTCGAACTCGGCGTCATCGGGCGGTACCGCGCCGCGCAGGGCCGCGTAGCCGACGAAGCGCCGGTCGCCGGCCGGGGCGACGTCCGGATCGAGGACGACGACGGCACGCAGGTGCGGCAACTCCGCCAGGACCGGCTGCCAGCGCCGCAGCTGCTCCGCGCCCTCCAGGACGAGGACGGTGGCCGCGCTGTGCCGGGCGACGAAGCCGATCTGCTCAGTGCTCAGCGTGTCGTACGTGCTGCAGGGCAGGGCGCCGAGGTGGATCGCGGCCAGGTCGGCGACCCAGTGCTCGGCCCGCTTGGACATCGCGATGAGCATCCGGTCGCCCCGGCTCAGGCCGAGCGCGGCGAGACCGCGGGTGAGCGCGGCGACCTCGGCGCGCAGCTGCGACCAGGACAGTGTCTCCGCGTCCGGCCCGATGCCGGTGGTGAGCGCCGGACGGTCGGCGAACTGCTGGGCGTTGCGGCGCAGCAGTCCCGTGATCGTCAGTCCCTCGACGGACTGGTGCAGCTGCTCTGCTGTGGCCACGGCGGGCTCCCTCCATCGCGAACCGCAAGCGGACTCCTTGAGCGGCCCCACGGTGGACCCGTTGTTGTCCGAGTGTCAATAGGTTCTTCTGAAGGACAACTTCCCTATAGCTCCGGCCTGTTGAGGGAGCGTCAGCACTATTGACAGCGCGCCAATAAGTACGCCGACAACTGGCTTACGAGTGGGCGGATCCCGGTGAGCCGAGCATCGGGACCAGGAACTGACGGGCCACCGCACGCATCTGTTCATCGTCGTCGAGGTCGATGACGTGGCTGGGGATGACCAGGAAGGACGCGGAGACCCGGACCATCATCTCGGCCACGACGTCCACGTCCACGTCGCCGGAGACGGTGCCCGCGTGCTGCTCCCGGCGGAGCCTGCCCGCGACGAACTGCCGCACGGCGGCCAGCGTACGGCCCCCGTCAGTGGTCATGGACGGCACAACGGCGTCCGGTTCGGCGGCCATCAGGCCGCCGATGAGGGGGTTGTGGCGGATGGTCCGCAACGAGCTCACGAAGCCCAGCACGACCCGGTCGGCGACGGTCCGGGCGTCCTTGATGTCGACGATGAACTGATCGAAGTACCGCCGGAACTCGCGCCGTACGACCTGCTCGACCAGCACGTCCTTGGAGGCGAACCGGCGGTAGACGGTGATCCGGGAAACCCCCGCCAGCCGCGCCACGTCCGCCATGGTTGACCGCTTGATGCCCATGCGGCAGAACTGCTCGTACGCGGCGTCGAGCAGCCGCGTGACGAGCTCGTCGCTCTGGTCGGCACCTTCGGCGGCGTCGGAAAACGCGATTTCCAGCAACGACCGGGAGTCGGAAGAGCCCATGAGAGCCGGCAGTACAGGTTCCGCGGTTGTCTTTCCCGGTTCCACAGTTGCCTCCCTGGTTCTGTTCTGCCCCTGGCGTTCACGCCTCGTCTGTGCTCCTCTGGAGATACACAGATGCGCGCTGTGTATCACAGTACCAAAGGGGGGCTACGGGACTGCGGAACTTCAGGACTCGAGGAGGAGTTCGAAGCGATGGACGAACTCAGCAGGCGCAAGATGTTGTTCGCAGGCGGAGCGTTGGGAGCGCTCGGCGCACTGAGTGTGGCCTCGCCGGCCCAGGCGCGGTCCCTGTGGACCTGGGCACCGAGCGGTTCGGTGGCCGGTACGGGAGCGGGCACCGATCCGAACTGGGTGTGGGACGAGGAGGCCGACCAACTGCTCGCCTCCGTGATCGACCGGGGCGATGTACCCAGGGTCAATGAGCTGCTGCGGTCGTGGAACCGCAACGACCAACCACTGCCGGACGGCCTGCCCCGGGATCTGCGGGACTTCATGGAGAAGGCCCGCCGGCTGCCCTCCTGGGCCGACCAACGCAAGCTCGACACCGCTGCCGACTTCAACAAGGCCAGGGGCATCTACCTCAATCTGCTCAATGGAGTGGGCGGCGGCATGCTGAGCACTGCCATCCCCAGGGAGGCGCGCGCCGTCTATTACTCCAAGGGCGGCGCCGACATGGAGGACCGGGTCGCCAAGACGAGCAGGCTGGGGTTCGCGGTCGGGGACCTCAACGCGTACCGGCCCGACGGAAAAGTCATCGTGGAAGCCGTCAAGACCCGGCTGGTGCACGCGGCCGTACGGCACCTGCTGCCCAAGTCCCCGGGCTGGTCCCAGAACAGCGGCGGCCAGAAGATCCCCATCAGCCAGGCGGACATGCTGGTCACCTGGCACAGCCTGCCCACCTACACCATGCGGAAGCTGATCGAGTGGAAGGTCCCGATCACTTCCGCCCAGTCGGCGTCCTATCTGCACCTGTGGCAGGTGACCGCGCACATGCTCGGCATCCGGGACGAGTACATCCCCGCCACCTGGGACGCGGCCAACGCCCAGTCGAAACAGATCCTCGACCCGGTCCTGGGCCCCACGGCCGAAGGCGTCGAACTGACCGACATCCTGCTGGGGCAGCTCGCCGAGCAGACCAGTCCCGGTGGCATCGACCGGCCCCTGTGCAACGCGCTCGCCCGGTACCTGGTCGGTGACCGGGTCGCCGACTGGGACGGGATCCCCCGCGAGCCGTTCTGGGAGAAGGCGGTCGAGAGCGCCTGGCCGAAGCTGGTGGCCTTCCGCGAAAAGCTGATTCCGCTGCCGCTGGTGCCGTCGCTCGCCTGGACGATCGACGAGGCGGCCCGCCAGTACATCATGTTCTACCTCACCAAGGGACGCGGCACCCGGATCGAGATCCCCGACACCAACCGGCCCCACTGAAAGGGGAGTTCACGGCATGGACGAGCTCAGCAGACGCAAGATGTTGTTGGCGGGCGGTGCGTTGGGAGCGCTCGGGGCACTGGGCATGGCGTCGCCGGCCCAGGCGCGGTCCCTGTGGACCTGGGCACCGACCGGTTCGGTGGCCGGTACGGGAGCGGGCGCCGATCCGGAGTGGGTGTGGGACGAGGAAGCCGACCCGGTGCTGGCCGCCGTGCTCGACCGGGGCGATGTACCCAAGGTCAATGAGCTGCTGCGGCAGTGGACCCGCAACGATCAGCCGCTGCCGGACGGCCTGCCCCGGGATCTGCGGGACTTCATGGAAAAGGCCCGCCGGCTGCCCTCCTGGGCCGACCAGCGCAAACTCAACGCTGCGGCCCGGTTCACCAAGAAGAAGGGGATTTACACCGGCACCCTGTACGGGCTGGGCAGCGGTCTGATGAGCACCGCCATCCCCAGGGAGGCACGCGCCGTCTATTACTCCAAGGGCGGCGCCGCGATGAAGGACCGTATCGCCAAGACCGCCAAACTCGGGTACGACGTCGGGGACCTGGACGCCTATCAGCCCCAGGGCTCAATGATCGTGACCGCGGTGAAGACCCGACTGGTGCACGCGGCCGTGCGGCACCTGCTGCCCAAGTCCCCGGGCTGGTCACAGACCAGCAGCGGCCAGACGATCCCCATCAGCCAGGCGGACCTGATGGTCACCTGGCACAGCCTGGCGACGTTCGTCATGCGCAAGCTGGGCGACTGGAAGGTTCCGGTCTCCCGCACCGAGTCGGACGGCTACCTGCACGTGTGGCAGGTGACCGCGCACATGCTCGGCGTCCTGGACGAATACATCCCCGCCTCCTGGGACGCGGCCAACGCCCAGTCCAAGCAGGTCCTCGACCCGATCATGGACCACACTCCCGAGGGCGCCGAGCTGACCGAGGTGCTCCTCGACATCGTCGCCGAACTCGACGCCGGCCTCACCCGGCCCCTGATCAACGCGTTCTCCAGGTACACGGTCGGCGACCGGGTCGGCGACCTGATCGGCCTGGACAGGGAGCCGTTCTGGCAGCCGCTGATCGCCGCCGCCTGGCCTCTCCTGGTGGCCTTCCGCGAGGGCCTGATCCCCCTGCCGATGGTCCCGGAAGCCGCCTGGACCATGGAGGAGGCCCTCCGCAAGTTCGTCTTGCTCTTCCTGTCCGAGGGAAGGAAGATCGACCTCGAGATCCCCGACGCGAACCGCCCGCACTGAACCGAACCCTGCGCCGAAACGCCGAGCCCCGGAGCCGAGTTGCCGAAGAGAGACGATGACGAAAGTACGCACGCCCTCCCCAGGCGCCGATTCCTCGGTTACGTACTGGCTGCGCCGACCCTGGTGGCCGCCGCAGAGCTCGGTCCGGCACCGAAGGCCAGAGCTGACATACCGTCAGCGGAGATCACGGAACTGGTCGATCTCAACGACGTGATGACCGCGGCGGCCCTGCCGACCTCGAACCTCATCACGGTCGAGGTCGGCAGGGACGGCACCGTGTCGTTCGCGTTGCCACGCGCCGAGGTCGGGCAGGGCATCACCACGTCGACGGCCATGCTGATCGCCGAGGAAATGGACGTACCACTGGAACAGGTGCGGGTCACGCTGGCCGACGCACGGCCGGAGCTGGTGTTCAACCAGCTCACCGGCGCGTCGAACACGACCATCTCGACCTTCACCCCGATCCGGGTCGCCGCCGCCGTCGCCCGGGGCCGGCTGCTGCAGGCCGCCGCGGACGAACTCGGCGCGGCCATCACCGATCTCACCCTGAAGGCCGGAGTCATCACCGGTCCCGCGGGCAAGAGCATCGGCATCGGCGCCCTGTCCGAGAAGGCCGCGAGCGTACGGACACAGCGGATGTCCGTGGAGCTCAAACCGCGCGAGCAATTCACCGTCATCGGCAGGCCGCACAACCGTATCGATGCGCTCGCCGCGGTCACCGGGCGCAAGAAGTTCGCGATGGACCTCGACGTCCCGGACGCCAAGCCGACCATGGTGTGCCGTCCGCCGACCGTCAACGGCAAGGTCGGATCGGTGGCCAACCTCGACGAGGTCCGCACCATGCCGGGTGTCACCGACGTTGCGGTGATCGCCACCGGAGTGGCGGTGCGCGCGGCGACCTTCGGCCAGTGCATCGACGCCGTACGCGCCCTCCGGGTGTCGTGGAAACCCGGCAGTGCCGAAGGCAAGTCCGACGAGTCCGTGCTCAAGAAGCTGCGAGCCGCTGAACTTCCGCTGGGCGTACCGCCGTTGACTCCGACCGTGGAAGGCAGGTTCACCTTCGCCTTCCGCAGCAACAGCGCGCTGGAACCCAACTGCGCGATAGCCGACGTGCGGCCCGACCGCGCCGAGATCTGGTCGGGCCTGAAATCACCGATCGTCGCGCAGCAGACCATCGCCGCCAAGCTCGGGCTTCCGCCCCACGCGGTCACCGTGCACGTCACCGAAGGCGGCGGCTCCTTCGGCCGCAAACTCTTCTTCGACGCCGCGCTGGAAGCCGCCGAGATCTCCCAGCGGTTCGGCAAACCCGTCAAACTCATGTGGCACCGCGCCGACGACTCCCGTCAGGGGCGCACCCACCCGATGGCCACCTCACGCGTACGCGTCGCCTACGCCGGTGACACCGTCCTCGGTTACAAGCAGCGGCACACCAGCGTCGCCACCGATCTCAGCCACGGGCTCGGCGAGATCTTCACCGCGATGGCCGCGAAGCTGCCGGTGGGCGACATCGGCTTCTCCGAGACGTTCTTCCAGCTCTCCCAGTCGATGCCGTACAACTTCGGCGCCCACAGCCGGCTCCTGAGCGAAACCGACAAGGGCTTCAACACGGGCAGTATGCGCAATGTCTACTCCCCCGACGTCACCTGCGCCCGGGAGCTCGTCGTCGACCGGCTCGCCGCGAAGATGGGCAAGGACCCCTTCCGGTTCCGGCGCGAGTTCCTCCGCGACGACCGCTCCCGGGCGGTGCTGGAGAAGGTCGCCGACGCCGGGAACTGGGGCAGGCCGATGCCCACCGGCACGGCGCAGGGCATCGCCTTCCACTCCGAGTACCACGCCGTCAGCGCGGTGCTGGTGGAGATCGACTGCCGGCCCGAAACCGTCAACCGCCCCATCCGCGACGGTGTGACCGGCCCCCGCGTCACCAAGGCCGTCGTCGCCGTGGACGTCGGACTCGCCGTCAACCCGCGTGGGCTGGAAGCGCAGATGATGGGCTGTGTCATGGACGGCATCGCGCTGACGCTGACCTCCAGTCTGCACCTGCGTGACGGGTACTTCCTCGAGGCCAGCTGGGACAACTACTTCTACACCCGGCAGTGGAACACTCCACCCGAGCTCGACATCATCATCATGCCGACCACCACGGGGAAACCCGGCGGCGCCGGAGAGCTCGGCGTCGCCGCGTCGATGGCCGCGGTCGCCTGCGCGTACGGCCGCGCCACCGGCACCATGCCGACCAGCTTCCCGATCAACCACAGCACCCTCTCCTTCGATCCCAAACCGACCGTTCCGCCCATCCCCCCGTCCCCCACCGACGGCCTGGACCACGTCCGCTGACCTCTTGGAGCCCCCGTGCCCGAGCACACCTTCCGACTCAACGGTGAACAGGTCACCGTGGACGCGGCCGACGACGAGCGCCTGCTGTGGGTACTGCGGGACATCCTCGGCGTGACCGGACCGAAGTACGGCTGCGGCATCAACGTCTGCAAGGCCTGCACCAGCCATCTCAACGGCAAGGCCGCCAACCCCTGCTCCATCCCCGTCAAGGACCTGAAGCCGACCGACGAGGTCACCACCATCGAAGGGCTTCCGGACACCGTCGGCGCGGACCTGCACCCGATGCAGGAGGCGTGGCTCGATCACGACGTGGCGCAGTGCGGCTACTGCCAGCCCGGCCAGATCATGGCCGCCGTCGCACTGGTCCGCCGCGTCGCGGCGGAAGGCCGCGAGATCACCGAGGACGACCTCGACGGCATCCGCAACATCTGCCGCTGCGGCACGTATCCCCGCATCCGCGAAGCGATCAAGGCAGGCGCCGAGCACATGTGAGGGCGGCGCGAAGCCGGGGCCGGCTTCATGGCGTTAACGTGGTGGTGTGATGCTTCATGAGGTGACCGATGTCGACACCGCGGTGACGGTGGGCAGTGGCGATGTGCCCGTGCTCGCCACGCCGCGGCTGATCGCGTGGATGGAGGCGGCGACCGTACGGGCCGCCGCACCGTTCACCGGGCCGGGTCAGACGACGGTGGGGACAGCGATCCGTATCGAGCACCTCCGCGCCACGCGCGTGGGCGGCCGGGTGGAAGTCGACGCCGAGCCGCCGGCGACCGCGGCAGGCCAACGGCTCACCTTCCTCGTACGAGCCGTCGACGCCTCGGGAGAGCTTGTCGCGACCGGCGAGATCGACCGGGCGATCGTCGATCGACAGCGGTTCCTCACGACCACGCCCGATCCGTAGCCGCCCGCCGCAGCAGGGCCGGCTCACGTTTGAGCTCTACGCCCGCGACCAGGAAGAAGATGGTCAGCAGCCCGTCGGCCGTCCAGTGCTCCAGCGAGAGGTTCAGCCCGAGCGCGGAGATCCCAAAATGGGCCTCTCCCAGTGCTCCGTAACTGTGCTGCCAGGGGGTTCGCCCAGATCAGCGCGAGCGTCGCAGCTGCCGGCAGCATCAGGCCGCCGACCGTCTCGGTCCGTAGCGCCTGCGCCACACGCGTACGCTCCGGCCAAGGCAGCCGACCGAGCAGAACAGAACGCTCGCGCAGGGCGGCGCACACGCTTGGGCGTCCTCGTCGCCCAGGCTGCCGGCTCCGGGCACACAGTGAGCCGGTCGGAGTTCGCGTCGAAGGCGACGGCGGCGACGTGCCCGACCGGCTCCGGGGTGATGGTTGCCCACGGGGCTCAGCCGTCGACAAGGGTGCAGTAATCGCGCTCGGCGGTCTTCCGCCGAGCGGTTGAGGGCGACGCGCAGGGACGAGACGGGCACGGTCAGTGCCTTTGGATGGGAAGGGTGCGAGCGATACGGCGGGCCCCGGCAATGGCCAGTGCGACCGAGGTGAGAGTCGGGTTGCAGGCGGTGGCGGTGGGGATGACCCCGTTACCGGCGACGTGCAGGCCGGGCACCTCCCAGACTTCGCAGGCCGAGTCGCACACCGAGGTACCGTCGTTGTCGGTGCCCATGCGGACGGTGCCCTGGTAGTGCAGAGAGGCGCCGAGGGCAAGGGTGCGCGGGGTGTCATCGAGGGGGTCGCCGAGGGCTTCCGCGGCCCGTTGGACGGCGGTGCGGGCCCGGTCGAGGCGGGCGCGGTCGAGGTCGGTGAGCCGGTAGTGGATGCGCATCGCCGGCATGCCATAGGCGTCCTGCCGTGTGTCGTCGAAGGCAACGCGGTCGTCGGGCCGCAGGTCCTTCGGGCAGAACCAGCCCAGGCCGACGATCGACCCTGGTGCAGGCGCTTCGTCCCCGGTCAACGCCACGGGCGAAGCGTCGAGTTGCATCACCTGTCCGTGGAAGGGCTCGTCGTCCGTGTACGGAACCCAGCTCACGCCGCTGTGCCGGGTGATGTCCGGGCCGTGCCCCGAGCCGGTGCCGGGTCCGGCCGACGGGATACGGACGTCGCGCAGGCGAACGGCGTACACGATCTGGTGCTGGTCGTTGAGGTACCGGCCGAGCGCGGGCGGCCGGATACCGGAGGCCCACAGGAGTTGAGGCGTGCGCAGCGCGTCGGCGGCGACCACGACGCGGTCGGCCCGGATCCGGTGCTCGCTGCCGTCGCCGAGGTCACGCACCACGACTCCCGCGGCTCTGCCTTCCTCGACCAGTACGCGGGTGACCAGGGCCTCGGGGAAGAGGGTGTGGCGCGGGTTGGCACGGGTTTCCTCGCCGAAAACGACGTCGGCGCCGGACCACGTGACGCGGCCGTCGCCGTGGCGCCGCACGGCCAGGGGCATGGGCTGCACGCGGCGGTCGTCCCGGCGGCCCGCGTCCAGGGCCGCCGCGAGCCGTTTGCGGACCTCGGCGGCGAAGGGGGCGTCGTCGAAGGCGTGGGCGTCCACGCCGAGCAGGCCTTCCGCCTCGGTGAGCAGCTCGTCGAGACCGGGGACGAAGGGGATGCGCTCACTGTCGCCGGGCCGGGGGCAGGCCGCGGTCCAGTGGGCCCCCATGCCGCCGACGTTGCTGGACATCGCGGCGTTCGGCAGGCCGTCCTCTCCGGGGTTCTGGTAACCGTCGGCGAGCAGGAAGGTGCCGGGCCGTGCCAGTCTGCCGTCGGCCGGGGCGGGTGACGGTCCTTGGGAACGGAGTTGAGCGCGCCGCCGTTCGGCGTCGTCGGTGATGTTCTTGACGTGCAGACCCGGCGGGTCGGCCAGCAGGGGGCCGGTCTCGAAGGTGGCGAGGTCGAGGTCGGGCCGCTGCTCGGAGAGGATGCGCGCATAGGCGGCGCCGCAGGGTCCGCTGCCGACGACGGCCACATCGACGTGGGCCGGGAAGTCCCTTGTCATGGTGGTCTCTTTCTCGCTCAGGCTTCGAGCCGTAGCCGCTTGCGGTCGCGGCCGCCACCGGGCACCGGCATGTAGGAGATACGCAGGCGTACGGAGACGGCGATGTCGTGTTCTCCGGCGGTGAGCGGTGTGTCGGTCTCGAAGGCGAGGACCGCACGCTCTCCCATCTCCCAGCGGTCGTCAGTGACGCCGGACATCTCGTCGAAGGTGTAGGTGGTGCCGCGCACGGTGAAGGTGGTGCGTTCCGGCGGCACCGGGCGGCCGTCGAGGGTCAGGTCGACGGCCTCGACCATGGACAGGAACAGGCCCCGGTAGTAGGGCATCCTGACTTCCAGCTCGCCGCCCGGGCGGCCGTCGGGCCGGGCGCGGAATCCGTTCTCGCAGACGATGTACTTGTCGAACACGGTGCCTCTCCCCGCAGTCGTGGGTGGTGGTCAGACGCTCTCGCCCAGGAGGCGGGCGAGCATCGTCTGCTGCCGGCGCACCTGTTCGACGCTGTCGACGTCGAAGGCGTCCTGAAGGTGACGGTTGCCCTCGTACTCGCTGGACAGGTAGCCGGTGAAGCCGGCGTCCACCAGTACGGGGACGATCTCCTCGTAGGGGATGCTGTACTCGGTGCCCTCGTCGGTCATCTCGTAGAACTTCGCCTGGATGTGCCCGATGAAGGGCAAGTGAGCGAGCATCTCCTTGGGTTCGGACCAGATGTAGTGGGTGGCCTGCCTGGCCAGTCCGAACTCGACGGGCCCGCCGCCGCGGTAGTTGACGATGTCCATGAGCGCGTGGGTGTCGCCGTGGTCGTCATAGGTGCGCACGATGTAGTCGACCAGGTCGGGCCGGGCGCCGTCGCGCAGGGCACGTTCGCTCACCACGCGCGGGAAGCGGCGCACGTGAATGCCCATGTCCGGCATGAGTCCCAGGACATGAGCGCCGACGCGGTGCATCACCTCCAGGTGCTCGATGATCCACGGGTGGTCGTAGTGGAACGGGGCGTGCACCTCCAGCAGCAGCCGAACTCCGCACTGTTCGGCGTACGGGGCGACGGCCGCCATCACTTCGGGCGAGAAGTTGATGGTTGCCTTCACGATCGGGGCGCCGAGTCGTACGGCGATGTCGATGTCGCGGCGGACGCGGGCGGCCTGTTCGTCGAGGGTCAGCATGCGGTCGGGGTGCAGCTTGGTGTCGAGGAAGGCGTTGGTGGCGACGGGGGTGGTGCCGTATCGGCGCATCCACTCGTGCCAGCGCGTGACGAACTCGTCGGTGAGCGCGGGATAACCGGGGATCGACTGCTCGGGGATGATCTCGATGCCGGTCGCGCCCATGTCGGCCGCCGCGGCGATGCAGTCCTCGACGGACAGGGTGCGCAGGAAGTACTCCTCCTGGAACGAGTACAGGCTGACCCCGCGGCGGATGCCGTGCGGCGGCCGGGCGGAGGGGGCGATCGGGGATGTCATGGGCTGCGCTCTCCTTGCTGGGGCCTGTGGGACCTCAGTTTGAGACCCATCACGAACAAATTCAAGATTCTGATTCTGTTTTTTGGCCGGGAGGCTCCGCTGCGTAGAGGAGCCTCCCGGCGCCGAACTCTTCGTTCCGTACAGGTCAGTCGGCGTGCGCCGCCCGGTCGATCTCGGTACGCATCTCCTCGTGCCGCCCGTCGAGATCCCACAGTGCCATCGTCGCGGCCTGCGCCACCACCAGGGCCAGGGGAACTCCGTAGAACATGACGCGGATTGCCGTGACTGCCGCCCCGCCGGTCTCCCCCGCGTGATAGCCGGCCGCCGCCAGCCCGTAGGCGACGCCGGCCGCGCCGATGGCCGAGCCGATCTTCGTGGCGAAACTGATGCCGGACGACAGCAGGCCCTCGTTGCGCGTGCCGAACCGCCACTGCTGGTACTCGACGGTGTCGGCCACCATCGTGAACATCGACACCATCGAGATGCCGATGGCGAGGGTCGCAACGATGTAGAGAGCCAGGAAGAGCGGGAAGTTGCCCTCCGCCGGGTACATGGCCGCCCACCCGACGAAGCCGACGGCCAGCACGAGCAGGTTGCCGCGCCGCTTGCCGAGCCGGCGGTAGTAGGCAGGGGCCACGATGCCGCCAACGATCATGGTTCCGGAGACCAGCGGCATCAGCACGGAGACGGCCCAGGGCGCGCGCAGGACGGTGAGACAGAAGTAGACGGTCACGCTGAGCACCACGGACAGACGCACGAAGTTCAGCACGCCGTAGACGAACACGACCTTCCACGGGCGGTTTCTCCACAGCGTCCGGAACGCGGCACGCAGGCCGACACCGTCGGATTCGGCAGGCAGCGCGTAGCGCTCCTTGCAGGTGAGGAAGGCGACGGCGAAGAACCCGACGCTCAGGGCGCTGTAGATCACCGTCGCGATCGTCCACCCTCGCTGCTCGTCGCCCGCACCCAGCCAGGCCACGAAGGGCGTCGTCGTCGCGGTGACGATGATGGACCCCACCGAGCTGCCGATCGCCCGCAGGCCGCCCATCTGCATCCGCTCGTGCGAGTCACGCGTCATCATCGGCAGCAGCGAGCTGTAGGGGACGTTCACCAGTGAGAACAGCAGACCGAGGGTGAGGTAGGTGAGGAAGGCGTAGACGAGTTTCCCGCTGTCGCCGATGTCCGGGACCATGAAGGTGAGCACGCCGACGACACCGAACGGTATCGAGGCGAACACCAGATAAGGCCGGGCCTTGCCCCACCGGGACCTGGTGCGGTCCACCAACAGGCCGATGACCGGGTCGACCACGGCGTCCAGCAGCCGGGCGACGAGGAAGAGGGTGCCCAGCGCCGCGACCGGCACTTCGGCGACGTCGGTGTAGTAGTACAGCAGGAAACCGCCGACGAGATTCCACGAGAGGTTGGAGGCGAGGTCTCCGGCGCCGTAGCCGAACTTCTCCCGCCAGCCGAGCCGGACCGTCGCATCCTGGGCCGCCGGCTGCTCCACAGCACTGCTTGTCATATCCAACGCGCTCCGCTTCTCTGCAGGCACGACGCCAGACCGGCGCCCTTGGATGGACAGAGCACCGCACCGTTGCGCTCAGCACAAGAGAAAGTAAATCCAAAATTCTGATTTCGGTTATCCGTCTCATGGATACCTCCGCCGCCGCGCCGCCGTGACCTGCCTGTACGTCAACAGCCGCCCGCCGACGTACCGGTGGCGTCCCGGCTGCGGCATGTCGGCGGAGCCGCTGCAGCGGGCATACTGCGGGCGACGGCGGGGTGCGCCGATGAGCCGCCCGTCGGGAAGCCGACCCCTCTCCCGCGCCCGGTGCCGCCGTCAGCCTCACCTCTGGACCGGTATGAGCCCAACTGCCCGGCGGCCGGGCGCACCTCGGCGCGCCCTGTTCCCCTGCCTCGTCCTGCTCACGGCGCTCGGCGCACTCGATCAGACCATGATGGCCACAGCACTCCCCGACGTCGTCACCGATCTCGGCGACGCGGAGCGTGCCGCGTGGCCTGTCACCGCCTACACCCTCGCGCTGACCTCGACGATGCCCGCGGCGGGCGCGCTCGGCGACCGCGTCGGCCGTCGTCGCACACTTCTGGCCTCGATCGCCGTGTTCGTTCTCGGATCAATCGCGTGCGGCCTGGCCGACGACATGACCGCGCTCACCCTGGCTCGCCTCGTACAGGGTGTCGGCGGCGCGGGCCTGCTCACCCTTCCGCAGGCGGTGGTGGCCGACGCGGTACCGGTCCGTGACCGCGCCGCGTACCTCGGCCCGCTCGGCGCCGTCTTCGCCGTGGCCACCGTGGTGAGCCCGCTACTGGGCGGCTGGCTCACCGACACCGCGTCGTGGCGCTGGATCTTCTGGGTCAACCTCCCGCTCGGAGCCGCGGCGGCAGTCCTCGTGGTCACCGCCGTACCGGCCGCCCCCGCCGGGCGCACCCACTCGGAGCGGCGTGCTGGGAACCCCGCGCTGCGGGTGCAGGCACTGCGCCATCGCACCGTTCTGCTGTGCTGCCTGCTGGCGCTCCTCGCGGGGTTCGGCCTGTTCGGCGTGCTGGCCTACATCCCCGCGTGGATCCAGGGGATGTACGGCACGTCGGCGTCCGTGGCGGGCCTGATGCTGCTGCCGGTGACCCTGGGCATCGTCATCGGGACGAACGCGTCCGGCCTGGCGGTACGACGGTGGGGCCACTGGCGGGCCTTCCCCGTCGTGGGCTGCGCGCTGTCCGCGGCGGCCGCCGCGACGCTGGCCGTCATCGCCGGGCGGATGCCGCCGCTGCCCGTTGTGGCGGGACTGCTGGCGGTACTCGCTCTGGGCACGGGGCTGTTCATGCAACTCATCGTCGTGGCAGCACAGGACGCCGGTCCTTCGGGCGCCACCGGAAAGGTCACCGCAAGCCTGGCCTTCGTCCGCGAGATCGGCGTACTGACGGGAACCGCCGTGCTCGGATCACTGGCGGCGCACGGCCTTGCCGCGGCACCGGGCCGGGCTGCCGGAGCGGCTTTCGCACCGGTCCTCGTGGTGACCGCCGCCTGCTTCCTCTCAGGTCTCGCCCTGGCGTTTCTGCTCCCCCGGCACCGGCTCGGAGAGAGCGACCGGCACGCCGGCGCGCGGCACGGCAAGCACACACAACGCTAGAATCAATATCTTGATTCTGCTTTAATCGCCTCACCTCCGCACCCTCACCCAGGAGTTGATCGCCATGCCCGCGCTCCGCTGGAGCTACATGGACCACTGGCGGGCGGACAGCCCACGGGGTCCGGTCACGCAGTACGCCGCCCGACGCCACATGGACGACTTCGTCAAGCAGATCAGTGCGGTGGGGTTCGAGGGGCTGGACCTGTTCGACTTCCAGGTCTACGCCCTGACCGGCATGTTCGGCTCCGTCGACGGATACCAGCGCTACCTGCGCGACCACGGGATCGAGAAGATAGTCAACCTGTTCCGCGGCATCATGTACGACCCGCGCGTGGCCGACGCCCACGTCCGCGAGACGCATGACGAGATCGTCGACAGCACCCGCCGGATGCTCGGCATGTGGGAGAGCCTCGACATCGAGAGCCTCATCGTGATGCCCGCCAGTCTCTACACCACGACCGCCCCGGTCACCGACGACAAGATCAAGGCGGCGGCCGAGTGCTGGAACCGCGTCGGTGAGATGACGCTCAGCGAGTTCGGCGTACGCACCACCTGCCACCACGAGTTCTTCTGCGCCATCCGCACCGAGGACGACATCCGCAAGTTCTACGAGTGGACCGACCCGCGGTACGTGTCCTTCTTCTGCGACACCGCCCAGCACTGCATCGCGGGCATCGATCCCGTCACGCTCTTCCTCGACCTGCACGAGCGCTGCTCGGGTTTCCACTTCAAGGACACCCGCCAGCGCGACACCACCGACGCCTACCGGCACAGTCCGGACGCCGAGCTGATGGCCCCTCAGACGGACCAGTGGTTCTACGAGATGGGCACCGAGGGCGGCCTGGTCGACTTCCCCCGGCTGATGCGGGCCATCAAGGACGTCGGCTACACGGGCTGGATCAGCGTCGAGCACGACAAGGCCAACGTCAACGGCGACTACGCCGAGGCCACCGCCCTGTCCATGTGGTACGCCCGCAACGTCCTGTCGGAGATCTACGCATGAGCGCCCCCATCCGCCTCGGCTGTGCCATTAATCAGTGGAAGCCGAACTTCGACGACTTCACCCGGCCCGAACAACACGAGCGCGCACTGAAGGTCATCGCCGCCTGCGGATTCACCGGCGTCGAGCTGCGCGCCGGCACCGGACGCTGGGACCCGCTCGGCCGGCCCGCCTCCATCGCCGCCACCTACGGTTCCACCGCCGCCTTCCTCGACCTCGTCCGCCGTACCGGCCTGGAAGCGGTCAGCAGTTGGTACGTCGACCCCGGTGAGCCGGTGGACGAGGAGCTCAGCCGCGGCCGTTCCGTCCTGGACCGCGCCCAGCACGAGGAGATCGCCGAAGCCCTGCTCCCCTTCGCCGAGTTCCTCGCCGAGGCCGGCGGCAGCCGGCTCGTGGTGCGCGCCCTGCCGGCCGCCTGGACGCTGGACGGACGGCCCGGTGCCGCGCTGATCGCCGCCGCCGCGGCGGGCTGGAACACGGTGGGCGCGGCTGTCGCGCAGACCGGCGTACGGCTGTCCCTGCACGTGGACTGCCTCAGCGCCGCCGCCGAGGAGAAGACACTGGCCGAGCTGCTCGTCGAGACCGACCCGGCACTGGTCGGGCTGACCCTGGACACCGCCGAGCTGACCGTCGCCGGACTCGACCCGGTACGGCTCTTCGACTCCCACCACGACCGCGTCGACCACCTTCATCTGAAGGACACGCGCCACGTCGACGAGGCAGGTGAGCGCCTGCTGCCGCACGCGGAGGCCGGCATGCTCTCCGAGGGCGGCGCACGCGGCATCGAGCGTTGGTTCTACGAGTGCGGCACGTCCGGCGGACTGGTCGACTTCCCCGCGCTCGCCGAACGGCTGCGCACCCGCGCCTGGTCCGGCTGGGCCGTTTTCGAGAGCGAGCAGACCCCCAACCCGGCGCGCAGCGCCATGCTCAACGGCTGGTACGCCCAGCGGCTGCTGCCCCGTTGAGACCACGCCTACCGGCACGCGCCCCTCCGAGGAACCGGCGCGTACCGACTGTACCCGCGGTCACCGTCGCGGGTTCTCCTTCTGTCACGGGAGTGAGCATGTCCCGAAACCTGCCCCTGTCCGCCAACATCGAGCTGCTGTTCCACGAAGTGGGCGACGATCCGGGGGAACGTGTCCGGGCCGCCGCTGAACACGGCATCGGCACCGTCGAGATCTGGTCGCACAGCGACAAGGACCTCGATGCCCTCGCGAAAGCACTCGACGCCACCGGCACCGGCCTGCACACCCTCCTGATCGAGGGCCGGCTGCCCCTCTCCGACCGCAACACCCACCAAGAGTTCCTCGGACACGTCCGCGCCGCCGCCGCGGCCGCTGTACGACTCGGCTGCAGCCGTATCGTCACCGGTTCGGGGGTCGGACTGCCGTACATGAAGCGAGCCGTACAGCACGACATCGTCGTGGAGGCGTTGCGAGCCGGTGCCGAGATCGCCGCCGCCCACGGAGTGACCATCCTGCTGGAGAACCTCAACACACGGGTGGACCACCCCGGCACCCTGTTCGACACGACCGCCGAGTGCCTCGCGGCCGTACGCACGGTCGGCTCCCCCGGGCTCGCCCTGCTCTACGACGCCTACCACTCACTGCAGATGGGCGAAGTGCCCGAACACGAGCTGACGGGAGCGATGGAGTCCGTGTCGCACGTCCAGATCGCAGATCTGCCGGACCGGACCGAACCGGGCACCGGCACCGTGGACTGGGCCGCACAACTGAGGACGCTGCGCCGGCTCGGCTACGACGGACCGATCGGCCTGGAGTACCGGCCGGCCACCGAGTCCCGTGCCTCGCTCCAGGTCATCGCGGACGTCGCGGCGTCCCTCTGAGCAGCAGGAGAAAGGAGCGGGGAGGCCGGCCGGCCTCCCCGCTCCTTTCTCCCCGCTCTACTCCGCTCCTACGGCTCGTACTCCAGAATCTGCACGATCTCCTCCGCCGACCGGCCGACCAGCACCTCGTGGCGGCCGGGTGGCACCACCCAGTCACCGGCGACGGTGTCCCAGCGCTGCCAGGTCCGCGGTTCGAGCAGTATCTCCGCCTCGCTGCTGCGCCCGGCGCCGGCGCGGATTCCGGTGAACCCCGCGAGCCGTGCGTCTGCCTCGCCCGGAGCCCGGACGTAGACCTGCACCACCTCCCGCCCCGCGCGGTCACCGGTGTTGGCGGCTTCCAGGCACACCGCCAGGCTCTCCCCCCGCCGCTCCAGCCGGGCGGGACCGAGCCGCCACGTGGTGTAGCCGAACCCGGAACCGAAGGCGAAGCGCGCCGGGGTACCCGTGCACGCCAGGTGCCGGTAGCCGATCGGTTCGGCAGCGTCGTAGTGGCGCCGCAAGTCGTCATCGAGGGTCTCGCCGTACGTGGAGCGGTCTGCGTCGTGCAGGGGCACGGTAACCGGCATCCGGCCACCCGGTTCGTCGTCGCCGGACAGCACCCGCGCGAGAGCCGGGCCGAAGCCCTGCCCGGAGAACCAGCCCTGCAGCACAGCGGGGGCGGCATCCGCCCATGGCGCGTGGACGGGCCGGCCGGCGTTGACGACGACCACCGTGCGGGGGTTGGCCGCGGTCACCTCCTCGATGAGCCGGCACTGCGCGGTGGGCAGCGCCGAGTCCGCCAGATCCTTGCTCTCCCGTGACGTCTGGAGTTCGTCACCGACCACGAGCACCACCGCGTCAGCGTCCGCGGCGGCTCTCCGGGCGCGTTCCAGCGCTCCCGGTACGGGCGGCGGCGCGCAACTGACCGTCAGCGCCTGGACCGGGCCGCCTTCGAACCCCATCTCGACCACGACGGTCACCGGCTCACCGGCCGCGAGTTCGATCTCCCCCGTCGTCGTCTCGGACCGCGCGACCTGCCCCATGACATCCCCCGCGGCGGGAGCCGGGCGCCGGACGAGTTCCTTGTCCGCGACGGTCAGCACGATCTCGCCGGAGCCCCCGGCGCCGAAGGTCCACCACCCTTCGGTGTCGGGGGTGAACCGGGTGGTGAGCCGTACCGATCCGGGCTCGGTTGTGGGCCCGGCTCCCGGAACCGTGCCGAACCAGATGAACGCACTGTCCGCACGGACCTCGGAGAGCACGTTCCGGCCGGCGCGATGGTGTTCGAGCCGTACGCCGGGCTCACCATCGGGCGTGGTGACGCGGAAGCCGGCGAAGGTGGCCGCGGGCGTCGTGTCCACGCCTCGCTCGTGCACGATCTCACAGTGGGGACCGTAGCGTTCGCGCAGCGCCTCCACAGGGGTGACCGGCGTCCGGACGGGGCGGATGCGTCCGAAGGTGGCACCTTGATAGCAGGGCCGGTCAGCGTTGGGACCGATGACCACGAGCCGGTGCAGGGCCGTGGGTTCCAGCGGCAGCAGTCCGCCCTCGTTGCGAGTGAGCACGAACGACGCGACGGCCGCGTCGGCGAGTACCTGCTCGGCACGGTCCGCCGCAACGCCGGCACCGGGCTCGGACACCTGTCGCGCGTATCCGTCGACGGCGCCGACCCTCCGGGCCAGACGCAGCAGCCGGTCCACCATGTCGTCGAGCCGGTCCCGGGGCACCTCGCCGCGCTCCACTGCGTCCGCCAGCCGCTCGCCGAAGTGAATGGCCGGTCCGGGCATCTCCAGGTCCAGGCCGGCGAGCGCCGGGCCGAGGGTTTCCTTGAGGGCGAAGTAGTCGGAGACGACGAGCCCGTCGAACCCCCACTCCTGCTTGAGGATCGCCAGCAACTCGGCGTGGGCCGCGCACGGGGTGCCGTTGAGCCGGTTGTAGGCGGCCATCACGCCCCAGGCGCCCGCCCGGACGGCCATCTCGAAGGGACGCAGGTACACCTCGCGCAGAGCGGTGTCACCGACCTCGGCGCTCATCCGCTGACGGGCGGTCTCGGTGTCGTTGCACACCAGGTGCTTGGGTACCGCGGCCACGCCCTGTCCTTGGAGGCCGGCCACGAAGGCCGCGCCCAGGACGCCGGCGTGCAGCGGGTCCTCCGACAGCATCTCGAAGGTGCGCCCGGACAGCCCGGTGCGGGCCAGGTTGAGGTTGGGCGCGTAGACCGCGTCAAAGCCGCGGCGCCGGGCCTCCGACGCCTCGGTGGCCGCCACGGCCCGCACCACGTCCGGGTCCCAGGTCGCGCCCAGCGCCATCCCGCTCGGCAGCAGCAAGGACGTCTCGCGCTCGTCGAAGGTGGGGCTGACCAGACCGAGAGGGCCGTCGACGAGGGACAACGGCCGCAGCCCGAGGGCCGGTTCGGCGACGGTGCGCCAGCCGCTGGCGCCGGCAGTGAGCGTGGCGGCGCGAGCCGGGTCGAGGGGATGCGTCATAAGACCTCCAGCGCGAGGCGGCGGGGCACGAGCTCACCTCTCCAAAAATCAGAAGCATGATTCTGTTTCAACCTAAGCCGCCGACCTGCCCGGGTCAACGCCTTGACGCCTCCCCCGTTCCCACCTACTTTCAGAATCACAATTCTGATTCACTTTCTCTTTCTGGAGGTGCCTCCGTGCGCTTCTCCGTGTTCCTCGTCGGCCGCTCCATGAGCCCGGACGACGACTCCTACGTCCTCCAGACCCTGGCCGACCACGCGTTGGAGGCCGACCGGCTCGGCTTCGACGCCGTGTTCCTGCCCGACCACCACTTCACCGGATACGCGCCGATGTCCAGTGACCCGTTCCTCTTCGCGGCGCACCTCGCGGCGAAGACCGAGAACGTCCACTACGGCTTCTCGGTGACCACCCTGCCCCTGCACCACCCGGTGCGCTTCGCCGAGCGGGTCAACCTCCTCGACCACCTCACTCGGGGAAAGCTGCTGGTCGGCATCGGGTCCGGGACCACCCCCGAGGAAACGATCGGCTTCGGGGTCGACTTCCAGGACTCCAAGGACCTCATGGAGTCCCAGGTCGAGCTGGTACAGCGACTGTGGGCCAAGAAGACGGACGACGAACCGATCGTCTTCGAGCACGGTCCCTACAAGGGCGCGGTGGTCCAGCGGATCGTCCCCGCTCCGTTCGGCGACCGGCACCGGCTGATGAGCGTGGCCATGCGCGAGGCGAGCACCGCACGGGCCGCGAAGTACGGCTGGCCGGCGTTCATCCCGGCCTTCGTCCCGCCGATCCCCGCGAGCGGCGAGCCCTCGGCGGCCTTCCAGAAGTACCTCGACGCCTACCGCTCCGCCATGGCCTCCTCCGGCCACCCCCAGGAGGTGATCGACGACTGCATGTCCTGGACCACCCACTCCTACCAGTGCGTCCATGTCGCCGAGACCGACGAGCAGGCACGCGAGGAGCTGGAGGTGATCCTGGCCGCGTACCAGGAGGCCATCGACCGCGAGTACGCGTACAACAAGCGGGCCGAGGAGATCAGCGGGGTCGACCTCACCGCGGCGCAGGCGCCGAACGCCCTGAGCGAGGAGTGGATCCGCACCTGGTGCCTGTACGGCAGCCCCGACACGGTCGCCGAACAGCTGAGCCATTACCAGGAGCTGGGCGTGGGCAACGTCCTCATGGGCTTCACCAACGGCCCGCTCACCCCCGAGCGTTACGCACTGACCCGCTCCTCCCTGAACCTGTTCGCCCGCGACGTCATGCCCCGCTTCCGCGACGCGGCGCCCGCGGGGGACGAGCGATGAGCCCCCTGATCGTCGGCATCGGCGGCACCACACGCCCCGGCTCCAGCAGCGAACTCGCCGTCCGCGCCGCCCTGGCGGCGGCCGAGCGACGTGGTGCCCGTACGGCCCATTTCGGTGGCGACTTCCTCTCCTCGCTGCCGCACTACGCGCCCGAACGCCCGGAACGCACCGAGGAGCAGCGCCGTCTGGTCGAGGTGGTCCGGCAGGCCGACGGCCTGGTCATCGGCTCGCCCGGGTACCACGGTGGCATCTCCGGACTGGTCAAGAACGCCCTTGACCTGCTGGAGGACCTGCGTGACGACGACCGGGTCTACTTCGACGGCAGGGCGGTGGGGCTCGTCGTCACGGCTGCCGGCTGGCAGGCATGCGGCACCACCCTGACCGCGCTGCGCAGCGTCGTCCACGCCATGCGCGGATGGCCCACGCCCCTGGGGGTGACTCTCAACTCCGGTCAAGGGCCTCTCTTCGGTCCGGCCGGTGACTGCACCGAGCCCGCGGCCGCGGCCCAACTGGACCTGCTCGGCGGCCAGGTGCACGAGTTCGCTCTGCGCTTCAGACGTCCGAGCGCAGGAAGGCCAGAGTCATCGCGCCCAGGTCCTCCACCAGGGTGGACAGATCGGTCCCCTCGGCCGCCTCGGCGGGCACGTCAAGGGCGAGGCCACGGGCGAGGGCCGCGTACACCGTCGTGAAACACGAGCCCACCGCGCGTTCCGGATCCGGGTGCCGGATCTCGTCGCGGTGGGTGAGGATCAGGCCGACGAAGCGGTCCCGGATGTCGAAGTACGCACCCTTGCCGACCTTGGCGACTTCCGGGTCGGCTGCACCGCGCTGCAGGAAAGCGCCCAGTACCCGGCCGCGCCGCTTGAGCAACTCGGCGAACTCCGCGATCAGGCTCGGCAGCAGCTGGTCCAGCGAGAACCCGACCCAGCGCTCCGGTTCCGTCAGCGTATGGTGCTCGGCGAGCATCTGCTCCTGGAACCGGCTCTGCGCGGCCCGCAGCAGGTCGTCCTTGCCGTCGACCCGGGTGTAGATGGAGCCCACCGACACGCCGGAGCGGCGGCTCACCTCGGTCAACGCGAACCCCGCGTACCCCTTCTCCGCGAGCAGGTCGAGCGTCGTATCCAGCACCAGCTCGAAGGACCGCTGGCTGCGCTCCTGCTTGGGAGCTCGGATACCGCCGGACGCTGAGTCTCGATTGATGGATGCAGGCACCCGCACAGTCTACGTGCGG
Organism: Streptomyces sp. NPDC050315; assembly: GCF_040655775.1. Taxonomy (NCBI): domain Bacteria; kingdom Bacillati; phylum Actinomycetota; class Actinomycetes; order Kitasatosporales; family Streptomycetaceae; genus Streptomyces; species Streptomyces sp. NPDC050315. The sequence goes on from NZ_JBFAKN010000001.1 coordinate 146,714, forward strand.
CATTGTCCGCTCCTGATGACCTACCTCGACCTCGCGCTCGGAACCGGCGCCGCGCACGCTGCCGTCGGTGTGCCGTGGGAGTCGGCTCGTCTGCTGGTCAGCCGGCCGGTCTGCGCACCTTCTCCTTGCCGACGGAGGACAGGTGCTCGCGCAGGTAGGCCGACGCTTCGGCGCGTTTGCCGGCCAGGAGGAGGTCGGCGATCTCCACGTGCTCCGCGCAGCGTACGGCTGCGCGGTCGCGCTGGAGGGAACGGCGGTACTCGATGAGCCGGCGGAGGCGGTCGACGCGGCGCAGGGCGTCGATGAAGAGGGAGTTGTGGCTGCACGCCATCACGGCTTCGTGGACACGGCTGTTGAGGTCGTACAGCTGGGCATTGCCGATGGTGCGGATCTCTCCGTCCACCAGGCGTTGTTGTTGTGCGCGGACAGATTCGAGGGCTTCGCGGTCCAGGACGAAACCGGGTTCGAGGACCGCCGCGGGTTCGATGGTCAGGCGGAAACGGTAGCTGTCCTGGTAGGAGTCCATCGAGGTGAGCGTGGGCTGGAACTCCCAGCCGTATCCGGGGAGCTGCTCGATCCAGCCCTCGACAGCGATGCGGCGCAGGATGTGGGCGAGCTGTTTCGGCGTGAGGTCGTAGCGGCGGGCGAGGGCGTTCTCGGTGACGCGGTCGGGCAGGTTGCCGTCGAGGCGGTCGGCTGCGCTTTCACACCATGGCGGGACGCCGCCGCCTCTCATGGCGTGGCGTTCGCGCGGGCGGGCAGACGTATGGCCTTCCATCGTCCGCTGCCCTCGACGCGACCTCCTCCGGCCGCGTGCCGACTCGTCAGTCCCTGGACGTGAGAGCACCGGCTTCGGCGAAGGCACCCGCGTGGTAGACGAGACCGGCGGACGAGCCGTCGGCCCCTCCCCCGTCGACCTGCCCGACGACCAACAGGTGATCGCCGATGGCCTGGCGGAGGGTCACACGGGCGGTGAGCCAGGAGGGGACTCCGTCGAGCACGGGGAGGCCGTCGTCCGACGGCGTCCAGGGAACCCCGTCGAAACGGTCGATGCCGCTGCGAGCGAACTGCCCGGCGAGTGCGGCGTTCTGCGGTCCCAGCACGTGGACGGCGAAGCGGTCGGCCGTGCGCACCGCTTCGACGGTGGAGGCCGTGCGGCCCAGGTAGAAGGAGACCAGGGGCGGTTCGAGGGACACCGAGGTGAAGGACGTGGCGGTGAAGCCGGCCGGGCCTGGCACCGTGACGACGGTGACGCCCGCCGCATGCCTTCGCAGCGTGCGGCGCAGTATGTCGGCTTCCGAGACGGGGTCCTCCGTGTCGGTACTGGGCAGAGGGCGCGGTCGGGTGTGGGTGGAGGCGGTCATGCCGCGGTCCTTCCGATGGGGTCCTCGATGGTGAGCACTGGGTGCGGCTCCGCGCCGGTCCGCAGGCGTTCGAGCCAGAGCACGACGGTGGCAGCGGTGCTGCGGTGCGAGGCGTCGTTGAGCACGTCGTGCACGCCCTCGTGCAGCACACCGAATGCGGCCCGCGGCAGCCGTGCCGCGAGGGCGCGCGCCCGGTCCAGCGGCGTGACGGGGTCGGCGGCTCCGTGCAGGAGGAGGGCGGGGAGGTCCGTCACCGCCTCAGCGGTCAGATGGGCCGGGGCGGGGGTGGCAAGGGCACCGCGGACGATGGCCTGGTCGTCGGTGAGCCGGGCGCGGTGGGTGGGGCAGGACGTACGCGCCGCGAGTTCGGCGTCCCAGCCGTCCGCTTCCTGGACGTCGACCTCGACGGCTCCGCGAACGTCACCACCGGTCAGGTCTCCGGACACCTCCGTACGGGCCGTCACCTCGGTGGTCGCGATGCCGGTCAGCACGACGCCTGCGAGGGGCAGGCCGTAGTGGCCCTTTCCGGCCGCCGCGTGCAGGGCCTGGAGGGCTCCGGTGTCGCTGCCGACGAGGACGAGAGGGGTGGTCGGGGCGGTGCCTGCCGCGGTGGTGACGGCGGCGCTCACCTCTTCGGCCGTCAGGTCCGGTGTGGTGTCCAGAGCATGCACGACGTAGCCGTCGGCGGCGAGGCGGCGGCCGAAGCGTTCGTAGACGAGGCCGTGTTCACCGCGGCCCGGCAGGACGACGAGGGTGCCGCGCGGGGCGATTCCGGCCGGCGGCTGCCAGGTGGTGGCGGCCTCCGCGGGTGCGTGCGTGGTGTGGAGGCCGGTCATCGGGTGGTTCCTGCCGCGGTGGGGGCGCTCCGGGTGGCGGCGCGGTGGGCGAGTTCCTGGCGGACGAGCGGAAGGAGGTGCCGGCCGTAGTCGATGGCGTCGTCCAGCGGGTCGTAGCCGCGGATGAGGAGGGTGGTAGCGCCGATGTCGACGTAGTCCAGGAGCGCCTGGGCAACGGTTTCCGGGGTGCCGACCAGGGCTGTGGTGTTGCCGCCCGCCCCGCTGGCGGTGGCGGTGGGAGTCCACAGGGCGCGGTCGTGCAGGTCCTGCTTGGCGGCCGCCGCGAGCAGGCGCTGGGAGCCGACGTTCGCCGGGCTCGCGACGTTCTGGTGGTGGCGTGCCTGGTCGAAGAAGGGGCGTCCGGCACCGGACTTGATGGTGTCGAGGATGCGGTGCGCCCGCTCCCAGGCCAGTTCCTCGGTGGGGGCGAGGATGGGACGGAAGGAGACGCTGATGCCGGGCGGCTCGGCGCGTCCCGCGGCCTCGGCGGCGGCGCGTACGGAGGCGATCTGCTGGGCCGTCTCGGCCAGCGGTTCGCCCCACAGTGCGAAGGTGTCGGCGTGCTTGGCGCCGACCCGGTACGCGGCCTCGGAGGAGCCGCCGAAGTAGAGGGGGATGCCCGACTCGCGGTAGGGCAGCACCTCGGAGCCGTAGTCCTCGAAGCGGTAGTGCCGGCCGGTGTGGTCGAACGGCTCGGACGACGCCCAGGCCCGGCGGAGGATGCCGAGGTACTCGTCGGTGCGGTCGTAGCGTTCGTCCTTGCTCAGGTAGTCGCCGTCCCGGCGCTGCTCGGTGTCGTTGCCGCCGGTGATGGTGTGGACGGCGACGCGTCCCTCGGTGAACTGGTCGAGGGTGGCGAAGGTACGGGCCGCGAGGGTGGGCGCGATGAAGCCGGGCCGGTGCGCGATGAGCAGGCCGAGGCGCTCGGTGCGGGCGGCGACGTGCGCGGCGACCTGTACGCCGTCGGGTCGGCCGGAGCTGTAGCCGATGAGGATGCGGTCGAAGCCTGCGTCCTCATGGGCGCGTGCGAAGCGGACTGTGTAGTCGGGGTCGATCGCGGGGCCGGTGGCGGGCCGGGTCTCGGAGGCGTCCCGGGTGCCGATCATGCCGATGAACTCGACGGAGGGGGTGGCCATGAGGGGCCTTTCTATGAGGCGGGAACGGTGTGGCGGGCGAGCGCGGCCCGGCCCGCGGCGGCGAGCACGGCGTCGTCCTGCGGGGTGTGGACGCGGGAGCAGAGCACGTCGCGGTAATGGCGCTGGAGCGGGTTGGCGCGGGTCAGGCCGTGGTTGCCGGTGAGGGAGACGGCCTGCTCGACGGAGTCGATGGCGGCGCGGGTGCCCAGCACCTTTGCGCCCGCGGCCTGTTCGGCGGCGTCGGCGTCCCCGGCGTCGACGGCGGTGGCGAGGGCGTGCAGGAGGGTGCGGGCGCCGGTGAGGCGGATCTCGATCTCGCCGACGGCGGTCTGGAAGCGCGGCAGGGTCGCCAGCGGTGCACCCAGTCCCGTGGGGACGCGTTCGTGCAGAAAGCCGGTGAGCCAGTCGCGGGCGGCTTCGGCGACGCCGAGGTAGAGGGAGGTGAGGCCGAGAGCGTTCCAGGCGCCGGTGACGGTGTCGGGGCGGGCGCCGGGGACGTCGCCGGGCACGTCGAGGCCGATCACGTCGTCGCCCGCGACACGTACGGCGTCGAGGACGACGTCATCGCTGCGGCTGGCGCGCAGGCCGACGTGGTCCCAGGTCTCCTCGATGCGGAGGCCCGGGCTGCCGGCGCGGACGATGAAGGTGCCGACGCGTACGGGGTCCTCGTCGGTGCGGGCGAAGACCAGCAGGTGGCTGAGGCCGACCGCGCCGGTGGAGTAGATCTTGCGTCCGGTGAGCAGCCAGTCGTCGCCGTCGCGGCGAGCGGTGGTGGCGGGCAGTCCGCCGCGTACCGGGCTGCCGAGCTCCGGCTCCACGCGCAACGCGTTGACCAGGGCCGGGCCCTCGGCCGACGCGGCGAGGAGTGCAGCGTAGGCGGCGGGCGGCCAGCCGGGGGTGCGGGCCTCGCCCGCGTGGACGAAGAGGGTCATGGCGGTGACCAGCGCGACGGCCGGGTCTCCCGCGCCGAGTGCGTGCAGGATCCGTACGGTGTCGGCGAGGCCCGCGCCCGGTCCGCCGTTGCGGGTGCCGACGGTGGCGGTGAGCAGTCCCGCCTCGTGCACGAGGGCGAAGCCTTCGGTGGGGAAGGTGGCGTCGCGATCGTGCTCGGCGGCGCGTGCGGCCAGTTCCCGGCGCACATCAGGCAGGCGGTCGTAGTCCGGGCGGGCCAACGCGGCAGTGGATTCCGGGGCGGACGCGCGGGCGAGCAGGAGCGGCGGCTGATGCACTGTCACGGGTGGCGGTTCTCCTTCGTACTTCTCGGCCTCCACCAGGGCGTGCTGACCAGTGCAGCCCTGGGTGAGGCGAGAGCTCGGGACGTCGGCGGTGAGGGTGTTGGGATTGCCGTGAACGCACAGCGGCAGGCTGCCCGGAGCATCCGAGTCGTCCGGTACGGGGTCGAACCACGCGCCGGTCGGCAGCCGCAGCACTCCGGGGCGCAGCCCGTCGTGGAGCACGGCGCCGGCGAGCACCGCACCTCGGTCGTTGAAGAGCCGTACGACGTCACCGTCCGCGATGCCACGGGCCGCCGCGTCGTCCGGGTGCAGCTCGACGGCCTCCCGGCCCGCGACCTTCCCGGCGAGGCTGACGGCGCCGACGTCGTACTGGCTGTGCAGGCGGTTGTCGGGCTGGTTGGCGATGAGCAGCAGCGGGTGGCGGGCGGCGGCGGGGCTGCCGTGCCAGTCGTCGGGCGGCAGCCAGGCGGGGTGTCCCGGGCAGTCCGGCAGGCCGAACCCGACGATGGTGGCGGAGCTGATCTCGATACGGCCGCTGGGGGTGGCCAGCGGATGGCGTACGGGGTCGCGGTGGAAGTCCGCGAAGAGGGTGATGTCGCGGGGGCCTTCGGGCAGCCGGTACTCCCCCGACGCCCAGAACTCCTCGAAGGCGGGCACATCGGCGCCGGCGGCCCGCAGGTCCTCGCGCCAGGTGCCGTAGAGATGGGTCAGCCACTCGCGCGGGGTGCGGCCTTCGGTGAAGCGGTCGGCGAAGCCGAGGCGGGCGGCGAGCCCGGTGAGGATCGTGTAGTCGTCGCGGGCCTCACCGACGGGGTCGACGGCCCGGTGCATGGCGATGAGGTGGGTGTCCCGCCGGCCGCCGCCGATGTCCTCCCGTTCCAGGGTGGTGGTCGTGGGCAGCACGATGTCGGCGTGCCGGGCGGTGGGCGCCACGGTGCCGCCGGCCGTCACGATGCCACCCCGGCGTGCTGCGGTACTCGCTCGCGCCAGGTGGCGGCGTGGTGGCAGGCGACGTGGTGGGCGGAGGCCTCGGTGCGGTCGAGTCCGGTTTCGGCAATGAACTCCGTACGACCCTCCAGGACCGGCCCGGCGGTGGGCTCCGTACGGCATTGGGGCGTGGCGAAGCGGCAGCGGGGAGCGAAGACGCAGCCCACGTCGTCCGGCCACGGTTCGCGGTCCTTCGGGGCGCGCAGGTCGGCGGGGAGCAGCCGGTGTTCGCGCCGTACGCTCGGTGCCGAGGCTGTCAGCAGGGCGGTGTACGGGTGTCGGGGGTGCTCCAGTACCTCGCCGACGGGGCCCTGTTCGACGAGGCGGCCGCGGTAGAGGACGGCCACCCGGTCGGCGATGCCGGCCAGCGAGCTGAGGTCGTGGGAGATCACGACCACGGCGAGGCCCAGCTCACGGCGGAGCCGGTCCAGCAGGCCGAGGACGAGGTTGCGGTTGGAGGCGTCGAGGGCGCTGACCGGTTCGTCGGTGAACAGCAGCCGGGGACGGGTGACGACGGCGCGGGCCAGTGACACCCGCTGTCGCTGGCCGCCGGAAATCTGTCCGGGGGTGCGGTCGCCGAGCTGAGCCGGATCCAGTCCGACCAGGGACAGTGCCTCGTCGACGCGGGCGGCGCGCTCCTGGCGGCCGAGCGCCCGTACGGCGGCGAGCGGTTCGGCGACGATACGACGCACCGTCAGGTCGGGGTCCTGGGATCGCAGCGGGTCCTGGAACATGTACTGCAGCTCTCCGGAGCGCCGGAACTCGCGCAGTTCGCGGGGGCGCAGCCGGGTCAGGTCGCGCCCCGCGAAGGCGATGCGGCCGGTGTCGGCGCGTACGAGTCCCACGGTGGCCCGGGCCAGGGTGGTCTTGCCGGAGCCGGTCTCGCCGATGATGCCGACGATCTCTCCGGCCTGCACGGTGAGGTCGGCACCGGCGAGCACACGCGTGGCGCCGGAGCGGGCGCGGCCGAAGGAGACGGTCAGGTCCGTGATGTCCAGCAGCGGCTCGCCCTCGGCAGGAGTGCCAGGGGCGTCGCCCGCCGCGCCGTCCGACGGCGTGGTCATGCGGTAGCTCCTTCCGTGACGGTTGTGCGGGCCGCAGCGCCGGAACGAGGCGGCAGGTCCTCCAGGTCCCGGGCGGGGCGCAGGCAGCGGGCCGTGCGTCCGTCGCCCACGGTGCGCAGGGCCACGGGTGCGGCGGTGCATTCCTCGGTCGCGTATGCGCAGCGGTCGGCGAAGCGGCAGCCGGGCAGGGCGGCGCCGGTCTCGGGCGGCCGGCCGGGGATGATGTCCAGCTCGCGGCGGCCCCACTCCCCGATCGACGCGACGCGCAACAGCGCCTCCGTGTACGGATGGGCGGGTGCGGCCAGCACCTCGGCGGTGGGGCCGTCCTCGACGATCTCCCCGGCGTACATGACGATGACGCGGTCGCAGCTCTCGGCGACGACGGCGAGGTCGTGGGTGACCAGCAGCAGGGCCAGGCCATGGGAGTCCCGCAGGTCCTGGAGGAGTTCGAGGATCTCGGCCTGGATGACGACGTCGAGTGCGGTGGTCGCCTCGTCGGCGATGAGCAGCTCCGGGCCGCAGGAGACCGCGATGGCGATCAGGACGCGTTGCAGCATGCCGCCGGAGAGCTCGTGCGGGTAGCGGTGGTACAGCTCGGCCGGGCGGTGCAGGCCGACGGCGGCGAAGAGTGCGACGGCCCGGTCGTGCGCCTCGGTGCGGGAGAGGCCGCGGCCGACCCGCAGTTGTTCGGCGAGCTGGCGGCCGACGGTGAGCGAGGGGTTGAGGTAGGAGGCGGGGTCCTGGAAGACGGCGCCGATGCGGCGGCCGCGTACGGCGTTCCAGTGGGAGCGGTCCAGGGCGGTCAGGTCGGCGGGCTCGCCGCCATCGGGGTCCGCGAGGGTGATCCGCCCGCCGGACACCGCGATGCCGGGCGGCAGTACGCCGAGCACGGACCGGCAGGTCAGGCTCTTGCCGCTGCCGGACTCCCCCACCAGTCCGACGGCTTCGCCCCGGCCGAGGGCGAACGTCACGTCGCGTACCGCGGGCACCTCGCCGCCGATGGTGACGTCGAGGCCCGAGACGGTCAGTACGGGCTCGGGCGTGGCGAACGGGTACTGCTGTCCGCCGGGCGCGTGGACGGGGTCGTCACAGGGGTGCGCGCCGGCCGCCGTCCTGGCGGTGGGGATGGTGCTGCCGGGGTGCTCAGCCGGTCGTGACACGGTGCTCGGCCTCCTCGGTACGGGCGGTGGATGCGGTGGCTTTGTCGTGGAGCGTGGTCGTACCGGTTCCGCTGTCCCGGATCGCGTCCGCCAGCAGGTTGAGCGCGCCGACGGTGAGCATGATGGCGAGGCCCGGGATGAGCGGGGCCCAGGGCTGCTGGGCGAGGTATCCGAGGTCGGAGGCGAGCATGCCGCCCCAGGTGGGCGCGGGCGGCTGGACGCCGAGGCCGAGGAAGGTCAGCGAGGAGACGACCAGCAGGGCCTGGCCGACCGCCTGGGCCGTGGTGACGGCGACGGTCGGCAGGATCTTGCCCCAGACGTGGGTGCGCAGGATCCACCACCGTGAGGCACCCATCAGTTCGGCGGCCTCGACGTACTGCGCCTGCTTCAGGCCGAGCGCGGCGGCGCGGGTGATGCGGAAGTACAGCGGCGCGTAGAGCACGCCGAGGGCGAGCATCGCCTGGTGCATGCCGTTGCCCAGTGCGGCGACGACGGCGATGGCGAAGACCGTGAACGGCATGATCATGAGCGTGTCGGCGACCCGCTGCAGGCTCCATTCCACGGTCCTGCCGAGCCAGACGGAGGCGAGGCCGGGGAGGACGCCGAGCAGCATCGCCGCGGCGACGGCCTCCAGGGCGCCGGCCACCGACAACCCGGTACCCGCCACCAGTCGGCTGAGGACGTCGCGGCCCAGGTAGTCGGTGCCGAGCAGGTGTGCGGCGCTCGGCCCGCTCAGCATGTCGGTGGGGTTCTGGGCCAGCGGGTCGTGCGGGGCGAGGGCACCGCCGGCGACGGCGAGCACCACGATCACGGTCAGGACGGCGAGCGCGATACGGGCCGAGCGGGGCCGGGCGGCGCGGCGCAGGGCTCTCATGAGGAGCTCCCTTCGGAGGTGGCCGGTCGGCGGCCCGAGGTGCGTCGGCGCGCTGCGGGGTCGAGGGCGGTCAGTGCCGCGTTGACGGCGATGTTGGCGGCCAGCACCACGACGACGGTGACCAGCAGGGTGCCCTGTACGACAGGTACGTCGTGCTGTTCGGCGGACTGGAGGGAGAGCTGCGCGATGCCGGGCAGGTTGAAGATCTTCTCGGTGACGACGGCGCCGCCGATGATGAGGGGCACGCTCATGCCGAGGACGGTCAATGCGGGCCCGGCGGCGTTGCGCAGGACATGTCCGAACAGCACCCGGCGGGCGGAGAAGCCGCGCATCTCGGCGCCGGTCACGTAGTTCTCGCGCAGCGCGCCGACGAGGGAGGTGCGCAGCTGGCGGGCGAGGGAGGCGGCGGCGTCCAGGCTGAGGGCGAACGCGGGAAGGATCGCGTACTGGATCCACGGGCCCACGCCCGCGTCCAGGGGCTGGTAGCCGCCGGTGGGCAGCAGCTTCAGCTGCACCGCGAAGATGACGATCAGCACGATGCCGATGAGGAACGGCGGCAGGGTGGCGAGGGTGGAGCAGACCAGGGTGACGGCCCGGTCGATGCGTCCGCCACGGTTGAGCGCGGCGGCGATGCCTGCGCCGCCGCCGATGAGGACGGCGAGCAGCAGCGCGAGCCCGGCGATGGAGAGGTCCACGGGGATGGCCTCGGCGACGCTGTCGGCGACGGGTATCCCGGTGAACCAGGACGTGCCCAGATCCCCGGTGAGGGCATTGCCGAGCCAGCTGAAGTACTGCTGGTACAGCGGCTGGTCGAGGCCGAACTGCCGCTCCATGCGGGCGATGTCGGCGGGGGTTGCCAGGTCACCGAGGACGGCGGCGGCCGGGTTGGCGTCGGACATCGCGCCCAGGGCGAAGGTGAGGAGGGAGGCGAGCAGGAAGACGGTGACGGTGACGGCGAGCACGCGGCCGAGCGGCCGAGGCGCAGCGGCAAGCCGCCGTGCGAAGGGACGCAGCCGAGGAGCGGGGGCGTCCGGGCCCGGGTTCCGGTCGGTGAGCGGGGGTGCGGTGGTCATGAGACGGTGACCCCCTCGAAGCGCTGGACCACGGCGTAGGCCGGAATCTCGGAGACCTTGGCGTTGCGGGCGAGGATCCGCGGGACGGTGTAGAGGAAGACGTTGGGCATGGTGCGTACGGCGATGCCGGCGGCCTTCTGCAGCACCTCTGGGTATTCGGGCGCGTCCAGCGGCGTGCGGCGCACCACGTCGAGGGCCTTCTCCAGCTCGGGCGAGGTGGTGCGGCCCGGGTTCATCAGGCCCTCCTTGCCGAAGAGCACCTGGAACGCCTGGGTGGCGGCGTCCCGCCCGGCGAACTGGTCGAAGTAGAGGGCCTTGCTGCGCTGGACGTAGACGATCTGGGTGGCCTGCGCGGCCGGGATGGTCTCGATCTTCGCGGTGATGCCGACCTTCTTCAGCTGCGCCTGGAGCAACTCCGGTGCGCCCTCGGCCTGTTGAGTGGTGAGTGTGATCTCCAGGCCGTCCTTGTGGCCCGCCTTGGCCAGCAGCTGCTTCGCCTTCTCCGGATCGTAGGGGAAGAGCTTTTCGAGGTCCTCGTCGTACCCCGCGTAGCCCTTGGGGAAGAACTGCCGGGTCACTTCGCCGTGCCCGAAGGCGGCGGTCTTGAGCAGTTCCTCGCGGTCGACGGCGTACTTCAGGGCGAGGGCCACGTCGGGGTCGGTCAGCGGCTCCTTGCCGATGTGCACGTCCAGGACCCGGACCACCATGGAGGGGATCACCTGGACCTGGAGGCCGGCGGCGCGGGCCGCCTCGACCTGGCTGCCCGGAATCTGCGCGACGTTGTACTGACCCGAGGTGAGGGACGCGACGACGGTGGATTCCTCGGGCAGCGGGTACAGCTCGAAGTTCTCGACCTTGATGCTGTCGGCGTCCCAGTAGCGCGGGTTGCGGCGGAGCAGCGCACGAGAGTTCTGCACGTAGGAAGTGAGGGCGTACGGGCCCGATCCTGCCGGTCGGGTCGCGAGGGATCCGGCGTCCTTCTCGAAGACCTTCGGGTTCACGACCATGCCGGTCTTGCCCGCCAGCAGGGTGGGGAACTGATAGTCGGGCTCGGCCAGTTGCACTTCGACGGTGCGGGCGTCCCGCGCGATGACCTTCCGCACCCCCACGAGCTGGGAGGCGATGAGCGACTTGGGTTCGTCGCGGCCGCGCTCGATGCTCTTCTTCACCGCGCCGGCGTCCAGCGGCGTCCCGTCGCTGAACGTCAGCCCCTTGCGCAGGGTGAAGGTGACTGCGGTGCCGTCATCGTTGTACTTCCACGACTCGGCCAGCGCCGGTACGGCGTTGCCCTTCGGGTCGAGCTTGGTCAGCCCCGAGTAGACAAGGGAGAGCGAGTGCACGTCCCAGCCGGCGGAGGAGGTGACCGGGTCCCAGGACGTCGGCAGGTCCCAGCCCCACTTCAGTGTGCCGGCCTCCCCCGCGGCCGCCGTGGTCGCCCGGCCGCCGCAGGCGCTGAGGGCGAGGGCGGCACCCGCGCCGAGCGAGAGCCCGAGGAAGGAGCGGCGGCCCAGCGCGGCCGTACTGCCGGGCGGTCCCGGGGGCTCGGGGGTGGGCAGGGACGGGGGATGCGGCATGGCGATGCCACCTTTCTCGGCCGCGGCGAACGCATGAGGTACGCCGACGTGCCGTAGGGCGACCGGGAAGCGGCCCAAGGCAGAGGGGTTTCGTCGGTGCGGAGCGACGGCTCACGCACACGGGGAAAGCGCGTCAGGCGAAGAGGTTCGGAGCACCGCGTCGGTGAGGTGCCCGGCGGGTCGTACGGCCCTTATGCGCAGGCGGGAAGAGCGGGGAGGGCACCCGGCTCATGGGGAATCGGACACGGCCGTGCGCACCGCTGATGCGGCGGCGGCCGCCGGGCGTCGCGGAAGGAACGCCTGAGGTCAGCGACAGAGAGCGCTGGAGGTACGCAGGTAGTCGACGTAACGACAGACCACGCCGGGGTGCATCGGGTGCATGCCTCGTATCCTCACCGGACCGTCAATGCGCTGTCAATGGACACCTCTAGGTGTCTCATTGCCCGAGATCCGCGTCTTCGGGTGCGTCCGGGCCTCGTCCGGGTGCAGCCAGAGGGGGCCGTTGGCGGTGTCGATCCGGACGGCGTCGGCAGGCGGTGCCGACGTACCGGTCAGGGCTTCGAGCTCGGGACCGGTCAGGCTGCGCCAGCGCGCGAGGGCGGCCTCGGGCGGCAGGCGTACGGGGTCGGGCAACGGAGCACCGGCGGCGGTGCGAGCCGCGTCGAGGCAGTCCGTGAACGAGCGGCGCCCCGGCACGACGACGCGGCCGCCCGGCCCCTCGAACAGCAGGGTCGGCAGCGCGTAACGATGCCCTTCGGCCAGCTCCTTGGCGCGCCCCGGATGCGGCCCGGGGGCGACCAGGTCCCACACCTCGGGCAGTGGCCGGCGGGTCTCGGAGTGGTCCGCGCACACTGCGCCACGAACGTGTTCCGAGGCCAGGTCCCGCAGCAGCCGCTCGCTGTCGAGTCCGGGCACGCCGTGCACCGCGTCGCGTACACCCTCGGGCGTATCGGCCGGGGTGCCGAGGACGAACGTCGTCTCGCGCAGCCGCCGCAGGACCCGCTGCGCGATCTCCTCCCCTTGCGCCCGCGCCGCCGTCACGGCTTGTGAGGCGGGCCAGCTCGTCCCCGTCAGCCAGTGCAGCCGGGGCGCGTACGGTGCTCCGGTGTGCGCGGCGACGTCCTTGATGAAGCCTTCGTACCAACGGGCCTCGGCGTCCGGATCGGGCGCCGGGTCGTCGTCCTCGTCGAAGAGGATGCCGAAGACCTGGCGCCACTCGGCACGGCCGCCCAGCGTCTGCCGCAGCAACCGGAAGTCGGGCTCGGCGCCCCAGGCCCATGGGCAGGCCGCGTCGGTGAACTCCGTGACCCGCAGCGGTGCTTCCCCCTGCTCGGGCCGTGCGTACCGCCCGCTCATGCCGGAACGGCTGCCGACGCGTCGTGTGCCGTGCCGCCCCGCGCGGCGAGCTGCGCGATCGTCGTACGCTGCAGCAGCGCACCGGCCACGGCCTCGACGTCGCACCACAGCTCCGAGACGCCTTGGGCGGCGCCCGGGTGGTGCAGCGCGTCGGGGCGTTCGCCGCGTACGGTGAACAGCTCCCCGTCGACGGCCGTCATGACCTCGGCGACGCTGATCGACGCGGCGTCCCGGGCGATCCAGTAACCGCCCTCGCAGCCGCGCTGGCTGCGCACCAGGCCGGCCGTGCGGAGGTCCCGGAACACCGACTTCAGGAACCGGAACGGGATGTCCTGCGACGAGGCGATGCTCTCGCACGTCAGCGGCCGCGCACTGTCCGCGGCGAGTTCGACGAGCGACCGCACCGCGTAGTCGGCCTTGGCCGAGATCTGCATGTGCACCGTCTTCCACGTACTGGTGTCGTTGGTCGTTCTCCGCATGCCACCCGGCCCGCAACCAGCCCGGGCCGCAATGGACACATCTTGACATCCTTTCGTCCCGCTCTCTACGGTCGGCGCCAGCAGACCGGCCCGCTCCGCCGGCTGGTGCCCTCCGACCAGCAGGAACACCATGCCTTCACAGTCCGCTCCCGATGCCTTCCACCCCGACCTGCCGGACCACGACCACGGCGGCGACCCACTTCCGCTGCGCGCCCGGCTGCACCACATCCGGGCCGACGCACTGGACGGTGACACCGCGCAGACGGGCGGGATGCGGCGGTTCGCCGCGATCAGCGGCAACACCGTCGGGTCCGAACGGATCTGGATGGGCCAGACCCACGTCGCCCCCGCCACCGCCTCCTCCAACCACCACCACGGCGCATCCGAGACGGCGATCCATGTGGTCAAGGGGCACCCGGAGTTCGTCTTCCTCGACGACTCCACCGGCACCCCGGAGGAGGTCCGCATCCGCACCTCCCCCGGTGACTACATCTTCGTACCGCCGTATGTGCCGCACCGCGAGGAGAATCCCAGTCCGGACGACGAGGCGGTCGTCGTGATCGCCCGCTCCACCCAGGAGGCGATCGTCGTGAACCTCCCCGAGTTGTACGTACTGGGCAGTGAGGATGCCCCGGGGGCGGGCTCTACGGCCTGACCGGAGCGCCGTTCCACGGCGTCGGCCGGAGGTCCAGGCCCGGCGACGCCGCGAGCAGCTCCTTCGTGTACGGGTGGCGCGGGGCGGTGAATACCTCCGGCACCGTGCCCTCCTCGACGAAGCGGCCCTCCCGCATGACCACCACCCGGTCGCTGACGTGACGGACGACCGCGAGGTCGTGCGAGATGAAGAGGAGCGCCAGGCCCAGGCGGGAGCGCAGGCCGTCCAGGAGGTCGAGGATCTGTGCCTGGACGGACACGTCCAGAGCGGAGACCGGCTCGTCGCAGACCAGCACGGATGGTTCGGGAGCGAGAGCGCGGGCGATGGCCACGCGCTGTCGCTGTCCGCCGGAGAGCTGGTGCGGCCGGCGCGTGAGGTGGCCGGGCGAGAGGCCGACCAGGGTGAGCAGTTCGCGGATGCGGCCAGCCGGCTGCCGGCGGCTCCCCCGCGGCAGCGCCTCGGCGATGATCCGTTCGACGGTCCAGCGCGGGTCGAAGGAACCGTAGGGGTCCTGTGGGATCAGCTGGACACGATGGCGGCGGGCCCGGCGGCGGCGTTCGGGGAGCGCGGACCACGGCGCGCCGTCGAGCAGCACATCGCCGCCGTCCGGGCGGAGCAGTCCGAGCACGAGGCGGGCCACGGTGGTCTTACCGGACCCTGACCCGCCGACCAGGCCCAGTGCTTCGCCGGCCCGCAGCTCCAGGTCCACGCCGTCCACCGCCGCCCGGTCGCCATGACGCTTACGCAGCCCATGGGCGGTGAGGACCGTACGGGAGCCGGTGGCAGCGGTCGCGGCGCGCGGGGCGGGCGCGGCGTCCAGGAGGGACCGCGTGTAGGGGTGCTGGGGATGGCGGACGAGGTCCGCTGTCGGTCCTTCTTCGACGATCTCGCCGGCGCGGAGCACGGCCGTGCGGTCGGCGATGCGGGCGACGACGGCCAGGTCGTGGCTGATGAGGACGAGGCCCTTGCCCGCTTGTTTGGCGGCCCGGAACAGGTCGAGGATCTGTGCCTGCACGGTGACGTCCAGCGCCGTGGTCGGCTCGTCGGCGATGAGCAGACCGGGGTCGGCGGCGAGCGCGGAGGCGATCAGGGCGCGCTGCCGGAGCCCGCCGGAGAGCTGGTGCGGATACTGGGCGGCGCGCGCGTGCGGCTCCGGCACGCCGACCGCGTCGAGGAGTTCCACGACGCGCTCGGCGACGCGCTCGCGGGCCACCGTGCCGTGCAGCCGCATCGGTTCGGCGATCTCGGCGCGCAGGGTGCGCAGCGGATCGAGGGAGACCAGCGCGTCCTGGACGATCAGTGCGGCGTGCCGGCCGCGTACGGCCCGCCAGTCCCGGTCGGTGAAGGCGGTCGCGTCGCGTCCGGCGACCTCCAGGCGGCGGGCGTCGACCCGCGCTCCGGGCCCGGCCAGGCCCAGCAGGGCGCGGGCGAGGGTGCTCTTGCCGGAGCCGGACTCGCCGACGAGGGCCAGGCATTCGCCGGGGGCGACGTGGAGGTCGGCCGCCCGTACGGCGGTGACGTCGCCGAACTGTACGGTCAGCCCTTCGGCGTGGATCAGCGGCTCACGCGGTGCGTTCACAAGGTGCCCCTTCCGTCCGCACGGGACTGGAGGCGGCGGCCGAGCACGGTGAGGGTCAGCACGACGGCGGTCACCGCGAGGCCGGGGAAGACCCCCACCCACCAGGCCGTGGCCAAATGTTCGCGGCCGTCGGAGAGCATGGCGCCCCACTCGGGGGCGGGCGGCGCTGGGCCGAGGCCGAGGAAGCTGAGGGCGGCACCGGAGACCACGGCGGTGCCGGTGCCGATGGTGGCGAGGACCAGCAGCGGCCCGACAACGTTGGGAAGTACGTGCCGCAGCACCACGGCGGTGCGTCGCCGGCCCAGGACCACGGCGGCCTCCACATAGCCGGAGCGCAGCACAACCAATGCCTGGGCGCGGACCAGGCGGGCGTAGTTCGGTACGGCCGCGACGCCGATCGCGGCCACCACGTTCGCGGTGCCGGCCCCCACGACGCTGACGACGAGCAGCGCGAGCAGCAGCTCGGGAAAGGCGAGCAGGATGTCGACGGCGCGCATCAGCATCTGGTCGGCGCGGCGCCCGCCGACCGCGGCGAGCAGCCCGAGCAGGGTGCCGCCGAGCACGCCGCAGGCGGTGGCACCGACGCCGATGGTGAGCGAGAGGCGGGCGCCGTGCACCACCCGTGAGAGGACGTCCCGGCCCAGCTCGTCGGTGCCGAACGGGTGGGTGGCGCCGGGTCCCTGGAAGGCCGCGAGGGCGTGGGTGTCGGTCGGGGAGTACGGGGCGAGCAGGGAGGGGGCGAGTACGGCCAGCAGGGCCAGGGCGGCGAGCGCCACCCCGACGACACCGGTCAGGATCCGCCACGGGGGCCGCCCGCCCGTCCTCCTGCCGCGGCCGACCGCCTCCAGGACGCCGGTCATGCGGGGGCCTCCGTCCGCAGCCGGGGGTCGATCGCCAGGTACACCAGGTCGACCAGCAGGTTGACGACGACGAATGCCGCGGCGGAGAGCACCACGAGCGCGCTGACCACGGGAATGTCCTTGGAGGTGACGGCGGTTACCAGGACCCGGCCGAGCCCTGGCCGGGCGAAGACGGTTTCGGTGAGCACGGCGCCGCCGAGCAGGCTGCCGACGATCCAGCCCGCGAGCGTCGCCACGGGGAGCGCCGCGTGCCGGGCGGTGTGCCGGGTGAGGACGCGGCGTTCGGAGGCGCCGCGGGCGCGTGCGGTGAGGACGAACGGCCGGGCGAGCGCGAGGTCCAGCTCCTGGCGGATCACCTGGGCCAGTACGCCGGCGATCGGCAGGGCGAGGGTGAGCGCCGGGAGAACGAGCGTGGCGGGCCCGTCCGCGCCTGCGGCGGGGAGCAGGCCCCACCGGTAGGACAGGAAGGTGAGCGCGAGGATGCCGAGCCAGAACGAGGGCACCGAAGTGGCGAGCAGTTCGAGCCCTGAGGCGACCGTGCGGGCCGCGCGCCCCCGCCCTGCCGTCGCGTAGGCCGCGGCGAAGGCGAGCAGCAGGGCGGCGGCGCAGGCGGCCAGCGCGAGTTCGGCGGTGGGGGCGAGCTGTCCGGCGAGCACGCCGGTGACCGGCTGCCCGAGCTGGTAGGAGCGGCCCAGGTCGCCGGTGGCGAGGGCGGCGAGCGTGTGCCCGTACTGGACCGGAAGCGGCTGGTCCAGGCCGTAGTCCTGGCGGATCCGAGCGCGCAGTCCGGGCGGGGCGGTGGTGCTCGGGCCGAGCACCGTGTCGACGATGTCGCCGGGGACGAGGTGCAGGGCGAGGAAGGCGAGGGTGGCGGCGCCCCACAGGACCAGCACCCCGGCGGCCAGCCGGCGCAGGACGAAGCGGAGCACGGTGCCCGCCCCGCCCGACGGGCGTGCGGAGCTCCGGCCGGACCGGCCGGCCGCTCTTCGGACGAGGGTGGTCACTGCCCGTCGACCACCCATGCGTCGTGGAACACCGGCCACGCGGACGGGTCGAACGCCACTCCCCTGGCCCGGTCGCGCACCGCGAGCTGCCGGGTGCCGACGAACGCCGGGAGTGCATAGCCCTGTTCGACGACCCGGCGCTGCACCTTCGCGTAGAGCCGGTCCCGCGCTTCGCGGTCGGACGACGCCGTCGCGGCGTCCAGCCAGCGGTCGATGTCCGCGTCGTGCAGGCGCGCGCCGTTGGCGCCGCCGTCGGCCAGTTGGCTCTTGGAGTGGAAGACGGTGCGCAGCAAGTCGGGGTCGCTGCCGCCCCAGGAGAAGGCGATGATGTCGTAGTCACCCTTGTTGCGGCGGGGCGTGTAGCTGCCGGCGTCCATCGGGACGAGCTTCAGCTCGATGCCGGCCTTCTTCAGCTCCCCCTGCACGGCGGTGTCAAAGGTGCGCCGCTCGGCCTTGGTGTACTGCGGCACGTACAGCAGCGTGACCGAGAAGCGCTCGCCGTCCTTGGTGCGGTAACCGGCCGCGTCCCGTCCGGTCCAGCCGAGGCCGTCCAGCAGGGCTGCCGCGCGCCGCGGGTCGTGCTTCCAGGTGCCTTCCAAGGCGTCGTCGTAGCCGGGGGTGGACGGGCTCAGCGGGCTCCAGGCGCGCGCGTACTGGCCGGCGAAGACGGCCTTGGTGAGGGCCGCGGTGTCCACCGCGTACTGGACGGCGAGCCGGGCGTCGCGCTGGTCGAAGGGGGCGCGGGTGGTGTTGAGGTAGTACTGGTAGACGACGCCGGGCGCGTCGTGGCTCTGGATGGCGAGCGAGCTGTCGGCCTTCAGAGTGCGGACGCTGCCCGGCGGTACGGCGTCGGCGATGTCCGCCTGGCCTGCGGTGACCGCACCGATGCGGGTGGCGTTCTCCGGCAGGAAGCTCACCACCAACCGGTCCAGGTGCGGGCGCCCGTTGGTCCTGGCGGTGTACGGCGGCCACTTGTAGGCGCGGTTGCGCTCGAAGACGAGCCGTTGGCCCTTGACGCGCGAGGTGAAGACGAACTGTCCGGTGCCGACGCTGTACCGGCCCCCGGCGGAGAGTGATTCGGGGTGCTCGCGCAGTGCCTTGGGCGAGTGGAAGCCCAGGTAGGTGGTGCTGGCGGCGTGCAGGAACGGCGCGTAGGCCGTGCGGAGGTGCACCCGCGCGGTGTGCGCGTCGACGATCTCGGTGCGCTCGTACGGGCCGATCAGCTGGGCCGCGTACTGGGACTTGGTCTCAGGGGCCACGATGTGGTCGAAGTTGGCCTTGACCGCGTGCGCGTCGAAGCGCGTGCCGTCGGTGAAGGTGACGTCGTCACGGAGCGAGAAGGTGTAGGACCTGCCGTCGTCGGAGACCGTCCAGGAGGTGGCGAGCCAGGGTGCGAAGCCACCGGACGCGGTCTGCGCGACGAGGGAGTCGAAGACGTTGCGCATCACGACGCCGACGATGTCGGCGGGGCTGACGTGCGGGTCGAAGACGTCCGGTTCGACATCGGTGGCGAAGGTGAGGGTGCCGCCGTCACGCGGCGCGCCGCCCGCGGCCGGCGCGGTGGCGCCGGTGGAGCAGGCGGTGAGCCCGGCGGTGGCCAGCGAGGCGGCGGACAGCGCCAGGAAGGATCTGCGGGTGGGCACGGGTGCTCCGTTCAGGGGTGCTCAGTGGGTGGGGACGGCGCGCCAGGCGCGCACGGTGATGCCGTAGACCTCGCCCCGCTCGGTCATCCGGCGTGCGGCGGCGGTGCCCACCGCGCGGAAGAAGTCCTCCTGCCGGGCCTCGGGGACCAGGCGGCTGAAGTAGGTGCCGAAGGTGGCGGCGTGGAAGTGCTGGTACTCCTCGGCACTACGGGTGCGTACGGCGACCCGGCGCTCTTGGTACGTGTCCACCGTCAGCCGCCGCTCCAGCAGGGTGCGGACGGCGTCGGCCGGGCGGGCGCGTACGCCCATCGGGACGATGCCGGTGAGGGTGTCGGCGCCGATGCCGAGGAGGGCGAGTGCGTCGCGGGCGACGACGTCCTCGCCGCCGAGCCCGGTTTCGTCGGTGTCAGGGTGGTGTGTGGTGAGCAGGAACGCGCCGTCCTCGTCGAGGTGGTCGGCGATCCAGTCGAAGGTGTGCCCCTCGTCGGGGTGCAGCCAGTGCAGGACGGACGTCATGGTGACGAGGTCGAACTTCTCGTCCAATGCGGTGAGTTGGCGAAGGTCGCCGTAGCGGATGTCGGCGCGCTCGCCGAGCCGCTGCGTGGCCTCGCGGACCCGTGCCGGCGCGCCGTCCACCCCCAGCACCCGGGTGGCCGCGGGCCAGCGGTCCAGGACCGCGTCGAGCAGTGCGCCGGTGCCGCAGCCGAGGTCGGCGATACGGCGCGGCGGGCGGGGCACGAGGTTCAGGATCCAGTCGTGGTCCTGGGCCTGGCGGATGGCGCTGACGTCGTCGTAGCCCGCCAGGTCCCGCGCACGGTCGAGGGTGTGCTGAGACATCGGGCTCCTCACAGGGGGCGGGATATGAGCGCCTGGATGCGCTCGCGGACGTCCGTCTGGTCGTGCCGGTGGTAGAGGTTGATGCGGTTGCGGGCGAGGTCGCCGCGGTGCACGTACTCGTACAGGTGCTGGCGCTGCCCGAAGCTGTCCGAGGTGAGGTCCCACGCCAGCCGGAACAACCGGGACTTGGCCTCGACGCCGATGTCCTTGCCGTGCATGTAGCGGTCGAGGAAGGGCCGCAGGCCGGGGTTGTTCAGGTCGTTCTCGGTCGGCTGCATCAGGGTCCCGGACTGGCCGATGCCCCGGACGATCTCCAGTGCGCGGCCGGCGACCGAGGCCGCCCAGACGGCTGCGGCGGGGGTCGGGCCCGGTGCGAGCAGTCCGCCGTCGGTGCGGCGCGCGGTGGCCTCGCCGGCCGCCAGGAAGTGGTCCAGGATCTCGACGTAGCCGGCCAGCTCGCCCAGGTCCTCCTGGATGTTGCGGAAGCCGCTGACGCCGATGGACTCGGCGACGAGGCTGCCGACGCCGAGGAGGGTGCGCAGCCGCTCCTGGTAGCGGACCTGCCCGATGTACTGGCTCCAGGCGTTGATCCGGGCCAGGCCCTCCCGGGCCAGCGCACCGTCGCGCAGCAGGAACACCCGTTCCC
This sequence comes from Streptomyces sp. NPDC050315, assembly GCF_040655775.1. Classification (NCBI taxonomy): domain Bacteria; kingdom Bacillati; phylum Actinomycetota; class Actinomycetes; order Kitasatosporales; family Streptomycetaceae; genus Streptomyces; species Streptomyces sp. NPDC050315. Next base: position 167,076 of record NZ_JBFAKN010000001.1, read on the forward strand.
ACGGCACGTGCACGTCGTCGAAGAACAGCATCGCGTCCTGTTCGTCGAAACGGGAGGCGAAGGGGTGGGCATGGCCGTGGCCGCCGGTGCCGAAGGGCTCCCGGCACAGGACGTGCAGACCCGGCGTGTTGAGGGGCAGCGCGCCCCAGAAGACGAACTCCTCGGCGCCACGCTGCGCGAAGGACGCCGAAAGATAGACCAGCACCTCGTGGGCGAACGGCGCGAGCGTGGTGAGCTGTTTTGCGCCCCGGACGACGACCCCGTCCACATCCTCGCGCAGGATGCGCAGCGCGTGGTCGGGGTGGTCCACCGGGCTCGCGCTGCGGTCGATCTGCGGGTCGCCGAGCGCGTGGGTCAACAGCAGGTCCCGCTCGGCGACGAAGCGGTACCAGTTCTCGGCGTTGGTGCCGAAGCCGGCGCTGTTGCTTTCCAGGCGGTTGCGGAAGTCGTAGAGGCCGACGGCGATGGAGGCCATGAAGGCGGGCGAACGGCCGTGCTGGCCCCAGGACTCGCGCATCCACACCTCGGCGGCGCGCCGGGCGGCACGCAGGTCGTCGGGGGTGCGCGGCGGGTGGTAGCCACGGCCGATGCGCAGGCCGGTCGTGGGGTCGGGGACGGTGAGGGTGTCACGGTGTGCAGGGTCGTGCTGGAGGTCAAGCAGCCGGGCCAGCTCCTTCACGGGCCCGGCGAAGGCGGGATGTTCGGCGACGTTCTTGATCTGCTCGCCGTCGAGCCAGACGCTGCGCCCGTCGTCCAGAGAGGCGGTGTACCGCGCGCCGTCCAGGGCGCCGCGGGCCTCGACCGCGGATACGTAGCTGCTCATGGTGCGGTGGTCTCCTGTGGTGTCAGGGCACCGGCCAGTGCGTGGTAGCCGCCTTCGTGGTGGACGAGCGGTCTCCCGCCGTGCACCTGGGCGGCGATGGCCCGGCCGATGAGGATGGCGTGATCGCCGCCGGGGGCGACGGTGGTCAGCCGGCAGTCGAACCAGCTCAGGCAGTCGTCCAGGACCGGCCCGCCGCTGCGCGCGGTGATCAGCTCGGCGGGCGCCGGTCCCAGCCGCCGGTGCTCGGGCGCGGCGTAGAAGTCGGACACCCGGTGCTGGTCGTGGCGGAGGACGTTGACGGTGAGGACGCCGGAGACCCGGGCCGCCCACACCAGCGGGCTGTCCTTGCCGATGGCGGCGCTGACCAGTAGCGGGTCCAGCGAGAGCGAGGTGAAGGCGGACACGGTCTTGGCCAGTGTCCGGCCGCGGTAGCGGGTGGCGACGACGGTCACGCCGCTGGGGAAGGTCCCGGCGGCCGCCCGGAACGCCGCGGTGTCCAGCGCCTCGCCGCGGTGCCGTACGCGGGTCATACGAGCCTCACCCGGTAGTCCGTCAGCCACGCGTCCAGCGCGAGGAGGTAGTCCAGGCCGCCGGTGGGGTGCGGTGCGGCGCGCGGTCCCGGTACGACGGTGCCGGCGTTGAGGTGACGCTTGACGGCGTTGCGGTCCACCAGCTGGAAGACGGGGGCGTCCCGGTGGGTCAGCGCGTCGACGCGGTCGCGCAGCGCCTGCCGGTAGGCGGTCGAGGAGCTGGCCGGGTAGCCGCTCTTGGGCCGGTTCAGCACCCGTTCCGGGAGCAGGTCGGCCACTGCGCGGCGCAGCAGTGCCTTGGGCGTGCCGTTGGCGTTCTTGATCCGCCACGGTACGTTCCACACGTACTCCACCAACCGGTGGTCGGCGAACGGCACCCGCACCTCCAGGCTCGCCGCCATGCTCATCCGGTCCTTGCGATCCAGCAGCGCGGGCAGCCAGCGGGTCAGCGCGAGGTAGGAGATCTCTCGGGCGCGGCGCTCGGTGCCGGACTCGCCGGGCAGCCGCGGCACCTCGGCGAGCGCGTCCCGCAGCCGTTCGCAGGCGTACTCGCGGGGCCGTACCCGCGCGGCGACGTCGGGGCGCAGCAGGTCGGCGGGTGAAGGCTTGCCCTGGAGCCAGGGGAAGGCGTCCAGCGGCCTGCCGGGGGCGTGGTGGAAGTAGGGGTAGCCGCCGAACACCTCGTCGGCGACCTCCCCGGACAGCGCCACCGTCGAATGCGCCCGCACGCCGCGGAAGAGCAGGTGCAGGGAGACGTCCGGCTCGCCCCAGCCGGGCCGGTCCCGCGCTGCGAGGCCGATGTCCCGGTGCTCCAGCAGGCCGGTGCCGGGTACGACGACGGAGGTGTGCGCGGTGCCCAGCTCCGCCACCAGTTCGCGGATGTAGGGGGCGTCCTCGGCGCGGTTCCAGTCGCCGAGCCGCTCGGGCCCTTCGCTCGCGGGGAAGTCCACGGAGAACGTGGTGGTCTTCTCCGCGTCCGCACCGGACCGTTCGGCGGCGGCCAGCGCGGTCAGCGTGCTGGAGTCAAGGCCGCCGGAGAGCAGCAGCCCGAGCGGTACGTCGCTGACCAGCTGGCGGCGCACGGTGTCCGTCAGCAGCTCCCGCACCCGCTCCGCGGTGCGCTCGGCCGTGTCGGGGTGGGTGTCGGAGTGCAGTTCCCAGTAGCGGCGCACGCGTACGCCCGTGCGTGAGAACCGCACCGTGTGGCCGGGCCGGACCTCGCGCAGCCCGCGGTAAACGGCATGGCCCGGGGTGGGCGCTGCCGGCACCGCGAACAGTTCGGCGATGCCCTCAGCGTCGAGTTCCGGTGTGAACAGCTCGTTGGCGAGAACCGCCTTGGGCTCGGACCCGAACAGCAGCCGACCCGGGGTGTGCGCGTAGAACAGCGGCTTGATGCCCAGCCGGTCGCGCACCAGGAGCAGGTGCTGCTTCCGGGCGTCCCAGACGGCGTACGCGAACATGCCGTTGAGGCGCTCGACGGAGGACTCGCCCCACTCCAGGTAGGCGCGCAGGACGACCTCGGTGTCGGACCGGGTGGTGAACCGGTGGCCGCGCCCCGTGAGTTCTTCCCGCAGCTCGCGGAAGTTGTAGACCTCGCCGCTGTAGGTGATGACCGCGAGCAGCCGTCCCTGGTCGTCGTGGACCCGCATCGGCTGTGCGCCGCCGTCGATGTCGATGATCGCGAGCCTCCGGTGTCCCAGCGCGGCGTGCTCCGAGAGCCAGATGTCCCCGGCGTCCGGGCCGCGGCGGACCATCGTGTCGGTCATGGTCCGCACGGTGGCGGCCTCCTGGCGCAGGTCCCGGCCGAAATCGGCCCATCCCGCTATGCCGCACATGCGCCGTCTCCCGTCGTGACGGGCTGCGCGGACCCCCGGCCCGTGGTGGCGCCGTCCGGAGTGAGTGCGGCCTCCCAGCGGCAGCCGTGCCCGTCGGGCCCTTCCGTGAGCTCGTGCCGCGGGACGTAGCCCTTCGCGGCGATGTTGGCGGCGGTGGCGTGCGTGCAGTACTCGCACGGCGACTTCAGCGTCAGGGTCACGCCTCGGCTGCGGGCCCGCTCGCGGTAGTCCCAGATCGCGCAGTGGCCGATCTCGACGGCGGCGCGGTCCGCGTCGGTCCGCACCACGCGGTACCGCGAGGCGTACAGCTCCGCCTGGCGGGCGATGCGCAGCACCGGGCCCAGCGCGCCCTGTCCGCGGTCCGGCTCGACGTACCGGTGCACCTGGGCGTTGGCCGCTGCCCACGCCTGGAGCGAGGCGTGGCCGTAGCGCGACACCAGGAAGCGTTCCATCAAGGCCTGGGCGCGGAAGAAGACCCGCTGCCAGCGTTCCGGGTCCTCCTCGCCCGGCCCGGGCAGCCCGGAAAACAGCTCGCCGCGGACGGTGATCCAGTCGGCGAGGTCGCGCCCGCCGTGCTGTTCGGTGAGGTATCGGGTGAGGCCGGCCTCGGCCTCGAAAAGGCGCTGTTTCCACAGCGCGCATCTTTCGGCATGGCTCATCGCCACGGAATTCTCCGGCATGGACCGCTCTTTCATTTCTCCTGGACGGACGGCGAACTACGAGGTACGCGCGGTACAGAGGCCGTCGAAGAGAATCCAGTGCCAGGCACCACAAATGGTGGTGAGTTCGTAAGGAAGCTCCCCCGGAAACATGGCAACGACAGTAGAAATCCAGCCGGGGGGCGTCAATATCAACGTAATAGGGGAGCCATTCGGCATCCTATGAGTGCGGACAACAGCATTCCGCAGTCCATTCCTGCCGCGTGCGGGAGCGGGTTAGGCTGCGGCAATGCGCTTCGTCGGATTCGAACCGTTCACCGTGAACGTGGCCGGCGTGACCGTCCACGGACAGCGGGGCGGCAACGGCCCGCCCCTGCTGCTCCTGCACGGCTTTCCCCAGACGCACGTCATGTGGCACGCCGTCGCGCCGCTGCTGGCCGAGGAGTTCACGGTCGTCGCGACGGATCTGCGGGGTTACGGCGACAGCGGCAAGCCGCCCAGTGCGCCGGACCACCTGCCGTATTCCAAGCGCGCCATGGCGCTGGACCAGTTGCGCGTCATGGAGCGGCTCGGATACGAGCGGTTCGCGCTGGCCGGGCACGACAGGGGCGCGCGCACCGCCTACCGGCTCGCGCTGGACCATCCCGGGCGGGTCACCCGCCTCGCGGTGCTGGACGTGGTGCCCACTGCGGACGCGCTCAATGCAGTCGACGCCGAGCTGGCGCGGAAGCTGTGGCGCTGGTTCTTCCTCGCCCAGCCGGCGCCGCTGCCGGAGAAGCTGATCGCCGCCGATCCGGAAGCCTTCTACTTCGGCGCGCAGGCCGGCCTGTTCGCTCCGGAGGCGCTGGCCGCTTACCGCCGGGCGGTCGCGGACCCGGCCACCGTGCACGCCATGTGCGAGGACTACCGCGCGATGGTCGGCCGGGACGTGGAGCACGACGAGGCCGACCGCGCGCACGGCCGGCGGATCACCGCGCCGCTGCTGGCCCTGTGGGGCAAACGCTCGCACACCGACCGCCACCACGACGTGCTCGCGGTGTGGCGGCGGTGGGCGGACGACGTACAGGGACGGGCCCTGGACTGCGGGCACTTCCTGCCGGAAGAGGCGCCCCAGCGGACCGCCGAGGAACTCCTGGAATTCTTCCGGTGAGCGCTGCGGGCGGCGCTCACCCCACCCGACGCATCGGCGGCCGGGGCGAGATGGTCACCACCTCGCAGCCGGGCGCCGGTCTTTCACCGCGCGCCCGGCCCTGTACCAGCCGGGCCACCAACTGCCGGTCCGCCTCGCTCACCGGAGCCTGTACCAGCACCAGCGCCTCGGGGTCGTCGACCGGGTGGAACGCCGAGAGGGCGAGGTGCAGCGCGTCGCCGCCGGGCAGCACCGCGGTCACCTCACGGGACGTCAGATCGTCCACACCCTGGCACTCCCACCACTCCGCGAGCTCGGGGAAGTCCGCCCGCAGCACCTCGTACACCTCCTGCGTACGGCGGTCCGTGCCGCGCCGGGCGGTCTGTGCGCGGAAGTGCGCCAGCACCGCGCGGGCCACCGGCTCCCAGTCCTTCAGCCCGTCCCGGATCGCCGGGTCGCCGGCCATGCACCACATCAGGTTCCGGCGGGCGGGGGGCAGCTGCGCCGGGTCGGACCAGACGGCGGTGTACGCGGCGTTCCAGGCCGTGATGTCGAAGCGGCAGTCCAGCAGCACCGCAGGGCTGGTCTCCCAGGAATCCAGCAGCGGCCGGGTGCGCCGGACGACCGCGTCGTGCTCCGTCTCACGCGGGGCCGGCGGCAGGTGACCCGCGAGGGCGAGCAGGTGGCGATAGGAGGCGGCATCCAGGCCGAGGGTTCTGGCCACCGCCTCCAGAACCTTTTTGGAGGAGACGACGCGGCCCTGCTCCAGCCAGGTGTACCAGGCCACGCCGACGCCGGAGAGCGCCGCGAGCTCCTCGCGGCGCAGTCCGGGCGTGCGGCGCCGACCGGTCCGCGGCAGGCCGACGTCCTCGGGGCGCCGGCGTTCGCGGTGAGCGCGCAGAAAGGCGCCCAGTTCCTTGGGGTGGGCACTGGCGGCGGCGTGTTCTTCTTCGGAGTGTGCGCTATTCATGTGTGCGGCCTTCCGGATGGTGTCGATGCCCCGGGAAAAGCCCCGGGCCCTGGCGAACGGGCGGTGAACGGCTCAGCGTCGGCGGACCCGACATCGACACGGTGTGCGGAAAAAGAACGGCGCGACGACGTCCATCTTTCCAACTCCCCCGAAAAGACCGTAGGCGGACGGCAGTTGAGGGAAGCGTAACGGGCGGCGGCCGCACGGTGGCCGAAATCCCGTCAGGTGAGATGCGTTCGCAGGAATGTCACAATCGCCGCCACCGCCTCCCGGGCCGTGGCCCTGGCGGGCACCGCGATGTGCCAGCAGTGCGCCTCCCCCGCCCAGGTGCGGTGCCACGCCCGGCCGCCGGCAGCGGCCACCCGGGCGGCGAACCGCGCGGCATCGTCGGCCAGCACCTCGTCCGCGCTCGCCTGCACCAGCACCGGCGGCAGCCAGGCCAGGGCCGCGTCGTCGGCGAAGAGCGGGGAGGCCAGCGGGGTTCGCGGGTCGGTGCCCGCGAGGTACCGCGCGGCGGAGTCCGCCAGCGCGGACCGGTCGAGTACCGGGTCCGAGGCCCGGCACCGCTCGTACGCGTCGGCTGTCACGGTCAGGTCGTACCAGGGCGAGAGGCCGACGAGGGCGGCAGGCCGCGGCAGGCCGAGGCCGCGGGCGGCGAGCAGCGCGCCGGCGGCCAGCCCGCCGCCGGCCGACTCCCCCACCACGGCGAGCCGGGCCGGAGCCGCACCCCGCTCCAGCAGCTCCGCGTAGGCGGCCACGGCATCCTCGACGGCCGCGGGGAAGGGCCGCTCGCCGGAGAGCCGGTACGCGGGCAGTACCACTTCGGCGTCGAGACCGGCCGCGACGTAGGAGGCGGGGCCGAGCGCCACCTGTGGTGAGCCGGCCCGGTAGCCGCCGCCGTGCAGGTACAGCACGGTGCCGCGCCGCCCGCCGGCGGTCGGCCGTACCCGAACGGCGGGCCGGCCGCCGAGCTCCGTCTCCTCGGTCACCGTGCCCGGGGCGAGCGGGGCCCGCCCGGCGGCGGCCAGCACCCACGCCTGCACGGGGTCGGTGACTGTCTCCTGGGGCATTCCGGTCACCTCCGGTGCGCTCAGGTCGCCGGGCGCAGCTGCGCCAGCAGCTCCGGCAGCCGGTCGGGACGGGCCGCCAGTTCGGCGGTCGGGGCGACGTACAGCAGGACGGTGGTGACGCCCGGGTGCACGAACTGCTGGATTTTCTCCCGGAGTTCCCCCGGGTCGCCGTGCAGCCACAGTTCGTCGATCACTTCGTCGGGCAGGGCCAGTGCGGCGCCGTACCGGTCCCCCGCTTCGTAGCGCTCGTAGGACGCCTTGAGCGCGTCGCCGCGGCCCAGCCACTCGTGGAAGGCGTGGTAGGGCTTCTGGTTGAGGATCCAGCCGAGGAAGCCGCGGCCGGCCTGGCGCGCGGCCTCGGCGTCGGGCGTCGGGCACAGGAAGATCTTGACGACCGTCTCGCGGTCCGGGTACGGGCCGCCCGCGGCGCCGATCACGGTGGGCACGTCCCGCGCGCCGAGCAGGTTGAGGATCGCGCCGTCGCCCTCTTCGTACGCCAGCCGCAGCATCTTGGGCCGCAGCGCGCCGACGATCACCTTCGGCGGCCGTCCGGCGAGCTCTTCCCGCAGAGCGCGTACGGTCCGCCGTACGGTCTCCAGCGGCTTGGTGTGCGGCAGTCCGTTGAGCGCGGTCACATGTGCGGGCACCGACGAGCCGATGCCCAGCAGCACGCCACCCTGCGCGAGTTGGGACAGGGTCAGCGCGGTGGACGCGAGGACGCCGGTACCGCGGGTCTGCGCGGGGACCACCCCGGTGCCCACCCGCAGCTTCGGCTGCCACGCCGCGGCGGCGGCCAGCGGTGTGAAGGCGTCGATGCCGCCGCCCTCGCCGGTCCAGACGTCGGTGTAGCCGAGGTCCGGCAGGGCCTGCACGGTACGGCGGTGGTCACGCAGCTCCACCGCGGGCAGCGGGAGGTTGACCCCCCAGCGCAGGGACGGGCTCGGAGTGGTCATCGGCGGTGCTCCTCGGGGTCGGTGCGGTGGTACGGCCGCGCAGCCGGCGCGCGGGCTTCTCGATCAGGACGTGGGAGAGGGCGGCCAGGACGATCGTGACCGCGACGGTGACGGGGAAGAGCACCGCGAAGCTCGCGGTGCCGGCCCGCTCGCCGGTGATCCGCAGCCAGCCTTCGACCACACCATGTGCCACAGGAAGAGGCCGTAAGAGATCCGGCCGAGCCAGGCCGGCGCCGGCCGGGACAGCAGCGGGGCGGGGCCGCGGTCGGTGCGCAGCACCAGCGGCGCCACCAGTGCGAGCGCGATGAGGAGGTACAGCACGTGCTCCAGCAGGGCTTCGGCGACGGTCGGGTAGGCGGCGGTGCTGCCGGTCAGCGGCGTGGACACGACGGCGTAGGCGAGCACCGCCACGCCCCAGCTCGCCCACGGGTGCCGGGCGACGGCACCCAGGCCGGTGCCGCGGGCGGCGATCACCGCGAGCCCCATGCCGGCCGCGAAGTAACCGAGGTACTCGGGCAGCCAGAAGACGGCCGCGGGATACGGGCCCGCGGCCGGGACGTGGGTGGCCACGATCGAGACCAGCGAGACCAGTTCGAAGAGCCCGAGCGCCGCGAAGACCGCGGCCGGCCGCCGCAGCAGCGGGTGCAGCGCGAGCGCGAGCAGCGGCAGCACGGCGTAGAACGCGACCTCGGTGGCCAGGCTCCAGGTCTGGGTGACGCCGACGGGAATGACGTTCGGCTCGTAGATGTGCAGCAGCGCGAGCGTACGAACCGTGGGCCACGGCTCGCCGAGGACCAAGGGCGTGAAGGCCACCAGCGCGACCAGTGCCACCACCCAGTAGGCAGGCAGGATGCGCAGGGCGCGGTGCCAGAGGTAGCGCCCGGCGTGCGGGCGCGGGGTGCCGTCGCGGCCCGCGTTGGCGTACGGACGGTAGAGCAGCAGCCCGGACAGGACGAAGAAGACGGGCACGCCGACGGTGAAGCGGGACAGCAGCCAGCCGAGCGGCCCGCCGTGCCCGATGCCCAGCCAGCTGGAGGCGACCTGGCCGGTGTAGATGCCGACGTGCAGGGCGATCACCAGCAGGGCGGCGACGGCACGCATGCCGTCCAGGGCGGGGGCGTATGCCTTGCTGGTGTCCACCGTGGCCGGTCTCGCAACCGGCGCCGGGGAGGGAGTCCGGGCGCTCATGACGGGTCTGCCGCCTTGGCGGAGTCACCCGGCTGCGCCGTGGCGGCGGTTCCGGGCGCGTTGTCCGAGGCGGGCGCTTCGGCCGGGCTCCCGGCTGCCGTCCCGGTCGCGTCCGCCGCGGGCGCCGTCCGCTGAGCCTCGTCCGCCGCGGTCTCCGACGCCCCGCCCGTCGTCCGGCGCAGCCGGCCGACCAGCGGCAGCGCGGTCAGCGCCGAGACCAGTGCCAGGCCGCCGCCGATGAGGGCCGTGCCGGTGTCCGCGTGCGGGAAGAGGCCGACCGCCGCGACGCCGACCGCGGTGCCCGCGTAGAGCGTGGCACTGTTCCACGAGCTGGACGTGGCGCCCAGTGCGGGGCGGGCGTTGAGCAGCAGCGTCTGGACGTTGGTGCCGAAGGCGCCGCTGGCGAAGAACCACACGAGGACGCCCGCGCCGGCCAGCACCAGCGGCGAGCCGAGGGCCGCGAGGACCGCCGAGGCGCCCAGGACGAGCGCCCACACCGGGATCCACACCGCGTCCCCCGCGCCGCGCTGCCGCGCCCGGTCGCCGATGCGCCCCGCGGCCAGCGATCCGAGTGCGCTGCCCGCGCCGACCAGGATGCCCAGCAGCCCCAGCGCGTCGACGGACAGGCCGAAGCGGTCGTGCAGCACCGCGCCCAGGAAGGTATAGGCACCGAGGTTGGCGGCCTGCAGCAGCAGGACCACGATCAGGGTGTGCCGCAGCACCGAGTCCCGCCAGACCTCGAAGACGGTGCCGAAGTCGAGCGCCGGACGCTCGGCAGGAGCCGCTTGTGCGGGTCGGGTCTGCCGGTGGACGAGGGGCAGCGCGGCCAGTGTCAGGACGGTCAGCCCCCAGAAGGAGGTGCGCCAGCCGCCCCAGCCGGCGAGGAAGCTGCCTGCCGGTACGCCCAGGACCTGTCCGGCGGAGAAGAGCGCCATGCCGAGACCGACGGCCCGGCCGCGGACGGCGTCCGGCGCGGTCTCGGCGATGTGCGCCCAGATGGACGGTCCGGCCAGGCCGGCGCCCAGCGCGCCGAGCACTCGGGCGACGATCAGCACGGTGAGGCTGTCCGCGACCGCCGCGAGCGCGTTGCCCAGGAGGAAGAGCACAGTGCCCGCGACGATGGTGGGCTGCCGTCCGAAGCGGTCGGACACCGCTCCGAGGAAGGGTGCGGTGACCGCGTAGACGATGGTGTACGCGGTGACGGTGCTCGCCGCCGCGGCCTCGGTGACGCCCACGGAGTCGGCAATGGTGGGCAGCAGGGGCGAGACGAGGAAGGTCTCGGTGCCGATCAGGAAGAGCAGCAGGTAGACGCCGGTGTAGCGGGCCCAGCGCAGTGCGGCCGGTGGTGGGGACGCGGCGGCGTCGGTGGTGGTGGGCTCGGTTGCGCTGGACACGGTCTTCCTCTCGCAGAACGGCGGGTGACGGATCGATCGTCCCGGCGTTCCCGCAGGTCAGCCAGGCCCGCATTCATGCTGTTACTGGCACACACAGGCTGCGGCCGACTCGCGCCAGGAACCGGTCGGCGAAGACGGCATGCCCGGCGGGCGAGGGGTGCAGCCGGTCGATGCCCACGGGCTCCAGGAGGTGATCGGCGAGGTCCGCGCCGAAGACTTCGAGACCGTCGAGGTAGGCGAGGTGTTCGTCCCCTTGTGCCCGCAGCAGTTCCACGGCGCGGCGCACATGGTGCCGGGTCTCGGCGACCGTCAGCCCGGAGGGGCCCGGCACGTCCTCCCGGTCGGGGGCGACGATCGTCGACATCAGCGTGAACGGTGTGGTGGGGTGTCCGTCCCGTACGGTCCGCACGAAGCCGACGACCGCCGCGGCGAGCGAGTCCGCGTTGTGGGTGCCGAGTGCCTGGATGTTGATGCCGACGCAGGCGGTGATGACGTCGGCGGGCAGGTCGCGGATCAGCCGGGCGGTCATCGGCTGGAGGTAGCAGGCCCCGCCCAGCGCCAGGGAGATGAGGTCCCAGCCGGTGCGCCGGGCCACCAGCGCCGGCCAGGCGCGGGCCGGCGAGGCCGCACCGCGCCCCTGGGACACCGAACTGCCGTAGTGCACCCAGTGCGGCGCCGTACGCTCGTCGGGCCACACGACCGCGCCATCCGCCAACATCACTTCACCCAACCGGAATTGGGCGTACGTCGGCAGCCACAGCTCAACGACGGCCGGCCGGCCCGGCAGCCCCGTGACGCGGAAGGTGTGGTCCCGCCCGTCCGCCTCCAGCAGCACGGTGGTGCACCGCTCCCCGCACAGCACGTCCAGGTACGGCCGTTCCTGCGGACCGTTGAGCCGCGGCGGCGGGTCCGCCTGGTAACGGCACGTCAGCTCCGGGCTGTCCGTACGGAACGTCACCCGCACCCCGGCCGGCATCGCGGCCCGCCCCACCCCGCCTTCGGGCAGGTGCAGCGCCGCCTCGTCATGCGGCAGCCGCCAGGGCGCGGTCCATCCCGGGCCGCACTGCAGGGAGACGGCGCCGCGATAGCGCAACCGCGGATCGTCGTGGGCCAGCCGCACCGCCCCACGTCCACGAGCGGCAGCCATCTCAGAACTCCAGTACGTGGTCGCGAAGCGTCGCGCCCGGCGTGTCCTCCGTACGTGCCGGGCCGCGTTGTTGCAGCGGGCTGCGGTGCGCGTTGGGGGTGTGCGCACCGTGGCGCACCCTGGCCCGCTCCGGGAGCCGGCCCAGGTGCTGCGAGACCTCCTTGCGGTCGAAGCGGTAGCCCCTGCACATGTTGCGCGGGTGCTTCCAGGTGGCCGGCGATTGGTGCGGTACGGGCGGCATCAAGGTCAGCCCGAGGCGGAGCGGACGCGGCACGACGGTCTCCCTCACGAGGGTCTGATGGCCCCATCGTCAAAGCGCACCTCACCGGCAACAAGGCAGGTCTTTCTACTGTGACCCCCGGTCATACGCTGGCGCGCCCACCCGGCACTCGCGGGCTCATGCTGCCCCACACAAGCGCAGATACCGCACGGGGCCCGGCGATCGAGGTCCCCCGGCTGGGCGGCTGACAGCCGTCCGCGCCCCGACCTGGAGAGGCCGGGGCGCGGACGGAACTACCGGTGATCGTCGACGGGCTTACGGGTGCTCGGGGCGCTGATCGGCAGGTACGCCGCCGCCCTGGCCACCGCCCTTGCGGCCCTTGTCGGTACCGTGCGCATGCTCGGCGCCGCCGGGGCCGACCTTGCGGTCGGAGCCCGCCTTGGCCTCGGCCGCGTCCTGGACGGCGGCGCTCTTGCCACTGCGGCGCAGTTCGTTCGACTGCGGGTTCTTGCTCTTGCTCACCGCGTCCTCCTCAGGAGTTCCGCTGGTCGTCAGGGGTTCCGCTGGTCAAGGGTTCCGAGGGGCGTCAGGAGTTCCGCTGGTCATCGCGCTCATTGCGCTGCCCCTTCGGGCCGAGCCCGCGCTCCGTCCGGGGGCCGCGGGTCTGCCACTGCGGATCGTCCTCCAGCCGCCCCTTCGCGTCCTCGTTCGCGTGCTTGTCGGGGATTCCCTGGTCCTCGGCTTCCCGACGGAGCTTCGCCCGTCGCCTGTCGAACTTCTTGCTCCCTGGTTCGGGCATGACTTCCACACCTCCACTGGACCGGTTCTCCTCTCCCAGCGTCCCAAAACACCCAAAAAGCCGCTAATGGCCAATGCGCTGCACTCACCACGACAGCAGCACGGCCACGCGCACGCGCACGTGCGCTAGCGTCCGATCATGATCGAGATACGACAGGCAGGCCCCGAGGACGCCGAGGAACTGATACGGCTGCGTCGGCTGATGTTCGCGTCGATGAACGGCTCCGACGAGCCCGGCAGCTGGGAAAAGACCGCAGTGGAGATCGCCCGCCGACAGCTGTCGGGCCCCAACCCCGTACTGGGTGCCTTCGTCGTGGACGCGAACGGCACGGCGGACGAAGGCGCCGCACCCCGGCTGGCCGCCTGCGCGGTGGGCACGGTCGAGCAGCGGCTCCCCGCACCACAACACCCCACGGGCCGCTTCGCCTTCATCTTCAACGTGTGCACGGACCCGGAGTACCGCGGCCGCGGATACGCCCGCGCGACGACCGAAGCACTGCTGGCCTGGCTCGCCGAACAGGGCGTGTCCCGCGTCGACTTGCACGCCACCGACGAGGCGGAAGCCCTGTACCGCGCCCTCGGCTTCGCGGAGCACTCGACGCCGTTGTCCCTGGACGTCCGCACCTACGCCGCCACGCACCGCCCCTGACCTGCCAGTTCGGCAATACGCTGCCATCCAGTTGGGCAATACACTGCCACCCAGTCCCCGTTCCGGTCCCACCTGAAGGACACCACCACCGTGGCCGACTCCCCCACCAGCGCGCCCGCCGGCGAGGCGCACCGTACGTCCGTCGTCATCATCGGTGCCGGCCCGGCCGGTCTGACGCTCGCGAACGTCCTGCACGCCGCCGGCGTCGGCTGCGTCGTACTGGAGGCGGAGAGCCGGGAGTTCATCGAGCAACGGCCGCGCGCCGGCTTCATCGAGGAGTGGGTGGTGCACGCCCTGGACCGGCACGGGCTGGCCGGCGGACTGCTGGAACGGGCCGAGCGGCAGCGGACGTTCGAGTTCCGGTGGGACGGCGAGCGGCACGTGGTGGAGCCGGGCAGATTCTCCGGGCAGAGCCATTTCGTCTACCCGCAGCCGCTGTTGGTGACCGACCTGGTCGCCGCCTACGCGGACACGGCGTGCGGCGACATCCGCTTCGGCGTACGGGACGTCCGGCCGGCCGGCATCGACACCGACCGGCCCTCCGTCTCGTACACCAATCCGGAGACGGGCGAACGGCACCGCATCGACTGCGCGTACATCGCCGGCTGCGACGGCGCGCGGAGCGTGGCGCGCGCCGCGATACCCGCCGACGAGCTCCGCATCTCCCGCCTGGATTATGGCATCGGCTGGCTCGCGCTGCTCGCCGAGGCCCCGCCGTCCGCCGAGGGCGTCGTCTTCGGCATCCACGAAAGCGGGTTCAGCGCCCACATGGCGCGCACGCCCGAGGTCACCCGGTACTACCTGGAGTGCCCGCCGGGCGACGACCCGGCGAACTGGCCGCACGAAAGGATCTGGAAGGAGCTGCACACCCGCCTCGCCGCGACCGGCGCGCAGCCGCTCACCGAGGGCCGGATCATCGAGAAGACGGTCCTGGACATGCACAACTACGTGGTCGAGCCGATGGGTTACGGCGGCCTGTACCTCGCCGGCGAGTCGGCCCACCTGGTCGCGCCGATCGCGGCCAAGGGCATGAACCTGGCCATCCATGACGCACTGCTGCTCGCCCAGGCGCTCATCGCGGCCTGCACCTCCGGGGACGAACAGCCGCTCGCCCGCTACTCGGACGCCTGCCTGGGGAAGATCTGGCAGTACCAGGAGTTCTCCCAGTGGCTGTCCGAGGTGATGCACGGCGCTTCGTCCGGCGACCCCTTCCGCGCGGGCACGGCGACGGCCCGGATGCGACAACTCCTCGCGTCGGACGCCGCGGCAGCGGCCTTCGGCGAGACGTACCTCGGCTCGGCTACGGACATCGCGGGGCTCTGAGGGCCGGCGGCCTCTTGGATACCGGCGCTAGGCCCCGGCCGCCGACTGTCTGCCCCCACTGGTTCAGCCGACGGCGCGTCCCAGCCCCTCCAGCACCCGCGCCCCCGGCAGGTTCGCGAGCGCCTCACCCGGAACGATGAGCTTGCCGCGCCGCGCGCCGCTGCCGATCAGAAGGTACGGAGCCTCGGCGACGGCCGCGTCCACCAGGAGCGGCCAGTCGGCGGGCAGCCCGATGGGCGTGATGCCGCCGTACTCCATGCCGCTCTGGCCGACCGCGGTGTCCATCGGGGCGAACGACGCCTTGCGGGAGCCCAGTTCGCGGCGTACGACGCCGTTGACGTCCACGCGGGTGGTGGAGAGCACCACGCAGCCGGCGAGAGTGACGGTGTCACCGCGCTTGCCCGCCACCACGACGCAGTTCGCGGACTGTTCGAGCAGCCAGGAGCCGTAGTGCTCGACGAGCAGCGCGGTGTCGGCGATGGCCGGGTCGGTGTCCACGTGCAGAAGCTGCTTGACGTCCACCGGCCCCTGCCAGTCGCGGATCGCGGCGGCGACGGGCTCGGGCAGCAGGTCCAGGCACTCAACGGCGGGCCGGACATCGTCGAAGGCGTCCATGGGGGTGGACGCGGACGAAGAGGAGGATGGCGAAGAGGAGGCAGGCACTGATGTCGACATGTCCGTCAAGCTAACAGGATCATGACCGCGACTGACCCCTGTCACGCTCCTGTCTCACTTTCCGGACGCAGCGGGCGGTTTCAGCGGCGGGGCTCAACGGCCGGACTGGGCGATGGGGCCCAACGCCCGGACGGAACGAGCACCGCCATCGTCATCTCCACGACCTCCTCGCCGTCATTGCGATACGCGTGCGCGGCCGACGCCTCGAACGTGGCCGACGCACCCGCCGGTATCGCATGCTCGCCCCCGTCCACGACAAGGATCAGCTCCCCGCTGCGCACATGGAGCAGCTCCGTCGTCCCCGCCGGATGCGGGTCCGATTCACTGTGCTCACCCGGCATCAGCCGCCACTCCCACATCTCGAACGGGCCGGGCGCCTCCGTACCGACGAGCAGCGAAGTGTAACTACCGGCCTCGGTCGACCACATCCGTACCGCGTCGCCGGGCGCGACGATCCGCACCTGCGGCCCCTGGTCGTACTCCAGGAGCGTGGTGATGCTGATGCCGAGGGCGTCGGCGAGCTTCACGGTCGTCCCCACGCTCGGGTTCGTCCGCGCCTGCTCGATCTGGATGATCATGCCGCGGCTCACGCCCGCACGGGCGGCCAGGGCATCGAGCGTGTAGCCCCTCTCGGCGCGCCAGTTCTTGAGGTTGCGGGCCAGCGACTGCGTGAGCTGATCGAGATCCGTCACCGTTCCATCCAGTCCAATCCACTCATCGACAACGGGGCCGAGGTCATCGAGGTCATCGAGGTCAAATATTTTGGATGACGAGGTACATCATCCTGAACTACGCTGTCCTGCACTACATCGTTCATCACACTGTACTTGCGAGGACTGACACCATGACCGCGGTATTCGCCCTGGCCAGCAGTTTTCTCTGGGGAGCCGCCGACTTCGGCGGCGGGCTGCTCACCCGACGCATGCAGGCACTGACCGTCGTGGTCGTCTCGCAGGTGATCGCCGCGGCGGTGCTCGGCGCGATCGTCGTCGCCACCGGCGCCTGGCACGCGGCCGCGCCGCAGCTGTGGTTCGCCGTCGCGGCCGGCATCGTCGGCCCGGCGGCCATGCTCTGCTTCTACCGCGCGCTCGCGCTCGGCCCGATGGGCGTGATCTCGCCGGTCGCCTCGCTCGGCAGCGTCCTCGTGCCGCTCGGCGTGGGTTTCATAGGCGGCGAGCGCCCCGGCCTGGTGCAGATCGCGGGCATGGTGGTGGCCGTCGTCGGCGTGGTGCTGGCCGGTGGACCGCAGCGCGGCGGCGGCGCGATCACCCGCGAGGCCGTCGTACTGACCCTCATCGCGGCGTTCGGCTTCGGCGCGGTGATGGCCTTCATCTCCGAGGCGTCCACGAACGTGACCGGGCTCTTCCTCGCCCTGTTCGTCCAGCGCGTGTGCAACGTCGCGGTCGGCGGCGCGGCCCTGTACGTGGCGACCCGGCGCGGCACACCCGCGCTGCCCGAAGGCGGCCTGGCCGTCATCCGCGCCGCCTTCCCGGCACTGGCGTTCGTCGGCATCGCCGACGTCGCGGCCAACGGCACGTACGCGATCGCCACGCAGAGCGGCCCGGTCACCGTCGCCGCCGTCCTCGCCTCGCTCTACCCCGTCGTCACCGCGGTCGCCGCGATGGGCGTGCTCAAGGAACGGCTGCGCGCCATCCAGACAGCAGGCGCCTCACTGGCCCTCGCGGGCACGGCTCTGCTGGCTTCCAGCGGGTGAGGTGAGGGAGGCGGGTTCCGGGACGGTCCCGGCGGTCGTTGCGGTAGCCTCCGATCGCGCCTCCGCCTCCGACCCCATCTCCGAATCCGCCAGCGCCAGCAGCTGATCCGGCGTGACGCCTTCGGGGATCGGTACCGGCGGCGGTGTACGCAACGGCGGCTGCCAGCCCGCCGCCGGGTCCCAGGTGCGGACGACCTTGGCGGGCGCCCCGGCGACCACGGCATGGTCGGGCACCTCACCGCGCACGACCGCGCCCGCCGCGACCACGACGTTCCGCCCCAGCCGTGCGCCCGGCAGGATCACCGCCCCCGCGCCCAGCCAGGATCCGCTGCCGATCTCGACGGGCGCGGTCCGCGGCCACTGCTTGCCCACAGGCTGCGCCGGATCGTCGTACGAATGGTTGTCGCTGGTGATGTAGACATACGGGCCGCAGTAGACCTCGTCCCCGATGGTGACGGTCTGCGAGGCGACAACATGGCTGCCGCGCCCCAGCACGACCCCGTTGCCCAGCCGCAGTACGGACTCCGGGCCGAGATCGAGCCCCGGCATCATCCCGGCGGTCAGCGTGACCTGCTCGCCGATGATGCAGTACTCGCCCAGCTCGATCCACTGCTCACCGAAAACCGTGCCCTGGGGATAGGCGAGCCTGGTGCCGTCCCCGATACGGCGGAAGCGGTACGGCCCGGGTCGCTCGGCCGTCACCGCGCCGGCCTCCTGCACCCAACGCGTACCCCGGTGCACGACCCACGACGCGGCCCGCCGCCGCCAGGCCCCGACAGATGAGAACACGTTCTTCTTCGCACGCACCCGCTCACCGTACTCACCAGTAAGGCCAACGCACCCCGCTCCGACCTGTGATCTTCACCCCATGAGCGGCCCCTTCCCCTCCCCTGACAGACCCGGCACGTCGATCCGCCGTACGGTCCGAATCTCCACCACCACGCACTCCGTACGGCCCGAACCTCCTCCACCACGCGCTCCGTATGCTCCGCGATCTCCGCAAGCGTGCTGACCCACATGCCCGCCATCCCCCGCACGACCTCGATCGACCCTCTCCAACGTGGCAGCCCGCGACGGCCGCCCGGACTCTCGATGCCTCCGCTCCCGCTCCCGGCCCACCCCGGATAGAACGCGTACTGCTCCCACTCATCCAGCCCCCAGCGCACAGGAATCTCCACCAGCCTGTCGCCGCCCTTCCCTGCCCCTGCCCTGCCCCTGCCCGCCATCGCGTCCCCGTTCCCGTCCCCGCCCCATCCCCGTACCCTCATTGACGCGACCGACCTGAGCGTCGAACGGCGGCTGCTGGCCGACTCCTTCCACGCGCCGGCCGACGCCCTGGGCCGTGAGCAGCTCGCCCGCTCCCGGCGCTCCGCACCCCGGAGCGGGACCTGCTGCTCACCACGCTGGGGACCTATTTCGAGACCGGCTTCGGCAAGACCCGTACCGCCGAACTACTCCACCTCCAGCGCCAGTCCCTCTACGCCCGCCTGCGCCGTGCTTTCACCCTGCTCGGCGGCGACCCGACAGGCACACCACGCGCACTGGCCATACACCTGGCCCTCCGCCTGCACCACCACACACCATGATCGAACACTTCCCCTCACACCCCTTCCGGCGCATCCCCGAAGTCCGGTATCGGCAGCCGCTCCCCACCCCGCTGCGCCGACTCATGGGCGACGATGCCCGGCAGGGTGTAGCGGGCGGCGACCCAGGCATTCACGGACGGCAGCGTGCGGGTGTTCACCGCCGTGACGAAGTCGTCGACCAAGAAGTGATGGCTCCCCTCGTGCCCGTTGTGCATATGGTCGAATTCCCGCGGCAGCCGGGACCGGTCGTGCACGGGCGCGGAGCCCGAGGTGAAGGCGTCACGCAGCGCGGGTGCCACATGGCGCAGCGACGGGTCGTCGGGTGACAGAGTGGGCTTGGGCTGCAGGAGCTCGGTGATGTCCTTGACCCCCTTCTTGTCCTGCCAGCAGCTCACCGCGGCGAGCTGCTCCATGCTGCCGTCGGTACCGAAGAACCGGAAACGCGACTCCCGTATATGGGACGGATAACCCACCCTCCGAAATTCGTTCGTACGGAACGAGCCGCCCCCCGCGACCTCGAACAGCGCCGTCGCATTGGACATGTCGTTGCCGAACTGGCTGACCCCCTTGTCGAACACCCCGTCCCCCCGGCTGTCCGTGACGCCGATGGCCGAGACACTCACCGCGTGCGTCAGCCAGGCGCCGAGCACACCGCCGACGGAGTGGGTCGGGTAGAGCAGCGGCGGATAACTGGCGGTGGCCTTCCAGTTCTCGCCACCGCTGTACTGGTACGCCTCGTAGAAGCCGAGGTCCATGTCGTGTACGTAGTCACCCTCGGCGTAGAAGAGCCGGCCGAAGGCACCGTCCGCCAGCTGGTTCCGGGCGTAGACGGTGGCCGGGTTGTACTGGCTGGTCTCACCCATCATGTACGTCAGGCCCGTCTCGCGTACGGCGTCGATGATCGCGGCGATCTCCTCCTCGCTCACCGCCATCGGGACCGCGGAGTACACGTGCTTGCCCGCCCGCAGCCCCTGCACGACGAGCGGGCCATGGGTCCAGCGCTGAGTGAAGATCGCTACGGCATCCACGTCCGACGCGAGCATGTCCTCGTACGAGGGGTACGTGCCGGTGAGCCCCTCCGCTGCGACCAGATGCTCGGCGCGCTCGGGAAGCAGATCGGTGACGTACACATCGCCCACTCCGGGGTGGGCATGGAAAAGCGTGGCGAATTGCCCGGAAAATTGCCCGGCGCCGACGATTCCGAGGGAGAACGTCATGGAGATGGGGTCCTTTCGCTGAGTGAGGGAGCTTCCCCCCACTGGGAGGCGATCACTGGGCAGGGATCGTTGGAAGGCGATCACTGGGAAACATCACTGGGAGAACAGGAGATTGATCTGACGGTTGGTCCGGGTGAGGCTGCTGACCGCGGCCCCGTTGGCGTAGATGTCCTGCATGGCGGGCCGCATCAGGCCGTACACGTCCGCCGCGTGAGCGGTGATCGGGAAGGAGAACGTCGTCCTGTCGGCCACCGGCCGGGTGAAGGCCATGACGTCGATACCCTGCTCGGCATACGCGGCAACGGCGGCGTCCGTACCGCCCTTGGTCGCGGGGAAGACGATCCCGTACTGACCGACGGTCTTCTGGCACGCGTCGGAGGCGAGGTACGCCACCCACCGCTCGGCGCCCTTCTTGTTCCGCGCGTGCTTCGATATGGAATCGGCGAGGCCGTTCATCATGGTGGCGCGTTCGCCGGTGGGACCGATGGGAGTCCGCGCAGTGCCGATGTCGACGCCCTTCATGCCGTGGAACGTCTTGATCATCCATGAGCCGTGCAAGGCGGCCGCCGCCGTGCCGGAGCCCACCTGGGCCTCGGGGCCGTTCGTCTCCGAGTAGTTCTTGAACGGCGCCAGGTAGCCCTTCTTCGCGAGGCCGAAGTACCAGTCGACCACGTCCCGAAAGGTCTTCTGGCCGTAGTTGTAGTGCGTGCCCCAGGTCTTCCTGTCGGTGTACTGCCAGCCTGCTGAAGCGGCGAAGCTGCTCCACTGAGTCTGGCCGTCGGCGTCCCCGCCATCGTTGGTGGCCAGGCCGTATACCTTGACGTGCTCGCGGTCGAAGCCCGGTTCGTCACCGCGGACGCCGTGGACGTCGACCGTGAGGTGGGCGATGGCCTTCTCGAACGTGCCGCCGTCCTCGGGATTCCAGGTGAGACGGTCCAGGTCGGCCGTGGAGAGGCCGGCGGCCGCGGCCATTTTCTTGTTGAAGAACAGGGCGATCGTGTCCCAGTCCTTCGGAGCGCCGTAACGGTGGCCGTCCTGTCCCTTCCAAGCAGCGCCGAGACCGGGCTGATAGGCGGAGTCCTCGATCTTCCTGGTCAGCGGCAGCTCGTCCAGCGGGGCGAGCACCTTCAAGTCGACGAACTGGGTGAACTTCTGGACGTGGTTGGTGAAGACATCGGGTTGGGTCCCCGCGATGAAGCTGGACGCGAGCTTGGTCCAGTAGTCCTCCCATCCCATCTGGGTGATCTTTACGTCGAGACCGGGGTGCTGCTGCTCGAAATCCTTGGCGCACGCTTCGTACGCAGGCAACTGATTCGCATCCCACAACCAGTACGTGACGGTGTCCCGCCCGCCGGCACCCGCGGACACGTCCTGCGTACCGCACCCGGAAGCCAGGCCCAACGCCATGGCGACGGCCCCCGAGAGCCAAACCCGGCCCCAGCGGCCCGGCCTGCGAGCACGCCCGCCCCTCCGCGCCCGGAACGGCATGGCGAACGACGCACGAGATCCGATGCTTCTCCGCACTGTGTTCCCTCCCTTCCCTGCTACTTGATCCCGCTGAAACCAATCGAGTTGACGATGCGGCGCGCACAGCATGCGAAGAGGACGAGCATCGGGAGCGCCGCGATGAGCGTCGCTGCCATCAGGCCCGACCAGTCCGTGCCGGTCTGCGGTGTCTGGGCCCGGAAGATGCTGAGCGCCACGGTCAGCACCCGGGAACTGTCGCTGTACGACACCATCAGCGGCCAGAAGTAGTCGTTCCAGGCGGTGATGTACGTCAGCACGCAGAGGGTGACGACCGGCGTGGACGCCATGGGCAGCAGCAGCCGGAAGAAGATCCGTATCTTGCCGGCGCCGTCCAGCAAGGCGGCCTCTTCGACCTCACGGGGCAGGTTCATGAAGAACTGCCGCAGGAAGAACACGGCGAACGGCGTCATGAACAGACTGGGCAGGGCGACACCGAGCAGCGTGTCCACGAGCCCGAGCTCTTTGATGAGCACGAAGTTCGGCAGCAGGGTGAAGATCGTGGGCACCATGAGCCCGGCGAGGAACAGCGCGAACACCCGGTCCCGCCCACGCCATCGCAGCCGCGCGAAGGCGTAGGCGGCCATGGCGGAGAAGAGGACCTGACAGACCGTTACCGCCGTGGCGACGATCGTCGAATTGGCCAGGTAGCGCCAGAAGTCGATGGAGCCGCCCGCACCGCCCTGGGCGAGCGCCTCCTCGGTGCTCTGCAGGCCGAGGACCCGGGCGAAGCCTCCTCCGGTGAGGCCGACCGGAAGTGGGGACGAGGGGTTGGCGGTCAGGGCGGGGTTGGCGGAGAGCGCCGTGCGCAGGATCCAGTAGAAGGGCAGCAGGGTGATGGCGATGATCGCGGCCATCACGACCCAGGCGAATACCCGACCGGGCGAGATACGGCGACGACGGACCGGGGAGGCTCCGGACGCCGGTGCACCGGGATGTCCCGGCGCGTCGGCGCGCGCGGTGACGGTAACAGCCATGGCAGCGGCTCCTTACTGGCCGAGGTCTGTGCGACCGGCTCGGGTGAGCCGGTACTGGAGGACGGTGATCACGCTGAGCACGGCCAGCAGCGCGACGGACATCGCCGAGGCGTAGCCGAACTGGAAGCGGCCGAAGGCGGAGTTGTAGATGTAGAGCTGGAGGACGTTGGTCGCGTTGGCCGGGCCGCCGGCGGTGGTCACGGCGACGGTGTCGAAGACCTGGAATGATCCGATCACCGTCATGATGAGGACCACGGCGAGCACCGGTCGCAGCAGCGGCAGCGTCACACGCCGGAACATCCGCCATTCGCTCGCGCCGTCGACCTTCGCGGCTTCGTACACCTCGCCCGGTATCGCCTGCAGCCCGGCGAAGAGCAGTAGTGCGGTGTAACCGACGTGCCGCCAGACGTTGATGAGGGCGAGGGTCGGGATCGCCCAGGTCTCGTCCGCCAGGAAGGGGATGTGGTCCATGCCCAGGGCGCCGAGGATGCGGTTGCCGATACCGAGCTGGGTGTCGAGCAGCCACAGCCAGACGATGCCGGCGACGACGTTGGATACGAGGTAGGGCGCCAGCACGATGCCTCGCAGCACGGCCGACTGCGTGAGTCGCTGCATGAGCACGGCGATCGCCAGGGCCGCCAGGGTCTGCACACTGATGTTGATCACGACGTACTCGACGGTGATCCACAGGGACTCCCAGAAGAGGGGGTCATGGGCCAGGCGGACGTAGTTGTCGAAGCCGACCCACTCGGCCGGGGTGAGAAGGTTGTACTGAGTGAAGCTGAGCCAGATGCCGCGGAGGGTGGGCCAGAGCAGGAACACCAGGAAGCCGAACATCGCGGGCGCGAGGAAGATCGCGGCCAGGCCCCCGTCCCCACGCCCGCCGCCGTCCCGCTCGCGGGCTCGTTTCGCGCCTGCGGGCCGTGTTGATGCAGCCGGACGCCAACGCAGGCGCGTCGGCAGGCTGTTGGAGGCGACGGTCATTTGCGACTCCCTCGTCGGCGACTCATCTCGCTTTACTTTCACGACAGAACAATCATGACGTCAAGGGTCGCGCACAAAGCTTTCTTCGAACCAGTGAATCACTCAGAGTGATGAATCTCCTTGCCCTTACTTCCGCCAGAAAACTAATCTGAACGTTGTTCCAGGCGGTCTCGGTAACGTCGGACGGACTGAGGCCCACCCCTTCACACCTGTGCGAGGACCCCATGAGCACACTTGCCGCGAGCTGGTTGCCGCTGACCCCCGGTGAACGGGCCGTGGCACTGGAGGTACTGACCCACGGACCGCTCTCACGTACGGAAATCGCCCGGCGGCTGGAGCTGTCGCCCGGCAGCCTCACCCGGCTGACCAAGCCACTGCTCGAGTCCGGGCTGCTGATCGAATCGCACCTACCGGTGGAGGAGTTCGCCACGGCCGCGGTGGGCAGGCAGGGGCGTCCGTCGCAGCCGCTGGACATCATCGCCGAGTCGCGGCACTTCGCCGGTTTCAAGATCACGGCAGACACGGTCTATGGAGTGGTCACCACGCTCAGGAGCGAGGTCGTCGCCCAGCACTCCCGGCCGCTCACCACGCACGACCCGCACGAGGTCGCGGACCTGCTGCACGACATGGCAGACGCTTTCGGGCACGACTTTCCGCAGCTGGCCGGCATCGGCATCGGCGTGGGCGGCCGCGTCCAGGAGCGTGCCGTCGTCGCCGAATCCGCCTTCCTCGGCTGGTCGGACGTGCGTATAGCCGAGCTCGTCGAGGAACGCTCCGGCCTGCCCGTGGTGGTCGAGAACGATGTCGCGGCGCTGATCGAGGCCGAAGCGTGGTTCGGCGCGGGCCGCGGACTCGAGCGGTTCGCGGTCCTCACGATCGGCGCGGGCATCGGATACGGCCTGGTGCTGGACGGAAAGCTGATCCGCTCCAGCGATGACGGGCGCGGCGTCGGCAAGCGCTGGATCATCAACCCGAACGGCCCGCTCACACCCGACGGCGAGCGCGGCAGCGCCATCGCCCTTCTGACCATCCCGAACATCTGTTACCAGGTGCAGGCCGCCACCGGCCGAGAGGTTGACTACGACGAGGTCCTGGCCCTCGCCGCGGCCGGCGATCCCGTGGCGTCACGGGTGATCGACGAAGCGGCGCGAGGCCTGGGCACGCTGGTGGCCCAGATCGCCAACTTCGCCCTGCCGCAGAAGATACTGCTCGCCGGCGAGGGCGTGGGCTTGGTCGATGTCGCCGGCCCGGCCGTCGAGGAGGCAATATCCGCCAACCGTCACCCGCTGGCAGACCCCATCGTCATGGAGACCAAGGTCTCCGACTTCCACCAATGGGCCCGCGGCGCAGCAGTCCTGGCCATTCAAGTACTGGTCCTGGGCGCGAAGGAGGTGTGAGCGGTCGGGGACGGGAGGAGACGGGAACAGCCGCGCAATGCCAGGGGCAGCGGGCGCTGGTCAGCCGGGGCTGGTCTGCGGCCTGTGTACTGCGACCTGTGGCCGATGGCTTGTGGTTTGTGGTTTGTGACTTGGGGTCGACAGGGCGCGCAGGGGTGGTGCGTCGGCGAAGGACGTAGATGCATGTGATCGGCAGGGGAAGCGCTAGGCCATAGGGCAGACGCCGAGGGGGTGGATGCGGGATGCGACGAGCGGGATGTGGCACGGTGCAGGTGCGTCTCGTGGCTGGGACCGCTCGTGCGGTGCCTGGGCCGCGGGACGTGAACGCACGCACAACGAGGAGGAGAGTCCATGTCGAATCCGCCGCTTCCCGAGGCCGCTGTCGCCATGCTGAGGAAGCCGAATCCGGCTGTCATCACCACGCTCCGGTCCGACGGCCAGCCGGTGTCCACGGCCACCTGGTACCTCTGGGACGACGGTCGGGTGCTGGTCAACATGGACGAGGGCCGTAAGCGGCTGAGCCATGTGCGTAAGGACCCGCGGGTGACGCTCACCGTGCTCGATGAGGAGAGCTGGTACACGCACATCAGCATCATCGGGCGCGTCGTCGAACTGCGTGACGACGAGGGCCTCGCCGACATCGACCAGCTGGCCCAGCACTACATGGGAAAGGAGTACCCACAGCGGGACCGCAAGCGGGTCAGCGCCTGGATCGAGATCGATCGCTGGCACGGCTGGGGCACGCTTAAGGACAGCAGCCAGCCGGGGTGATCGCCGGGCCGGGGACGACTCCCCCGGCGTGCACCGGCTCGGCCCGGTTCGCCAGTACCCCCGGTCGGCAGTGCCCACCCGGTCCGCGCGGTCCGCGGTACCTGTCCAATCCGGGGTACCGCCCCGGTCCGCGGAACCGGCCCGGTGCGCAGTGCCCGCCCCGGTCCGCAGTACTGGCCGGGTGCGCGGTACCGGTCCGCCCGCAGTACCGGCCCATCGGCCCGGGCTCTCGTTCGGGCCCAATGGTCGGCGCCGGGCTGTCCGGTCCCGGTCCCGGTGCCGGATCGGATTGCGGCGCGCGAGTCACAGCCGTACCGCTGGCGCCGGCGGCCGCTCGGGGCGGGGCCAGGTCTCTGCCGGAGCCGCGGCTCGGCGCCCGCCATCGCCTCCTGGTGCTGCCCCGGTTTCCGCAGCCGGGCAGCTCGGCCGCGCGGCTCGGCTTCGGCCCAGTCGTGACTCAGCGACGGCCACCGGCGCTTTCCGGCCTAGCCCCGAGGCTCGGCGCGACGGCCACTGGCGTCTTCCGGCCCAGCCTAGACAGCAGCGGCCGTCACCTGACGGCTTGCAGCCCAGACCTGGGGCGCGGCGGCCACCGGCGGCTTCCATCCCAGGCCTGCGTCGGCAGCGGCCACCGGCGGCTGCCGCTGAGGCAGCGGCTGCGGCTCCAGTGCGCCTACAGGTACGGCTATGCCTCGTCGGGCTGTGTCGGCTTGGCTGGGGCGTTGCCGGGCTGGACGGTTTGGCGGTGGCGGGTGGCGAGGTCGACGTAGACGGCGGCGTTCAGCTTGATGGAGTCGCGTTCTTCGTCGGTCAGCTCGCGCTTGACCTTGGCCGGTACTCCGGCGACCAGCGAACCGGGCGGCACCTGCATCCCCTGCGGAACCAACGCCTGCGCGGCCACAAGGGAGCCGGCGCCGATGCGGGCGCCGTTCAGTACCGTGGCGCCCATGCCGACCAGCACGTCGTCCTCGATGGTGCAGCCGTGCAGTACCGCGTTGTGCCCGACCGACACGCGCTCGCCGACCGAGACCGGGAAGCCCGGGTCGACGTGGACGGTGCAGTTGTCCTGGATGTTGCTCTCGGCACCGATGGCGATGGGGCCGCCGTCGGCCCGCAGGACGCTCTGGTACCAGACGCTCGAACCGGCAGCCATGGTGACCTCGCCGAGCACGACGGAGGTGGGAGCGGTGAACGCGTCGGGGTCGATCCTCGGCTCCGGCCCGCCGACCCCGGAAATCAATGCCTGTTCCGCCATCGCTGTCTCCTCGTCACGTGTTGTCGCGCTTCGTCACGTCTCGTCAGTGCTGTACCGGGTGGCGATACACGGTGTCAGTGTCGTGTCGATCTCGGTGCCAGGTCGGTGGCGGGTCAGTGGCGGGTCAGTGGCGGGTCATTGCAACTGTCACCGCCATCGGCACTGACACTGTCACTGGTACCGACGCCTACACCAACATCGACACCGATACCTCCGCGGCAGTCGCTGAACGTGTTGCGCCGAGAGCACCGTAGGCGACGTACGTCAGGGCCTCGCCTCACTGGGGCGAAGATCACAAGAGGAAGACCAGAAGAGGAAGATCGTGCGAGAGAAGATCGCTGGCGTCGTGTGAGGCGCGTACGCAAAGTACCCGGGGTGATCCGGGACAGTGGTCAGTCCGTTGCCGCGGCGGCGGCCGGCTGACGTTCCTGCTGGTCAGCGGTGGCCGTGGTCGTGGCCTTGGCCGCTCGGCGCTTCATGACGATCAGCGAGCCGAGGCCGAAGAGGACCGCGGCGACCAGGCCCAGCCAGGAGAAGCGCTTCAGCCAGGGCTCCGCGACGATGCCGACGCTGTAGATCAGCGCGGTGGTGCCGCCCGCCCAGACGATGCCGCCCAGGATGTTGGCGATCAGGAACTTCCAGTACGGCATCCGCAGTACGCCCGACAGCGGTCCGGCGAAGATCCGGAGCAGAGCGATGAACCGTCCGAAGAAGACCGCCCACATGCCCCACTTGTCGAACTTCGCCTCGGCCATCGCGACGTGCTCGGGCCCGAAGTGGCGGGGGAACTTCCGCCCGGCCCAGTCCAGCAGCGGCTGCCCGCCCTTGCGGCCGATGAGGTACCCGATGGAGTCGCCGACGATCGCGCCGACCGTCGCGCACGTGCCCAGCACGACCGGGTTGATGTGGTCCTGCGTCGCGGCCAGCAGCGACGCGCTGACGAGGACGATCTCGCCCGGCAGCGGAATGCCCAGGCTCTCCAGCCCGATGATCACCCCCACCAGGAGGTAGACGCTCACCGCCGGTACGGACTCGAGCCACTCCTGGACGTGCAACTCGGCTTCCTCCACCTCATATCGGGCCCATCCACGGGCCGCCCCCTGACGCGCGACGCCGCACGTCAGGGAAGGGTACTCGATCTGCTGGTCAGGCATGCGGCTGCCGCGCGTGGCGCACGACAGCCGACAGTCGCTGTTCAGCGGCCTCGGCCACTCTGCATCAGATGCACATCAGATGTGCATCAGAGGGTGGGACGCAACGTGGAGCGCATCAGTTGCCCGCGGTCGCCGGCAGATTCTGCAGCGCCGCCATCCAGCGCATCTCTCCAGCACCTATCGATTTATCGATTAGCGGTCGCAGATCGGTGCTGTGAAGCGCCTGAGGGCCCGGAGAACCAGTGGCTCAGCCGTTCGGGGGGGAGAGGGTCCGGATGGTACTCAGCTCGGCGATCATCTCCTCGGCGGACCGGCCCAGGTCGGCGGTGGCTGTGGCGGTGCCCGCAGCGCCCGACGCCTGTGCTCGCCCAACGGCTGACCCGCTCCCGCGCCAACCGTCCGACGACTCCCGCGCCAACCGTCCGACGATCCGGCGACGGGGCTGGGGCCCATCCGCCGGATCTATCGGTGCGGCGGATGGGCCCCAGGTGGCACGGACCTGTCGTGTTCGGCCGTCCGGCCGGTGGGGTCAGGGGGTCGCGGCGGTGCCGTAGTTGTAGTCGGAGACGATGGTGCCGTTGGCGTCGCGGAGCCTGGCGGTGTCGCCGCTGTCGTTCCAGATGGGCCGGCCCTTGCCGTAGGAGAAGCCGCCCCACTGGGGGTGCACCTGGTTGGTGTAGACGCGGATGCGGTCGCCGGGCTGGAGCACTGTGCCGGGCGGGAAGGGGAAATCCTGGCCGGGGTCGTCGGCGCCGAGGACCCAACCGGAGATGTCGGCGGGTGCGGTGCCCCGGTTGACGATCTCCACGTACTCGTCGGCCTGGGTGCGCTTGACCTCGCCCTTGTACCGTACGTCGGCGATGACCACGTCCGGGGCGCCGACCCGGGAGAGTACGGCG
Organism: Streptomyces sp. NPDC050315; assembly: GCF_040655775.1. Lineage (NCBI taxonomy): Bacteria > Bacillati > Actinomycetota > Actinomycetes > Kitasatosporales > Streptomycetaceae > Streptomyces > Streptomyces sp. NPDC050315. The sequence goes on from NZ_JBFAKN010000001.1 coordinate 195,917, forward strand.
ACGATGTCCGCGCTGTTGGCGCCGTTCTCCGGGCTGATGAACTTGGTGACGATCTGACCGTTCTGCTTGAAGCCGGTAATGACGACCGCGTATTCCTCGCCGTCGATGGTCACGGTTTCCGGCGAGACCCTGGTGGGCAGGTCGACCTCGTCGTCAGGCGTCGGGCCGGCATTGTCCGTCTCGTTGTGCCGGAATCGGAAGCTGAAATTACGGTCGGTGTCGTCCTCCTCGAACCGGATGCGTACCGCGAGATCGACCTGGAACTGGCTCTGCGGCATCGCCTGGATCGGGAAGTTCTGGTGGGTGAACGTCCCTAAGGTGAACTCCGAACCGTCCAGCTTCACTTCCCTCGTGCCACCGGCGAACGCATAGCCGCTCTTACCGCCCCCGCCCGCGGGAATACCCCACTTGACGTTCTCGGTGCTCAACCCTTCGAGGTTGGGCGGGTTCGTGCTGAGGGAGGGCCAGGTACCGGATGTGGTGACGGTGGACATACACCATCCTTTTCTTCAGGGGTGGGTGCGGTGCACGCCGACGAGAGGTCGGCGGTGCGACTCTAACCAACGGGGCGCCCTCTGGCGGCCCAAGCTCATTGCGAAAGCGGCGAGTTGAGAAGATTGGCGAAATACCTCGCGCCAATAGAACCCGGCCTCGAATCTTTGTTTGGCGGCATCGCGGAGCGCGAACCCCCGGCCGGAATCAGCTGGACGGCATTTCCCAGTACCGGCCCACGCTAAACGAAAAATTCCGGTCAGTGCATCTTCATCCCATCAGCATGGCATCTTCCCAACTGTTTTCGCGTGCGGTGGATATGTGCTTGCCCCGAACGACCCGGGGCCGCGCTCGGCCGTTAGCCCTCAAGAGCAAGTGCCGCACTGGGGCGGCGCTTCACCAGGGCTCTGGAAAGCTGTGCCGTGTGACGCATGGGGTGGTGATGTGTTGCTCGCGTTGTGTGCCTGGGTACGACTCGTTCACCTTCAGGGCCCGGGGAAGCGTGCGCATCCTCGACACGACCAGCCAACCGTTGTCCTCGCGGCGGGTGACGCTGGAGTTGGAACACCGTGCGACCGGTTCCTACTTCATCTCCGGGGACGAGACGTCCCGGGGACCTTGTCCGGGAACTTGTCCGAGAGCTTCGGGCAGACCCTCACGTTCGAGAACGTCGACCTGGCCCTGTCGGGCACGGAGTCGGTCTCCACGCTCTTCCGCGTCGTCGCCGCGTAAGACGAGTCAACGCGAGTCCCATCTCATTCCATCCGAAGAGAGAGTACACGCAAGTGGACACGGTGGCATCCCGCCCGCACCGGCCGCCCGCAACCCCCGGCTCCCGCAGCATGTCCATCGCGGCCCGGGGCTACGGGTATCCACCGGCCCACAACGCGGGGTCGGAGCGGATGCTGCACTCGATGTTGCGCCCGCTGGCCGAGCGCGGCCATCGGATCACGGTGTGGCTGTCGCATCCGGGAAGCATCGAGAGGAGTTACGAGATCGACGGCGTGCGGGTCGTCCCATACCAGGAGGGTGATCTGCCACGAGCTTTCACAACGCGGCAGGTGCCGATCTCGTCGTCTACAACAGCGAATGGATCCGGCGGGACGGCGAGATCTTCTTTGCCCGCTATCCCCAGGAATTCCTGCCCAAGTGCACGGTCGTCGTCCGTCCTCCCGTGATCGCGGAGGAATACCGCACCGAACCGGGCGAGTGCGCCACCCTGGTGAACCTCAACGCCGACAAGGGCGGTGACCTCTTCTGGCAGATCGCTGCCTGAACCCCGGAGTGGCGGTTCCTCGGTGTACGCGGCGCGTACGGGCAGCAGGTCGTGCCGCCGCCGCGGCTGCCCAACTGCGAAGTCATCGACGGCGTTTCGGGCAAGGAAATGCGCGAGCACGTCTACCGCCGCTCGCGTGTCGTGCTGATGCCGAGCCTGTACGAGTCCTGGGGGCGGGTCGCGGTGGAAGCCTTCGCCTCCGGCATTCTCGTGATCGCCCAGCCCACTGCCGCGCCACAGCCCGCTCCCACCGGCTCAGCGCCGCCCCGGACCTCGACATCTGGTGCGACGCGGTGGAATCACTGCACAACACCACCCGCCACACCCCCGCTCGCCCACGCAGGCTCGGCACCCTCGTGCACACCGGCGACATGGACCTCGGCTTCGGAGAGAACACCGTGGGCTCCGCAGCCCCGGCACACCGGGAGATCGGACACCGCACATGACCAAACCGCCGGGGACGACACCGTCAGCGGGGCGTCAGCGGAACGTTAGCCGCCGCGGTCAGCCTGGTACCACCGCGGGAACGACTCCGCGGAACCGGCCGAACCCACACCATCGCACGGGGGATCCAGCATGCGTACCTTCCGAATCCGCGCCGCCGCCCTGGCCGCCGCCACCGCCGCACTGGCCCTGGGCCTGACCGCCTGTGGAGGCTCGGACAGCGTCGGCGACAGCGACAGCGGCGTCAAGGCCGCCGCGAGCTCCGGCAAGCTCACCACCGCCGCGCACGCCGCCGGCACACGTCAGTGCGACGGCGACGAGATGTCGTACTCCGTGCTGCACCGCTTCCCGAAGCAGCAGGGTGAGCACCTGCTGATCACCGCACGGAACACCGACTCCAAGTCCTGCTGGGTCACTTCCTATCCGTCCGTCATCCTCGGGGACACTTCCAACGTCCTGCCTCACTCGAAGAAGGACGCCCCGGGCGGCAGCACCCGGATCACGGTCCGGCCCGGAGGCAAGGTCTACTCCGCCGTCGCCCTCTTCGCCTACAACACGAAGAACCACACCTCCTCGGAACTCTCCCTCGCCATGCGCGACCAGACCAGCGACACTGGTCCGGCCACCGGGCAGCAGGCCTTCGACGGCAAGGGTGTGCCCTCGAAGTTCACCTGGTCCGACGCCGACGTCACCAACTGGAACACCACAAAGCCGTACGATTTCTGACCGGTCGCTGTTCAGGGCCAGCCGCAGGCCACGGACCGGTAGCGTGAACCGACACATCAGCCCAAGGCCCACATCAGCCCAAGGCCCAAGTCGGCAGGAACTCGGACGAAGGAATGCAGGAGAGCGGCGCGACTCGGGGGTTCGCCAAGGTCGTGGGGAAGGTGCCCGCCCCTGGGCTGGTGCTGGGTGGTGTGTGCGGAATCCAGTTCGGTGCGGCCTTCGCGCCCCGGGTGTACCCGCAGGTGGGTGCCGCGGGTGTGGTGTTCCTTCGGTTGTTGATTGCGGGCGTCTTTCTGTGCCTGTTGTGGCGTCCGCGGCGGCAGGCGTTGCGTTCGGTGAAGGGTGCCTGGGGGACGGTGATCGCTGCCGGGGCCCTGCTGGCGGCACACCACCTCGCCTTCTACGAGGCGGTGAAGCACATTCCATTGGGCGCCGTGGCGACAATCGAGTTTCTCGGGCCGTTCGTCATCGCCCTCGCCGGTTCGCGACGACTGGTCGACCTGCTGCCCGCGTGCCTGGCGGCCGGCGGTGTCCTGCTACTCAGCGGGGGCGGCGTCCCGTTGGCCCCGGGCGGCCTGGCCTTGGCCGCGGTGGCAGCCTCCTGCTGGGCCGGTTACATCCTCGTCTCCTCCCGCATGGCGCGACGCCTCAGCGGCGGCCAGGGCCTAGCGCTGGCGGTGTTGTGGGCAGCGTTGCTGAGTGCTCCGTACGGCGTCGCCCACGCCGGCAGCGCACTCCTGGATCCACATGTGCTGTGGGTGGCCGCCGTGGTGGCGGTGGCATCCAGCGTGCTGCCGTACTCGCTCAATCTGGAGGCGTTGCGCCGGATTCCACCTCGTGTGTTCGGCGTACTCACGAGCCTGGAGCCGGCCGTCGGCGCCCTGTTCGGTCTTCTCATTCTCGGCCAACGGCTCGCCTGGCCGCAGTGGCTCGGCATTGCGTCCGTCGCCTGTGCCTCCATCGCTGCCACATACCTGGGGGCCGGCGAGCGCCGGAGTTCACGAGTACGCACGAAGGGCAAGCCATCGCCGAGGTCGAGTGAACATCCTTCGCGGGCCGGCAGCGACGGTCTCAAAGCGCCGATCGAGTAAGTCGCCGAGCTTCGCATCAGCGGCCGCGCGCGTCGCGCCCCACAGCTCCGGGTCGTCGAACTGGGCGAGGAGGAACAGGCCGCGGCTGTCTTCGTCCGTGATTGTGGCCCGGCGGAGATGCGGCGAGGTGCTGCTGTCGTCGGCGACCTCGCAGATCAGGTTGTGGATCGTTGGTCTGGTGTCTTACGGCTGATTGGCGTTGGATCGGGCGGTGACCGCGTGGCGGAGGGCGGCGCGGCAGGCGAGGACGGCGGGGTGTTGGCTGCGACCTTGGCGTACGACGGTGAAGATGCGGCGTGCGCGCTGGCCGCGCGGGAGTTGCCGCAACGTGACCGTTGGGGGCCGACCGTTCCAGACGAGGTCGGGGAGGAAGGCCGCGGCGTGTTGCTGCTCGACGAGGCGCTGGTGGAGCAGGAGGTCGGTGGTCTCGAACCGTACGTCGGGTTCGAAGCCGACGGTGCGGCACAGGGTCATGGCCCAGTGCCGGGCGGTGGTGCCTTCGGGTTCCATCACCCAGGGGTGGTCGGCGAGTGAGCGCAACACCGCCGTCGGACCGTCGGCACCCGTTGTGTCGGCCGGCCTTGGCAGGGCTAGCTGCAGGGGGTCGTCGAAGAGGTCTTCCTGTTCGAGTTCGGCCGGCCGTGCGTTGGGATTGCCGGGGTACTCCTCGGCGACGACGAGGTCGAAGTCGCGGGCTTGCAGAGCGGGTAGGGCCTGCTCCGGTTCCATGTGTCTGACGTGGACGCGCAAGTGCGGGTGTTGGTCACGCAGCAGGCCGAGCGCTGTCGGGACCAGGGTCAGGGCGGCTGTCTGGAACGAGGCGATGCGCAGGGTGCCGGTCAGGTCGGTCAAGGAGGCGGTGATGTCCGCCTCCGCGCGCTCCAGGCGTTCGAGGACCGCTTCGGTGTGGGCGACGAGAATCTCGGCCTGCGTGGTCAGCCGTACCCGCCGTCCGACCGGCTCGAGCAGCGGGACGCCGACTTCGGCTTCCAGCTGGGAGAGCTGCTGGGAGACGGAGGAGGGAGCGTAGGAGAGGGCGGCGGCGACGGCCGCCAGGGTGCCGCGGTGCTTGAGCTCTCGGAGCAGGCGCAGTCGGTGCAGGTCGAACATGGGACGCCCGCTCTCCTCGCCCTCGCGGACCGATGGCTAAATCGTCGGTTTTTCCGACGAGTATAGGTCGGAAACATTCGCTGGACCGGTCGTAAGGGTGTACTGGACCCTGATCATGTGTCTGACAACATTCCCCCCTCCTGTGCGCTGCCGTCCCCCCGTCCCCTGCCGTGGTTCGTGCGTCCCGGCGCCCGTGCCTGGCGGTGTGAGCCCGCGCCCACCGAGGTGCGGGACTTCCACTTCTCGCTGCCCGAGTACGCGCCCACCCCACTGACCGAGCTCCCTTCGTTGGCAACGGAGTGGGGCGTCGGCCGGGTCTTCGTCAAGGACGAGTCGTGCCGTCTGGGGCTGCCCGCGTTCAAGGCGTTGGGTGCGTCCTGGGCGGTCCACCGCATGCTCGCCGAGCGGGCGGCGAGCGGTACAGAACACGGCCCGATCACCCTGGTGACCGCCACCGACGGCAACCACGGCCGCGCGGTGGCACGCATGGCACACCGCCTCGGCCAGGACGCCCACGTGTTCGTTCCGCAGGGCGTGCATCCGCTGGCCGTGGCGGCCATCGTCGCCGAAGAGGCGAAGGTCACCGAGGTCGCAGGGCCGTACGACGAGGCCGTGCGGCTGGCGGCCGAGGCGGCTGCCGCGCCGGACGCGGTGCTGGTCCAGGACACCGCCTGGCCGGGCTATGAGCAGATCCCGGGGTGGATCGTCGAGGGGTACTCCACGCTGTGCGCCGAGATCGACGAGCAGCTGGCGGCCGCAGGGGTCGGCGCGGGCCCTGACCTGGTCGGCGTGCCGGTGGGGGTGGGGTCGCTGGCCCAGGCGGTGGTCACCCACTACCGCAGCAGGCCGTCGGGGCGGGCTCCGGCGTTGTTGTCGGTGGAGCCGGAGACCGCGGCCTGCGTGGTCGAAAGCCTCACCCGCGGTGAACCGGTCAGCGTCACCACCGGCGAAACCGCCATGGCCGGGCTGAACTGCGGTACGCCGTCCAGCATCGCCTGGCCCTATCTGCACGGCGGGCTGGATGCCGCCGTCGCCATCTCCGACGCCGACAGTGCCCAGGCGGCCGCCCGCCTTGCTGCTCTCGGCGTCTCCTCGGGCCCCTGCGGAGCCGCGTCGCTCGCCGGTCTGCACGCGGCGCTCACCGGCGCGGGCGCCGACGAACGCCGCACCGCACTGGGGCTCGGCCCGGCCTCGGTGGTCGTCCTCCTGAGCACCGAGGGCACGGCAGCCAACCCGCACTCCACCACCGATCGCTGAAGAGGGCGGCAGCGTGCTGACTCACCTCGTGGCCGCTACTGGCGTCCTCGGCCTACTGACCATCGTTCCCGGCCCGGACATGGCGGTGGTGACCCGGCGCGCCGTCGCGGCCGGGACCCGGGACGCCCTCTGGACGGTCGGCGGCATCGCGAGCGGGCTGCTGGTCTGGGGAGTACTGACCGTGGCCGGGCTGGCGGCCGTGCTGGCCGCCTCGCCCGCGGCGTACCTCATCATCAAGCTGCTGGGCGCGGCCTATCTGATCTTCCTCGGCGTACAGGCACTGTGGCAGAACCGCCAGGCCGCCTCCGCCTCGGCCGATACCAATGCCAATACCGATACCGGCGATACAGCCGCCCCGGTCACCGCCGGGAACCCCTGGCGGACCGGCCTGATCAGCAACGTCCTCAATCCGAAGATCGCGGTCTTCTACACCGGGCTCCTGCCCACACTGGCCCCCGCCGGAATGCCGGCCGCCTGGGCCATGACACTTCTCGTCCTCCTCCACACCGCCCTCACCCTCGGCTGGCTGAGCAGCTATGTGCTTGTGCTGTCCAAGGCTGGGCCGGTCCTCCAGAGGCCGCGGGTCCGCCGCGCTCTTGAGCGGACCACCGGCGTCGTACTGATCGCTTTCGGCCTCGCGGTCGCGGCCGCGGCCGGCTGATCAGTACACGCCGCCGCTCCACCAGGTGTGGTCAAAAGCCCGCGCCTACGTCCTCAACCGTTCAGTCGCAACGTCCAAACAACCGTCATCTCGCCCGTGACAGCCCCGTCCTCGCGCTGAATGGCGATGGCGACCGGGAATTCGGGGCGTCCGCCCGCATCAAGCTCCGCAACGACCTCGGCCACCGGGCGGCCCAGCGTCGCCGTGGCGGTCACCGGTCCCTTGGCCACCTTCTTGTAGCCGATCTCGGCTCGTACCGCGAGCGGCACCGCGCGAGAGAGCTGGTCACCGAACGCCTTGAGCACGATAGCGCCGCTGGCGGACTCGGCCAGGGTGAACATGGCGCCTGCGTGGGGGCCGCCGATGTGGTTGTGGAAGTCCGGCTGGTCCGGGAGCCGGAGCACCGCACGTTCCGAAGTGACCTCGTCGAACTCCAGGTTCAGGGTGCGCACCATCGGGACCGCGGCGGCCAGCGTTTCGCCCATCGAGGCGTTCTCAACTGTCATGGGCGAGATGTTACTGCCGAGTAGGGACGCTGGCCACCCCCGTCCGCGGCCCCGCCAAGTACATGCCAAACTCCCCCGAAGTATCCGCGAACGGCATGAGTGAACGTCAGGGTTCTGTCACGCTCCCAGGGGCAGCTGTGACACCTCCCACCTCGGACCTTTATCGTTAGCGCCCATGTGGCCAGGACAGCAGCCGCCCGGGGGCGAGCAGAACCCGCAGGACCAGAATCCGTATCAGCAGCCGGGTTACCAGCAGCCGAACCCGTACCAACAGGCGGGGTATCAGCAGCCGGGCTACCAGCAGCCCAATCCGTACCAGGGCCAGCAGCCCATGCAGCCTCCGCCGCCGCAGTGGCAGGGACCGGGTGGACCGCAGTCCCCCAAGGGCGGCGGTGGCGGCAACGAGAAGAAGACCACCATGACGATTGCCGTCGTCGCGGCGGTCGCGGTCGTGGCGGCCGCCGTGGTCACCGGCGTCTTCGTCCTCCAGGACAAGGACGACAAGAAGGTCGTCGCCAAGGACGACCCGAAGCCCACCCAGTCCCAGTCCGCGACGGCCGAACCGACGGAGTCGGCGGGCGGGGGCGCGGGTCCCGGTGGCGACCCGAACGCTCCCGATCAGCCGGTGATCAAGGGCTGGCAGACGGTGGTCAACGCCAAGCGGCACGTGGCATTCGACGTGCCGACCAAGGACTGGACGACCACCTCGGCGGACACCTACACCGGGTTCCAGGACGAGAAGGACAAGTCCGGTTTCCCCAAGACCCTGATCTCGATGACCGCACCGGCCTACTTCAAGGAGGAGTGGTGCACCATCAAGGACAAGGACGGCAATGAGTCCACCGCGGCGCTGGCCGGCACCGGCGTCAAGGGTGCGCAGGGTGCGAAGAGCCAGGGTGAGGCCGCCCAGAACGAGGCTCTGAACTGGGTCTGGGCCGGTTACGACCAGAAGAAGACCGGTACGTTCAAGGGCACCAAGGCGAAGTCCTTCAAGAGCGATCACGGCATCACCGGAAAGCTGTCAACGGCGACCGTGACCGGCGTGAAGAAGGACAACAAGTGCGACTCGGACGGCAAGGCGTACGCGGTTACGTACACCGACACCACCGGTGAGTACGCGACCTGGATCCTCTACGCCGCCAAGGACGTCAAGGGCGAGATCGACGAGGCCACGGTCAAGAAGATCATGAGCTCCCTCCGGCCGCTCGAATAACCACCTCGACAACCCCTCAATAACCCGAACGCGATGCTGCTGCTGTGATGAAGATGGCGCGCCCTGCCTGGGCGGGGCGCAATTACACGCTGCTGACGGCCGCCGCCGTGGTCACGGGTCTCGGAAGTTCCGGGGCCCTGATCGCGGCGGCGTTCGCCGTGCTGGCAGCCGGTGGTTCGGCGACCGACGTGGGTCTGGTCGCCGCCGCCCGTACGATCCCCCTGGTGATCTTCCTCCTCGTCGGAGGAGCGATTGCCGACCGGTTGCCGCGGCACCGCGTCATGGTCGCCGCCAACGTACTGAACTGCCTGTCCCAGGGCGCCTTCGCGCTGTTGGTACTCACCGGCGAACCCCGGCTGTGGCAGATGGCGCTGCTGTCGGCGCTGGGCGGCACCGGTCAGGCGTTCTTCGCGCCGGCCGCCGAGGGCATGGTGCTGGCCAGCGTCTCCGGCGAGCAGTCGGGACGCGCCTTCGCCGTCTTCCGTATGGGCATGAATGGCGCGAACATCGGTGGCGCCGCGCTGGGCGGCGCGCTGATCGCGGCGGTCGGGCCCGGCTGGGTACTGGCCGTCGACGCCGCCGCCTTCGCGCTCGCCGGGCTGCTGCGGGCGTTCCTCGACGTGCGGGGCGTGCCACCGCGCGAGCCGGGGCACGGTCTGCTCGCCGATCTCCGGGACGGCTGGCGGGAGGTGGTCTCCCGGCGCTGGCTGTGGGCGATCGTCCTGCAATTCGCCGTTGTCAACGCGGTGGTGGCGGCCGCCGAGGCGGTGTACGGACCGCTGGTCGCGCAGGATCATCTCGGCGGTCCGGGTCCGTGGGGGCTGGCGCTGGCGGCGTTCGGTGCCGGTACGGTCTGCGGCGCGCTGCTGATGACCCGGTACAAGCCGCGTTACTTGCTGCGCGTGGGCGCGCTGTGCGTCTTTCCGCTCGCCCTGCCGTCCGCGGCGCTGGCGGTGCCGGTGCCGGCCGGAGCGCTGACGGCCGTGATGTTCGGGGTGGGGATCGCGCTCGAGGTGTTCGCGGTGACGTGGATGATGGCGCTGCATCAGGAGATTCCGGAGGAGAAGTTCTCCCGGGTCTCGTCGTACGACTGGCTCGGCTCCCTCGCCATGGTGCCGTTGGCCACGGCCCTGGCGGGCCCGGTCCAGGATCTGGTGGGTCGTACCGCCGCGCTGTGGGGCTGCTCGGCGCTGATCGCGCTGCTGACGGCTGCGGTGCTGTGCGTACGGGATGTGCGGTGGCTGCGGCGGCGGACGGAGCCGGTGGCGACGGCTTCCCCGGCGTGGGCTCCGGCGGCTTCCCCGGCGGGGACTTCCGAAATCCCGGCAGCGGCGGCCGACGACGTCACCCCACGCTGAACGCCCCCGACGGCGGCTCCGGTGACGGGACCGCCTCCGTGTCCCGTACCGGCTGCGCGTCGCCGATGAGTTGCCGCAGCCGGGGGCCGTGCTCGACACGGGCCGGGAAGGCATCGGCCGTCACCCGCCGCGCGATGTCGGCCAGCGGCAGCTCTTCCTGGGAGGCGACCAGGACGGCGTTGCCGAACCGGCGCCCGCGCAGCATCGAGGGCTCCGCAATCAGGCACAGCTGCGCGAAGACCGCCGTGAAGTTGGCGAGCTGGCCGCGCAGGAAGGTGAAGGGGGCGCTGTCGGCGAGGTTCGCCACGTAACAGCCGCCCGGACGCAGCACACGGCCGGCGGCCCGCGCGTACTCCGCCGAGGCCAGGTGCGCCGGCACCCGCGATCCGCCGAAGACGTCCGCCACCACGATGTCCACGGAGGCCGGCGGCGCCGCTTCCAGTGCGGTACGGGCGTCGGCGGCGTGCACCGATATGCCGCTGTCCGCGGGCAGCGGGAGGTAGCGGCGTACGAGGTCGAGCAGGCCGCGGTCGGCCTCGATCACCTGTTGCCGGGAGCCGGGGCGGGTCGCAGCGAGGTAGCGCGGCAGGGCCAGCGCGCCGCCTCCTAGATGCAGCGCGGCGAGCGGGCGGCCCGGCTCGGCCGCCGCGTCCAGGACGTGGGCGATGCGGCGGGCGTACTCGAACTCCAGGTACGTCGGCTCGTCGAGGTCCACGTACGACTGCGGAGCGCCGTCGACGGTGAGCAGCACCGCGCGCGGCCGGTCCACGTCGGGCAGCAACTTGGCCGTACCGCAGTCCACTTCCTGGGTGACGGGCACCAGCGCCTCGGACGCGAGGGTCTCCGGCGCGGGAGTCCCGGGCACGCGGGCCGCGGGAGTCGCGGGCGCGAGGGCCTCGGAGGCCGCGGGCGCGGCAGCGATCGGAACGTCGGGGCGGTCTGTCACCGTCCTATTGTGCGGTGCGCGGGGCGGAGTTCCGTACCCGCTCGCCGCCCCCCGACGCGGTCCCTCACCCGCCGTCCGTCCACACCCGGGCCGCCTCCGCCGCGTGGGCGGTCGCCTGGATGCGGCCGGCGCGGGCCGCGGCGGCGCGCTTGGACGGGTCCAGGACGTTGCGGCCGAAGGCGGCCCGCGCGGCGCGGTCGGGCGTGATGACCAGTACCTCCGCTCCTTCCGCCGCGAGTCGCGCGGCCTGCGAGCGCGGGGTCGCGACGGGGCCGCCGCCGGACGCCATCGGCGCGATCACAACGACGCGCCCGTACCCGGCGGCCAGGTCCGCGTTCGCGCAGGAGTGGACGCCGCCGTCGATCCACCGGCGGTCGCCGATCGTCACCGGCGGCCAGACGCCGGGCACCGCGCAGCTCGCGGCGACCGCGTCGGCGAGCTTCACCCCGCTCCCGCCGTCGAACGCGCTGCGCTCCCCCGTGAGCGCGTCCACCGCCGTGATCATCAGCCGCCTGGCAGGCCACTCCTGCGAGAGCAACCGTCCGGCGATCACCGCGCGCTGGGTGTTCTCAGGGCCCGTACGAGCTGCCAGCGCCAGCCGTCCCATCCGTGCACCGAAGCTCACCGCGTCCCGCGACCGCAGCGCTATGGCCGCGAACCGGGCCATCGACACGGCGCCCATCCGCGCCGGCGCGCCGCCACCCTGCGCGATACCGACGCCGCCTGCGGATGCACCGACCGACGGGCCGCCCGAAGGCCCGGCCAGCTGCCGCTCGTACAGCTCCTCCAGCGTCAGTTGCCCGGAGGTGAGCTGCGCGCCGACCAGGGAACCCGCCGACGTGCCGATGACGACGTCGGCCGTGCACAGATCCACCCCCGCCTCGGCCAGTCCGGCGAGCATCCCGATCTCCCAGCCGATGCCCGTGAGCCCGCCACCGCCCAGCACCAACGCCGTACCCGCCATGCGTGCCGCTCTCCCATTCCTTGATGGTCCAACGTTCCTCGATGGTCCGGCGTTCCCCATGCGCCAAGGGTCCGCCGGACGTGCAGTCTTCCATCGAGAACGCGCCGCCGACAGGCCCCATCCGGACCCGGCCCGCACGCCCGGACACCCGCGCCCTCGCACAAGAAACTGCACGTGAACGCGGGTGTGCAGGTGCACGTGTGGCCGCACGGTACGGGCTTCCGGAACTCGCCCGAATGGCTCTCGGCCGGTCCTTCAGCCCGTCTCCGTGACCGCGTCTCGGACCGGCCCCTCAGCCCCCGTCCGTGACCACCTCACGGACCGTGCCGGCGCCCACCGTGCGCCCGCCCTCGCGGACGGCGAAGCCGAGGCCCGGCTCCAGCGGCGTGCCGCGGCCCAGCCGTACCGTGACGTGGACGGTCTCACCGGGGCGGGCGGTCCCGCGCTCGCCGAGGTCCAGCTCGCCGACCACGTCCGCCGTACGGATGTAGAACTGCGGCCGGTACCCGGTCGACAGCGGCGTGCGCCGGCCGCCCTCCTCGGCGGACAGCACGTACACATCGGCGGTGAACGCGCGGCGCGGCGTGACGCTGCCCGGCGCGGCGATCACCTGCCCGCGGCGGACCGCGTCCCGGGCCACGCCGCGCAGCAGCAGCGCCACGTTGTCGCCCGCCTCCGCGTGCTCCATCGGCTTGCCGAAGGTCTCCAGGCCGGTGACCACGGCGGTGACGCCGTCGCCCGTCTCGCCCACGATCTGCACCCGGTCGCCCATGCGTACGCTGCCGCGCTCGACCGCCCCGGTGACGACCGTCCCCCGCCCGGTGATCGTCAGGACGTTCTCCACCGGGAGGAGGAACGGCGCGTCAACGTAGCGCTCGGGCATCGGCACGTACGTGTCGACGGCGTCGAGCAGCGCCTCGATGGCCGCCGTCCAGCGCGGGTCGCCCTCCAGGGCGCGCAGCCCGGAGACGCGGACGACCGGTACGTGCTCGCCGTCGTAATCGTGCGCGTGCAGCAGTTCGCGGACCTCCAGCTCCACCAGGTCGGTGAGCTCGGGGTCCCCGGCGTCGGCCTTGTTGAGCGCGACGACGAGGTGCCGCACGCCGACCTGCTTGGCGAGCAGCACATGCTCGGCGGTCTGCGGCATGACGCCGTCGAGCGCGGAGACGACCAGGATCGCGCCGTCGAGCTGGGCCGCTCCGGTGACCATGTTCTTGATGAAGTCGGCGTGACCGGGCATGTCCACGTGCGCGTAGTGCCGTGTGCTCGTCTCGTACTCGACGTGCGAGATGTTGATGGTGATGCCGCGGGCGCTCTCCTCCGGGGCCCGGTCGATGCGGTCGAACGGGACGTACGTGCCGCTGCCGCGGTCGCTGAGGACCTTGGTGAGGGCGGCGGTCAGGGTCGTCTTGCCGTGGTCGACATGGCCGATCGTGCCGATGTTGAGGTGCGGCTTGGTGCGGACGTAGGCCGTCTTGGGGCTGTGGGACATGGGTGTCTGTCTCCTTCGCGCGGGCCGCGGCGGACGGCATACGTCGGCCGCGGGGCGCGGTGCAGAAGCGCTGGAGCACGTGCGGTACCTGGGCAGTACTCGCCTGCTGCTTGCAGCGCTTGTGATGATCACGGCGGCTCAGCGCCGTACGGACCCCTCGACCGGCCCGACCCTCCCCCTGCGGGGCCCGCCGGACGATCCGGGGAGGGTCAGCTTCGGACGCCGTCGAATGCGGCGCCGGCCAGCAGGACTGCGGCCCTGGTCGAGGCGGTGACGGCAGCCTTCGGCGCGTCCGCGGTGGCGGACGTGAGCGCGAGGAAGGCGAACCGGGTCATGAGGAAAGGATCGCGGGCGGACGGCGCCGCGTCGACCGATTTATCGGGGCACGCGGCGAACAGCCGGTCGCCCGCCCCTTCCCCGTACACCGTTTATTACACCGCTATTACATCCCTGGGACGCCCAGTCGGTTACGCTCCCCTGATGCTCGACTCCGCTACCCCGCCCGACGCCCTCGCCGTGCGCTGTACGCGGCTCCTCCTGTCGCCCTGGTCCCGGCTGGCGCTGCTGGTCGCGCTGCTCGCGTGCGCCGCGACCGCCATGTTCGTATGGGAACCGCAGCGGCTGCTCGCCAACGGGTGGCCGCCGCACCTCTCCGGTGGCGTGGCCGTGGTGCTCTTCACGGTCGCGTACGGGCTGTGCACCACCGCATTCGTCCCGCGTCCCGTACTGAACGCCGCGGCGGGCGCCCTCTTCGGAGCCCAGATCGGGACGCCGGCGGCGCTGCTGGGGACGGTACTGGGCTCCGCGCTCGCCTTCGGGCTCGGCCGGCTGCTGGGCCAGGACGCCCTGCGCCCGCTGCTCCGTACCCGCTGGCTTTCCGCTGCCGATCAGCAGTTGAGCCGGCACGGCTTCCGCTCGATGCTGGCCATCCGGCTCTTCCCCGGTCTGCCCTTCGCGGCCACCAACTACTGTGCCGCGGTGTCCCGTATGCGGTGGCCCGCGTTCCTCCTCGCGACCGCGCTCGGCAGCATCCCGAACACCGCCGCGTACGTCGTGGCCGGCGCCCGTGCGTCCACGCCCACGTCACCGGCATTCCTGATCTCGATGGGCTTTATCGCCGTCACGGGCCTCGCGGCGGTCGCCGTTGCATGGTGGAAACGCGGTGCGCTGCGCGGCGGTTCGGATTCCTGAGCCGCAACACGCATTCCTTCACATACGCATTTCCGCTACGCGCGCATTCGCATCCACATCGGCATCCGCACGTGCATATGGGATTGCACAATGAGGGCGAGGAAGGGGAAGGAAAGGGACCGCGTGCTGCGGGGGCCAGGCAGCACCAGTCACGCATTCCCATTCATTCAATTCCGGTCAATCGCCGGTGCGGTACGAGCCATTCCCCTTTGCCGACCGCGGCATGCCGTCGACGCGCATTCAGACGCAGCGCAGCGGAACGCGCGCGCCGGCGAGGTGCGCCGCTGTACCGCCTCCCGCCGGAGCAGTCGTACGCGGCGCCCAACTGACCGCGATCTCCGCCCAGCACCGCTTTCCCGTCGGTGTGCGCTCGGCGCCGTGGTCGATGGACAACGCCGCGACGAGGAACAGCCCTCGCCCGCCCTCGTCGTCCATGTCCGCGAAGCACGCGCTCGGAAGCTCGGTACTGGAGTCGGAAACCTCGACCAGCAGGGCCTCGCCGTTCAGTCGCGCGCTGACGGCGACGGGTCCGCCGCCCGCGTGCTGGACCGCGTTGGTGATCAATTCGCTGGTTACCAGTTCGACGTTATCGAGTGACTGGGCGTCGAATTGCACGCTCCAGCCCCGTAAGTCGCTCACTACCCGGCGCCGCGCTGCTGCTGCGGCGGCGGGCGTACCAGGCACGGAGAAGCTGAGCCCGTGCGCTTGCATGAGTGGCCTCCTGACTGAGTGGGCAACTCAGGCAAGCAGCGATACAGCCGCGATGGCCAGATCGGACGCGGCGGCTGCATGACTCATGCAGGAGCTGCATCACTCTCGATTATGGTTTCATTACGCTCGGTTGAGCAGTCAGGATCGGCGACGGCAAAGGGGCCGTGGCACACATGGTCGACGCACAAAGTGAAGCGAAGAGACTGGGCGAAGTGATCCGCCGGGCGCGAGTGCTGAAGAAGCGCTCGCAAGCGGATGTCGCCAAAGCCCTTGGCTATCACCAGTCGAAAGTGAGCCGCCTTGAAGGCGGCCGGGGTACCGAAGACACCCGCCTGTTGCGTGAAGTCGCACAGGTGCTCGGTATTCCGTTGGACAGTCTCGGCCTTGCTGCCTCCCCGGAAGTAAGCACCGCCGACCCTGAGGCAGAGGACATGTACCGCCGCACCTTCCTCGCCGCGAGCATCGCCGCGCTCGCGACACCGGACGTACCGGCCCCCGTCGCCCATGACGACCTGGTCCGTTCGCTCCTTCCCGGACCGGGCACGGCAGCCGCCCGGCCGGTACTGAAATTCGCCGAGCTGCGCGAGCGGGTGGCCCACATCCGCCGGCTGTTCAACCACTGCAGCTACAAGGAACTGGAGGGTGCGCTCCCCAGTGTGATCGCCGATCTCCGGAACGCCACCGACAGCAATTCGGCCGAGCTTTCGCAGCTTTCCGGCCTGCTTGCCACCGCGTACCAGACCGCGGCCGGCCTGCTTCTGAAGCAGAGCGACCACGGGAACGCGTGGCTCGCGGTCGGCCGCGCGATGGCGGAGGCGGAGCGCTCGGAGGACCCGGTGGTCCTCGCGTCCAGCGTCCGCGTCCACGCGCACGTACTGGTACGCGAGAAGCATGCCGCGCAGGCCGTGGCGATCGTCCGGCACACCGCCGACCAGCTTTCGGGCTCCTACGACCGCCGTTCGCCGCGCTATCTGGCCGCGTTCGGGCTGATGCTGCTGCGCGGGGTCACCGCGGCCAGCAGCAGCGGGGACCGGGCGGCGACGCGCGAAATGCTCGACGAGGCACGGGAGGTCGCGCGGTTCGTCTCGCACGACCGGCCGGACGCCTGGGCCAACTTCAGCCCCACCAACGTGGAGCTGCACACGGTCAGCGCGTCCGTCTCGCTCGGCGACGCGGGGCAGGCACTGGAGGCCGCGCGCCCCCTCATGCGCCGGCACATCCCCGTACCGGAGCGCCGCGCCGGTCTGTGGGTGGACGTGGCGCGGGCGTACAGCCAGCAGGGCAAGCTCGCCGACGCCTTCCAGGCACTGCGCATCGCGGAGCGCTGCGCGTCCCAGGACATCCGCCGGCCCGCGGTACGCGAAATGGTCGCCGACATGGCCGCCCGCGACCGCCACCGCGCCCTCCCGGAACTCCACCTCTTCAGCCGCCGCCTGGGAGCACCGGCGTGAACGGTGCGGCTGTTCCTGGTGCCGGTCCTGATGCGGTTCCTGGTGGGGTCGCGGATCCGGACGGCCCCGACAGGGACGTGGACATGACCAGCAATCGGCGCCCGAAGCCGTTCCTGTACGTCGTGCTCTGCGCGGCAGGCATCGCCGACGACGTGGACAAGCTGATCGCCTCCGCGCAGCAACGCACCTGGCATGTCGGCGTCATCGCCACGCCGCGCGGTCTGGAGTACATCGACGCCACCGCGATCGAGGCCCAGACGGGCTATCCCGTGCAGTCGGCCTGGCGCGCGCCCGGCGAGCCGCGCCTGCTGCCGCCCGCTGACGCGATCGCGGTCGCCCCGGCAACGTTCAACACGATCAACAAGTGGGCCCAGGGCATCGCCGACACCCTTGCGCTCGGCATCCTGTGCGAGGCGCACGGCTTCGGCACTCCTATTGCCGCGCTCCCCTACCTGAACGCCGCGCAGGCCGCGCATCCCGCGTATGCACAGAGCCTGGCCCGGCTGCGCCGCATGGGCGTCCTGCTCGGCGACTACGCCCCGCACCCGCCCCGCACGGGCGGCGGCCGCATCCGCTTCCCCTGGGAACAGGCACTCGACCTGCTGGCCCCGGCGCTGAAACGCGGCTAGGCGACGCTGAAGGTACCCCGGACCGTGCGCGAGCGCCGGTCCGGGATCCGCTCGTCACGGCACCGTGCACTGGGACCGGGCAGCGGCAAAACCGGGCCGGACCCGGGCCGATCGCCTGCCGATCACTTGGGGACGCTACGCTGCCCTACGACCGGCGCAAGATCGCGCCGCAGCCCGCCCACGAACCACCCGATTCACCAGCTGTGCCATCAGTGAGTGATCCGCACGTGCGTCTGCACGCGTACGCGCCCAGCGTCCCGTGTCGCACGCCTCGCGCCTCGCGCGCGATGTCGCAGGATCGCTTGATGCGACATCAGCTCCGCCCGCCCCAGCCAGCAAACGGCCGAGCCCAAGGACGACGACCACGACGCCGACCCCGATCCCGAGCCACTCCCCCGAACCGGCACGCACCGCGGCCGCACCCATGACGGCCGCCACCCCGAATTCCCTGCCGACCTGCACACTTGCTGGTCACGGCAAAATGACCTTCCGGATGGCGTACTACCCATGTCTTGGTTTGAATCATTCATCCTTGGACTTGTCCAGGGCCTGACCGAATTCCTTCCGATCTCGTCCAGCGCGCATCTGCGCCTGACCGCGGCCTTCGCCGGCTGGCACGACCCCGGCGCCGCGTTCACCGCGATCACCCAGATCGGTACCGAGACGGCCGTACTGATCTACTTCCGCAAGGACATCGCCCGGATCATCTCGGCCTGGGCCCGCTCGCTGGGGAACAAGGCGATGCGGCAGGACCACGACGCCCAGATGGGCTGGCTGGTCATCATCGGCTCCATCCCGATCGGCGTCCTCGGCATCACTCTCAAGGATGCGATCGAGGGACCGTTCCGCGACCTCCGTCTGATCGCCACCACGCTCATCGTGCTGGGCATCGTCCTCGGCATCGCCGACCGCCTGGCCGCACGCGACGAAACCGGCGGCCGCCACCGGGCCGCCAAGCAGCGCAAGACGCTCACCGACCTCAGCGTCAAGGACGGTCTCCTCTTCGGCATCTGCCAGGCAATGGCCCTGGTCCCCGGCGTCTCGCGCTCGGGCGCCACGATCAGCGGCGGCCTGCTCATGGGGTACACCCGGGAGGCCGCCGCACGGTACTCCTTCCTGCTGGCCATCCCCGCCGTACTGGCCTCCGGCGTCTACGAGCTCAAGGACGCCGGCAAGGGCCACGTCTCCTGGCCCCCCACCATCTTCGCCACGATCATCGCCTTCGTCGTCGGCTACGCGGTCATCGCGTGGTTCATGAAGTTCATCACCACCAAGAGCTTCATGCCCTTCGTCATCTACCGCGTCCTCCTCGGCATCGCCTTGTTCGCCCTGATCGCAGCGGGCGTCCTCAGCCCCCACGCGGGAGAGTCCGCCGGCTGACCGGGGACGTCGAGGTACTCGTGGTGGCCCCACTCCCCGCGCTGTCAGGGAGTGGGGCCGGTCCGAGTAGCGCCAGCAGCTCGGATAGGAACGTTGCTCACGGTAGCGGGGGCCACTGACAATCGCGGGCGCGCCGGCGGCCGGCGAACCGTTTCCGGTCGCTCCCGTCTCCGCGTTCCCCCTGCAATTCCAAGGTCCCGGCCGTCGGCAATTCGCCCGTAGGAGTGAACTCGCCACGCCCTGCCGCTTCTTGACGTGCCGGTCCCCGCTCCGGAAACGTAGCCGCGACCGTTCCTACCGAAGGAGCCCCGTGGGCGAGCACAAGGACCGCATGCTGGCCGGTGACTGGTACATCGCTGATGATCCCGAGCTCCTCGCGGACACCGAACGCCGCATCGAACTCTGCGCGGCCTACAACGCGGCCGCCGGACAGACGCCCGGCACGTACGACCCGGCCCGGCGCGACGCGCTCTTGGCGCAGCTGCTCGGTTCGGTGGGTACGGGCGTACGGATCCGCCCGCCCTTCTACTGCGACTTCGGGTATCTCATCAGCATCGGCGCCGGTACGTTCGTGAACTTCGGGGCGGTCTTCCTCGATGCCGCACCCATCACCATCGGCGCGCACGTCCAGATCGGCCCCAACGTACAGCTGCTGACCCCGACCCACGAGCTCGACAGCGAGCGACGCCGGGCCGGCTGGGAGAAGGCGCTGCCCGTGACGATCGGCGACAACGTCTGGCTCGGGGGCGGGGTGATCGTCTGTCCGGGCGTGACCATCGGCGAGAACACCGTGGTGGGCGCCGGTGCGGTGGTCACCAAGGATCTGCCGGCGGGTGTGCTCGCCGTCGGCAACCCCGCACGCGTGCTGCGGAAGCTGGACGAGACGACGAACTGACGGGCCCGGCAGCCCGGCCCGGTAGCCCAGCAGTCGCCCCGGACATAACTCGCGGTCGATTGTCAGTGCCTCCCCCTAATATGTGTTCCATGTCCGCAACTCATCTCCTTCCGGGCCAAGTCCGCCCCTCTGCCGCCGAAGTGAACGACTGCATACGGCGGTTCGTCCGGGCTCGGCGAGGCTGCGCCTGGACGGCCGAGGACCGCGAGGAGTACGCACACCTGCTCGCGGCATGGACCTCGGCGATGCGGGAGGAGATCGTCACGGCGGCCTGAAGACGGGACGCGCCGGCGACGCGGGACGGCAAGACAGCGCGACGACACCGCACGTCGCGCGCCCTGCCGGGCGACGAGGGAGACTGGCCTCATGT
Source organism: Streptomyces sp. NPDC050315 (assembly GCF_040655775.1). Taxonomy (NCBI): domain Bacteria; kingdom Bacillati; phylum Actinomycetota; class Actinomycetes; order Kitasatosporales; family Streptomycetaceae; genus Streptomyces; species Streptomyces sp. NPDC050315. The sequence goes on from NZ_JBFAKN010000001.1 coordinate 216,080, forward strand.
GCCGCAGTATCAAGACGCTCCGCCCACCGACCACCCCTGACGTGACAGAGGAGGACATCCGCGCGGCGGCCTTGCAGTACGTGCGCAAGGTCTCCGGATTCCGCGCGCCCGCCGCGCACAACCGCGAGGTGTTCGACCAGGCCGTGGAAGCCGTCACCGCGGCGACCCAGGACCTCCTCGCGAACCTTCACGTACGCGGCGGCACCCCGCCCTCACACCCCACGCACTCGACGGCCTGATCACCGTCCCCGGCCCCGCACTCGCTGCTCACCACTCCAGGTCCGCCAGTACCGGCAAGTGATCGCTCGGATACTGTCCGTCCTTCGCGAAGGTGTTGATCTCCGCGCGCAGCGTCCGGACGGAGGGGGAAGTGAGCACCCAGTCGATGCGGTCGCCGTTCGGGACGAGCGGCCGGTAGCCGTGGAACGTGGCGTACTGTGCGCTGCGCTCCTCCGCCGTGTCCCAGGAGTCCACGAGCGAGCCAGCGCGCAGCATCGTCTCGTACACCGGATTCTCGTGCGCGGCGACATTGAAATCGCCGGTCACGATCCGGGGCAGCGCCGCGTCCAGGCCGCGCAACCGGTCGGTGATGAGCTCGGCGGAGCGTTCGCGCGAGCCCTGGTGCAAATGATCGAGATGGGTATTGAGGGCGTAGAAGTCCGTACCGGTGAGCAGGTCGCGGAACCGTACCCACGTCACCATGCGGATGACGGTGTTGCCCCAGGTCGCCGAGCCGATCAGGTACGGGGTGTCGGACAGCCAGAAGTGGTCGTACTCGACAGGGCGCAGTCGCCGCGTGTCGTAAAAGATCGCCGCGAACTCGTCCCGGCTGCCGCCCGCGCGCCCGGTCCCCAACCAGGAGTACCGCGCTCCCAGATCCTGCGCGATCTCCTGCAGCTGCCCGTAAAGTCCCTCCTGCGTGCCCAGCAGGTGCGGCGCCTCCCGCCGCAGCAGCTCGCGCATGACCGGGCGGCGGCGATCCCAGGAATTCGGCTCCTGGTCCGAGGCGTACCGCAGGTTGAACGTCATCGCCCGCAGCAGCCGCCCGGCGTTCCCTTCCGAAGCGGTCGTCCGCCGTTCCGAGGCCGCCGCCGGAGCGGCCCCGCCGGCCCCGCCAACTCCCACGGTCGGTACCGCCGCCGCGGCAACCACCCCCGCCGCCCGCAGGGCCAGCCGCCGCCTCACCCAGCCACTGCCGACCTCGGCGCCGGGCTCACTTGCACGTGCGGATGCATTTGCGGTCACATGTCCTCCACCCAGCCGGTCCGAACCGTTCCGTCCTTCCGTCCTTCTTCCCCTCCGGAATTCGCCATGACGCTCCCGCCGCTGACGCGATGAGGTGCTGACGCGACGCGTACTGCCCCTCGCTCGGCAATAGCCATCGGATATGTCCTCATTCAGCGTCGTCCGCTACCGCGCCAATTCAGGGGGCTTTAGCGTCAGCTTCCGGCGCGCCGTGAATACCGCCGCCGCAATGGAAGACATGTCGGTAGGAGTGATTGTCGTGTCCCACCCTCCTCGCAGCGGTCATCACGCCGCGCAGGTGACCGAGCCGGGCGGGCCTGTGCTCGTGGCGCCGGTGGAGGCGCGCGAGCCCGGTCCGGGCGAGGTGCGGCTGGACGTTCTCGCGTCGGGGATCTGTGGTGCCGACGCCGGTATGGCGGCAAATCGCGCCCCGGACAGCGGATTTCCCCTCGTGCCGGGCCACGAGGTGGCCGGTGTGGTCGCCGAGCTGGGCCCGGGGGTGCACGGCTGGGAGGTCGGCGAGAAGGCGGGCGTGGGATGGTTCGGCGGTAGCTGCGGCTCATGTACGGCATGTCGGTCCGGCGATCCGGTCCACTGCCCGCGGCGCGAGATCCCCGGTCTGTCGTACCCCGGCGGCTGGGCGACCACCCTCACCGTTCCGGTCAACGCCTTGGCACGTATCCCGGAGGGGCTGTCCGCGGCGGAGGCGGCACCGTTCGGCTGCGCGGGCGTGACCACCTTCAACGCCCTGCGGCACAGCGGGGCCGAGGCGGGCGACCGGGTCGCCGTCCTCGGCATCGGGGGCCTGGGGCACCTGGCTGTGCAGTTCGCCGCCGCCATGGGCTTCGAGACGGTGGCCGTCGCCCGCGGCGAGGACAAGCGGAAGGCGGCCATGCAACTCGGCGCACATCACTACATCGACGCCTCGCACGAGGATGCCGGACAGGCGCTGCGGAAGCTGGGCGGATGCCGGCTGATCCTGTCCACTGCCGCCAGCAGCAAGCCGCTGGCCGGGCTCATCGACGGGCTGGCGCCGCACGGTCGCCTCACCGTCGTCGGCTTCGACGGAAGCCCGCTGGACCTGGCGTTGGGCAAGCTGGTCATGCACGCCCGCAGCGTCACCGGCCATGTGACCGGCAATCCGCTCGACACCGAGCAGGCCATGCGCTTCGCGCTGGCCAGTGGGGTACGGCCCCTCGTACAGACAGCACCGCTGGCAGAAGCCGCCGAAGCGTTGAAGATCCAGCAGGCCGGCCGGGCGCGCTTTCGCATGGTGCTCATCCCGACCGTCTAAGCCTTCTTCATGGTGCGTAACCTCACCGCCGCCGAGCCGAGTCTCGACCTCGGCCATCCCCTTCCCCGGGCCCGGACACCAGCCAGGTCTCCCGCTTGGACGGCTACCTCGTCCTCAACCCCTTCGCCTGAGTCACTGGTGAGGGAGTCACTGGCGAGGGAGTTCTTGATGCTGTGATGGCGATGGCGGGCAGGACCGCGAGGGCGAGGATGCCGCCGCCGATGGCGAGGATGGGGTAGCCGGCGCCGGAGACGACGATGCCGGAGGCGAGGCCGCCGGTGGCGCCGGCGACGGCGATGGCGACGTCGACCATGCCCTGGGTCTTGGCGCGGGTGGCCAGCGGTACGGCGTCGGTGATCATCGCGGTGCCGGAGACGAGACCGAAGTTCCAGCCCAGGCCCAGCAGAACGAGCGCGAGGGCAAGCAGGGCGACGGAGTCGCCAGGGGCCGCGGCGGCGATGATCCCGGCGGCGAGGAGCGTAATGCCGGAGGCGGCGGCGACGGCAACGCGGCCGATGGGGGCCCCTCCGGGCGAGCAGAGCCGAGCGTGGGAGAGGTCGACGAGCCAACCCGTCAGCGGGGAAGGCAGATACATCGCGCCGACGTGGAGGGCGATGACGAGCCCGGAGGCGGCCGTGCCGTGGCCGTGGTCGTGCATGTGGACCGGGGTCATCGTCATGACGGCGGTCATGACGAGCTGGGTGAGGATCATGGTCAGTGCGCCCAGCAACAGCCCCGGCCTGCGCGCGCCTTTCTGGGCCGACACGGGTCCGGCGCCGACTGGGGTATTGCCCGCGGTGCCGACTCCGGTACCACCTGCGGTGACGGCAGCAGCAGCGGCTGCCTGCTGTCGCGCGTGCAGGCTGTGGGCGAGGAGCAGCGGGTCCGGGCGTAGCCAGATGGCCAGGACGAGGGCGGCCAGGGCGTAGGCGGTGCCGGAGAGGAGGAACGGTCCGGCGAGGGCGGGGATGTTGAAGTACTGAGCCAGGGTGCCGGTGGGTGCGGCGAGGTTGGGGCCGACTACGCCACCGAGGGTGGTGGCGACCAGGACTGTGGAGACGGCGCGGGCGCGGTGGGCCGGGGCGGCGAGGTCGGCTCCGGCGTAGCGGGCCTGGAGATTGGTGGCGGTACCGGCGCCGTAGACGAACAGCGCGAGGAAGAGCAGTACGGGGTTGTCGGCGACGGCGGCGGCGATGACACCGGCGCTGCCGACAGCTCCGGTGAGGTAGCCCGCTGCCAGGCCGGGACGTCGGCCTCGCGCCTGGGAGATGCGGCCGACGGCGATGGCGGCGAGGGCGGAGCCGGCGGTGAACAGGGCGCTGGGCAGACCGGCGAGGTCGGTGGAGCCGAGCATGTCCTGTGCGAGCAGGGCGCCGACGGTGATGCCGGCCGCGAGTCCGGCCCCGCTGAAGATCTGAGAGGTGACCAGTACGGCCAAAGTACGGCGCTGAACGGCAAGTTGGGGGGATATGCCGGCGGTGGTGTCTGAGTCGCTGCTCGTCACAGGGCGGTTCTTTCCGATGAGGCGGCCGGAGCCGACGGGGACAGCTGCGCCCGTGAAGTTAGGCGTCCCGGCCGGGGGCCGGTAGAGGACCCCGTTGAATCCAGGCATTAGTGGTGTGTATGGCAGCAGTGCGGACGGCTAGTGGGCGGCGGATGCCTGGCGCGCGGCCGCGAGGCTGTCGGCGAGGCGTACGAGGTCCGCAGCGAGCGGGGCGTCGGCGCTCCACACCGCTTCGAAGGAGAGCTGTACCTCGCGGCCCTGGTTCATCAGGGGCCGGTGCGGCGCGTCGGGCGAGGTGAGCTTGGAGCGGGGGACCATCGCCGAGCCAAGGCCGAGCTTGGGCCATTCCTCCAGGACGCGATAGCTGGCGGCCTCGCCCGGATACGTGTGCAGGGGTAGCTCGTGTGCCTGGAAGAGCTGGGTGGTGAAGGTGGTCAGGCCGCAGGTGTCCGGCACAAGGATGAATTGATCCTTTCCGGCCTCTTCGAGTTCGAGGGGAGCGTTCTCTTCGGAGTCGGGGGTAACGACGACGATGGGTTCGACGCCGATGACACGGTGCTCGAAGCGCGGCATCGCGGTCACGGCCGGGATCAAAATGATGTCGAGCTCGCCGGCCCGCAGGCTTTCACGGAGGTCCTGCATGTTCGCCTCGCGCAGTACGAGATCGCGCGGGACGGGCAGATCACGGACGATGCTGAACGCCTGGGCGATCAGGTGCGAGCCGACCAGCGGGGAGACGCCCACGCGGATCTTCTGCTCGCCGGGCTCGGTCAGCCGTCTGGCCTCCGCCGCGACGGCGTCGAGTGCGACCACGGCGCGTTCGATGAGGGGCAGCATCCGGGCGCCGAACGCCGTCTGGGTCACCCCGCGCGGCGACCGGTCGAACAGCTTCTCGCCGAGGCGTTCCTCAAGCTTGGCGATCCCGTTGGAGAGGGCGGGCTGAGTGACGCCGTAGGCCCGTGCGGCGGCGCTGAACGACTTGGTCTCGGCGACCGCCTGCGCGTAGCGAAGACCCTCGGTGTTCAGGCGATCAGCCATAGACATGCCTTATCGCTGCATTCACTGTCGTCCCCTACCAGGGTCGTTGTCCCTGTTCCTACGGTGTGACTCCTACCGATCGAGCATAACGGCCGGCTATACGGTCCTCCGTTCGGGACCAAGCGAACAGAATGGAAAGCGACACCATGTCCCACCGGGACGACCGGGACCACGAGGACCACGAGGACCACCAGGACAGTTACGACGTGATCGTGGTCGGCGCCGGCGCCTCTGGCCTGGCCGCGGCCGCTGCCCTGCACGCCGCCGGCCTCGACACGGTATGCCTGGAGGCCCGCGACCGCATCGGCGGACGCCTGCTCTCAGCCCCGGCCTCCTCGCCCTTCCCTGGCGGGGCCCTTGACCTGGGAGCGACCTGGTTCTGGAGCGGTGAGGAGCGGGTACGGGCGCTGGCCGCACGCAGTGGTATCGAGGTCTTCGACCAGTACCTCGCCGGGGACACCGTGCTGCAGGACGCCACCGGCACACGCCGCCTGCCCGGCAACCTGATCGACGTGGCTTCCCGCCGTTTCGCCACCGGAGCCCAGAGCCTCGCCGCCGCGCTCGCAGCCGCCCTGCCCACCGGCGCCCTGCGCCTGCGGCCTTCTGGCGAGAGGCGGGGCTGGCCGGTGCGGCGTTCAGCAGGACCGGCCCGCTCCAGGAGATCCACGACATGTCCGGGCCCGGCGGCCGGCCTGCCGCACTCTTCGGATTCGCGCATGCCCGCACCGTCGGCCCGGGGTTCGAGAAAGCCGTCACCGCCCAGCTCGCGCAGTGCCTCGGACCGGCCGCCATCGAAGGCGCCCTTGCCGCCGCGGAGCGAGCCGCGCGGACCGAACTGGCAGCGCCCGGCTCCTGACCCAAAGGGCCGCCACAAGGGCCGCCGCGAGGGCCGTCACCAGGGGCTTTACGGAGTGCGGAAGCCGCGGAAGGTCACGGGTGTGCGGGTCTCGAAGCCGAGCCGTTCGTAGAGGGCGATTGCGGCGGTGTTCGCCTCGGCCACGTGCAGGAAGGGACGTTCGTTGCGCGCCACAATGCGCGCGACGAGGGCGTGGATCAGACGGGCGGCGTGGCCGCGCCCGCGTGCCTCCGGTGCGGTGCACACGGCGCTGATCTCGGTGTATCCCGGTGGGTGGAGTCGTTCGCCTGCCATCGCCACCAACGTGCCGTTGTCACGGATACCGAGGTAGGTGCCGAGTTCGTGGGTGCGCGGCCAGAACGGTCCCGGTTGGGTCCGCTCGATGATGTCGAGCATCTCGGGCACGTCGTCCGGGCCCAGCTCCACCACACCGGTACCGGCATCGGCATCGGCCTCACAGCTGCTGCCGGACCAGATCAGCTGGCGGCCTTCGAGGGCGAAGACCGGCTCCCAGCCAGGCGGCGGGGTGGCCGGGCAGCTGAACATGTCGGCGAGCTGCCCCGAGCCGAGCAGCCGGGCGAGGTCGGCCCACTCCGCCTCATCCGCATCGGCGGAGACCGCGGAGAAGGTCGCGACGCCCGGCAGGTAGGTGGCGGCCCGGCCGAGCCGGCGGCCCAGGTGTGCGTGGTGACCGCGGAGCGATGCGCCCACCGGGTCGTCGAGCGCGACGGCGTCGCGATCCACCCTCGATGTCATACGAAAACCTCTCGTGTCCTGCCGCGTCTTGCCGTGTCTTGCCGTCTCGTGCGGGAAAGCCAGTCGCCCAGGATGCCACTCGACCTGCGGTTCCGTGGCCGCGACCTGCCCACTGCTACCGAGGGGTAGGCACGTGGTGGCTCTTGCTATAAAGTCCGTCAACAAGCTGGCGCCGTTACCGCCGGTAATAGCAGCAATGGACGAGGTACTTCCCGAACTCGATCGAGGAGCCCCGCATGGCCATCAGCACCCCGCGGCCGGAGATCCAGAACCGCACCCCCGAGACCACCGAGACTCCCGAGGCTTTCGAGGACGGCATCGCGCGGCGGCTGCTCGATTCGTCCGCGCAGCTCTCGTACGACCCACTCACCGAGGTCGACTGGGAGACCCCGCTCGACGAGGGATTCCACGGCGCCAGCCCGGAGTGGAGCACGCTGTACGGGACGGCGTACTGGAACGAGCTGACCGACGCGCAGCGCAAGGCGCTGACGCGGCAGGAGGCCGCCTCGGTGGCCAGCACCGGCATCTGGTTCGAGATGATCCTGCAGCAGATGGTGTTGCGGGACATCTACGCCAAGGACCCGACGGACGACACCTTCCAGTGGGCGCTCACCGAGATCGCCGACGAGTGCCGCCACTCGATCATGTTCGCGCGTGGCGCGAAGAAGCTGCGGGCCCCGGCCTACCGCCCGCACCGGGCCGCGGTCGAACTCGGTCGCGTCTTCAAGACCGTTGCGTTCGGCGAGGCGGCGTACGCGGCGATCCTGGTCGCCGAGGAGGTCCTCGATGTCATGCAACGCGACTGGATGCGCGACGATCGGGTCGTGCCGTTCGTCCGCACCATCAACAACATTCATGTCGTCGAGGAGTCACGGCACATGAAGTTCGCCCGTGACGAGACGCGCAAGCGCCTCGCGCGCGCCGGACGGGTGCGCCGCCAGATCCACTCCCTTCTGATAGCCGTGGCGTCCTACGTCATCGTCACCAGCATGGTGAACCGGAAGGTCTACGCGAACGCCGGGCTGGACGAGGAACGCGCCCTCCGCGAGGCGAAGGCCAACGAGCACCACAAGTCGATGATGCGATCGAGCTGTTCGGGCCTGATGGAGTTCCTGACCTCGGTGGGACTGCTCACCAAGCCCGCACTGTACTTCTACAAGCGCGCCAACCTGATCTGACCAACTCATCGGGCAGGCACCTCAACCGACGGCCTGACCCCACGTCAGAACCTCCCCTCACCACCTGATCTCACGAACTTCAGCCGAGCGGACGACATGGCCTTTGCGATCACCCAGACCTGTTGCAACGACGCCACCTGCGTGGCTGTCTGCCCGGTCAACTGCATTCATCCCACGCCCGACGAGCGGGCCTTCGGCAGCACGGAGATGCTGTACGTCGACCCGAAGACATGCATCGACTGCGGCGCCTGCGCCGACGCCTGCCCGGTGGACGCCATCCTCCCGGTCGACAGCCTGACCGGCGGACAGCGGGAGTACGCCGACATCAACGCTGCCTACTTCGAGCAGTCGTCGGACGCATCGGACGCAGCCGACCTCGGCCCGAACTTCCACGATTGGGGCAAGCCGACCTTCGCACGCGTCCTGCCACCGGACTTCCGGCCGCTCCGAGTGGCGATCGTTGGCACCGGGCCGGCCGGCATGTACGCCGCCGAGGACCTGCTGCTGCACACCCGGAGCGAGGTGACGCTCGTCGACCGGCTGCCGGTCGCCGGCGGACTCGTCCGGTACGGAGTGGCACCGGACCACCCGGCGACCAAGAAGATGGGCGACGCCTTCGCCCGCTTCTACACTCATCCGCGGGTGCGCATGCACCTCGGCCTTGAGGTGGGCGCACACGTCACGGCAGAGGAACTCGCCGCACACCACGACGCGGTGATCTACGCCGTGGGCGCCGCCACGGACCGGCGGCTCGGCATACCCGGCGAGGACCGGACGGGCAGTATTTCCGCAACCACCTTCGTCGCCTGGTACAACGCGCACCCGGAGGTCGCACCGGACGCCGTCGACCTCTCGGCGGAACGTGTGGTCGTGGTCGGCAACGGCAACGTCGCCCTCGATGTCGCCCGCATTCTGGTCTCCGACCCGGAAACACTGGCCGACACGGAGATCGCCGGCCATGCGCTGGAGGCGTTGCGTCGCAGCAAGGTGCGTGAGGTGGTACTGCTGGGCCGCCGCGGCCCGGAACACGCGGCGTACACCAGGTCCGAGCTGCTCGCCCTGAAGCATCTCCCCGAGGTTGACCTGCTCGTGGACGAACACGACGCGCAGATCGGGGCGACGATCGACGCCGCCGGGCCGACGGAGAAGGCGGCGGTACTGCGGGGTGTGGCGCGGGAGGCCGTCGACTGGTCCGTACCCCCGGGGGTGGCGGGACGGCGACGCCGCATTGTGTTCCGCTTCCACTCCACGCCAGTGGAAGTGTGCGGGGAGAACGAAGACATCCGCGCGGTACGTGTTACCGGCGGCGGCGGTGAGTTGGAGATCCCGGCCGGCATGGCGTTGCGGGCGATCGGCTACCGCGGAGTGCCCCTGGCGGGGCTGCCGTTCGACGAGGTCACCGGGACCGTGCCGCACGAGGGCGGCCGGGTGACCGGCAGGCCCGGAACGTACGTTGTGGGCTGGATCAAACGCGGGCCCTCGGGAGGCATCGGCGCGAATCGCACGTGCGCGGCCGAGACGGTCGGCACGCTGCTGGCCGACGCGGTGGCGGATGCACTCCCCGCACCGACCGGCGGCCCGAAGGCATTCCACCGCCTCGCACGACGCCGACGCCGCTGACACCAGCTGACACCGCCACAGAGTTGGCCGCACAGGCCACAACTTGGCCAGAGGCCTTCTATGATGGGCCGATGGCGTCGATCAAGCAGGTTCAAATCACCTTCGACTGCGCGGAACCTGAGCGCGTCGCTCGTTTCTGGGCCGAGGTGTTGGGGTATGTCCTCCCGCCGCCACCAGAGGGGTTTGCCACTTGGGACGATTTCGCTCGCACGCTTCCCCCTGAGTATCAGGGGTCGGCGTTCGCATCGTGCGCTGATCCCTCGGGTGTGGGCCCGCGACTGTTCTTCCAGCGCGTTCCCGAAGGCAAGGTCGTCAAGAATCGGGTGCATCTTGACGTGCGGGTCGGCACCGGACTCGTGGGTGAAGAGCGCGTGGCCGCACTTGAGGCCGAATGCGAACGACTGGTCAAGCTCGGCGCGGTGCGCGTTCGACTCCTGCGTGCCGATGGCGTCAACGAGTCGTGCCTCTTGATGCAGGACGTCGAGGGCAACGAGTTCTGTCTCGACTGAGTGGCCGCGAGCCGGACACCGCCGACCGCCCCACTACGGTTGCTCCGCATGACCCACACCGAGATCGAGATCACCGCGGAGTTGGTCCGGGAGCTGCTCCGCGAGCACCATCCCGACCTGGCCGATCACCCCGTACGACTCGGCGCGCGGGGCTGGGACAACCAGCTGTGGCGGCTCGGCGACGAACTCGCCGTCCGGCTGCCCTGGGCGACACAATCCGCGGACGCGCTGCTGCGCAAGGAGCACGCGTGGCTGCCCGCTCTCGCCCCGCGTCTCCCCTTGCCGGTCCCCGTCCCGCAGCGCCTCAGCGAGCCCTCCGAGCGGTTTCCGCGGCCTTGGCTCGTCACCACCTGGGTGCCGGGAACGCCCGCCGACCGCGCCCCGCCACGCGTGCTGCGGAGGCGGCCGACACCTTGGCCGCCTTCCTGACCGCTCTTCACCGCCCCGCCCCCGACGGGGCGCCGGCCGGCCGCGACCGTGGGGGTCCGCTGACCGACCATGCCGAGCCGTTCGCCCAGTGGCTGGCCGAGGCCACCGAACTGAGGCTGCTCCCCAACCCGGACGCCGTCCGCGCCATCTGGGAAGACGCCGTCGCCGCGCCCGACTGGACGGGGCCGGCGATGTGGCTCCACGGCGACCTGCATCCGGCCAACATCCTTACTGCGGACGGTACTTTCTGCGGCGTGATCGACTTCGGCGACCTCTGCGCGGGTGATCCGGCCTGCGATCTCGCCGCCGCGTGGCTGCTGCTGCCGGACGGTGCCGTCGACCGCTTCCATGCCGCCTATCGGCCCGTCCCCAACCCCGCGACCCTTCGCCGCGCCCGTGGCTGGGCGGTGTTGAAAGCCTTCGCCTGCATCTTCATTGGGGAGGCAGGCGTCCACGGCCGTCCGGGTGGCAAGCGCACGTGGGGTCCACCCGCCCATGCCGCCCTGCGACGCCTGATCGAGACGGCCCGCCACTGAATCCGCTGCCGAATGGGCCGGACAGTCCGAACGGCCAGTCATTCGGCCCCAAAGTTTTCTTGTTCAACTTATTGACCGACTTGGGGCGCGGCCATAGCTTTCGGGGCGTCAATGCGCTTAGTGCGTTCAGTAGTTGTACCCGTTGCGTCAGTAGTTGTATCCGTGACGATGCACGCTGAAAGGGCCGCCCATGGTCACCACTCGTTTGCGCCGCGCGTGTACCGCCCTGCTGGCGGGCGCGCTGCTCGCGCTCGCCGCGCCGCAGGCAGGCGCCACCACACCGCCACCGGACAGCACGAGCACGTCGCCACCGGACACCACCGTGCGCACTCAGCAAGGTTGGGTGCGAGGTGAGGCAACCGCGGCCGGGCGCCAGTTCCTCGGGATTCCGTACGCCGCTCCGCCCGTTGGTGCGTTGCGCTGGCGGGCCCCGAAGGCCGTGGCGCCCTGGTCCGGGGTGCGGGACGCCACCGACTTCGGGCACCGTTGCGTTCAGCCCGCCGGCTGGGATCCGGGCTATGAAATGCCCACGCGCACCGAGGACTGCCTCAACCTCAACGTGTACAGCCCCACCGCCGCCCGCACCGGCCGGAAGCTCCCGGTCATGGTGTGGCTGCACGGCGGCGGGCTCACCGGCGGCGCGGGGGCCGATGTCGTCCCCGATGCCTTCGCCGCGAAGGGTTCGGTCGTCGCCGTTACTGTCAACTACCGCCTGGGCGCTATGGGTTTCCTCGCCACTCCGGGGCTGGACGAGGAGGCCGGGGACCGCACCTCCGGCAACTTCGGCATGCAGGACCAGCAGGCGGCCCTGCGTTGGGTACGTGCCAACATCGCCCGGTTCGGCGGCGACCCGGACCAGGTGACCATCGCGGGTGAATCGGCCGGCGGCCGCTCCGTCTGTACTCACCTCGCCTCGCCCGCCGCACGCGGCCTGTTCCACCGTGCGATCATCCAGAGCGGCGCCTACGGCGACTGCGGCGCGCGGACGCGCCGTGCCGCCGACGCCGATGGCACGTCCTTCGCCGCTTCCGTCGGCTGCAAGGACCCGGCGACGGCCACGGCCTGTCTGCGCCGCACCCCCGCGAAGGACATTCTCGCTGCTCAGGACGGCCACGACTGGGGACCGGTGGCAGGAGGCTCCTTCCTGCCCGAACAGCCCGCCACCGCCTTCGCGAGCGGCCGCTACGCGAAGGTACCGGTACTCAACGGCGCCAACCGCGACGAAGGCACCCTCTTCGCCTTCGGCAGCTACGACGCCCAGGGCACCCCGCTCACCGCCGAGCAGTACCCGCAGGCCCTGCGCACGGCGTACGGTCCCGAAACCGGCGAGAAGGCTCTCGCCCGCTACCCGCTCGCCGATTACCCGACGCCCACGCTCGCGTACGCCGCCACCGTCGGCGACCAGCTCATGGCCTGCCCGGCGCTGCGCCTGAACAACCGCCTCGGCGCGCGCACTCCGGTGTACGCCTACGAGTTCGCCGACCGGACCTCACCGCCCTTCGAGTCGCTGCGCAACCTCGACACCGACTTCCCCTTCGGCGCGACCCATGTCAACGAAGTGCAGTACCTCTTCCGGCACTTCGGGCACGATGCACCGCTCAACGCGGAACAGCGTGTACTGGCGGAGCAGATGACCGCCTACTGGACGGCCTTCATCCGCACCGGCAACCCACATGTCACCGGCGAGCCCGACCTCCCCGACCAGCGCACCGAGCCGGGCCGCGCCCTCTCCCTCCGCACCGCGTCGGCGGGCGGCAATGCAGTGACCGGCACCCTCCACACCGACCACCTGTGCGATCTGTGGGACGCGAGCGGTAGGAAGAGCTGAGTCAATCGCCGCCCTTCCGCCTCGGGGTCGTCGGTGCGGAGGCGCCCGGGTCGAGGGGCGGCGCTGTAACACCGCAGTGGTAGCCGCACTGGGTGCGGCCCGGGGTGCGGGCGCGGAGTGTGAACCAGGCGAGGGCCGCACCGGCGACCAGGAGTGCTGCGCAGAGGAGGAGGGAGCGTCGGTAGGCGGTGGCGAAGGCGGTGGGTGAGAGGTAGGTTTCCGGGCCCATGCCGGCCAGGAGGGGCAGGGCCGCCACGGCGAGCAGGCCGGCCGCGCGGGCCGCGGTGTTGTTGACGCCGCTGGCCAGTCCGGCGCGGGTGACGTCGACGGAGGCCAGTACGGTCGCGGTGAGCGGCGCGACCAGGAGGGCCATGCCGCAGCCCAGTACGGTCACGGCGGGCAGGGCATCGGCGAGGTAGGAGGCGTGCGTGCCGGCCCGCGTCATCAGCAGCATCCCCGCGGCGCACAGCAGTGGGCCGAGGGTCAGTGGGATGCGGGGGCCGATGCGTTGGGCCAGTTCGCCGGAGCGGGCCGAGAGCAGCAGCATCAGCACGGTGGTGGGGAGCAGCGCGGTTCCGGCGGCGAGCGCCGAATAGCCCGCGGCCACCTGGAGGTACAGCACGGTGAGGAAGAAGAAGCCGCCGAAGGCCGCATAGACACAGACGGTCACCGCGTTGACCGCGGTGAACTGCCGCAGTGTGAAGAGCCACGGCGGCAGCATGGGGTCGGGGTGGCGCCGCTCGACCTGGAGGAAGGCCGCCGCGAGCAGCACGCCGGCGGCCGCGGTGAGCAGCACGTCGGGTGCCGCGCCCCGGCCGGGCGCGGCGATCAGCGCGTACGTCACCGCGCCGAGCGCCAGCGCTCCCAGGGCGGCGCCCAGCACATCGAAGCGGCCGTGCGTGGCGGGGTTACGGGTTTCGGGCACATGGCGGGCGGCGATGGGTACGCAGATCGCCGCCAGCGGCACGTTCAGGAAGAACACCCAACGCCAGCCGGGCCCGTCCACCAGCCAGCCCCCGAGGAAGGGGCCGATCGCGGTGGCCACGCCGCCCAGGCCGGACCACGCGCCGACCGCCCGGGACCGGTCATCGGGGTGGAAGACGGCCTGGATGAGGGCGAGCGATCCGGGAGTGAGCAGGGCGCCGCCGATGCCTTGGAGGGCCCGAGCGGCGAGGAGTACCGCGGCGTTGGGTGCCAGTGCGCACAGCAGAGAGGCCACGGCGAACCACACCATGCCGATGAGGAAGATCCGGCGCCGGCCGTAGCGGTCGCCGAGGGCGCCGCCGAGCAGGAGCAGGGCGGCCAGGGTGAGCAGGTAGGCGTTGACTGTCCACTGCAGGACGGCCAAGGGAGTGTTGAGATCGGTGCCGATACGGGGCAGGGCGACATTGACGACCGTACTGTCGAGCATCGCCATGCCCGAGCCGAGGACGGCCGTGAACAGGACCCAACGGCCCTGGGCAGTGGTCATCCGTACAGTGCCAGGTGCTGCGAGTTTGCTCATAGGGTGAGCATGCACCCACTACCGAACAGAACCACCCGAACAGCCGTGAAACGCTGAACACGCAGCACAACCGTGCCTCAATACCCGTATGCCATCGATCTCCAAGAGGCGGCCGACGGGCCAGCGGTGTCTCGCGGCCGCCGCGGCCCTGGCCGGCGTACTGCCGGCCGCGAGCTGTGGCGGGCCGACCGGGCACAACGCCCACCACGGCCACGACGCCCACGACGCCCACAGCACGTCGCCCCAGGCATCCCGCACCGCGGCGGCACGCGCGCTCCCCGGAATGCCACCGGTCCTCAACCCGCGCGACCTGTACGCGGCGGACCGGCCGAACAAGCTGTCCCCGGTGGTCAGGGACTTCCCGTCGCGGGTGTACGTACCCAACACCGAGTCGGACACCGTCAGTGTGATCGACCCCAGGACGTACAAGGTGACACGGACGATCCGCGTGGGGCGGCAGCCGCAGCACGTGGTGCCCTCCTGGGACCTGAAGACCCTGTGGGTCAACAACGACCTCGGCAATACCCTCACCGCCATCGACCCCGCCACCGGGAAGAAGGGCCGCACGGTCGACACGCACGACCCGTACAACCTCTACTTCACCCCCAATGGCAAGTACGCGGTGGTCATGGCGTCCAAGGACCGCCAGCTGGTCTTCCGGGATCCGAGGACGCTGAAGGTCCGCAAGGCCCTCTCCGTCGACTGCGCCGGGGTCAATCACGCGGACTTCTCACCCAACGGCCGGTACTTCATCGTCTCCTGCGAGTTCTCCGGCGAGCTCCTCAAGGTCGACACGGCGCGGATGGCGGTCATCGCCAAGCAGCGCCTGCCCCGGAAGGGCTCGATGCCGCAGGACGTGAAGATCTCCCCGGACGGCAGGACGTGGTACGTGGCGGACATGATGTCCGACGGGGTGTGGGTGCTCAACGGTGACCGGTTCACCGAGCCCAGGTTGCTGCGCACGGGCGAGGGCACGCACGGTCTGTACGTGAGCCGGGACTCGCGGACGATGTACATCTCGAATCGGGAGGAGGGCTCGATCTCCCTGCTGGACTTCGCCAGCGGCCGGCTCGTCGGCAAATGGCACCTCCGCGGCGGTGGCAGTCCGGACATGGGCGGGGTGTCGGCCGATGGCAAGGTGCTGTGGCTCTCGGGACGCTACGACGCCGAGGTGTACGCGATCGACACGCGGAGCGGGCGCACACTGGCCAAGATCCCCGTGGGCCGTGGCCCGCACGGCCTCGCCGTCTATCCGCAACCGGGCCGCTACTCACTCGGACACACCGGCATCTTCCGCTGATCACCAACCACCTCTCCCCACCTCTCCCCAACTCCCCCTCCTAAATTTGCATCCAAAATTCGCATTTACTAGGCTCCCGGCATGCGCCTGACGAAGTCCACCGACCTCGCGCTGCGGACGGTGATGTTCCTGGCCGTACGCGACACCGCGTCGACGGCCCGCGATGTCGCGCAGGCGATGCAGGTGCCGCATTCGCATCTCGCCAAGGTCGCCGCGCGGATGCAACATCTCGGGGTCGTCGAAGGCCGCCGGGGACGGGGCGGCGGGCTCGCGCTCACCGCCGCGGGGCGGACGGCGTCGGTCGGCTGGCTGGTCCGGGAGCTGGAAGGGGTCGGCGATGTGGTCGACTGCGAAGGCGACCCACCCTGCCCGCTCGCCGGTGCCTGCCGACTGCGCAAGGCACTGCGCGAGGCCCAGGAGGCGTTCTACGCCTCACTGGACCCACTGACGGTGGACGACCTCACGGCCTCGCCGACCGGTCCGGTGCTCCTCACACTGTCGAGGCCCTGAGCCGCCATGCCCCCAGGGGCGCCGGGCGTGCCCTCTCTCGCTCGTAAATACGAATATTAGATGCAGATTTGGAGTCCCGTCATGCTCTCCCCCGCTTCGGCTGCCACCATCCGCGCCACCCTGCCCGCCGTCGGCGCGGCCATCGGAGACATCACCGAGCGGTTCTACGACCGGCTCTTCACCGCCCACCCCGAGCTGCTGCGGGACCTGTTCAACCGCGGCAACCAGGCGGCCGGGACCCAGCGGGAGGCCCTCGCAGGCGCCATCGCCGCCTTCGCCACCGCCCTCGTGGAACACCCCGAACAGCGCCCGGACGCCATGCTGGAGCGCATCGCACACAAGCACGCCTCGCTCGGCGTCACCCCCGGCCAGTACGAGGTCGTGCACACCCACCTCTTCGCCGCCATCGCCGAGGTACTGGGTGACGCGGTCACCGACGAGGTCGCCGCCGCGTGGGACGACGTCTACTGGCTCCTCGCGAACGGCCTCATCGCCATCGAGGCGCGGCTGTACGCGCGACACGGCGTGCTCGTCGGCGACACCTGGCGGCCGTGGGTGGTCACGGAGCGCACCCAGGAGACCGCCGACGTCGTCACCTTCCGCCTCCGCCCGGCCGACGGCGGCCGGCTGCCGACCGCACGCGCCGGCCAGTACGTCTCGGTACGCGTCCCGCTCCAGGACGGCGCCCGCCAGATCCGTCAGTACAGCCTCTCCGGCGCCCCCGGCAAGGAGACCCGCACCATCACCGTCAAGCGCGACGGCGAGGTCTCGACCCACCTCCACGACCACGTGCACGAGGGCGACCGGCTCGAGGTGTCCGCCCCGTACGGCGACCTCGTACTGCCGGACACCCGGACGCCGCTGCTCCTCGCGTCCGCCGGGATCGGTGTCACACCGATGCTGGCCATGCTCGACCACCTCGCGGAGAGCGAGTACGCGGCGCCCGTGACCGTCGTACACGGCGACCGCTCCCCCGCCGCCCACGCGCTGCGCACCGAACAGCGCGCCCTGGCCGGCAAGCTGCCGGACAGTGCGGTGCACTTCTGGTACGAAAACACCGACGACGCCGAACACGGCGACCGCACCGGCCTGGTGGACCTCACCGACATACCCCTCCCGGACGGCCTCCAGGCTTACCTCTGCGGCCCGCTCCCCTTCATGCGGTCCGTACGCACCCAACTCCTGGACCGCGGCATCCCCGCCGCAGCAATCCACTACGAGGTCTTCGGCCCGGACCTTTGGCTGGCTGCCACCTGACCCCTCGCCCTGTACGTTTGGGCATCGAGCATCAGGCATCGAGCGAAAAGGGTGGGCATGTCGAAGCCGTTCACGGTGCGGATCACCGTTCGCGTCTACGAGACCGATACACAGGGACATCTGAACGCGAACGTGTACCTGCAACACGCGGAGCACGCGCGCTGGGAGCTGCTCCGGGCCGCGGGCATTCACCAGAGCGATCTGCTGGCGAAGGGGGTCAGCCCGGTCAGTCTGGAGAGCACGATCAAGTACCACCGTGAGGTGGTCGCCGGCGACGACGTCGACATCAGCTGCGCGTTCGTCTTCGGAGAGGGCAAGTCCTTCCGCGTGGAACAGAGGATGACCCGCCCCGACGGCACCCTCGTGGCCGAGGTGTTCAATGTGGGCGGGCTGCTCGACCTGAACGACCGCAGACTCGTCCCCAACCCCCGCGAGTACTTCCGCAACGTCGCCGCCGCCCCCGAAGTAGCCGGGCTCTGACGCCGGTGGTTGGCAGCTGAACACCCGCTGTTGTCACCACCGGCCGACCCCGTGATTCTTGCGGGATGGACGATGTCGGGCTGCAAGAGGTGGTTGACGCGTTGGCTGTTCGGCTGGGGCGGTCGGTTGCCGTTGATGATGCCGGGATGCGGCTTCTTGCCGCGAGTCGGCATGTGGGCGACGAGGATGCCGCGCGGGTGCATTCGGTACTGCGGCGGGAGGCCGCCGCCGAAAACATCCGGTGGGTGCTGTCGTTGGGGATCGCCTCGTGGCACGGGCCCGGCCGGATCGAGGCGAATCCCGCACTCGGCGCGGACGCCCGAGTCTGCGTACCGGTGCGTCGGCACGGTGCGCTGCTGGGGTACCTGTGGCTGATCGACTACGGCCATCGCGAATTCATCGTGCGCGACATCGTGCGGTCCGAAACCGGGTGGTGGGACGGCAATCCCACCACCCTGCATCCCAGACCGCCGGCCGTCGCCGCCGCCGCGCGCGCCGACGCCATCACCGACAAGCAGGCGGTACTCGACCACGCCGCCCGGCTCCGGGACGCCGGGCGGGTGCAGGAAGCGCTGCACGTCATCGATCTGCTGGCGTTGGCGCCCGGCGACGATCCCAATGTCGTACAGGCCCGCAAGCTCAAGAGCGACCTGTGCGCACTGCGCAGGAAGGACGCCCCCAGCTACGTCTCCCGCAGTTGCTACGGGACATCACAGTGAAATGAGGCGTGCGGGGCGGGGCTCAGGCCCCAGGGCTCAGAGCAGTTCAAGAACGGTCGCGTTGGCCATGCCGCCGCCCTCGCACATGGACTGCAGGCCGTAGCGGATGCCGTTGTCCTTCATGTGGTGGACCAGGGTGGTCATCAGGCGGGCGCCGGAGCCGCCGAGCGGGTGGCCGAGGGCGATGGCGCCGCCGTTGGGGTTCAGCCGGTCGTAGTCCGCGCCGGTCTGGCGTTGCCAGCCCAACGACACGGAGGCGAACGCCTCGTTGATCTCGAAGGCCCCGATGTCGGCCAGGGTGAGGCCGGCCCGCTCCAGTACCTTGCGGGTGGCCGGGATCGGGCCCTTGAGCATGGTGATCGGGTCGGCGCCGGTGACCGTGCCGGTGTGGAAGCGGGCGATCGGTGTCCAGCCGTTGCGTTCGGCGACCTGCCGGGTCGTCACCAGCAGCGCCGCCGCGCCGTCGGATATCTGGGAGGCGTTGCCCGCGGAGATGACACCGTTCTCCTTGAACGGGGTCGCAAGGCTCCCGAGCTTCTCCAGGGTGCCGCCGCGGCGCACGCCCTCGTCGGTGTCGAAGACACGCTCGTTGCCGTCCGCGTCGGTGACCGTCACAGGCGCGATCTGGCCCTTGAAGCGGCCCTCGTCGATCGCGCGGGCGGCCTTGGCGTGCGAGTCCAGGGCGTGCTGGTCCAGCTCCTCGCGGCGCAGCCCGAATTCCTCGGCGAGCATCTCGGCGCCGACGCCCTGGTTGAAGCGGTAGTGGTCGTACCGCTCGGCGACCAGCGGGCCGTACGCCTCGCCGAACTGCCCGCCGGAGCGGCTGGCCCCCATCGGCACCCGGGACATCGACTCGACGCCGCCCGCGATGGCGATGTCGTACTGACCTGCGATGACGCCCGCCGCGGCCTGGTGCACGGCCTGTTGTGAGGAGCCGCACTGGCGGTCGATGGTCAGGCCCGGGACGTGCTCGGGCCAGCCGGCGGCGAGGACCGAGTACCGCCCGATGCAGCCGGCCTGTTCGCCGACCTGGGAAACGCAGCCCCAGATCACATCGTCGACGGTGGCCGGGTCGAGGCCGTTGCGCTCGGCGAGCGCCTTGAGGACGTGCGCCGACAGGTCGGTGGGGTGGATGCCGGACAGAGCGCCGCCCGGCTTGCCCTTGCCGACGGGCGTGCGTACGGCGTCGACGATGACTGCGTCACGCATGAAGGTGCTCCTCTCAGAACCGGCTGATGGCCGGTGTCACAGGCCGAGCGACTTGGCGATGATGGTCTTCATGACCTCGTTGGTGCCGCCGAAGATGCGCGAGACGCGGGTATCGGCGTACAGCCGGGCGATCGGGTACTCGGTGATGTAGCCGTAACCACCGTGCAGCTGGAGGCACTTGTCGATGACGCGGCCCGCCGCCTCGGTGCAGTACAGCTTCGCCTTGGCGGCATCGGCGACGGTCAGCTCCCCGGCGTCGTGCAGCTCCAGGGCCCGGTCGGCGAACAGCTGCGCCGCCTCGACCTCGGTCGCACACTCCGCCAGTACGAACTTGGTGTTCTGGAAGTGTGCGACGGGCTTGCCGAAGACGGTGCGGTCCTTGACGTACCCGGTCGCGAAGCGCAGCGCGGCGGCCGCGGCGGCGGCAGCGCCCAGCGCGATGGACAGCCGCTCCTGCGGGAGGTTGTGGGAGAGGTAGGAGAAGCCCTTGCCCTCCTCGCCGAGCAGATTCGCCACCGGCACCTTGACGTCGGTGAAGGACAGTTCGGCGGTGTCGGAGGCCTTCAGCCCGATCTTCTGCAGCTTGCGGCCGACCGCGAAGCCCTCGGAGGCGGTCTCCACGCACAGGATGGACAGGCCCGCGCGGCGGTCCTCGGGGTCGTACGGGGTGGTGCGCGCCACGACCAGGATCAGGTCGGCCAGCGCACCGCCGGTGATGAAGGTCTTGGCGCCGTTGAGGATGTAGTGGCTGCCGTCCGCGGAGAGCTGCGCCTTGGTCTGGATGTTCGCCAGGTCCGAGCCGGTGCCGGGCTCGGTCATGGCGATCGCCGTCATGATGTCGCCGCTCGCGAAGCCGGGCAGCCAGCGCTGCTTCTGCTCCTCGGTGGCGTACTTCATCAGGTAGGGCAGGATCAGGTTGGCGTGCACCGAGTAGTTGCCGAAGGAGACGCCGGCGCGGGCCGTCTCCTCCATGGTGACCGCGGCGAACTTGAAGCTGCTCTCGCCGGCGCCGCCGTACTCCTCCGGCACCTGGATGCCGAGCACGCCCAGCTCGCCGAGCTTGCGGTAGAAGTCCCGCGGTGGGTGGCCCTGTTCCTCCCACTCGTGGTGGACCGGCGCGACCTCCTTCTCGATGAAGTCCCGCAGTGTCTGGCGGTAAGCCTCGTGGTCCTCGTTGAACACCGGAAGGCGCACAGCAACCCCTTTGTTCCGCGGTCTCACAGGTCCTGACTTTCACGAACGATCGTTAAGTTATCCCTGTACTGCACACCTGTCCAGAGCTCAGCCGTACTGCTCGCGCAGCCGGAATTTCTGTATCTTTCCGCTCGCATTGCGCGGCATGGCGTCCACGAAGACCACCGAGGTCGGCTTCTTGTACGAGGCGAGTCGGGAGCGGCAGTGGTCGATGAGCTCCTGCTCGGCCGGCGGGTTCGCGGGGTCGGCCGGGACGACCACCGCGCGCGGGGTCTGCACCCACTTGGGGTGGTCGACGCCGATCACCGCGACCTCGGCGACGCCGGGGTGCGCGTCGATGGCGGCCTCGACCTCGGCACAGTAGATGTTCTCCCCGCCGGAGATGATCATGTCCTTCTTGCGGTCGACGACATAGATGAAGCCCTCGTCGTCCATCCGGCACAGGTCGCCGGAGTGGAACCAGCCGCCCGCGAACGCGGCCTCGGTGGCCTCCGGCTTGTTCCAGTACCCGACCATCGTCGTCGGCCCTCGGTACACGGCCTCGCCCACCTCGCCGACCGGTACGTCACGCATCTCCTCGTCGACGATCCGTACCTCGATGCCCGGCAGTGGCGTACCGACCGATCCCCGCTTCCGCACCGCGTCCTCGGCCCGCAGCACCGTGGTGGTCGGGCTCATCTCGGTCTGCCCGAACGCGGTGTAGGCGGGGGCGTCCGGGAAGCACTCCTGCAGCGACTCCAGTACGGACGGCGGCGCGACGGAGGCGCCCCATATCAGTGTGCGCAGGGCCAGTTGACGGCCTTTCAGGCCCGGCACCGCGCAGACCGCCTGCCACTGGCTCGGTACGAGGAAGCAGCTGGTGATCCGCTCCTTTTCCAGCAGGTCGACGAAGGCCGCCGGGTCGAACGCCGACGACGCGTCGATGACCAGCCGGCCGCCGTCGAGCAGCCCGCGCAGCGTCACGCCCAGCCCGGCGATGTGGAACATCGGCACCCCGAGCAGCGAGACATCGGGCTCGCGCCGGATGCCGCCGGTCGCGGAGACCATCGTGAAGGCGGCCATGACCAGGTTGAGGTGGGTGAGGACGGCACCCTTGGGGCGGCCGGTGGTGCCGGAGGTGTACATGAGGAACGCCGGGTCGTTCTCCGGTACGTCGATACCGGGGTCCTGCGGCGAGGCGGCGGCGAGTACGGCCTCGTACGGCTCGGCGTCCGGACCGTACGCGGCCGGGTCCCCGGTGACGAGCACGGTTCTCAGCCCGTCGACATCGCCCGCCGCATCCGCGCAGGCGGCGGCCGTCCGCTCGTCGGCCAGCAGCGCGGTGGCGCCGCAGTCGGCGAGGATGTACGCGATCTCGGCGGCGACCAACCGGAAGTTCACCGGTACCGCGATCGCTCCGAGGCGGACCGCGGCCAGATAGCTCTCGGCGGTCTCGATCCGATTGTGCATGACGACGGCGACCCGGCTGCCGCGCTCGACCCCGCGGGCGCTCAGCGCGTTCGCCAGCCGGCTGACCCGCTCGTCCAGCTCCGTGAAGGTGAGCGCGCGGCTGCCGTGCCGGAAGGCGGTGCGGTCCGGGAACTTCCTTGCGCAACGGGCCAGTTGGGCCCCGTACGACATCCGTCTGGCGGCGGACACGGCGTCGTTGTCGTGTGCCTGCATACGGCCTCCCTCTCCCTCTCCCCCGCCGTCTCCGGCGAGGTGCGGTCCAAGGTCACTCCGAGGTGTCACTCCGAGGTGCGCTTCTCCTGTGGGGTGCGGCGCTGCCGGTACAGCTGCTCCTGGGTGAGGCTCGCCCGCAGGACGCCGTCGGCGCTGCTGACCGTGCCGGTGTACCAACCGCGCCCGCCACCCGTCGTATGCGGTACGAGGTCGAGCAGCACCCAGTCGTCGAGCCGCACCGGGCGGTGGAACCACACCGCGTGGTCCAGGCTGCTCATCGGGGTCCAGCTCGCGTCCCGCAGCGGCGCGAGGCCGCTGAGGACGTCGGAGAGATAGGTCAGCGCGGCGGTGTGCAGCAGCGGGTCGTCCCCGAGGTCCGCGGTGCAGCGCGCCCAGAACCGGGTCGGCCAGGACGCCTCGGGGTAGGGCTGCTGCGGCTGGCGGGCCTCGAAGGACGCCAGCCGCGGCATCGTCCCGGTCGGCAGGGTGTCCGGCGGGGGCGCGTCCGGTACCGGTGTCGCCTGGAGGTCCCGGCCCTCCTCGGCGACGTGGAACGACGCGGACATGCTGAAGATGACCTCGCCGTCCTGCAGGGCGACCACCCGGCGCGCGGAGTACGAGCGGCCGTCCCGGTCCCGTTCGACCCGGAAGACGGTCGGACGGCCGGAGTCCCCGGCGCGCAGGAAATAGCCGTGCATCGAGTGGGGCGTGCGGTCCGGGCCGACGGTGCGCCCCGCCGCCATCAGCGCCTGCGCGGCGACCTGCCCGCCGAAGAGCGCGAACGGCTCGTCGAAGACGACGTTCCCGCGGTACAGATCGCGGTCCACGGTCTCCAGATCGAGCAGCTCCGGGAGCGAGACGCCCGCGGGCGCGGGCGGCGGCAGCGGCTGGGGGAACCTGGCCTTGATCACGCTCAGCGCCTCTCAGCTAAACGGTCGTTCGACAGAGGTGCACTCTTCCCAACGGACGGCGGCGGTGTCAACGAGTCGGATACCAACGGGCCGGGCCGCCTCCACCGGGCGCGCTGCCGGCCTCGGCAGCCTCGACGACCTCGTCCCTGGCCGCCAGCAGCTTCAGATGGGCCAGCGTTTCCCCCAGGGCGAACCGCCGCTGTTGCATGCCGAAGGCACTCCAGGGGCGCGACCACTTCAGCCGGGCCGCCAGCTCCCAGGCGGTGGCGCCGGGCGCCGCCCGTACCGCGGCGAGCGTTTCCGCCAGCCGCTCGGTGTGGTGCCGCGCCATCTGGACCAGCCGCTCGTCCAGTCGGCGGAAGCGGTACTCGTGCGCCGGGAGCACCTCCTCGACGTCGAACCGCTCCAGCCGCTCCAGCGAGAGCAGGAAGTCGGCCAGCGGGTCGCCGGGGGTCTGGGCGTACACGCCGACCGCCGGGGTGATCCGGGGCAGTACATGGTCGCCGGAGAACAGCAGCCGCCGCTCGGGCTCGTAGAAGCAGGAGTGGCCGGGGCTGTGTCCCGGGGTCCACACCACCCGCAGGTCCAGCCCCGGCAGCTTGATCCGCTCCCCGTCCTGCAGCAGCACGTCCGGGCTGGCGGCCCGGAAGAGCAGGTCGCTGTTCATGCCGTCCACCGTGGCGGCGGCCTCGGCGTCGGGCACCCCGTGCGTGGCCAGGTAGTCCAGGAGCCTGTTGTGCCACTTCTCCTGGGTACCGGCGTCCGCGCCCAGCAGGGTGGCGTCCAGGGCGTGCAGGGCGACGTACGCCCCCGAGGCCTCGCGCACCCGGCCGGCCAGGCCGAGGTGGTCGGGGTGGCTGTGGGTGACGAGGACGGCCGTGACGTTCTCGACGGTGGTCCCGATCTCGGCCAGGCCGTCGTTGAGGGCCTGCCAGGAGACCTCGACGTCCCATCCCGCGTCGATGAGCACGACGCCGTCGCCGGCTTCGAGTGCATACACCAGGACGTAGCGCAGCGGGTTGTCGGGGATGGGTACGGGGATGGACCACAGCCCCTCGCGTACCCGCTCGACCGGCGGCAGGACGCGGTCCTGCCACGCCTGCCACTGCACGGTGCCGCTGATCTCAAGTGCCACGGCTGTCCTTTCCGTTGACACCGCCATAGGGCTGTGGTTGCCTGTGGGCGGCAGTTGCCGAACGATCGTTAAGTTAGCAGAGGCAGTCCGCCGCAGGGAAGGAAATGGGGTTCTCTCATGCGCACCGATGGTGTTTCCGCTCTTGTCACCGGTGGGGCCTCCGGTCTCGGCCTGGCCACCGCGAAGAAGCTGCTGGCCGCGGGCGCCCATGTGGTGCTGCTCGACCTGCCGACCTCCGACGGCGAGGCGGTGACCAAGGAGCTGGGCGAGCGGGCGGTGTTCGTCGCCGGTGACGTCAGCGACGAGGCGGACGTGCTGCGCGCGGTGGAGGCCGCGGCGAAGCCGGCGCCACTGCGGGTGACCGTCAACTGCGCCGGTATCGGCGGTGCGGCCCGTACGGTCGGCAAGGAAGGCCCGTTCGACCTGGCGCGGTTCACCAAGGTGATCACGGTCAATCTGATCGGCACCTTCAATGTGATCCGGCTGGCCGCGGCGAAGATGGTCGGCAACGAACCCCTGGACGGCGACCGGGGCGTCATCGTCAACACCGCGTCGGTCGCGGCCTTCGACGGCCAGATCGGTCAGGCCGCGTACTCCGCTTCCAAGGGCGGTGTCGTCGGCATGACCCTGCCCATCGCCCGCGACCTGGCGAACCGTCAGGTCCGGGTGACGACGATCGCGCCCGGTCTGTTCGACACCCCGCTGCTCGGCCGTGCCTCGCAGGAGCTACGCGACTCGCTGGGCAAGCAGGTGCCGCACCCGTCCCGCCTCGGCACCCCGGACGAGTACGCCGCACTGGTCGCGCACATCGTCGACAACCCGATGCTCAACGGCGAGGTCATCCGCCTCGACGGTGCCATCCGGATGGCACCCAAGTAAGAGCCTGTCTCCAAGCGTGGCTGCCCAACAACACCGCCGACCCGCCGACCCCGTACGGAGCCACCGATGACCGATGCGGTCCGCACCGAATTCTCCGACGGCATCGCCGTCATCACGATCAACCGTCCTGAGGCCCGCAACGCCGTCAACCTCAGCGTCGCCGAGGGCATCGCCGCCGCGCTCGACGAGCTGGACGCCCGCGACGACCTGGCCGTCGGCATCCTCACCGGCGCCGGCGGCACCTTCTCCTCCGGCATGGACCTCAAGGCGTTCCTCAAGGGCGAGCGCCCCAGCATCGAGGGGCGCGGCTTCGCCGGCCTCACCGACGCGCCGCCCCGTAAGCCGCTGATCGCGGCGGTCGAGGGGTACGCGCTGGCCGGCGGCTGTGAACTGGCCCTCGCCTGCGACCTGATCGTGGCCGCCGACAACGCGCAGTTCGGCCTTCCCGAGGTCAAGCGCGGTCTGGTCGCGGCGGCCGGCGGACTGCTGCGGCTGCCGCAGCGCCTGCCGTACCAGATCGCCATGGAACTGGCCCTGACCGGCGCCTTCCTCGATGCCCACCGGGCCCACGGCTACGGCCTGGTCAACCGGCTCGCCGAGCCCGGCGGCGCGCTGGACGGCGCCCGCGACCTCGCCGCCGCCATCGCGGCCAACGGCCCGCTCGCGGTCCGGGTCAGCAAGGAGGTCGTCGTGGGCTCCACCGTCTGGCCCGCCGCCGAGGCCAAGGAGCGCCAGAAGGCCCTGGTGGAGCCGGTGTTCGTGTCCGAGGACGCCAAGGAGGGCCCGCGCGCCTTCGCCGAGAAGCGCGCCCCGCGCTGGACCGGCCGCTGATGTCCAGCGCACGAGAAGCACACGATCCGCCGGACCCACACGACGTACATGACGCACAGCATCCGTCCGGCGGGCCGCTCGCCGGGGTCCGGATCATCGAACTCGGCGGCATCGGCCCGGGCCCGTTCGCGGGGATGGTGCTCACCGGCCTCGGTGCCGAGGTGATACGGATCGAGCGGCCCGGCGCGCGCGTCAGCGCCGCCGACACGGTGCTGCTGCGCGGCCGGCGGTCGGTGGCCGTCGACCTCAAGGATCCCGAGGGCGCCGCGGCCGTACTACGCCTGACCGACTCGGCCGACGCCCTGATCGAGGGGTTCCGGCCGGGCGTCGCCGAGCGGCTGGGCCTGGGCCCGGAGGACTGCCTGACCCGTAACCCGCGTCTGGTGTACGGGCGGATGACCGGCTGGGGCCAGGACGGTCCGCTCGCGCAGGCCCCCGGCCACGACATCAACTACATCGGGCTCACCGGCGTGTTGCACGCGATCGGCCCGGCCGGCGGCGATCCCGTCCCCCCGCTCAACCTGATCGGCGACTTCGGCGGCGGTGGGATGCTGCTGGCGCTCGGCCTGGTCAGCGCGCTGCTGCACGCCCGCGCCACCGGCAGCGGCCAGGTGGTGGACGCGGCCATGACCGACGGCAGCGCCCTGCTGCTCGCCATGACCCATGGATTCCTCGCCCACGGAATGTGGCAGGACGAACGCGGCGTCAACGTCTTCAGCGGCTGCGCGCCCTTCTACACCACCTACCGCTGCGCGGACGGCAACCACGTCGCGGTCGGCGCGATCGAGCCGCAGTTCTACGCCGACCTGGTGCGTGGACTGGGCCTGGCCGACGACCCCGAGTGCGGCACGCAGGGCAGGCAGGAGAGCTGGCCCCTCGTACGGCAGCGGTTCGCCTCCGTCTTCGCGACCCGTACCCGGGACGAGTGGGCCGCGCACTTCGCCGGTACCCAGGCGTGTGTCACCCCCGTCCTCTCCCTGACCGAGGCCGCAGCACACCCGCACAACGCGGCCCGCGGCACGTTCCTGGACACGGACGGCCCACTGCGCCCCGCACCCGCACCTCGCTTCTCCGCCACCCCCGCGACCGCCCCCGGCGCCACGCCCAAGGCGGGCGAGGACACCCGCAGTGTGCTGGCCGACGCGGGCCTGACGATCGCTCAGCTCGACAGCCTGACCGCGCGAGGAGTCATCGCATGACCCGTACCGCCCTGGACTACCCGTCCGTCGACGTCGGTGCCGTGCTCGCCGGGGCCGCGCACCACTATCCGCACCGCCTCGCGGTGCGCGACGGCGAACGGACCCTCACCTTTGCCCAACTCCACGACCAGGCCATGCACTTCGCCCGAGGGCTGCGCGAGTACGGCATCGGGCCCGGCGACACCGTACTGCTGCTGCTTCCCAACACCCTGTGGTTCCCGGTCGCCTACTGGGGCACGCTGTACGCCGGTGCGGTGGTCAGCCCCGCCAACCCCGCGCAGCCCGCCGCCGCGCTCGCCACCCAGATCGAGGACTCCGGGGCCCGCGCGGTCATCGTCCCCGGTCCTGAGGCACTCGCTCAGGCACCGTCGGGACGGACCGTGGTGGTGCCTGCAGAGGCCCTGCTGCGGTACGGAACCACGGAACGCGTGCCGCGCCGCCCGGAGGACCTGGCGCATCTCTCCTACACAGGCGGAACGACGGGTCGTTCCAAGGCGGTGCGGGTGTTGCACCGCAATCTGGTTGCCAATGTCACGCAGGTCAGCTGGGTCCGCGCGGCCGCCCGTACGATGCTTGTCGACGGGGTGCTCGGCGCCGAGCAGGACAAGGAACGGGCCACGCCCTGGCACCGGTCGCCCGGCACCGGGGTCACGCTCGCGGTGGCACCGCTCTTCCACGCGCTGGGGCTGGCCAGCATGGTCGCCAACACCTTGGTCGGCACCACCACCGTCCTCTCCTCCCGCTTCGACCCCGAACGCTTCCTCGCCGATGTGGACGAGCACCAGGTCACACTGCTCAACGGCTCCCCCACGATGTACCGGGCACTGCTGGCCGCACCGGCGGCGGCCGGGCGGCGGCTGGAGTCCGTATCGGTGGTCAACTCCGGTGCGGCGCCCATCGATCCGGAGACCTGGCGGCGGCTGGGCGAGCTCTTTCCCAACGCCCGCATCACCGAGGGGTACGGCCTCACCGAGGCAACGGTGGCACTGGCGATCCACCCGCTGGACAGCGGTGCGGGCATCCCGCCCGGCTCCGTCGGTCTGCCCCTGCCGGACACCGAGCTGTCGATCCGCGATCTGACCGACCTGGAGCGTGCGCTGCCGGTCGGCGAGACCGGTGAGGTATGGGCACGCGGGCCGCAGATCACCGACGGTTACCACGGCCGAGTCGACCTGACGGCCGATCAGTTCCGGTACGGCGGCTGGCTGCGCACCGGCGATATCGGCCGCCTGGACGACCGGGGTCACCTCTTTCTTTCCGGTCGGGCGAAGGACATGCTGATCTACAAGGGTTACAACGTGTACCCCTTGCATCTGGAGGACATCCTCGCCGGTCATCCCGCGGTCGCCGCCGCGTCGGTGATCGGTGCCCCGCACCCGGAAGCGGGCGAGATCCCCGCCGCCTATGTGGTGCTGCGCGACGGCGCCCGGGCCACCGCCGAGGAGCTGATGGCGTACGTGGCCGAGCGGGTCGCCCCGTACCAACGGGTGCGCGAACTGCACTTCGTCCGGGCCCTCCCCGTTTCCGCGGCAGGCAAGATCCTCAAGAACGAGCTGCGCGCCCGGCACGCGGAAGCGGCAGCTGCGGCGGCCCAGGACTCCCGGAGGCAGGCATGAGAATCGGCATGATGCTGAGCTACAGCGGCGGTTTCAAGGAGACCGTCGAGGTGCTCGGCGACTACGAGAAGGCCGGGCTGGACATCGTCTTCGTCCCGGAGGCGTACTCCTACGACGCGATCAGCCAGCTCGGCTTCATCGCCGCGCGCACCGAGCGGCTGGAGATCGCCTCCGGCATCCTGCAGATCTACACCCGGACGCCCAGCCTGACCGCGATGACGGCGGCCGGGCTGGACTATGTCTCCGACGGCCGGTTCACGCTCGGAATCGGCGCGTCGGGGCCGCAGGTGATCGAGGGGTTCCACGGTGTGCCGTACGACGCTCCGCTGGCGCGTACCCGGGAGATCGTCGACATCTGCCGGCAGGTGTGGCGCCGCGAGAAGGTCGTCCACGAAGGCCGGCACTACCAGATCCCACTACCGGCCGAGCAGGGCACGGGGCTGGGCAAGCCGCTCAAGCTCATCAATCATCCGGTGCGGGACCGGGTCCCGGTCATTCTCGCCGCGATCGGACCGAAGAACGTGGCGCTGACCGCCGAGATCGCCGAGGGCTGGCTGCCCATCTTCTTCCACCCGGAGAAGGCGGGCGAGGTTTGGGGACCGGCGCTGGCCGAGGGCTCGGCGAAGCGCGATCCGGCGCTCGGACCGCTGGACATCGTGGCGCAGGCGCCGCTGGCCATCGGCGAGGACGTCGACGAACTGATCGACCTGGCCCGGCCCCAACTCGCCCTGTACATCGGTGGTATGGGCGCGCGCGGCCGCAACTTCTACAACAACCTCGCGCGCCGTTACGGCTATGAGGCCGAGGCGATCAAGATCCAGGATCTCTATCTGGCCGGCCGCAAGGAGGAGGCCGCGGCGGCGGTCCCCGCCGATCTGCTGCGGGACATCTCGCTGATCGGCCCCGCCTCGTACATCGCCGAACGGATCGCGGCGTATCGGGCCGCCGGTGTCACCACCCTCAAGGTCAACCCGGTATCGCCGGATCCGGCGCGCCGCCTGGCCGACCTGGAGCGACTGAAGGGCATGACGCGATGAGCGACGACGAGCCCGTACTGCTGACCGACCGCGCAGGTGGCGTCCTGACGCTGACCCTGAACCGTCCGCGCCGCAAGAACGCCATTGACGACGAGCTGTGGAACGCGCTGGGCGAGGCGCTGGCCTCGGCGGGCAACGATCCGGAGGTGCGGGCCGTCGTGCTGGCCGGGGCCGGCGGGGCGTTCTGCGCCGGGGCCGATCTCTCCGGCCGGCGCGCCGAAGCGCATCCGCTGTCCCGGATGCACCGGATCAACGAGATCGCGCTGCGGCTGCACGAGCTGCCCGTACCGACGGTGGCCAAGGTCGACGGCGTGGCGGTCGGCGCGGGCTGGAATCTCGCCCTGGGCTGCGACTTCGTGGTCGCCACCGCGCGGTCCCGGTTCTCGCAGATCTTCGCGCGCCGTGGTCTGTCGCTGGACTTCGGCGGCTCCTGGCTGCTGCCCAAGCTGGTGGGGCTGCAACAGGCGAAGCGGCTGGCGCTGCTGGCCGAGATGATCGACGCGGACGAGGCGCACCGGCTGGGGCTGGTGACCTGGCTGGTCGAGCCGGACGAGCTGGACAAGTTCGTGGCCGAGCTCGGCGAGCGGCTGGCCGCCGGGCCGCCGGTGGCGCTGGCGCAGAACAAGGCGCTGCTCAATGAGGGGGCCGACCGGACGCTGCGGGACGCGCTGGCGAGCGAGGCACGCGCCCAGACGGTCAACTTCGCGACCGCGGACGCGCCCGCGGCCATCGCCGCCTTCAACGAGAAACGGGAACCGGAATTCACGGGAGAGTGGGCCGTCACATGACCGACCGCACCGAGATCGACCACATCCGGACCGACTACGAGCAGATCGCCTACTCGGTCGCCGACGGCATCGCCACGATCACCCTGAACCGCCCGGAGCGGCTCAACGCGTTCACCACCACGATGGCCGCCGAGCTGATCGCCGCACTGGACGCGACCGACGCCGACGACACCGTACGGGCCGTGGTGCTCACCGGCGCCGGGCGGGGCTTCTGCGCGGGCGCCGATCTGCAGGGCGGGGCCGCTACCTTCGACCACCGGGACCCCCAACGGGCCGCCGAGCGCGCGGACTTCGGCACCGTCGGCGAGGCGCCCCGCGATGGCGGCGGCTGTGTGTCGCTGCGGATCGCGGCCTCGCTCAAGCCGGTGATCGTGGCCTTCAACGGGCCCGCGGTCGGCGTCGGCGCCACGATGACGCTCCCGGCGGACATCCGGATCGCCGCGGACTCGGCCCGCTTCGGGTTCGTCTTCGCCCGCCGCGGGATCGTGCCGGAGGCCGCTTCCAGCTGGTTCCTGCCCCGGATCGTCGGGATCTCGCAGGCGATGGAGTGGGTGGCCACCGGGCGGGTCTTCGACGCGTCGGAGGCGCTGGCCGGCCGGCTCGTCTCGCGGGTCGTACCGGATGCCGAGCTGCTGCCGACCGCGTACGGGATCGCCGCCGAGATCGCGGAGAACACCTCCGCCGTGTCGGTCGCGCTGTCCCGGCAGCTGCTGTGGTCGATGCTCGGCGCGTCGACGCCGTGGGAGGCGCACCGACTGGACTCGCGGGCGATGAACCGGCTCGGGCAGGGCCCGGACGCGGCCGAGGGCGTCACCTCGTTCCTGGAGAAGCGGCCGCCGAAGTTCCCCGCGCGCATCGCCGACCACCTCGATGTCGTACCGGCGTGGCCGGTCCGCCCCGAGGAGATGTCGTGAGTCCCGGCTGCTGAGAGCCCGTCAGGCGGGGTGGCGCGGGCGTCGCCCCGCCGGGCGGTACTCCACGAGCACGAGCGCCAACTCCACGTAGCGTTCGGCCAGTTCGTCCACGCTCAGCTCGCCGCCCTCGCGGTACCACTGGGCGATGGCATTGCACATCGCGATCACCCCGCGCCGTGCGTCCTCGGGATGCGGGGTGCGGAAGACCCCTTGCTCCACCCCGTCCTCGACGATCTGCTGGAACATCCGGGAGCCGTCGAACTGGCGGCGCTGGAAGTCCTCCAGCTGCCCCTGGGACATGCTGCGCCACTCGGTGAGCGTCAGGCTGCTCTCCAGCCGGTACTCCGCGCGGTACCGCACGGTGGCCCGCACCAGGGCGGCCAGCCGCTCCCCCGGGTCGTCGCCGGCCGCTTCCAGCTCCTTGCGGCAGGATTCGAAGTACGTCCGGCCGCTGTCGTTCACCAGCGCGTGCAGCAGCTCCTGCTTGCCGGTGTAGTAGTGGTACATCGCCGACAGGCTCACGCCGGCCCGCCGGGCGATGTCCCGGATGGACGCGGCGGCGTACCCGCGCTCGGCGAATTCGTGCCGCGCGGCCTCCAGAATGGCCTGCTGGCCTGCACCTCGCACGGTGCCCTCCTCACGCCTGAACGAACGTCGGTCAGTGTACGCGCCGACGCACCGGCCGACGTCTCCCCGCCGCGGGGCTTGCCACCCTCCGCCGCACGCACCATTCTCGTAACTGAACGATCGTTCATTCGCAGGATTCATGGGCAAACGAGAGGGAGGCGAGCAAGTGCAGGAGACGAACCGACGGCCGGTCCGCATCGCGAACTTCTCCGGCTACTACGGCGACCGTTACAGCGCGTTCGACGAGGTCATGGCCGGTGACCCGGTGGATGTGCTGATGGGCGACTACCTCGCCGAGATCACACTGGCCTCGATGTCGCCCTTGTACACGAAGGACTCGTCCAAGGGCTACATCACCTACTTCCTCCGCCAGATCCGCCCGCACCTCGCCGCCCTCGCCGAGCGCGGCCTGAAGGTCGTGACCAACGCCGGCGCGTTCAACCCGGAGGCACTGGCGAACGCGCTGCGCGAGGCGATCGCGGAGGCGGGGGTGACGCTCCAAGTGGCCCATGTCGAGGGCGACAACCTCCAGCCCCGGCTGGCCGAACTCCGGGCCTCCGGACAGCTGTTGGAGAATCTGGACACCGGCGAGCCGCTGTCGTCCTGGGGCGCCGAGCCGATCAGCGCCCATGCGTACCTCGGCGGCTGGGGCATCGCCACGGCGCTGCGGGAGGGCGCCGACATCGTGGTCTGCGGCCGGGTCACCGACGCCTCGCTGACGGCCGGCCCTGCGGCCTGGTGGCACGAGTGGGGCACCGAGGACTGGGACCGGCTGGCCGGGGCCGTGGTCGCGGGACACATCATCGAGTGCGGGCCACACGCCGTGGGCGGCAATTTCTCCGGCTTCACCGGGATCCCCGGCGCGCACCGGCCGGGCTTCCCGATCGCCGAGGTGGCGGCCGACGGCAGCAGTGTGATCACCAAGCACGGGCGCGATCTCGGCGCGGTCACCGTCGACACCGTCACCGCCCAGTTGGTGTACGAGATCCAGGGCCCGCGCTACCTCAACCCCGATGTGACCGTCCACCTCGACACCGTCCGGCTGAGCCAGGCGGGCCCCGACCGGGTGCGGGTCACCGGTACGACCGGTTCACCGCCGCCGCCCACCACCAAGGTCGCGCTCTTCGCCCCCATCGGCCACCAGATCGTGCTGACGGTGTATCTGACCGGGCTGGACATCGAGGAGAAGTACGAGCTGCTGCGCTCCCAGATCCGGGACCAGGTGGCCGGGCCCGGGGTGGACGAGCTGGACGTCAGCATCATCGGCACCGTGGCGGCCGATCCGCAGAGCCAGTGGGAGGCGACCGTACCGGTACGCATCATGGCCACCGCCCGGGAGCGGGAGCCGCTGGAGTACGCGAATTTCGCCGGGCGGATCGGCGGTCTGTTCCTGTGCAGCGTTCCCGGCTTCTACTACGACACCGGTGCGCAGCGGGTCACCGGGCCGCAGCCGCGCATCGAGTACTGGCCCGGGCTGCTGCCCATGGCGGCCGTCGAGCACGAGGTGGTACTGGCGGACGGGCGCCGCATCGCCGTCGCGCCGCCCGCCGTCACTCAGTTGCCGGAGGGCCGGCCGGTGCACGCGGAGCCCGACCCATACGCGTGGACCGGCGCTACCGAGCGTGCCCCGCTGGGCCGGGTCGCCCATGCCCGCAGCGGCGACAAGGGCGGCAACAGCAATGTCGGCATCTGGGCGGCCGATCCGGCGGCGTGGCCGTGGCTGCGGTGCGCGCTGAGCACCGATGAGCTGCGGCGGATGGTCCCCGAGGCGAAGGACCTGGACATCGTCCGCCATGAGTTCCCGCAGCTGCACGCGGTCCACTTCGTACTGCGCGGCCTGCTCGGCACCGGCGGCTCCAGCAACCTCCGCGCCGACCAGGTGGGCAAGGCCGTGGGCGAGTACATCCGGACCCGGGTCATGGACATCCCGGTCGAACTGCTGGCACGGCGCGAGGCCTGAGCGGGCACCGGGGACTCACGCCGGCGGGGCCGCCGCGTACCGTGCCTTGAGCTTGCCCTTGACGAGCTTGCCGGTCGGGGTGCGCGGCAGCTCGTCGACGAAGTCGACACTGCGCGGCGCCTTGTAGTGCGCGATGCGGGAGCGTACGTAGTCGATCAGCCGGCGCTCCAGTTCCGGACCGGGACGGGCGTCCGGCGACGGCTGGACGACCGCCTTGACCGCCTCCCCCATCTCCTCGTCCGGCACACCGATCACCGCGACGTCCGCGATGTCGGGATGCAACGCGAGCGTGGCCTCCACCTCCTGCGGGTAGATGTTCACCCCACCCGAGATGATCATGAATGCCTTGCGGTCGGTGAGGAAGAGATAGCCGTCCTCGTCGACATGGCCGATGTCGCCCGTGGTGGCCCAGTTCGGATGGTCCGGGTGGTGTGCCTCCCTGGTCTTCTCCGGGTCGCCGAGGTACTCGAACTGCCGCTCCTCGCGCGCGAAGTAGATGGTTCCAGTGCAGCCCGCGGGCACCACCCGCCCCTCGTCGTCACAGACGCGCACCTCCCCCAGCAGCGCCCGGCCCACCGAGCCCGGTTTTGCCAGCCACTCGTCCGACTTGATGAGCGTCATGCCGACGCCCTCGGTCGAGGCGTAGTACTCGTACAGGATCGGCCCCCACCAGTCGATCATCGCGCGCTTGACGTCCGGCGGGCACGGCGCGGCGGCGTGCACCGCCACCCGGTGACCGGACAGGTCGTAAGCGGTGCGGGCCTTCTCCGGCAGCCGCAGCATCCGGAGGAACATGGTCGGTACCCACTGGCTGTGCGTCACGCCGTACCGCTCGATCGCCCGGAGCGCGCCCTCGGCGTCGAAGCGCTCCATCATCACGACGGTGCCGCCGAGCGCGTGCACCGAGGCGCCGTACCGGAGCGGGGCCGCGTGGTACACCGGCGCCGGGGACAGGTAGACCGAGTCCCGGTCGAAGCCGTACACCGCCTGCAGGACCTCGACGAGCGTGTCGCCGGGCTCCGCCACCTGGCGGTCCGGGAGTTCGGGACGGATGCCCTTGGGGCGGCCGGTGGTGCCCGAGGAGTACAGCAGATCGGCGCCCCGGGGCTGGTCGGCGGGCGGCCGGGGCGACGCCGCGGCCAGCGCGGCCCCGTAGTCCTCGTACCCCTCCACGAGGCCGCCATAGACCAGCCGGACCCGTACCCCGGGCGTCTCGTCCCGCAGCTCCGCCGCCAGACCGGCCAGCGCGTGCGACACCACCAGTGCGGAGGCCGCGGAGTCATTCACGATGTAGGCGACTTCGGGCGCGCTGAGGTGGTTGTTGACGAGGGTGATGTACAGACCGGAGCGGACCGCCGCCCAGTACACCTCGTACGCGTGGATCGAGTTGTCGGTGAGCAGGGCGACCACATCGCCCCGGCGCAGGCCCGCCGCGCGCAGCACATGGGCCAGGCGGATGGAGCGTTCGTCCAGCTCAGCGTAGGTCAGCCGGTCCCCCGTCGCGGCCATGATGACGGCGGCGCGGCGCGGGTCTCTCTCGGCATGGGCACCTGGGTACATGGGATCCCTTCCGATCGGTTCAGCTCCCGGTCGTTCAGCTGAGGCCCTTCGGCGGCTACGGGGCCGGGATGCGGTTCGTGCCGCGCAGTCGGGCCGCGTCCCGTTCGGGGTTGACGCCGAGGAGCGCCGCGAGCCCGCCCACGAGCACCATGACCCCGAAGATCTGGAAGGCCCGTCCGTAGCCGACGGCGGGGTCGGCCGCCTGGTCGACTATCCAGCCGGTGAGGTACGGGCCGTAGACGCCGCCGAGGGACATCAGGGCCATGAAGATGCCGAGGGTACTGGCGAGTTGCCGGGGCGGCACGATCTCCGCCAGGCCGGCGTTGAACAGCGGAAAGATGCTGGCGCCGAAGGCGTAGCCGATCGAGACGACGGCCACCGCGGCGGCCGGTGTGCCGATGCTCGGCAGCAGCGCCATCGTGGCGCCGCACACGAGCAGGGCCACCGAGGGGACGATGCCCCGCAGGACGCGCGAGGTGGCACCGCGCCCGATCAGCCGGTCGCCGATCCAGGAGAGCCCGAACATGACCACGATCGACGCAATGCTCGGGAAGCCGAACATGGTGCCGGCCTGCACGCGGCTGTAGCCCAGGCCCATTTCGAAGTACGACGGCAGCCAGGTCAGCACCACGGTCACCAGGGCGTACATCGACATCGTCGCGAGCGCGGCCCCGAGGAACGTGGGCGAGAGGAACACCTTGGCCCACGGGACAGCGGGCTCGTCGGCGGCCCCGGTCGCCTTTGCGGCCTTGTCCTCACCGTACGGGCCGGGCGTCCAGGTCGGGAGCCAGATCACCAGCCAGACCAGACCGGCGACCGCGAGGACCACGAAGGCGGTGCGCCACCCGTAGGCGGCGACCACGACCGCCAGTGCGGGGGCGACCGCGATCTTGGCGATCGAGGCGCACGCGGTGATGCACGCCGAGGGGAGGCCGCGCTTCTCCCGCGGATGCCAGGAGTAGAGCGCCGTATGGATGATGGGGCTCGACGGCCCTTCCAGGAAGCCGAGCAGCATCCGGCTCAGCAGCAGGACGGTGAAGGTCGCGGAGACGACCAGCGGGAGCATGGCGAACGACCAGCCGACCGCGAGGAGCGCGAGCGACCACTTCAGGGCCGTCCAGCGGTTGAGCAGGCCCGCGACGAGGTTGCCGACGGTGAAGGTCAGGAAGAACGAGCTGCCGATCAGGCCGATCTGTGAGGAGTTCAGGTGCAGTTCCTCGGCGAGCGGCTGGGCCACCAGGCCGAACACGGCCTTGTCGGCCCAGTTCACGATGTACAGCAGCATCAGCAGGCCGGTGAAACCCCAGGCCTTGGCCCGGGATTCCCCGGCGGACGGGGCCGGGGCGGCGCGGGTACCGGGCACTTCGGTTGTCGGCACGGGTGTCTCCTTCGGGGAGAGGTAAGGAGGGGTACGCCTCGTCGGCGGGCAGTCCGCGGCA
This sequence comes from Streptomyces sp. NPDC050315, assembly GCF_040655775.1. NCBI lineage: Bacteria > Bacillati > Actinomycetota > Actinomycetes > Kitasatosporales > Streptomycetaceae > Streptomyces > Streptomyces sp. NPDC050315. The sequence goes on from NZ_JBFAKN010000001.1 coordinate 253,604, forward strand.
CCGGTGGGGACGGTCTGAAGAAAAACCACACGAACGCTCGCTAAGGTAATCGGCGACTCAGGGCCTGTCCACGTCCCGGACACGATGAGTCGAGTAGTTACCTGCTGCCGCGGAGCAATGAGCGAGACCCCTCGACACGAAGTTAACGACCGCTTAGTATCCGAGGCCGAGTCCGCCTGTACACGGAAGAGAGAGGCCCCCATGAACGGCGCGCAGTCGCTGATCCGCACTCTCGTCCGGGCCGGTGTGGACGTGTGTTTCGCCAACCCCGGTACCTCGGAAATGCACTTCGTCGCCGCACTCGACGCCGTGCCCGAGATGCGCGGCGTGCTCGGCCTGTTCGAGGGTGTGGTCACCGGAGCCGCCGACGGCTACGCGCGGATCGCCGACAAGCCGGCGGCCACCCTGTTGCATTTGGGCCCCGGCCTGGGCAACGGCCTGGCCAATCTCCACAACGCCCGCCGCGCCCACACCCCGATCGTGAACGTGGTGGGTGACCACGCGACGTACCACAAGAAGTACGACGCGCCGCTGGAATCGGACATCGAGCCGGTGGCCGGGTCGGTGAGCGGCTGGGTGCGGCGGTGCGACCGGAGCGCCGACGTCGGAGCCGACGCGGCGGCCGCGGTGGCGGCGTCGATGGAACCACCGGGCCAGGTCGCGACGCTCATCCTGCCCGCGGACGCCTCGTGGGGCGAGGGCAGCGAGGTGGCCGCACCACTGCCCGTACGTACCCCGGCGGCACCCGACGCCCAGGCGGTGGCGGCCATCGCCGATGTGCTGCGCAGCGGAGAACCCGTCGCGCTGCTGATCGGCGGCCGGGCGTGCCGGGCGGCCGGGCTCCGCGCGACGAGCCGGATCGCGAACGCCACCGGCGCGCGGGCGTTCGTGGAGACCTTTCCCGCGCGGCTGGAGCGGGGCGCGGGCCTGCCCGCCATCGAGCGGCTCGGTTACTTCGCCGAGCAGGCCGCCAAGCAACTGGACGGCGTCACCCATCTGATCGTCGCCGGAACCGGCTCCCCCGTGTCGTTCTTCGCCTACCCGGACCGGCCGAGCGACCTGGTGCCCGAGGGGGCCCGCGTACACACCCTCGCTGGTCAGGGCGAGGACGCGGTTGCCGCGTTGGAGGCGCTGGCCGAGCAGGTGGCCGCCGACACCGCGCCGACGCTGACGGAAGCCGCCCGGCCGGCCCTGCCGAGCGGCCCCCTCACCAGGAAGAACTGGTCGGATGTCGTCGGCGCGTTGCTCCCGGACGGCGCGATCATCGCCGACGAGGCGAACACCTCGGGAGCGTCCCTGCCGCAGGCCACGGCCGGCGCGCCCCGGCACGACGTACTGACCCTGACCGGCGGTGCGATCGGTCAGGGCCTGCCGGTCGCCACCGGAGCAGCCATCGCGGCACCGGACCGCCCGGTACTCAGCGTGGAGGCCGACGGCAGCGCGATGTACACCATTTCGGCGCTGTGGACGCAGGCCCGCGAGAACCTCGACGTCACCACGGTGATCCTCAATAACAACGCCTACGCCGTACTCCGCCTGGAGATGCAACGCGTCGGCGCCGACCTGTCGGGCCCCGCCGCGAAAACACTCCTCGACCTCTCCTCCCCCGCACTGGACTTCGTCCAACTCGCCGAAGGCATGGGCGTCCCGGCCTCCCGCGCCACCACCTGCGAGGAGCTCGCCGCCCAACTCCGCCGAGCCCTGGCGGAACCGGGACCACACCTGATCGAGGCAATGGTCCCGGCGGCGCTGTAGTACCGCGTTCAGGTCGGCGACTTTGCCGGCGTCAGACGCCCGCCTTGGGAAGGTGGCCGAGGAAGTCCAGCAGTGCCGCGTTGACCTCTTCGGGGCGTTCCTGCTGGGTCCAGTGGCCACAGCCGGGGAGCGTCACACTGCGGTGCAATTTCGGTGCGATGGTGTCGAGAGAGTCGATGATCCGGTCGATGCCGTGCAGCGAGGTGACCATGTCGCGGTCGCCGACGACGTACAGCGCCGGGACATCGATGCCGCGGCCGCGGAAGGCGGCCAGGAGTGCGTTGTTGCGTTCGATGTTGCGGTACCAGTTGAGGGGGCCGGTGAACGCCCGGTCGCCGTGGCGGGCGTAGTCGTCGGCGAAGGCGTCGATGTCGCCGGGGGTGAGCCAGGCGGGCAGCTCCGGGTCCGGTCCGACGCCGAGCAGCGGGGCGCCTTCGGGCACGATCCAGGGACGCGGCCGGGCGTTGGCCGGGTTGTCGCCCGAACCGTTGAACAGCATACGGCGGAAGGTCGAGGCGAGGTCCTGCGCCAACTCGGCGTCGGCGGCGCCCGGTTCCTGGAAGTAGACCTGGTAGTAGCGGTCGCCGTACTGCTGTCGGGTGACCGACGGCGGGGCCATGCCGGCGGGCAGTACCGGCGGGACACTGAGCCCAGCGACGGCCCGTACGACGTCCGGGCGGAGCATGGCCGTCGTCCAGGCGACCGGCGCGCCCCAGTCGTGGCCGACGACCACGGCCTGCTCCTCGCCGAGCGCGTGGATCAGGCCGATCACATCACCGGTGAGGTGCAGCAGGCTGTACGCGTCGGCATCGGCGGGCTGCTCACTGCGGGCGTAGCCGCGCTGGTCGGGCGCCACGACCCGGTACCCGGCCGCGGCCAGCGGCGCGAACTGGTGCCGCCAGGAGTACCAGCTCTCCGGAAAGCCGTGCAGCAGGACGACGAGGGGCCCCTCGCCCTGCTCGGCGATATGCAGTGTCACTCCGTTGACTTCGACGGAGCTGTGCTTGATGTCGGCGTACTCGGCAGCCATGGGCTCGGGTTCTCCTGACGTTGCGTCGGGACGGACAGTGACGGACAGTACGGCCCGGATGGATCCCGGATGCCATGCCATGAGTACAACACCCGTCCGGATCAAGAACTCGTCGGGGTTCCTTGTGCGGCACGCTGCCGGCGCGCATCCATGCAGTCCTCCAGATGGTCGATGAGGTCATCGGCCGGTCCCAGGCCGGTGCTGCGGTCGGTGACCAGGGTGTGGCCGTCGTGCGCCAGCCGGTACTCGAAGCGGTCGCGGGAGCCCTCAGAGATGCTGCGGGAAGGCAGCTCCCCGAAGTCAACGGCGTCCAGCAGGGAGCCGAGCTTCTCGCGCTCGGCTCGCGACAGGTCACGGGCCGCGTGGCTGCCCTTGTGGTCCGTGAGGAGCACCGACCCGTCGGTGCTCACCTCGATGCCGCGCTGAACCCCCGCAATGCCACCGCTGACGCTGAGGCTCACCTCGTCGCTCCCGGACGCGACGGACTCCCCACACCCGGCCAACAACAGCGCGCCCGTGAGAAGGGCGAGAAACCGTCCGATGTGCGTTGCCATGCTTCCGCCTCCGTTGGTGGTGTGGTGGTCGTCGGTCACATCATGCGCCGCTCGGCCTGCTCTCCGGTGTAAGAGAGCGCTCTCACGCATGTATTGACAGGGACGCGTCAGCGGCGCTTCACTTCGCGGAGGCAGTAGGTCCGGACCAATCGAGGCGGGTAGTCACATGTCCCTTCGCATGTCCTGCAACGTGTCCTCAAGGGAGCGCCGGCGCGCCCTCCGTGGCGTCGCTCTGGCCACCGCGGCACTCACCGCCGCGTTGAGCTGGGCCCCCGGCTCCGCCGCCGCGGCGCCACCGCCGGACGCACCCACCACCCCCATACGTGCCGTCACCTTCGAGGACACCTTCGACGGCCCCGCCGGGTCGGCGGTCGACGGTGGCAAGTGGCAGACCGAGACCGGTGACAACGTCAACAACCACGAGCGGCAGTACTACACGGCGGGCAACGCCAACGCCGCCCTGAACGGCCAGGGCCAGCTGGTCATCACCGCACGCCGCGAGAACCCGGCCAATTACCAGTGCTGGTACGGCCGTTGTGAGTACACCTCGGCGCTGCTGAACACCGCGGGCCGCTTCACCTCGACCTACGGTCACGTCGAGGCGCGCATGAAGGTGCCGCGCGGCCAGGGGATGTGGCCGGCGTTCTGGATGCTCGGCGATGACATCGGCCAGGTCGGCTGGCCGAACAGCGGCGAGATCGACATCATGGAGAACGTCGGCTTCGAGCCGAGCACGGTGCACGGCACGCTCCACGGCCCCGGTTACTCGGGCAGCGGCGGCATCGGCGCGGCGTACTCCCTCCCCAACGGGCAGGCCTTCGCCGACGACTTCCACACCTTCGCCATCGACTGGGCGCCGGACTCCATCACCTGGTCCGTGGACGGCACCGTCTACCAGCGCCGCACGCCCGCCGATCTCGGTGGCAAGACCTGGGTGTTCAACAAGCCCTTCTTCCTCATCCTCAACCTGGCCGTCGGCGGCTACTGGCCCGGCGACCCCGACGGCTCGACGTCCTTCCCGCAACAACTCGTCGTCGACCACGTCCGCGTCACCACCTCGAACACCGCCGACAGCGCCCCCTAAAGTGCGCACATGAAGCTCACGGCGATCACACTCGACTGCCCCGACCCCTTGGCGCTGGCCGCGTTCTACCAACAGGCCACCGGACTCGAACTGCACGAAAAATCCCACGGCGATTTCGCCGGGCTACGCGGTGGGGACGGGCTCCTCATCGGTTTCCAGCGGGTCGATGGTTACCGGGCTCCGCGCTGGCCCGACCAGGCCGTACCGCAGCAAATACATCTCGACTTCGCGGTCGATGACCTCGACGAGGCAGAGGCCCTACTGCTGGAGCTGGGCGCGGCCAAGCCGGAGTACCAACCGGGCGGCGACAGATGGCGGGTCCTCGCCGACCCGGCCGGGCATCCCTTCTGCCTGACGAGGAGGGACGGAGCGACCGAAGACTGAGAGCCCGTGTCCCTTCAAGGGCTCACTCGTCGCGTTGCCGGGCCTCCGTGCCCGCGGCCTCCTGCAGGGAGTTCGTCGTCTTCAGTGGCACCTCCCTGATGCAGAGCGCGAGCAGGAAGGCCAGGAAGGCGAACGGGGCGGCGTAGCGGAAGACGTCGGCGATGCCGTGGCCGTAGCTGGTTTCGATGATGCCGCGGATGGTGGGAGGGAGCTGCTGCAGGTCGGGGATGTTGCCGCCGCCGTGTGCGTGCGGCATCGGGAGGCCGAGTGAGGTGAATCCGTCCTTCATGTACTGGCTGATCCGTGTGGAGAGCGCGGCGCCGAGTGCGGAGACGCCGATGGCGCCGCCGAGGGTGCGGAAGAACGTGACAAGGGAGCTGGCCGCGCCCAGGTCATGCGGGGCGACCTGGTTCTGTACGGCGAGTACGAGGTTCTGCTGCATCAGGCCGATGCCGATGCCGAGCACGGTCATGTAGACGACGACCTGCCAGTACGGGGTCTCGTACCGCATCAGGCCCAGCGTGGCCGCGCCGCCGGTCAGGAAGAGTCCGCCGCCGACGAGGAATATCTTCCAGCGCCCGGTGCGGGTGATGATCCGGCCCGAGCCCATCGAGGCGACCAGCAGCCCCGCCACCATCGGGATGGTCGAGACGCCGGACATGGTCGGGGTCTGGCCGCGGGAGAGCTGGAAGTACTGGCTGAGGAAGACGGTGCCGGCGAACATGGCGACGCCGACGAAGATGCTGGCGAGGGAGGTGAGCGTGATGGTCGCGTTGCGGAACAGCCGCAGGGGGATGATCGGTTCGCGGGCCTTCGTCTCGACCAGCAGGAAGATCAGGCCGAGTACGGCGGCTCCGGGAACCATCGTGTACGTCTGCCAGGACAGCCAGTCGTACGCGTCGCCGGCCAGCGTGACCCACACCATCAGCAGGCAGACCGCGGCGGTGACGAAGAACGCGCCCAGCCAGTCGGCCTTCACCTCGCGCTTGACCACCGGCAGATGGATGGTCTTCTGGAGCACGATCATTGCGATCACGGCGAAGGGCACGACGGCGTAGAAGCACCAGCGCCAGCCGAGCCAGCTGGTGTCGGTGATGACGCCGCCGATGAGCGGGCCGGACACGGTACCGACGGCATACGTCGCGCCGAGATAGCCGCTGTACCGGCCGCGCTCCCGGGGCGACACCATGGCCGCCATGATCACTTGCGAGAGTGCGGAGAGGCCGCCCGCGCCGATGCCCTGCACCACGCGGCAGGCGATCAGCATCCCGGCGTTCTGCGCGAAGCCGGCGACGATCGAAGCGACGATGTAGAGCACCAACGCGAACTGGACCAGGAGCTTCTTGCTCACCAGGTCCGACATCTTGCCCCACAGCGGGGTGGTCGCCGTGACCGACAGCAGCGCCGCCGTGACGACCCAGGTGTACGCGCTCTGTCCGCCGCCGATGTCGGCAAGGATGGTCGGCAGTGCCGAGGAGACGATGGTGGAGGACAGCACCGCGACGAACATTCCGAGCATGAGCCCGGAGAGCGCCTTCATGATCTGGCGGTGCGACGCGCCCTGTCCCCCGTGTTGGGATCCGCCGGACCGCGTCTCCGCAGATGCTGTTGTCGTCCTCATGGCCTTCTCGGCCTTCCTCTTGCCGCCCCAGGACTAGTTGGTGCGTGCAACCATAATTCACTTGGTTGCAGCATTCAACTGAGCGGTGGGGCTGCGTTCAGCGGCCGCGGGCCAGCCGCCTGCCCACCAGGCCGAACAGTGCGTCAGCGGCGAGGGCGAGGGCCGCTACCCAGAGGGCCGCGGCGATGACGCCGGAGAGGCCGTAGGAGACCTGGTTGAGGATGATGTCGCCGAGGCCGCCGCCGCCCGCGACCGCGGCGAGGGTCGCGCTGGAGATCACGTACACGGCGGCGATGCGGATGCCGGTGAAGAGGACGGGGAGGGCGAGCGGCAGCTCGATGCGGGTGAGGATCTGGCGCTCGGTGAGGCCCATGCCGCGGGCTGCGCGTACGACGTCGCGGTCGATCTGCTCCACGGAGAGGTATGCGTGCGTCAGCGCGGGCGGCACTGCCATGACGACGAGGGCCGTCATGACGTTGACGAAGCCGATGCCGAGGAGGCCCAGGAAGATGGCGATGAGGGCGAGGGAGGGCAGCGCGCGGCCGATGTTGGAGACGCTGACGGTGAGGAACGAGCCGCGGCCGCGGTGGCCGAGCCACACGCCCAGTGGCAGGGCGAGGACGAGAGCGAGCACGACGGCGGCCGCCGAGAGAAGCAGGTGGTCGATCGTGCGGTCCAGCAGCAGTCCGAAGTGGCTCGCCATGAAGGCGAAGCAGTCGAGGAAGGTGTGCATCAGACGGTCCTCCGCGTCGTCGCCCACGGGGTGAGCAGCCGCCCGGCCAGTACGATCAGCCCGTCGGCGGCGAGGGCCAGCGCGACGGCGAGCAGGCCGGCGCCGATGAACTGGGTGTTGAACGGCGACTGCAGGCCCTGGATGATCGGCGAGCCCAGCCCCTGGTCGATGATGAATGCGGCGATCTCGACCACGCTGATCGTCGTGACGGTCGCGACCCGCAGGCCACTGACGATCGCGGGCAGCGCGAGCGGCAGTTCGATGCGTACGAGGATCTCGCGTCGGGTGAGCCCCATGCCGAGGCCCGCCCTGCGGACGTGCTCCGGTACCTCGGCCAGTCCGGCCAGCGTGGATTTGAACAGCACCATGAGGGTGTATGCGACGAGTGCTATTTCGGCGGTCAGTACGGAGAGGCCGGTGACCGGGACGAGGAGGGTGAAGAGGGCGAGCGGCGGGATCGTGTACAGGAACGAGGCCAGGCCGCCGAGCGGGCGCACCAGCCACCGCCGGAAGTGGGCGAGCAGCGCCAGCGTGAAGGCCAGGGCGAAGCCGATGCCGACCGCGATGACGGTGAGCCGGACGTGCTGGGCGAGGGCCGGCCAGAAGACGCTCGACCAGTTCGCCGCGAACCAGTCCGCGCAGAAGAGCCCGTTGTCGCGGACGCAGGGGCTGACCGTGCCGAAGTCCGGGATCACCGGGCCCGCGGCCTGCACCATGGCGATCACGCGGCCTCCCGGATGAGGTCCACGGTGACAGCGCCGACCGTGTGCCCGTCGTCGTCGGTGACCGGGAGTCGGTCGGCGCCCGCCGCGAGCAGCGCGGAGAGGGCAGTACGCAGCGAGTCGTCGGCGCGCAGGGCCGTGCCGTCCGCGGCGCCCCCGTACGGCTCCAGTGTCAGGTCCGACAGCCGGCGCAGGGTGAGTGCCTTCAGGCCGCGGTCGGTGCCGACGAAGCGGGCCACGTAGTCGTCGGCGGGCGCGTGCAGGATGCGCTCGGGGGTGTCGTACTGGAGCAGCCTGCCGCCCTCGGCGAGGACGGCGATGCGGTCGCCCATGCGTACTGCCTCGTCGATGTCATGGCTGACGAACAGTGTGGTCTTGCGTACCTGTGCGTGCAGGCGCAGGAACTCGTCCTGCATGTGTTCACGAGTGACCGGGTCCAGGGCGCCGAACGGCTCGTCCATCAGCATGATCGGCGGGTCCGCTGCCAGCGCCCGCGCAATACCGACCCGCTGCTGCTGGCCGCCGGAGAGCTGTGCCGGATAGCGGTCGCCGTACTCACCGTGCGGCAGCCCGACGAGCTCCAGCAGCTCGCGTACCCGGTCCTCGATGCGTGGCTTGGACCAGCCGAGCACCTGCGGGACGGTCGCCACGTTCTGGGCGATGGTGAGGTGCGGGAAGAGGCCCGCCTGCTGGATGACGTAGCCGATGCCGCGGCGCAGTGCGATGACGTCCTGCTCGTGGATGCTTCTGCCGTCGATGCGGATGTCGCCGCCGGTCAGCTCGGTGAGCCGGTTGACGAGGGTGAGCGCGGTGGTTTTGCCGCAGCCGGAGGAGCCGAGCAGGACGCAGATCTCGCCCGCCGGGACGGTGAGGGAGAGCGCGTCGAGCGCGGGCCGGCCGGAGCCGGGGTAGGTCTTGGTCGCCTCATCGAAGATGATATCGGCGGCGCTGTTCATCCAGGGATCCCCTTTGCTATTTGAGGCCGTTGGCGCGCAGGAAGCGGTCGGCGACCTTCGCCGGGCTCAGGCGCAGGATCGCGGCGGCTTCGTTGAGCGCCTGCATGGCTTCCTCGGTGAGCAGCGCGTCGACCTCGTCGAGCGGGTCTGTCAGCCGGCTGCCGTGCTCCTCGACGAGCGGGCGGCGGACGACCGGTGCGACGTTCTGGAAGCCGAAGATGTGCTGGTCGTCGTCGAGGATCGTGAAGTCGTAGCGGCGCAGCTGCGGGTCGGTGGTGAAGACGTCGGCGGCGTCCACGTCGCCGTTCTTCAGCGCCGGGTACTGCAGGCCGATGTTGAGCGGCCGCACCTTCATCTCGCGCAGTCCGTAGGCCTTGACGATGGCGTCGAAGCCGAGCGGGCCGGTGATGTTGTCCGGGTACTCGGCGTACGAGATCTTCCCCAGCCGCTTCAGGTCGCCGACCGTCTTGAGGCCGTGCTTGCGGGCGTCCGCCGTCCGTACGGCGACGGCGTTGCGGTTCTGGAACGGTGTGGCGCGCAGGAGGGTGAGGCCGCGGCCCTCCTCGTACTCCTTGGCCGCGCGGAAGGTGCCGGCGGCGGTCGTCGGCATGTGTTTCGGCTGCGCGAAGGTCTGCAGGATGACGCCCGTGTATTCGGGATACAGGTCGATCTGGCGGGCGCGGATCGCCCGGTCGATGATGTCGGCGCTGCCGATGTTGGATTTGAGGACGACCTGGAAGCCGCGCGCGGTGAGCACCTGGGCGTACAGCTCGCCCATCACCCAGGATTCGGTGAATTGTTTGGAGCCCACCGTGATGACGGGCCCGGTGCCCGCCACCGAGCGGGTGGCGGTGGCCACACCGGCGGCGGCCACGGCGGCGAGGGAGCCGGTGAGGAGGGTGCGGCGGCGCATGGTCACACTCCTCTTCGGGGGATCACACTGTCCGTGGTGCGGTGGTGCACTTGGACCTCTCCTTCGTATGCGGTCACCGTGTTGCTGACGGCGAAGGATGTGGCGTCCGCGGTCATCCGGCTGTAGGTGACGACCCTGGTGCTCCAGTCGCCACGGCCGACCTCCTCGGTGCGCTCGCACTCGACGAGCGCGGAGTGCGGGTCGCCCTCGGTGAGTGTGAAGCGGTCGAGGGAGCCGGTGCGCCGCCACCCGCCGTCGGCGAGGTCGTGGAACTCCCCGTCGTCGATGGCCAGTGTGACGACGGTGGTGCCGGACACCGGGTCGTGTTCGATGCGTCGCGAGGAGGTACCGGGCGTCTGGCGCAGCGGCGCCGGGAGGTCGGGCAGCGGCGGCCCGTACGGACGCAGCTTGGCGTCCTCGGCGCGCTCCGGGCGTACGGGAAGCCGCAGTTCGGACCGGCCGCCGCCTTCCAGGGTGACGGTGACGGGCTCGGGTGACGGCCAGGCCATCGGCCAGTACGCGGCGGAGACGGCGACCCGGATGCGGTGGCCCGGCGCGAAGGCGTGTGCGGTGGCGAGCAGGGGCACGGTCACGTCGTACGCCCGGCCGGGCTCCAGCGGGCGCGGCGTCTCGTGGCCCTCCCGGTGGGTGAGGTTGAGGAGGCCGCGGGTGATCAGCCGCGAACTTCCGTCGGGGGCCACATCGGTGAGGCGCACGGCGAGCTGGGCCGCGGGCCGGTCGGCGGTGACGCGCAGGGCGACGGACGGCACGCCGAGGATCTCGGTGCGTACGTCCAGCGGCGCGGTGGTGAAGGTGTGCGAGAGCCCGTCGTCGGCGCCCTGCGGGCCGAACTGCCCGGCCACGTCGCCGAACTGCAGCCAGCTGCCGCCCGTGAGCCCGATGACACGGGTGCTGTCCAGCCGTGCGGGCAGCCCTTCGGTGAGCGGCAGTGACCGCTCACCGATACGGGCCGAGGGCCACTCGTCCTCGGCGACCCAACGGCCGGGCCGCCGCTCGCGGTCGGTGCCGGGCGCCGCCCAGTCGGGCATCCATACCCGCAACGCCGGATCGTCCCCGACGCCCGTGTCCCGGCCGCGCAGCCACTGGTCGAACCAGCGCACCACTTCGGCGTGGAAGTCGATGGCGGGGCCGGGCTCCGCCTGGTGCGGGTAGGTGTGTGCCCAGGGGCCGATCAGCCCGCGCACCGGTGCGTCGAGCCCTTCGAGGAGCCGCAGTACGGCCCCGCAGTACGGGTCGTACCAGCCGCCCACCGCCAGCACCGGCGCCTGGATCGCGGAGTAGTCCTCGCACACGGAGCCGTGCCGCCAGTACGCGTCACGGGTCTGGTGGGCGAGCCACTCCTCGACGTACGCGGGTGTCTTCGCCAGCCGCTCCTGCCACTGCGCACGCCAGCCCTCCCCCACCACGGCCGGGTCGGCGGGGCGTGCGTTGTAGGCGAGCATCGTCGATGCCCAGGGCAGCATTTCGGAGGCGAGCAGCGAGCCGCCCGTGTAGTGCACGTCGTCGGCGTACCGGTCGTCCGTCGAGCAGACCGTGACGACGGCCTTGAGGGCTGGCGGGCGGAGCGCCGCGATCTGGAGTCCGTTGAAGCCGCCCCAGGACTTGCCGATCATGCCGACGCTGCCGTCGCACCAGGGCTGTTGGGCCAGCCAGTCGATGACCTCGACGCCGTCGGTGAGCTCCTGCTGCGCGTACTCGTCGAGCATCAGCCCGTCGGAGTCGCCGCTGCCGCGCAGGTCGACGCGTACTGCGGCGTAACCGGCCTGCGCGAAGCGGGCGTGCAGGCTGTTGTCGCGCGCGGCGGTGGCGTCGTTCTTGCGGTACGGGATGTACTCCAGGACGGCGGGTACGGGGTCGGCAGCGGCGCCTTCGGGCAGCCAGATGCGCGCGGCGAGGCGGGTGCCGTCGGCGAGCGGTATCCACTGATGCCTGCGGACGCGAACCGGTGTGGTCGCCAAGGGGGCTCCTGGGAATGCGGGTTGCGGCACGGTTGCGACACACTCCTACTGAATATCCATGCAGTAGGGGGGTGGCGCGACTCTAGCGGCCCGCCGCGTCCCTAGGAACCCTCTGTGCGCAGTGAAGCGGCCAGCACGACAGTGGTGCCGCGGTCCCCGGGGCCGGGATGCACTTCGATGCGGTTGGTGAGCGCCTCGGCGATCCGCAGACCGTGACCGCGCCCGTGCGCCGCCTCCTGACCGGCGCTTTCCGGGGCGAGGGACTGCGGCGCTGGTACCACGGCGGCGGGGCCGGGGCCCGCGTCGACGACCTCGCACCGCACCTCGCCGTCCGCCGTACCCACCGTCAGCCGCCCCGCGCCCCCGCCGTGCAGGACCGCATTCGCCATGGCCTCCAGCGCCGCCTGCACTAGGCCGTCCCGCACCGGCCCGGGCAGTGCGGTGCGGCGCAGCGTCGCGGCGAGTGTGATCCGCGCCAGGGGCAGGTCGAGGCCGGTGAAGTCCAGTTCCAGCAGCCGGTCCGCGCTCATGCCACGACCTCCGCTTCCGCCGTGTCCGCCGCCTCCGCCACCTGCAGCTCCAGCTGCGGTACGTCGGTGGAGCCGAGGCTGCGCAGGGCCGTCTCCAGCATCGGGCCGCAGCGGACGACGGCGGTGTCCTCCCGCGGCAGCCCCGCGACGAGATCGAGCAACTGCCAGGCGCAGTGCGCCTCCACGTACGCCAGGTCGGTCAGGTCCAGCTCGTACTGGAAGGGGCCGGGGCCCGGCCGGGGGCCCAGCGCATTGCGCAGCGCTCTGGTGAACTCCTCGCGCGATCCCAGCTCCGCCGAGCCCGCGAACCGTGCGACGCCGCCCGGGGCCCGGGTCACCTCCAGCGCTCCCAGGGACTCCATGACCTGGAGCGGATGGACCGTGCGCGTCGCGGCCACCAGATCGTCGCCGCACCGCTGCCGGTCGTACCAGCAGAGGCCGGTGACGTACGCGTCGGCGAACAGCCCCGCCACGGACGCCTCGTAGTCGATCACCTCGTCGTCGGACACCCCTGCGCGCGGTGCCCAGCCCATGTCGCCCGCGCCGCGCAGCCGCGGATAGCCGGCCTGCCGGGCCCGCTCGGCCTCGGCGGCGAAGCTCCGGATCTGGCGCTCCTTGGAGAAGCGGCCGTCCGGGAGGTAGACGGGGGTGTTGCGGTCGAGCACGAACTGCCCGCTCCGCAGCGCGGCTTCCGTGTGCCCGGTGCCGCCGTCCAGGCACGCGACGGCGTCGTCGTCGGGCAGATCGCTCGGGTCGAGCAGGAGCAGCACCTTCTCCCCGCGGGCCAGCCCTGTCCGGGTGAAGGCGGCCAGCACCTGCCAGCGGCTTGCCCGGTCGGTGACGTCCATGCACGAGTGGTCGCCCGGTTGCAGCCGCTCCACGGGAATGATCCGGCCGGTCGTGCCGTGGTGTTCAGTCATCGGGCAGCCTCCCCTGTCGTCGGCATGGCGCACGCCGCCGGAATGTCCTTCGCACCGCTCGCTCCGGACATTAGAGAGAAGACGCCTGCGGCACTCTTCGAAGCCCGCTGAATTCCCTCTTTTGGCTACCGCATTGACAGCTGCTGCACTGCTTGTGATCGGAGTCGATTGGCAAACACCCACGGCAGGGGGGACGTCTTGCGACACGTAGGCATACTCGTGCGTACGGGGGGCGGTTCGGTGCACAGTAGGGCCGACCCGGAAGGACAACGATGCACATGCACGTCTGCGCGCCCGCCGAACTCGGTCCGCCCACCGCCTATCTCAGTGCCACGATCGCCGCCGATGCCGAGGAGCTGGCCCAGACCCGGCGGGCCGTCCGCGGCTGGCTGGCCGCGAGCGGGCTCACCGACGCGGCCGACAGCGCCGTACTCCTCATGAACGAGCTGGCCACGAACGTGCAGCAGCACGCTCCCGGACCGGCGAGGCTGCGCCTGTTCCTGCGTCCGGGAACGCTGCGCTGCGAAGTTCTCGACACCCACCGGACCCGCCCCGTGCTGGTGAACGCGGACACCGACGCGGAGCGGGGACGCGGCCTGCGCCTCGTGGACACCCTGGCGCTGTGCTGGGGCAGCGTCCCCGCGGGCCGCGGCAAGGCAGTCTGGTTCGAACTGCCCTTGCCGCGTGCCGCGCGGGGAGCGCCCACGCAGTGACCGACTAGCGGCCGGCCTCGATCGGCAGCTGGGACCGCAGCCGTACATCGTTCAGGGAACGGCCAATCTCGGCGGTGTACGTGCCGGGGACCAGCCGCCAGTCGTACGCCTGCTCGTCCCAGATCTCGGCGGCGCGGCGGGGGACGGCGATGCGTACCTCGGCCGTGCCGCCGGGCTCCGCCGCGACGGTGGCGAAGCCCGCGAGGCGGCGGGCCGGGCGGTCGGCGGTGTCCGCGTCCGGGGTGGCGAGGTAGACCTGGATCACCTCGCGGCCGGCACGCTCGCCGGTGTTGCGTACGCGCACGGTGAGCGTGCCCAGTTCCGCCCCGTCCGCGGCGGGCTCGTACGTGGCCGTCTCGTACTCCCAGTCGGTGTAGCCGAGGCCGTGTCCGAAGCAGTACGCGGGCTCGGTGGCTGCCTGCTGCCAGGCGCGGTAGCCGATGAACACGCCCTCTTCGTAAGGGAGTTCACCGTTCTCCGGGGTGACGCGGGTGACCGGTGCGTCGGCCAGCCGCGCCGGCCAGGTGGTGGGCAGCCGCCCGCCCGGTTCCTCTTCGCCGAGGAGGACGTCCGCGAGGGCCGCGCCGGCCTCCTGGCCGGGGAACCAGCTGAGCAGTACGGCGGCCACGTCGTCGCGCCACGGCAGCTCCACGGGGGAACCGGAGTTGACGATCACAACGGTACGGGGGTTGACCGCGGCGACCCGCCGGACCAGCTCGTCCTGGCGGCCGGGGAGCCCGAGGTCCGTGCGGTCGAAGCCCTCGCTCTCCACCCGCTCGGTGGTGGCGACCACGACGACCGCGGTGTCGGCCGTGCGCGCGGCGGCCACGGCCTCCTCGATGAGCTCCTCGGCGTCGCGCCGGGGCTCGCGGTGGACGAGGGCGAAGCCGACGGCCTGGATCGGCGCGTCCGACATGTCGGGGACGGTGTGGAGGAGGGCGACCTCGACCGGCTCGCCCGCGGTGAGCGCCACTTGGCCGCGCTCCACGGGCGCGCCGAAGAACGCCTCGAACGGGTCGTCGTGGTCGGGGGCCTCGACACCGTCGTGGAGCACGCGGTCCCCGACGGTGAGCCGGAAGCCGCCGATGCCCTTGGTGCCGAAGCAGTGCGCGCCGCTCTCGCGCGGGGTGAAGGTGCCGGTGATCTCGACGGTGTGCAGTTCCTCGTGGGTGACGCCGGCGGGCAGGTCGTCGCCGTGCCACTGGACCGCACCGCTGGGCAGCGGGGTCTCCCCCAGCACCCGCCCGTCCCGGTCCCGGCAGACCGCCCGCAGTGTGAACTCCTTGCCTGCTGCGGCCAGTTCATCACTCGGGTCGGCGCCGACGCAGTAGGTGAGGTCCCCTTCGGGGAGCGCGGCGCGCAGGCCGTCCAGTGGGGAGACGATGCGGTCGGGGAAGACCTGGGCCGAGCCGCCGCCGAGGACGCGGGCGTCGCGGGCCGCGGCGCCGATGAGGGCGACGGTGCCGGCCGCTGCCGGGCCGAGGGGCAGTGTGCGGTTCTCGTTGCGTACGAGGACGAAGGCGCGGCGGGCGATCTCGCGAGCCAGGGCCGCGCCGTCGATGGCGGCCGGGAGCCCGTCGGGGGCGACGGCGGGCGGCACGTCGTCGAGGGCGCCGACGCGGGCGGCGAGCCGCAGGACGTTGCGTACCGCGTCGTCGACGAGGGCTTCCTCGACCTCACCCGCGCGGACGGCGGCGGCGAGCGCCGGGCCGTACACGGTCTTCGGGCCGGGCATGGCGACGTCCAGGCCGCCTTCGATCGCGCCCTTGGTGGAGCGCGCGGCCATCCAGTCGGAGACGATGAAGCCGTCGAAGCCCCATTCGCCGCGCAGCACCTCGTTCTGGAGGTAGCGGTGCTCGGTCATGGTGGCGCCGTTGACGGAGTTGTAGGCGGCCATGATGCCCCAGGGGTGGGCGTTCTTGACGATCGTCTCGAACGGCGCGAGGTACAGCTCGCGCAGCGGTCGCGGGGCGACGGTGTTGTTGACGGTGAAGCGCTCGGTCTCGGCGTCGTTGGCGACGAAGTGCTTGACCGTGGTGCCGACGCCGCCTTCCTGTACGCCGGTGACGTATCCGGTGCCGATCGCGCCGGTGAGGTGCGGGTCCTCCGAGTAGCACTCGAAGTGGCGGCCGCCGAGCGGGGAGCGGTGCAGATTGACGGTCGGGGCGAGGAGGACGTGTACGCCCTTGCGGCGGGCCTCCTGGGCGAGCAGGTGGCCGGCGCGGCGGGCCAGTTCCGGGTCCCAGGTCGCGGCGAGCGCGGTGGGGCTGGGCAGGGCGACGGAGGGGTCGTCCGCGGTCCAGCGCACGCCGCGCACGCCGATGGGGCCGTCGGACATGACCAGGGACCGCAGGCCGATCTCCGGGAGCGCGGGCAGCGCCCACATGCTGCGCCCGGCCAGCAGCCGGGTCTTGGCGTCGAGGTCCAGCTTGCCGAGCGCGTCCTCGATGGTCGCGTCGTACGTGGTGGACGAGGGCGTCATGCGGGACTCCTTGGTGGTACGAGGGGAGGGCGTGGCGGGTACGGGCCGGCTCATCGGGCGCCCTTGATACGGGTGACGAGCACCGAACCGACGAGCGCGGCGGCCGCGGCCACACCGAACAGCAGGGTGTAGTTCCCGCCCCCGCCGATCGCCAGGAGAAAGGGCGCGATCATCGGCATCAGGGACTGCGGCAGCGCGTTGGCGATGTTGACGACGCCGAGGTCCTTGGCGGCGTTGTCCGGGTCGGGCAGGACGTGGGTGATCATCGCCATGTCGACGGCGTAGAAGAGCCCGCCGCCGACGCTCATGACGAACTGCGCGACGATGATCCAGGTCAGGTCGGGGGCGAAGGCGAGCAGCGCGAGACCGGCCGCGACGACGAGCCCGGAGGAGATCACGAAAGGCTTGCGGCGGCCGAAGTGGTCGGAGAGCCGGCCGCCGGCCGCGGCCGTGACGGACTGGACGGCGTAACCGGCAGCGACCAGTACGGCGACGGTGCTCGCGGTGGCGGTGGCGCTCACGCCCATCCGGAAGGGCAGGTAGTACGCCAGGTAGGTCATCGGCGCTACTGAGCCGAACATGACAAGGAACTTGGTGAGCCAGGCCCAGCCGAAGTCCGGGCTGCGGCGCGGGTCGAAGACGAAGCTGCCGAGGAACTCCTTGGCGGAGAACGGCTCGGGCGCCCAGTCGGGCACGCGGTCGTCCAGCTTGTACACGAACCAGCCGACCAGGGTGACGGTCAGGACGCACGGCAGCAGGAACATCACCCGCGCGTCGGAACTGAGCGCGGCGATGCCGGATCCGGCCAGTACGGCGGCGGTGAGGCCGGTGCCGATGGCACCGGAGGCGCTGCCCCGGGCGGCTTCGGGCACCTGGTCGGGGATGGTCGCCATGAGGGCCGCGTACACGGCGTTGAAGGAGGCCTGGACGAGGGCCCAGCCGATGACGAGGGCCGGGACGGCGGGGATGAAGGCGATCACCGTCAGGCCCAGCAGGCCGCCGAGCAGGCCGCCGACGAGCCAGGGCCGGCGCCGCCCGAAGCGGGAGCGAGTGCGGTCCGAGAGCCGGCCGAAGAGCGGGTTGGCGATCACCGCCAGGACGGCGCCGACGCCGAGCACCAGGCCCAGTACCGATTCCTTGTTGCGGGGTGCGACCTCCGCGACGCGCAGCGCCATGGTGACGATGACGGGCGTCAGCAGGGCGCTGTAGAGGCCGAAGTTGGCGAGGCCCAGCCGGAGTACGAAGCCCCTGGGGGCTCTCTCCGCGTCCGGGTCGGCGCTCGCGGGCTCGGCAGACGTGGTGGCCGAAGCCGAAGCGGGGACAGCTGCCTGATCCACTGCCGTACCTCCTCATTGAGGTGAAAATGCGGCTCGAAGACAGGGAGAAATCACGCCATCCCGTGGCGGGCTCCCTGCGGTTCGCAGCATCGTGTCCCAGCCACCTGTAAAGCGGTAGGCTTCGTAATCTCTTCGTTACCTCCAAGGGTCCGGACCGTTTCGTCGATTAGGCTCGGGCCGTGGCAGCAAATGATCGATCCGGGGCGAAGGAACGGGAAGCACGGCGGGGGCGGGCCGTGCGCGGCGAGGACCGCCGCGCGGAGATACTCCGGGCGGCGCTGGAGGTGATCGCCGAGCGCGGTTACCGAGGCGCCTCGCTCAACGCGGTGGCCGAGCGCGTCGGCATCACCCAGCAGGGTCTGCTGCACCACTTCCCCACCAAGGAAGCGCTGCTCGTCGCGGTACTGGAGGCGCGCGACGCATGGGACACCGGCGGCGGCCCGAAGCCGAGCGGCGAGCCCTGGCCGCTGGACCTGTACGCCTCACTCGTCGAGTACAACTCCATGCGCCCCGGCATCGTGCAGACCTTCTCGGCCCTGCTCGGCGAGAGCGTGACCGGGGAGGACCACCCGGCGCGTGAGTTCTTCGCGCACCGCTACGCGGCCGTGCGCGAGTCGGCGGCCGCCTCGCTGCGCGCCGAGTTCGGCGACCGGCTCCCCGGCGGCCGTACGCCGGAGGAGGCGGCGCCGCTGCTCATCGCGGTGATGGACGGAATGCAGTTCCAATGGCTGCTGGACCCCGCGGCCGTGGACATGCCGGCCGCCTTCCGGACGCTGCTGCAACTCCTGGGGCGGACGGAACCCACCACGTCACCGGACTGAGGCCCGCCCGGCCCTTCACGTCGTGCGCCGCCCCCGCCGCCCCAGCCACGTCTGGGCGATCACCACCACCGCGAGGAACGCACCGCTGACCACCTGCTGATACGCGGAGTCCAGCGAGCCGATCTGGTTGATGACGTTCTGGATGACCTTCAGCAGCAGGACGCCGACCAGCGATCCGCTGAGGAAGCCGGCACCGCCGGTCAGCAGCGTGCCACCGATGACGACCGCGGAGATCGCCTCCAGCTCCATGCCGGAGCCGAGGATGGTGACGCCGGAGACCAGCCAGGCCGCGTTCAGCGCCCCGGCGAGCCCGGCGCACAGCCCGGACAGCGTGTACACGGTGATCTTCGTCCGGGCGACCGGCGCACCCATCAGCGCCGCCGCGTCCTCGTTGCCGCCGACCGCGTAGACGTACTGGCCGAAGCGGGTGCGGCGGAGCACCAGCGCACCGGCCGCGAACAGCACCAGCGCGATCCACACGGGCACGCCCACCCCGAGCAGCCTGCCCTGGCCGAGCGTCGCGAAGAGCGTGCCCTTGTCGACGAGGTACGTCCGCGATCCTTCGTCCGTGACAGCGAGCAGCAGGCCGCGCGCGCCCAGCATCGCGGCGAGCGTCACGATGAACGGGGCGAGCCGGGACCGGGCGATCAGCACGCCGTTGAGCAGGCCGATGAGTCCGCAGACGACGAGCGGGAGCAGCAGCGCCACCGCCGTCCCGTACCGCGACCCCCACGCCGCGAGCACACCGCCGAGCGCGAACAGCGAACCCACCGACAGATCGATCCCGCCGGTGACGATCACAAACGTCATGCCGAGCGCCACGACCGCCAGGAACGCGGACGACAGGGCCATGTTCTGGATGTTGTCGGCCGTCAGAAAGGGTTCGAAGGCGAGGGACGCGGCGATCACCGCGAGTACAAGGGTGACCAGCGCGCCGTGCTGCTGGGCGAGCGCGCTCAGCCGCTCGGCGGGGCGGGGCGCGTCGACCGCCGCCCCCTCGGGCCCGGCCTGCGGCGCCGGCGCCGGTTCGCGGACGTCGGCAGTGGTCATCGCTTCCCCCGTTCCCTGGCCGCGTAGACCGCGAGGACGATCACCGCGGCCTGGGCGATCTGGGTCCAGGACGGCGGCAGGTCGTGCTTGATGAGTGTGGCGGTCAGCAGCTGGATCAGGACGGCGCCGGCGACGGTGCCGCCGATGCGTACGCGGCCACCGCTGAGCGGAGTGCCGCCGACGACCACGGCGGTGATCGCGGACAGCTCCATCAGGGTGCCGAGCGAGGTGGGGTCGCTGGCGGTGAGCCGCGCCGTGGCCAGCACGCCGGCGACCGCGGCGAGCGCCCCGGAGGCGGCGTAGACGAGGATCAGTACGCGGCGTACCGGCAGGCCCGCCAGGCGCGCGGCCGGGCGGCTGTCGCCGATGGCGAGCAGCTGCCGCCCGAAGGTCGTCCGGCGCACCACGAAGGCGGTGAGCAGCGCGAGGCCCGCCGCGATAAGGACCAGGTAGGGGATGCCGAGTACGGCACCGGAGCCCAGGGCCGCCATGCCGGGGTCGCGCACCTGCTTGAGCTGGGGCAGCAGGACGAGCGCGAGGCCGCGCCCTGCCACCATCAGCGCCAGGGTGGCGACGATCGGCTGCACGCCGACGAAGGCGATGAGCGAGCCGTTCGCGAGGCCGACGACGATGCCGCCGAGCACCGCGACGAGCAGCGCGATCCACGGCCCGTATCCGAGGTAGAGCGAGACGAGCGAGGTGGCGAGGGCCATCACCGAGCCGACCGACAGGTCGACGCCCTCGGTGCCGATGGCCAGCGCCATGCCGAGCGCCACGATCAGGACGGGCGCGACCTGCACGGCCTGGGTGCGGAAGTTCTCGGCGGAGAGGAAGTGCGGGGTGAAGAGGATGTTGACGAGAAGGAGTGCGGCGACGCCCGCGTAGACGCCGTAGTCCTGGAGGAGGCTGCGGAGCCGGTCGCGGTCGGCGGTGGCGCGGCCCAGGGTCAGTTGGGTCATGCGGCGCCTCCCACGGGCGCGGCCGCGATGGCGTGCATCAGGCGGTCGGCGGTGACGGCTTCGCCGGTCAGCTCCTCGACGACGGCGCCGTCCTTGAGGACGACGATCCGGTCCGCGCCCTCGATCAGCTCCTCCATGTCGGAGGAGATCAGCAGGACGCCGAGGCCGTCGGCGGCGAGCTCGTCGATGAGCCGTTGCACTTCGGCCTTGGCGCCGACGTCGATGCCGCGGGTCGGCTCGTCGAGCAGCAGTACCTTCGGGTGCATGGCGAGCCAGCGGGCGAGCAGCACCTTCTGCTGGTTGCCGCCGGAGAGTTCGCCGACCTTCTGGTGCGGCCCCGCCGCTTTGATGCGCAGCCGCTCGACGAAAGTGTCGACGATGCGGTCGATCCGCGCCTCGTCGACCAGGCCGAAGCGGGACAGCCGGGGCAGGGCCGCGAGCGCGATGTTCTCCCGCACCGACAGGCCCGGCACGATGCCCTCGGCCTTGCGGTCCTCGGGCAGCAGGCTGATGCCGGCGCGGATCGCGGCGGGGGTGGAGCCGGTGCGGACGGGGGCGCCCGCCACCACGACCGTGCCGGAGTCCAGGGGCAGCGCACCGGCGATCGCCTTCGCGGTCTCACTGCGGCCGGAGCCGAGCAGCCCGCCGAGGCCGATGACCTCACCGGGACGTATATCCAGACCGATGCCGTGGATGTGATGACGCACCGTCATGTCCTTTGCAGACAGGACTGGTTCCTGTGACACGACGTGATCACTGCCGGTGAATTCGGTGCGGCCCTCCTCGCGTACCGTGCCGGCCTCGCGGCCCAGCATCAGGGAGACCAGCCGGAGCCGGTCGAGGCCGGACATGGGGCCTGTGTGGACGGTCCTGCCGTCGCGCAGCACGGTCACCGCGTCGCAGATCTCGTACAGCTCCTCCAGGCGGTGGCTGACGTAGACGACGGCGATGCCGCGCTCGCGCAGCATGCGGATCACACCGAACAGCGTCCGTACCTCGCGCGGTTCGAGGGAGGAGGTCGGTTCGTCCATGATGACGACGCGCGCGTCCACCGAGACCGCGCGGGCCAGGGCCACCATCTGCTGGGCGCCGACGCCGAGTTCACGCAGCGGGCGGCGGACGTCGACGCGTACGCCCAGCTCGCGCAGCGCCTCGTCCGCAGCGCGGTGCATCCGGCGAAAGTCGATCAGGCCGAGGCGGTTGCGTGGCTCGCGGCCGAGGGAGAGATTGCGGGCCACGCTCATCAGGGGGACGAGGTTGACCTCCTGGTAGATGGTGGAGATGCCCGCGTGCTGCGCTTCGAGCGGGGTGGCGAAGGCGGCTTCGGCGCCGTTGTACGTCATCGTCCCCTCCCCCGGGTCCGGCCGGTACACGCCGGTCAGGACCTTGATGAGGGTGGACTTGCCCGCGCCGTTCTCGCCGATGAGGGCGTGCACCTCCCCGGCGCGGGCGGTGAAGTCGACGCGGTCGAGCGCCCGTACGCCGGGGAAGGTCTTGCTGATGCCGGTGACCGACAGCACCTCAGTACGCCTTCGTGAGGTCGGCCTTGGCGTTGTCCTTGGTGTACGCGCTGTCCTTGATAACGATGTCCTGCGGTACCTTCTCGCCCTTGGTGAAGGCGTCCAGGGTCTGGAAGGCGAGCGGCCCGAAACGCGGGTTGGACTCGATGACGCCGTCGATCCAGCCGTCCACGATGCCCTGGACGGCGCTGCGCGTGCCGTCGACGGTGACGATTTTGACGTCACCGGGCTGCTTGCCCGCGCCCTTGAGCGCATTGACCGCGCCGAGGCCCATCTCGTCGTTCTCGGCGTAGATCCCGTCGATGCCGGGCTTGGACTGGATGAGCTGCTCGGTGACCGACTGGCCCTTCTCGCGGGAGAACTCGCCGGTCTGCTGGAAGACGACCTTCAGCCCGGGCGCCTTCTCCTTGATGCGCTGCTCGAAGCCCTTGGTGCGTTCGGTGGTGACGTTGTTGCCCGCGGCGCCGAGCAGGATGGCGATCTCGCCCTTGCCGCCGGTCGCCTCGATCATTTGGTCGGCGGCGCGCCTGCCCTGCTCGACGAAGTCCGAGCCGATGAAGCTGACGTAGTCCTTGCAGGCCGTGCCGTTGATCTTGCGGTCGACGGTGACGATGGGGATGTGCCGGGCGCGCGCGGAGCTCAGTACCGGCTCCCAGCCGTCGGAGTTGAGCGGCGCGATGACCAGCAGGTCCGCGCCCTTGGCGATGAGGTCCTGCACGTCGCTGATCTGCTTGGAGAACTGCGACTGGCCGTTGGCCGTGAGCAGTTTGATGCCGCGCTTCTCCGCCTCGGCCTTGAGGGAGGCGGTCTCGGCGATCCGGAAGGGGTTGGCCTCCTTCTCGGACTGGGAGAAGCCGACGGTGGCGTTCTTCAGGTCCAGCTTCTTGCCGCCGAAGGTGTCGAGAGTGCAAGTCTTGCCGTCCGCATCGGTGCCCGACGCGGCGGCGGCCCCGCCGGAGCCGTCCTGCGCGGCGGGCTTCTTGTCCGCCGCGGCGTCGTCCTCGGACTTGGCGCAGCCGGAGACGAGCGCGAGGCTCGTGATGAGGCCGGTGGCGAGCAGGGCTCTCGCGGAGGTGCGACGGAGAGAGGAAGTCGGCTTCATGGTGTCCCCAAATGGCACGGCCCCGGCGCGCGGAACGCTCGCGGGGACTGCGGAACGTGCGGGCAACTGGTGGCTCAGATGAGGGTTTTACATCGTTGCAAGGGGGCTGACAACCCTCCGCGTACGAAATGCCGACCGGTCGACGGATCCGGTCATTTGACGGTGACTCAGCGGCGGCCCAGCGTGGACTCCCGCTCCACCAGCCGGAATTCCGCGACGAGTTCCCGCCCCGCGGGCGCCTCCGCGCGGTTCTCCAGCGTGCGCAGCAGCGACTCGACCGCCAGCCGGGCGATGGCGCGCTTGTCCGGGGAGATGGTGGTCAGGCTGACCGCGCCGAACCGCCCCTCGGCGATGTCGTCGAAGCCGACCACCGCCACGTCCCACGGCACCCGCAGCCCCCGCTCGTGCAGCACCCGCATCGCGCCGATCGCCACCAGGTCGTTGTAGGCGAACACCGCGTCGGGCCGCACCCCGGCGTCCAGCATCCGCGCCATCGCCTCGGCCCCGTCCCCCCGGTCCCAGCCGCCGGTCGGGCCGATCAGGCTGTCCGGCGCCGGCACGCCCGCCTCCGTCAGCTCGGCGCGCCAGCCCTCGAGCCGCAGATGCGCGGGGCGGTTCGCCGAGTCGGTACGCGCTCCCAGGTAGGCGATGCGGGTGCGGCCGCGGCCGAGCAGGTGGCGGACGGCCGTGCGCGCCGCCGCGATGTTGTCGATCGCGATGTGGTCGTACGGCAGGTCGTACTCGCGCTCGCCGAGCAGCACCAGCGGGACGTCGTCCTCGCGGCCGCGCAGGTCCTCCACTTCCAGCTCCAGCGGGCTGAGGATCAGGCCGTCGATGACGCCGGCCCGGAAGCCCTGGCTGACCAGGACCTCCCGCTCGCGGTCGCCGCCGGTGTGGTCGAGCAGCACGGTCAGGTCGTGCTCGGCGGCGACATCGATCACGGCGCCCGCGAGCTCCGCGAAGTACGGGTTGCCGAGCTCGGGAACGGCGAGCGCGAGGATGCCCGTGCGGCCTTTGCGCAGGTGACGTGCCGTCATATTGGGCCGGTAGCCCAGCTCGTCGATGGCTGCCTGGACCCGGGCCCGCATTCCTGGGGTGACGTGCTGGTAGTTGTTCACCACGTTCGAGACGGTCTTGATCGAGACACCGGCGCGTTCCGCGACGTCTTTCAGGCTCACTCGCAAAGGGATCTCCTCGGTATCGACGGTGCGCGCAGCGTTCCCCGTGCGACATTGCGCAACGCTCCCCCGCCCGGCTTCTGTGACGCACCTGGACAGGATCGGGGAGCCGTGCTGTCATGCCAACTGCCGTTCCTTCCAACGTTGTACAGACTGAGGCAACGAGCCGCCACCCTTCCTCGACAAGGAGGATTTGTGCGCACCAAACGGTTCAGAGAAAGATTCAGCCTGCTGCTCGCGGGCACGCTGGGCGCCGCGGGACTCGCCGCCGCACCGGTCGCTACGGCGGCCGACGAGCCGCAGCCCGACGCCGTCCACGGCCTCAAGGGCGAGTACTACACCCAGTCGGCGCCCGGGGCCTTCGACTTCCACGAGCTGAAGTCCACCGGAGTCGACCCCGATCTCGACTTCGACAACCTCGAACCCCGGCTCGGCTATGCCACCGGGCAGAAGGACGACGTCAGCGTCCGCTGGACCGGGAAGATCGTCCCCGCGAAGACCGGCCCGACCACGTTCTCCCTCTCCGCCGACAACGGCTTCCGCCTGTGGATCGACGGCAGGATCGCCATCGATCACTGGGTGGACGACTGGGACAAGGAGCAGACGTCCCGGCCGGTCGAGCTGACCGCGGGCAAGGCGTACGACATCAAGGTCGAGTACTTCGAGCACTACGGCGGGTCCAACCTGCACCTGCGCTGGACGCCGCCCGGCGGCAGCAAGGCCGCCGTCCCGCAGTCGGCGTTCCAGCTGCCCGACGGCTTCGACTACGACGGCGCGACCGCCGCCACCGTCCTCGGCGACGGCCGCACCCTCAAGCTGGACTTCCCGCAGCGGCTCGCCGCACCGCCGGCCGGGCTGACGGACCACCTCGACGCGGTCATCGGCGGCAGCACCTGGCCGCTGGGCGCGGCGAAGGCGGACCCGGCCGACCCCAAGGCGCTGCTCGTCGGGCTCAAGGAGCCGGTCGTCGGCAACAAGACCGGTACCGCGCGCGGTGACGTCGAGCTCCGCTACGACGGCGAGGCGGGCCTGGCCCGCGCGGACGGCGAGCGGATCGACCGGTTCTGGTCCAGTGGTACGAACAAGTCCACGTACGAGCTGCGCACCAAGTGGGCCGACGACGTGAGCGAGAAGAACGCCCACCCCGAGTACCCGCGCCCGCAGCTGACGCGCGACGCCTGGCGCAACCTCAACGGCTCCTGGCAGTTCGCCGCGGCCGAGTCCGGCGAGAAGCCGCCCGTCGGCAAGCAGCTGGGCGAGAAAATCCTGGTGCCTTACCCGGTCGAGTCGCAGCTCTCGGGCATCGAGCGGCACGAGGACCGCATGTGGTACCGCCGTACGTTCACCGTCCCGAAGGGCTGGCAGGTCGGCGACGGCAAGCGGCTCCGACTGAACTTCGGCGCCGTCGACTGGCAGTCCGAGGTGTATGTCAACGGCACCAAGGTGGCCGCGCACAAGGGCGGTTACGACAAGTTCAGCGCCGACATCACTGACGCGCTGAGGCCCGGAAAGACGCAGGAGCTGATCGTCGGCGTCTACGACCCGACCGATGCGAAGGACGGCGAGAACCCACCGGTCGGCAAGCAGCGCCTGGACCCGAGCGGCATCTGGTACACCCCCTCGTCCGGCATCTGGCAGACGGTGTGGATGGAGCCGGTCGCCGCCGACCACGCCGACTCGCTGAAGATCACCCCGAAGGTCGCGGACGGCACGGTCGCGGTCGAGGCGCGGGGCGTGCGGGACGGCGTGCCGGTCACGGCGACCGCGTACGACGGCAAGCGTCCGGTGGCGACGGTGACCGGCCGTACAGGCGGCGAGCCGCTGACGCTGAAGATCAAGGACCCGCATCTGTGGTCCCCCGACGACCCGTTCCTGTACGGACTGAAGGTGAGCGTCGGCAAGGACCGTGTGGGCAGCTACTTCGGGATGCGCTCCATCGCCGTGGAGAAGATCGACGGCACGCCGCGCACCGTGCTCAACGGCAAGCCGGTCTTCCTGATGGCCACGCTCGACCAGGGCTTCTGGCCCGACGGGCTGCACACCGCGCCGACCGACGAGGCGCTGGCGTACGACCTGAAGCTGCACAAGCAGCTGGGCTACAACTCCGTACGCAAGCACATCAAGGTCGAGCCCGACCGCTGGTTCTACTGGGCGGACAAGCTGGGCCTGCTCGTCTGGCAGGACATGCCGGCCATGACGGCGGGCGTGAACCCGGACGCCGCGTCCCGCGCCCAGTACGAGCGCGAGATGAAGACGATGATCGACCAGCACGACAGCCACCCCTCGGTGATCATGTGGGTCACCTTCAACGAAGGCTGGGGCCAGTACGACGAGGCGCGGATCGCCGACCAGGCCAAGGCCTGGGACCCGACGCGGCTGATCAACGGCCAGTCGGGCCTCAACCTCGGCCGGGACGGCGGCCGCGGCGACCTCATGGACGAGCACGGCTACCCGAGCGCGGCCCTGCCTCCGCACCCCGATGGCGAACGGGCTCTGGTCAGCGGCGAGTACGGCGGCCTCGGACTCGGCGTGCCCGGTCACGCGTGGTCGGTGCAGCAGTCGTACGTCGACGTGGACCCCGCGACGTACACGGACGACTACCTCACCAAGCTCGACGAGGTGCGCCAACTGGCCTGCAAGGGCTCCAACGGCGCCGTCTACACGCAGATCTCGGACGTCGAGGGCGAGCTCAACGGCCTGGTGACGTACGACCGCAAGGTGGTCAAGCCCGATGTGAAGCGGCTCAAGGCCGCCCATGAGGCGCTGATCCACGACGCGTCGCAGGCGACACCGGCGGGCTGCCGCTAGTCACGACCCAGGACGCCTGCCTGACCCTGGTCAGTCGGCAGTGATGCGGCGGATGCCGTACACGGCCGCGCCGATGGCCAGTACCGCAGCGCCCGCCAGGACGGAGGAGACGGGCAGGGCGAAGGCCAGGGTCAGGCAGCCGGCGAGGCCGACCGCCGGGACGATGCGCGGCGGGCGGCCCTCGGCGGGGGTGAGGGTCCATGCCGCGGCGTTGGCCACGGCGTAGTACGCGAGCACCGCGAACGAGGAGAAGCCGATCGCGCCGCGCAGGTCCGCCGTCGCGGCGAGGACGGCCACGACCGCGCCGACCGCGAGTTCGGCTCGGTGCGGCACCTTGTACCGCGGGTGGACGGCGGCCAGCGCGGGCGGCAGATGGCGGTCCCGGGCCATGGCCAGGGTCGTCCGCGACACTCCGAGGATCAGCGCCAGCAGCGAGCCGAGCGCGGCCACGGCGGCGCCGATCCGGACCAACGGCGCGAGCCAGGCCGCGCCGGCGGCCCGTGCGGCATCCGCCAACGGCGCCTCGGCACCGGCCAGTTCACCTGGGCCGAGCACCGAGAGGACGGCGACGGCGACCAGGGCGTAGACCACGAGCGTGATGCCGAGCGCGACCGGGACGGCCCGGGGGATGGTCCGCGCGGGGTCGCGGACCTCCTCGCCGAGCGTGGCGATGCGCGCGTATCCGGCGAAGGCGAAGAACAGCAGGCCGGCGGCCTGGAGCACGCCGCCGGCGGTGATGTCGCCGCCGAGCGACAGCCGGGCGGCGTCCGTCTCGCCGGAGGCGAATACGGCGGCCACTACTGCGGCGAGTACGGCCAGGACGACGGCGACCACGGCGCGGGTGAGCCGGGCCGACTTCTGTACCCCGGCGTAGTTCACCGCGGTCAGTGCCACCACCGCGGCGACCGCGACCGGGTGCGCGTGGTCGGGCCAGAGGTACGCGCCCGCGGTGAGGGCCATGGCCGCGCAGGAGGCGGTCTTGCCGACCACGAATCCCCAGCCGGCGAGGTAGCCCCAGAAGTCGCCGAGCCGCTCGCGGCCGTAGACATACGTGCCGCCGGAGGCCGGGTAGCGCGCTGCCAGCCGCGCCGAGGAGGTCGCGTTGCAGTACGCCACCACCGCGGCCAGCGCCAGGCCGAGCAGCAGCCCGGAACCGGCAGCGGCCGCCGCCGGGGCGAGTGCCGCGAAGATGCCGGCGCCGAGCATCGCCCCGAGGCCGATCAGCACGGCATCGGTCGTGCCCAGGCGCCGCCGCAGTGCGTCCTGGGCACCGCTGTCGGTGGTCGGCCTGTCCAATGGGATCCCTCCTCGGCGAGCGTGCGGCGGCCAGGATACGGAATCCCCGCGCGGCCTCAGACCAGCGCCGCCGCCACCAGCTCCGCGGCCTTCGCGACCAGTGCGTCGTCCGAGGGTCCTTCGGGCGCGTGCGTGGTGGTCAGGACGGACAGCAGGACCGGGGAGCGGCCGGGGGGCCAGGCGACGCCCACGTCGTTGGCGACGCCGTACTCGCTGCCGCCGCCGGTCTTGTCCGCCGTGATCCAGCCCTCGGGCAGGCCGGCGCGGAAGCGCTTGGTGTTGGTGGTGTTCTCGATCAGCCAGCGCTTCAGCCGCTTGCGGTCCTCGGTGGCGAGGGCGCGGCCGACGACGAGGCGGCCGTAGGTCGTGCCGATGGCGCGGGGGGTGGTGGTGTCGGTCGTGCGCCACGGCTCCGCCGAGTTCAGCTGGGGTTCCCACCGGTCGAGGCGGGTCACCTCGTCCCCGAGCGAGCGGCAGAAGCGGGTGATGGCGGTGGGGCCGCCCAGTTCGCGGAGGAGGAGGTTGGCGGCGCCGTTGTCGCTGTGGCTGACGGCGGCGGCGCACAGGTCGGCGACGGTCATGCCGTGTGCGACGTTTTCGGGTTTGCTGCTGATGGGCGCGTAACCGGCGTCCGTGACGTACTTCTTCGTGTAGTGGATGCGCTCGGCCAGGAATTCACCGTTGTGGTCGAGATCGCGCAGCACGGCAGCGGCGGCGAGGCCCTTGAACACCGAGCAGATCGGGAAGCGCTCATCCGGGCGGTACCGGATCGTGCGGCCGGTGGCCAGGTCGCGGGCGTACACCCCCAGCCGTGCGGCGTGCTCCCGCTCCAGTTGCTTGAACTGCCCGGTGAGTCGCTTGCCGTGCGGTGTTCCGGCGGCTGCCGACGCGCAGGCGGGGAGCGCGGCGGCCAGTGCGGTGCCCGCGCCGAGGGCCAGCACCGTGCGGCGGGACGGGCGTACTCGTGTGGTGTCCATGGCCAGGCAGTGAACCGGTCCCCCCTCCCCATGTCGAATATGATCTCGGCCTACGATCGATTCACTCGCCATATCACCGCACGCCACGGGGATGGAATGCTGACCGAACGGCACCTGGAAATCTTCGTGGCGCTGGCCGAGGAGGAGCACTTCGGGGCCGCCGCGCAGCGGGTGGGGATCACCCAGCCGCCACTGTCGCAGGGGCTGCGCCGGCTGGAGGCGCTGCTCGGAGTGCGGCTGTTCGACCGCACCCGGGGTGTCGTCCTGACCGACGAGGGGTCGCTGCTGCTGCCGCACGCGCGCCGGGCGCTCGCCGCGCTCGGGGAGCTGCGGGAGATCGGCGCCCGGGAGCACGCGGGCGGCCGTCGGCTCCGGCTCGGCGTGGCGCCGGAGGTACCGGCGGCGCTCGCGGCGGCCGTGGCGGCGGCGCCGGTGCGCGCGGGGGAACAGAACCGCATAGGGGTGCTGACGGCACCGACCGCCACGCTGCTCTCCGATGTCGCGGCGGGCCGCCTCGACCTCGCGGTGATCCGGCATCCGGCGGTGCTGCACGGCCTGGCCGCCGGGCGGGTGGTGCTGTTCCCGACCTGGGTGCTCTCCCCCAGCGGCGCGCACGGCCGAACCCTGGCCGGTGGGCTGCCCGTTGCCGTACGGCCCCGCGAGGAGGCGCCCGCGGCGCACGATCTGTTCGTCGACACGCTGGCCAGCCGCGGGCGTCGGGTGGAGACCATTGTGGTGTCCGACGAGCGCGCCGGGCTCGCGCTCGTGGCGGCGGGACAGGCGGTACTGGTCACCGCCGACGCGACGCTGACCGCCGAGGGCGTGGCGCGCAGACCGGCGACCGATCCGGCGCTGCCGCTGCGGCTGCGGGTGGTGTGGGACCCGCGGCGGCCGGACGCGGCGGACACCGCGGACACCGCCCAACTGCTGGTGGACACCCTCGAACGGCAGGCGGCGACATGAGCGGGACGCGACGGGGAAGCGGTGTGGAGCGCACGATCCGCGAGATGTTCGCCGACGCGGGCGTGCGCGGCTGGCTGCACGTGGCGGAGCTGGACCGGCCCTCGGCACAGGTGACCATCGATCCCGACGAGGCGGTGCCGATGGGCTCCGTCTACAAGGTGCCGCTGATGGTGGCCTTCTGCCGGCTGGCGGATGCCGGAGAGATCGACCCGCGCGAGCGGCTGACCCTGGAGCCGCCGGACCGGGTCGCCGGTCCGACCGGCATCTCGATCCTCCAGGACGCCGTCACGATGTCGCTGCGCGACCTGGTCGTCATGATGATGAGCGTCTCCGACAACACGGCGGCCGACGCGCTGCTCCGCACGGTCGGCACGTCGGTGGTCGACGAGGTCTGCCGCGATCTGGAGATGCCGGACACCCGTATTCACGGCGGCGTCGCGGGGACCTGGGACCGGCTGCTCACGGAGACCGGCACGGACTCGCTGCCGGCCGCGATGGCCCGGCTCACCAGCAACGACGACACCGTGCCCGAGGTCGTCTACAACCCGTTGTCGAAGGCCGCCACCACGCCCGCCGACATGGCGCGGCTGCTGCGGGCGATCTGGACCGGACGGGCCGCCTCCCCCGAGCGCTGCGCGTTCATGCGCGAGGTCATGGGCCGGCAGCCGTGGCGGCACCGGCTGGCGTCCGGTTTCCCGTACGACGACGTGACCGTGTCGGGCAAGACGGGCACCTTCGGCTCGATGCGCCACGAGGCGGGGGTGGTCGAACTGCCCGACGGCAGCACGTACACCGCCGTGGTCTTCACCCAAGCGGCGCGCGCGGACAGTGTGTTGCCGCGGGCCGACGCGGTGATCGGGGCCGCGGCCCGCACCGCGGTGGAGGAACTGCGGGGGAACGCGGGCACGTGACGCTTCAGCCGGCTCGGGTGTGCGCCCGGTTGCTGATGTGCGGGGGCGGTGCGATGCCCGTCGGCAGGAGGGGGTCCGCTTCCGGGGCGCCCCAACTGGCGGTCAGGGGAAGGATTCCGGCCCAGATCCCGAGCGCCGCGTCGGGCCCTTCGCCGTCGTCGGGGCCGCCGGTGCGGATCTTCACCGACGCCTCCGCCAGCGACAGCGCGAGCACCACCGTCGCCGCCATTTCCTTTCGGCTGGGCTGCCGGGCGTAGTCCCACTGCCCCGGTGCCGCCTGCTCGGTCAGACAGCGCAGCCCCGCCAGCTTCTCGTCCGGGTCGGTGACCGCACGGGGCACGCCATAGATCATGGCACTGCGGTAATTGACGCCGTGCTCGAACACGGAACGGGCCAGCACCAGTCCGTCCACGTGCGTGACCGTCACACACACCGTCGCCTCCGGGGACGCCACCAGGCTGCGGCTCGCGACCGAGCCGTGGAAGTACAGCGTGCGCCCGTCGCTCCCGTACACGGTCGGCACGACCATCGGCTGCCCGTCGACGAGCACCCCGAGGTGGCAGACGAACCCAGCGCCGAGGATGGCGTCCAGCTCCGCGCGATCCAGGCTCCCCTGCTCCCGCAGCCGCCGGTGCCGGGTGCGCTCCGTCTCCGGCAGCGTGGCAGGCAGTGCGTGGTCGTTCATGGTGCGGTCCCCCGTGAGTGGCCGACGCTCGATGCGATTGGCCGTACGCTACCTATACCGTTGCCAATGCGCCAGGAATCAACGGAATCGGTTCACCGAGGAACGCAATACAACGAAATCAGCGGTCGTCCGCAGCCAGTCGACCCAGCAAGGAGCGCAGCTCGTCGAGCGCTGCCGCCGTGTTCGCCGCGTCGCCGAGGGTCAGCTGGTGCAGGACGAGGCCGTCCAGGGCCGCGAAGACCAGGCGGGCGAGGGCGGGGCTCGGCTCGTGCGGCAGCATCCGGGAGAGTTCCCGTGCGGAGGCCTCGAAGTACGCGTCGTACAGGCCGCGTACCTGGGGCAGCAGGTCCGGGCGGCGGCGCGCCTCCAGCAGCAGCTCGTACTGGAACGCCTGGAGGTCGGGGCCGGTCTCGACCATGGCGGAGACGCCGGCCGCGAAGTCCTCGGGCTTACCGGTGCCCGGCTCCAGCAGGCTGCTGGTCAGGCTCTGCCGTACGACGTACCCCAGCGCCTCCTCGATCAGCGCGTCGCGGGACCCGAAGTGGTGCACGACGAGGCCGTGGGTGACGCCGGCTTCCTCGGCGACCGCCCGGTAGGTCAGCTTGCGCAGGCCGCCCCGCGCCACGACCCGGACCGCCGCGTTGAGCAGGGCGTCCCGGCCCTCGCCGTACCCCACCTCCCGGCGGCCGCCGCGGCCGCGTGCCTGCTTGGCTGCTTCCGTCATGCCGGCCAGCCTATCCACAGGTCACGCGGCCCCGGGCGGCCCGCCGAGCCGGCCATCAGCCCCGCTTCGGCGGGCGGATGCCGCGGAACTCCCAGTCGCCGCCGAGCGCGGTGGAGCGGACCTCCTCGGACTCGGTGGGCTGGGCGCCGACGTCGCCGCGGATCGCGGTCGGGCCGGTCACGATGTGGTTGCTCAGCCGGCCCAGGCCCTCGGCCTCGACCTCGACCACGTCGCCGGGCTGTACGGGCCGCGAGTTGGCCGGCGTACCGGAGAGCAGCACATCACCGGGGTACAGGGTGATCGTGCGGGCGATGTCGGCGACGAGGTAGTGCATGTCCCACTCCATCTCGTCCGTCGACCCGTCCTGGACGAGCTCGCCGTTGACGTACGTACGGAGGTACTTGCCGCGGAAGTCCCAGTCGGTGACCAGCCCCGGACCGAGCGGGCAGAGGGTGTCGGAGCCCTTGACGCGGAGCATGGAGCCGGCGTCGGTGTCGCGGAAGTCGTGCAGGCCGTAGTCGTTGGCGACGGTGTAGCCCGCGATGTACTCCCCCGCGTCGGCCGGTGCGATGTTGCGTGCGGTCTTCCCGATGACGATGGCGACCTCGCCCTCGTAGTTCAGCCACTTGCAGCCCTCGGGGCGGACGATCGCGCCCTGGTGGGAGTTGAGGGAAGAGGTCGGCTTGTGGAAGTAGGTGGGGGTTGCGGACAGCTTGATCCGGAACTCCTCGACCCGGCTGCGGTGGTTCAGATGCACCGCGACGATCTTGGAGGGGACGACCGGCGGCAGGTGCCGGGCGTCATCGATCTTGACGCGGCGGCCGTCACGGGCCACCAGCTCCTCGCCCTCGCGGACGGTCTCGACGACGGCGCCGTCGAGGAGGATGCGGCGGTACTCAGGCATGGGTGGTCTCCTTGGAGGGGCGGGGCGCGGTCCAGCCGTCCGCGGGACGGTCGAACCACAGATGGACCTGGCCGGTGCCGACGGAGTTCTCGTACTCCCCGTACTGGCGCCCGCGGGCGGTGCAGCCCGCCTCGCCCAGCGCGCCGGCCAGCATCAGGTAGTGGAAGAACTTCGCTTCGGGCTTGTACTTCCAGAAGTCCGGCATGGTGCGCAGCACTTCGTCGTGGCGGCCGTCCTTGAACCAGGCGATGCGCTGCTCGTCCGCCGCGCGTGCCTCGGGGGTGAAGATGTGGACGGGGTCGCTGGCCTCATGGTCGCGCAGCTGCCGCAGCGGCCAGAAGGTGTGCGAGAGGGCGCCGGAGGCGATGAGCAGCACCTTGCGGCCCTCGGTGGCGGCGATCCCGTCGGCGAGGGCGCGACCGAGGCGCAGATGGTCCTCCATGTCGCCGGTCTGGCAGACCCCGATGGAGACCCACTTCTTGTCGGGCAGCCCCTCGCCGAGGTGCTTCCAGAGGTTGATGGTGGCGTAGTAGATGGGCAGGTATTCGTCATCGATCGGAGTGATCCAGGTGCCGTGCTTGTCCGCGAACTGGGCGATGTTCTCGGCCAGTTCGGGGTCGCCGGGGAAGTCGTACGGCATCCGGCACATGCCGCGCGGCAGCTCTTCGGAGGTGAAGAGGCCGGCCCGGCGCTGCTGGGCGGTGACGACGAATTCGACGGTGGTGGCCCAGTGCGAGTCCAGGACGACGACGGTGTCGTAGTCGGCGGTCTCGAAGACGTCCTTGCGGAGCCGGCGCAGGCCGGTGACGAGGGTGATCTCCTTGCCCTCGTTGAGCTCCCGCCGGGTCTCCTCCGGCAGGACGATGGTGGGGACGTGGGCGAGCAGCCCGGCGCCGACGATCTCACCCATGGTCGCGCCAGCCCTTCGGCGAGGTGACGGTGTTCTTGAGGTCGCAGTAGAAGTCGAAGCTCCAGGTGCCGCCCTCGCGGCCGACGCCGGACTCGCGGGAGCCGCCGAAGGGGGCCTGGAGGTCGCGGACGAAGAAGCAGTTGACCCAGACAGTGCCGGCGACGAGCTGATCGGTGACGCGTTC
The DNA here is from genome assembly GCF_040655775.1 of Streptomyces sp. NPDC050315. Classification (NCBI taxonomy): domain Bacteria; kingdom Bacillati; phylum Actinomycetota; class Actinomycetes; order Kitasatosporales; family Streptomycetaceae; genus Streptomyces; species Streptomyces sp. NPDC050315. Next base: position 288,309 of record NZ_JBFAKN010000001.1, read on the forward strand.
GGCGCGCTCGTGGTCGCCGGTGGCGACGGTCGCGGCGAGGCCGAAGCGGGTGTCGTTGGCGAGCCGGACCGCTTCCTCCTCGGTGTCGAAGGTCTGCAGGGTGAGGACGGGGCCGAAGACCTCCTCCTGGACGACCTCGGAGTCCTGGGCGACATCGGTGAGGAGGGTCGGCGCGTAGTACTGGCCGTCCTTGCGGTGTCCCCCGATGACCGCGCGAGCGCCGGCGGCGAGCGCCCGCTGCACGAATCCGTCGATCTTCTCCAGCTGACGGGGGTGGATGTTGGGCCCGATGTCGGTGGCCTCGTCGCGCGGGTCACCCTGCGTCAGCTGCGACGCCTTCGCGACGAAGCGGCGGGTGAACTCCTCGGCCACCGAGGACTCGACGAGGAGGCGGGTCGCGGCCAGGCAGACCTGCCCGGCGTTGTCGTACTGCTCCACCGCCAGGTCCACGGCGAGATCCAGGTCCGCGTCGGCGAAAACCAAAAGCGGGGATTTTCCGCCGAGTTCGAAGCTGGTGGGGACGAGGTGCGCTGCGGCCGACGCGGCGATGGTCTTGGCGGTCGGGACCGAGCCGGTGAAGCTGATACGGCGCACGTCGGGGTGTGACACCAGGGCGCTGCCCGCCTCGGCGCCGTATCCCTGTACGACGTTGAAGACACCGGCCGGCAGGCCCGCCTCGTGCGCGATGTCGGCGAAGAGCGAGGCGGTGAGCGGGGTCCACTCGGCGGGCTTGAGGACCACGGTGTTGCCGGCGGCCAGGGCCGGGGCGATCTTCCAGGACGCGAGCATCAGCGGTGCGTTCCACGGCGTGATCAGCACGCAGGGGCCTGCCGGGTCCCAGGAGACGTGGTTGGTGTGGCCCCTTGTCTCGAAGTCCTCGTGTTCCAGCTTCAGCAGCCAGTCGGCGAAGAAGCGGAAGTTGTGGGCGACGCGCGGCATCACGCCGCGGCGGTGCGAGCGCAGCAGCGCGCCGTTGTCGGTGGTTTCGACGATCGCGAGCTCTTCGATGCGCTTTTCGACGCCGTCGGCGATGGCATGGAGGAGGCGGGCGCGTTCGGCGCGCGGGGTGGCGGCCCAGCCGGGGAACGCCTCCTTGGCCGCGGCGACGGCCACTTCGGCCTCCGTGGCGGTGCCGCGGGCGATCTCGCCCAGGGCCGCGCCGTCGACCGGCGAGACATCGGTGAAGGTGGCGGCGGAGGCGACGCGCGCGCCGCCGATCCAGTGCCGGGTGTCGACGGCGACGCCGGCGACGGTGGTGAGGTGTGCGGTCATGTCCGGTCTCCCAGGGGTACGAAGGTGTCGGTCACTCGGCGGCGGAGGTGCCGGACTCCAGGAGGGTGCCGCCGTTCCAGACGACGCCGACCTGGCGGTAGTACGCGGCGATCGGCTCGCGGATCTCCAGCCGGGCCAGCTCCTCGGTGGGCGCGTCGAACAGCTCCAGTTCGGCGTCGCCGCGCCAGGCGGGCCCCGCCTCGAAGGACGCGGCGCCGCTCTCGATCAGCTCGTCCAGGGCGAGGCCCTTGCCCGGCTCGATGGACGGCAGCCAGCGGTGGTGGGCCATCGGGTGGCCGTTGACGAAGCCATTGCTCTCCGACTCCTCGCGCAGCGTCACAACGGCCTGCGCGAGACGCCGGTCGGCGGCCGCGAGCGTGGCGCCGAAGCGGGCGCCCGCTTCGATGCGCGGCGCCGGGCCGTAGGGGTGCGGACGGGTCTGGTGGATGGAGCCGAGCTTCTTCGGGTAGCCCTGGTGCAGGCCGCGGGCGATCGCGAAGTCCTTGTCGACCCAGATGTACACGCAGCGGGAGTACGTACGACCCTTGTAGGAGCAGCGGACGACCGCGAAGGCTTCCTTGTACTGGGCGCGTACGGGGTCGAGCAGTTCTTCCCCCGAGGCGGCGCAGGACTGCCAGTCGGCCCAGATGAGGGCGACGGCGCCGGGGTCCTCCTCGGCGAGTCCGAGCGGTTCGGGCAGCAGTTCGCGGACGCGCGCGGGGTCGGTGCGGTACTCGACGGTGAGGAGGTCGCCGGAGTAGTGCCAGGGGGGCGAGGGGATGAGCGACGAGGAACCGGTCGCCGTCTTGGGCTGGAAGTAACCGCGGACGCTGGCCATGGTGGTCGGTCTCCTTCAGGCGTGCTGGGTGCTGGGGGCCGGCTGCTGGAGCAGTTCGGCGCGGTGACGGGCGGCGCCGGAGGTGGCGGCCGGGCCGCCGAGGGCGAGGACGCCGACCAGCCGGCCGTCGGCGTGGTACCCCACGACCACGTCGCCGTCCGGGTCGCCGGAGAGGACGCGTACGTCGGTAAGGCCGAGGGACGGGGCGCCGAAGGACTGCAGACGGAAGTCGTGCTGGTCGCTCCAGAAGGTGGGGAGCGGCGCGAAGGGGGTGGGGTCGGGCTCGGCGCCGGCGAGGTGGGCGGCGAGAGTCTTCGCGGCGCGTTTGGCGGTGTCGCCGGGGATCGACCAGTGCTCGACGCGGCGCGGGACGTTGTCGTAGCGGGCGTTGGGGAAGCGGGCGACGTCCCCGACGGCGACCACGTACGGCAGGCCGTCGGCCCGCAGCACTGCGTCGGTGAGTACGCCGTCGGTGAGGTCCAGGCCGTTGCCGTCGAGCCATTCGGTGTTGGCCGCCGAGCCGACCGCCTCGACCACGACATCGGCCGGGAGCACCCTCCCGTCGCCGAGGACGACGCCGGTGACATGGTCCTCGCCCTCGAAGGCGGTGACGCCGGTGCCGAGCGCGAAGCGTACGCCGCGCTCTTCGTGGCGCCGGAGCAGCAGCCGGGCGGGCAGTACGCCGAGCGGGCGGAGCATCGGCAGTGGTTCGGGGTCGACGACGGTGACCTCGGTGGCGCCGAGGCCGACGGCGGTGGCGGCGACCTCGCAGCCGATGAAGCCGGCGCCGACCACGACGACCCGGGCGCCGGGCCGGGTCAGCGCGGCGCGCAGGCCCTGGGCGTCGGCGAGGGTGCGGACGGTGTGCCGGCCGGCGGCGGGGCCGGGGCAGCGCAGCCGCCGGGGCCGCATACCGGTGGCGATCACCAGGCCGTCGAAGGCCAGCCGTTCGCCGTCCGCCAGGTCCACGGTCCGCTCGGCGAGCCGGGCGGCGGTCACCCTCGTACCGAGGCGCCATTCCACGTCGGCGACGCTCGCGCGGGGCCGGAAGGCGAGGGACTCGAAGGGGGCTTTGCCCGCGAGGACTTCTTTGGAGAGCGGCGGGCGGTTGTACGGCATGTGCGGCTCGTCGCCGATCAGGGTGATCGGGCCGGTGAATCCGGCGGCGCGCAGCTGCTCGGCGGCGCGCAGGCCGGCCATGGCGGCGCCGGCCACCACGATGCGGGCGGCCATCGGTCAGTCCTCGATCCGGATGGCCTGCAGCGGGCAGACGTCGGCGGCTTCCTCGACGTCCTCGCGCAGTGTGTCGTCGGGGTCGCTGACGTAGCCGAGGTGCCCGTCCGCGTCGAGGTGGAAGACGTCGGGGGCTGCGAAGACGCACTGGCCGTGGTCCTGGCACTTGTTCATGTCGACGACGACCTTCATGGCCGGCCTCCTGGTGGTGGAACCCATAAGTCGTTTGGCGTCAAACAACATAGGAAGACCACGACTCCTGGTCAACACCTATCCGCATGGATAAATTTTTGCCGCCCGCCTCTTGCGGGACCCTCCGCCGTTCCCTACCGTTTGGCGTCAAATGACTTGCAGGGCCTCACTCAGCGCGGCCCCGGTCCTTCCCCGCCACCGTTCCCGCCCCTCCGAGGAGACACTGGTGAGCGCTCCCGATTCCCCGCAGCTCCAGCAGCAGGCCCGGCTCCGACAGCACATGGACCGACTGGCCGCCGACGGCATCGACGTCATCCGCGTCGCCTATCCCGATCTCATCGGCACCGACCGCGCCCGCGACGTGCTGCTGGACCACCTGCCCTCGGCCTGCGACCACGGCCTCGCCTTCTGCCGGGCGGTGTACCACACCAGCCCGCAGGGCGACGTTGTCGAGGTCGCGGGCGGCCTGGACGCCGGCCTGCCGGACATCGCCGTCCGCCCGGACCTGAGCACGCTGGCCCCGCTGCCCTGGGAGCCGGGCGTCGCCTGGTGCCTCGGCGACGTACTCGACCCCGCCACCGGCTCACCGGCCCCGGAATCCCCCCGCGACCTGCTGCGCCATGTGCTCGCCCAGTGCACCGAGGAGGGGCTGGCCCCGGTGGTCGGCCCCGAGCTGGAGTACTTCCTGTGCGACCCGGACCCCGGCTCGCCCTCGGGCTGGAAGCGGTACGCCGAGGCCCCCGGCAATGTCTACACCGCGGGCCGCCGCGGCGACCCGGACGGCCATCTGCTGCGTACCCTGCGCCACCTGCGCGACCTCGGCATCGGCGCCAGCATGGGCAACCATGAATTCAGCCCGGGCCAGTTCGAGATCAACCTGACCCACTCCGCCGCGCTCGACGCCGCCGACCGGGCCTTCCGCTTCAAATCGGCCATCAAGGAACTCGCCCGCACCGAAGGCCGGTTGGCCACCTTCATGGCCAAGCCCTTCAACGACGAGGGCGGTTCGGGCTTCCACGCCCATGTCTCCTGCCTGGACGGCGACGGCCACAACACCTTCGACGACCCCGCCGCGCCGCACGGGCTCTCCGCCACCGCCCGCCACGCGATCGCCGGCGTCCTCGCCCACGCCCCCGCACTGACCGCGCTGCTCAACCCCACGGTCAACTCCTACAAGCGGTTCGGGCCCGACACCCTCGCGCCCTGGCTGATCGACTGGGGCCTGGACAACCGCAGCGCCATGATCCGCATTCCGCCCGAGCGCGGCGCCGGCGCCCGCTTCGAACTGCGCCTCGCCGACGCCAGCGCCAACCCGTACCTCCTGCTCGCGGGCACCCTCGCGGCCGCGCTGCTCGGCGTGCGGGCCGGCCAGGAGCCGCCCGCGCCGCTGGAGGGCTACGGCTACGACACCACCAAGGCCGCGACCCTGCCGATGACACTGCCCGCGGCGCTCGACGCCTTCGAGGCCGACACCGAACTCACCGCGGTCCTCGGCAAGGGTTTCGCCTCGGCCTTCCTCGCCTACAAGCGCGATGAGGTCGCCCGCTTCCAGCAGTACGTCACGGACTGGGAGTTCACCGAGTACGCGTACCACCTGTGACCGCGCGCCCACCCGTACCCGCAAGGCATGCACTGCCTGCAAGGAGCCACCGATGACCAGCCCCCTGCCCGAAGTCCACGAGCCGCTCCCGCTGGACGAGGTGAACCTCGCCGACCTGGACAACTTCACCGACGGCGTCACCCCGTGGCGGATGTTCCACACCCTGCGCCACCAGGACCCGGTCCACTGGCAGCCGGAGGAGGCGCCCAACTCCGGCTTCTGGTCCGTCACCCGGCACGCGGACATCGCCCGCGTCGACCGGGACGCCGAGACCTTCACCTCCACCAAGTTCGTCAACCTCGAGGAGGTGGACGAGGACCAGATCAAAAGGCGCGCCTCGATGCTGGAGCTGGACGGCGTCCGGCACCGCGCGATGCGCAGCCTGCTGCAGCGCCAGTTCGGCGCGAGCATCATCAACCAGTACGCCGACTTCCTGCGCGGCCTGACCGCGAAGACGCTGGACGCCGCGCTCGCCAAGGGCAGCTTCGACTTCGTCGAGGAGGTCTCCGCCGACTTCCCCATCAACGTCCTCGCCCGGCTGCTGGACGTGCCGCCGGAGGACAACCAGCAGCTCATCGACTGGGGCAACCGCATCATCGGCCACACCGACCCCGACTACGCGGACGTGCTGCTGGAGAGCGAGGAGAGCGAGCAGTACCGCGACCTGCCGTTCCGCTCCCCCGCCTCGCTGGAGGTCTTCGCGTACGGGCGCGAGCTGGCCCGGCAGCGGCGCGGCGGCGACGGCACCGACCTGATCTCCCGGCTGGTCAATCAGACCCCGCGCGACGGAGTCCCGCTCTCCGCGCAGGACTTCGACAACTACTTCCTGCTGCTCGTCGTCGCCGGCAACGAGACCACCCGGCACTCCATCAGCCACGCCATGCTCGCGCTGATCAACAACCCCGACCAGCTCGACCGGCTGCGCAAGGACCCCTCGCTCATCCCCACGGCGGTCGAGGAGTTCCTGCGCTGGGCCTCGCCGGTGTACCACTTCCGCCGCACCGCCACCCGCGATGTCGAGCTCGGCGGCAAGCGCATCAAGGAAGGCGACAAGGTCGTCATGTGGTACGCCTCCGGCAACCGCGACGAGCAGGTCTTCGGCAACCCCTACGACTTCGACGTGGCCCGCGAGAACAACGACCACGTCACCTTCGGCAAGGGCAGCCCGCACCTGTGTCTGGGCAACCTCCTCGCCCGCACCGAGATGCGCATCATGTTCGAGGAGCTGATCCCGCGGATCGCCGACATCCGGGTCACCGGCGAGGTTCCGCGGGTCCGCTCCAACTTCGTCAACGGCATCAAGAAGCTGCCGGTCGAGGTCACTCTCGCCTGACCGCAGCCCGCCCGAACGCCATCCGGCGCAGCAGCCGGTCGCGCAGCACGAGGGTGTGGAACAGCACCGCACCCGCGTGCGCGAGGAAGGCCGCGAAGAGCAGATAGGCCAGTACGGTGTGGGCCTGCCGCAGCGCCGCGTACAGGGCCGGGTCGGCCGGCAGCAGGCCCGGCAGGCGCAGCGGCCCGTACAGCACGATGGGGTAACCGGCCGCCGACAGCATGCCCCAGCCGATCAGCGGCAGCGCGAACATCAGGGCGTAGAGCAGGTACTCCGAGCCCTGCGCCGCCGCGCGTTCCCACCGGTGCATGGTCGGCGGGAGCTGCGGCGGCCGGTGCCGGAGCCGGTTCACGAACCGCACCACCGTGAAGACGAGGATCAGCATCCCGAGCGGCCGGTGGATGTCCTGCAGCGCGTCGTAGGCGGTCGGGGAGGCCACCATGGCGGCGCCGATGAACAGCATGGCGAGGACCATGACCGCCATCCCCCAGTGCAGCAGCCGGGCGAGAACGCCGAACTTCTCCGTTCCGCTCATCACTGCCCCTTCGCGACGTCGACCGGGCTCGGTGTCTTGGGCTCGCCCGATCTTCGGGTGAACGACTGGGAGTAGACCGCCGAACGGGCGCTGAGCAGCGGGTCGTCCGAGGCCGAGATCCCGTCCGGCAGGATGAGCGGATCGAAGTTGATGTCCCGGGCGTTGCCGGCCGCCTCGGTCTGTACGGAGTCGATCGTCAGCGTCCCGGCGTCGATCGTGCGGCGGCCTGCGGGCCACGGCCGGGTGGCGTCGTCCGTGGGGTCACCGGCCCTGCCGACCGTCAGCAACAGCCGCCAACGCAGCGGTTCCTGCGAGATGTTGGCAATGAGCGCGTCGAAGAGGTGGTCGCGGCCGGGCGGCGCAGTGGTACTGCCCGGCCGGACCGGCTGCATGGGCTTCAGCGTCCAGCGCACGGGGACGGTGTCGCCCGCGTCATTGGTGCAGCGGAAGGCGTTGAGGCCGTTGTAGGTGCTGTCGTCGAAGCCGGACGTGGGCGGGTGTTTCTTGACGATGGCCATCGCCTTGGCGGTTTCCGGGTGCCGGGCGAGGAAGGCGGCCATCTTCTCCGGGTCCGGCTTGCCCGTTCCCGGCAGTGGTTTGGCCGCGAGCATCCGCGCGAAGAAGCCCTCCGGGGAGCGGTCCAGGAAGACCGGGAGGTTGATCATCGCGGTGCGCCACTGCTCGCCGTCCGGCAGGTGGAAGAGCAGCGCGAGCCCGCGCACGGTGGGCGTGGCGTCGGGGGCGTCCGGCAGCCCGCCCGAGAGCGAGAACCGGCCGGTCACGGGGGTGCGGCCGGACGCGAACACACTGGCCCTGGACACCTCGGCGCCCGCCCCGTTGGCGGTGAAGTACCCGGAGACACTCACGCCCTTCGCATGGTTGCGCCGGAATCCGGTGTGCTTCCCGTACACCTCCTCGAACCGGTCGGCGAAGTCGGCCGGTGTCAGCCGGTCGGCGGGGAACCGGCCGCCGGCGTAGGCGAGTCCGCCGACGCTCACCGTGCCGGCGCCGCCGATCGCCACGAGCCCGAGCAGGGCGTTCCGCCGGCTGATCACTGGGCGATGTTGCTCTGCGGGCGGTACGGCGCCATCCGTCATGACGCACCGTCAGCGGACGGCTCGATCACCACGGCGTGCCACACTCCCTTGACCCCGTCACCGGCGGTCTTGCCCGGCGCGGTGTCCTTGGCGAAGCGGTACAGCGCCTGGCCGTCGTACGTGGCCTGGGTGGCGCCGTCCGGGCGCTTCAGCGTGCCCGCGTCCTTGGGAAGACCGTCGGCCTTCGGGGCCCCGGTCACCGGCGGCCAGAGCGCGGCACACTTCCCGGTGCAGGCGGAGGACTTCGCGGTGTCCTTGTCGAAGGTGTACAGCGTGTAGCCGCGACCGTCGGTCAGTACCTTGCCCAGCTCGGTCGTCCGGGTGGCCAGCTTCCCTTCGGTGGCGGGCGCCGCCGCCGAGGGCTTGGCCGAGGAGTCCTTCTTCGCCGCGTCGTCCTTCGCCTCCCCGCCGCCCCCGCACGCCGCCAGCAGCAGCGCGGCGCCGACGCTCACCGCCAGGCCGAGCCCGGCCCGCGCGGCTCCCCGGCGACCGCCCGTCCGCCGGCTCCGCTGCTCACCCGTCGTCTCGACCGTCTGCTCACCCATTGCCGTACTCCGTCCGTGTCTCGCCGTGTCCTGTCGTGTCGTGCTGGTGCGCACGAACGACGGGGGATACGGGGCGCGGGCGGCAGGTGTTTTCGGCAGGACGGGTGAGCCATGTCACAACGCCCGGGAGGGTCGAGCGGCTATGCAGCGGGCAGCGGCGGCCAGGTCGGGCGGTGCTCGACGGGGAGGGCGGCGAGGGCCTGACTGACGGTGGTGTGCTGCGGGAAGAGCTTGTCGCTTCCGGTGTGCCGCAGCAGCTCGGAGAGGCGACGGCCGGCGCACGCGAGCAGCAGGGCGCCCTCCCGGCGACGCAGGAGCCAGTGCAGGGCGAGCAGACAGTTCAAGCCGCGGGAGTCACAGAACGTGAGCGCGGCCACGTCCAGGACGAGATAGCGGTACCCGTCGGCGAGGATCACACCGGTGGAGGAGAGAAACCCCTCCTCCGAGGCATGGTCGAGCTCGCCGCGCACCCGCAGCACGGCGCAGGCGTCGCACTTCGTAAGAACGGTGACGGCCAGTCGACCGGTGCCCGTGGACATCGCTCCTCCGATCACCTGTCGCACGGACATCCACGGATACTCCACGGACATTCCCCGGTGGTGGCCGCCAGTCGGCCCCACGCTGTGAACTACAGGCATGTGATACAAGACGAGTGTCCCACATGAGCGGATACATGCCGGAAATTGTCCGGCCGACGCACGGTGACAATAGGATCGCGCTGCACCCGGACGGGTGAACCTCGGCGCGGGCCTCCCTCGGCGCCGGGGAGCCCAGGGCGAGCGAGAGGCGTCAAGACCACGTACCCGAGCGCTTGTGCCCGGGCCGACGCGGGGTGGACGCTGACGACGTCGCTTGGCCGATGCATCGACCCACCGGTCACGGTGGCTCGATGCCGGCTCGGGAGCGGCACGGTACGGCTCGAAGGGGGCGCTGCGACATGGTGGAGAGCACCGTCAAGGGCTTGGTCGACGTGCTGGCGCAGGGCCGCGAGGCGGACTTCGCCGCGCAGTGGGCCGGGGAGGCGGCGGCCGCGCTGGGCCTGGACGGGCTGGCCGCTTCGCTGCTCGTCGGGGAACCGGAGCTGGTCTGGTTCAGCGAGGAGGTCGGCGCGCGGCTGGAGGACCTGCAGTTCACCCTGGGCGAGGGGCCCAGCCTGGAAGCCGCGCGCGCCGGTGCGATCTGCCTGGTGGCCGATGTGTCGTCGGCGCCGGGGGCACGCTGGGCGGGCTTCCTGCCGGCCGTCACACAGCTGGGCGTCCGGGCGGTCTTCGCCTTTCCGCTACGGCTGGGGTCCATGAAGGTGGGTGCGCTGACCGGCTATCGCCGCCGGCCGGGAATGATGAGCGGGGAGAGCATCGGGCACGCGCTGACGCTCTGTGACGCGCTGACCGATTTCCTTCTGCGCATGCGGCTGCCGCCGCCGGCCCTCGAAGACACTGCGTGCACACCGCCGGGGGCCGCCGGCCTGGTGCACCTGCATCGCGCGGAGGTCCACCAGGCCACCGGCATGATCGCCGTCCAGCTCGGCATCCCCTGCCCGGCCGCGCTCTCCCGGCTGCGCGCGGAGGCATTCGCGACCGGCCGCGACATCACCGACGTAGCGTCCTCGGTGCTCCGCGGCGACCTGCGCCTCACCGCGAACGACGGCACCGGCGACTCGGTATGAGGTGCCGCTGACGGCCGGTCCGTTCCGGCCAATGTCGGAGTGTGAGGTGGGGTCAGACGCGCGGGCAGGCGTCTCTCTGGCCCCGGCGGCGGCTCACGTCGGCCTGTCCCTTCACAGAGGGCGTCTTCTGGCGGGTGGGCTACTGGCCGACAGCTTCCGGGTGCCGGCGGGCGGCGGGCGCGCGGCGTTCTCGTGTCTCCCGCCCGGGTACGCGTGCGCCGCACCCGGCGACCGCCGGGTGACCCTCGTGAGAAAGCAGGCGCACCATGACCGCCGCTTCGTCCCCCGGGTACTCGGAATCCGGCATGCCGAGGAGTACTCGTACCGCCGCGCGACCCACGCACACCGAGACCAAACCGTCCTTCAAGACCACCGAGTTCTTCGTCTACGTGGCCGCCGTGGTGGCCGTGCTCATCGCCTCCGCCGTGGTGGGCAATGACACCGGCGTGGACCCCTTCCCCGCTGACCAGGCATGGCTGTACGTCACCCTGCTCAGCATCGGCTACCTGATCAGCCGGGGCCTGGCCAAGAGCGGCAGCCGTGAACCGGCCGACCACACCCACGCCTGACATACGCTTTCCTGCCCTGCGGGCCCCGCCCGGCCGAAAGACCGGGCGGGGCCCCGGGTGCGTCAGAGCGGGAGGAACGCGTCGGTCTCCTGATCGTGCGCCATGACGAGGCCGGTGTGCACCTCGTAGAACCAGCCGTGCAGCGTCAGTTCGCCGGCGTCGATGCGCTCGCGGACGCAGGGGTAGCCGCGCAGCCGGTCGAGCTGCTCGCGCACATGGCGCTGGACGGCGCCGGCCACCGCCGGGGTGTCGTCCTGCGGCAGTTCGGCGGAGAACTGCTCGGCGAGCCAGTCCCGTACGGCGGGCACATCGTTCAGGTCGTCGGCGCGCGCCCGGGCACCTACCGCGCCGCAGTGCGAGTGGCCGCACACGATGATGTCGGCGACCTTCAGTACGCGCATCGCGTACTCGATGGTCGCGGCCTCCCCGCAGGCGGACATGTCTTCGCGGTACGCGGGCACGGCGTTGCCGGCCGTCCGCAGTTCGAAGAGCTCACCGGGCCGTGCGCCGGTGATCAGAGACGGTACGACCCTGGAGTCGGAGCAGGTGATGAACAGGGCGAGCGGCGACTGGCCGTTGGCGAGGCGGCCGAAGCTCTCCCTTTCGTCAGGACGTTCGGCGATGCGGGCGTTGAGGCCCCGGGCCTGCTGGATGAAGGTCTCCACGAGGAGGTGTCTCCTGTTGCTGAGGGTGCCACTGCGGGAGCGGCGAAAGCGGATCTCGATGGGTCGTCGGCCGTGCGGAGGCGGTTCGGGACGTACGAGGTGGTGGGGGCGCGCGTGTGCGGTGCGTCCGGGGCATGTCACGGGCTCCCCTCGGGCGCGGCGGGGCCGGGCCGGGGCCGCCGTACGGTCAGCGCCAGGACGGGCACGACCGCCAGCGCCAGCGCTCCTCCGGCGAGGGCCAGCAGCGGGAAGCCGCCCGCGACGACGACCATTCCGGAGGACAGTCCGCCGGTGGCCCCCGCGACGGCGAGGGCCACGTCCAGCAGGCCCTGCGTACGGGCGCGGGTGGCCGCCGGCAGTGCGTCGGTGACCAGGGCGGTGCCGCTGATCAGGCCGAAGTTCCAGCCGAGGCCGAGCAGGACGAGTGCGGTGGCGAGCGCCGGTACGGAGTGGACAGGCGCCAGGGCCGCCACAATGCCTGCCGCGCACAGCGTCACGCCGGACGCGACCGCGACCGGCAGCCGCCCGGCCCGGTCGACGAGGAGTCCCGTCAGCGGGGAGGGCAGGAACATCGCCGCGACATGAAGGGCGATGACCAGTCCCGCGGCCCCGGTGCTGTGGCCGTGCGCCCGCATGTGGACCGGCGTCATGGTCATGATCGCGATCATCGCGAGCTGGCCGGTCACCATGACGGAGGTACCGGCGAGGAGGCGGCGCCGGTCCGGGCGGACGGGCGTGCTCGGCGCCGGGTCCGCGTCGGCCTGGACGGCCGTGTCGGCCAGGGTGCGGGCCAGCCGCAGCGGGTCGGGGCGCAGCAGCGTGCCGAGGAGGACCGCGGCCGCCGCGAAGGCGACGGTGGCCAGGGCGAACGGGCCCGCCAGGCGCGGGATGCCCCAGCCGTGCGCGATCTCGCCGGTGGCGGTCACCAGCAGCGGCCCGGCCACCGCGCCGAGTGTGGTGGCCATCAGTACGGTGCTCACCGCCCGGCCGCGCCGCTCGGGCGCCGCCAGGTCGGCCCCGGCGTAACGGGCCATCAGATTGGTGGCCGTGCCCGCGCCGTAGACCGTGAGCGAGACGAAGAGCAGTACGGCATCGGCGGTGGCGGCGGCCGCGACGACACCGAGGCTGCCGAGCGCGCCCACGCCGTAGCCCAGCGCGAGGCCGGGGCGCCGGCCCCAGCGCTGGCACAGCCGGCCGACGGCCACGGCACCGAGCGCCGACCCGCCGGTGAACAGGGCGCTGGGCAGGCCGGCCGTCCCCGTCGAGCCGAGCATTTCCTCGGCGAGCAGCGCGCCGACGGTGATGCCGGCGGCCAGGCCCGCGCCGCTGAGGATCTGGGAGAGCACCAGGACGGTCAGTATGCGGCGTTGCGCGGTGGCCACGGGCAACGCGGTGACTACCGGCGGCCCGTGCGCCGGGGCGGTCCCGGTCCGTTCGGTCATGTCCGTCATAGTTGTGGGCCCCGTGCCGGTTCCAGCGCGGAGATCTCCTGCAAGGACATGTCCAGCCGCTCGTGCAGGAAGCGGACGATGGTCCAGTGCGGCAGCGCGCCCTCGTCGAAGGGGCCGAATTCCCGGCAGTACAGCGGAATCCAGCGCAGCGCCTCTTCGATCGCCTGCTCGCGCCCCGGCTCCTGCTGGTACTCCTCGTACCCGATGCTGCGGTGTTCGATGAAGAACTTCCCCGGCAGACGTTCTTCGCACAGCGCCCGGTATTCGCGCGTCTGCAGGATGAGGTAGTGCCAGAATTCGTCGATCTCCTGCTCGACGGGCAGGAACAACCCGCTGAGTTCTTCGGGGTACTTGGAGATCAGATAGAGGTACCGCAGGCATTCCAGCGCCTGGCGTTCGGTGTACTCGCGGGGCGCGTCGGCGCCGGCCGCGAAGTGCCCGACCAGTTCCGCGTACAGCGCGGGGCCGAGCAGCGCCGTGAGGTCGTCCGCCGTCACGAACGTCTTCGTGGTCATGGTCCTTCTCACTTTCCGTCCGGGGCGAGCCAGGCGTACTTCCCCGACTTTCCGATGGGAATGTGGTCCCGGTGGTCGAGTACGCAGCGGCGGCCGGTCAGTTCGCGTACGCCGTGCCCCAGGGCGGCCACCTGTGGGGATGCGAGCGGCTTGCCGTCGAACGTGGTGTACGCGAGCACGGCCTCGGCGGGGCTGAGGACCCGCAGCTGGTGGACGAAGACGCGGGGCGAGACGGAGCCGACGAGTGCGTCCAGGTCGCCTTGCGACACCGGGCCCGCGGGGGAATCCAGCAATTCCTTTTCCCGGCCGCAGAATTGGGTGATTTTCGCCGGGTCGGGGGTGCCGTCCGACGTGCGGGCGCAGTCGCCGGAGCGGTAGCGGACGAGCGGCATGTGCGGATTGCGCAGGCTGGTGACGATGAGGTGGAAGAGCCCGCTGCCCTCGGCCACCGGCGCGAGTTCGACGCCCATCTCGTCGAGGAAGGGGTGGTAGCGGCCGCGGCGGTCGCTGTAGAAGAGGTAACCCAGCTCCGTGCTGCCGAACAGGTCGATGATCGGGCACGCGAAGTGCTGCTGGAGATACCGGCGCACGTTGACCGGCGTGTATTCGTAGGCGTGGATGATGCTCGCCGGTGGCGAGAACGCGTCCCACAGACCCCAGGTGTGGATTTTCTGCAGCAGATGCGCCAAGTGGTAGCCGGAACAGTCCAGGTGGTACCACCCGCGTGGGTGCGTCTGCCGGGCCGCTTCGATTTCGGCGAGCATCCGCTCGACGTCGGCGCGCTCCCAGAGCGCGGGGTCGAGGCGGAGATTGAGGTAAGAGGTGCGGGCGTCGAGCCGGCGGTCCTCCACACGCGGCTCGGGCGGCGGCTCCTCGCCGCGCTTCCTGGCATTCACCCGGGCGACGTGTTCCGTCGCGAGCACCGTCGTCAGGGAGACGCGCCGGCAGTCCGCTTCCCAGGTTTCCCGCAGATCCGGGTGCTCGCTCCACAGCCGGTAATAGGAGCGGAGGAGGAAGTACGGGGGACGGATGAGCTGCATCCGGGCGTGGTTGGTGCCCGTGGAGAGCACGAATTCCGCCTCGCCGGATTCGAGCGCCGTCGCGAGCGCGGGCGTCATCCAGTTGTCCGGGAAGCCGCGCGCGATCTCGGCCTTTTCCAGTACCGGGAAATGGCCGCGGGCCAGCGCGTCACGGTAGATCGGAATGTCCTTGACGCGCGCGATGACCTCGGCCGTCGGCTGACCGTCCGGGGAAACCTTCAAGGGAAACCTCAACAGGGCTCGTGGGCCGGGGCCGGCCGGCGGCGGAGACGGCCGCCGCCGGCCGGCCCGGAAACACCGGGCAGCGACGGGTCAGGAAATGCAGCCGGTCTTCGTCGCGCTGATGCAGCCGGACTTCGGCGACGCGCTGATACAGCCGTCCTTGTCCGACTTCTGCGCCGAGTTGGCGGCGACCCAGCCCTGCCAGACGTCGTCCTGAGCCATCTTCTTGATGAGCTGTTCCATACGAACCTCCGAGAGGTGGAGTGCGGTGCTGGTCATGCGGCGCTGACGTGCGCTTTTACCGCACCGGTCGAAAGTAAAAGACTCACCAAGTCGATGTCAACGAATGGCAATGGCCAAAGGTCACAAAGGGTGCAGGGCGCGCCAACTTTTGGCGCGTTCAGGTCGTAACGGCCGGGCTCCGCCCGGAGGCGTGTCCGGGCCGTGCGAGGCACGATGGCCGTATGCTGCTGGCCCACCTTGCCCGCGTGTCCCAAGAAGTCGCCGCGACCTCCGCGCGTTCCCGGAAGATCGCGCTGCTGGCCGGGCTGTTCCGGGAGGCCGCGCCCGAGGACGTGCCGGTGGTCATCCCCTATCTGGCCGGACGGCTGCCCCAGGGGCGGATCGGCATCGGCTGGAACGCCCTGCGCGACCCCGCTCCCCCGGCCGAGCAGGCCGTACTGACCGTACGCGGCGTCGACTCGGGTCTCACCGCGCTCTCCCGGATCACCGGCACCGGCGCCCAGGCCGAACGCCGCCGGCTGGTGCAGCAGCTGCTGGCCACCGCCACCGAGCCGGAACAGCGCTTCCTGACCGGCCTGCTGACCGGCGAGGTGCGCCAGGGCGCGCTGGACGCACTCGCCGTCGAGGGGCTGGCGGCGGCGACGGACGCACCCCCGGCGGACGTGCGTCGGGCCGTGATGCTCGGCGGGCTGCAGGAGGTGGCCAGGGCCCTGCTGTCCGACGGCCCGCCCGCGCTGGCCGGGTTCCGGCTCACCGTGGGCCGCCCCGTCGGCCCGATGCTCGCGCACAGCGCTAAGTCACCGGCCGAGGCGGTCGGCAAGCTGGGCGCCTGCGCCGTGGAGGAGAAGCTCGACGGCATCCGGGTACAGGTGCACCGCGACGGCGACGACGTGCGCGTGCACACCCGCACCCTGGACGATGTCACCGACCGGCTCCCCGAGGTCGTCGAGGCCGCGCGTGCCCTGCCGGTCACCCGGTTCGTGCTCGACGGCGAGGTCATCGCGCTGGACGCGGACGGGCGCCCGCTGCCGTTCCAGCGCACCGCCGGGCGCTTCGGCTCCCGGGTCGATGTGGCCGCCGCGCACGCCGCGCTGCCGCTCTCCCCGGTCTTCTTCGACATCCTGGCGGCGGACGACCGGGACCTGATGGACCTCCCCTTCGCCGACCGCCACGCGGAGCTGGCCCGGATCGTGCCCGAGCCGATGCGGGTCCGCCGGGTCGTCGTCCAGGACCCGGCCGACCCGGCGGCGCTGGAGACGGTGGAGGACTTCTGGGCCGCGACGCTGCGCCGCGGCCACGAGGGCGTCGTGGTCAAGGCCCTGGATGCGCCCTACAGCGCGGGACGGCGCGGCGCCTCATGGCTAAAGGTGAAACCAGTCCACACCCTCGACCTCGTAGTGCTGGCGGCGGAGTGGGGACACGGCCGGCGCGCCGGCAAGCTCTCCAACCTCCACCTCGGCGCCCGCGGGCCCGACGGCTCGTTCGTCATGCTCGGCAAGACCTTCAAGGGCCTGACCGACGCCACCCTCGCCTGGCAGACCGAACGGCTTCAGGAACTCACCGTGGACCAGCGCGGCCATGTCGTGACCGTACGCCCGGAGCTCGTCGTGGAGATCGCCTACGACGGCCTCCAGACCTCCACCCGCTACCCTGCGGGCGTCACCCTGCGGTTCGCCCGGGTGCTGCGCTACCGGGAGGACAAATCGCCGGAGGAGGCCGACACGGTGACAGACATCCTGGCGGCCCACGACACGCCGGAGTCATAACGAATGACGGGCAAACGGAGCGCCGGGCTGCTGCTGTACCGCCGTACGAGCGGCGGCACCGAGCTGCTGCTGGCGCACATGGGCGGACCGCTGTGGGCCCGCCGCGAGGCCGGGGCGTGGACGGTACCGAAGGGCGAGTACGTACCGCCGGAGGAACCGCTGGCGGCCGCCCGGCGGGAGTTCGAGGAAGAGTTGGGCCTGCCGCCGCCGGAAGGCGCGTACGTCCCCCTGGGCGAGGTCCGTCAGTCGGGCGGCAAGACGGTCACCGTCTGGGCCGTCGAGGCCGACCTCGATCCCGACGCGATCGTCCCGGGGACCTTCGAGATGGAATGGCCCAAGAGCTCGGGCACCCTCCGCGCCTTCCCCGAGATCGACCGCGTGGCGTGGTGCGCCCCGGACCGGGCCGAGGAACTGCTCATCACAGCCCAACGCGCCTTCGTGGATCGCCTGCTCAACCACCTGACACCGTTCACGCCGCCGTGAACAGCGCCTCCGCCTCCGTGATGGCCTCCGCGAGGCTCTGCGGATCCGGCCGCAGCCCGGCGAGTACGTTGTCGATGCCGCGCAGCCCCGCCCGCTCCAGCAGCCGCTTCTCGTTGGTGGTCCACTCGCCGCGCGCCGCGAGGACCGCGTGGGCGGTCTGCAGCGCGGCGGTGGCGAGCGCGCCCGCGACCTCGGTTGCCTGACCGCGCGGCACGTACGCGCCCTTGGCGTACCGGAGCGTGAGCTCGGCGCGCCCGCGCCATACCGGTGGGGCCGCGGCGCGCAGCGGTTCCGGGTAGGCGGGGCGCGGCAGTTCGCCGCGCAGGACCTGGTTGACGGCCAGCTCCGCGACCACCAGGTAGCTGGGGATGCCCGCGAGGTGGAACATCAGCGGCTCCCAGTGGAAGCGGCCCTGCCCGGCCTCGGCGAGTTCGTGCTCGACGACGTCGAGGTCGCGGTAGTGGACGTCGACGTGCCGGCCGTCGATGACCAGCCAGGCGCCGCCGTTGAAGACGCCGCCGCCCCATTCGCCGAGCCCGGAGACCTCGCCCTCCCAGCCGACGGCGCGCAGCTCCGCCGGGTCGAAGGCACCGCGGTAGTACAGGGCGAAGTCCCAGTCGCTGTCGGCGGTGTGGGTGCCCTGGGCCCGCGAGCCGCCGAGGGTGACGGCGCGCACGGCGGACAGCCCCGCGAGCCGGTCGGCGACATGGTCCAGGAACTCCTGATCGGTCAGCACGGCTTCTCCCATGCCGCCGACCCTAACGCCCGCCCCCTCCCCCTCACCGAAGCGTCAGCGACGCCCGGGAGTTGAGTGCGTGCACGTCGCTGCCCGTGGCGTGCCGGTAGGTGTCGGTGATGCGGGCCAGGTCCTGCGGGGTCCGGCCGCCGGCCCGGTGCATCTCCCGGTTGGCCCGGACGACGGCCGTGGTCGCGTCGCGGCGTGCGTCCTCGTAGTGGGCCAGGCCGTCCGGTACTTCGGCGGCTCGCGCGAGTTCGTGGGCGAGGACGCGGGCGTCGACGACCGCCTGGGACGCACCGTTGGCGCCTACGGGGTACATCGGGTGGGCGGCGTCGCCGAGCAGGGTGACCCGGCCGCGGCCCCAGGAGGGCAGCGGGTCGCGGTCGACCATGGGGTACTGCAGGAGCGGTTCGCCGCCCGCCAGCAGCGCGGGCACGTCGAGCACGCCCAGCGTCCAGTCCGCGTAGTGCGGCAGCACGTCGGCGAGCCGGCCCGCGCTGTTCCAGGCCGCCTCCTCGGCGAGCGGCTGCGGCTCGGCCACCCTGACCTGGCAGACCCAGTTGATGCGGCCGCGGCCGATCGGGTACGCGATCAGCTCCGCGTCCCCGCCCGTCACGAGCACCGCCGAGGCCCCGGTGAGGAACGGTTCGGCCGCGGTGACGCCCCGCCACATGCGGATGCCCGACCACTGCAGCGGGCCGCCCGCCGGATGCAGCCGGGCACGGACGGCCGAGTGCAGGCCGTCGGCGCCCACGAGCGCCGCTGCGTCGTACGTCGTCGCCGCTCCGGTCGCCCGGTCGAGCAGCCGGGCCCGAACCGCGCCCGGCCGCTCCTCGAAGTCCACCAGCCGCGTCCCGGTACGGACCGCGTCCGGGCCCAGCCGGGCGCGCACCGCCGTGAGGAGCATGAGCTGGAGTTCGCCGCGGTGGAGGGAGTACTGCGGCCAGTGGTAGCCCTGCGCCCGGCCGCGCGGCTCGGTGAAGAGCCGTCGGCCGGACCGGTCGTAGTAGACGTTCTCGGTGGTGGCCACGCCGAGGGCGGCGAGCTCTTCGCCGAGGCCGAGTTCGGTCAGTTCGCGCACGGCGTGCGGCAGCAGGTTGATCCCGACGCCGAGCGGGCTGATCCGGCGGGCGCTCTCCACCACGACCGCGTCGATGCCCGCGGCGTGCAGGCTCAGCGCGGCGGTCAGCCCGCCGATGCCCGCGCCGGCGATCAGTACGGTCATCGTCCGGCCGCCGTCCCGGGCGTCGCGGGGGTCTCGGGGCGGTCCATGATGCGCAGCCAGCTCCCGTCCGGCTGCCGGCGCGCGACCTGCACCCGGCCGCCCGTGCCGTCGGCGGGCCGGGTGGAGGTCAGGGCGAGGTCACCGTACTGGACCGTCGGCAGCGGCTCCTCTTCCACGAACGGCAGGGATGCGTGCGCCACCATCCGCTCGCACACAGCGCGGATCGCGTCGCGGCCGACCGTCACGGACCCCGGCGGGTAGGCGAGCACGGCGTCGGGCGCGTACAGCTCGGCCAGCCCCTCGGCGTCACGGGCGTTGGCCCGCGCGACGAACAGCCGGGCGAGGTCCTCGGGGGTGGCGGCGCGTTCGCGGGTGGTCTCGGTCATGGCGGATTCCCTTCTCGTCCCTGCTCCTTGCTGCTTCCTGCTTTCACTCTGGAGCGGCCGCGATCAGAAGTCCAAGAGATGGTTGTTCTGGATGTAAGAAGCAGTGCTTCTGCCTCGCCTACAATGACCGCCCATGGAGCTTCACCAGTTGCAGTACTTCGTCGCCGTGGCCGAGGAGCGGAACTTCACCCGCGCCGCGGAGCGGCTGCACGTGGCCCAGCCCGGGGTCAGCGCGCAGGTCCGCCGGCTGGAGCGGGAGCTCGGCCAGGAGCTGCTGGACCGCTCGGGCCGCTCGGTGCGGCCGACCGAGGTGGGCGAGGCCGTCCTCCCGTACGCGCGCGCGGCGCTCGCCGCGGTCGACGGCGTCCGATATGCCGTCGACGAGCTGACCGGGCTGCTGCGCGGACAGGTCGCCGTCGGGACGGTGACCTCGCACCACGTCGCCCTGCCCGACCTGCTGGCGGAGTTCCACGAGGCCCACCCGGCGGTCGAGATCACCCTCTCCGAGGCCAACTCCGATCAGCTCATCGACGGCCTGCGGACGGGGCGGCTGGACGCGGCGATCGTCAGCGTGGGCAGCGAGACCCCCGCCGGTATCGACATCCAGGTGGTGGACGATCAGCCCATCGTGGCCGCGGTCGCTCCGGGCCACGAACTGGCCGTGCACCCGGTCATCTCGCTCGACACCCTGCGCGGCCGCCCGCTGATCAGCCTGCCGCGCGGGACGGGGCTGCGCACCCGGCTCGACGAGGCGTGTGCGGCTGCGGGGTTCACTCCGGAGATCGCCTTCGAGGCCAGCAGTCCGGAGGTCCTCGCCCAGCTCGCCGCGCGTGGCCTGGGGGCCGCGATCCTGCCGGGCGCCTTCGCCGAGGCGCGTTCCGGGCAGCTGCGCACCATCCACATCGACCCGCCCGTCCTGCGCGGCCGCCTGGTCCTCGCCTGGCGGGCGGCCGGTCCGACGAGCCCCGCCGCCCGCGCCCTGGTCGCCCGCGCCCGCGCCATGCTGCGCTGACGCGCCCGGCCGCGACGGACCTAGGGCCCCACCGGCAGCGTCAGATGCAGCCGGAAGCCGCCGTCCGCCGTGGGGCCCGCGGTGACCGTGCCGCCGAGGAGTTCGGCGCGCTGGCGGAGGCCGACCAGGCCGTGGGAGGCGCTGGGCAGGGGCAGGGCCGGGCGGGTGGGCGCGGTGTTGGTGACGGTGGCGTGCAGGGTGCCGCCCTCGTGGTGGATGCGGACCGTCGCGGTGGCGCCCGGGGCGTGCTTGCGTACGTTGGTCAGGGCTTCCTGGACGGTGCGGTAGACGGCGCGCTGGACGGTCGGCGGAAGCCCGTCGGGCAGGTCGGTCTTCAGCTCGGCTTCGATGCCGCTGCAGTCGACCAGGCGCTGCAGGTCGGCGAGGGAGGGCTGGGGGGTCAGCTCGGTCGGCCGGCTGCCGGAGGCACGTAACACGCTGACCATGTGCCGCAGTTCGTCCAGGGTCTGCACGCTGAGCCGCCGGATCGTGGCGGCCGCCTCCTTCACGGCGGGGTCGCGGGTGCCGACCTGGAGTGCTCCGGCGCGTACGGCGATCAGGCTGACCTGGTGGGAGACCACGTCGTGCATCTCGCGGGCGAGCTGGGCGCGTTCCTTGGCCAGTACGGTCTGGGAGAGCAGCAGCCGCTCGTGGTCGCGGGCCTCGGAGATCTCGGCGAGCCGCAGCGACAGGTCCCGGCGGGCCTGGACGAGCTGGCCGAGGAAGACGGGCGCGGCTGCCATCGCCAGCTTGTACCCGAGGTGGATCAGGGTCGAGGTGTCCTGGTAGTCGTCGTACTCCGGGTACGGCCAGGGCACGACGTGGCCGGCCACGACCGTCAGGGCGCAGAGGGCCAGGACCACGCGGCGGTGGGTGAGCGAGGCGAGGGTGTACAGCGCGGCCAGCGAGGCGTACTTGGCGTCGGCGATGACAAGCGCCGGGAGGGTGAGGACGAAGGTGGTGAGCGGCAGGTGGCGGCGGAGCGCCAGCGAGAAGGCGCCGAGCACCGAGCAGGCCGTGCCCCACGGGTCGTCCGGTTCGTAGTGGGCCCAGGCGTCGAGCAGGACGGCAACGATGAGGGCGACGTCCAGTAACCAGGTCGGCGGCCGTCTGTTCGTCATCCGCCCTCCCCGCCGCGTAACGGCCGTAACAGTCCGGCACGTTCGGCCAGCAGCGCCGCCTGGACGCGGCTGCTCACCCCCAGCTTGGTGAGGATGGCGCTGACGTGGTCCTTGACCGTGCCGGTGCTCAGGTGCATCTGGGTACCGATGTCGACATTGGACAGCCCTTCGGCGATGAGGAGGAGTACGGCGCGCTCGCGGTCGGTCAGCCGGGCCACGTCGCGCACGGCGGGCGCGTCGGGGCCGCTGTCCAGATAGCCGTTGACGACCGTGCGGGTGACCGTGGCGGACAGGACGACGCCGCCGGCGGCCAGCGTGCGGATGAGGTGCGGGAGTTGTTCGGGGTCGGTGTCCTTCAGCAGGAAGCCGTCGGCTCCGGAGCGCAGCGCCGTCGCCACGTATTCGTCGGTGTCGAAGGTGGTGAGCATGGCCACCACCGGCGGCTGCCGCAACCGGCGCAGTTCGGCCAGGACGGTGAGCCCGTCCACGTCCGGCATCCGGATGTCGAGCAGCACGACGTCCGGCCGTAACTCCCGTACGGTCCGCACCGCCTGGCCCCCGGGGACCGCCGCCACGACCTCGATGTCGTCCGCCGCACCCAGGATGTGCTGGAAGCCCGTACGGATCAGGGCCTCATCGTCCACCACCAGTACCCGGATCACGCGTGCTCCGCTCACCCTCGGGCCATTCGCCCGATGTGTACCACGCTGACTGCTTGCTTCCGGGTGCCCAGGGCCGGTTCCCGCCATGCGGCGGGGGTACTCCGGCCGGTCGGCGGGATGCGAATAGCCGGTCGGCGGGGCGGCACCGGCCGTTCGGCGGGGCGGCTCCGGAAACCTGGGGGATCGGTTCCGGCCCGTCCGCTCCGAAGACTGTTGAGCCGTGTACCGGGCGGCCGCCCCACCCCGGCGGCCGCCCCGTTCGGACCATCCCTCAGTCCACTTCCCCCGGCATCGGACCAGCCCCCCACCCCGCCGGCGGGCGGCAGGCGCCACTCTCGGCCTTTCGCCCGCCGGCTCGATCGTCACTCTCAAGGAGTCCAAGTGGTGGGAAAGAATGTCCAGGTCTCGACAGCCGACCTGGACGTACCCGCAACCGTCCCACGCGCGTACGCCGCACCGGCGGCCGGCACCGAGAGCCAACTCGCCGAGGTGCTGGCCGGCGTCGTACGCGTCGAACATGTACCGCTCGACAGCCACTTCTTCGACGACCTCAACGCCGACTCGCTGCTGATGGCCCAGTTCTGCGCCCGGGTCCGGAAGCGCGAAGACCTGCCGTCGGTGTCGATGAAGGACATCTACCGGTACCCGACGATCCGCAGCCTGGCATCGGGGCTCGCCGAGCCCGCGGCCGGGCCCGCGCCGGGACCCGCCGAGTCACCGGCGCCCGCGCCGGTGCCACCGTCCGAGGCCGTGGTACCGGCGAGGGCCGGCACGGCGCAGTACGTCCTGTGCGGGGCGCTGCAGCTCCTGATCTTCCTCGGCTACACCTGCCTCACCGCGGTCGTCATCGCCCGCGGTTACGACTGGGTCGCCGCCGGGCCGGGTCTGCTCGACAAGTACCTGCGCACTGTCGCGTTCGGCGGCGCGGTCTTCACCGCCCTGTGCGTCCTGCCGATCCTGGCCAAGTGGCTGCTCGTCGGCCGGTGGAAGGCGCAGCGGATACCCATCTGGAGTCTGGCGTACCTCCGGTTCTGGCTGGTCAGGACGCTGATCCAGATGAACCCGCTGGTGCTGTTCGCCGGTTCACCGCTCTACGTGCTCTACCTGAGGGCGCTGGGCGCGAAGATCGGGCGCGACGTCACGGTGCTCTCCAAGCACCTGCCCGTCTGCACCGATCTGCTCACGGTCGGCGACGGCACGGTCATCCGCAAGGACGCGTACGCCACTTGCTACCGGGCCGAGGCGGGCTGGATCCGGACCGGCCCCGTCACCCTCGGCAAGGACGTGTACATCAGCGAGGCCACGGTGCTCGACATCGACACCTCGCTCGGCGACGGGGCCCAGCTCGGCCATGCCTCGTCGCTGCACGCCGGGCAGTCGGTGCCGGCCGGCGAGCGGTGGCACGGGTCGCCCGCGCAGCGCACCACGACGGACTTCCGCACGGTCGGCGCCACCGACCTGCCCCTGCGGCGCAAGGTGACCTACAGCGTGACGCAGCTGCTGACCATGCTGTTCGTGTACGTGCCGCTGGTGATCGGCGGGGCGGACCTGCTGCTCGCCGAGGCACCGCAGCTCACCGCTTTCCTGTCCGCGCAGCCGCCGTCCGTCACGAGCTGGGTGTTCTACCGTGACGCGCTGATCGTGTCGTTCGTGCTCTTCTTCGGCTCGCTGATCGTCGGCCTGCTCTTCGTGTGCACCGTGCCCCGCCTGCTGCACCTCCTGGTGAAGCCGGACCGGGTCTATCCGCTGTACGGGTTCCACTACTCCGTCCACCGGGCGATCGCGCGGCTGAGCAACAACAAGCACTTCCTGCGCCTCTTCGGGGACAGCTCGTACATCGTCCACTACCTGCGCGGCCTCTCGTACGACCTGGGCGAGGTCGAGCAGACGGGGTCGAACTTCGGCACGGAGGTGAAGCACGAGAGCCCGCGCCTGAGCTCCATCGGCACCGGCACCATGGTCGCGGACGGCCTGTCGCTCCTGAACGCGGAGTACTCCAGTACGGCCTTCCGGCTGACCCGGGTGACGATCGGTCCGCACAACTTCCTCGGGAATCAGGTGACTTACCCCGCGCGGGGGCGGACGGGGAACAACTGCCTGCTCGCCACGAAGGTGATGGTCCCCATCGACGGGCCCGTCCGGGAGGGCGTCGGGCTGCTGGGCTCGCCCAGCTTCGAGATCCCGCGGACCGTCGAGCGCGACACGTCCTTCGACCACCTCCGGGACGGCGAGGCGTTCCGCCGCCGGCTGCGGGCCAAGAACAAGCACAATCTCGTCACCCTCGGCTCGTTCCTGCTCGCGCGGTGGATCTACACCTTCGGCGTCCTCACGGTCGGCTGGGCCACGGTCACGCTGTACTCCTCGTGGGGTGCGGCGGCGATCGCGCTGGCCACCCTGCTGACCCTGGTGTTCAGCGTCCTGTACACCGGGCTCCTGGAGCGTGCCAGTCAGCGGTTCCGGCGGCTGGTCCCGCGCCTCTGCTCGATCTACCACCCGCACTTCTGGCAGCACGAACGCTTCTGGAAGCACCAGGCGATCGAGCTGCGGCTGCTCAACGGCACGCCGTTCAAGGGCCTGTTCTGGCGGCTGCTGGGCGTCCGACTCGGCCGGCGGCTCTACGACGACGGCGCCCGGATGCCGGAGCGGACGCTCGTCACGATCGGCGACGACTGCACGCTCAACGTGGGCAGCGTCATCCAGTGCCACTCCCAGGAGGACGGCACCTTCAAGTCCGATCACACCACGCTCGGGAACGGCTGCACCCTGGGGACCGGCACGCTGGTCCATTACGGCGTGACGCTGGGCGACGGGGTGACGCTCGCTCCCGACTCGTTCCTGATGAAGGGCGAGGAGGTGCCCGCGCACGCACGCTGGGGCGGGAACCCGGCACACGAGATGTGAGCCCCCACCGGGGTGGTGGGGGGGGGGGGGGCGGGCCCCGCCCCCCGGCCCCCCCCCGGCCGGCCCCCCCCCCCCCCGGGGGGGGGGGGGGGGGCCCCCCCCCCCCCCCCCACCACTCCACCCCCGGCTCGTCACCCGCTGCCGTCCGGCCGGGTGCCGTTCGGCCGGGCGCTGTTCGGCCGGGTGCCGTTCGGCAGCGGGACGCGCCAGATCAGGCGGGTGCCGCCGCCGGGCGGCGCCTCCAACTGCAACCGGCCGCCGAGCTGCCCGGCGCGCCACCGGATGTTCGCCAGCCCGCCGTCGCCCTCGCCCGGCGGGCAGCCGCCGTCCGCCGCCGGGCCGCGCTCCAGACCCACCCCGTCATCCGTGACCGTGAGGACCACGTCGTCCGCCACGGTCAGGGCGACGTCCACGCGCCGGGCGTGCGCGTGCCGGGCCGCGTTGCTCAGCGCCTCCGTCAGTACCGGCAGGAGCTGCCCGGCCGTCGTCGCGGGCACGTCGGTGTCCACCGGGCCTTCCATTCGCAGCGACGGCGCGAAGCCGAGCGCCGCTCCCGCCGACTCCACGACGTCCAGGACCCGACGGCGCAGCCCGGCGCCGTCCCGTGGCTCGGCGGCCGTCCGCAGCCCGAAGATCGTGGACCGGATGATCTTGATCGTCTCGTCCAGGTCGTCCACCGCGCGTCCGACGCGCGCCGCCGCCTCCGGCCGCTCGATCAGCCGCCCGGCGCTCTGCAGCGTCATCCCCGTCGCGAACAGCCGCTGGATCGCCAGGTCGTGCAGGTCCCGGGCGATCCGGTCCCGCTCGCGCAGCGCGTCCACCTGCTCCGCGGCCCGGCGCCTGCGGTCCAACTCCAGGGCGAGCGCAGCCTGTTCGGCGAAGCCGGAGATCAGCTCCACCTCGCCGTCGGAGAAGTGCTGCCGCCCGACGGCCCGGCTCAGCCACAGCGCCCCGCCGGCCCCCGCGTCCAGCAGCAGCGGCACGGCGACCGCGGGCCCCGCCGCCCGGCCCGGCTCCCGCAGCGCGGACGAGCGGGGATCGGTACGCAGATCCGCGGTGACGGCCGGCGCGCCCGTACGGGCGGCCAGCCCCGCGAGGGACCCGTCGCCCGGCACCACGGTCCCGTCGAGCTTCTCCGCGTCCATCCCCTCGGCCACCACAGCCGTCAAATCACCCGTACTCGCGTCCGGAAGAAACACCACGACCGAATCCGCGACGGCCAGATCGCCGCTGCGCCGGGCGATCAGCCCGAGCACTTCGTGGGTCGCCGCGCCCGACAGCAGCGACCGGGTGATCTCGCCGAGCGCCTCCAGCCACTGCTCCCGCCGCCGGCTCTCGTGGTACAGCCGTGCGTTGTCGATGGCCACACCGGCGGCGGCCGCCAGCATCGAGAGCATTGCCTCGTCGTCGGCGTCGAAGCGGGCGCCGCCGCGCTTCTCGGTGAGGTACAGATTGCCGAACACCTCTTCCCGCACCCGCACCGGCACGCCCAGGAACGTGCGCATCGGCGGGTGGTGGGCGGGGAACCCACCGCTGCCCGGATGGTCCGTCAGATCGGTCAGCCGCAGCGGCCGCGGATGGCGGATCAGCTCCCCGAGGACGCCGTGCCCGGCGGGCAACGGGCCGATCCGCGCGGCCAGTTCCTCGGACAGCCCGACGGGCAGGAACCGCGACAGCCGCTGCTCGTCGCCGATCACGCCGAGGGCGCCGTACTCCGCGTCGGCCAGCACCACGGCCGTCTCGACGATGTGCCGCAGCACCTGATCGACGCCGAGCTCGCCGCCGACGCTCAGCACCGCGTCCAACAGGCTGCACGTGCGCCGGTGCGACGGCATGGGGACGCCCTCCCCCACTCCCCCGTCTTCGGTCCGCTCCTTCCCGGCAGAGTAACCCGGAGGCCCTCCTTCCCACCCCTCGCTGCCACCAATGCCCGAGAGCCCGCCCCCAGAGGCGCCACGGGAAGCGAGGATGGCCGAATGACCGCCCTGTCGCGCGCCCACTCGTTCAACACCGCCGCCGCCCAGTACGCCGTGAACCGCCCCTCCTATCCGCCCGCGCTCCTGGACGCCGTCGAGGAGTTGGCGGGGCGGCCCCTCGCGGGCGCCCGGGTCGCCGACGTCGGCGCGGGTACCGGGATCGCCACCGTGCTGCTGCGCGAGCGCGGCGCCGATGTGCTCGCCGTCGAGCCCGGTGCCGGCATGGCGGCCCAGTTCCGCGAAGCCCTCCCCGACGTGCCGATCGTCCGGGGCGACGGCAACGCCCTGCCGCTCGCCGACGCCTCCTGCGACCTGATCACGTACGCACAGTCCTGGCACTGGACCGACACCGGCCGCTCCGTCCCCGAGGCGCTGCGCGTGCTGCGGCCGGGCGGCGCGCTCGCGGTCTGGTGGAACCGGCACGCCGCCGACGTACCGTGGATCGTCGCGCAGGAGGACCGCATCGCACGCCACTGCGGAGTGCGGCCACCTGCCGGGGCGTGCCCCGACGACCGCCGCGCCGCCCGGCTCGCGGGCCTCGCGGAGCTCCGCACGGCGCGCCGTCTGCTGCGCTGGAGCCGCACCGTCCCCCTCGACATGCATCTCGCCAACATCAGCAGCCACTCGGCGTTCCTCGTCCTCGGCGAGGCCGCCACGCGGGCCTTCCTCGCCGAGGAGCGCGCCCGCCTGCGCGAGCTCTTCCCCGGCGAGACGGTGGAGGAGACGTACGACGTCGATCTCCTGGTGGCCGCCCGCCCGCAGTAGGGGCTACTCCCCGCGCTTGCCGAGCCCCGGAGCCGCGTACACGGCGTCGACCAGCTTGAGGTTGCGGAGGTCGCCGCCGGTCGTGCTGCCGCCGAACTTGTTCATCGTGTACGCGTAGGACAGCCGGTTCTCCGGGTCGGCGAAGGCCAGGGAGCCGCCCGCGCCGCCGTGGCCGAAGGTGCCGGGGTTGGGTCCGAAGTAACCGAAGCCGTTGAGCATGTACCCGGCCGCCCAGGCGAACGGCAGCCGCTCCGGGGCCGCGGCGCTGAGCACGAGGTCGGGTTCGTCGCCCCGGCTCTGCCGTGCGCGCATCGCCGCCAGGGTGTCCGCACCGACCAACTCGCCGTTGGCGAGGGCGCGGTAGACCGTGGCCAGGCCGCGCGCGGTGGCATTGCCGTTGGCCGCGGGTATCTCGGCGCTGCGGCACTGCGCGCTGTTCACGTTCCCTATGGGCAGGTGGCCCATGGCAATCCACAGGCCCGCCAGCGGGTGCGCGTCCAGCGACCGGATCGGCCCCTCGGGCATCCCGGGGAACAACGCACGCAGCGTGCCGCCTCCCTCGGGCCCGATCAGCTGCGCGCAGCGGGGGTGCTCGGCTTCGGGGGTGCCTATGTACAGGTCGGCGCCGAGCGGTTCGGTGATCTCGGTGCGCAGGAAGGTGCCGAGCGAGGTGCCGGTGATACGGCGGACGAGCTCGCCGATCAGGAACCCGAAGCTGACCGCGTGGTAGCCCTGGGCGGTGCCGGGCTGCCACCACGGTGCGGTGGCGGCCAGTACCGCGCAGGTCTTCTCCCAGTCGTACACGTCCGCCGGGGTCAGGGGCTCGCGCGGCGCGAGAACGCCCGCGCGGTGGGAGAGCAGCCAGCGCACCGGTATGTCGCCCTTGCCCTCCTGGGCGAACTCCGGCCAGTAATGGGAGACGGGTGCGTCGAGGTCCAATTCACCGCGGTCCGCCAGCAGATGGGCGCAGAGCGCGGTCATTCCCTTGCTGGTGGAGTAGACGTTGACCAGTGTGTCCCGCTCCCACGGGCGGCTCCGGTCGGCGTCGGCGTGCCCGCCCCACAGGTCCACGACGAACTCTCCGTCGACGGTCACCGCGAGCGCGGCGCCGACCTCGCCGCGCTCGGCGAAGTTGCGCGCGAACTCCTCGCGGACGTTCTCGAACCCGGGGGCACAGATGCCCTGCACGACTGCTGTCACGATCCCTCGCCTCTGACAGGACGAATGGTTGCCTGCGGCAACGTAGCCCGTCAGGAATCGTTCAACAAGTGCATGAACATGGTCTCGTGCAGGGTGCACACATGACGCCCGGCGACCTCCGCGGCCGCGGCGGAATCACCCCGGCGCAGCGCCTCGACGAGGAGGCGGTGTTCGCCGTTGGACTCGCGCAGGTGGTCCAGCGGGTACGGCAGGTAGTAGCGGTACAGCTCCTTCAGCGCCAGCCCGTACGGCTCGACGACCGACGGCAGACCGGTGGCGGCCGCGACGGCGAGGTGGAACTCCTCGT
This sequence comes from Streptomyces sp. NPDC050315, assembly GCF_040655775.1. Taxonomy (NCBI): domain Bacteria; kingdom Bacillati; phylum Actinomycetota; class Actinomycetes; order Kitasatosporales; family Streptomycetaceae; genus Streptomyces; species Streptomyces sp. NPDC050315. The sequence continues at coordinate 317,868 of NZ_JBFAKN010000001.1, forward strand.
CCGACCGGTGGAATTCGGCCCAGCTAGCCGCCCCGTCCATCTCCTCGACCAGGCGCGACAGCTCACGGCCCGCCGCCTCGTCCAGGCCGCGTGAGGCGGCGAGGTGGGCGATGCCGCATTCGAGGACGAGGCGGTGGTCGATCAGGGCATGCACGTCGGGCGCCGCGGCCCGGTAGGACTCCACGGCGCCGACCGCGCCACGGGGCGGGTGCTCCGCCACGAGGGTGCCGCCGGTGCGCCCCCGCTTACGCTCCAGCACGCCGTCCCGGCACAGCGCCACGAGGGCGCGGCGGACCGTGATCTCGGAGGTGTCGAGCGCCGCGGCGATCCGGTCGCTGCCCGGCAGCCGCTCGCCGGGCTTCAGGAGCCCGAGGTCGACGGCGAGCGCGATACGGGCCCGCACCGCGTCCAGCGCCGACAGCCGGCGGATGCCCGCCAGCGGCGGCGCGGTCAGGGCGTGCGGGGAGGACGAGGGGCGGGAGCGGGAGTCGGCCACGCGGCCACCGTAACCAAAAAACTGCTCATCTTGAACACTCTTGTTTAACTGATCAATGTGCTCTATTTTTCTCGGGCATCCGCTACCCACCCTCCCGTTCCCCCTCGAAGCAGGTGACGTCCATGTCCCGCCCGCTGCCCGTCGCACTCGCCCAGGCACCGGCCCGCCCCGCCGAAGCCCCCCTGTCCGGGTTCGCCGACGACGTCCACGCGCTGCTGGACAAGTTCCCGCAGACGCGGCTGGTCGCGTATCCGGAGCTGCACCTGTGCGGTGTGACGGGCAACCGGGAGGAGAGCGAGGCCAGGCTGCAGGAAGCAGCCGAGCCGCTGGACGGCCCGCGCACCAAGGCCCTCGCCGAGCTCGCCGGGGACCTCGGCATCTGGCTGCTGCCCGGCACCGTGTGCGAGCGGGGGCCCGGCGGCGAACTGTTCAACACCGCCCTGGCCTTCTCCCCCGAGGGCCGACTGGCCGCCTCGTACCGCAAGGTCTTCCCCTGGCGGCCGTACGAGCCGTACGCGGCCGGGGACCGCTTCGTCGTCGCGGACCTCGGTGACGCCGGCCGGGTCGGCTTCGCGATCTGTTACGACGCCTGGTTCCCGGAGGTCGCGCGGCAGCTGGCCTGGATGGGCGCCGAGGTGATCGTGAACCCCGTCATGACGACCACCGCCGACCGGGCGCAGGAGCTGGTGCTCGCGCGCGCCAACGCCATCGTGAACCAGGTGTACGTGCTCAGCGTGAACACCGCGGGCCCGGACGGCACCGGTCGCAGCCTGATCGTCGACCCCGAGGGCCGGGTCCGTACCGAAGCGGCGGACTCCGCCCCCACCGTCCTCACCGACGTGCTCGACCTCGACGACGTCGAGCGGGTCCGCACCCACGGGACGGCCGGTCTCAGCCGCATGTGGGACCAGTTCGGGGAGCGGGACGCCGCCATCGAACTGCCGCTGTACGAGGGCCGGATCGACCCGCGCACCTGGCGTCCCGGCCCGGACCGCGGCCGCCCCTGATCCGATGCATTTAACAAGCCCCCCGAGCCCCCTCCCCGCACCCGCACCACCCCTGGAGCACCACCGTGACCGAGCCCGCCCCCGCGCTCCGCCGGACCCTGACCCTGAGAGGCGTCGTCGCCTTCGGCCTCGCCTATATGGCCCCGCTGATCGTGCTCGGCACCTTCGGCGTCGTCGCCGGTGAGACGCACGGCGCCGTGCCCACCGCGTATCTGCTCGCCATGGTCGCGATGATCTTCACCGCGCACAGCTACGGCAAGATGGCGGCCCGCCACCCCGTCGCCGGCTCCGCCTATACGTACGTACGGCGCGCCATCGACTCACGGGCCGGATTCCTCGTCGGCTGGGCGACCCTGCTGGACTACTTCTTCCTGCCCATGGTCATCTGGCTGATCGGCGCCGCCTACCTCAAGGCCGAGTTCCCCGGCGTCCCCTCCTGGGTGTGGATCGTCGCCTTCATCGCCGTCACCACCACGCTGAACATCTGCGGCATCCGCACCGCCGAGCGCGCCAACGACCTGCTCATGGCCTTCCAGGTGCTGGTGATCGGCTTCTTCGCCGTCCTCTCCCTGCTGCACGTCTTCCATCAGGGCGGTACTGGGGCGATCTTCAGCAGCACGCCGTTCGTGAATGACGCGACCACCGTGACCAGCGTCTCCGCGGGTGCGGCCGTCGCCGCGTACTCCTTCCTCGGGTTCGACGCCGTCACCACCCTCACCGAGGAGGCCGTCGACCCGAAGCGCACCATTCCGCGCGCCATCCTCCTCACCGCCCTCATCGGCGGCGGCATCTTCGTCGCCCTCGCCTACACCACCCAGCTCGTCCACCCCGGCGCGGCGTTCGACGACCCCGACTCGGCGGCCTTCGAGATCGCCCAGACCATCGCGGGCGACCTGTTCGCCTCCTTCTTCCTCGCCGGGCTGGTCGTCGCGCAGTTCGCCTCCGGCATCGCCGCCCAGGCCAGCGCCTCCCGACTGCTGTACGCCATGGGGCGGGACGGCGTCCTGCCGCGCCGCCTCTTCGGCTATCTGCACCCCCGGCTCCGCACGCCCGCGCTCAACATCGCCCTCACCGGCCTGATCGGCCTGGTCGCCCTGCGGCTGAGCGTGACGACGTCCACGTCCTTCATCAACTTCGGTGCGTTCACGGCCTTCACGCTCGTCAACGTCAGTGTCATCGCGACGTATCTGCGCGAACGGCACTCCGGAAACCGGCTCAACCCGGTCACCTACCTGGCCTTCCCCGGCATCGGCGCCGCGGTCGACCTCTGGCTCCTCAGCCGCCTCGACGGCAAGGCCCTCACCCTCGGCCTGATCTGGCTGGCCCTCGGCGTCCTCTATCTCGCTTATCTCACGCGGCTGTTCCGCGTTCCGCCCCCGGAGATGGACTTCAGGGAGGAACCCGCGGGGGCGGGTGCTCCCGCTTGATCACCTCCGGGCAGAATGTGCCCCATGCCGAACATGTGTACCCCGAGGGCCGCGACGGCGGACGACGCGCCGGCGGTCGGCCGGTCGCTGGCCCGGGCCTTCGACGACGACCCGTTGATGTGCTGGTTGCTTCCCGAGGCCGCCTCGCGCGGTGAGCAGTTGGAGCGGTACTTCACCACGCTCTTCCGGCGGCAGTACGGGCCGCACGGCAGGTGTGAGGTCACCGACTCGGCGGCGGCCTTCTGGGTGCCGCCGGAGGCCGCGGAGAAGGCCGTGCCGGACGCGGAGACGGTGCAGGCGCTGCAGGAAATCCTCGGCGACCGGGCGGAGTTGCTGCGCGACACCGTGGAGCGGGTCGCCGCGCACACACCGCAGGAACCGCACTGGTACCTCGCGGTGATCGGCGCCGACCCGGACGTCCGCGGGCAGGGCCACGGGGCGGCGCTGCTGCGCTCGGGCCTGGCGCAGGCCGACGCGGCGGGGCTGCCGGTCTGCCTGGAGTCCTCGAAGCCGGACAACCTCCCGTTCTACGAGCACTTCGGGTTCACCGTGCGCGAGGAACTGCGTACCGGTGACGGCGGGCCGCCGCTGTGGCCGATGTGGCGCCCGGCCCACGCCGGCGGCCCCGCCCGCTGACGTCAGTCCCCGTGGGCGAGCGTGATGTCCACACCCTCCTGGCCGTCGGAGCCGACGGTCAGGGGGGTCGCCACCGGCGGATAGCCGCTGGCCACGACCGTGTACTCGCCGCCCGCCAGGTCCGTGAACACGTAAGCGCCGTCCGGGCCCGTCGTACGGACCGCCACCACGTTGCCCGCCGGGTCCAGCAGGGAGATGCGGGCCTCCCCGAGCGGCGCGCCGGCGCGGTTGTGGACCGTGCCGCGGAGCGTGGCCGCGGACTGGAGCACGGCGTCCTGACGAGTCGGCACGCCACCGGTGACCTCGGCGATACCGGCGTACGGCTGGTAGCCCTCCGCACTGGCCGTCAGGGTGTAGATACCCGGTACGAGTGAGGGCAGGCGGTAGCCGCCGTCCTCGCCGGAGGAGGCCGACTCGATCACATCACCGCGCTCGTCCGTGGCCACGACCAGCGCATTCGGCACCGGTGCCGAGCCCGCCCGCACCGTGCCCTCCAGGCCGCCGGTCCCGGCCAGCAGCAGGTCGAAGCCGACCGGTTCATCGCCGACGGCAAGGGTGGCCACGCGCGGCTGGTGCCCGGCGGCCGCGCCGACGAGTACATAGCTGCCGGCGGCCGGGGTGGCCAGCGCGTACTGGCCGTCCGCTGCCGCCGTGGCGCGGCCGAGCTGGCTGCCCTGGGAGTCGATCAGTGTGACGGCGGCTTCCGGCACGGGCGCGCCGGCCGCGTCCAGCACCCGGCCGTGCACGGCGGGACCGTCCGGCGTCGCGGCCGCTGCGGTCACCGGAGTCGGCGCCGTCTCGGTGGACTCGGCGGACTCGACCGACTCGGCGTGCGCCGCCCCGTGCCGGCCGTGGCCATGGCCGTGGTGCTCCGGCTCCACCGGTACTGCCTGGCCGTGCTCGGCGACGGCCTTGCCCCTGCGGTACAGCAGCAGCGTGATGACCAGGCCTGCGGCGAAGAAGGCGGCGGCCCACCAGTACGCGATGTCGTAGCTGTGCAGGGCGGCTTCCGCCTGGTTCAGCCTGGTCGGCTTGCGGTCCGCGAGGTAATTGGTGACGGCGCTGGCGGCCATCGTGTTGAACAGCGCGGTGCCGATCGAACCGCCGACCTGCTGCATCGTGTTGACCGTCGCCGAGGCGACACCCTGATCCTTCGGTGCGACGCCCAGCGTGGCCAGGCTCATCGCGGGCGGCATGACCATACCGAGGCCGAAGCCCATCACCAGCAGCGGCGGCAGGACATGCGCCGCGTACGTGCTGTCCAGGTCCAGCCGGGTCAGCCAGACCATGCCGGCCCCGGCGAAGAACATGCCCAGCGGCACGATCGGCTTGGGGCCGATCTTCGGCACGAGGATGTTCATCGACAGCTGCGCCATCACCATCAGCATGCCGACCATCGGCAGGAAGGCGAGACCCGTCTTGACCGGCGTGTACTCCAGGGTCTGCTGCAGGTAGTACGTCAGGAAGAGGAAGACCCCGAACATGCCGGCGCCGGAGATGAACACGGATATGAAGGACGCGGCGCGGTTGCGGTCACCCAGTACACGCAGCGGCAGCAGCGGATGCCCGGCGCGCGTCTCCCAGAGCACGAACGCCAGGAGCAGCACGCCGCCGCCCGCGAGGAACGCCCAGCACATCCAGTGGCTCCAGGCGTGCGTCTCGGCGCTGGAGAAGCCGAAGACGATGCCGAAGAGCCCCGCGGCGACGAGCAGCGTGCCGAAGAGGTCCAGCCGGGGCCGTGCGGTGGGCGCGGGGCGGCGGACGAAGATCAGCGCGCCGATGACCGCGACGACGGCGATGGCGAGGTTGACGTACAGGGTCCAGCGCCAGTCCAGGTGCTCGGTCAGTACGCCGCCGAGCAGCAGCCCGATGGCGCCGCCGGAACCGGCGATGGCACCGAAGATGCCGAACGCCTTGGCGCGTTCCTTGACGTCGGTGAACGTCGTCGTCAGCAGGGACAGCGCGGACGGCGCGAGCAGCGCGCCGAACAGGCCCTGCAGGGCCCGGCCGATCACCAGCATCGAGAAGCTGTGGGCCGCGCCGGCCAGCGCCGAGGACCCGGCGAAGCCGACCAGGCCGATCAGCAGCGTCGTCTTCCGCCCGAAGAGGTCGGCGAGCCGCCCGCCGAGCAGCAGCAGGGAGCCGAAGGCGAGGGAGTAGGCGGTGACGACCCACTGCCGGCCGTCGTTGTTGAAGCCCAGGTCGCGCTGGGCGGACGGGAGGGCGATGTTCACGATGGTGGCGTCCAGCACCACCATCAGCTGGGCGAGGCCGATGACGGCCAGCACCCACCAGCGGTGGGGGGTGTGCCCCGTCGCCCGGCCGCCGGACGGCGCCTCGGCCGGCTGCCCGGCGTCGGCGCCTGCATCGACACGGGTGGAGGTCATACGGAGTCCTTTGGATCTTCCGGGGTCCGGTGCTCCTCTTCCGGGGTCCCCGGGGGTGGTTCTCGTGCGTGCCGCCCGGCGTTGCGCCCGGGCCGGCGTCAGTGCCTGTGTCTCAGAGCCTGGTCGCTCAGGTCCGCAGCAGGGCGGGAAGCACCACGGCGTCCAGATAGCGCGTGAGGTACGCGGCGTCCGCGGGGCGTTGTTCGAGCATCGGGCGCGCGAAGACGGCGCCGGACAGTGCGTGCGGGAAGAAGGGGATCGCCGGGCAGCCGGGGTCGACCTCGCCGCGGGCGACCGCCCGGTCGAGCATCGCCTGCATCACCTCCAGTTCGGGTTCGATCAGGGCCGTGTGCATGGCCTCGGCCAGCTCCGGATCCCTGTGCACGGCGTGCGAGATCCCGCGCATCAGGTCGATGTCCTTCTTGGCATCCCCGATCCGCCGGGCGAGCTCGTGCACATCACCGCGGAGCGAACCGGTGTCCAGGTCCTCCAGCGAGAACGGCCGCAGATGCCGCAGCGCGGCGGACACCAGCCGGGGCTTCCCGTGCCAGCGGCGGTACAGCGTGGCCTTGCTGCAACGGGAGCGGGCGGCGACGGCGTCCAGCGTGAGGTTCTCGTACCCGACCTCGCGCACCAGGTCCAGGACCGCGGTGTACAGCTCGCTCTCGCGCTCCGGCGAGAGCCGCGTCCGGCGTGCTGCCCCTTCGCCCTGGCGTGGCGCGGGGGTGGCGGCGGACGGCGGCGTGGTGACGGACATGCCCATCCTGAACAACGGATCGGATCGAGTGGCACGACCGCATCGGATCGAAACGGTTTCGTACCCTTACGCCATTCGAGCGTACGCCCGCCTCCGATCGAAACGCAAACGTTTCGTTATTCGGCCGCCTGCCCCAGGGTTACGCAGGCATCACCACCGCCGTCGTCACCAGCCCCGACCCGATCAGCCACCGGCCGCTGAACCCGGTGAGCTCCCGGCCCCGGACGACCGGCCCGGGGACGAGGAGGCGGGCGGTGAAGGTGGCGTCCGTCGGGTCGAGGGTGAGATGCGCGTCCTCGAAACCGAGCCAGCGGCGGGCGAGCGGATACCACGCCTTGTAGACGCTCTCCTTCGCGCTGAAGATCAGCCGGTCCCAGCAGACCTCGGGCATCAGCTCGGCCAGCCGGGCCAGTTGGGTTCGCTCCTCGGGGAGGGTGACCAGCTCCAGTACGCCCGGATCGGCCACCGGCTCGTGCGGCTCCGCGTCCAGGCCCAGGGTCAGCACGTCCGTGGCGCGGGCGACGGCGGCGGCGCGATAACCGGTGCAATGGGTGAGCGCCCCGACGACGCCGGGCGGCCAGACCGGCGCACGGTCGGGCCCCGGCAGCAGGGGCGCGGGGGCGAACCCCAGCCGGGCGAGCGCGTCTCGGGCGCAGCCGCGTACCGTACCGAACTCCTGCTGCCGCTTCGGTACCGCGTCGGCCACCAGGGCCAGTTCCTCGGGGAACATGTCCGAGACGGGCGCGTCGTGGAACGCCTCGGCGGTGATCACGGGAGCGGGCAGCAGCTTGTCGATCATGCGAGGGTCCCGGCGGTGGCGGCGGCAAGGGCGCGCATCTCGTAAGTCACCACTGAAGTAAAGACGGTGCGGGGCGGAGAGTGAAGGGCGGCCCGGGGCAGTACGCAACCGGTCGGCCAGGCAGTTGCCCCATCCGAGGGGAGCGGCCGGAACCGAGGGATGAGGTCCGGCCCGAAGGGGCACTCGTGGGCCATGCTTGTACTGCGACTTCTCGCCCGGCCCATGCTGGCCTCGACCTACGTCGTCCAGGGCCTCCAGACACTCCGCAATCCCGAGCCCCTGGTACCGGCCGCCGAGCCGATTGCCCAGCCGATCGCCCAGCGCATTCCCGGTATGCCGGAACAGACCGAGCAGCTCGTCCGCATCAGCGGCGGCGTGCAGCTGGTGGCCGGCTCCCTGCTGGCGATCGGCCGCTTCCCACGGGTGTCCGCGCTGGCCATCGCGGCCACGCTGGTGCCCACGACGCTCGCCGGTCACCGCTTCTGGGAGGCCGAGGACGAAGAGACGCGCACCCAGCAGCGCATCCAGTTCCTCAAGAACCTCTCCATGCTCGGCGGGCTGCTCATCGCCTCGGCGGACACCCACGGCAAGCCGTCCCTCGCCTGGCAGGGCCGGCACGCGGCACACCAGGCCCGCCGCGAGGCGGCGCTGCGCGCCCGCACGGCCTGCAAGACCCACAAGATCAGCAGCCGCCTGCCGGTCGGCTGACCGGCCGCGGTCCGTACGACGACGGGCCCGTACGACGAAGGGGCGGGCCGGAAGACCGGCCCGCCCCTTCGCGTCAGCGGTTGTTCAGCGTATGTGCGTCAGCGGGTGTAACGCATCAGAGTGCGGACCATGTGGCAGGTGGTGTCGGACGGGCGGTGGATGCCGACGAGCGCGGCGGTGTCACGGATGAGTCGGTTCGGCGCGCGGTCCGGTGTGTGCACACCGGAGTCGAGCAGGGCGATGGCCAGACGCATGGCCTTGAGCCGGCGGTTGTGAGCGATGTACCACTCGCGCGGCCGGCCTGCCGGCAGCGGCTTCTTCGCGAGCGGGGCGTACGGCAGATCGAACAGCGGGCGCGTCGAAGACATTACGGCAGCCGTCACAGGGTCCCTCCTGTCGTGGTCGAGAGCCCCGGACCCCCCGTGAGCTCCCTCGAACACTGCTTCTATTTTAGTCGATTTCGGCCGGCTCCAACACCCCTTCAGGGAGCCCTTTTTCGCAGGTCAGGGGCGCAATACGCCCTTCGGGACCCCCAGTTCGCGACCCCTTGACCGGCAATCGGCGCCGCCGCGGCCGACTGAAAGGTTTCAAAGCAAAAATCCGCCTCACCTATTGACTCCAGAGACCCTCCCCTCCATGGTTTGAGTCGTTTCAAACACGCAACATGTGAGGGCGAAGGAGTCCACGTGACATCCGTGCAGAGCACGCAGTCCGCCGCCGACGGGGCAGACGGCGCCGTCTCGCGGCAGCAGTGGAAGTGGACCGGGCTGGCCGGCATGGCGTCCTATCTCGACGCCGGGTCGATCGTCGCGCTCAGCTCCGGTCTCGCCCTCTTCCAGGACCGTTTCGGGCTTTCGGAGAGCGGCCTCGGCGCGCTGACGGCCATCGGACCCAACGCCATCGGCGCGGCGATCGGCGCGTTCATCGGCGGGCGGCTGGGCGACAAGCTCGGCCGCAAGCGCATCTACCAGTACGACCTGCTCGTGTACGCGGCGGCCATCCTGCTCATCGCCTTCGCGGTCAACCCGCTGATGCTGTTCACCGGCACCTTCATCGTGGGCCTGGCCGTCGGCGCGGACGTGCCGACCTCGCTCGCGCTGGTCGGCGAGTTCTCCCCCGCCAAGGCGCGCGGCAAGCTGCTCGGCATGACCCAGGTGACCTGGAGCCTCGGCCCGGTGGTCGTACTGCTGCTCGCCTGGGCCCTGTCGGACCTCGGCCTGCTCGGCATCCGCATCGTCTTCCTGCACCTGTTCGTGGTGTCACTGGTGACGTACGCACTGCGCCGCGGCATGGTCGAGTCGGCGGTCTGGCGCAGCGCGGCGAAGGGCGGCGCGGCGGCCCGTCCCAAGGTCCGCGAGCTGCTGCGCGGCGCGCACCTGCGGGCGCTGCTGTTCACCGGCGGCATCTACCTCTTCTGGAACCTCGCGGCCGGCACGAACGGCATCTTCACCCCGTACATGGTCCAGAGTCTCGGCGCGGGCAGCCAGGCCACCAGCGTCGCCCTGTCCTGCGCCAGCTTCGCGCTGGTCATCGTCGGTACGGTCGCGGTGTACATGCGGTACTCCGACCGCGGCCACCGCTACCGCAAGGTGATGTGGATCGTCGGCTCGGTGATGCAGGTCTGTGCGTACGGCGTCTTCCTCTTCCTGCCGTTCACCCTCCCCGTCATCGTCTTCAACGTCGTGCTCTTCGGCGTCGGGCAGGCCATGGCGGGCGAGGCCGTCTACAAGACCATCAGCCAGGAGGTCTTCCCGACGATGCTGCGCGGCACGGCGCAGGGCATCACCTTCGGCACGTCCCGCGTCGTCCTCGGCGTCTGGTCGTTCTTCGTACCCGCACTGGCGAGCACCGGCATCGCACCGGTCGCCGCCTTCCTCACCGCCTCGCTCCTCATCTGCGGCGTCATCGGCCTGTTCATGCCCAACACGGCGGGCAAGCCGCTGGAGCAGGTGGAGGCCGAGCGGGCTGCCGCCTGATTGGATGGTACCAATCAGGCGCTCGCCTTGGCTTCGCGCAAGGTTTCGCGCAATAATCCCGGCATTGGTTGGCACCAATCACAACAAGCGACCGGGATGGTGAAGCGTGGCCCGACAGGCCAAGCACGAGGAACTGCGGGTGGCGCTGCTCGGCGAGATGGCCGGTGCTCCCCCGCACACCCCGCTGCCCACGGAGCGGGAGATCGCCACGCGCCACGGCGTCTCGCGCAACACCGTGCGGCAGGCGCTGGACGCGCTGGAGGCGGCGGGGAGTGTCTACCGGGTGCAGGGCGCGGGGACGTTCGTCGCTCCGCCCGTCGTTTCCAAGTCGCTCACCCTCACCTCGTTCTCCGAGGACATGGCCGAGCGGAACCTCGCACCGGCCTCGCGGCTGCTGGCCGCCGGGACGGTGCGGGCCGGCCGGCAGCTCGCCGAGCGGCTCGGTGTCGCGCCGGACTCCGACGTCGTCCGCGTCTCCCGGCTGCGGCTCGCCGACGGCTCCCCCATGTGCCTGGAGAACGTCCACTTCCCGGCCGACCGCGTCCCCGGGCTCGTCGACGAGGACCTGACGGGTTCGCTCTACGCGCTGCTCAACGAGCGGTACGGGCTGGACATCCGCTCGGCCGACCAGATCATCCGGGCCGTCGACCTCGACGACACGGAGTCGGCCCTGCTCGGCGTGCCACTGGGCAGTTCGGGGCTGCGGGTGCAGCGGGTCGGCCTCGACCGCCGCGACACCCCGGTCGAGGCGACGACCACGATCTACCGCGCCGACCGCTACGACATCCGCTTCACCGTCCGCAGGGCGCAGTCATGACGGCCGCGAGGGCTGATGGAACCCCGCCCCGCACGCTGCTGGGCGTCGATGTCGGCGGGACGAAGATCGCTGCCGGTGTTGTCTCGCCGGACGGCGCGCTGCTGACCTCCGTCGTCCGGCCCACGCCCGCCGCGCAGGGCCGGACCGCGGTACTGGACGCCATCGCGGCGGCCGTCCGCGAACTGCCCGGGTGGGAAGGCGCGGCGGGCCTGGGCATCGGTACCGGCGGGGTCCTCGACCGCGACCGGGGCGTCGTACTGTCCGCCAACGCACTGCTCCCCGGCTGGGCGGGCACCCGGCTGAGCGAGGAGCTGAGCGCCCGGCTCGGGCTTCCGGTGGCCGCCGACAACGACGCCAATGTCTTCGCACTGGCCGAGCAGACCTACGGCGCCGGCGCGGGCTGCGCCTCCGTGCTGTACGTGAGCGTCGGCACCGGCATCGGCGGCGGACTGGCCGTCGGCAGGCGGCTGTTGCGCGGTGCGCACTGGACGGCGGGCGAGTTCGGTCATATAGCGGTACCGGAGGCCGGCGGGCGGCCGTGCAACTGCGGCCGTACGGGGCATCTGGAGGCCGTCGCTTCCGGGCCCGCGATCACTGCGCGGTTCCGTGAACTGACCGGGGATGAGGACGTGTACGACCTGCGGACGGTCGCGGCGCTGGCGGAGACGGACAGCCGTACCGGTACCGGCACCGAGGCCGCCCGTACCGCCCTCGCCGAGGGTGCGGGCGCGCTGGGCCGGGCGCTGGCGGGACTGGTCAACACCATCGATCCCGAACGGGTCGTGGTAGGCGGCGGTGTCGCCTCCATCGGCGCGCCGTTCTGGCAGCCGCTGACCGAGGCGTTCACCGCCGAGCTGCTGCCCGGCCCCGCCTCCGTACGCCCCGTACCCGCGGCGCTCGGTCCCCGTGCCGCGGTGATCGGCGCCGCGGCGCTGCTGCTGGAGGGCCGCACACACCCCAGCCGCACCACCATGCCCTCCGCCCGCGCCCGCGAGCTGCTCGACAGCCTGCGCGGCCGACTCGTCGTCTCGTGCCAGGCCCCGCCCGGTGACCCGCTGCGTGCCCCGGAGCACATGGCCGCGATGGCCGCGTCGGTGACCGCGGGCGCGCCGGTGGCGGGGGTGCGCGTCCAGGGCGTGGACGACATCCGTGCCGTACGGGCCGTGGTCGGGCTGCCGGTCATCGGGCTCTGGAAGGACGGGGCCGAGGGGGTCTACATCACACCGACCGCCGCGCACGCGCGGGCCGTTGCCGAGGCGGGTGCCGAGATCGTCGCCGTGGACGCGACCGACCGCCCGCGCCCGGACGGCCGCCCGTTGCGCGAGACGGTCGAGACGGTGCACCGCCTCGGCAGGCTGCTGATGGCCGACGTGTCCACTGTCGAAGAGGGTGTGGCGGCCACCGCGCTCGGTGCCGATGTCGTCTCCACCACCCTGTCCGGCTACACCCCGTACAGCCGCCAGCAGCCGGGCCCCGACCTGGAGCTGGTCGCCGAGCTGGCCGGGCGGCTGGACGTGCCCGTCTTCGCCGAGGGGCGGCTGCACACCCCGGAGCTGGCCCGTGCGGCCATCGACGCGGGCGCGTGGGGCGTCGTCGTGGGCGGCGCGATCACCGCACCCGCCGCGATAGCGACCCGTTTCGCCGCCGCGCTCTGACGCACTGTCAGGGGAGGTGTGGCAACAGCGCATCAGGAGTGACAGGCAGTGCGCGCACACGCACCCCGGTCGCATGATGCACGGCATTGGTCACAGCCGCCGCCGTCCCCACGATCCCGATCTCGCCGATGCCCTTGGAGCCCATCGGGTTCAGGTGCGGGTCCTCCTCCTCGATCCAGTGCACATCGATGTCCGGCACGTCGGCGCAGACCGGTACGTGGTACATGGCCAGGTCGCGTTCCGCGTAGTCGCCGAACTCGCGGTCCATGGTGCTGTGTTCCGTCAGCGCCATGCCGAGGCCCATCGTCATGCCGCCGAGGAACTGCGAGCGGGCTGTGCGCGGGTTCAGGATGCGGCCCGCGGCGAAGACGCCGAGGAGCCGCCGCACTCGGGTCTCGCCCGTCGCGGTGTCCACCTGTACCTCGGCGAACTGGGCGCCGTACGCGTGCCGTGCGTACTCCTTGCCGCCCTTGCTCTCCTCGGTGGTGTCGGCGGCGACCGTCAGGCCCGTAGCCGGTACCTCGCTGTGTTCCTCCAGCGCGCGCCGCAGTCCGTCGCACGCCTTGTGCACCGCCGTGCCCCACGAGGAGGTGCCGGCGGAGCCGCCGGCGACCGGGCCCTCGGGCAGTTCGCTGCACCCCACGTGGATGCGGACGCGGTCCATGGGCAGCCGCAGCGCGTCGGCGGCGATCTGGGCGAGGACGGTACGGGCGCCGGTGCCGATGTCGGTGGCGTTCACCCGGACGTCGATCAGCCCGTCGGCGCGGGCGTGTGCCTCGGCGTGGCACGGGGCGACCATGACCGGGTACGTCGAGGCGGCCACGCCGGTGCCGAGCAGCAGCCGGCCGTCGCGGCGGGATGCGGGGCGCGGGTCGCGGTGCTGCCAGCCGAAGCGGCGGGCGCCCTCGCGCAGGCATTCCACGAGGTGGCGGCTGCTGTAGGGGCGGCCGGAGTCCGGCTCGCGGTCGGGCTCGTTGCGTACCCGTAGTTCGATGGGGTCCAGGTCGCAGGCGAGGGCGAGTTCGTCCATGGCCGATTCGAGCGCGTACATGCCGGGGCACTCGCCGGGGGCGCGCATCCAGGACGGGGTGGGCACGTCCAGCCGGGCGACCCGGTGGGTGGTGCGGCTGGCCGGCGAGACGTACATCGTGCGGCTGGGCGCCGCGGCCTGCTCGACGAACTCCTGCACCGTGGAGGACTGGGTGGTGATCTCGTGCGCGAGTGCCTGGATGCGGCCGTCGCGGTCGGCTCCGATGCGCAGGCGCTGGATCGTCGGGGCGCGGTGGCCGGTGACGGCCGGCAGCTGCTGGCGGGCGAAGGCGAGGGTGACCGGGCGGCCGGTGACGCGCGCGGCCATGGCGGCGAGCACCACGTGCGGGCGCGGCGTGCCCTTGGAGCCGAAGCCGCCGCCGACGTGCTCGCTGGTGACGAGCACCTGGTCGGGGCCGAGTGCGAAGAGCTGGGCCAGCATCTGCTGGACGGTGGAGGAGCCCTGGCTGGAGTCGTGCAGGCACAGCTTCCGCTCACCCTCCCACCAGGCGGTGGCGGCGTGCGGCTCCATGGGGTGGTTGTGCAGCGGCGGGGTTTCGTAGACGGCGTCGTGCTGGACGGGGGCCTCGGCGTAGGCCGCGTCGAAGTCGCCGCGTTCCCGGTCGGCGGGGTGGCCGCCGTTGGCGGTGTCGGGCGCGTAGATGGCGGGGTGGTCGGTGGTGAGGAGCACGTCGTGCGGCTCGGAGGTGTAGTCCAGGCGTACCGCGGTCGCGGCGGCGCGGGCCGCTTCCAGGGAGGTGGCGACCGCGAGCGCGACGATCTGGCCGCGGTGCGCGACGTGCCGGGACTGCAGGACGGCGAGGGTGGGGTCGTCGCCCTCGGCGAGGCGGGGCGCGTTCTCGTGGGTGAGTACGGCGACGACTGCGGGGTCGGCGAGTGCGGCATCGGTGTCGACGGCGGTGATCTCGCCGCGGGCGATCGTGGCGGGCACCGCCCAGGCGTACAGGCCGTCGGGGCGTGCGTGGTCGGCGGCGTACCGCGCCGTGCCGGTCACCTTCTCGCGGCTCTCCAGCCGTGCGGTGTCCGCGCCCAGGGTCCGGGGCAAGGTCGTCATCGCATACCCTCCGCGTGCGTGCCCGCGAGGTCCGTCAGCAGGGCGACGGCCAGTCGGCGGGCGAGCGGGATCTTGTAGCCGTTGTCGCGCAGCGGCTCGGCGGCCGCCAGTTCCTCGTCCACGGCCCGGCCGAAAAACTCCTCGGTGGCGGGCCGGCCGAGCAGCGCGGCCTCGGCGGCTCGGGCGCGCCACGGCTTGGCCGCGAGCGCGCCGAACGCCAGCCGTACGTGCTCGACGGTGCCGTCGCTCACCCGCAGGTCGGCGGCGGCCGAGGCGAGTGCGAAGGCGTACGAGGCGCGTTCGCGGGCCTTGCGGTACGCCGAGTGGGCGCCGGGCACCGGCGGCGGCAGCTCCACGGCGGTGATCAGTTCCCCGTGCTGGAGGACGGTGTCCTGGTCGGGGGTGTCGCCCGGCAGCCGGTGCAGTTCGGCGACCGGCAGCGTCCGCTCGCCGTCGGCGGAGACGCAGTGCACCTGCGCGTCGAGGGCCGTCAGGGCCACCGCCATGTCCGAGGGGTGGGTGGCCACGCAGTGTTGGGAGGCGCCGAGGACCGCGAGGTCGCGGTGGATGCCGCTGCGCGCGGGGCAGCCGGAGCCGGGGCGCCGCTTGTTGCAGGGCTTGCCGATGTCCTGGAAGTACGTACAGCGGGTGCGCTGCAGCAGGTTGCCGCCGATCGTGGCGAGGTTGCGCAGCTGGGGCGAGGCGCCGGCGAGCAGGGCCTGGGAGAGCGCCGGGTAGCGGGCGCGGACGGCGGTGTGCACGGCGAGGGTGCTGTTGCGCACGGTGGCGCCCACCCGCAGTCCCCCACCATCGGTCTCGCTGACGTCGTCGAACGGCAGCCGACTCACATCGACCAGCATTTCCGGCACCTCGACCCCGAGCTTCATCAGGTCCACGAGGTTGGTGCCGCCGCCGAGGAAGGCCGCGCGCGGTGCGCGGGAGAGCAGGTCGACGGCGGCCGCGGGATCGGTGGCCGTCTCGTAGCGGAAGGGTTTCACCGGGCCGCCTCCCGCACCGCGTCGACGATGTTCACATACGCGCCGCAGCGGCAGATGTTGCCGCTCATCCGCTCCCGTACCTCGCCGCCGGTCAGCTCCACCGGGCCGTCCGGCGCGCCGACGGGCGTCACCGCGCTGGGCCAGCCGGCCTCGGCCTCGGCGATCGCCCCGACGCCGGAGCAGATCTGGCCGGGCGTGCAGAAGCCGCACTGGAATCCGTCGTGCGCGATGAACGCCTCCTGGAGCGGGTGCAGCGCGTCCCCGTCGGCCAGGCCCTCGACGGTCGTCACGCGCGCGCCGTCGGCGGCCACCGCGAGCACCAGGCAGGAGTTGACGCGGTGGCCGTCCAGCAGGACCGTGCAGGCCCCGCACTGGCCGTGGTCGCAGCCCTTCTTGGCACCGGTCAGCCGTACGTCCTCGCGGAGCAGGTCGAGCAGCGTGGTGCGGTTGTCGACTACTTGTGCCCGGCGTTCGCCGTTGATGTGCAGGCTGAGCGCGGTGGTGGTATCCGCGTCGCCCGTACCCTCCGTGCTTCTCATGGAGTCAGGGGTGCCCCTGAAGGTGAGCGACGAAAACGGACCGGGCCGCTCCACACCTCACTCGGACCAATGCGCGCCGCTCAGGCCACCCCGATGCGGGCCTCCGCCGCGTCCCAGGCCGCTCGGTCGCCACCGGGCTCGTAGCGGCGCAGTGGCTGGGTCGCGGCGACCAGGTGGCGCATTGCGGCGTGGTCGGGGACCAGGCCGTGAGTGCGGGCCTGGAGGAGGATGTTGCCGAGGGCTGTGGCCTCGGCGGGGCCCGCGATGACGGGGAGGCCGGTGGCGTCGGCGGTCAGTCGGCAGAGGAGTTCGTTGCGGCTGCCGCCGCCGACCAGGTGGACGGTGCGGATCTCCCGCCCGGCGAGCGCGGCGGCCTGCCGCAGGGTGCGCCGGTGGGCCAGGGCCAGGCTCTCCAGGATGCAGCGGACGACGGCGCCCCGGCTCTCCGGGGCGCGCTGTCCGGTGCGGCGGCAGAAGCTCCGTATCCGCGCGGGCATGTCGCCCGGCGGCAGGAACTCGGGCGCGTCCGGGTCGACGAGCGCCGCGAAAGGCTCTGCCCGCTCGGCCTCGGCGAGCAGATCGGGCAGGGCGGCGGGCGCGCCCTGCGCCGCCCAGGTGCGGCGGCACTCCTCCAGCAGCCACATGCCCATGATGTTGCGCAGGTAACGCACCGTGCCGTCGATGCCGCGTTCGTTGGTGAAGTTGGCGGCCCGGGACTCCTCGGTGAGCACCGGCGCGTCCAGCTCCAGCCCGGCCAGCGACCAGGTGCCGCAGGAGATGTACGCGAAGCCGGGCTCCGTGGCGGGCACGGCGGCGACCGCGGAGGCGGTGTCATGGGAGGCGACGGTGGTCACCGGGGTCGCCGCGTTCAGTCCGGTGTACTCGGCGACGTGCGGCAGCAGCGTCCCGGCCGGCTCGCCCGGGCGGCGCAACGGCGGCAGCAGCGCCGGGTCGATGCCGAGCCGGTCGAGCAGCGCGCCGGACCAGGTGCCGGTACGGGCGTCGAGCAGCCCGGTGGTGGACGCGTTGGTCTCCTCCGCACCGACCGTGCCGGTCAGCCAGTGCACGAGCAGGTCCGGGATGAGCAGCAGGGTGCGCGCGGCGGCCAGCTGCGCGCTGCCGCGGGCCGCTTCGAGCTGGTACACGGTGTTGAAGGGCAGGTGCTGCAGCCCGGTGATCGCGTGCAGTTCCTCGGGCCCGGCCTTGGCCCACACCTGCTCGGCTGCGCCGTCGGTGCGGCCGTCCCGGTAGTGGTACGGCGGGCCGAGCAGCGCGCCGTCGGCGTCCAGGAGCCCGTAGTCCACCGCCCAGGTGTCGACCCCGATGGAGGCCAGTCCGTCGACCGGACCGGCCGCCCCGGCGGACCCGGCCGCCCCCGCCGCCGCGCGCAGGCCGTCCAGTACGCCCTGGTAAAGCGCCAGCACGTCCCAGCGCAGCCCGTCGGGCAGCCGTACGGGGGTGTTGGGAAACCGATGCACCTCACTCAATTCGAGGCTGTCCGGGCCGACCCGGCCGAGGATCACGCGCCCGCTGGTGGCGCCGAGATCCACGGCGGCGAAGGAGGGTGTGCTGATCACGTCGCCTCCGCGTCAGCGCAGGAACGCGGCGGCCACGCCCGCGTCGACGGGTATGTGCAGCCCGGTGGTGTGCGTGAGGTCGCCGCCCGTCAGCGCGAACACCGCGTTCGCGACATGCTCCGGCAGTACCTCGCGCTTGAGGAGGGTCCGCTGGGCGTAGAACTCGCCGAGCTTCTCCTCCTCGATCCCGTACGTCGCCGCGCGCTGCGCGCCCCAGCCGCCCGCGAAGATGCCGGAGCCGCGCACCACGCCGTCGGGGTTGACGCCATTGACGCGAATGCCGTGCCCGCCCAGCTCGGCGGCGAGCAGCCGGACCTGGTGCGCCTGGTCGGCCTTGGTGGCGGAGTACGCGATGTTGTTGGGCCCCGCGAAGACGGCGTTCTTCGAGGCGATGTACACGATGTCGCCGCCCATGGCGCCCTGCTCGGTCATCACCCGGGCCGCCTCGCGGGAGACGAGGAAGGAGCCGCGGGCCATGATGTCGTGCTGCAGGTCCCAGTCCTTCGCGGTGGTCTCCAGCAGCGGCTTGGAGATCGAGATACCCGCGTTGTTGACGACCAGGTCGACGCCGCCGAAGGCGAGCACGGCGGCCCGGAAGACGGCGGCTATCTGCCCCTCGTCGGTGACATCGACCGGCACCGCGACGGCCTTGTCCGCGCCGCCCAGCTCCTCGGCCACCGCGGCCGCACTCTCCGCGTTCAGGTCGGCGACCACAACGCACGCGCCCTCGGCGGCCAGCCGGTGCGCAATCGCCTTCCCGATGCCCGAGCCCGCGCCGGTGACCAGCGCGATCCGGGTGGCCAGCGGCTTGGGCTTCGGCATCCGCCGCAGCTTGGCCTCCTCCAGTTCCCAGTACTCGATGCGGAACTTCTCCGACTCGGCGATCGGCGCATACGTCGACACCGCCTCGGCGCCGCGCATCACATTGATCGCGTTGAGGTAGAACTCGCCCGCCACTCGCGCGGTCTGCTTGTCCTTGCCGTAGCTGAACATGCCGACGCCGGGCACGAGCACGATCGCCGGGTCGGCGCCGCGCATCGGCGGGGAGTCGGGCCCGGCGTGCCGCGCGTAGTAGGCGCGGTACTCGCTCCGGTACTCCTCGTGCAGCTCCTTCAGCCGCGCGATCACCTCGTCCAGGGGCGCGGTCGGCGGCAGGTCCAGGACGAGCGGGCGGACCTTCGTACGGAGGAAGTGGTCGGGGCAGGAGGTGCCGAGCGCGGCGAGCCAGGGGTGTGCGGCGCGGGCGAGGAAGTCCAGTACCGGGTCGGTGTCGGTGAAGTGGCCGACCTGCGGCTTGTCCGTCGAGGCGAGGCCTCGGAGTACGGGCGCGAGCGCCGCGGCCCGCTCCCGGCGCGCGTCCTCGGGCAGCGCCTCGTACCCCTCGACGACCGGCCCGAAGGGCTCGTCCTTGCCCTGCTCGGCGAGGAACTTCTCCGCCGTACGGATCATCCACAGGGCGTTGCGCTCGCACTCCTCGGAGGTGGCGCCCCAGGCGGTGATGCCATGGCCGCCGAGAATGACGCCGACCGCCTGCGGGTTGGCTTCCTTGATCGCGGCGATGTCCAGGCCGAGCTGGAAGCCGGGGCGCCGCCACGGCACCCAGGCGACCTTCTCGCCGAAGCACGCGGCGGTCAGCTTCTCGCCGTCGGCGGCGCAGGCCAGCGCGATACCGGAGTCGGGGTGCAGGTGGTCGACGTGCGCGGCGTCCACCAGGCCGTGCATTGCGGTGTCGATCGACGGCGCGGCGCCGCCCTTGCCGTGCAGGCAGTAGTCGAACGCGGCGACCATCTCGTCCTCGCGCTCCACGCCCGGGTACACCTCGGTCAACGCACGCAGCCGGTCCAGCCGGAGCACGGCCAGCCCGGACTCCTGCAACGTGCCGAGGTCACCGCCGGAACCCTTGACCCACATCAACTCGGTGGGCCGACCGGTGACGGGGTCGGTGGCAACCCCCTTGGCGGAGGCGTTACCACCCGCGTAGTTGGTGTTACGGGGGTCGGCACCGAGCCGGTGAGAACGGCCGAGGAGGGCGGTGACTTCGGAGTGAGTGACGGAGGGCATGAGTTTCCTTCGTGAGTGACGGGGACGAGGGATGGATGGCGGGAGTTACGCTCCCCAGCCGGCTTGTTCGCCGCCCACCCGCTCCGCGACGATCCGGTCCTGCCAGCCGGAGGCGTGATACGCCGCGACCGGATCCGGGTGCAGCCCCATCTCCTCCCGCACCTCCGCGAGCAGCGGCCGCACATCCGTGGCGTACGCGTCCATAAGGACCGCATTCGCGGCCAGCACATCGCCGGAGCGCTGGGCGGCTTGCAGCGCCCCGATATCCACCAACAGCGCCTTGGCCGTCGCCTCCTGCACATTCATCACCGAGCGGATGACCGCCGGGATCTTCGCCTCGATGTTGTGGCACTGGTCGAGCATGAAGTTGACACCGTTCGCGGCCTCCAGCCCACCGTTCTTGATCACTTCATGCATGATCCGGAACAGCTGGAACGGGTCGGCCGCGCCCACCATCAGGTCGTCGTCCGCGTAGAAACGGGAGTTGAAGTCGAACGCGCCGAGCTTCTGCTCGCGCAGCAGGAAGGCGACGATGAACTCGATGTTGGTGCCCGGCGCGTGGTGCCCGGTGTCGACGACGACCTTCGCCTTCGGGCCGAGCTTCAGGCAGTGCGCGTACGACGTGCCCCAGTCCGGCACGTCGGTGGTGTAGAAGGCCGGCTCGAAGAACTTGTACTCCAGCAGCATCCGCTGGTCGTCCCCGAGCCGCCCGTACACCTCGGCCAGCGCCTCGGCCAGCCGGTCCTGACGGGCGGCGACGTCGTCCTGGCCGGGGTAGTTGGTGCCGTCGGCGAACCACAGCTTCAGGTCCCGGGAGCCGGTCGCGTCCATGATGTCGACGCAGGCGAGCAGGTGGTCGGTGGCCTTGCGGCGGACGGCCGGGTCGGGGTGGGTGACGGAGCCGAGCTTGTACGCCTCGTCCTGGAAGGTGTTGGAGTTGATCGCGCCGAGCTTCAGGCCCCGCTCCCCCGCGTACTCGGCGAGCTTCCCGTAGTCCTCGACGGTGTCCCACGGGATGTGCAGCGAGACCAGCGGAGCGACTCCCGTGAACTCGTGCACCTTCGCCGCGTCGTCCAGCTTCTCGTACGGGTCGCGGGGGACGCCGGGCTGCGCGAACACCTTGAAGCGGGTGCCGGAGTTTCCGTAGCCCCAGGACGGTGTCTCGATCGCCTGGGCCTTCAGGGCGGCTTTCACGGCGGACGGGTCGGGCGTGCTCGGCATCATTCACCTCGGCGGTCTGGCGCGGCGACTCGACTTTTGAATCGTTTCAGCGCTCGCCAAGCTAAGCCGTCGCGGACCGGACCGTCAAGGGTGCGTACGCAAGTTACGGCCATACGCAGCACCGTGCCCGGCAGACACATCGCCTGCCGGGCACGGTGAGTGAAAAACGATTCAGGGTTGCTGACGGGCCTGCTTCCCCGCCGCCCTCGCCGCATCCGTCTCGCTCGTCTGCCGGGCCGTGCTCAGCTTGCCGCCGGAGTTCTCCAGGTGCGCCCGGATGAACCACTGGAACAGCTCCAGGCTGCGCAGCTGCTCGATGAGCATGTCCTGGGTGATCGGGTCGGGCTCGTCGGTGGCGCGCACCGCCGCGCGGTGGTCCTCGATGACGCCCGTGTACACCACGTCCAGCGCGCCCAGGTGCTCGATCGACTCGGCGCGCCCGATGGCGTAGTCCTCCCAGGTGCGCTCGGCGACCATGACGCCGGGCGTACCGGCGGGCTCGCCGCCCAGCGTCGAGATGCGCTCCGCGGTGGTGTCGATCATGTCGCGTACGGCGTCGACCTGCGGGTCGAGCATTTCGTGCACGGCGATGAAGTGCGGGCCGACCACGTTCCAGTGGACGTGCTTGAGCGTGAGGGCGAGGTCGTTGAGCGCGTGCAGCCGCATCCGCAGCAGCTGGATGACCTCCGAACCCTCGGAGGTACTCATGCCCGGCACCGTATAGGTGAGCTGCGAGTCGGCTTTCGAGGCCACGGCACTGTCTCCTTCGACGGTCTGCTGCCGGCCCGGCGGGGCGCCGGTCGTCCGGGCCCGGCAGGCTGCCGGGCGTGCGCCAGAGGGGTACCACTGCCCGCAGCGCGGCAAACGCCCGCATTTCTCCCGATGTACGTGCCCCACGGCGCCCGCCGCCGAACCCGGGTGGGTCCGGCGGCGGGCGCGATGTGCGATGCGGCGACCGCTCAGCGGTTCTTCCAGTGGTGCTTGTGGTGCTTGTGGTGGCCGTCGTTCACGCAGGTGCCGTGCGCGGGGTTCAGCAGCCCGATGATGTTGATGCTGTTGCCGCACACGTTGACCGGGACGTGCACCGGCACCTGGATGACGTTGCCGGAGATGACGCCCGGGCTCTTGTGGGCCGAGCCTTCCGCTTCGGCGTCGGCGACGGCGGTGGCGGCGCCGCCGAGGACCGTCGCGGCGGCAAAGGCGGTCGCCACGAGGGCGGTACGGATGGACATGTTTTCTCCCATGAGGAGGTGGCTTGTTCACTGGGAACAATCACCGCCCGGGAGCCGTTCACCACCTGGCCAAAACCGGGACCGCCTGATTGCAGTAGCACATGAGACCGAACGGAGCAGCCCCGGCCAGCCGGTCAGCCCTGTCCCGCCGGAATGGCCAGGTACTTGATCTCCAGGAACTCCTCGATGCCGGCCCGGCCGCCCTCGCGGCCCAGCCCGGACTGTTTGATGCCGCCGAAGGGCGCGGCCGGGTTGGAGACCAGGCCGGTGTTGACGCCGACCATGCCGGTCTCCAGGCGTTCGCCGACCCGCAGCGCGCGGTCCAGGTTCTCGGTGAAGAGATAGCCGACCAGGCCCCATTCGGTGTCGTTCGCGGCGGCGACCGCCTCGTCCTCGTCGTCGAAGGTGAGGATCGCGGCGACCGGGCCGAAGATCTCGGTGGACATCAGCGCGGAGCCGGGGTGCACGTCGGTGAGGACGGTGGGCGGGTAGAAGTAGCCGGCGCCGTCCGGTGCCTCGCCGCCGATGAGGGCCTTGGCGCCGCGTTGTACGGCGTCCTGGACGAGGTCGGCGGCCTTGTTCCGGCCCGCCGCGTCGATCAGCGGGCCGACGTCGGTACCGTCCTGCGTACCGGGGCCGACGGTGAGCGCGCCCATCCGCTCGGCGAGCCGGTTGGCGAACTCCTCAGCGACGGAGCGGTGCACGAAGAAGCGGTTGGCGGCGGTGCATGCCTCGCCCATGTTCCGCATCTTGGCGACCATCGCGCCGTCCACCGCCTTGTCCAGGTCGGCGTCGGCGAAGACCAGGAACGGCGCGTTCCCGCCCAGCTCCATGGAGGTCCGTACGACGGTGTCGGCGCACTGGGCCAGGAGGATGCGGCCGACCTGGGTGGAGCCGGTGAAGGAGAGTTTGCGTACGTCGCCGCTGCGCAGCAGGGGCTCCACGACGCCGGCCGCGTCCGTGGTGGTGACGACGTTCAGGACGCCGGGCGGCAGGCCCGCCTCGGTCATGATGGCGGCCAGCGCCAGGCTGGAGAGCGGAGTCTGGGGCGCGGGCTTGAGGATCATCGTGCAGCCGGCCGCGACCGCCGGGCCGATCTTGCGGGTGCCCATCGCGAGGGGGAAGTTCCACGGGGTGATGAGCATGCAGGGGCCGACGGGCTGGCGCATCACCAGGACGCGGTTGGCGCCGTCGGGGGTGCGGGACATGCCGCCGTCGATGCGTACGGCCTCTTCGGAGAACCAGCGGAAGAACTCCGCCGCGTAGCCGACCTCGCCGCGCGCCTCGGCCAGTGGCTTGCCCATTTCCAGGGTCATCAGGAGGGCGAGGTCCTCCTTGCGTTCGATGATCAGCTCGTAGGCGCGGCGCAGGATCTCGCTGCGGGCGCGCGGCGCGGTGGCCGCCCAGTCCGGCTGCGCGGCGACCGCTGCGTCCAGGGCGCGCCGGCCGTCCTCGGGCGCGGCGTCGGCGACCTGGCACAGCTCGCGGCCGGTGGCGGGGTCGTCCACGGGCAGCGTGCGGCCGCCGGCCGCGTCCTGCCACCCGCCGTCGATGAAGAGCTGCTTGGGGACGGTGTCGATGACGCGAATGCCGGAGCGCGGTGCGTCCGGGGAGCCCGACGGCTGGGTGCTGGTGGTCGTGGTCATGAGCGGTGCCTCCCGGCGGGTCGGTACGCGGAGCGGGCGGGGGTACGGACGGCCGGTCCCCGGTGGGAAAGGGGACCGGCCGTCCGGTGGCGGGGGACGCCTCAACGGTCGGCGTCAGCGGTCGGCGCAGCCCGCCTGGACGGCGGCGGACCAGGCCCGCAGCCCCTCGTCGATCTGCTGCTCGGTCACGATCAGCGGCGGGATCAGCCGTACGACGTTGCCCCAGGGACCGCACGTCAGGAGCAGCAGCCCCTCCTCGACGGCGGCCTGCTGGACGCGCCCCGCGGTCTTCGGGTCCGGCTCCCCGTCCTCGGTGGTGAACTCGTTCGCCAGCATGAGGCCGAGCCCTCGCACGTCACCGATGGCGGGCGTCTTCGCGGCGACGTCCTCCAGGCCGGAGCGCAGCCGGGCGCCCATCGCCTCGGCGTTGCCGACCAACCCCTCGTCCTCGACCACGTCGAGGGTGGCGAGGGCCGCGGCGCAGGCGACCGCGTTGCCGCCGTACGTACCGCCCTGCGAGCCGGGCCGGGCCTTGGACATGATCTCGTCGGAGGCGGCGATACCGGACAGCGGGAAGCCGCTGGCCAGGCCCTTGGCGGTGATGACGATGTCGGGCCGGACGCCGAAGTGGTCGTGGCCCCAGAAGCGGCCGGTGCGCCCGACGCCGGTCTGCACCTCGTCCAGGATCAGCAGGATGCCGTGCCGGTCGGCACGCTCCCGCAGGCCCTGGAGATAGGCGCTGTTGGCGGGGACGTAGCCGCCCTCGCCGAGCACCGGCTCCACCATGATCGCGGCGGTGTCGTCGGGGGCGGTGACGGTCTGCAGGAGGTGGTCGAACTCGCGCAGCGCGAAGCGGGTGGTGGCCTCCTCGTCCCAGCCGTAGTGCCGGCCGTAGTAGTACGCGTTCGGGAAGGGCGCGACGTGCACGCCGCTCATCAGCGGGCCGAAGCCCGTACGGACCTTCGTACCGGAGGTGGTGAGGGAGGCGGCGGCGACCGTGCGGCCGTGGAAGCCGCCCTGACAGACGACGATGTTGGGCCGCCCCGTGGCCTGCCGGGCGAGCCGCATCGCGGCCTCCACGGCCTCGCTCCCGGAGTTGGCGAAGAAGAGGCTGTCCAGCCCTTGGGGCAGTACGTCGCCGAGTCGTGCGACCAGCTTCTGGAGCGGCTGGTGCATGACGGTCGTGTACTGGCCGTGGATCAGGGTGGCCACCTGTTCCTGGGCGGCGGCGACCACGCGCGGGTGGCAGTGGCCCGTGCTGGTGACGCCGATGCCGGCGGTGAAGTCCAGATAGCGGCGGCCGTCCGTACCGAAGAGGTGGACGCCCTCGCCGCGCTCGGCGACGACGGGTGTGGCCTGGCGCAGATGCTCGGAAAGGTGGCTCATACGACAGCTCTCTCCCACGGCGTTGAAGCGGTGCGGATGGATGGTGGAGTCTGTGCCCGGCCCCTGACGGGATCAACCACAGGCTCCTACTCACCTTGTGGGAGAGGAGTGGGGAGGGTCAACGACCAACGGGTTCGCCGCGCGCGGCGATTGTGGGCGATGGGCCCGCAGTCGCCGCGCCCGGCGATGTGATCAAGCCGGTCAGGCCCTTGCCCGGTCGCCGCGCAGGGAGGCCGAGATGTCCTCCAGGCTGCGGCCCTTGGTCTCGGGGAGCTTGCGGTAGAGGTAGCCGACGCCGAGGAGGCCGAAGAGGGCGTAGAGCCAGAAGAGGCCGGTCGGGGTGAGGGCCTGGATGGTGGTCAGTACGGTGAGCGAGATGGCGAAGTCCAGGCCCCAGTGCGTGACGTTGCCGAAGGAGGACGCCTTGCCGCGCGCCGCGGTCGGGAAGATCTCGCTGTTGATCAGCCAGATCGCCAGGCCCAGGCTGGGCGCGAAGGCACCGATGTACAGGCAGAGCCCGGCGACCAGCAGGCCGCTGCTGGCGGGCTGGCCGTCGCCGAAGAGGTAGAGCGCGCCGAGCAGGACGAGGGCGAGGACGACGACGCCGGTGCCGCCGAGCAGCAGCGGGCGGCGGCCGACCTTGTCGACGAGGAGCAGCGCGACGCCGGTGAGGACCATGTTGACCAGGCCGATGCCGAGCGAGGAGAGGATCGCGGCGGAGCTGGCGAAGCCGGCCTGCTGGAGCATGGTGGGCGCGTAGTAGATCACCGCGTTGACGCCGACGAGCTGATTGGTCGCGGCGACCACCACGCCGAGGATGACCGCGGGGCGCATGGCGGGGCGCAGCAGATCGCGGTAGCCGATCTTGGACTCCTGGGCGGCCAGCGTCTCGATCTCGCGGACCTCGCGCTCGGCCTCTTCGGCGGTACGAGTGCGGCGCAGGACCGCGCGCGCCTCGTCGGGGCGGCCGTGGGTGAGCAGCCAGCGCGGGCTCTCCGAGAGCCGGAAGACGCCGACGAGCATCAGCAGGGACGGTGCGGCGCCGATGCCGAGCATCCAGCGCCAGCCCTGCGCCACGTCGTCGAAGGCGTAGCCGACGAGGTAGGAGACGAAGATGCCGACGGTGATCATCAGCTGGTTGAGCGAGACCAGCTTGCCGCGGCTCTCCTTGGGCGCGATCTCGGCGATGTAGGCGGGCACGGCGAGCGAGGCGGTGCCGATGGCGAGGCCGAGGACGAAGCGGGCGGCGATCAGTACGTCGTCGTCCGGCGCGACGGCGCAGCCCAGGGCGCCGACGGTGAAGATGCCGGCGGCGGTGAGCAGCGTGCGGCGGCGGCCCACGGCGTCGGTGACCGCGCCGCTGATCAGCACGCCGACGATCGCGCCGAGCAGCAGGGACGCCACGGTGACCTGCTGCATGCCGGCGCTGAGGTGGAATTCGGGCGTGATGTGGAGGAGCGCCGAGGAGATGATCCCGGTGTCGTAGCCGAAGAGGAAGCCGCCGAGCGCGGCGACGGCGGAAGCCCCGATGACCGCGGCACGTCCGCGCGTACGCGGCGGTGCGCCCGATTCGGGTGGCAGGACGGTGTCGGTGCGGGCCAAGGCAGCTCTCCTTCGGGTGGGCTGACGTGGGGTCAGCTGATACCGGTTGCGCTCCGCCGTGCCCCGGTCCGGTCGTCCGACGGACCGGGGCGAGCGGTGCTCCCGCCGCCTCGTCCGTCGGCGGGACGGGCGGCGGGAGCCGGTGCCGCGTCGCACGGCAGCCGGAGGGGGCGGTCACGGAGCCTCGGCACGCGACGCTGAGTGCCGGGGCTTCCGGTCGGGATGCGACCGCCCGGTACGGCATCGTGACCTGTCGAACGATTTCGCGCAAGCGCTTGCGCAAGCGCTTTTCTCGGCGGCCGCCTCACGTACGATCGCGGGGACAGGCAGCTCGCGGAGGAGGCACGCATGGCGACCATGGCCGACGTGGCACGTCAGGCCGGGGTCTCGGTCTCGACCGTGTCCCATGTGATCAACGGGACCCGGTTCGTGAAGGAGGAGACCCGCGACCAGGTCCACGCCGCCATGCGCAACACCGGCTACATCCCCAACACCATCGCCCGCTCGCTGGTGACCTCCAGCACCAAGACCCTCGGCCTCGCGGTCTCCGCGGTCACCAATTTCCACTTCGCGGACATGGTCTCGGCGATCGACGCCACCGCGCGCGCCGCGGGCTACACGCTGCTGATAGCCGACACCCACGACGACCCCGCCGAAGAGCTGCGGGTCGTACAGAATCTCCACCAGCGCCGCGTCGACGGCCTGCTGCTGGCGACCGCGGCCGGCGCCCGGGGCGCGGCGCTGCGGTACCTCACCGACACCGGCCTGCCCACGGTCCTCATCGACCGCTGCGCCTCCCCCGCCTTCGACCAGATCGGCACGGCGAACGTGGAGTCCACCGCCCGCCTCGTCGACCACCTCGCCGACCTCGGGCACACCCGGATCGGCATGGTCGCCGGGCGGCGCGGCGTCAAGACGAGCTCGGAGCGGGTGCGCGGCTGGCAGCGCGGCATGAAGCGGCAGGGCCTGGACCCGGCGAAGGAGCTGGTGGTCTCCGGGCACAGCCACGCGTACATGGCGCAGCAGGTCACCGAGCGGCTGCTGCGCGGCAAGGACGCGCCGACCGCGTTGGTGGTCGGCAACAACCACATGACGCTCGGCGTGCTGCGGGCGCTGTCCCGGCTGGGCCTGAAGGCGCCGCAGGACATCGCCCTGAGCGTCTTCGACGACTTCGAGTGGGCGGATCTGCTGCAGCCGCAGCTCACCGCCATCGCCCAGCCGGTCGAGGAGATCGGCGCCAAGTCCGTACGGATGCTGATCGACCGGCTCGCGGACCCGGGCGGCGCGAAGCGGACCGTGCTGCTGGAGCCGACGCTGGTCCACCGGACGTCCTGCGGGTGTCCCGCGGAACCGGTGCGCTGACCCCACCTGCCGACCGCACCTCTGGACATTCCCGAGTACGGCCTTCTACAGTCTGCCGCGGTCGCCATGTCGGCGGCGGCCGCGCAACAACGCACCACCCCAGCCGTCCGGTTCGTCGGGAGCCGTGGACGCGCGGGACTCACCCGCCCTTTCCCTGCCCCGCACGCAGGCCAGTTGGCCGCGCTGCCCTACCGGAGGCACTCGCATGCCCGACACCCCGCACCGCCACCCCGCCCGCCGCACCGTTCTCGCCGGTGCGCTCGCCCTCGCCGGTACCGGCGCGCTGAGCGCCTGGTCCACCGGCCCGGCGACGGCGGCCGCGCTCCGCGCGTACGACGAGCCGTACCGCCCGCAGGTGCACTTCTCCCCCGCCAAGAACTGGATGAACGACCCCAACGGGCTGCTGCATCACAACGGGAAGTACCACCTCTTCTTCCAGTACAACCCGTCCGGTGCGACCTGGGGCAACATGTCCTGGGGCCACGCCGTCTCCACCGACCTGCTGCACTGGGAGGAGCAGCCGGTCGCCATTCCGCACAACGACGAGGAGATGGTCTTCTCCGGCAGCGCCGTCTTCGACCGTGACAACACCAGCGGCCTGGGCACCGCGGCGAATCCCCCGCTCGTCGCGATCTACACCAGCATGGTCAAGGCGACCGGCAGACAGCGGCAGTCGCTCGCCTACAGCACGGACGACGGCGCGACCTGGACGCGGTACGCGGGCAATCCCGTCCTCGACATCGGCTCGGACAACTTCCGTGATCCCAAGGTCTTCTGGCATGAGCCGACCGCCCGTTGGGTGATGGTCATCGCGCTCTCCGCGGAACACCGCATCAGCGTCTACACCTCGCCCGACCTCAAGTCCTGGACGCACCGCAGCGACTTCGGGCCGAGCGCGGCGACCGGCGGCGTGTGGGAGTGCCCGGACCTCTTCGAGCTGCCGGTGGGCGACGACCCGGGACGCCGCAAGTGGGTACTGATCGTCAACCTCAACCCCGGTGGCCCGGCGGGCGGTTCGGCCGGACAGTACTTCACCGGCGACTTCGACGGCACCCGCTTCACCGCCGACCCGCACGACGCGCCGCGCTGGCTGGATCACGGCGCCGACGCGTACGCGGGCGTGACGTACAACGACGCACCGGGCGGCCGCCGCATCATGACCGCCTGGATGAACAACTGGCTGTACGGCGAGAAGATCCCCACCAGCCCGTGGCGCAGCGCGATGGGTTTCCCCCGCGAACTGGGCCTGCGGGCCGCGCCGGACGGCGGTGCCACGCTCGTCCAGCAGCCGGTCGCCGAGCTGGCCACGCTGCGCCGCACCCCGGCGCTGCGGATCGCCGGCCGCCGGGTCCGCGCGGGCGCCACCCGGCTGCTGCGGGACGTCGGCCAGACGTACGAGATCGAGGCGGTGCTGCGGCCGGACGGAGCGCGGCGTTGTGGCCTGGAGGTGCGGACCGGGGGCGGGCACCGGACGCGGATCGGTTATGACTCCGGCGGCGAGCTGTACGTGGACCGCACGGCGTCCGGTGATGTCGGCTTCGCCGCGGAGTTCCCCGCCGTGCACCGCGCCCCGTTCGCACTCACCGACGGCGTGTTGCGGCTGCGGCTGATCGTGGACCGCTCGTCGGTGGAGGTGTACACGGGCGACGGCACGGTGTGTCTGACCGACCAGATCTTCCCCGGTCCGGACGCCACGGGACTGGGCACCTTCGCCGAGGAGGGCGGGATGCGCGTCGAGCGGCTCACGGTGTGGCCGCTGCGGTCCGCCTGGTAAGGAGTCCGCGCGGAGAGCCGGACACCCGGCGGGTACCGGCCGGTACTCGCCGGGTGTCCGGACGTCGGTGGCCGTCCGGTCGGGAGTTGTAGGGTCGGAGCCCTGTCGCCCCGCATCGCAGCAGGTGGCAGCGGAGTGAACGCCGACGGAGAGGGAGGGTGCCGTGATCGGCATCGCGGACATCGAGGCAGTGGCCGACCGGATCGCCGAGTACGTCGTGCGGACTCCGACGGTGTCCAGTCCCGGCCTCACCGCGCTGCTCGGGGCGCCCGTCACGGCCAAGCTGGAACTGCTGCAGCGGACCGGCTCCTTCAAGGCGCGCGGGGCGACGGCCAAGCTGCTGTCGCTGAGCGAGGCGGACCGGGCCGCGGGCGTGGTGGCGGTGAGCGGCGGCAACCACGGGATCGGGCTGGCCGTGATGGCCGGGGCGCTGGGGCTGAAGGCGACCGTGGTGATGCCGCGCTCCGCGCCCGAGCGGGCCGTCGCGATCGCCACGGCGGCCGGCGCTTCCGTACAGCTCACCGAGGACATGGAGAGCGCGTTCAAGCTGGTCACGGAGCTGGAGGCGGACGGCCTGACGCTGGTGCACCCGTTCGACGACCCGGTGGTGGTGGCCGCTCAGGGCACCGTCGGCCTGGAGCTCGCGGAGGACGCGGGCGAGCTGACGGACGTGCTGGTCAGCATCGGGGGCGGCGGACTGATCGCGGGCGTCGCCGCGGCGCTGCGCGCGCGCCGCCCCGGGGTACGCGTCTGGGGCGTGGAGACCGAAGGGGCACAGGCCATGTCCGAGGCGCTCGCCGCGGGCGGCCCGGTGCCCGTCGAGCTGTCCTCGATCGTGTCCACGCTGAGCGCCCCGGCCGCCTCCCAGCTCACGTACGACCATGTCGCGGAGCTGGTGCACGAGGTGCTGGTGGTGCCGGACCGGGAGGCGGTGCGGGGCGTGCTGGACCTCGCGGAGCACGCGAAGGTGTGGGCCGAGCCGGCCGCCGGCTGTCTGCTGCCGGCGGCCCGTCAGGTGGTCGAGCGGGTCGGGGACGAGGCCCGGATCGGGTTGGTGCTGTGCGGCGGGAACGCCGCGACCGGGGACATCATGCGCTGGGCCGGAAAGTTCGGCCTGCTGGACTGACGCCCGGAACATGCACGGTGGCGCTCACGGCTGCAGCAGCGTCTTGACCATGCCGTCCCGCTTGGCCTGGAAGGTGGCGTACGCCTCGGGGCCCTCCTCCAGCGGGATCCGGTGGGTGGCGAAGTCCTCGACGCCGAGGACGTCCGCGTCGTCGAGGAGCGGCAGGATGTCGTCCACCCAGCGGCGGACGTTGGCCTGCCCCATCCGGATCTGGAGCTGCTTGTCGAACATGGTCAGCATCGGCAGCGGGTCGACGTTGCCGCCGTAGACGCCGGAGATGGAGAGGGTGCCGCCCCTGCGGACCGCGTCGATCGCGGTGTTCAGGGCGGCGAGCGGGTCCACCCCGGCGCGTTCGGTGATCTTCTCGGCCACCGCGCTCGGCAGCAGCCCGACGGCCTGCTGGGCGAGTTTCGCGCCGGGCGTGCCGTGCGCCTCCATGCCGACCGCCTCGATGACGGCGTCGGTGCCCCGGCCGTCGGTGAGCCGGCGGATCTCGTCGGCGGTGTGCTTGCCGAACTCATTGAGGTCCAGGGTGTGCACGCCGCGCTCCCGCGCCCGCGCGAGGCGGTCCGGTACCAGGTCCACACCGATGACCCGCGAGGCGCCGCGGTGCAGCGCGATCCGGCAGGCCATGTCGCCGATCGGACCGAGGCCGAGGACCGTGACGGTGCCGCCGGTCGGGATGTCCGCGTACTCCACCGCCTGCCACGCGGTGGGCAGCACGTCGGAGAGGTAGACGAAGCGGTCGTCCGGCGGCCCGTGCGGGACCTTGATCGGCAGCTGGTCGGCGAAGGGGACGCGCAGGAACTCGGCCTGCCCGCCCGGCACTTGGCCGTACAGCTTGGTGTACCCGAAGAGCGAGCCACCCTTGCCGCGCTCGCGGTTCTGGGTGGTCTCGCACTGCGAGTGCAGGCCCTGGGAGCACATCCAGCAGGTGCCGCAGGAGACATTGAAGGGCACGACGACCCGGTCCCCCGGCTTGAGTGTGGTGACCTCGGAGCCGATCTCCTCGACGACGCCCATCGGTTCGTGGCCGAGGATGTCACCGGGCTCCAGGAAGGGGCCGAGTACTTCGTACAGATGCAGGTCCGAGCCGCAGATGCCGGTGGAGGTGATCTTCACCAGCACATCGGTCGGATCCTGGATCTTCGGGTCGGGGACGGTGTCGATCCGTACGTCCCGCTTCCCGTGCCAGGTGAGGGCGCGCATCGCTGCCTCCTGCTCGGAAAGAGCTGTGTCAGGAGTGGGGGAACGCTCAGGACTGGTGGTCCTGAGCGGTGAATTCCTTGACCAGCGCGCCGTTGAAGGCGCTCAGGTCGTCCGGCTTGCGGCTGGTGATCAGTGTGTTCGGGCCGCCGGTGCAGACCTTGACCTGCTCGTCGACCCAGACACCGCCCGCGTTGCTGATGTCGGTCCGCAGGCTGGGCCAGGAGGTCAGGGTGCGGCCGCGCACCACGTCCGCCTCGACCAGCGTCCAGGGCGCGTGGCAGATGGCGGCGACCGGCTTGCCCGCGTCGAAGAAGCCCTTGACGAAGGCGACAGCCTTGGCGTCCATGCGCAGGAAGTCGGGGTTGGCGACGCCGCCGGGCAGGACGAGACCGCCGTAGTCCTCGACGCGCGCGTCGGCGACGGCGGAGTCCACGTCGAAGGTGTCGGCCTTGTCGAGGTGATCGAACGCCTGGATCTTCCCGGACTTCGTGGAGACCAGCCGCGGGGAGTGCCCGGCGTCCTTCACGGCCTGCCACGGCTCCGTCAGCTCGACCTGCTCGACGCCTTCGGGGGCCACCAGGAATGCGACCTGCATTGCGCTCACGTCCTTACGGAACGATCGGAATCAGGGGGGTGACATGGGTGCCTTGTTCAGGGTTCCAGGGTTCCACGGTGGTGCCGGACCATGCGTGTCGAGCTGGGCCGAACGCGCCGCGTCGCCGCTTCCGGTTCACCCCACGTACTGCCGTGCCGCGGACCCCCGCCGCGCCTCCTCCAGTGCCGCGATCCGTGCCTCCGTACCGGCGGAGACAGCGGCCCGCTGGCGCAGCACCCAGGGCAGCCCGGCGCACGCACGCCCGAAGGCACGTACCGACGCGAGATCGCGCGGGACCGTCCGGGCGAGGTGCGCGGTACGCCGTACAGCGGGCAGCAGCGGCCGCCGCAACCAGGTGAACCACAACGTGTTGCGCAGGCCGAGGACCCGCCGCTCGGTGCTGTCGCGGGCGGTGGACGCGGCGTGATGAATCGTCAGCCGCTCGTCGTACGCGAGCCACCAGCCGCGCTCGATGAGGTCGGTGGCCAGCAGTTCTTCCTCGCCGCCGAGCCACAGTCCCGGATGGAATCCACCGCCCTCGCGGAACGCCTCGGTGCGCAGTACGGTTGCGGCCGCGAGGAACGAGCCGAGCGCGGGGCCCGGCAGCCAGTCCGGCCCGGAGAGCGGGGAGTCGCGCAGCTCGGCGACCACCGGGTCCTCGGTCCCGGCGGGCTCCACGACGATCCGGGCGGTGACGGCGGCCAGCCGCGGCCGGGCGTCGAGGACGTCCGCGGCGTGCCGCAGCGCGCCGGGGTCCCACCAGGTGTCGTCGTCGCAGAACGCCACATAGGGCGTCGTCGCGAAGTGGACGGCGAGGTTGCGGCCGATGGCACCGAGGTTGCGGCCCGGTCGCAGCAGCCGTACCTCGGGGAACTCCCGCGCCACCGCCTCCGCCGTGCCGTCGGTGGAGGCGTTGTCCGTGACGATGACCGGCGGCCGCTCCGGCAGCGCGCGCAACGAGCGGAGGGTGCGCAGGAGTTCGGCGCGGCGGTTGTGGGTGATGACGACGACGGTGGTACGGCCGTCCGGCCCGGACGTGTCACCGGGCTGTTCCACCGCGGCCACCGTGTTCTTCCCCTCTGGCTGTGTCATGGCTGGTGGGTCCCTGGTCGTACGGAGGACGGTGCGGAGGCGGGGCGCTCCAGGAGGCCGATGGCGCGCTCGACGTGGGCGGGCAGCGGGCGGCGCTTGGCGAGCGCGGGCGGGAGGCGGGCGAGCAGGCCCAGCAGGGCGGCCGCGGCGCCGGGTTCGCCGCGCGCGGCCGCGCCGGCCAGCATGGCGGTGCGGCGCAGGGCGACCCGCAGCGGGCGGCGCAGCCAGCCGGTGAGCGCTTCGTTGCGCTGCAGCAGCGGGGAGCGGCCGGGCCGCGCGGCGGCGCCTGGATGGTGGTGGGCGGTGAGCTCGGGGGTG
Source organism: Streptomyces sp. NPDC050315 (assembly GCF_040655775.1). Lineage (NCBI taxonomy): Bacteria > Bacillati > Actinomycetota > Actinomycetes > Kitasatosporales > Streptomycetaceae > Streptomyces > Streptomyces sp. NPDC050315. The sequence goes on from NZ_JBFAKN010000001.1 coordinate 352,375, forward strand.
TACGTCACGCCCCAGCCCGCCGCCGTCAGGTCGTACGCGAGCAGTGTCTCCTCGGCGCCGAAGAAGAGCAGCGGGTGGTAGCCGCCGACGTCCAGGTAGGCGCTGCGGCGGACGACGGCGGCGCAGGCCAGGAAGCCGAGTACGGGCTGCCCGGGGAAGCGGTCGGACGGCGGCAGGGGCGAGTCGGCGAGTACGGCGTTCAGCGGGTCCTCGGCGTCGTCGGGACCGACGAGGGTGCGCGCCGCCAGCAGGCCGAGGTCCGGGTGGTCGTCCAGCAGCTGCGCCGCGGTGGTCAGTGCGCCGGGGGCCCACCAGGAGTCGTCGTCGCTGAACGCGACGTAGGGGGTACGGGCGTGCCGCACCGCGAGGGTCCGGCCGAGCGCGCCCGTGTTGCGGCCGGGGCACAGCACTTCGGCGCCGGCCGGGTGGGCGCGTACGGCGTCGGCCGTGCCGTCCTCGGAGCCGTTGTCCACGACGATGACCGGGGGCCGTTCGGGGAGTTCGGCCAGCCGGTCCAGGGTGTGCAGGACGCCCTCGCGGCGGTTGCGGGTGATGATCGCGACGGTGGTACGGGACGTGGGCCGCGCGCGGTCCCCGGTGAGCCCGGGGGCGGTGTGCTGGTCGGCGGTCATGGGCGGGCCTCCCCGGTGGTCCGGGGCCGGCCCGCGCCGGGTGCGCTGTGGTACGGGACCGCGCCGGGGGCCCGCAGCCTGCGCCGCAGCCGGGAGCGGCCGGACGGTCCGCCGCCGGTCTCGGTGGCGCGGGGCATGGGGGCGATCTCGCGGTCGTGCCAGAACACCGCCTCCAGTACCTCGTCCACGCCGATCCTCAGCAGCAGCGGGTCGGGCTCGGTGCCGTGCGGGTCGCCGGGCGGGCCCGGGTGCCACAGGGCGGTGTGCCGCTCGCTGGGCGGCGGGCCCCACAGGCGCGGCGGGACGGGGCCGAAGAGGGTGACCGACGGGGTGCCGTGGGCGACGGCCAGGTGGGCCGTGCCGGTGTCGCCGCTGACGAGCACGGCGGCGTGCGCGACCAGCGCGGACAGCTCGGCGAACGGCAGCCCGCCGGTGAGGACTTCGCCGGGACCCAGCCCCGCGGCCTCCGCGACGGTCAGGGTCAGGTCCTCCTCCCCCGGGCCGCCGAGCACCACCACCCGTCGTCCCGCGGCGCGCAGCCGGGCGGCGACGGCGCCGAAGCGGCGGGCCGGCCAGCGGCGGGACCCGGCGTCGGCCCCGGGGTGGATGACCACGGCGCCGGGTGCGGCGGAGGGCTCCTCGGGCGCCGGGAGGCGGTAGTTCTCGGGGTCGGCGGCGATGCCGTACGCGCCGAGGACGCTGCACCAGCGGGTGCGTTCGTGCTCGCCGCGCTCCCAGACCTCCAGCGCGGCGGCGGGCGAGTCCGGCGCGGCGTAGGCGATGAGCCGCCCGGGGTGCAGCTCGGCGAGCACATCGGCGCTGGCCGGGCCGTTGCCGTGCAGGTCGATGGCGACGTCGGGGGGCGCGCCGGGCCAGTGCCGCAAGGAGGGTACGCCGCGGGCGGGGGCCTGCGCGGCGAGCACGGCGTCCACGGTGCCGGTGGCCAGCGCCGCGTCGGTCAGGCCCGGCGGCGCGGCGAGCACGATCGCGTGGCCGGGGAAGTGCCGGCGCACGGCGCGCAGCGCGGGCACCCCGGCCAGCAGGTCCCCCAGGCCCAGCGCGCGCAGCACCAGGAGGCGGGGGCGGGGCGAGGTGGGTCCGGTCGGTACGGCGGCGGAGGTCATCACACCACCCTGTCGGCCGTGGCGCCGGGCAGCGGGTCACCGTGCGGGTCGGCGAGCCGTCCTGCGGCGCGCTCGGCCAGCTTCGTACTGGACCGCCCGTCCAGGTAAGGCAGCAGCATGACCTGGCCGCCCCAGCCCTCCAGTACCTTCGTCTCCGGCATCCGGGTCAGGGCGTAGTCGCCGCCCTTGACCCAGATGTGCGGGCGGAGTTCCTTCAGGACCTGCTCGGGGGTGTCTTCTTCGAAGACGGTGACCGCGTCGACGCAGCCGAGCGCCTGGAGGACGCGTACTCGGTCGGCGGCGGGCACGATGGGCCGTTCGTCGCCCTTGCGGCGGCGTACGGACGCATCGGAGTTCAGGCACACGATGAGGCAGTCACCGGCCCGGCGGGCGGCCTGCAGCAGCGCGACGTGCCCGGCGTGCAGCAGGTCGAAGCAGCCGCCGGCCGCGACGACGGTGCCGCCCGCGGCGCGTACCCGGGCGGCGAGTTCGGTGGCGCTCTCGCCACCGCCCTCAGGTGCGGCGGCGTTGGTGAAGTGGGTGGTGAAGCCGTGTGCGCCGCCGTCCTCGACGAACTGGGTGGCCGCGTGGACGGCACCTTGTACGGCGTCCTCGGGCAGCGCCTCGTCGGCCAGCAGCCCGGCCGCGCAGGCGGCGAAGCAGTCCCCGGCGCCGCAGGCGTCGCCCTGCGCGCTCCACGGCGCGGGCACCAGCATGGGTGCCTCGCCGTGCGTCAGCAGCGCGCCGCGCTCCCCCATCGTCACCGCCACCGAGGCGGCCTTCCAGGAGCGCAGCAGCGTACGGGCGTCGGAGGCGGCCTGGGCGAGCTGGACGCGCGCGCCGTCGGCGGCCGGCTCGTCGCGGCCGGGGCGGGGACGCGTGGCGGCCGGACGGGCGTCCTCGGCGAGCGCGGTGGCGAAGGTGCGGGCCTCGGCGGCCGCGGGGGTGGCCAGCTTCACGCCCGGGACGGGCGGCTGCCCGTTGGGGTGCGGGTCCCAGACGAGGGGTACGCGCCGGGCGGCGCGGGCGAGGGCTTCGCGTACGGCGTCGGCGGTGCCCCGGCCGTAGTCCGCGACGAGCACGGTCCCGGCGGCGGCGATCGCCTGCTCGGCCTCCTCCGTCGCGCCGCCCGCCCGGCCGTCGCCCTCGTCCAGCCGGAGCAGCGGGCGGTCCCGTGCCATCAGCCGGGTCTTGCTGGACAGCGCGCCGGACAGCGGGAGTTCGACCAGCTTGACCCGGTCGGTGAGCAGCCTGCGCAGCGTGCGGCTGGTCTCGTCGTCGCCGAGCGCGGTGACGAAGGTGACCTCGCGGCCGTCCTCGGCGGCCAGACAGGCGGCGAGCGCCGCGCCGCCCGGACGGACGGTGCGGCGCAGGCCTTTCAGTACGGGCACGGGCGCGTCGGGCGCGAGCCGTTCGGCGCGTCCGGAGAGGTCGTGGTCGAGCAGGCTGTCGCCGACCACGAGCAGCGGGGCGTTACGGCTCATGCTTCCTCCACCCGTACGGCGTCCAGCGCCGGTTCGCGGCGGGCGGCGCCGTCCTGTTGGGCCACGGTCCGGTCGAACGCCTCGCAGATCATGTGGACGGCGACCAGGTGGAGTTCCTGGACGGTGGCGGGCACCGGCGCGTCCACGCACAGCGCCTCGTCCCCGGCCGCCTCCAGTGGGTTGGGGGCCGGTCCGGTCAGCGCCCAGACGGTCATGCCGATGCGGCGGGCCTCGGTCGCGGCGGTCAGCAGGTTGGCGCTGGCGCCGCTGGTGGACATCAGCAGCAGCACGTCGCCGGGGCGGCCGTGGGCGCGGGTCTGCCGCGCGAACACCTCCTGCACGCCGTAGTCGTTGGCGATGGCGGTGGTGGAGGAGGTGTCGGCGTGCAGCGCGAGCGCCGAGTAGGCCGGGCGGTCCTCGCGGTACCGGCCGACGAGTTCGGCGGTGAGGTGCTGGGCCTGGGCGGCGCTGCCGCCGTTGCCGGCGACCAGCAGCCGGGCGCCGTGGCCGAGGCGGTCGGCCAGTCGGCTGCCCCAGGCTTCGAGCCGGGATGCGGAGGCGCGGAAGCGCGCCAGCGCGTCCTCCAGTTCGTCGCAGTGGCGGCCTTCATCAAGGCCGTCGTCGAGTGCGGTCATCGGGCCACCCCCGAGAGTGCGGGTACGGAGAGCAGGCCGTCGTAGACGGCGGCGACGCCTTGGGCGACGCGCTCCCAGGTGTAGCGGTCCAGGGCGCGTTCGCGGCCCGCGGCGCCGAGGCGGGCGAGCAGTTCGGGGTCGGCCAGCAGGTTCCGGATGATCCGGTCCAGGCCGTGCTCCTCGACGGGCGGGACGAGGACGCCGGTGACACCGTCGACGACCGTGTCGAGGTGCCCGCCGACGGCGGTGGCGACCACCGGGGTCCGGCAGGCCATCGCCTCGATGGGAACGATGCCGAACGGCTCGTAGCGCGGCAGCGAGAGCACCAGGTCGGCGCTGGACATCAGCGCGGGCATCGCCTCGTGCGAGACCCGGCCCAGCAGCCGTACCCGATCGCTCACGCCGTACTCCTCGGCCACCTTGCGCAGCCGGTTCGCCTCCGGGTCGTCGAAGAGCAGTGGCTCGTCCGGCCCGCCGGCGATGAGGAGTTCGGCGCCGGGGATGCCGGCCAGGGCGCGGATGGCCCGGTCGAAGCCCTTGCGGGGGACGAGCCGGCCGACGGCGAGCAGCCGCTTCGGGCCGTCCGGGCGGCGGGCGTCGGGCACGGGCGCGAAGTGACTGGTATCCACGCCGCAGGGCACAACGCGTACGTGGCTGCGCGGAATGCCCATCCCGAGCAGCTCACCTACCTCGTCCGAACAGGTCGCGAGGACGCGGCGGCAGCTTCTGCCGATGCGGGCCTCGGTCTCGATGCGCTCGGGCGGGCTGGTGTCGTCGGAGCCCTGGTAGCGCCGCTTGACGGTGCCGAGCGCGTGGTACGTCTGGACGACGGGGATGCCCAGGTCGCGGGCGCCGACCAGGGCCGCCGTGCCCGACATCCAGAAGTGCGCGTGTACAAGGCCGGGCGGGGCCGCTGCCCACGTACGCGCCAAATAACGCCCGAACTCCGGCATGTGCGCGGGCAGTTCATCCTTCGGCACGGGGGCCGGGGGCCCGGCCGGTACGTGCACGACCTTGAAGCCGTCGCGGGTGGTGACCGTCTGCGCCAGTGCGGGATCGTCACGCCGGGTGTACACCGTGACGTCGTGCCCGCGCCGCACGAGGTGCCGGGCGAGCTGCGCCACGTACACGTTCTGACCGCCCGCGTCCGGCCCGCCGAGTGCGGCCAGCGGGCTGGCGTGCTCGGAGACCATGGCGACGCGGAAGGCGGGGGCTTCGTACTTCATCTGGGTCCTCCGTGGATACTGCCGCGTTGGCGCGGGAGAGGAAACGGACTCCTGCGGAGCAGGGCAGGGAGCGGCGGTGCGCCGCCAAGTGGACCGCCGTGCCCTGACCTGCAGGATTGGTGTGCACAGGCAGGCACGCTAATTTGTGAAGCGTGCAGACCTTCCCCGTGAAGCGGGCTTTCAGGTACCGCTTCTCTCCGACCGAGGCGCAAGCGGCTGAGCTGTCGCGCACGTTCGGTTGCGTGCGGAAGGTGTACAACATGGCGCTCGCCGCCCGCACCGAGGCGTGGGCACGTGGTGAGCGAGTGAACTACAACGCCACCTCGGCGATGCTGACGGCATGGAAGAAGACCGAGGAACTGGCCTACCTCAACGAGGTCTCCTCCGTACCGCTGCAGCAGTGCCTGCGGCACCTGCAAGGCGCGTTCGTCGGTTTCTGGGAGAAGCGGGCCCGGTACCCGCGGTTCAAGTCCAAGAAGAAGTCCCGCGCCTCGGCGGAGTACACCAGCTCCGCCTTCCGCTACCGCGACGGCCGTCTGACGCTGGCGAAGATGCGCGAACCGCTGGACATCCGCTGGTCGCGTCCGCTGCCCCAGGACGCGGCACCGTCCACGGTGACCGTGTCCCAGGATTCGGCCGGGCGCTGGTTCGTCTCCCTGCTGTGCGAGGACCCCGACGTCAAGCCGCTCCCCACCACGGATGCAGCGGTCGGCATCGACGCGGGCCTGGACCACCTTCTCACCCTCTCCACGGGCGAGAAGATCGCCAATCCCCGGCACGAGCGCAAGGACCGGGCCCGCCTGGCGAAGGCCCAGCGGGCGCTGGCCAAGAAGGCGAAGGGCTCGGCGAACCGGGCCAGGGCCCGGCGCAAGGTCGCACGCATCCACGCCCGGATCGCCGACCGCCGCCGCGACCACCTCCACAAGATCACCACTCGTCTCGTGCGTGAGAACCAAACGCTCGTGATCGAGGACCTGACCGTGCGCAACATGGTCAAGAACCGGAGCATGGCTCGCGCCATCAGCGACGCGGCGTGGTCGCAGTTCCGGGAACTCTTGGAGTACAAGGCCGCCTGGTACGGACGTGAGGTGATCGCCGTGGACCGGTGGTTCCCCTCCTCCAAGTTGTGCTCCGCCTGTGGTGCTCTCCAGGAGAAGATGCCGCTGCACGTCCGTACCTGGACGTGCGACTGCGGAACGACCCACGACCGGGACGTGAACGCAGCGATCAACATCAAGGCCGTCGGGCTGACGGTCGCTGCCTGTGGAGACGGTGTAAGACCTCAGCGGCGTACGCCGGGCGGGCAGTCGGCGACGAAGCAGGAAACCCCGCGGCGCGAGCCGTAGGAATTTCCCTCGTGCACGGGGGAGAGAAGTCAACGCGTGACCTCTTTCATCAGTTGATCCCAGTCGTCCAGGAAGCGCCCCACCCCGTAGCGGGCCTGTACTGCGGCCCTCGCTTCCCGGCCCGTCCGTTCGGCGAGGTCCCGGTCGGCGGTGAAGGCGCGGACCGCGTCGGTCAGCGTCTCCAGGCGGTTCGAGACCACGCCGGCCCCCTCGGGGACGGCCTCGCGTACCTCGGTGGTGTCCAGTGCCACGACGGGCATCCCGAGGAACATGGCTTCCAGCAGGGAGAGCCCGAGCGAGGTCCACCGGATCGGGTGGACGTACACCCGGCAGCGGGCCAGCGCGCTGTGCAGCTCTCCTTGCGGCAGGTCACGGGTGCGGCACCGGTCCGGTGACAGGCCCAGGTGGCGGGCCAGCCCGTCGGTGCGCATGCCGAAGACGTCCAGCGGCGCCGCGGCGGCGAACCGCGGCAGCAGGTCGGTGCCGGTGGTACGGCCGCGCCGCACCGGTTCGTTGACGACGACGGCGGCCCGCTGCTCCTCGCCGGTCCAGCGCGGGCCCGGGTCGATGATGCCGTGCTCCACGACGGTGGTCGGGGCGCGGCCGTTGTCCCACATCAGCCGGTTGAAGTGGGTGACGTGGACGAGCGGGATGTCGTCGCGGTCGGCGAGCGGATGACGGGTGTCCACGGGCGTCTCGTGCGGGGTGTTGTGCTCGACGTAGACGGCGGGGACGTCGCGTCCCGGGCGCCGTCCGGTCCATTCGTACGCCAGCTCCAGCTCGTGCGGGCGTTGCAGGACCATCAGGTCGATGTCGGCCTCGCGCAGCTGCTCGGGGGAGAGTTCCTGGACGGTGGCCGGCCAGTCCCAGGTCCGGGCGCGGCCCAGGCCGTCCGGGCCGCGGTCCGGTGTCACCGGGACCAGGTAGGTGTGGGCCCCCTGGACGAATGCGGTGATCCAGGAGCCGTGCACATGCCAGATGAGGATGTTCATGTGCTCTCCTTGAGCAGTTTCTGCACGGCGAGCACCACGTCGGTGGCGGTGACGTCGTCCAGACAGGGGTGTCCTGGCTGCGGGCAGTGCCGCGCACGGGTCCCGGCGCACGGCGCCTGCTGGTCGCCGAGGAGGATCGTCGACACTCCGTACGGCGCCCACCGCTCGGCGGGTACCACGGGAGCGAACAGCGACACGACGGGCGTGCCGACGGCCGCGGCCAGGTGCGCGGGCCCGGTGTTCCCGCTGACGACCACGTCGGCGGAGCGCAGCACTCCGGCCAGCCCGCGGGGGTCGGTGCGGCCGCCGAGGTCGCGGGCCACCTCGCCGCTGACCTCCCGGGTCAGCGCGGTCTCGTCGGGGCCGCCGGTGACGATGACGCGGTGGCCCGCGTCGGCGAGCGCGGCGACCGCTTCGGCGCAGCGGTACGGGCTCCAGGCGCGGGCCGGTGCGCTGGCGCCGGGGTGCACCACGACGTAGGGGCCGTTGCCGGTGAGGCCCACGGTGTCCGGGGGCGGCAGGACGCGCAGCCGGCCGTCGTCGGTGGGCTCGGGGAGGAAGCCGAGCGCGGCCGCGGTGTCGAGCGCGGCCTCGGCCTCGTGCCGCCCTGGCAGCCGGCGGTGGCGTACGTCCAGCAGCTGCCCGGGGTGGTCGCGGCTGTCGGCGCCGATCCGGCCGACGTGGGCCATCCGCAGCAACAGGGCGGCGGGCAGCGGGCTTTGATGGAAGGAGGTGAGGATGAGGGCGGTGTCGTACGCGCCCTCGCGCACCCGGCGGATCAGGCCGTGCACATCCGCGTCGTCCACGCTCGGCGGGCTGAAGCCCTCCCAGGGCGCCTCCCACACCAGTACGTCGTCGACCCCGGGCAGCATCCGGGCCGCGTCCTCGCCGCGCGGGCCGCACAACATGGTGACGTGCGAGGACTGCGCGGCGACCGCCCGGACGGCCGGGCCCGCCAGCAGCACGTCGCCGAAGCTGTCGAGGCGTACCACGAGTGATCTCACCGGTCCCACCCCCAGGTCTCCGCGACGGGGACGGGCGCGGTCTCCGGTCCGTGGCCGAGCAGCAGCCGTACGGCGCTGAGCACGTCGGGCGCGGTGCACGGCGCGGCGGTGACCTCTTCGGGGCGGGTGACGGCGTTGGGGACGAGGACGGCGCGGGCACCGGCGGCCTGCGCGGCCAGCACATCGGCGCCGATGTCCCCGATCACCACGCACTTCTCGGCCGGTACGGCGAGCCGCCGGGCCGCCTCGATGACCAGGCCGGGCTTGGGCTTGCGGCAGTGGCAGCCGGCATAGGGGTGGTGCGGGCAGTACACCCAGGTGCCGAAGCCGCCGAGCGCGTCGTCCACCCGGGCGTTGACCAGGCGGACCTGATTCTCGGTGAGCAGGCCGCGGCCCACGCCCGACTGGTTGCTGACGACGGCGGTGGGGATGCCGGCGGCGCGCAACAACCGGAGCGCTTCGGGCACCCCGGGCAGCACGCGCACCAGCCGCGGGTCGCTGTTGTAGGGCACGTCCTCGATGAGTGTGCCGTCCCGGTCGAAGAGGACGGCGGCGGGCCGCTCGTGCCGCCCGCCGGGCCTATCACCCACGGGGTGCGTGCCTTCGTGGCGCGGATCGCTCATGCGGCACCTCGCCAGGCCGTCGCGCGCCGGTGCGCCAGCTCGCCGCGCAGACGGTGGGCGACGGCGAGCGGCGGGATGACCGCGCTGGTGCAGAGCATGGTGGTGACCTCGTGCCGGGTGCGCGGGCCCGGGGCGATGCGGGCCCAGGCGAACTCGGCGGTGCCCAGCGCCCACAGGGTCCCGGCGAGCGCGGCGGCGCGCGGGCGGCGGGCCAGCGCCAGCGCTGCCGCTGCGGTGGCGGCGGCGGTGATGACGGCGTGCCCGGCGAGCCGGCCGCGTGGCGCGTCGGCCCGGTGCCACCAGTCGCCGCCGTGCAGCCGCCGCATCAGCGCGTCGTCGGCGTTGCCGCGCTGGACGCGTACGGAGACCCAGCGGTCGGCGGGGCGTACCGGGTGGTGGGTGAGGCGCTCGCCGCGGCGCAGGCTCCAGCCCGCGTTCATGACGCGCAGCGCCAGGTCGGCGTCCTCGCGGAAGGCGCGCGGGAACCGCTCGTCGAAGCCGCCGACATCGCGGAGGGCCGCGCTGCGGTACGCCATGTCGGCGGTCGCCCAGGCGGCGCCTTCCAAGCCCGCGGTGCCGCGCTCCCAGTCGGTGTGGCGCCGCCCCGCGTCGAGTGGTACGTGGAGGCGGCCCTGTACGCCGCCGGTGCGGACATCGGCCGCGGCGAGGTCGGCGGTGAGGCGGCGGCTCCAGTCGGGCGTCACCCGCACGTCGTCGTCGAGGAAGACGACCCAGGGCGTATTGACGGCGGCCAGGCCCGCGTTCCGGGCTGCGGCCGGGCCGCGTCCGCCGGTGGCCTTCGTACGGATGCGGTCGCTCAAGGGCCCGGCGGCTTCCAGAGGCAGCGGCTCTCCGGGCTCGGGCCGGTCGTCGACCAGTACCACCTGGTCGGGCCGGGGCTCTCCTGCCTCGGCGAGGGACCGCAGGCAGTCGGTGAGGCAGGGCCTGCCGAGGGTCGGTATGACGACGGCGTAGGAGACCTCAGCTCCGGCGGCGCGGTGCCCGGGGCCCGCAGTGTCGGTCGCGGTACTTGCCGGAGTGTCGGGCGGTGTCATGCGAACGCCCTCCCCCGGCGGACCGCGAACGGCCCGATGGCCAGCAGGTCGACCGGCGCGCTGCCGAAGCACTCCAGCGCCTCACGCGGGCTGTCGACCATGGGGCGGCCCGCCGTGTTCAGGCTGGTGTTGACCACGACGGGGATGCCGGTGCGCCGGTCGAAGGCCGCCAGCATGCGGGCGACCAGCGGTTCGGTGCGTTCCTCGACGGTCTGCACGCGGGCCGTGCCGTCGACGTGCACCACGGCGGGGATCTTCGCGCGCCACGGCTCGCGCACATCGTGCACGAAGAGCATGTACGGGCTGGGCAGCGGCCCGCCCTCGAACAGCTCGGCGGCCCGGTCCTCCAGGACCATCGGCGCGACGGGCCGGAACTCCTCGCGGCCCTTCACGGCGTTGAGCCGTTCGAGGTTGTCCGGGTGTCCGGGGTGGGCGAGCAGGGAGCGGTGGCCGAGCGCCCGCGGGCCGTACTCGCTGCGGCCCTGGTACCAGGCGACGATGCCGTTGTTGGCCAGTTCCTCGGCGACCGTCTCGGCGATGTCGTCGGGCTCCTCGTACGGTACGGCGGCCTCCTCCAGGACGGCGCGCAGCTCCTCGTCGGACCAGCCGCGGCCGAGCGCGGCGGTCGGCATCGGGGCGACGGGGGCCGCTTCCTGTTCCTGGGCGACGTGCAGCGCGGCGCCGAGCGCCGTACCGGCGTCACCGGCGGCGGGCTGGACCCAGATGTCCTCGTACGGACCGTCCCGGTACAGGCGGGAGTTGGCCACGCAGTTCAGCGCGACGCCGCCGGCCAGGGACAGGGTCCGGCGGCCGGTCTTGTCGTGCAGCCAGCGGCCGAGGTCGAGGGTCATGTCCTCCAGGCACGCCTGGGCGCTGGCGGCGAGGTCGGCGTGGTCGGTGGTGATCCGGCGGCCGGAGAGGCGGCGCGGCACCATCCGTTCCCAGGGGACGTGTTCGGCGACGTAGCCGCCGGTGCCGTCGGCGTAGACGTACTCGCGCAGCTGGTCGCGAAAGCGGGGCGTGCCGTAGGAGGCGAGCGCCATCACCTTGTACTCGTCGCTGCTGCGCAGGAAGCCGAGGTGGTCGGTGAGCTCTTCGTAGAACAGGCCGAGGGAGTGCGGGAGTTCCTGGGCGGCGAGGACCTTCAGCTCGCCGTCGGAGTAGGCGCCCGCGAGGTGCGAGGCGCACTCGCCGCGGCCGTCGAGGACCAGGACGGCGCTGTCGTCGTACGGGGAGGCCAGCCCGGCGGAGGCCGCGTGGGCGACGTGGTGGGCCACGAAGCGGACGCGTTCGGGCTTCAGGCCCGGCAGCGCTTCGGCGAGGAATTCCGGTGCCCGGCGGGCGTACTCCTGGCGGAGCTCGTCCCAGGGGTCGTCCAGGCCCATCATCTCGGCGGGGCGGGAGAGTTCGGGGTCGTAGGAGTAGGCGACCGCGTCGAGGTCCGCGGGGGTCAGGCCGGCCTGTTCCAGGCACCAGCGGGCGGAGAGCTCGGGCAGTTCCCAGGCGGCGAAGGGGACCGGGCGCTTGCCGTGCTTACGGCGGCTGAACCGTTCCTCTTCCGCGGCGGCGACGGTCCTGCCGTCGATGACGAGGGCTGCTGCGGGGTCATGAAACAGAGCGTTGACACCAAGGACGCGCATGGAGTGATCCGTTCACGGGTGCGGGGCTTCTTCGGGCGGTGCGGCGTGGGCGGGAGGGGCCGCCGCGGGCTGCGCGGTGAGCCGTTCGCGGGGGTCGCGGCTCGCGAAGTAGCCGATGGTGCGCTTGATACCTTCCTCCCACGCGACCTTCGGCTCCCAGCCGAACATCTCGCGGGCCAGCGAGGTGTCGGGCCGCCGCCGTTCGGGGTCGTCCTCGGGCCGTTCGATGTAGCGCAGCTCCGACCTGGAGCCGGTCAGTGCCACGATGCGGCGCGCGATCTCGGCGATGGGCGTCTCGTCGCCGCCGCCGATGTTGACGGGGCGTACCGCGCGGCTCGCGGCCACCAGCAGTACGCCGTCGACGGTGTCGTCGACGTAGCACAGCGAGCGGGTCTGCTCGCCGCTGCCGGCCACGGTCAGCGGTTCGCCGGCCAGCGCCTGGCAGATGAACGTGGGGACCGCCCGGCCGTCGTGGGCCCGCATCCGCGGACCGTAGGTGTTGAACATCCGGACGATGCCTGCGTTGGTTCCCTTGGCGCCGACGTGTGCGGTGACCAGTGCCTCGGAGAAGCGCTTGGACTCGTCGTACACGCTGCGCGGGCCGACCGGGTTGACGTTCCCCCAGTAGTCCTCGCGCTGCGGGTGCATGAGGGGGTCGCCGTACACCTCGGAGGTCGAGGCGAGGACGAGGCGTGCGCTGTCGCGGTGCGCGATGGCCAGCGCGTTCCGCGTGCCGAGGCTCCCGACGTCGAGCGTCTCCAGGGGCATCCGGAGGTAGTCGGCGGGTGAGGCGGGGCACGCGAAGTGCAGGACGAGGTCGTAGGGGCCGCGGAGTTCGTCCACGCACTGCGGGAGGCAGACGTCCCGGTCCAGGAAGCGGAAGCCGGGACGGCCGAGCAGGTGCTCGATGTTGTCCATCGAGCCCGAGGACAGGTTGTCCACGCAGTCGACCTCGACGTCGCTCTCCAGCAGGCGTTCGCAGAGGTGGGAACCGAGGAAGCCGGCACCTCCGGTCACGAGCGCTCGCCGCCACGTCGGTCGCAAGGGCAGGGCAGTCACGCGTCGTCCTCCTTTCCGTGCGGCATGGCACTGGCAGACACTGAGTGTCCCGTTTCGATGCTTTTACGCATCTCCGTCCGTTCTACCGGCGCCGGACGGGGTACGCCTCCTGAGTGCACGCCGAGTGAAGGAGCAAACGTCCATGCACCACCCGCTTCAAGCCCTGGCCGACGACCTGCTCGCCCGCCCCGGAGGACCCGGACGGACGCTGCTGACCGGGTGGTTCAGCTTCGACGACGGCGAGGTCACGGTCGGCGACGCGCTGGCCCAGCGCCGGGTGTCCCAGGCGCTCACGGCGTGCGGCATCGCGCACGACACCGCCTGGAGCCGCGGCTTCGCGCCCGAATGCATGCCGCTGGACGCCGCCGACCCCGCCGCGTACGGCCATGTGGTCTTCACCTGCGGACCGGTACACGGAGAGCAACTTCGACGCCTGCACCGGCAGTTCAGCAGCTGCCGCCGGCTGGCCGTCGGCGTGAGCGTCATCGACCCCGGCGACCCCGCGGTGACCGGCTTCGACCGGGTCTTCGCCCGGGACGAGCCCACCGCAGCGCCCGCCGTCGACCTGGCCGCCGGGGCTCCGCTGCACTCCGTGCCACCCCTGGCCGGAGTGGTGCTGACGTACGGGCAGGGCGAGTACGCGGAGCGGCGGCGGCATGACACGGTCGGCGGCGCGCTGATCGAGTGGCTCACCCGGCTGGACTGCACCCGGGTGGCCGCCGACACCCGGCTCGCCATCGACGACTGGCGGCACTGCGCGACCCCGGAGCAGTTCATGGGGCTCGCCGCCCGGCTGGACGCCGTGGTCACCAATCGGCTGCACGGCATGGTGCTGGGACTGCGGGCCGGTACGCCGGTGCTGGCCGTCGATCCCGTACTGGGCGGCGCGAAGGTGACCGCCCAGGCGCGGGCGCTGCGTTGGCCCGCGGTGATCCCGGCGGACGAGGTGACGCCGAAGGCCCTGGACCGGTGGTGGGAGTGGTGCCTGTCCCCCGCGGGCCAGGCCGCGGCCGGGCGGCGGGCGCGGCTCATGGAGCGGGCCCACGGGTCCCACCGGCCATGATTACGTTCCGCGATTCCGGTAACCCGAGGGACAGGAACAGTCCCACCTATATAAGGAGGAATCGTGCTCAGCGCCATCGCCGACGTACTGCGGGCCATCGGCAGCACCATTGCCGCCGTGGTCACCCTCCCCTTCCGCGCGCTCGCCCGGCTCTTCGGCGGCGCCTCGCGAGGCGCCCACCGCTAGTCCTCCAGTCCCCCTCTCAAGGAGTACCGGTATGACGGGTGACCGGCGGAAGACCGTGCAGGCCCTGTTGGAGACGCACGGGCAGACCTACGCGGCGGAGGCGGGCATCACGCTCCGTGACACCCCGCAGCCGCTGTATCAGCTGCTCGTGCTCTCCTGTCTGCTCAGCGCGCGCATCCGGGCCTCGGTCGCGGTGGCCGCGGCGCGCGAGCTCTTCGAGGCGGGCATGCGGGACGCCCGGTCCATGCGGGAGGCGACCTGGCAGCAGCGGGTCGACGCGCTGGGCCGGGGCAGCTACCGCCGGTACGACGAGCGCACGTCCACCCAGCTCGGGGACGGTGCGCAGCTGCTGCTGGACGAGTACCACGGTGATCTGCGGCGGCTGCGGGAGGAGGCCGGCGGGGACGTGGACCGGCTGAAGGAGCTGCTGCAGAAGGTTCCGGGGCTCGGCCCGGCCGGCGCGGACATCTTCCTGCGCGAGGCCCAGGCCGTGTGGCGGGACCTCGCCCCGTACATCGACAGCAAGGCCTTGCAAGGCGCGGAGCGGCTCGGCCTGCCCAAGAAGCCCGAGGAGCTGGCGGGGCTGGTGTCCGCCGACGACACCGCCGCGCTGGCCGCGGCGCTGGTCCGGGCCGCGCTGGAGAAGTCCGTGGTGGAGGACGTCGAGCAGGAGACGTCCTAACGGTCCTCACGACGAAGGGGCCGGGACTCGTGCGAGTCCCGGCCCCTTCGTATGTGCGTCAGGCGGCGGTCCGGTAGGCCGCGGCCGTAGCGGGCGCGGTCCGGATCGTGCCCTTGCGGGTGTGCAGCACGGCACCCAGGCCGGTCACGGCCGCGATGATCAGGCCGCCGGCCACCAGCGCGCCCCGCGCACCGGCCCACTCCATGAGGAGGCCGAGCAGCGGCGGGGCCACCAGGCCCCAGCCCGTGCTCAGGCTCCGCCAGACGCCGAGCACACGGCCGCGCATGTTCGGCGGCGGGTCGGTCTGCAGCACGGTCGTGCCCGCGGTGTCGGAGACCGACTCCACCACCGACATCGGCAGCACGAGGACCAGCAGCAGGATGAGCGAGGGCGAGAGCCCCGCGACGGCCTGGAGCAGGCCACCGGCGGCGGCCAGCGCGCCGACGAGCTTGACCGAGGGCTTGCGCAGCCGCGCGGCGAGGATCGCGCCGACGATGCCGCCGGCCGCGAGGACCGAGGAGACCGTGCCGAACGCGCCGGCGCCCGCGGCGAGCGGCCCGGTGACCAGGACGGCCAGCGTGAGCTGGTAGTTCCGGCCGAAGATCGCGCTCAGCCCGGTGATCACGGCCAGCGCGACCAGCCGCGGGCGGCGCATGAAGAAGGCCACGCCCTCGCGCGCCGTCATGGCGGGCTCGGGGTCGGCCTCGACGGGCGCGGCCGCGGGCTTCGGTGCCTTCTCCAGGCTGACCTTCCGCTGTGCGTCGGAGGCCTCGCCGCGCCCGCGCAGCGCCTGGCCGACCGGCCGCAGGAAGGGGATCACCGCGGCGACGAAGAGGAAGGAGACGCCGTTCGCGGCGTATGCGGCGCCCGTGCCGAGCACGCCGACGGCCACACCGGCCAGCGCCGTACCGCCGAGCCGGCCCACGCTGTGCACCAGCGAGCCGACCGCGATGGCCGAGGGCACGTCCTCCTTGCGTACCAGGTCGTTGCCGAGCAGCGAGGTGGCGGGACCGTCGACCGTGGCGATGATGCCGGTGACGGCGGACAGCGCCATGAGCAGGCCGTAGTTGAGCTGGTCGGTGGCCACCAGGAAGGCGGTGAGGAACGCGACCAGGCCCAGCATGGCCTGGCTCACCGCGGCGGTGACCTTACGGGGCCAGCGGTCCACGACCGCGCCGCCGAACAGGCCCATGAGCAGGCCGGGGCCCGCCTGTACGGAGAGCGACAGACCGGTGGCGGCGGCGGATCCGGTGAGCTGCAGCACCAGCAGGTTCTGGGCGGTCAGCTGCATCCAGGTACCGGCGTTGGAGACCAGGTTGGCCACCGACCACCAGCGCATGCTGCGGTAGCGCAGCGAGCGCCACGGTGCGTGGCCACTGCCGGAGCCGCCCGTACGGCCGCGCCCGAAGAGGTACTTCAGGTTCGCGGTGTAGCGGCGGACCGCGGGCATGCGGTCAGGAGCAGGGACGGGAGAAGGCACGGCAGAACACTTCGTGAAGAGCCCGTCAGGCTCGGAAAGCGGCTCGGCGGGCGTCGCGCGGGCACGGCTGTGTGCGGCGGCGGGCCTGGGGTGCCGAGAATCGGTCGATGTCGGCCGGAGGAGAGCGCGACTGCGCACGCCCCGGGCGCAACAAGATTCGACTTTCACATACCGGTGCCGCCGGGGAAACGTTCTTGGGGTGCGATGGCCGTCACCCTGCCGCGGATCCCTTGCGCCCCAAGGGCTCCGCCGAGTGGGTGCGCATTCTCACAGGGGGCGCTGAGCCGGTGACACACGGGTACTCGCTGACCGCCCGAAGTTGCGTTTGCACGACGTGTGACGGTTCCGCAGGCTGGGTGCACGGGGGCAGAAACGGGCACCCGTGCTGCGGAACGGCAGTCCAGGAGAGGAGAGCGGCCATGTCCGACGAGGCGATGGGTGACGAGGTGTACCAGCCGCCCGTCTACGACGTGTCGGCCGAGCCCGACGACCTCGACATGGAGGACGCCCTCGACGAGCCGGATGCCGACCAGCAGCTGGACGAGGGCTACTCGCCGCCGGAGAAGCCGTTCGCGGTGAACCAGACCGGTACGACGGCGAACGAGCAGCGCGCGGGCGAGAGCCTGGACGAGCGGCTGGCCAAGGAGGTGCCGGACGTGGCGCCGCCCGAGGGCAACGGCATCGGTGACCTGCCGGGCGGCGACGGTGAGCCGGTGGACGAACAGGCCGGCGCCGACCGTGCCGGGCGCCTCGTCAGCGGCGACCAGGGCTTCCCGGACCACGGCCGCAACGCCAACGACGTCATCGCCCAGGACGTGGGCATCGACGGCGGCGCCGCGGGTGCCGAGGAGGCGGCGGTGCATGTCGTGGACGACGAGAACGTCAACGACGACGAGTCCCCGCCCCTGCCCTGACGCGGTAGAAAGGGGGCATGACCGAGGACGCCGGGCAGGCACCGGACGACGTGGACGCGGTGACCCGTGCGGTGCTGACCGCCTCCCGGGTGCTGGTGGCCGTCTCGGCGCGCTCCCTGGCCGCGGTGGAGGGGACGGTGACACTGCCCCAGTTCCGGCTGCTCGTCGCGCTGTCCGCGCACGGCGCCGCGAAGCTCGTGGTCGTAGCGGAGCTGCTGAAGGTCAATCCGTCCACGGCGATGCGCATGATCGACCGGCTGATCACGGCCGGTTTCGTGGACCGCAGGGTCAACCCCGACAACCGCCGCGAGACGATAGTGCAGTTGACCGAGGCGGGGCGGCTCCTCGTCGCGGACGTCACCGCGCGGCGGCACGCCGAGATCGCGGAGATCGTCGAGCGGATGCCCGCCGCCCAGCGCGCCGGCCTCGTGGCGGCGCTGACGGCCTTCGCCACCGCGGCCGGCGAACCCCCGGTCACCGGCCCCGACCCGTATCCCTTGGGCTGGACCGCCCCGAGCGCTCCCTGAGCGCCCACCGGGCCCGGGCCCGCCCCCGGAGGTGTCCGCCATGACCACCGCCACCGGCGCCGACGCGGGTACCGGCCCGGCCGTCACCGCCGTACGCGGACCGCTCGTCCGCTTCCCCGCCGACCCGTTCCGCACCGGCCGCGACGAGGCGTTCGCGTATGCCCCGGACGGGCTGCTGATCTGCGCGGACGGCCGGATCACGGCGGCCGGCGAGTACGCCGAGCTGCGCCATCTGCTCCCCGCGGGCATCACCCCCGCCCACTACCCGGACCACGTCGTCCTCCCCGGCTTCGTCGACACCCACGTGCACTGCGTGCAGACCGATGTCATGGCGGCCTTCGGCGCCGACCTGATGGGGTGGCTGGAGCGGCGCGCGTTTCCCGAGGAGGAGCGGTTCGCGGACGGCCGGTACGCCCGCGCGGCCGCCGCCGTCTTCTGCGACGCGCTGCTGCGCAACGGCACCACCACCGCGCTGGTCTTCGGCTCCGTCCACCCGCAGTCCGCCGACGCGCTGTTCGAGGAGGCGGCCCGGCGGAACCTGCGGATCGCCTGCGGCAAGGTCCTGATGGACCGCAACGCGCCCGCCGCGCTGCTCGACACGGCACAGCGCGGTTACGAGGAATCCAAGACGCTGCTCACGCGCTGGCACGGCAAGGGCCGCGCCCAGTACGCGATCACGCCCCGCTTCGCGCCCAGCAGTACGCCGGAGCAGCTGGAAGCGGCCGCCGCGCTGTGGCGGGAGCATCCTGGCGCGCTCCTGCACACCCATGTGTCGGAAACCCCCGACGAGGTGGACTGGGCCCGCTCGCTCTTCCCCGACCGCGCCGGGTATCTCGACATCTACGACCACTACGGGCTGCTCGGGCCCGGCGCGGTCCTCGCCCACGGCGTCCACCTCTCCCCCGCCGAGCGCGACCGCTGCGCCGCCACCGGCACCGCGCTGGCCCACTGCCCCGGCTCCAACCTGGCCCTGGGCAGCGGGCTGTTCCCGGCGCGCGAGACCGCGGGCGGCCCGCACCCGGTGACCATCGGGCTCGGCACGGACGTCGGCGCCGGGCCCACCTTCTCGATGCTGTCGACGGTGTACGAGGCATACAAAACGGCCGCGCTGTGCGGTGCGCCGATCGACGCCGTGCAGGCGTACTACCTGGCCACCCGGGGCGGCGCCGCCGCGCTGGGCCTCGCGGACACCGTCGGTTCCCTCGCGCCCGGGCAGGAGGCGGACTTCGTGGTGCTCGATCCCCGGGCCACGCCGCTGCTCGCCCGGCGCGCGGCACGCGCCGAGGACATCGAGGAGCTGCTGTTCGTCCTGGCGGCGATGGGCGACGACCGCGCGGTGCGCGCCACGTACGTCGCGGGGCGGCGCGCCCACGACCGGGACGCCGCACCGGCCGGGCGCGGCGCGGGCGGCCCGTGACCGGTCAGCGGCCTCGGCGGCTTCGGCGGCCTCAGCGGCCGAGGGCCTTGGCCAGCTCGTCCTTGGACATCGAGGAGCGGCCGTCGATGTTCTTCTTCTTGGCCTCGTTGTAGAGCTGGTCCTTGGTCGGGCCCTGGGGGCCGGTGCGGTTGCCGGAGCGCTGGCCGCCGCGCTGCGACGCCGACTTGGTGTCCCGCGTGGAGGACTTGCTCGCCGTCTTCGACTCGCCGGTGCGGGCCCGCTCCTTGTTGACCGTCCGCGCGGCCATCTCCTTCGCCCGGCCGGTCGAGGCGCCCCGCTTCTGGGCGCCCTCCTTGATGTGCTCGTACTGGCGCTCGCGCTTGTTGCTGGAACCTCGCGGCATGTCACGTCTCCTCGTGGTCGGCCCCGGCCCGCCGGGAGTGCGGACCGGTGGCACGTTCCACTCCACTCCTCAGGTACGGTCACCGCGAGAGGAGGTGGGCCGTTCGGGCACGCCGTCCGCGCCGGCCAGCCGGACCGCGCACTCCAGCATCATCGCGTGCACGAAGGACTGCGGCAGATTGCCCCGCAACTGACGCTGTGTGATGTCGTACTCCTCGGAGTACAGCCCGGCCGGGCCGCAGGCAGCACGGTTGCGTTCGAACCAGCGGTACGCCTCGACCTCCCTCCCCTGCTGGTGTTCCGCCAGCGCCATCGCGAAGCCGCAGAGCACAAAGGCGCCTTCGGCTTCCTCCAGCGGTCTCTCGTCGTGCCGGAAGCGGTACGCGTAGTGGTGGTCGGTCAGCCGCTCCTTGTAGGCCCGCAGGGTGGCGCGGGTGCGCGGGTCGTCGGCGGGCAGCGTGCCGCGCAGGGACGGTATGAGCAGGGCCGCGTCCAGCGCCGGGTCGTCGGCGGCGCGCTGCCAGTGGCCGTCGGGATGCAGCGCGGTGGCGGTGGTGACGTCGAGGAGGGTGTCGGCGAGCGCGCGCCACTTGCGGGCCTGCGGCCCGGGCGGCCCGGCGTCGGCCATCGCGCGCAGCCCGCCGGAGCAGATGAGGCGGCTGTGCGTCCAGGCGCGCGCGTCCAGTTCCCAGATGCCCGCGTCCGGCTCCTGCCAGCGGCGGGCGATGGCGTCCGCGGCGATCTCCGCGGCCTTCCAGCCGTCGCCGTCGAGCCGGCCGGCGCGGGCCGCGGCGGCGAACAGCAGCAGCGCCTCGCCGAAGGCGTCGAGCTGGAACTGCCGGTTGACGCGGTTGCCGATCCGGTCGTAGCCGCCGGGGTAGCCGGCCAGGTCCAGTTCCCGCTGGTCGGGCACGGGACCGCCGTCGACCGTGTACGCGGGGGTGATCCCGGGCCCGTCCTCGTGCAGCCGCGCGCCGATGAAGCCGACGGCGGCGTCGAGCAGCGGGTAGTGCCCCACCGCCGCCATGGCCTGGCCCGCGTAGCACTGGTCGCGGATCCAGACGTACCGGTAGTCGTAGTTGCGGCCCTCTTCGGCGCGTTCGGGCAGGCTGGTGGTGGCCGCCGCGATCATCCCGCCGCGCGCGCCGGTCATGCCGCGCAGCACGGCGTAGGAGTGGCGGGCGTCCCCGGCGGCGACGGTGTGGTCCAGCGCGGGGACCGCTTCCCGCCAGGCCCGTTCGGTACGGGCCCAGGCGTCGTCGGGCTGCGGTGGCGGGCCGCCCGGTGCGGTGCGGCCGATCTCCAGGACGAAGTCGTGCTGCCGGCCGGGGTCGAGGCGCAGGTCGAGGACGAGGCGGGTGGCGCGGCGGCGGTCGAAGTGCCGGTCGGTGCCGGGGTCGTTGCCGGTACCGGGGTCCGCGTCGGGGCCGGGGTCGGCCGGCTCGTCGGTGAGGCGGGCCTGCGCGCCGCCCGTCCAGCGGAGGTGCAGGCCGCCGACGCGGGCGGTCCACACGCCGTGCGCGTCGCGGTGCGGTTCATACAGCGGCTCGGCGCCGTAATCGGCCAGCGGGTGCAGCACCACCCGCAGCCGGGCCGGACCCTCGCACGCCTCCACCCGGCGCAGCAGGACGACGCGGTCGGGATCGCCCGGGAACGCCAGCGCCTCCCGGCACTCGACGATGCCGCTCTGAGTGATCCAGCGGCTGCGCCGGATCAGCGTGCCCTCTTCGTAGTGGCCGCCGGGCACGTACCGCTCCCGCGGCGTCACCGCGTAGACCCCGCCCCCGCCGATGAGGGTGGCGAAGACCGCCTCGTCGTGCCAGCGCGGGGCGCACAGCCAGCAGATCTCGCCGCGCGGGCCGACCAGCGCCGCACGCTCGCCGTCGGCCAGTACCGCGTAGTCGCGCAGCACCTGCGGTGGATAGGCGTGGCTCTCGGGCAGTTCGATGGCGGTCATGGGGCTCCGTGGGGGGTGTCGCGAGGTGCTCCGTACCGGTTGTGCGGTGGGCTCCGTACCAGGTGCGGGTCAGCCGGTGCGGTACTGCTCGGCGAGGTCGGCGCGGAGCGTCAGGCCGTGGCCGGGCGTGCCGTCGGCGCCGGGCCGGATGCTGCCGCCGGCCGGGTCGAGGGCGCCGTCGAAGAGCAGGTTCTCGATGCGGACGTGGTCGTGGAACCACTCCAGGTGGCGCAGGTTGGGCACGGCGGCGGCCGCGTGCGCGTGCACGTGCGGCGCGCAGTGCCCGGACAGCTCCAGCCCGTGGGCCTCGGCGAGCGCGGCGGCGCGCAGCCAGACGGTGAGGCCGCCGCAGCGGGTGGCGTCGGCCTGCAGGCAGTCCACCGCGTCGGCGCGCAGCATGTGCCCGAAGTACGGGAGGGTGTAGCCGTATTCGCCTGCGGTGACGTCGGGGGTGACGGCGGCGCGGACGTGCGCGAGCCCGGTGAGGTCGTCGGAGGAGACCGGTTCCTCGAACCAGGTGACGCCCTGGTCCGCGAGGTGGGCCGCGACGCGGACGGCCTGTTTGCGGGAGTAGCCGCCGTTGGCGTCGACGTAGAGGTCGGTGGTGTCGCCGATGGCGCGGCGGGCCGCGGTGACGCGCTCGGCGTCCCGCCAGGGAGCGCTGCCCCACGACTCACCGATCTTGATCTTGACGCGCGGGATGCCCTGTTCCTCGGCCCAGTGCCGCAGCTGGCGCTCCTGCTGCCCCGCGTCGTACGTGGTGAAGCCGCCGCTCCCGTACACCGGCACCGCCGCCCGGCACGCGCCGAGCAGCCGTACCAGCGGCAGGTCCAGCAGCCGCGCCTTGAGGTCCCACAGCGCGAGGTCGACGGCGGAGATCGCCCCGGCGACGAGGCCGGGCCGCCCGGCGTTGCGGACGGCCCGGCTCATCGCCTCGTTGGCACCCGGTACGTCCAGCGCGCAGCGCCCGGTCACCACGTCACCCAGCAATCCACTGACGACCTGTGCGGTGGCGGGCGCGCCGTAGGTGTACCCGAAGCCGGTGGTACCGCCGGACCGCACGGTGACCAGGACGAGTGTCGTGGAATTCCAGGTGAGGGTGCCGTCGCCCTCCGGGGCGTCGGTCGGGACGGTGTACACCGCCGTCCCGACCGACTCCACCGGGGGTTCGTCGTGCCCTTCTTGCTCGTCGGTCATCAGGACTTCTTGCCGTCCTCGGTGCCGGGGCGGTCCTCGCGGTGGCGGTGGCCCGGCAGCATCTCCTGCACCTTGGCCTTGAAGCCCTGCTTGATCACGTCGGCGCGGTCGCTGTCGCCCTTGAGGATCGCGGTGGCCGCGGCCTCGATCTGGTCGAAGCTGGCGTGCGGCGGGATCGGCGGCACGGCCGGGTCGACGCGGAAGTCGATGACGAACGGGCGGTCGGCGGAGAGCGCCTGGCGCCACGCCGACTCCACGTCGCCGGGCTTCTCCACGCGGACGCCGCCGAGGCCGATGGAGCGCGCGAAGTCCGCGTACGGCACGTCCGGGATGTGCTGCGAGGGCTCGAACTGCGGCGCGCCGGACATCGCGCGCATCTCCCAGGTGACCTGGTTGAGGTCCTCGTTGTTCAGGACGGCGACGATCAGCCGCGGGTCGGACCACTGCTGCCAGTACTTGCGCGCGGTGATCAGCTCGGCCATGCCGTTCATCTGCATCGCGCCGTCGCCGACGATGGCCAGCGCGGGCCGCTCGGGGTGCGCGAACTTGGCGCCGATGACATAGGGCACGCCGGGGCCCATGGTGGCCAGGGTGCCGGACAGCGAGCCGCGCATGGCGCCGCGCATCCGCAGGTGGCGCGCGTACCAGTTGGCGGCGGAGCCGGAGTCGGCCGCCAGGATCACATCGTTGGGCAACAGTTGGTCCAGCGCGTGCACGACGTACTCGGGGTTGATCGGGTCCGCGTCCACGGCGGCGCGCCGCTGCATGACCTCCCACCAGCGCTTGGTGTTCTTCTCGATCTTCTTGCGCCAGTCGCCGTGCTTCTTCCGCTTCAGCTGCGGCAGCAGCGCCCGCAGCGTCTCCTTGGCGTCGCCGACGAGGTTGACCTCGAAGGGGTACCGCATACCGACCATGTGCGCGTCGATGTCGATCTGGACGGCGCGTGCCTGGTCCAGCTCGGGCATGAACTGGGTGTACGGGAAGCTGGAGCCGATCACCACGAGGGTGTCGCACTCCATCATCAGCTCGTACGAGGGCCGGGTGCCGAGCAGGCCGATGGCGCCGGTGACGTACGGCAGGTCGTCCGGCAGCGCGTCCTTGCCGAGCAGCGCCTTGGCGACGCCGGCGCCGGTCACATCGGCCAGCTCCTCGACCTCGGCGCGGGCGCCGCGGGCGCCCTGCCCGATGAGGATCGCGACCTTCTCGCCCTCGTTGATGACCTTCGCGGCCTCGGCGATGGCGGGCTTCGCGGGCAGCGGCGCGTAGTGGGCCATGCCCATGCTGGAGGGCACCATCTTGAACGCGTGCTGCGGCGGGGAGTAGTCCAGCTCCTGCACGTCGGCCGGGATGATGACCGCGGTCACGGACCGCCGGGCGATCGCGGTGCGCATGGCCCGGTCGATGACGTTGGGCAGCTGCTCGGGGACGGTCACCGTCTCGCAGAAGTCGGAGGCGACGTCCTTGTACAGGCTCGCGAGGTCGACCTCCTGCTGGTACGAGCCGCCCATGGCGCTGCGGTTGGTCTGGCCGACGATCGCGACCATCGGGACGTGGTCGAGCTTGGCGTCGTAGAGGCCGTTGAGGAGGTGGATGGCGCCGGGCCCGGAGGTCGCGGCGCAGACGCCGACCTTGCCGGAGAACTTGGCGTAGCCGACCGCTTCGAAGGCGGCCATCTCCTCGTGCCGTGCCTGGATGAACTCCGGCTTGTTGTCGGCCCGCCCCCAGGCGGCCAGCAGGCCGTTGATGCCGTCACCCGCATAGCTGAACACGTGGTCGACGTCCCACTCGCGCAGCCGCTGGAGAACGTAGTCGGACACCTTGATCGACACTGGGATTACCTCTCATTTCGCATGGGTGACGTGCGGTGCGGAACGGCGGGCCGCCCAGACGCCGGCGGCGGCGCCGAGCGCGGCCAGCGCGCCCGCGGTGAGCAGCCGGGCGTCCCCGGTACGGGCGGCGGGCCGCTCGGCGAGCGCTTCGGGCCCGGTGGCCGGCAACGGCCCTTCGAGGCCGAGCGCGAGGGCCTCGGCGAGGTGCAGCGCGCGCCGCCCCGTACCGCCCTGCTCGATCTGGGTACGGCAGCTGAACCCGTCCGCGAGGACCAGGGCGCTGGGCGCGGCGTCCCGTACGGCGGGCAGCACGCCGAGCTCGCCGACCTTCATCGACAGGTCGTGGTGGCCGCGTTCGAAGCCGAAGTTGCCGGCCAGCCCGCAGCACCCCTCGTCCAGTACTTCGGCCTCGATGCCGGCCCGGCGCATCAGCTCCCGGTCGGCGTCGTCCTTGAGGACGGCGTGCTGGTGGCAGTGGGTCTGCACGGTGGCGGTGCGGGCCAGCCGGGGCGGCCGCCAGTCGTCCGGCGCGTGGTTGAGCAGTTGCTCGGCGAAGGTGCGGAACTGCCCGGCGAGCCGCTGGACGTCCTCGTTCTCCGGCAGCAGTTCGGGCGCGTCGGCGCGGAAGACGGCCGTGCAGGACGGTTCCAGGCCGATGACCGGTGTACCGGCTTCCAGCCAGGGCCGCAACGCCTCCAGGGTGCGCCCGAGGACGCGCTTGGCGGTGCGCAGCTGCCCGGTGGAGATCCAGGTCAGGCCGCAGCACACGGCCTGGGTGGGCACGGCGACGCGGAAGCCCGCGTCCTCCAGTACGCGCACCGCCGACTTGGCGATGCTCGGATGGAAGTACGTACTGAAGGTGTCCGGCCACAGGACGACGGTGCGCGGGTCGGCGGGGTCGGGCTCCGGGGTGCCGCGCGCCCGCCACCACTGGACGAACGACTCCTCGGCGAAGACCGGCGCGGCGCGCTCCCCGGCCACTCCGGCCGCGAGCTTCCCGAGCCGTCCGATGCCCGGTGCGCTCAGCGCGGCGTTGACCAGCCGCGGGGCCGCCCGGGAGAGCCGGGCCCACAGCGGCAGCCAGCCCAGCGAGTAGTGCGCGGCGGGTCGCAGTCGGCCTTCGTAGTGGTGGGCGAGGAACTCGGCCTTGTAGGTGGCCATGTCGACGCCCACCGGGCAGTCGGACTTGCAGCCCTTGCAGGCCAGGCAGAGGTCCAGGGCGTCCTTGACCTCGGTGGAGCGCCAGCCGTCGGTGACGGGCGAGTCGGCGTGTCCGCCGAGCATTTCGAAGAGAAGCCGGGCGCGGCCCCGGGTGGAGTGCTCCTCCTCGTTGGTCGCCCGGTACGAGGGGCACATCACGCCGCCGGAGTGGGTGCGGCAGTTGCCGATGCCGACGCAGCGCATGACGGCCCGGGTGAAGGAGTGGTCGTCCTCGGGGTAGCCGAAGTGGGTGTCGTGGCTCTCGGGGCGCCAGTGCGGGCCGAGCCGGAGGTTCTCGTCGACGCGGTACGGCGCGACGACCTTGCCGGGGTTCATCCGGTCGTCCGGGTCGAACACCGCCTTGACCTCGCCGAACGCGGTGGCCAGCCGCTCACCGAACATCTTCGGCAGCAGCTCGCCACGGGCCTGCCCGTCCCCGTGCTCACCGGAGAGCGACCCCCCGTAGGAGGCAACGAGGTCGGCCGCGCGGTGCACGAACGCCCGGAAGGCGGCGACGCCCTCGGCGGTCTTGAGGTCGAAGGGAATGCGGGTGTGCACGCAGCCCTGCCCGAAGTGCCCGTAGAGGGACGGGTGGTCGTAGTCGAACTCCTGGAAGAGCTGCTTGAGATCGCGCAGGTAGTCGCCGATCCGGTCGGGCGGTACGGCGGAGTCCTCCCAGCCCTCCCAGGTCTCCCGGTCGTCCGGCGGGCGCGCGGTCACCCCGAGCCCGGCCTCGCGCGCCTTGAGCATCTTCTGCTCGCGCGCGGGGTCGTCGGAGAACGCCACGTCCGGGTCGTCCTCGCCGCGCCCGATGGCGCGCAGCAGGTCGCACGCCTGCCCGTCGACGTCCTCCCGGCTGTCGCCGCTGAACTGCAGCAGCAGCCAGCTCTCGCCTTCGGGGAAGCGTTCGAGGGAGTCCAGGAACGCGCCTTCCTCGCGCATCAGCTGGGCCATCCGCCCGTCGATCGCCTCCAGCTGGCTGGGCCGGCAGTGCTGGAGCAGCCGCGGCACGTCGTCGGCCGCGGCACAGATGTCGTCGTACCCGAGGACCACCATGGCCTCGTAGGGCGGTACCGGTACCAGGTCCAGCTCCGCGTGCAACACGGTGACCAGGGTGCCTTCGCTGCCGATGAGGAGGCGGGCGAGGTGGAACTCGTTCTCCGGGAGCAGCGCGTCGAGGTTGTAGCCGGAGACGCGGCGCGGGATGCGCGGGTAGCCCCGCCGGATGTCGCCCATGTAGCGGTCGGCGATGCGGCGCAGGCCCTGGTACAGCTCGCCCTTGCGTCCGCCGCCGGCCACGGCCTCCTCGTACTCCGTGTCGGAGGTGGCGCCGACCCACATCCGGGTGCCGTCGTAGGTGAGCACCTCCATGCGGCGTACGTTGTCCGCGGTCTTGCCGTACGCCTGCGCGGAGGCGCCGCAGGAGTTGTTGCCGATCATGCCGCCGAGCGCGCAGTGGCTGTGCGTGGACGGTTTTGGCCCGAACTTCAGCTGGTGCTTTGCCAGTTGGCTGTTGAGGTCGTCCAGCACGATGCCGGGCTCGACGACGCAGGTGCGGCGCTCCGGGTCGATCGAGACCAGGCGGTGGCAGTACTTCGTCCAGTCGATGACGACCGCGGTGTTGGTGCACTGGCCGCCCAGGCTCGTGCCGCCGCCGCGGGAGAGCACCGGAGCGCCGAACTCCGCGCACACGGCGACCGCGTCGGCACCCGCCCGTACGTTCCGGGGCGCGACCACGCCGATGGGCACCTGCCGGTAGTTCGAGCCGTCCGTGGCGTACGCGCCGCGGCTGCCCGCGTCGAAGCGCACCTCCCCGTCGACCCGTTCGCGCAGCGCCCGTTCCAGGGCGGCCACGTCCAGGTCCGCAACCCCGCCCGCCGCCGCGTGCTTGCGATCGGTGAGCGCCGCTTGCTCGTTCGGTGCCATGGTCACCTTCCTCGTCCGTCCGCCGCCGCGGCTGCGGTGCCGGCGCCCGTACGTGCATACGCCCACCGGTGACACCGGTACGCCCGGCCGTACGGGCGGGCGTACCAGGGACCGGCGGACCGGCGCTTCAGTCTGTCGAGAGCGCTTCGAGAAGGTCCCCGGCCTGCGGGTCGGGCAGCGCGCGGGCGACGTCCGCCAGCGCGACCATGCCGACGAGGTCGTGGCCGTCGATGACGGGCAGCCTGCGGACCTTGTGGTGCGCCATGGTCGCGAAGATCTCCTCGGCGCCGTCGTCGGCGCCGATGGTGACCGCCTCGCCCTGCGCGAGCTCGCCCGCCGTGGTCTTCTCCGGGTCCTTGCCGGCCCCGAGCACCTTCACGACGATGTCGCGGTCGGTCAGCATGCCCTTGAGCTTGTTGTCCGTGCCGCAGATCGGCAGTGCTCCGACACCGAGCGAGGTGATCCGCCGGGCCGCCTCGATGACGTTGTCCTCGGCGCCGATGCACTCCGTGCCGGGGGACATGATGTCGCGTGCGGTAGGCATGTGTACTGGTCTCTCCTCGTTGACGTACTTGCCAGGCCGTACCTGGTGGGTCGTACCTGATGGGTCGTACCTGATGGGTGGTTACTTCTTGCCGCGCCCGGTGACGAAGTCGCGGGCCCGGTCGACCAGTCCCGCGCCGGGTGCCAGCAGCTTGTTCGCGGGCGGCGTGGTCGGGGACTTGGGGTGCGGGCGGGTGGGCGCCGACTTCTTCGCGCTGCGGATCTTCTCGCCGAGCGCGTCCAGCTCCTGCTGCGGGCAGGCGTCCTTCAGTTGCGGGAAGAGCCGGCCCTCCTCGTCCCTGACGTGCTCGGTGACCTCGGTGCGCAGCTTGACGACGAGATGGTTGAAGTCGGGGTGCTCGGCGTCGGTCTTCTCCAGGTTCTTCAGCAGCTCCTCCACCCGGCCGTGGTCGGCGATCTCCTTGTCGGCGAGCGCGTTGCCCTCGGGCAGGTGCTTGCGCACCGCGGGGTACAGGTGCTGTTCCTCGGCCACCGAGTGCCGGACCAGCTCGATCGTCAGGTGGTCGGCGAGGCGCTTGCGCTCGTCCGAGCCCGGCGTGCTGCTCTCGATCTGCTGGAAGAGCTCGGTCACCTCGCGGTGGTCGGTGGTCAGTTCTTCGATGACGTCGCCGCCGTGACCCATGAGTGCTGCCACCTTTCGCGGAAGCGGCGCGGCCGGACCCTCCGGGCGCCATCGGACGAGTTCCCGTTACCTCAGTCCCGTAACGCCGCAACTCGACCGATCGGGCAGGATTGGGCCGAATGGCTCTCTTATCTGTACAGGAGTGCCGTACGGGGGTGCCGTACAGCGATGCCGTACAGGGGTGCGCGCCGGGCCGGTACGACGGTCCCGGCCCGGCGCTTTTCCCATCCCCATGGAGCCCATGGCCCGGCGCACGAGTGCCATGCGACGGCACGGCCAAACGTCCCGAAAGGCGGAAAAAACAGATCAGGCGGTGGGGGTGAGATCGGCGCGGCCGAACAACAGCGCGTATCCCTTGGGCAGCTGCGCCAGTACTCGCTGCAGCAGCTCCTCGCCCAGGTGACCGCCGATGGCGGTGAGGACGGTGCTGGCGTCCCAGCGCGCGGTGGCGTGCGTGGCGCCCTCCGTGCGGGCCGCCACGCTGTCCACGAACTCGCACGCGGTGCGGCGCCGCTCGTCCCTTATCCGCCCGGCGATGAGCCCGGGCGGCACCGACTTGAGGAACGCGCGCCGTTCCTCGCCGGTGAGCTGGCCCGCGAAGGCCGCCAGTACGTGCTGGACCGCTCGCTCGGCTTCGGCGACGGTCCGGTAGCGCCCCGAGGTCCGCACCGCCGCGAGCAGGTCGCCGCCCATGTGCTGCCTCCTCACCCCGGTAGCCCCCCTCCCATGGTCCGGCTCCCGGCCGAACCCGCAACACCGGGCAGGGCCCGGGACCGCACCGCCGCCCGGCGGCCACGGTCCCTCCGTACGGGCGCATCACCGGAACGGCAGGCTTCGGTCAGGGCCGGCAGGGGCACCCGTCCCCGCATGTCCCACACTTCAGACCTTCCCGGCATCGACGAGTCGTACTGGATGGCCAGCGCGCACACCACGTCGTACGCCCCGCTGACCGAGGACACCGAGGCCGATGTCACCGTGATCGGGGGTGGCATGGCGGGGATCAGCACGGCGTGGGAGCTGTCCCGTACGGGGCGCCGCGTCGTCGTCCTCGAAGCGGACCGGATCGCCGCCGGCGTCACGGGCTACACCACCGCCAAGCTCACCGCGCTGCACACACTGGTCTACGACAAGCTGCGGCGCACCCGCGGCGGCGGTGCGGCCCTGCAGTACGCGGTCTCCCAGCAGGGCGCCGTGGAGCGCGTCGCCGAGGTCGCGCAGGAGCTGGGCATCGACTGCGAGCTGGAACGCTTCCCCGCGTACACCTACGTCCGCGACCCGGACAGCACCAAGCAGCTGCGCGCGGAGGCCGACGCGGCGCGGGAGGCGGGGCTGCCGGCCTCCTACGTCACCGAGACCGGGCTGCCGTTCGACGTGGCCGGCGCGGTGCGCGTCGACGACCAGCTGCTCTTCCACCCCCGCAAGTACCTCCTCGCGCTCGCCGAGGACCTGCGGGAGCAGGGTGGCGAGGTGTACGAACGCACCCGCGCCACGGGGCTGCACGAGGGCGCGCCGTGCCGGGTGACGACCGAGACCGGCGCGACGGTCACCTCCCGCGAGGTGGTCGTGGCCACGCACTATCCGGTGTTCGACCGGGCGCTGCTCTTCACCCGGCTCTCGCCCCGCCGGGAGCTGGTGGTCGCGGCGCCGATCGAGGCGGACCGCGATGTGCAGGGCATGTACATCACCGAGGAGGAGGGCAAACGCTCGGTGCGCACGGCACCGTACGGTGAGGACCGGCGGCTGCTCGTCGTCACCGGGGAGCAGTTCCCGCCCGGTACCGGTGACGCCGTCGCGCGGTTCCAGCGGCTGGCCGAGTGGACCGAGCGGCACTTCCCCGGTACGGACGTCGCGTACCGGTGGGCGGCCCAGGACAACGATTCCACCGACACGGTGCCGCTGATCGGGCCGTTCCACCCCGGCGCCCGGCACACCTACGTCGCCACCGGCTTCGGCGGCTGGGGGCTCAGCGGCGGCGCGCTGGCCGGGCGCCTGATCGCCGGGCTGATCAGCGGCGATCCGCCGCCGTGGACCAACCTGTACGACCCGCGGCGGCTGTGGGGTCCGGTCCGTGAGGCGCCCGCGTTCCTCAGCCACCAGGCGAAGGTCGCCCAGCACTTCATCGGCGACCGGCTGCGCACCACGCATGTCGACTCCGTCGCCGACATTCCGCCGGGGACCGGCGCGGTGGTACGGATCGGCGCCCGGCGCTGCGCCGTGTACCGGGACGAGGACGGCACGGTACAGGCGGTCTCGGCGCGCTGCACCCATTTGGGTTGCCTGGTCGCCTTCAACCCGGCGGAGACGGCGTGGGAGTGCCCCTGCCACGGGTCGCGGTTCTCCACGGAGGGCACGGTGCTGAACGGCCCCGCGCTGCACCCGCTGGAGCAGCTGGACGTCGAATCCGACGTGTAGCGGCACGCGGGCGAGGGCACCCGGGACGGGCACCGTCCACGCGTCGGCGCGGCGCGCCCGCGGCAGGAGAGGAAGCAGCTCATGAGCAGTGCCCCCGAGCGACGGGTCGTGGTGACCGGCGCCACCGGCAACGTCGGCACCAGCGTGGTCCGCATACTGAGCGAGGACCCGCAGATCGACGTGGTCCACTGCATCGCGCGCCGCACACCGCACGACGCGCCGCCCAAGACCACCTGGACCGCGGCCGACATCGCGGACGAGGAGTGCGATCTCGCGGCGGACTTCGCGGGTGCGGCGGCCGTCGTACACCTCGCCTGGGCCTTCCAGCCCACCCACCATCCGCCGCAGACCTGGCGCACCAACGTCCTCGGCTCCCTGCGGGTCTTCGAGGCGACGGCCCGGGCCGGGGTGCCGGCGCTGGTCCACGCCTCCTCGGTCGGGGCCTACTCCCCTGGCCCCAAGGACCACAAGGTGGACGAGTCCTGGCCCACGCACGGCTGGCCGGACGCCGCGTACTGCCGCGAGAAGGCGTACCTGGAACGGGTACTGGACGGCTACGAGCGCGAGCACCCCGACATGCGGGTGGTGCGGATGCGTCCGGCGTTCCTCTTCAAGGAGGAGGCGGCGTCCGAGCAGCGCCGGATCTTCGGCGGTCCCGCGACGCCCGCGCCGGTCGGCAAGCTGGCCCGGCCCGGGCTGCTGCCGTTCCTGCCGGACGTCCCGGGCCTGCGCTTCCAGGTGCTGCACACCGAGGACGCGGCCCGCGCCTACCGGCTGGCCGTACTCGGTGACGCGCGCGGTGCGTTCAACCTCGCGGCCGAGCCGCCGGTGGACATGCCGTTCCTGGCGCGGCTGCTGAAGGCCCGTACGGTACGGATGCCCGCTGCGGCTGCGCGCGCCGCGCTCGGTACCGGCTGGCGGCTGCGGCTGGTACGCGCCTCGCCGCATCTGTTCGACGCGGTGCTGGGGCTGCCGCTGATGGACTGCGGCCGGGCGCGCGAGGAGCTGGGCTGGCGGCCGGAGAGCACCGCCGCCGAGGCGGTGGGCGCGCTGCTGAGCGGCCTGCAGCACGCGAGCGGCGCGCACACGCCGCCGCTGTCGAGCACGCCGAAGACGGCCTGAGCGGCCGCGGGGCTGCCGGGCCGGATCGCTGTCCCGGGCCGCTGCGCCGTTGGGCCGAAGCGGGACATATCGGGTTTCCGGTACCGCGGCGACGGGCACTCCGGAGGCGCCGCGGCAGGTCCCGCGCGCCGCCGTACGCGCGCCCCGGACTGCCCGGCGGCACGCAGCCCATCAGCATCGACCGACCTCTGGAGGAAGACATGGCCGAGAAGGGGAGCGGGCCGGACAGCCCGCTGCAGGACGACGAGGTGAAGAAGCGCCTGGAGGGCGAGCTGCGGGCCAATCGTGGCATCCGGGTGGAGGAGGAGCACGAGCCCGAGCCGGCGGGCGAGGACCAGCCCCAGGTGCGCCGCTCGGCCGAAGGCACGCCCCTTGAGGGCGGCACTCCCCCGGGGATGTCCGCCGAGGACGTGGAGATCCGCTCCGACCTGGCCCGCCACCTCGACCCCAGCATCTACCCCGCCGACCGGGCCGCCGTGCTGGACTCCCTGCGGGACAACAACGCGCCGGACCGCGTCCTGGCGCGCGCCGAGAACCTCCCGGGCGGGCAGCAGTTCGCCAATGTGCAGGACATCGCCCGGGCGCTCGGCCTCGGTGTCGAGGAGCGCCGTACCTGACCGCACGCGGGGCGGCCCGGCGCGGCCGCCCTTCCCCCCGGCATGGATGCGCCGGGCCGGATTCTCCCCTCCGGCCCGGCGCCTTCCCATCTCTCCCATGACCGGCCGCTCGGCCAGAGCCCCCGAGTGCCACACTCCCGCAACCTCAAACCTCCGCCCTCCCCCGCTGTGCTCCGTACGGCGCACACCGGGATGCGGACCCCGCCGGTACGGGGTGCGATGGGAGGCGAGGAGGTGGCGGTACGTGGCACACGCAGTCTGGGCCGGTGCGCTCTCGTTCGGGCTGGTCTCCCTGCCGGTACAGCTGGTGACCGCGACGGAGAGCCACACGGTCCACTTCCACCAGCTCCAGCGCGGCACTTCCGACCGGGTGCGCAACAAGCGGGTCAACGAACGCACCGGCAAGGAAGTCGCGTTCGACGACATCGTCAAGGGTTATGACGCCGGGGACGAGTACGTGCTCGTCGAGCCGGAGGAGCTGGACGAGATCGCGCCGGGCCGGTCCAAGTCCCTGGAGATCACCGGCTTCGTCGACCTGGACGCGGTCGCGCCGATCTTCTTCGACAAGACGTACTACCTCGCGCCCAAGGGCAAGGAGTACGCCAAGGTCTACGGCCTGCTGCGGGAGGCGCTGGCGAAGGCGAACAAGGCCGGCATCGCCACGTTCGTGATGCGCAACCGCGAGTACCTCGTCGCCGTGAAGGCCGAGGACGACATCCTGGCCCTGCACACCCTGCACTGGGCCGACGAGGTCCGCGACCCGCACAAGGAACTGCCGACGCTGCCGGGGCGCACCAAGCCGGACAAGAAGGAGCTGGACACCGCGGTCCAGCTGATCGACGCGCTGTCCGTCGAGTGGGACCCGGACGAGTACCACGACACGTACCAGGAGAAGGTGCAGCGGCTCGTGGAGGCCAAGCGCACCGGCGAGACGGTGGAGAAGGCCGAGCCCGCGCCGAAGGCCACCAATGTCATCGACCTGCGCGAGGCCCTGCAGGCGAGCGTGGACCGGGCGAAGGGCAAGAAGAAGGACGACGAGAAGGGCGCCAAGAAGAAGGCGACCGGGCAGAAGAAGGCGGCGGGCCAGAAGAAGAAGGCGTCCTGACGTTGCGTCAGGACGCCCTCCTCACGCCGCCCTGGACCGCAGCGGGAGTTGCGGTCCGAGCGCGTACAGCAGCCGCTGCATGTCCGCGACCAGGCCGCCGAGCGAGGCGGAGGATTCCCCGTCCAACTGCGACAGCGAGTCCTTGAGCCGGCCGTGCGCCTCCCATGCGCGGTCCAGGTCCGCGGCCCGCCGGGCCTCGCGCTCCTCCTCCGGTCCCTCGTCGAGCAGATGCAGGTCGTGTTCACAGACGTTCCCCGCCGCGTCCAGCACATCGGCGGCCAGGCCGAGCGCGCCGGACGGCGGCGGGGCCAGGTCGTGCTCGTCGGGGGCCGCCTCGCGGAGCGTCCGGGTGAGCGTCTTGAGGTGCTCGCTGATGCCGTCCCAGGTCTCGTCCCAGTCCGCGGGCGGCGCGGCGCGGCCGCGGCGGCGCATCCGGTAACCGGGGTTGAGGCGGTAGCTCTCCTGGTCCCAGCCGCGCGCGGTGTGCAGGTCGGTGACGGCGTTGGCGAGCCGCCGGGCCCGGTCCTGCCAGCTCTCGGCGTCCTCTTGCGTGTACCCCTCGTCGCCCGCCTCCCGCAGCCCTTCGGCGATGGTGTGCAGCAGATCGGCGCTGTCCCGCGGCAGTGTGTAGAGCATGTGCCGCACGCTGCGGGCGTGCACCGGCGGGAAGACCAGGGCGTTCACCGTGATCCCGATGGCGGCGCCGATGACCGACTCCAGCAGCCGGTGCCCGATGTCGTACAGCGAGTACGAGCCGTACGCGAGCACGAACAGCGCCGTCGTGGACGCGTACATGCCCTGCCGCCCGAAGCGCGCGTAATTTCCGAGCAGGACGGTGATGGGCAGGGCGAGCACCATCGCGCCCATCTTGTTGCCGGTCAACATTGCCGCGCCCGCCGCGATCACCGTGCCGGCGGCGACCACCACCAACTGCTGCAGCCCGGACCGCACCGACCGGTACACCGTGCTCTCCACCAGGACGACCGCCGTCCATGGGGCCATCAGCGCCAGCGGCGCGCCCCACGACGCCGTCGCGGCCCAGGCGAGCGCCGCGGCGGCCGCCGCCTTCAGCGACTGCACCGCCGCGTCCCGCTCGGGCCCCGGGCCGGTCACCGCGCTGCGCGCCGCGCGCAGTACGGCAGCGGCCTCCCACCTGAGCCAGCGCCACCACCCCATGCCCATCAGGGCAGCGGAGTGCCGCCGGTCGCGTTCACGATCTCGGCGGTGATGAACGTGGCGTGCTCGGAGGCGAGGAAGACATACGCGGGTGCCATCTCCGCGGGCTGCGCGGGGCGGCCCAGCGGTGCCTGCTTGCCGAACTCCACGGTGTCCGGGAGCGTCGCCGGGATCAGCGGCGTCCAGACCGGCCCCGGCGCGACGGCGTTCACGCGGATGCCGTCGGGGGCGAGCATCTGGGCGAGCCCCTGCGTGAAGGTGACGATGGCGCCCTTGGTCGTCGCGTAGTCCAGCAGGTGCGGGCTGGGTTTGTAGCCCTGTACGGACGTGGTGTTGATGATCGAGCCGCCCTTGGGCATGTGCGGCAGCGACATCTTGCACAGCCAGAACATGCCGTACAGGTTGGTGCGCAGCACCCGGTCGAACTGCTCGGTGCTGATGGCCCGGATGCCGTCCGGCTGGGCCATCTGGTACGCCGCGTTGTTCACCAGGATGTCGATCCGGCCGAACTCCGCGACGGCCCGCTCCACGAGCCGCCGGCACTCGGACTCCTCGCGGATGTCGCAGGAGACCGCGACGGCCTTCCGGCCCGCCTCCTCGATGAGCCGGGAGGTCTCGCGGGCCTCGTCGACCTCCTCGGGCAGATGGGTGAAGAGCACATCGGCGCCCTCGCGCGCGAAGGCCAGCGCCACCGCGCGGCCGATACCGGAGTCGCCGCCGGTCAGCAGCGCCTTGCGGTCCGTCAGCAGGCCGCTGCCGCGGTAGGAGTCCTCGCCGTGGTCCGGCGGCGGGTCCATCGGACCGGTCCAGCCGGGGTGCTCCTGTTCCTGTGCGGGGAAGTCCGGTTGCGGGTGCTTCTCCCTGGGGTTCTGCGGCCGCCCGTTCCGGGCGCCGCTCCCCGCGTCGTCGTGCTGGTCGTGGGGTTGCGCGGCCACTGATTCCTCCTGCTCGCATCGGCCATTGACCGGTTTCCGTGGACAGCCGTCCCCTTCGGCTGATCACCGGGTCCCCCGCCCGGCGGGCCTCAATCCATCATCGGGTCGCCCGCCAAGATCGGCGACCGGGCACCGGGACGGACGACAGGAACCGGCGGCGGCACGTGGGTTTCCCCTCGCCCCTCGGCGGTACTCGGTGCGACATGGACTTCCCGGCGGAGAAGCCCGGACGGAGAAGCCCGACAGAAATGACTTCATGACCGAAAAAGCAAAGACACCGGACGAAAGCGACCGCCGGGGCCCCGCGAAGGGCCTGGCACTGCCCGAGCTGATGCGCGCGGCGCGCGATCAGCTCGCCGAGCTCACCGGACTGCATCCCGAGGCCATCACCCGGTTCGAGAAGACCGGGGACGGCTGGGTCCTGGAAGCTGAAGTACTGGAGCTCTCCAGAGTGCCCGACACGATGAGCCTGATGGCGCTGTATGAGCTGACCCTCGACGAGGAGGGTGTGCTCACCGGGTACCGGCGCGTCGGCCGTTACGAACGCGCGAAAGGAAACCCGTAGCGATGACTGTGGTTCCCGCTCAGCAAGAAGGAGGCAGCCGAGGAGGTGGTGGCACCAGCGGCCTGTACGACGTACTGGAGTTGGTGCTGGACCGCGGACTGGTGATCGACGCCTTCGTGCGCGTCTCCCTGGTCGGCATCGAGATCCTCAAGATCGACGTACGTGTTGTGGTGGCGAGCGTGGACACCTATCTGCGGTTCGCCGAGGCGTGCAACCGGCTGGACCTGGAGTCCGGCCCCAAGAAGGAGCCCGGACTCCCCGACCTGGTCGGCGAGATCACCGAGTCCGGCGCGCGCGGCAAGAGCAAGGGCGCGCTCTCGGGCGCCGCCGAGACCTTCGCCGACGCCATCGGCCAGGGCCGGGAAGCGGCCTCCGACAGGTCCGGCGACGAAGAGCCGCAGCGCCGGCCGCGGCGCACCACCACCAGCTCCCGCAAGAAGGAGGAGAGCTGATGACGACGTACATCTACGGCATCGCACACGCCGATCACCCCGCCCCCGAAAAGCAGGTGCTGGGCGTCGGCGACCCGCCGCGCCCGGTGCGGATCATACGGGCCGGCGAGCTGGCCGCCGTCGTCAGCGACTGCCCCGACGGGCTGCGCCCCAAGCGCCGTGACCTGCTGGCCCACCAGCACGTGCTCACCGAGACGGGCAGTGCGGGCGCGGTGCTGCCGCTGCGCTTCGGCTCGCTCTCGACGGACGACGACGCGGTGCGCGGGGCGCTCGGCGAACACGCCGAGCACTACAAGGCACAGCTGGACGAGCTGACCGGCCGGGTGGAATACAACGTGAAGGCATCGCACCGCGAGGAGGCCGTGCTGCGGCTCGTCGTGGACGACGAGCCGGAGGTCCGCCGCCTCACGGAGGCTCTGCAGGCGTCCGGCGGGGGCGGTTACCCCGAGCGGGTGCACCTGGGCGAGCTGGTCGCCAACGCCGTACGGGCCCGCGAGGTGCGCGACGCGCACACGGTCGAGCGGACCCTGACGCCACTGGCGGAGCAGTCGGTGCCGGGCCCCGAGGGGACGGGCTGGCTGGTGAACCTCTCGTTCCTGCTGCCGCGGACGGAGACGGCGTCCTTCGCCGAGGCGACGCACCGGCTCGCCGAGGAACAGCCGCAGCTGGAGCTGCTGGTGAACGGCCCGCTGCCGCCGTACAGCTTTGTGCGTCCGGCCCAGCCGGCCGCCGAACACGCGGGCCGGGACTGATGGGCCTGCTCAAGGAAGTACTGCTGCTGCCCGCCGCACCGGTGCGCGGCACCGCGTGGGTACTGCGCCAGGTCGTCGCCGAGGCGGAGCGGCAGTACCACGACCCGGGGCTCATCCAGCGCGAACTGCGCGCTCTGGCACGGGAGTTGGACGACGGCCTGATCGATGAGGCGGAGTTCGACCGGCGCGAGGACGCGCTGCTGGACCGGCTGGAGGCGGCACGGGAAGAGCGACACCGAGGACAGTGAGAAGGACGAGGAGACGGTTGAGATGAACAACCGGGCGGCATTGGCACTGGCCGTTGCCGGCGGATACGCATTGGGCCGCACGAAGAAGGCGAAATTCGCCCTCACCGTCGG
The DNA here is from genome assembly GCF_040655775.1 of Streptomyces sp. NPDC050315. NCBI lineage: Bacteria > Bacillati > Actinomycetota > Actinomycetes > Kitasatosporales > Streptomycetaceae > Streptomyces > Streptomyces sp. NPDC050315. The sequence goes on from NZ_JBFAKN010000001.1 coordinate 390,617, forward strand.
CGGCATGGTCCTGGGACGGCGGCTGCAGCTCGATCCGCAGCGGCTGCTGAGCCTGGTGGACGAGCGGCTGAAGGCCGACCCGCAGCTCGCGGAGCTGCGCGATCAGCTGCGGGACGACCTGGGCGGAGTCGGCCGCACGGCGATGGACGCGTTCGTCGGCCGCCGCATCGACGCGCTGGCGGACAGCCTGCACGCACGCACCGCGGGCGTCCAGGAACGCCTCGCAGGTGGTACGGAGGAGACGCGGGCGGAGGACGAGGAGCCCGCACCGCAGGAGGAGCCGGAGGAGCGGGAAGAGCGCGAGGACGAGCCCGCACCGCGCAAGAAGGCCGCCACCAAGGCGGCACCGGCGGCCCAGCGGGCCCGGCGCGCCACGAAGACCGGAACGGAACGGACGGGTACGGCGAAGACCGGCCCCAGGACCGCCGCCAGGCAGTCCGCCAAGCCGTCCGGCAAGCAGCCGGCGAAGCAGTCCGGCCGGCGCCGGGAGCGTACCGATGGCTGACCAGAAGCAGGGCGGCGCCACCGCCCTCGTCAAGGAGAGCATCGCCCGCAGCCCGGCCACCGACCGGCTCAAGGAGGAGGCCGCCGCGTTCGCCGCGGCCCAGGCCCAGCGGCTGCTGATCGCCGGTGGCAAGAAGCTGGGCGCCGCGACCACCCGGCTGCAGGACATGGCCGAGGGCAACGGCCCCGGCCTCGACCTCGGCGCCGGCCTCCGCTCCGGCATCCGCTCCGGCCTCGGCCGCCTGATACGCGGCGGCGGCAGCGACAAGCGGACGGGCACCGGCACCGGACGGTTCGTCACCGTCGTCGAGGACACGGACGTCGGGGTGCCGCTGCGCACCGCGTACGACCAGTGGACGCAGTTCCAGGAGTTCAGCTCCTTCGCCAAGGGCGTGCAGGACGTGACGCGCACGGACGACACCACGTCCACCTGGCGCGCCAAGGTCCTCTGGTCAGGCCGTAGTTGGGAGGCAACCGTCACCGAGCAGCTGCCGGACCGGCGCATCGCCTGGTCGGCACAGGGCGCGAAGGCGTCCGTCAAGGGTGTGGTGACCTTCCATGAGCTGACGCCGGACCTGACCCGCGTGCTGCTGGTCATCGAGTACTACCCGAAGGGCCTCTTCGAGCGGACCGGCAATCTGTGGCGCGCCCAGGGACGGCGGGCCCGGCTCGACCTGAAGCACTTCCGCCGCTTCGTGATGCTGCGCGGCGAGGCGACCGGCGGCTGGCGCGGCGAGATCCGCGACGGCGAGGTCGTCGAGTCCCACGAGGACGCGGTGGCCCGCGAGGAGGAGTACGAGGACGAGACGTACGAGGACGAGGCCGAGGTCGAGGCAGCGGACGACACCGGCGCCTATGAGGACGAGGAAGAAGAAGCGTACGAGGACGAGGGCGAGTACGAGGACGAGCCCGAGCCGGAACGGGTGAGGTGAGCGCGTACCCCATGTCCTATCCCTCCCCCGGCGCCGGCGGCGGCGCCAACCTCGCCGACATCCTCGAACGCGTCCTGGACAGAGGCGTGGTGATCGTCGGTGACATCCGGATCAATCTGCTCGACATCGAACTACTGACCATCAAACTGCGGCTGATCGTGGCCTCGGTCGAACGCGCCGAAGAGATGGGCATCGACTGGTGGCGCGACGACCCGTCGCTGTCGTCCGGCGCCCGCCGCGATGAACTGGCCCAGGAAAACGCCGAGTTGAAGGAACGCCTGGCCGCTCTGGAGAGCCGCGAGGGCGCCGCCCCGGAGAAACAGGCCCTGGAGGAACGGGCTCTGGAGGAACGGAAGGAGGAGTCACCGTGAGCACGCGCCAGGACGGCCGGCTGACGTACGCCTACGCCGTCCTCCATCGCGGCGCCCGGCCGCCCGCCGACCTGCTCGGCATCGGGTACGCGCCGGTGCGCACCGTGGCGGAGGGGCCGCTGGCCGCGCTGGTGTCCGATGTGCCCGCCGCGGAGTTCGACCAGCCGGGGGTGCGCGACCGGCTGGAGGACCTGACGTGGCTGGAGGCGACCGCGCGGGCGCACCGGCGGGTCGTGGACGAGACCGCGGCGGAGGTCGGTGTACTGCCGTTGCGGCTGGTCACGGTGTACCGGGACGAGGACGCGGTACGGGCCGCGCTGGCCGCGCACACGGAGCGGTTCGAGCGGCTGCTGAGCCGGCTGGACGGCCGGCTGGAGTGGGGCGTGAAGGCATACGCCCAACAGGCCCCGGACATCAGCAACCGCAAGCCGGACGACCGCAAGCCTGCCGAGGCCGAGTCCGGGCGGGAGTTCCTGCGGCGGCGGCTGCGGGACCGCAAGGCCGAGGGCAGCGCGCTGCACGAGGCCGACGGGCTGGCCCGGGCGGTGCACGACGCCCTCACGCGGGCCGCCGAGCACAGCCGGCTGCACCGCCCGCAGGACGGCCGGCTCGCCGAGGCCGTCGCCGCGTCCGGCGCGCCCGACGCCGCCGGCCGGGCCCCGGCCGGTGCACGCGCCGCCGTGCCGCGCGGCCCGAACCTCCTCAACGGCGCGTACCTGGTACGCCGCGAGGCAGCCGGCGCGTTCGCCGAGCGGGTCGGCGAGCTGGCGGCCCGCTCCCCCGCCCTGCGGCTCGAACTGACCGGCCCCTGGGCCCCGTACTCCTTCACCGACCTGCCGGACGACGAGGCCGGCCGGAGCACCTCATGAGTACGCCCTCCGTCGCCCCGCAGACCCCCGTCGCGCTGATCGACCTGCTCGACCGGCTGCTCGCCGGCGGCGTGGTGATCGCCGGTGACCTCACCCTGCGCATCGCGGACGTGGATCTCGTACGGGTCGACCTGCGCGCCCTGATCAGCTCGGTGAACGAGAACGTCCCGTCGCCGTTCGCCGAGCTCGGCCCGGACGAGGCCGTGGAGACGGCGCCGCTTCGGGCGGAGCCGGTACGCGTGGAGGAGGCGAGGCGACCGTGACCAGGCGCGTGGAACTGGACGAGGAGAGCGTCGAGCGCGACCTCGTACGGCTGGTGCTGACCGTCGTGGAGCTGCTGCACCAGCTCATGGAACGGCAGGCGCTGCGCCGCGTCGACCAGAACGATCTGTCCGAGGACCAGGAGGAGCGCATCGGCACGACGCTGATGCTGCTGGAACGCCGGATGGACGAGCTGTGCGCCCGCTACGACGTGGGCCGCGACGAACTCAACCTGGACCTGGGCCCGCTCGGCTCCCTTCTCCCTCGGGAGGAGGACCGGTAAGACGGGACGGCGGCCCCGCCACGAGGACGGGGCCGCCTGTCATTGCGGTGGCGGTGCGGTGCGGGTCAGTGCTTGCGGGTCACTTGCCCAGCGCCGCCCGTACCGCGTCCTTCGTGCGGTCGATCAGGGAGGCCACCGGGGTGACGAGGAGGTTCGCGGCCGCGGACTCGGCGCCCGGGTGCGGGTGGGTCGGCGCCACCGCTTCGGCGGCCTTGACCGCCTTGGCCAGCCCCTCCAGGCCGCGCTGGTCAGCGACCGCGCGGAGGTGGGTGAACTCGGACTTCTCCTCCGCCTCGGCGTGCGCCAGGATGTCCTGGCGGACCGCCGCGAACTTCTCGTGGAACTCCGAAGAGTCGACGTCGATGTCCTCCAGTCGGCTCAGCACCTCCTTGGCGCTCTTCTCCTCCGCCGTCCGGTCCTTGACGACCTGTTCGCCGCCCTCGACGTGGTCGCGGACGTAGGGATGGACGACCTCTTCCTCGGCCGTCTCGTGCACGGCGAGCAGGCGCACCACGCGCTGGAACGCCTGCTTGCGCTCCTCACCCTTGTGGTTCACGACGTCGTCCAGGAGTCGGCGGATCTGCTGATGCTGCTGCTCCAGCAGCTCCACGACGTCCTGCTGCTTCTCGGCCATGTGCGGGCCCCTCTCGTCTCGTCGTGCGGGACCCCGGCCGGGTACCCCGCCGACGGCCCCCCGAGACGGCGGGAACCGGCCTCGCGCGGGCTCAGACGGGGCTGTGGTCCGCGCCGGCCGCCGCGAGGTCGAACGCGGAGTTGACCAGGGCGACGTGGGTGAACGCCTGGGGCACATTGCCCAGTTGGCGGCCGGCCGCGCCGTCCCACTCCTCGGCGAACAGGCCCAGGTCGTTGCCGATGGCGAGGGTGCGCGCGAAGAGGGCGCGGGCCTCGGCGTGCCGGCCGGTGGCGAGCAGCGCGTCGGCGAGCCAGAACGAGCAGGCCAGGAAGGCGCCTTCGGTACCGGGCAGCCCGTCCCCGGACGGGCCGTCGCCGGGCCCGCCGTCCGAGTAACGGCGCAGGAATCCGTCGTGGTCCAGCTCGGTGCGTACGGCGTCCACCGTACGGATCACGCGCGGGTCGTCCGGCGGCAGGAAGCCGGTTTTGACGATGAAGAGCGTGGCGGCGTCCAGGCCCCGGCCGCCGTAGTGCTGGACGAAGACACCGCGGTCCGCGTCGTATCCGTGTGCGCAGACGTCCGCGTGCACGGCGTCGCGCAGCGTCCGCCAGCGCGCGAGGGGCGCGGGCAGCCCGGTCTTCTCGGCGAGGCGTACCGCCCGGTCGGCGGCCACCCAGGCCATGACCTTGGAGTGCACGAAGTGGCGGCGGCCGCAGCGCACTTCCCACAGGCCCTCGTCCGGCTCCCGCCAGTGCTGCTCCAGCGCGTCCATGAGGGTGCGGAAGAGGCTCCAGACGCGGCGTTCCATGGGGATGCCGGCCGCCTGGGCGAGGTACAGGGTGTCGGCCACCTCGCCGTAGACGTCCAGCTGGAACTGGTCGACGGCCGCGTTGCCCAGCCGGACCGGGACCGAGCCCTCGTAGCCGGGGAGCCAGGGCGCGGTGGATTCCGGCAGCCGGCGCTCGCCGGCCACGCCGTACAGGATCTGCAGGTCCGCCGGGTCGCCGGCGATGGCGCGTACCAGCCAGCGCCGCCAGGCGGCCGCCTCCTCGTGGAAGCCGCCGCGCAGCAGTGCGGAGAGCGTCATGCTGGAGTCGCGCAGCCAGCAGAAGCGGTAGTCCCAGTTGCGCGGCGCGCCGATGGCCTCGGGCAGCGAGGTGGTGGGCGCGGCGACGATGCCGCCGGTCGGGCGGTAGGCGAGGGCCTTGAGGGTGATCAGCGAGCGGAGTACGTCGGGGCGCCACTCCCCCTCGTACCGGCAGGTGGCCGCCCAGCGCTGCCAGCCCTCCGCGGTCTCCCGCAGCGCGCGTTCGGGGTCGGTGACCTGGACGGTGTGCAGGTGCGAGGGCTGCCAGGTGAGGACGAAGGGGACCCGGTCGCCGGCCCGGACGGTGAACTCCGAGCAGGTGGCGCCGTCGGAGCCGAAGGTGTGCACGCCGGGCGGCACGCGCAGCCAGCCCGAGTCGGGACCTGCGGTCGCGATGCGGTGGTGGCCGGTGCGGCGCACCCACGGCAGGACCCGGCCGTAGTTGAAGCGCAGCCGCAGTGCGCTGTACATCGGGACCTCGCCGGTCAGCCCTTCGACGATGCGGATCAGCCGGGGCACCCGGTCGCGCGGGGGCATGAAGTCCAGGACACGGACCGTGCCGTCGGGGGTCTCCCAGAGCGATTCGAGGACCAGGGTGTCGCCGGTGTAGCCGCGGCGGGTGCAGGGCCGGTGTTCGCCGGCCGGGGCGATCCGCCAGTGCCCGTGCCCGTCCGTGCCGAGGAGGCCGGCGAAGGCGGCGGGTGAGTCGAACCGGGGCAGGCAGAGCCAGTCGACGGAGCCGTCCCTGCCGACCAGGGCGGCCGTCTCCAGGTCGCCGATGATCCCGTAGTCCTCGATGCGTCCGGGCATGGTCCGTCCATTCTCGGGAGGCCCCGCCGACCTCGCGAGCCGCGGACACGCGGCCGCGGAGGCGGTGGACGGCGCACCCGGTTGCAGGCCCCTGGCCCCGCTATGAGAATTGTGTGAGCTCTGAGGCTGAAGTCCCTGCCCGGTGCGGAAGGGGTCAGTGATGCAGCGTTCTGTGTCGTGGGTGCCACCGGGAACGGATCTGGACCGCCCGAACGCCGCCCGGATGTACGACTACTTCCTGGGCGGCTCGCACAACTTCCCCGCCGACCGCGAGATGGCCCGCCAGGCCATCGCCCTCTGGCCCGACCTGCCGCTGATCATGCGGAGCAACCGGGCCTTTCTGCGCCGCGCGGTGCAGTACCTGGCCGGGGAGGGCATCACCCGCTTCCTCGACCTGGGCTCGGGCATCCCCACGTTCGGCGCGGTGCACGAGGTCGCCCAGGAGGTGCATCCGCACGCCCGGGTGGTGTACGTCGACATCGACCCGGTCGCCGTCGCGCACAGCAGGCTGCTGGTGCGGGACGACCCGCACGTCAAGGTCGTCCAGGCGGATGTGCGGGACCCGCACGGCCTGCTCGCCCAGCCCCCCGTCGCCGAGTTGCTCCGCCCGGGTGAGCCGGTGGCGGTGCTGCTGGTCGCGGTGCTGCATTTCGTGTCGGACGAGGCGGACCCGCCGGGCGTCGTCGCCACGCTGCGGGACGCGCTGCCGCCGGGCAGCGCGCTGGCCCTCTCCCATGCGTCACTGGAGGGCCGCCCCGACCAGGCAGGCCCGCACCAGGCGCTGTACGCCCGCACCCGCACCCCGCTCACGATGCGCTCCCGGGCGCAGATCACCGCGTACTTCGAGGGCTTCGAGCTCGTCGAGCCGGGGGTGGTGTACCTGCCCGAGTGGCGGCCCGAGACGCCGGACGCGGTGGGGCCGCATCCGGAGCGGATGACGGGCCTGGCCGGCGTGGGGCGTCGCCCGTGAACGCTGCCGATCCGGACCGCGGAGCGTCCGCCCACTTCGAGGAGTCCTGGGCCGGGCTGCTGCGGGAAGGGCTGGGGCTCACGGTGCACCCCGGGGCGCGGCAGCGGCTCACCGCCCGCACCGCCGAGTTGCTGCGCCGGTCCTGGCAGGGCGACCCGGTGTCCACGGTCGCGGCCGAGGAGGCCGGGACGCTGCTGGTCGACGCGCACTACACCGACCCCTCGGTGCTGGCCCGCGCGGTGGAGCTGCTGCACGCGCACCCGGTACCGAAGGACCGCGGGCCCGCGGTGGCCGGCGCCTTCGCGGCCGGGTGGGCGGCGGCGCTGCGCGAGCGGACGCTGCGGGACCAGGAGGAGATCCGGGCCGCCGCCGACACCGCGCGGCAGACGGCCGAGCGGTCCCAGCGGGCGACCGAGGCCCGCTTCCGCGCGCTGTTCGAGAACGCCCCGATCGGCATCGGCATCGGCGATCTGCAGGGCAACATCCTGGAGGTCAACCGGGCGCTGCTGGACATCTTCGGCGGCCGCGTGGAGGACCTGCACGGCCGCCGGGTCACCGATCTGGTGCACCCGGAGGACGAGCCGGGCACCTGGCAGTCGTACGAAGAGCTGGTCCGGGGCGAGCGGGATCGCTTCGAGTGCACCAAGCCGTACTACCGGAAGGACGGCGAGGTGGTCTGGACGCATCTGACGTGCTCGCTGATCCGGGACGAGGAGCTGGTGCCGCGCTACCAGGTGGCGCTGCTGGAGGACATCACCGACCGGTACCGGCTGGAGGAGCGGCTGCGTCACCAGGCCACCCACGACACGCTGACCGGCCTGCCCAACCGGGCGGCCTTCATCGACCGCCTCGAACGGCTCTTCCGGGCGCCCTGCGCCGACGCCCGGTTCGGCATCTGCTACCTGGACCTGGACGGCTTCAAGTTCGTCAACGACAGCCTGGGGCACGCGGCCGGGGACGAGCTGCTCGTCGTGGTGGCGCGGCGGCTGGAGACCGCGATGACGCCGCTGGGGCATCTCGTGGCGCGGCTGGGCGGCGACGAGTTCGTGGTGCTGCTGGAGCACTCCCGGGGGCAGCAGGACGCCGTGACGGTGGCGAAGGCGGCGCTTGCGGCGCTGGCCACGCCGATCCCGATCGCGGACCGCCGGCTGTCGGTGCGGGCCAGTGTGGGCGTACTGGAGCGGTCGGTGGCCACGACCACGCCGGAGGCCGCGGTGCGCGCCGCCGACCTGACGCTGTACCGGGCGAAGGAGGCGGGCCGCGGCCGGTGGACGCTCTTCGACCCGGGCCACCACGCGCGCGAGGTGACCCGTTACGCGATGTCGGTACGGATGCCGGCGGCGCTGGAGCACGGCGAGTTCTTCGTGGACTACCAGCCGCTGTGCACGCTCGCGGACGGCTCGCTGGCTGCTGTGGAAGCGCTCGTACGGTGGCGGCACCCGGACTTCGGCGTGCTGAGCCCGGACGATTTCATCGCCACTGCCGAGCAGACCGGGATGATCATGCGGCTGGGCCGCTGGGTCCTGGAGGAGGCGTGCGGGCAGGCGGCGGAGTGGGTGCGCCGGTTCGGGCCCGCGGCGCCGCAGGTGAACGTCAACGTCTCCGTCCACCAGACCAGGGACGCCCGGCTCGCGGCCGACATCGGCAGGGTGCTGCGCTCCTCCGGGCTGGACCCGAGGCTGCTCCAGCTGGAGATCACCGAGAGCGCCGTGATGCGGTCCGACGACGACTCGATGCCGACGCTGCGCAGCCTCGCGGACACCGGCATCACGCTCGCGGTGGACGACTTCGGCACCGGCTGGTCGCCACTGGGGTACCTCAGCCAACTCCCGGTCTCCGGGCTGAAGATCGCCGGCTCGTTCCTCGCGGACACGCACCGGCCGGAGGTCCCCGCGGAGCAGAGCTGGCGGGTCATCGGGGGGCTGGTCTCGCTGGCGCGGGCGCTCGGCCTGAAGGTGACGGTGGAGGGGGTGGAGACGGCGGCCGACGCGGAGCGGCTGCGGGCCATGGGCTGCGACTGGGGCCAGGGCTGGCACTTCGGCCGTCCGGCGCGGCCCGGCGAGATCACCCGGCGGATCACCCAGGAACTGCGGCGCGCGGCCGCGCACGAAGACACCGAATACTACAGCGAGTGACCGACAGCAGTCCTTTTCGCGATACTTTCGGCAATTCATCCCCTTCGCCTTGACTCTCGGTGAGGATGCTGTAAGCCTGAAGGCCAGGCTCCGCTTCTCGGGGCGGGGCGGACCGCTTTCCAGCGGACCGCATCAGCCAGCCTGCGCGCCGTTCGCGGCGCTCGGGAGGGACCGGCGGCAGGGATTTCCCGCCGCACCCAGCGCCCTTCCGGTTGTCCGAGGCCGTGCCGGGACGGCACCGCCTCATCACCCGGGCCACGCCCGACGGCCGGCGGCACCGCACGCCCGCACCGGGTCGGCCCTGCCCTTGCACAGGAGGGGCATCATGCACGGCTTCGGTCGGCGCACCGCGACGGCCTGCCCCTGGATCGCCGCCCGCGACTCGCTGGACACTCGCGTCCGCATCGTCGAACTGGCCCCGACCCCGCCGATGAGCCACGCTCACCGGTCGGCTCGGGCGCCGGCGAAGCGGACCGGCGCGTGTTGGCGTGGGTGCGGCTGCACGGGCACCCGCTCGCTCTGGTGGTGCACGCCACTGGCACCCCCGGCGACCAGGCCGGGCTCCGCCGGGCGCCGGCCGCTGCCGTCTCCTTCGAACCGGCCGTACCGACGGGCCACCGCACCCCGGGGGATCCGGGCCCGGCGCCGCCACCCGCCCCGGAAGGGGGCCCGCCATGACCCCGCACACGAACCGGGTGCCCGTCTTCCTCTACCACTCGGTGTCCGACGACCCGCCCTCCTGGCTGGCCCCCTTCACCGTCACCCCGCGCGTCTTCACCGAACAGCTGGACCGGATCGCCGACAGCGGCCGCACCGTGATCCCGATGGAGCGGCTGGTCGCGGCGGTGCGCGGCGGCCCGCCGCTGCCGCCCCGGTGCGCCGTCCTCACCTTCGACGACGGCTTCGCCGATTTTTACTGGACGGTCGCCCCGCAGCTCACCGAGCGGGGACTGCCGGCCACCCTGTACCTCACCACCGGTGCCGTGCACGCGCCGGGCGAGCCGCCCAACGGCAGCCTGCTGCCACCGGCCCCGATGCTGAACTGGCGCCAGGTCAGCACGCTCGACGCCTACGGCATCGGGATCGGCGGGCACAGCCGCACCCACGCGCAGCTGGACACTCTGCCGCGGCGGCGGCTGCACGCCGAGATCTCGGGCTGCAAACGCCGCATCGAGGACGTTCTCGGTCATCCGGTGTCCGCGTTCTCCTACCCGCACGGCTACTCCAGTCCGCTGGTCCGCCGTGCGGTCGGCGCTGCGGGCTGGACCTCCGGCGCGGGGGCCGTGCGGGCCTTCAGCTCGCCCTCCGACGACCCGTTCCGCATCGCCCGGCTGACGGTCATGGCGGACACCCCGGCGGACCTCTTCCGCCAGTGGACCGAGGGCTATGGCGCCCCCGAGGCCCCCTCCCGCGAGCCCCTCCGTACCGCGGCCTGGCGCCTGTACCGCCGCACGCGGGCCACCCTCACGCGTCGCGCCGACCGACCTTTGCCGCCCCAGCGCCCCGCCTAGGAGCGCCGCCGGGCGTCCCAACTACACATAAGGAGGAAATAAGCGCAAGATAGCCGTAGCGGCGCTTGCCACATCAGCGGACAGGGCCGCAGAGAACGAAGGAGACGAGTCTGATGGCAGACGTCTCACACACCAGAGGCGATATCGCCAGTCACCCTGATGTTCCTGAGATGCGGGACAGGTACGACCGCATGCTCGGTGGTCGCGACGTGGCGCTCGTGGACGGACCGGTCTTCCTCATCGGTCTGTACTGCGCCGCCTCGCCCTGGATCGTCCACTTCACCGCCAACCAGCCCGCCCTGGTGACCCACAACCTCATCCTGGGCATCGCCATCGGCCTGCTGGCACTCGGGTTCACCACCGCGCCGGCGCGGATGTACGGCCTGAGCTGGGCCATGTCCGCCATCGGCGTGTGGCTGATCATTTCGCCGTGGATCGTCGGCAGCAGCCCCGACGGCGGAGTGATCTGGAACAACATCATCGTCGGCGCCCTGACGGCCTTCCTCGGGCTGGTCTGCGCGGGCGCGGCGATGCGGAGCGGTAAGCGAGCGAATCCGTAACCGCAAGGAAGAAGCGCAAGGGAGAAGGGAGCCCTGCCCTGATCTGTCGGCCGGCCCATGGACACGGGCCGGCCGACGAACGTCGCGGGCCGGCCGTCCGTCCTCGACCTGCGGGCCCGCCGCCCCACGCATGAATCGGCCGCATGCGGCTACTCGCACCGTCCGCCCGGTGGCAAGGCCGGGCGGACGGTGCTGTTCCGGGAGGGGCGTGCGATGAGCGTGAATGCGGATCCGGGGTCCACGGTTTTCGTCGAGGCCGGGGTGATCGTGCTGGACTGCGCGGAGCCCGAGCCGGTCGCGGAGTTCTACGCGAAGCTGCTGGGCGCGAAGCTGCCGGCCGAGATGGGCGTCGAGCTCATCGAGATCTCGGGCGGCCAGGGGACGCGGATGGCCTTCCGCCGGGACCACGGCGCGGCGCCGCCGTCCTGGCCGCGGCCCGAGGATTCCCAGCAGTCCCACCTGCACCTGCTGGTCCCCAAGGACCGCATGGACGACGTGGAACGACAGGTGATCGACTACGGCGGGCAGCCGATGGAGGCCGAGCGGCGCGAGAGCGGCGAGGAGGTGCGGCTCTACTCCGACCCCGCGGGCCATCCCTTCTCGCTCCGCGCCGTATGACCGTCCCGCGCCGTATGAGTGTCCCGCGCCGTACGACCGTCCGCCGCCCCGTTCCCGCGTGCGCCGCGCCTGCCCGTGCGCGACAGTGACAGCAGCGGCCAGCAGCAGGAAGGGGTTGCCGTGAAGGGCGAGCGAGGGCTGTCGACGTACCAGGGCAAGCGCGACTTCGAGCGGACCCGTGAGCCGCGGGGCGAGGAGGCCGCCGGGACGCCGTCCGCCGACGGCGGCGACCCGGTCTTCGTCGTGCAGATCCACGACGCCTCGACCATGCACTTCGACTTCCGGCTGGAGGTCGACGGGGTACTGAAGTCCTGGTCCGTCCCGAAGGGCCCCTCCACCGACCCGCACGACAAGCGGCTGGCGATGCCGACCGAGGACCACCCGATGGAGTACCGCGAATTCGAAGGGGTGATCCCGAAGGGCGAGTACGGCGGCGGCACGGTGATCGTCTGGGACCAGGGCACGTACCGCCCGCTCCCGCCGAAGAAGCGCAAGGACCGCGACGCGTCCTTCGCCGAGCGGCTGGAGCACGGGCACATCACGTTCTGGATGAACGGCGACAAGCTGCGCGGCGGCTACGCGCTCACCCGCTTCCGCACGGCGGAGTCCGAGGGCCGGGAGTCCTGGCTGCTGGTGAAGGAGAACGACGAGCGGGCCGGGCAGCGCGGCGCACCGGACCCGCGCCGGGCCAAGTCGGCACGGAGCGGGCGGACGCTGGGCCAGGTGGCGGCCGACGAGGGCAAGGACTGAGCGTGGCGGGGCTGCTGGAGTCGCTGCCCGGCGAACAACGGCGGCTGCTGGCCGACGCCCCCTCGGGCGAACAGCTGGCAGCCCACCCCATGCTCGCGGTGCTCTCCGACCGCCGGGACTTCGACGACGGCTGGATCTTCGAGCGGAAGCTGGACGGCGTCCGCGCGCTGGCCGTACGCGACCGGGCCCGCACCCGGCTGCTGTCCCGTACCGGCCGGCCCCTGGACGACACCTACCCCGAGATCGCGGACGCGCTGGCCGCCCAGAGCTGCCGGGACTTCGCCGTGGACGGCGAGATCGTCGCCTTCTCGCAGGGCCGCACCGAGTTCTCCCGGCTCCAGCAGCGGATGGGCATCACCGACCCCGCACAGGCCCGCGCCAGCTCGGTGGCGGTGACGTACTACGTCTTCGACCTGCTGCGGCTGGACGGCAAGGATCTGACCCGGCTGCCGCTGCGCACCCGCAAGTCCCTGCTCCGCCGCAGCCTGCGCTTCGTCTCCCCGCTGCGCTTCACCCCGCACCGCAACGAGGGCGGCCCGCAGCGGCTGGCCGACGCCTGCGAGCGGGGCTGGGAGGGGCTGATCGCCAAGCGCGCCGACGGCCCCTACGTGCCGCGCCGCTCCTCCGACTGGCTGAAGCTGAAGTGCGCCCGCGGCCAGGAGTTCGTCATCGGTGGCTTCACCGAGCCGGCCGGCAGCCGCGTCGGCTTCGGCGCGCTGCTGCTCGGCTACTACGCGAACGGCGCGCTGCGGTATGCGGGCAAGGTCGGCACCGGCTACGACCGGGCCGCGCTGCACCGCATCCGCGGCCTGCTGGACGAGCGGGAGCAGGCCCGTTCCCCGTTCGGCGATCCGGTACGGGAGCGGGCCGCGCACTGGGTACGCCCCGAGCTGGTCGCCGAGGTCGGCTTCACCGAGTGGACCCGGGACGGGATGCTGCGCCACCCGCGGTTCCTGGGGCTGCGGGACGACAAGAAGCCGTCCGAGGTGGTGCGGGAGGAGCCGTCGCAGGCCGCGTGAGCCGGTATCAGCTCGCCTCGCAGCCGCTGCCCGGCTGTTCCTCGTTCAGCGCGGTCGCATACGTCTGGATCTCCTTGGCGATCTCCGTCAGCGGCAGCACCTTGTCCACCTCTCCGGTGCTGATCGCCGCGCCCGGCATCCCGAAGTGCACCGATGTCGCCTCGTCCTGGGCGAGGGCCCGGCCGCCGCAGCAGGTGATCGCGCGGGTGCCGGACTGGGCGTCCGTGCCGACGCCGGTGAGGACCACCGCCAGCGCCCGAGGGCCGCAGGTCACGGCCAGGGTCGCCAGCATCATGTCCGCCGTCGGCCGGGGCGGCAGGGCGCGCTCGCCGACCCCGATCAGGCCGATGCGGTTGTCGCTGACCACCAGCAGGTGGTAGCCCGGCGGGGTGACCAGCACGGTGCCCTTCTCCATGGTGTCCCCGTCACGGGCGGCACGGACCGTCAGCGGGGTACGGGCGTCGAGCAGCTGCGGCAGCCTGCTGGGGCGGTCGGGCTGCTGGTGCTGGGCCACCAGGACGGCCGCCGGCAGATCGGCGGGCAGCGGCCCGAGCACCTGGAACAGCGCGTTGAGCCCGCCGGCCGAGGACGCGAGCGCGACCACCGGGAACCTGGCCTCGGGCGCGAGGCCGGGCTCCCGGTCGAATTTCGAGACGTACGACGTCATGGCTGCCGCCTGCTCATGTCGCCGGTCAGCGGACGCCGGTGACGACGAACCCGCCGCGTACCGTCGACGGGATGCGGTGCAGCGGCACCGTCAGGTCCTGCTCCGGCACGCGGTACTCCAGCCGCGCCAGGAGCGGTACGAGCGTCTGGAGCAGCGCGAGCACGATGTCCTCACCCGGGCAGCGGTGGCCGTTCGACACCTCGCCGCCGCCCTGCGGGATGAGGTCGTCGCGGCCCGGCTCGGCTTCCGTGAAGCGCGTGGGGTCGAAGGTGTACGGGCGTGGCCACAGGTCGGGGTCGTGGTTCTGCCCGTAGACGTCGAGCAGGACCATCGTGCCGGCCCCGATGCGCTCGCCCCGCCACTCCAGGTCGCGTGCGGCCAGCCCGCCGAGGAACGGCACGAAGGGGTAGAAGCGGCGTACCTCGTGGGCGAAGCCCCGGGCGTAGGCGGCGTCGCCCTTGGCGAGCGGCGCGCGGTGCTCGGGCCAGCGGTGCAGGGCGTGCGCGGCGAAGGTGAGGAACCAGGCGACCGCGACGGTCGGCCGGATGACGTTGAGCACCTCCACGGCGGCGGTGTGCGCGTCGAGCGGGGCGCCGTCGGACTCCCGGTGCCGGGCGATCTCCGCCAGCGCCGTACCGCTCGGCCGGCCCGACGCCTCGTGCTCAGGGCCTGCCCGCCGGATGTCCTCGATGCGGCGTGCCAGCCGCTCCTCCTGGCGGCTGCGCGCGCGGCGGGCCCGCCAGTGGCGCGGCCCCGGCGTCGCGAAGCCGTCCACCATCGCGACCAGGTCGTCGGCCATCTCCTGTGCGCCGTCGTCGTCGAGCGCGATGCCCGCCCAGTCGCAGACCGCGCGGGTGAGCAGCAGCGCGAACGCGTCGAAGAGGACTACTCGTGGGCTGCCGGACCAGTCGGTGCGGGCCCGCTGCCACTCGGCGGCCGTGCGCTCGGTCAGCTCCGCGATGCCTTCCTCGTCCTTGAGCAGATGGACGAAGAGGGCCTTGCGCACCCGGTGCCGGTCGCCGTCGAGGGTGTGCACCGCGCCGCGGCCGAAGAGCGTGTCGAGCACCGGGCCCGGCAGCGCGTCCCGGCGGTGGATGTGGCTCTCGTCGTAGAAGAACCGCACGGCGTCCGTGCCGTGCAGCGCGATCGCCGGCTTTCCCAGCAGCCGGGTGCGGACCGGCGCGCCGCCGTTGCGGCGCCGGCGGTCGGGCAGCCATGCGTACCCCTCCAGGAGCAGCGGCACGGTGCTGTCGGACAGGGCAGGCAAGGACACCCCCACAGCGCTCAGTCCTCCTCGGGCCGTGCGGACTCCTGCCGCTTCGCGCGTGGTGGCCGGGTGTGTTCGGGCCGCTCCGGGTCGGGCCGCGTGCCGGCCTTGGCGCGGGCGCTCTCGTCGAGGGACTCCTGGGCGTCCAGGCTGGTGGTCAGGGGGTCCCCGCTCTCGCCGGCCACGTGCCGCCGCTCTTCGGGCCGGCCGACGCGGGTCTCGGCGTCCTCGAACTCGGCGAGCACCTCCTTCGCCGCCGTGTCCCGGTCCCGGGGATCGCCCCGGCCCGCGCCCTTGGCGGCGCTGCGCCCCTTCTCGTCCTGCTCGTTCTTCCGCGTCATAACGCTCCGTTCCGCCCTTCAGGGACTGCACGAGACTTCACGGGTGCCCCGCCGAGCGGGCCTCAACTCATGATGGAGCGCCGACTCATATACGGCATCACGGGAGGTTTCCCCCTCACCTCAGGGGGTATCGGGGGCCTCCACCCGGGCGAAGAGGCTGTCGTCGAGCCGGGCCAGCAGATCGGCCGGATCCGCGTACACCTCCGAGGCCCCAGCCTTCTCCAGGTCGGCCCGCGGGATGCCGCCGCACAGCAGGGCGACCGCGCCGACCCCGGCCCGGGTCGCGGCCTGCATGTCCCACACCGAGTCCCCGACGAACACCGCCCGCTCCGTCGCCACCCCGGCCAGCTTCCTGGCGTGCTCCACCGGCTCGGGCGCGGGCTTCCCCTCGCTGACGTCGTCCGCGCTCGCGGTGTCCACGATGGCGTCGTCGGCGTCGATGGCCCGGCGCAGCGCGCCCAGCTCGTGCCCGCCTGCCGAGGTGACCAGCACGTTCCGCCAGCCGCGTGCCGCCAGGGCGCGCAGCAGCTCCCCGGCGGCGTCCAGCGCGGGCAGCCGCTCGAAGTACGTGCCGTACAGCGTTTTGTGCGCGGCACTGATGTCCGCGTCCTGGCCGGGATCCCGGTCCTCGCCCAGCACGTGGGCGATCAGATCGCTCGACGGGCGCCCGAGCGCGTGGTGGATGGCGGTCATCTGCACGTGGTGCCCGCGCTGCCGGAACGCCTCCCACCACGCCGTGACGTGGAGGTGGTTGGTGTCGGCGAGCGTGCCGTCGACGTCGAAGAGTGCCGCGCGTGCCATGGCTGTTGCCTTTCCGTCGGGGACGTATGAAGTACCCGTCACCGCGATACGGAGTGCCCGCCGCCCGGCCGATCAGGTGAGCGGCGGCAGTGGCAGGCCCGTGTAGTTCTCGGCCAGTTCGGCGGCGGCGTGCCGGGAGGTCGCGATGCGGTCGAGCTGGGAGCGCTGCAGACGGGTCTCGAAGGGGGACTGGTCGGGGGCGGTGTGGAGGGTGGTGGTCATGAAGTACGAGAAGTGTTCCGCGCGCCAGACGCGGCGCAGGCAGGTGTCGGAGTAGGACTCCAGGAGGTCCGTCGAGCCGGTCGTGTGCCAGTGGGTCAGCGCGCGGGCCAGGACGATGACATCGGCGGCGGCGAGGTTGAGGCCCTTGGCGCCGGTGGGCGGCACGATGTGTGCGGCGTCGCCGGCCAGCAGCACCCGGCCGTACGCCATGGGCTCCGTGACGTGGCTGCGCATCGGGAGGACCGACTTGGCGGTGACCGGGCCGCGCTTGAGCCGCCGGCTCGGGTCGGAGTCGAGGGCGAAACGGGCGTCGAGCTCGTCCCAGATGCGGTCGTCGGGCCAGTCGGCGGGGTCGGTGCCGTTGGGGACCTGGAGATAGTGCCGGCTGACCGACGGGGACCGCATGCTGGCCAGCGCGAAGCCGCGGTCGGAGTGGGCGTAGATCAGCTCGTCGGCGGCGGGCGGCGCGTCGGCGAGGATGCCGAGCCAGGAGTACGGGTAGACGCGCTCGTACGTGGTGCGCAGCCGCTCCGGTACGGCGTTCCGCGCCACTCCGTGGAAGCCGTCGCAGCCGACGACGTAATCGCAGGTGAGGGTCTGTTCCCGGCCCTCGTGGGTGTAGCGGATCAGCGGGCGGTCGGTGTCGGCGCCCTCCACCGCATGCACGTCCGCCTCAAAGAGCAGCGGGCCGCCCTCGGCGAGCTGGAGCGCGATGAGGTCCTTGACGACCTCGGTCTGCGCGTACACCGTCACGCGGCGCCCGTCGGCGAGGGAAGGGAAGTCGATGCGGTGGGCGCGTCGGTCGAAGCGCAGCTCGATGCCGTCGTGGACCATGCCCTCGGCGGCCAGCCGCGCCCCGGCCCCGCAGGCCCGCAGCGCGTCCACGGTGGCCTGCTCCAGGATGCCCGCGCGCTGGCGCTGCTCCACGTACGCGCGGTCACGGCGCTCCAGCAGGACGCTGTCGATGCCGGCGGTGTGCAGCAGACGGGCGAGCAGCAGGCCGGAGGGGCCGCCGCCGATGATCCCGACGGTGGTGTGCATGTGGTGTCTCCTCGTCGTCGAGGACGGTGCGGTACCGGTTCGAGTACCGCACCTTGTGGCGGATGTTCGCGTAGTGAAATAATGTTCACGAACGCATGGCCATGAGTCTGCGCCCGCTCCGTACGCCTGTCAACGGTTTGATCAGGGGCGATTACGGTGTACTGGAGATCCACGACGGAGAGCCGATGCCACCGACCGACACCACGACGCCGCCCGCCGCCACCGGGGCACCGGCCGAGGCCGTCACGCCGCTGATGCGCGGCATCGCGGTGCTGCGCCGGCTCACCGACGCCGACGGCACGCTGAGCCTGAGCGAGCTGGAGCGCGCCACGGGCCTCGCCCGCTCCACCGTCGACCGGGTGACCGCGACGCTCGCCAGGATGGGCTTTGTGCGCCTGGACGGCCGGGACGCCGTGCTCACTCCGCGCGTCATGGCACTGGGCAATGCCTATCTCGCCGCGCTCCGGCTGCCGGGGCTGCTCGGCGGGCATGCCGACGCGCTCGCCGACGCGCTGGACGAGTCGGTGTCCCTCGCCGTCCCCGACCGGGACGGCATCCGCTTCCTGCACCAGGCGACCCGGCGCCGCGCGATGTCGCTCAGCTTCCGCATCGGCGACCTGCTGCCGGCCGAGCGCACCGCACCGGGTGCGCTGTTCGCCGCGGAGTGGACCGCGGCGGAGTGGGCGCGCTGGCGGGAGCGCCGGGCCGCCGATCCGGAGGACCGCGGCTTCCCGGCCGTACCGCCACGTGCGCCCGGCCGGGCGGCGAGCGAGAACCGCTTCGACGACGACCGCTTCGAGGCGGACGCGCGGCAGGCGCGCGAGCAGGGGTGGGCGCTGGACGACCAGTTGATCGAGCCGGGGCTGGTGGCGCTGACGGTGCCGGTACGCGCGCCGGACGGCTCGCTCGCGTGCGCGGCCAGCGTCGTCAGCCACACCAGCAGGCACAGCGCCGCGTCCCTGCGCGACACGCTGCTGCCCCGGCTGCGGGAGACGGTGGACACGATGGAGCAGGCGCTGCGGCAGGCGGCGGAGGCACCGCGGCAGGCGGACGCACCGTCGCCCGCGCCGCTCGCCGCCTGGACCGCCGCCTCCAAGCAGGAGCTGGGCCGGGAGTTCATCGAGTCCCTGGCCCGCGGCCTGACCGTGCTGACCGCGTTCGGCGAGGGGCGCGCCGAACTGACACTGTCCGCCGCCGCCGAAGCGACCGGACTGGCCCGGGCCACTGCGCGGCGCGCCCTGATCACCTTGGAGCACCTGGGCTACGTGGCCTCCGAAGGCCGTACCTTCCATCTCACCCCGCGCGTCCTGGCCCTCGGCTACCCACCGCTCTCCCGCACCTCGCTCCCCCAGATCGCCGCGCCGCACCTGGCCGCGCTCGCGGCGCGGGTGCACGACTCGGCGTCCCTCGCCACGCTCGACGGCGACGACATCCGGTACACGGCACGGGTCGCCACCACCCGCGTGATGAGCGTCAACATCACCGTCGGCACCCGGCTGCCCGCGTACGCCACCGCGCTGGGCCGGGCGATGCTGGCAGGGCTGCCGCCCGCCGAACGGTACGCACGGCTCACCCGCAGCGCACCACGCCCGCTGACCCCGCGGACGGTCACCGCCCCCGACGCGCTCGCCGCACTCCTGGACCAGGCCGCCGACCAGGGCTACGGATTGGTGGAGGACGAGCTGGAGGAGGGCCTCCGCTCGATCGCCGTACCGGTCCGCAGCGGTACGGGCGAGGTCGTGGCGGCCGTGAACGTCGCGATGCACACCGTCCGCCGCACCCCCGAGGAATGCGTCACGGATGTCCTCCCGGAGCTGCGCGCCGCAGTGACCGGCATCGAAGCGGACCTGCACATCGCGGGCCGCTTCGCACACATCCCACTGACGTGAGGTGCCGCTCCGGTTCACTGGTGTGCCGTGTGGTGCACAGGGAGAGCTGCGCCTGTGGCCGGTTCATGGCGCAGCGTGCGGTGCTGTGTTGTCCGGCTCATCCAGTGTCGCTTGGGTTGGCCGTGCTCGTTGACCGCGAAGGTCGACCAACCGAGACAAGGATGGCTTCATGCGCATGTTCGCGCGCTCTACGGCAGCACTGCTCGCGATGACCGCCGGGGCGCTCCTCCTCGCCCCCTCTGCTCATGGCACCTCCACTCTTCTCAGCTGCGCGGGCCAACAGACCGCCTCGTACAGCCCCGCGATGACCGATGAGAAGCAGCCCCTTACGGCCACGGTCGCGGAGCACTACAACTGCGCCGTGGCGCCGGACGGCATCAAGGGCGGTGACGGCGCAGCATCATTCAAAGAGCAGGCCAGCTGCCTGGTGACCGCGGACCCGGGTCAGCGCGATGTGATCCGGTACACCTGGAACACCCGGAAGACCAGCACTGTCGAGTTCACTGTCACCAACGTCGAGCGCGCGGTCAATGGCACCACCATTGTCACGTCAGTGGGCAAGGTCACCAGTGGTACAGGGAAGGGCAGCAAGGCCACTCGCGTGGTGACGCTGCCCCAGCTGGACGCGGCCGCCTGCGCCGACCGCGGAGTGGCGTCGCAGACGGGCACCGCCACCCTGACATTCGCCCCTTAGCACGCCGCCCCGCGGCTCACGCGCGGTCCGTCTGCGCGACCCGCAGCAGCAGCGCATGCAGCGTGTCCCGTTCCTCTTCCGAGAGTGGGCCGGTCAGTTCGTCGGTGACGCGGTGGCTGGCCTCGTCGGTGTCGCGGAGGTAGGTCCGGCCGGCCTCGGCCAGTACGACGATGCGGCGGCGTCGGTCGGAGGGGGCCGGGCGGCGTTCGACGAGGTGGAGGCGTTCCAGGTCGTCAACGAGGCCGACGATGGCGCTCGGGTCGTAACCGAGGCGTTCGCTCAGGTCCCGCTGGGGAGCGCCCTCGACGGTGGCGAGGTAGCGCAGCAGGGCGTAGTGCCGCAGCCGGAGGCCGGATTCCTGGAGGGCTGCGTTGAAGAGCTGCCCCGAGCGCAGGCCGAGCCGGTAGAGCAGATACCCGGTGTCAGCGTGCAGGCCCCGCATCCACGGCTCGTCGGCGTCGACGGGACGTGGATGCGGGGCCTGAGCGGTGGGCGTTCCGTGGGCGGTCATCGGTGGCGCGCTCCCTGTTCGTGCCCCGGGTGCGGGGCGGTCTCTCCGGCTCTCCATCTCACCAGCGCGCTCAGCATGCCGCATTTTCGATTACGAAGACAACCATTGACGTCGACAATGATTGGTCTTAGCTTCGGTCACGGCGAGGCCGGAAGTCGTGCGAACCGCCCGGCTCACCTCCCCTATGTCGTCCAACTCCCTTGCGCACTGCGCCTGTTGAGAGGATTCACCGTGTCCGGACCCACTGCCCAC
This sequence comes from Streptomyces sp. NPDC050315, assembly GCF_040655775.1. Taxonomy (NCBI): domain Bacteria; kingdom Bacillati; phylum Actinomycetota; class Actinomycetes; order Kitasatosporales; family Streptomycetaceae; genus Streptomyces; species Streptomyces sp. NPDC050315. The sequence goes on from NZ_JBFAKN010000001.1 coordinate 411,616, forward strand.
TCCCCCGTCGACCTCACCGGTAGGGTCGCCGTAGTGACCGGTTCCGGTCGCGGCCTGGGCCTCGCGTACGCCTCGGCGCTCGCCGCGGCCGGCGCGTCCGTCGTCGTCAACGACCTCGACGCGGCGGTGGCCGAGCAGGCCACCAAGACGATCACCGAGGCCGGCGGCCGGGCCGTCGCCGAGGCCGTCGCGGTCGGCACCACCGAGGCCGCCGACCGGCTCGTGGCCCGCGCGGTCGAGGAGTTCGGCCGGCTGGACATCATGGTCACCAACGCGGGCATCCTGCGGGACCGGGTGCTGTGGAAGATGACCGACGAGGACTTCGACGCCGTCGTCACCACCCACCTGAAGGGCACCTTCACCTGCGCCCGGGCCGCCGCCGCGCGGATGCGGGAGCAGGGCGAGGGCGGCCGGCTGATCCTGGTCGGCTCGCCCGCCGGACAGCGCGGCAACTTCGGCCAGACCAACTACGCCGCGGCCAAGGCCGGTATCGCCGCGATGACCCGTACGTGGTCGATGGAGCTGGCCCGGGCCGGGGTCACGGTCAATGCGATCGTGCCGGTCGCGGCGACCGCGATGACCGAGACCATCCCGGCGTTCGCGCCGTACATCGAGGCCATGAAACAGGGCGCGCCGCTGCCGGACTTCCTGCGCAAGGGCGAGGGGTTCGGCACGGCCGAGGACTGCGCGGCGTTGGTGCCGTTCCTCGCCTCGGACGCGGCGAAGGACGTCACGGGTCAGTGTGTCGGCATCGGCGGCGACAAGCTGGCGTTGTGGTCGCATCCGCAGGAGGTGTCGGTGGCGTACGCGGACGGCGGCTGGCGCCCGGAGACCATCGCGGCCGCCTGGCAGACGAGCGTGGGCCGCGAGCCGCAGTCCGTGGGCATCCCCGCCCCCGTCGTCCCGGAGGCGTGAGCCATGACGACCGGCGCGATGAACGTGGACGAGCTGGTGGCCATCGACGTGCACACGCACGCCGAAGTCTCCAGCAAGGGCCAGGCGTCCCTGGACGATGACCTGGCCGACGCCTCCAGCGCGTACTTCAAGATCGAGGGCAACCGTAAACCGACCCTGCCGGAGATCGCCGCGTACTACCGCGAGCGGAAGATGGCCGCCGTCGTCTTCACCGTGGACGCCGAATCCGCGACCGGTACCGAGCCGGTGCCGAACGAGGAGGTCGCCGAGGCCGCGGCCGAGAACTCCGATGTGCTGATCCCCTTCGCCTCGCTCGACCCGCACCGCGGCAAGGCGGCGGTGAAGCAGGCGCGGCGGCTGGTCGAGGAGTACGGCGTCCGCGGCTTCAAGTTCCACCCGAGCATCCAGGCGTTCTTCCCCAACGACCGGCTGGCGTACGAGCTGTACGAGGTCATCGAGGAGACCGGGGCCATCGCCCTCTTCCACACCGGACAGACCGGCATCGGCGCGGGCGTGCCGGGCGGCGGCGGGATCCGGCTGAAGTACTCCAACCCGCTGCACGTGGACGACGTGGCCGCCGACTTCCCGCATCTGAAGATCATCCTGGCGCACCCCTCCTTCCCCTGGCAGGACGAGGCGCTGGCCGTGGCCACGCACAAGCCGGGCGTGCACATCGACCTGTCGGGCTGGTCGCCCAAGTACTTCCCGCCGCAGCTCGTGCAGTACGCCAACACGCTGCTCAAGGACAAGGTGCTCTTCGGCTCCGACTATCCCGTGCTCACGCCGGACCGCTGGCTCGCGGACTTCGCGAAGCTGGAGATCAAGGACGCCGTCCGGCCGAAGATCCTCAAGGAGAACGCCGCCCGGCTGCTCGGGCTCGCCTGACCCCACCGCACGGACCGCAAGGAGAGCCGCTGTGCGCAACGAGGGACTGGGGTCGTGGCCCGCCCGCCGGGCCCGCAAGACCCCGCACCGCACCGCCGTCCGCCACGAAGGCGCGGCGACCACCTACGCCGAACTGCACGACCGCACCACCCGGCTGGCCCGCGCACTCCGCGCGAACGGCGTCCGGCGCGGCGACCGCATCGCCTATCTCGGCCCCAACCACCCGGCCTTCCTGGAGACCTTCTTCGCCGCGGGCGCGCTGGGCGCGGTCTTCGTGCCGCTCAACACCCGGCTGGCCGGGCCGGAGATCGCGTACCAGCTCACCGACTCGGGCGCCGTCACACTGGTGCACTCCCCCACCCACGCCGACCTCGTGGCGGGCCTGGGCGACACGGCCGCCACCGTACGGACTTACGTCGAAGTGGGCCAGGAGTACGAGGAGTTGATGGCCGGGACCATCGCCGAACCGCTCGATGAGCCGGTCGGCGGCGACGACGTGTGCATCATCATGTACACCTCGGGCACCACCGGCCGCCCGAAGGGCGCCATGCTCACCCACGCCAACCTCACCTGGAACGCGCTCAATGTCCTGGTCGACACCGACCTGACCGCGGACGAGGTGGCGCTGGTCTCCGCGCCGCTGTTCCACACCGCCGGGCTGAACATGCTCACCCTGCCGGTCCTGCTCAAGGGCGGCACCTGCGTCCTGGTGGAGTCCTTCGACGCCGAGGCCACCTTCGACCTGATCGCCGAGCACGGGATCACCTTCATGTTCGGCGTGCCCACGATGTACGAGCGGATCGCGCGCAGCCCCCGCTGGCCGGCCGCCGACCTGTCCTCGCTGCGCATTCTGACCTGCGGGGGCTCCCCGGTGTCAGGGCCGCTGATCGCCGCGTACCAGGAGCGCGGGCTGACCTTCCAGCAGGGGTACGGCATGACCGAGGCGGCGCCCGGTGCGCTCTTCCTGGACGGTGAGCACGCCGTGAGCAAGGCGGGCTCGGCCGGGGTGCCGCACTTCTTTACCGACGTACGGGTGGTGCGGCCCGACCTGACGGCGGCCGGCATCGGCGAGACCGGCGAGGTGCTGGTGCGCGGCCCGAATGTGATGCCCGGCTACTGGGGCCTGCCCGAGGAGAGCGCCGCCGCGTTCGCCGACGGCTGGTTCCGCACCGGCGACGCGGCCCGGGTCGACGCGGACGGCTATGTCACCGTCGTCGACCGCCTCAAGGACATGATCATCTCGGGCGGCGAGAACGTCTATCCCGCCGAGGTCGAGAACGCCCTGCTGGCCCACCCCGGCATCGCGGAGTGCGCCGTGATCGGCGTGCCGGACGAGCGGTGGGGCGAGGTGCCACGTGCCGTCGTCGTCGCCCGGGAGGGCTGCGCCCTGGATCCGGCCGAGGTACTCGCCGCGCTCGCCGGTCAGTTGGCCAAGTACAAGATCCCGAAGTCGGTGGTGGTGGCGGACGAACTGCCGCGCACCGCCTCCGGAAAGCTCCTCAAGCCCCGCGTCCGCGCGCTGCACGGCGACCACAGCTGACGCATCGTCACTCCCCCTTTCCCCTCTCAAGGAGAACTCCATGACCGTCACCGTCAACGGCCTCGACGAACTGAAGAAGCTCGCCGGCAGCGACCTCGGCACCAGCGACTGGCTGGACGTCACCCAGGACCGCATCGACACCTTCGCCGACGCCACCGGCGACCACCAGTGGATCCACACCGACCCGGAGAAGGCAGCGCAGGGCCCGTTCGGCGCGCCCATCGCGCACGGCTACCTCACCCTCTCGCTGTTCATCCCGCTCTTCACCGGCCTCCTCGACGTCCAGGGCGTCACGACGAAGGTCAACTACGGCCTGGACAAGGTGCGGTTCCCCTCCCCCGTCAAGGTCGGCTCGCGCATCCGGCTGGCCGCGACGCTGGCCTCGGTGGACGAGGTGAAGGGCGGGGTGCAGATCGCGGTCGACGGTACGGTCGAGATCGAGGGCGCCGACAAGCCTGCCTGCGTGCTGCGCAGCCTCTCCCGCTTCTACGGATGACCGCCGTGAGCGACGCCCAGGATCCACGGCACCTGAGACGTGTCGCGGTCTCCGGCCTGATCGGCACGGCCGTGGAGTTCTACGACTTCCTGGTCTACGGCACGGTCGCCGCGCTCGTCTTCGGCGACCTGTTCTTCCCCGCGGCCTCGCCCGCCGCCGGTACCGTCGCGGCCTTCGGGACCTTCGCGGCCGGGTATGTCGCCCGGCCGCTCGGCGGCCTCGTCTTCGGGCACTTCGGCGACCGGCTCGGCCGCAAGTCGATGATGCTGACGACGATGGTGCTGATGGGCGTGGGCAGTTTCCTCATCGGGCTGCTGCCGACGTACGACGCGATCGGCGTCTGGGCGCCCGTCCTGCTGGTACTGCTGCGCGTCGTCCAGGGCATCGCGATCGGCGGCGAATGGGGCGGTGCGACGCTGATGGTCGCCGAGCACGCGGGCAGCCGGCCGCGCGGCCGCTGGACCAGCCTCACCCAGCTCGGCGCGCCGCTCGGCACCGTCCTGTCCACCGCCGTCGTCACCCTCGTCGGCACGCTGCCCGACGACCAGTTCCGCACCTGGGGCTGGCGGGTGCCGTTCCTGCTCAGCATCGTCCTGCTGGGCGCCGGGCTGTACGTACGACTGAAGGTCACCGAGAGCCCGCTGTTCCGCGCGGTCAAGGAACAGCGGACCGCCGCCCGGCTGCCTCTCCTCGACGTGCTGCGCAAACCGCGCGCCGTGCTGCTCGCGGCGTGTGTGGGCATCGGCCCGTTCACCGCCCAGTCACTGCTGACCAGCTTCATGGTCTCGTACGCGGTCGGGCACGGCTTCTCGCGGACGCAGGTCCTCACCGGCGTCACGCTCGCCTCCTGTACGGCGCTGCTGGTGCTGCCGTGTGCCGGGGCGCTGTCCGACCGGTTCGGGCGGCGGCCGGTGGTGCTGGCCGGTGCGGTGCTCTCGGCGGCCACCGCGTTCCCGGTGTTCGCGCTGGTCGACTCCGGCAGTCCCGGGCTGCTGATCCTGGCGCTCGTCCTTGGGCACGGCGTCGCGCAGTCCACGATGTACGGGCCGCTGGGGGCGCTGCTCACCGAGATGTTCGGGACGCGGGTGCGCTACACCGGCGCCTCGCTCGGCTACCAGACCGCGACGCTGCTCGGCGCCGGGTTCTCGCCGCTGATCGCCGGCAGCCTGCTCGCTTCGTACGGCGGCAGCGGGCCCGTCGCGCTGCTGCTCACGGCGGGGGCTGCCGTCACCGCGCTCACGGTGTGGGGAGTCAGGGAGACCAGCCACGACCGGTTCGACGCCGAAGACATCCGTCCCTCCCCTGAAGGAGTCCATTGATGAGAGTCCGCAAGCGGGCACGGACCGGCGCGGCGCTCGCCGCGCTGCTCCTCGCCGGCACGGCCGCCCCCGCTGCCGCGGTGCCGGAACAAGCGCGCCACCTCGAAGGCACCCTGCCGTCCGGCGCCACGTACCTGATCGACACCCCCGCCCACTGGAACGGCACCCTGCTGCTGTTCAGCCACGGCTACCGGTCCGCCGGCGAGCCCAACGAGGCGGTGGACGCCTCCGACGAGGCCACGAAGAAGCTGCTGCTCAGCGAGGGGTACGCGCTCGCCGGGTCCTCGTACTCCAGAACCGGGTGGGCCGTCGAGCAGGCGGTGCCCGATCAGCTCGCCACCCTCGATGTCTTCGCCGACCGGGTCGGCACGGCACGGCGCACGCTCGCCTGGGGCGAGTCCTACGGCGGCCTGGTCACCACCGCCATCGCCGAGCGGCACCCCGACCGCATCGACGGCTCGCTGTCCCTGTGCGGCCTCGTCCAGGGCGGCGTCGCCAACTGGAACTCCACCCTGGACCCGGCCTTCGCCTTGAAGACGCTGCTGGCGCCCGGTTCGGACATCCCGCTGACCGGCTTCGCGGACGCGGCCGAGGCGGGCCGGACCGCCGGCGAGCTCGGCTCCGCCGTCGACAAGGCCCAGGGCACCGCGGCCGGGCGGGCGCGGATCGCGCTGGCGGCCGCCCTGCACAACATCCCCGGCTGGAACGACCCGAAGCAGGAGCGGCCCGCGCCGGACGACTACGAAGCGCAGCAGGCCAACCAGTACCAGGCGGTCGGCATGATGCTGGACGCCGCCTTCCTGCGCCGCCAGGAGGCCGAGCAGCGGGCCGGCGGGAACATGTCCTGGAACACGGGCGTGGACTACGCGGCGATGCTGCGCAAGTCATCCGGTTTCAAGGAGGTCGCGGCGCTCTACAAGGCGGCCGGGCTCTCGCTGCGGAACGATCTCCGTACGCTGGCCGACGCGCCCCGTATCAAGGCGGACCCGGCGGCCGTCCGCTACATGACCCGCAACATCGCCTTCACCGGGAAGCTGCGCACCCCGCAGCTGGATGTGCACACCACCGGCGATGCGCTGGTCCCGGTGCAGGTCACCTCGGCACATGAGCGAGCCGTCACGGCGGCCGGGTCCGGAGCGCTGCTGCGCCAGGGGTTTGTCGACAATGCCGGGCACTGCACGTTCAGCCCCGCCGAGCAGCTCGCGGCGCTGCACACGGTCGACCGCCGGGTCGAGACCGGGCGCTGGGGCAACACCTCGCCCGGCGCGCTCAACGCGGAGGCACGGCGGTCCGACCCGACGACGGAGGCGCGTTACCTGCCCTTCCGCCTGGGGCCGTATCCGCGTCCGTACGATCTGGCGCACCCGGGCGACGGGCAGTAGGACCGGCCAGGCCCTCAGCGGCCCAGGGCCTTGGCCAGCTCGTCCTTGGTCATCGAGGAGCGGCCGTCGATGTTCTTCTGCTTGGCCTCGTTGTAGAGCTGGTCCTTCGTCGGGCCCTTGGGACCGGTGCGGTTGCCGGAGCGCTGGCCGCCGCGTTCCGGTGCGGACTTGGTGTCCTGCGTGGAGGACCTGCTCGCCGACTTGGCCTCGCCGGAGCGGGCCCGCTCCTTGTTGACCGTCCGCGCGGCGATCTCCTTCGCCCGGCCGGAGGAGGTGCCGCGCTTCTCGGCGCCTTCCTTGATGTGCTCGTACTGACGCTCGCGTTTGGCGTTGGAGCCGCTGGGCATCATGCGCTCCTTCCGTACCACTTGCCTTGCTTTACGCCACCCGAGTGCCCGGCACGGCAGCCGTCAATCACGCCGCGCGGCCGCGTCCCAGTCCAGCGTCGCGACCGTACAGATGCGGGTGTTCATGTTCCGTTCCATCATGCGCAGCGCCGCTTCGGCGAGGTCGGGGTGGATGGGGGCGACGGCGTCGTCCGGGACGGTGACCTTCAGCTGCCGGATGTGCGCGTCCAGCGCGGAGTACATCACGCACTGCTCGGTGACCTGGCCGCACAGTACGACGTGGTCGATGCCGAGCTGGGACAGCAGGTAGGCCAGCGGCGTCTCGTAGAAGATCGAGTGCCGGGCCTTGACGATGAAGAGCGAGGAGTCGTCGGGGCGGATGGGGTCCACCAGTTCCGCGTGCGGCCCGGCGAGCGCGGTCTGCAGGATCTCGCCGTGGTGCGAGCGCCACTCGCCGAAGTTGTCGTTGGCGTAGATCACCGGTACGCCGTCCTCGCGGGCCCGTTCGATGAGCCGGACGACAGCAGGCAGGACCTTGCGTACCGAGGGCAGCAGCAGGTCGGCGTCCTCGTGGTCGTAGGTGTTGATCATGTCGATGACGATGAGGGCGGTGTGTGTCACGCCTTCCAGGGTCTCGCCCGATCGGCGGGTGTGCGCGGCATGTCAGCGGGCACCCGGCCGCATCAGGGGCAACCCTGGAGGCATTCATCACGGCACCGGGCGCCGACGGCGGGAGGACCCATGGGCGTGCAGCGGCTGCTCCGCGACTGGCCCGTGTACCGGCAGCTCACCGGCAAGGATCCGCTCGGCCGCGGCCGCGCCGCGATGTCCGCGTACACCGAGGAGCTGCGCCCGCGTACGGACACCGCCGACCGGGTGGTGCAGTCGGTCTGTCCGTACTGCGCGGTCGGCTGCGGCCAGCAGGTGTACGTCAAGGACGAGCGCGTCGTCCAGATCGAGGGCGACCCCGACTCCCCCATCAGCCGGGGCCGGCTGTGCCCCAAGGGATCGGCGACGCTCCAGCTGACGACCGGCGACGCGCGCCGCCACCAGGTGCTGTACCGGCGGCCGCACGGCACCGACTGGGAGCCGCTCGACCTCGACACCGCCATGGACATGATCGCCGACCGGGTGATCGAGACCCGCCGCGAGACCTGGGAGTGGGAGGTTGACGGTGCCCGCGTGGCCCGCACCCTCGGGATCGCGAGCCTCGGCGGCGCGACGCTGGACAACGAAGAGAACTACCTGATCAAGAAGTTGCTGACCGGGCTCGGCGTGGTCCAGGTGGAGAACCAGGCGCGGGTCTGCCACAGCTCCACGGTCGCCGGGCTCGGCACGTCCTTCGGGCGCGGCGGCGCGACCACCTTCATGCAGGACCTCCAGCACGCCGACTGCATCGTCATCGAGGGCTCCAACTTCGCCGAGGCGCACCCGGTCGGCTTCCAGTGGGTCATGGAGGCCAAGGCCCGCGGCGCGACGGTCATCCATGTCGACCCGCGCTTCACCCGCACCAGCGCCCTCGCCGACCTGCATGTACCGCTGCGGGCCGGCACCGACATCGCGTTCCTCGGCGGGATCATCAATTACGTACTCACCGAGGGCAAGGAGTTCCGCGACTACGTCCTGGCGTACACCAACGCCGCCACCCTGGTCGGCGAGGACTTCCGGGACACCGAGGACCTGGCCGGGATCTTCTCGGGCCTGGACGAGGAGAAGCACCGCTACGACGCGGAGACCTGGCAGTACGAGGGCGCGGACGTGCAGGCGCCCTCGGGAGACGTGGAGCAGCGGCACGACCAGCGGCTGCAGAAGGACCCGGAGACCGGGCGGCACCTCCACGCGGCGGGGCACGCGGAGACCCATGGCTCGGGCGGCGCGCAGGCCGAGTCCCGTGCCGAACGGGACCCGACGCTTCAGCACCCGCGCTGCGTCTTCCAGATCCTCAAGCGCCACTACGCGCGCTACACCCCCGACATGGTCGCGGAGATCTGCGGCGTGGAGCGGGAGACGTTCCTGCGCGTCTGCGAAGCCCTCACCGAGAATTCGGGGCCGGACCGCACCAGCGCTTTCGCCTACGCGGTGGGCTGGACGCAGCACACGGTGGGCTCGCAGTACATTCGCGCGGCGAGCGTGCTGCAATTGCTGCTGGGCAACATCGGGCGGCCCGGCGGCGGAATTCAGGCGCTCCGCGGCCACGCCTCCATCCAGGGTTCCAGCGACATTCCCACGCTCTTCAATCTGCTGCCCGGATATCTGCCGATGCCGCACGCCCACGCGCACGAGGATCTCGACACGTTCGTCACGGCGAGCCGCACGGACAAGGGTTTCTGGAGCAATATGCGGGCTTACCTCGTCAGCCTGCTGAAGGCTTATTACGGGGACGCGGCACAGCCGGAGAACGACTTCTGCTTCGACCATCTGCCGCGGCTCACCGGCTCGCACGGCGCGTACGACATCGTCCTCGCCCAGCTCGACGGCGCCTGCAAGGGCTACTTCCTGATGGGCGAGAACCCGGCCGTCGGCTCCGCCAACACCCGCCTGCAGCGGCTCGGCATGGCCAATCTGGACTGGCTGGTGGTGCGCGATTTCTCCCTCATCGAGTCGGCCACCTGGTGGCAGGACGGCCCGGAGATCGAGTCCGGCGAGCTGCGCACCGAGGACATCGGTACGGAGGTGTTCTTCCTCCCCGCCGCCTCGCACACCGAGAAGTCCGGCTCCTTCACCAACACCAACCGCTGGGTCCAGTGGCACCACGCCGCGATCGAGCCGGCCGGCGACGCCCGCAGCGACCTGTGGTTCATGTACCACCTCGGCCGCCGCATCAAGGCGAAGCTGGCCGCCTCCACCGACCCGATGGACCGCGCGATCCAGGACCTGGCCTGGGACTATCCCGTACAGGGCGAGCTGGCCGAGCCGGTCGCCGACGCCGTGCTCGCGGAGATCAACGGGCGCGGCCCGGACGGCGCGCCGCTCTCCGCGTACACCGAGCTCGAGGACGACGGCTCGACGACGTGCGGCTGCTGGATCTACTGCGGGGTGTACGCGGACGGCGTGAACCAGGCCGACCGGCGCAAGCCGCACAACGAACAGGACTGGGTCGCCGCGGAATGGGCCTGGGCCTGGCCCGCCAACCGCCGCATCCTCTACAACCGCGCCTCGGCCCGGCCCGACGGCACTCCCTGGAGCGACCGCAAGGCGTACATCTGGTGGGACGCGGAGGCAGGCACGTGGAGCGGGCGCGACGTGCCCGACTTTGTACCCGACAAGGAGCCCGGGTACGTGCCGCCGGACGATGCGGAGGGGCCGGACGCGCTGCGCGGCGACGACCCGTTCATCATGCAGGCCGACGGCAAGGGCTGGCTGTTCGCGCCCGCCGGGCTGCTGGACGGGCCGCTGCCCACCCACTACGAGCCGCAGGACTCGCCGTTCACCAACGCGCTGTACCCCGGCCGCTCCCGCTCGCCCGCCCGGGAGATCCACTCCCGCCCCGGCAACCGCTACCACCCCAGCGGCGACGAGCCGGGCGCCGGCACCTACCCGTACGTGGTCACCACCTACCGGCTCACCGAGCACTTCACCGCGGGCGGCATGAGCCGCTGGTCGCCGTATCTCGCCGAGCTTCAGCCGGAGTTCTTCTGCGAGGTCTCCCCGCAGCTCGCGGCCGAGCGCGGCCTCACGCACACCGGCTGGGCCACGGTCATCACGGCCCGCAACGCGATCGAGGCGCGGGTGCTGGTGACGGAGCGGATGAAGCCGCTGACGGTACAGGGCCGGACGGTGCATCAGATCGGTCTGCCGTTCCACTGGGGTCCCAATGGCACGGTCACCGGTGACGCGGCCAACGAGCTGGTGGCCATCGCGCTGGACCCCAACGCGCACATCCAGGAGGACAAGGCGCTGACCGCCGACATCCGGCCGGGCCGCCGGCCGCGCGGTCCCGACCTGCCGCGGCTGGTCGCCGAGTACCGGCGTCGCGCCGGCATCACCGAGCTCACGGGAAGCGAGCAGCCGTCATGACCGGCGTCTTCTTCGAGACCGGCAGTCTCTTCAGCGGCCCGGAGCCGGACCCTGCGGGGGACGCGGGCCACCCGGACCCGCCCGAGCGGGTCGGCTTCTTCACCGACACTTCCGTCTGCATCGGCTGCAAGGCGTGCGAGGTGGCGTGCAAGGAGTGGAACGCGATCCCCGAGGACGGCCTGTCCCTCACCGGCATGTCGTACGACAACACGCAGGGCCTGGGCGCCTCGACGTGGCGGCACGTCGCGTTCATCGAACAGTCCGCGCCACGACAAGCCCCGGCGGACCCACAACAGCCCGCCGGGGACCTGCGCTGGCTGATGTCCTCCGACGTCTGCAAGCACTGCACGCACGCGGCCTGCCTGGACGTCTGCCCGACCGGCTCGCTCTTCCGCACCGAATACGGCACGGTCGTGGTCCAGGAAGACATCTGCAACGGCTGCGGCTACTGCGTACCGGCCTGCCCGTACGGCGTGATCGAACAGCGCGCGGACGACGGCCGGGCCTTCAAGTGCACGATGTGCTACGACCGGCTCGGCGCGGGGCAGGAACCGGCCTGCGCCAAGGCGTGCCCCACCGACTCCATCCAGTTCGGCCCGCTGGACGAACTGCGCGAACGGGCCGCACTGCGCGTGGACCAGCTTCAGGAGTCGGGCGTGCCCGGCGCCCGGCTCTACGGGCACGACCCGGAGGACGGCGTCGGCGGCGACGGCGCGTTCTTCCTCCTGCTGGACGAGCCGGAGGTGTACGGACTGCCGCCGGACCCGGTGGTCACCACGCGCGACCTTCCGGCGATGTGGAAACACGCGGGCGCGGCGGCGCTGTCCCTGGCGGCAGGTGCTGCTGCCTCCTTCGTACTGCCCGCGATTCTCGGACGGAAGGGACGGCGATGAGCGCGATCGGTACGAGGACCGGGGGCGGCGGGCGGCGCAAGGGCGAGGAACTGATGGTCCCGCGCGCCGAGTTCGACTCGTACTACGGACGGCCCGTCATCAAGGCACCGGCATGGCAGGCCCGGGACATCGCCGGGTACTTCTTCACGGGCGGGCTGGCCGGCGCCGGTTCCGTACTGGCCGCGGGCGCCCAGCTGACCGGCCGCCGCACGATGGCGAAGACACTGAAGGTCTCGTCCCTGGCGGCGATCTCCCTCTCGACCGCGGCCCTCATCAACGACCTGGGCCGGCCCGACCGCTTCCTCAACATGCTGCGGGTGTGCAAGCCGACCTCACCGATGAGTGTCGGCTCGTGGCTGCTGGCGGGGTACGGGCCGATGGCGGGCGCGGCGGCCGCGAGCGCGGTGACCGGGTGGCTGCCGCGGGTGGGCGCCGCCGCGACCGGGGCCGCCGCACTGCTCGGCCCGGCCGTCGCGACGTACACCGCGGTCCTCGCCGCGGACACGGCGGTGCCCGCCTGGCACGGCGCGCACCGTGAACTGCCCTATCTCTTCGCCGCCTCGGCGACCGCCGCCGCCTCCGGCATGGCGTTGGTAACGTCCCCGACCAGCGAGAACGCGCCCGCGCGGGGCGCCGCGCTGCTGGCCGCCGCGGCCGACAAGGCGGCCGTGACCGCGGCCGAGCGGCGGCTCGGCATGGTCGCCGAGACCTACCGCTCCGGCACGGCGGGCACACTGCTGCGCTGCGCGCAGGCGCTCACCGTGGCGGGCGCCGCGACCGCCGGACTGCTGGGCCGCCGCAGCCGCCCGGCGGCGGTGGCGGGCGGCCTCGCCCTCCTGACCGGCTCGGCCCTCACCCGCTTCGGCATCTTCCACGCGGGCATCGCCTCGGCGGAAGACCCGAAATACACGGTGGAACCGCAGCGGAGGCGGAGGCAAGAATGAGCCCATGTGGTCACAACTGCCGTTCGGCGACGGGTTACGGGCCGAGCTGGGGTCGCCCAGGCGCTCTCGCACACTGAGCAGCAGCCCTCGCTCGCGCGTGTGGCGCGTCGAGCTGCCGGACGCAACGGCGGTGGTGAAGCAGCTCGTCGACGGTCCTGGTGCGGATGATCGGTACGCCCGTGAGGTGGCGGCTTTGCGGCTCGCCGCCCGAGCCGACACTCCCGTGGTGCCCGCGTTGCTGGCCACCGATCCCGGCGAGCGGGTGTTGGTGCTGGAGCATGTGGAGCACCGGCGCCCGGCCGGTGACTGGATCGTCGACTACGCGGCCGCGCTGGCTCGGCTGCATGCCACCGCGCGCCCGGAGGACGCCGGTGCGCTTCCCCGGTGGCAGGGCCCGCAGCAGGCCGACATCGCGTCTTTTCTGCGGCTGGCCGAGGCGTTGGAGGTGCCGGTCGCGTCCGGTGTGCCCGGCGAGCTGCATGACCTCGTCCACCGGCTCGACCGGGCACCTGGTCATGCCCTGCTCCACGGGGATCCGTGTCCCGGCAACGACCTGCACACCGCCACCGGGCTCCGGTTCATCGACTTCGAGCAGGCGTCACTGGGCAGCGGTCTGATGGAGCTCGCCTACCTGCGCATCGGCTTTCCGACCTGCTGGTGTGTCACTTCGGCGGCGGAACCGCTGCTGGCACGGGCGGAGCGGGCGTACCGCACGGAGTGGCGGACCCTGACCGGCTCCGAGGCCCCGGACGGGCTCGCCGACGCGTGCGCCGGCTGGCTGATCCGCGGTGACGCGCTGGTGCAGCGGGCACACCGCGACAGCACGGATCACCTGGCCCGCATTCCGCACCGGGACTGGAAGTGGGGCACCGCCACCGCCCGGCAACGGCTCGTCCACCGGCTCGGGGTTGTCGGCCGGATGACGGCCGGCCATCCCTCTCTCAGCGGTGTGAGCGGGCTCTGTACCGCGATGCGCCACCGTATGCTCGCGCGCTGGCCCGCGCTTCAGCCCGTTCCGGAAGAGCGGCCATAGAGGCCGTGTTCGCACTCATAGGCCCTCACAGCGCCCGGATCTCGTGCAGCAGTTTCTTCTGGGCCCACTCGATGAACGGTTCCTGCTGGTCGCCGCCGATCTGTACGAGGGCGACCTCGGTGAAGCCCGCGTCCGCGTACGCCCGCACCGCTTCCACGAACGTACCGACGTCGTCGCCGCACGGGATGGCCTCGGCGATGTCCTCCTTGCGTACGTACTGAGTGGCGCCGCTGAAGCCGGACGGGCCGGGGAGTTCGGCGTTGACCGGCCAGCCGCCGACCATCCAGCGGAACTGGTCGTGCGCCCGGGCGATCGCCGCGTCCCGGTCCGGGTCGTAGGAGACCGGGATCTGGCCGACGCGCGGCTTGCCGGTGCCGCCGTGCTGGTCGAACTTCCGCAGCAGCTCGCTCTTCGGCTCGGTGGCGATGACCAGGTCGGCGAGCCGGCCCGCGATCTCGCAGGAGTACCCGCCGGAGACCGCGACGCCGATCTTCGGCGGCTCCTCGGGCAGGTCCCACAGCACGGCCTGGTCCACATCGAAATGCTCGCCGTGATAGGTCACCTCGTCACCGGAGAACAGCGCCCGGATGATTTCGATGGCCTCCTCCAGCTTCTCCAGCCGCACCGGCGCCGCGGGCCAGCCCTGCCCGACGACATGCTCGTTGAGGTTCTCCCCCGAGCCGAGGCCGAGCCGGAAGCGGCCCTGCGCGAGCAGTTGCATCGTCGCCGCCTTCTGGGCGACGACCGCGGGGTGGTACCGGGTCGTCGGGCACGTCACATACGTCATGAGTGGAATGCGGGAAGTGGCCTGCGCGGCGGCCCCGAGCACGCTCCAGGCGTACGGTGCGTGGCCCTGCGAAGCCAGCCACGGGAAGTAATGGTCCGACGTAACGGAGAAGTCAAAACCGGCGCGCTCGGCCATCACCACATGGTCGACCAGTTCGCGCGGACCGGCCTGTTCGGTCATCATCGTGTATCCGACGTCCACCATCGTCACTCACCTTTTCGGCTGGTTGCGGAATCCCCTGCGCAGTTTCCCGTGGTTCCCTTTCATCGAACCGGGTACACGCTCCGTTGATGCGTATTGCGGATCTCCCGGAACCTCCGCGTCCCCCGAATGGCGGCGGTGAATCCCGGTGAATCAAAAGAAACCCGACGGCCGGACCCGGGTGACGGTCGTCGTGGCGCTCGCCGCCAATCTTGTCATCGCGGTCGCAAAGGCGGTCGGCGGTCTGCTCTCCGGCTCACCCGCGCTGCTGTCCGAGGCCGCGCACTCCGTCGCCGACAGTCTGAACGAGCTGTTTCTGCTCGCCGCGCTGCGCCGCAGCCGCCGCCCCGCCGACCGCCGCCACCCCTTCGGGTACGGCATGGAGCGGTACTTCTGGGCGCTGCTGGCCGCGGTCGGCATCTTCGTGATGGGCGGCTGCTTCTCCTTCTTCCAGGGCATCAGCGCGCTGCGGGACGGCACGCAGGAGACGCCGAGTGGTTATACGGCGGGGCTGATCGTGCTCGGCGTGGCCCTGCTCGCCGAGGGGAGTTCGCTGGTCAGGGCGGTGTATCAGCTGCGCGTGCACAAGGACGGCGGCGGCGATCCGGCGCTGCGCACGGTCCTCGCGGAGGACGGCGCCGCGGTGGTCGGTGTGCTGCTGGCGGCGGCCGGGATGGTGCTCCACCTGATCACCGGTGAGGTGGTCTGGGAGGCGGCGGCGTCGTTCGCGATCGGGTTGCTGCTGGTGTACGTGGCGTACCGGCTCGGCAAGGAGG
This sequence comes from Streptomyces sp. NPDC050315, assembly GCF_040655775.1. Classification (NCBI taxonomy): domain Bacteria; kingdom Bacillati; phylum Actinomycetota; class Actinomycetes; order Kitasatosporales; family Streptomycetaceae; genus Streptomyces; species Streptomyces sp. NPDC050315. The sequence goes on from NZ_JBFAKN010000001.1 coordinate 427,151, forward strand.
CGCGCGACCATCTCATCGGTGAGTCCGTCGACGAGGACCTGCGGGACCGCATCCGGGCGCTGCTGGTGTCGCAGCCCGAGGTCGACAATGTGGCGGCGCTGCTGACGATGCGGCTCGGGGAGGACTCGTGGCTGGTGGCGGCCCGGATCGACCTGGCGCCGGGGCTGGACAGCGAGCGGGTGGAGCTGGTGTGCGTACGGATCAAGCGCGAGGTCGAGGCCACCTGGCCGCAGGCCGACCATGTCTTCCTGGACATCACGGAGGCCCCGGCCGGGTCCGTTCCGGAGTCGGGCGGCGGAAGCCACGGGTGAGCCGGAGCAGCACCCGGACGTCCCATGCGGTCACCGCACTGGCTTCGGCTGCGCATCATCGCCATCAGCAGCCCGTGGGTCTCGTCGTCAGCGGCGACCACTAGCCCACGACCTGCCTCACCGATCGGGGCACCGTCGATCCCGGTGACAACGCAGCCGGCAGTCCAGGGTGGGCCAGCAGGTCCACGGCCCGGAAGCCGGGCGCACTCGGGAACGGCGGATCCAGGTTGACGTCCGCCAACCGGGTAGCGGGCGAGGGCGTCAGTAGTGCGTCGTCGGCCGAGGCGAAGCTGCCGCCCCGGCGAACTTTCCCGGTCGGAGCACCAGGTCGTGGAGCGGCGCCGGTCCGTCACGGCGAGCCAATTACCCTTGCCGCATGATGATGCACCAGGCCGTTCCCGTGCGTGTTGACGCGATGCTCGATGATCTCCGGACCCTCGTCGAGGTCGAGTCCCCGTCGCGCGATGTCGCTGCCTTGACGGCATCGGCCAAGGCTGTCGCCGCGGTCATCGAGAGCCGCCTCGGCGGCCAGGCCACCCTCGTCGAGAGCGCAGCCGGGCCGCATGTCCACTGGTCGGGCGGCGGCGATCCCCGCGTGCTGATCCTCGGCCACCATGACACGGTGTTTCCGCTCGGCACGCTTGCGCGCCGCCCGTTCAGGGTTGAGGACGGGCGGGCGACCGGTCCCGGAGTCTTCGACATGCTCGGCGGTCTGGTGCAGGCCATTCATGGCGTGGCGACGCTCGATGACCGCTCGGGGGTGGAGATCCTGGTGACCGCCGACGAGGAGGTCGGCTCCCGCTCCTCCCGCGCGCTCCTCGAAGAGCGGGCCCTTGCCTGTGGCGCTGTGCTGGTACTTGAAGGCGCCGCTGACGGCGGAGCCCTGAAGACCGGCCGCAAGGGCTGCGGGACGTTCCAGGTGTCGATCGCGGGCCGCGCCTCGCACGCGGGCCTGGAGCCCGCCGCCGGTATCAACGCGCTGGTCGAAGCAGCACACCAGGTACTGGACATCGCGGCACTCGGCCGGCCGGAGATCGGTACGACCGTCACCCCGACCGTCGCGTCCGCCGGCACCCTGGACAACGTCGTACCGGCGGAAGCCACCGTCACCGTCGACGTCCGGGTCGAGTCGGCCGGCGAGAAGGAACGCATCGAGTCCGCGTTCGCGGCGCTGGCTCCGCATCTCGAAGGGGCCAGGATCACGGTCGAGGGAGCCGTCGGCCGTCCCCCGATGCCCGAGGCGGCATCGGCCCAACTCTTCGCGCTGGCACAGCAGTTGCTGCCCGGCGTCGAAGGCACCGCGGTCGGCGGTGGCAGTGACGGCAACTTCACGGCCGCACTGGGGGTGCCCACGCTCGACGGCCTCGGAGCGGTCGGGGGCGGGGCCCACGCCGACCACGAGTACGTGGTGATCGACGCGATGGCCGAGCGGGCGAACCTCGTTGCGGGACTGGTGAAGTCCCTCCAGGACGCTTAAATAACGCCCGACAACGCCAGCGCTCCCAGCAGTGCCGTTCCCGCGACGGTCCAGGCCACGTAGTCGCCGATGTGGCCGGAGTGGAGGAGGCGCAGGGGGTCGACCCAGTGGCGGCTGCGGGTGTGTTGGGGGCGTCGGACGGCGAGGAGTGCGAGGGCGGCAGCGAGGGCCGCGGAGAGTACGCCGAGCAGTATTCCGGCGGCCGACCAGTGCGGCGGTACGGGGATCACGGTCACCCCGGCCGTCGCCTCGTCCGCCGCGCTCCCCACGGCGGCGCGTACCGCAGGTACCACGCCCACCAGGAGCGCCCCGGCGAGCAGTGCGCCCGGGACGGCCAGCATGGTGTCCGGGACCCGGGTCAACTGCTGTTCGGTCTCCGGCTGTTCGCGTTCGCCGCTGGTCTCGCATTCCGTGTCGTCCGCCGGGGCCGGGCCGAAGCCACCGAAAACGCGGGCGGCGACACGCAGTACCGCTCCCCCGGTGACCGCGGAGACGAGGACGAACACGGCGGCGAGCCAGGGCCCGGCGGCCTCTTCCGTGACGGCCTTGCCCAGTGCCGTACCGAACGGGGGCAGCCCGGCGAGCGCCAGCCCGCCCACGACGAAGTAGACGGCGGTCACCCGCAGTTCGGGGGCGCGGCCGTGCAGTTCGTACTCGTCGATGGAGCCATAGCGGTCCAGCAGGATGCCCGCGCACGCGAAGAGCGCCGCCTTCACGCCCGCGTGGCCGAGGACGTACAGCGCGATGCCGCCCGTGGCCTCGGGTTTCAGCAGTCCGAGGCCGATGAGGAAGAGGCCGGTGTGAGCGATGGTGGAGAAGGCAAGCAGGCGTTTGATGTGGCGTTGGTACCAGCACATCACCGCGCCGACGGCGGCGGAGAGCACGCCGAAGGTGAGGAGGGTGCGGGTGACGGCTTCGGGCGGGATGCCGCCGGGCCCTGCGAAGATCGTCCAGTACACCCGTGCCGTGCCGTACACGCCGAGTTCGACCATGACACCGGAGAGCAGCATGCACACCGGTGTCGGGGCGACGGCGTGCGCGTCGGGGAGCCAGAAGTGGAAGGGGACGGCGGCGGCCTTGACGAGCAGGCCGGTGAGGAGCAGGACGAAGGCGGCGAGGACGAGTGCGTCGGGGGCGCCGCGGGCGTCGAGCGCGGCGCCGATGTGCCGCATGGCGAGTTCGCCGGTGCGGGAGTAGAGCAGGCCGATGCCCAGCAGCATGGCGTAGGCGCCGAGGGAGTTGACGACACCGAAGGTGAGGCCGCCCTGGACGGCCCTGGCGGCCTCGACCCGGTATCCGGTCAGCGCGTAGGCGACAACGCCCATGAGTTCGAAGAAGACGAAGGCGTTGAAGAGGTCGCCGGTGAGGACGAAGCCGCACATGCCGGCCTGGAAGAGGAGTACCAGGGCGGGGAAGGAGCCGGCGTGTTTGCGGGGCGGTTCCTCGAAGTAGCGCCAGGAGTAGACGAGGACGGCGAGGACGAGGAGGGAGACGAGCGCCGCCATGCCGAGGGCGAGGTGGTCGGCGTGCAGGACGATGCCGACGCTGTGTCCGTGGTGCGGCGTCCAGCCGCCGACCCATTCGATCACCGGGGACGGGACGGCGAGCAGGAGGTAGAGCGTGAGGGCCGCGGTGGCGGCGGCAACGGCACCGCCCACGGCCTCCGCGACGACACGCGGCACGAAGCGGCCCGCGGCGACGAGGAGGGCGGCGCCCAGCAGTGGTACCACGACGGCCAGCGGCAGCAGATGGTTCATCCGCGCAGCTCCGACAGCTCGTCCGGGTCGAGGGTGTGGTGCCGTTTGGCGACCTGTATGACCAGGGCGAGGAGGAGCGCGGTGACGGTGGCGCCGACCACGACGTCGGTGAGGGCGAGGGCCTGGACGACCGGGTCGACGACCGGGCGGTCGCCGGGGGTGAAGTCGGCGAAGACCGGGGAGGTGCCGCCCCTGCGGTAGCCGACGGCGAGCAGCAGGACGTAGGTGGCTGCCTGGCAGACGGCCAGGCAGCCGACGCCGTGGATGAGGTTCCGGCTGGTGGCGAGGCCGTAGCAGCCGACGAGGAAGACCCACGCGGCGACCAGGTAGGGCAGCACGTCCATCATTTCCGTTCCCCTTCCCCTTCGATCTCGACGGCCTGGTCCAGGAAGCGGGCGAGCAGCACGACGACCGCGCAGGCGACTTCCATTCCGATGGCGGCGTTGAGCAGCGGGACGGTGCCGCCGGAGGAGAGGGTGTTGAACGTGCCGTGCGGCAGGATCGTGTTGGCGAGGTAGGAGGACCCGGCCAGCAGTCCGGCGACGCCGGTGACGAGGTACGCGGCTTCGCCGGCCGCGTCGCCGACTTCGAAGAGGCCGAGCGGGCGGATGCGTTCCAGTGCGCGGTAGTCCACGGCGATGTAGAGCAGGTGCAGCGCGGTGGCCGCGACCACGCCGCCCTGGAAGCCGCCGCCGGGGGTGAGCTGGCCGTGCGCGACGATGTAGAGCCCGGCGACGACCGTGACGGGCAGCAGGACGAGGGCGTAGCGGCGTACAGGTGCCGCGATGTCGGCCGGCGCGGGCTCGACGTGGCGTTCGTCGCGGGCCTGGCGCAGCAGGACGACGGTGCCGAGGACGGCGGCGAAGAGGATGGTCTCCTCGCCGAGGGTGTCGAAGGCACGCTGGTCGAAGTTGACGGCGGCGACGGTGTTGGCGGTCTGCCTGGCCAGCGCCTCGCGAACCGCGCGGTCGCCGTAGGGGTGGAAGTCGGTGCCGAAGTCGGGGAGCCGGAAAGCGGCGGCGACCAGCACGGCCGCCGTGCCCGCGAGCCCGAGCAGCAGTACCCACATCCGCAGCCGCCGGTTCATGTGCCGCCCTCCCCCGCTTCCTTGTCCGCGCGTACTTGGTCGAGGGAGCGGCGGCGGGCCTTGCGTACGGACAGCAGGATCAGCAGGGGCGTCAGCGCCGAGCCGACGGCGAGCTGGGAGAGGGCGACGTCGGGGGCCTGCAGGACGGTGAAGAGCAGGGTGAGGACGAGGCCGAGGAGGGAGAGGACCAGGGCCTGGCGGGCCGGGTCGCGGACCGCGACGGCGGCGGTGGCGGTGGCGGCGACCAGCAGCAGCGCGAGGGCGATCAGTACATCAGCCATGGTCGTCCGCCTCCTTCGGGCGCGCCCCGGCCAGCGCTTGGGAGGAGATGAGGTTGCCGCCGACCAGGATCGCGCCGATGAGGAGGAGTTTGACCAGGGACCGGCCGGGGCCCTCGGCGACGCACAGCGGCAGCACGACGGCCGCCGTGGCGATCACCGCGAAGGCTTTGGTGAGCGGTCCCTGTTGCGGGTCGTCGCCCATCTCGGGCCCGAGGAGCCGGGCGTACACGAGGGTGCCGACCGGCCCGAGGAGGGCGACGACCAGGGCCACGTCGGTGTACGGCGGGCGGGCGTAGCCGCGGGCGAGCAGCAGCAGGACGAGGCAGACCAGCAGCGTGCCGGTGTTCTGGGCGGCGACGCGGCGGCGGAGCGGTCCGGTGGCCACGCACCACAGGACCGGGCCGAGGCCGGCCACCATCAGTACGGCGGCGGCCACCAGCCAGGCGTTCACCGGTCGGTCACCGCCCGGCGGGCGGCCGCGGCGGCGGCCGCGCCGACCAGGGAGACCAGACCGCCCACGAGAATTTCGAGGGCGTCGACCGTGCTGATCAGGAACAGCCAGAGGACAAAGAGCGCCGCCCACCAGACCACGATCTCGACCACGCTGCTCACCCGGCCCCACGCCATGCCGTCATCAAAACACCGCATCTCCGCCCCTTTCCCGACGACGCGCGGGACGGGTACCCCGTGGTACCCCGGGTCACAGGGAGTCGCGCGGGAGGGTCTCGTTCCAGGTGCGGGAGAAGACCCGGCGGTCGCTTTCGTAGCCGTCGAGGGTGGCGTCGATGCAGAAGCAGTCCTCGCTGGACCACAGGGTGGTGTGGGTGACGACGTGCACGTCCCAGTCGCCGCGCCTGAAGCGCATGGTCCAGGTCGATTCGCCGCGTACGGAGGTGAAGTCGTCGGCGACTGAGGTGTACCGCTCGTACGCGCGGCGGCCGACGTCCATGCCGGGCTGTTCGTACCGCACCAACCCGGCGTCCTTCACGATCTCCAGCTCGTTGTTGTAGTTGACCAGGTCGCGTTTGACGTCCCAGCGCTGTTCCTTGGGGAGCAGCTGGGTGGCGGGGACCGGCTCGGTGCCCTCGGGTTCGCCGAAGGCGGGGTCGGGCACGTCGTCGGGTACGTCGTTGGGGCGGACCGGCAGGTGGAGGGTGCTGGTCCCCTCGTAGACACTCAGCCGGACCGGGCGGGGCGGCGGCCAGGCCAGCGGCCAGTAGGAGGTGGAGAGCGAGAGGCGGACGCGGTGGCCGGCCGGGAATGCCTGCGCGGTGCAGTTGAGCTGGACGGTGGCGCGGTAGCGGCGGCCCGGTTCGAGGGGCTGCGGTACGCCGGTGCCGTCCCGCCGGGTGAGGTTGAGCAGGCCGTACGTGACGCGGGTGGCGCCGCCGTCGGGGGCGACGTCGGAGAGCCGGGCGGCGACCATGGCGACGGGCTCGGAGGCGGAGACCTCCAGCTCGACGGTGGCGGTGCCCATGACTTCCAGGCGTTCGGTGAGCGGGGCGCTGTCGAAGACGAGCGAGCCGCCGTCCTCCTCGCGCTGGTCGTACGGCAGGTCGGGCGGCGCGTTGTAGGAGGCCCATTTGCCGGCGAACTGGCCGACGGACAGCGGGGATTCGACGGTCAGTGCTTCGCCTCTGACCGCGTCGTCGTCCTGCTCCTTCTCGTCCTCCGTCCGCGCCGGGCCGATGTGGTGCCGGGTGAGGGTGTGCACGCTGTCCTTGATGCGCGGCGAGGGCCAGGAGGGCTCGCCGACCCACCGCCCCGGCCGCTCCTCGTAGGAGGTGGAGGGCGGCATGCTGTCCTGTATCCAGGTGCACAGCATGGGGCCGTCCATGGCGCCGTTGTCGACGCCCTTGAGCCAGTGGTCCCACCAGCGGACGACTTCCTGGAGGTAGCCGATGGCGGGGCCGGGCTCGCCGAGGTGCGGGAACTTGTGGGACCAGGGGCCGATGAGTCCCTTGCGCGGCACTTCGAGGTTACTGAGCAGCCGGCAGACGGCGTTGGAATAGCCGTCCGCCCAGCCGCTGGAGGCCAGTACGGGGACTTGGATGGCGTCGTAGTCCTCGCACACCGAGGCGTGCCGCCAGTAGTCGTCGCGGCGCTGGTGGCGCAGCCATTCCAGGGCCCAGGGGCGGCTGGCCTCCATGCGTTCGTGCCACATGTCGCGCCAGCGGTCGCCGACGACTTCGGGGTCGGGCGGGCAGGTGGCGTAGGCGAACATGGTGCCGGCCTCGGCGAGGTTGTCCGAGAGCAGCGTGCCGCCCATGTAGTGCATGTCATCGCTGTACCGGTCGTCGGTGAAGGACGCGATGACGATGGCGCGCAGGCTCGCGGGCTGCCGCGCGGCGACCTGGAGCGCCGCGAAGGCGCCCCAGGAAATGCCCATCATGCCGGTGTTGCCGTCGCACCAGGGCTGGTCGGCGAGCCAGGCCAGTACCTCTTCGGCGTCGGCCTGTTCCTGTTCCAGGTACTCGTCCAGGAGCACGCCCTCGGAGTCGCCGGTGCCGCGCAGGTCGACGCGGACGCAGGCGTAGCCGTGTCCGGCGAGGTAGGGGTGGTGGATCGAGTCACGGACGGAGGTGAGGTCCCGTTTGCGGTACGGGATGTACTCCAGGATCGCCGGTACCGGTTCTCCGTCGGAGGTGACGGGGCGCCAGATGTGCGCGGAGAGCCGGGTGCCGTCGGGCATGGGGATCGCGACGTGGTCCTCTTCCTTCGTCGCGTAAGGCAGGTCGCTCACGTACTGCATGCGGCTGCCGTGCTCCTTTCCGGTGTTCCGGTGCGCTCGCCGTGCCGACGGGCCGCTCTCACTCGTTGTGGTCCTCCGGCGGCGGGGTGCCCTCGAAGCTGACGTTGAGGGCCGCCACGCACTGGTCGTACTTCTCGGTCATCTCGTCCACGCTGTCGGCGCCGGTGAAGATGTGGGCCAGTTCGCAGCTGTAGCTGTCCTGCTGCGGCGCGTCGGAGAGACGTTTTCCCGGTTCCGGCACCATGTCGATGCGGACGCCGGGGATCTCCGCCTCGATGCGCTCGATCTCCTCCGGGGAGGGCACGTCCTGGACCACCGCGTCGGTGAACCAGCGGTAGTACCACTTCGCGGCCTTGCGGTACTGGCCTTCGCCCTGCGGCAGCCGGGGGTCCTTGCCGAGGGCGAGGCTGACCATGCAGTGGTGGTTCGGCACGCCGTCGACGTAGTGGAACATCTGCGCGTGCGACTGCGAATGCCGGGGGTTGATCTCCAGCAGATTGATCGAGTCGGTGTGCGGGTCGTAGAAGAATTCAATGCTGAAGGTGGCCGCTTCCATACCGATCTGGCGTATCACCCGCTCGCTGGCGGTGCGCAGGCGCTCAATGACGTCCGCGGGCAGTGTGGAGGGGTACTGGTGGCGCAGGAAGCTGGAGCTGTCGGGGTAATTGATGGAATCCAGCGTCCCGTAGACGACGACCTCGCCATTGAGGACATAGCCCTCGACGGCCACCTGGATTCCCGAGATCGCCTCCTCGGCGAGGCATACCTGGGCACCGACGCCGGCCATTTCCGGGGGCAGCTCGATGCGGTCAAGAATGTATTCGAAGGGCCGCCCGACCCGGTGGATGCCCTCCCGGATCTGTGCCACCGCCTCCTGGAATTCCTTCTCGTCCTTGACGCCGTAGGCCAGCTCCGAGGAATAGGACAGGGCCGGCTTGAGCCACATCGGGAAGCGCACGCCGTCGGGCGGCTGCGGGTCGTCCGACGAGAGGTCGACCCGGCCGAAGCGCGGGTGTTCGTCGATGACCTTCTGCTGCTCCAGCCGGCTCCAGTATTTGTGCTCGCACTTGACGACGGACTCCAGGCTGGTGGTCCGTGTTCCGTACCGCTCGCCCAGAATCGGCACGAGAGTGCTCGCGGGAAAGTCCCAGTAGGTCACGATGGCGTCGATGCTGCCCTCGAAGGCATCCAGAATGCCGTACGCCTTGTCCAGGAGCTGCGGCACGGACACCTCGCCGACCTGTAGTTCCTCGGCAGTGAGCAGGCCGTGGAACGCGTATTCCGCGGCGTCCGGAAGAGCTTTCAGCTCGGGCAGATTTCCCTCGTCCAGACCGACGACAAAGATATTCTTCCTACTCAAGGGACCTCCTTTTATCTTGGCGGCGGGGGCCCGGTTACCCGTCCTTCTACCGTGCGACGGCCGCCCGAGTCATCACAGACACGCGTGAAGACCGGCGCGCCACGCGCCTGCCCCGGGATCGATCCGCCGAGTACCCACGCCACCGGAGTCATGCATCCGCAGGGCAGGATGGTGCTGAAGGGGCAGAAGTCCTACAGAGGAGAGCTGACACCGTGGAGTACCGCCGCCTGGGCCGCAGTGGCCTGACCATCAGCGAGATCGCGTACGGCAACTGGCTCACGCACGGCTCGCAGGTGGCGCAGGACGCGGCCACCGCCTGCATCCGTGCCGCGCTGGACGCGGGCATCACGACCTTCGACACCGCCGATGTCTACGCCGAGACCCGCGCCGAGTCCGTGCTCGGCGCGGCGCTCCAGGGAGAGCGGCGCGAGGGGCTGGAGATCTTCACCAAGGTCTACTTCCCGACCGGCACCGGCCGCAACGACCGGGGCCTGGGCCGCAAGCACATCATGGAGTCGATCGAGGGGTCGCTGCGCCGCCTACGGACCGACTACGTCGACCTGTACCAGGCCCACCGCTATGACCACAGCACCCCGCTGGAGGAGACCATGGAGGCGTTCGCCGACGTGGTCCGGTCCGGCAAGGCGCACTACATCGGTGTGTCCGAGTGGACCGCCGACCAGCTGCGCGCGGGCCACGCCCTCGCCCGCGAGCTGCACATCCCGCTGATCTCCAACCAGCCGCAGTACTCCGCGCTGTGGCGGGTGATCGAGGACGAGGTGGTGCCGGCCAGTGAGGAGCTGGGCATCGGCCAGATCGTCTGGTCGCCGATCGCGCAGGGCGTGCTGACCGGCAAGTACCTGCCGGGCGCGGCGCTGCCGGCCGGGACGCGTGCCACGGACGAGAAGGGCGGCGCCACGTTTGTCGCGCGCTGGCTGCGGGACGAGGTACTGGAGCGGGTCCAGCAGCTCAAGCCGCTCGCGGAGCAGGCCGGTCTCTCGCTGGCCCAGCTCGCGGTGGCGTGGGTACTGCAGAACCCCAACGTCTCCGCGGCCATCATCGGCGCCTCGCGGCCCGAGCAGGTCACGGAGAACGTCAAGGCGGCCGGTGTGACGCTGGAGCCGGAGGTGCTCAAGGCCGTCGACACGATCCTGGAGCCGGTCGCCATTCGGGACCCGCGGCTGACGGCCGGCTACCAGACGGGCTGATCCGGGATTCAGCCGCCTGCCGTGTCCGTACTCGGCTTCGAGCCGCCGATGGGCAGGCCTGCCAGCAGGGCGCGGCGGCTGGCCCGGACGTGCTCGCGCATGACGTGTTCGGCGCTGTCGCCGTCCTTCTCCAGGATCAGCTCCAGGACGAGGTGGTGCTCGCGGTCCGACTGAAGGGGACGTCCCGGTTGGCTCAACGAGGTGTTGACCAACCGGGAGTACGCCAGCTGGTTCATCAGCATCCGGTAGTGGGCTTCCAGCTTGCTGTTGTCGGCCCCGGCGATGAGGACGTCGTGGAACTCCTGGACCAGCTCGGCGTAACGCTCCCGGTCGTCCCGCGCCACCGCGTCATCGGCCTCGCGCAGGTTTCGCTCCAACCTGTCGATCTCCGGGACCCGGCCGCGCTGGGCGAGGAGGCGGGCGGCCGCCCCCTCCAGGAGCTCCTTCATCTCGAAGAGCTCGGTGATCTCGCGGCGGGACGGGGTGGTGACGAAGGTGCCGACGCGGGGCCGGATCTCGACCAGCCCCTCGGTCTGGAGCTGCTTCAGCGCCTCGCGGACCGGTGTGCGACTGACGCCGAACTCGTCCGCGAGCGCGAGCTCCGAGAGTGGCGCGCCGGGCTTGATGTCACCTTTGATGATGCGCCGCCGCATCTCGTCGATGACCCTGGCCTGCATCGACCCCTTCGTAGCTCCGCCTGTGCCGCGATTCACCGAGCCCTCCTCCGTCTCTCGACCCGCCCGCTGATCATCCCAGAGGCGCGAGCGCGCCACCGTCGAAGAACTTACCCGCGCTGTAGACCATCGGGGGATTCCCGGTGACCGCAGCGTGTACGACGCGGCAGATGAAGACGGTATGGGTGCTGGCCTGGAGCCGCTCACGGATCGCGACTTCCATCTGCGCGCTGCTCCCCACAATCAGCGGGCTTCCGAACGGGCCCGACTCCCATTCCAGGCCCTCGAATTTGTTGTCGGACTTCCTCGCGAAGGCGTTGACGACGTCGAGCTGGTCCGTGGAGAGGATGTTGATGGCCAGGTGGTCCGCCCGGAAGAGGCAGTCGTGCGTGGATGAGGTGTGCTGAACGCACACCATCACGGTGGCGGGGTCGAGCGAGATGCTCGAGAACGCGTTGACGGCCAGCCCTCTAGGGGTTTCCCCGTCCATCGTGGTCACGACCGTGACGCCGGTGACGAACTGCCGGTTGACCTGCTTCATCAGGTCCAGGTCGGGCTGTGCGCAAAGCGCGGACATAGCAGTGCTCCTTGTCGTCTTGACCGTCAGTCCTGTCCCACCCGGATGATGCCGAGCGCCGAGAGCAGCGCCCTCGGATCCCATGTCACGTACTCCTCGACAATGCGGTCCCCCTCGAACCGGGCGAAGGTGGCGCCGCTCACCTCGACGCGCCGCTCGGTGGCGGGGACGCCGAGAAAGGAGTTCACGTGGGTTCCGCTGCTGTGCCAGCGGATGGCCGCCCTGTCACCGTCGACCACGAGGTCGTCGATGGTCGTGGCCAAGTCCGGGAACGCCGCTCGGGTGGAGACGATCGATGCCTTGAAGGTGCTCAGGTCCTGCGGCTGGGCGTCCGTGCCGTGGCGGCGGTAGTCCGGGCTCAGCAGTTGGTCGAGGGCGTCGACATCGCCCTCCTCCCAGGCCGCGGCCCACACCTTCTCGATGAGCCCGCGACGCGTTTCAGTGTGCGACATCAGTCTTCTCCTTTCGGTCCGCGCTCAGTTCCTTCCAGAAGGACACCGCCAGCCCGGCGATGATCACGAGGAACGGCAACGACGTGACGATTACGGTGTTCTGAAGGGCAGTCAGCCCGCCGGCGAGCATGAGCACCACGGCGGTGACACCGGTGAGGGCTCCCCAGAGAATGAGCACCGGACGACGCGGGGTGAGCGACCCGTCCGAGGTCATCATGGACAGCACATAGGTGTTGGCGTCCGCACCGGAGACGAAGAACAGCACGACCAGGATGATCGCGATCACCGACGTGACGCCGGTGAGCGGGAAGTGTTCGAGGGTCGCGAAGAACGCGCTGTTGACATCGGCCGCGGTCTGCTTGGCGATGTCACCGCCCTGGAACAGGTCGATATGGATCGCCGTGCCACCGAAGACCGTGAACCACGTGAAGAACACCACACTGGGGACGACCAGGACGCCCATGATGAACCCGCGGATGGTGCGGCCACGGGAGATGCGGGCGAGAAAGACACCGACGAAGGCGCCCCAGGAAACCCACCAGGCCATCATGAAGTACGTCCACAGCTGCATCCACTCCAGCCCGCCGAACGCGGTGCCCTGGAGGCTCATCCGGAAGAAGTCGGTGGCCCACCGGCCCATGGACTCGATGTACAGGTTCGCGACGAAGACGGTGGGGCCGGCGATCAGCATGAAGACGAACAACGCGACCGCGAGCAGTGAACTGCCCTGGCTCAGGAACTTGATCCCCTTGCTGACACCGGTCACGGCCGAGAGCGTGAAGACCGCTGTGACGGCGGCGATGATGAGCACCTGCGTCACCGAGTTGACCGGGATCCCGAAGAGGGTGCCGAGACCGTTGTTGACCTGGAGAGCCCCCAGGCCGAGGGACGTTGTGGTTCCGAAGAGCGTCGCGAACACGGCGAGTACATCGATCGCCTTGCCGATCGGCCCGTTCACCCGGTCGCCCAGCAGCGGCACGAACAGCTGGCTGACCAGCGTGCGGCGGCCCTTGCGGTGCGTCGAGTACGCGATGGCGAGACCGAAGACGGCGAAGATCGCCCAGGCGTGCAGGCCCCAGTCGAAGTAGGAGTACTGCAGGGCGCGTACCGCTGCGGCCGGTGTGTTGGGCTCCGCGAGGCCGTGCGGGGGCGTCGCGAGGTGGGAGATCGGTTCGGCGACACCGTAGGAGACCAGCCCGATTCCCATGACCGCGCTGAGGATCATGGCAAACCAGGTCGGTGTCGAGAACTCGGGGCGGTCGGTGTCCTTGCCGAGCCGGATGTCACCGGTGGGGCTGAAGGCCAGGAACACCAGGAAGATCAGGATGGCGAGGGTGACGACCAGGTAGGTCCAGCCGAAGGTGGCCGTCACCCAGTCCAGCGAGGCGGTGGTGACCTCGTTCAGATTGTCCGTGAAGACCACCGCCCAGCCGACGACGAGGGCGGAGATGCCGAGCGAGGACCAGAAGACGGAGCCGAGTCTGCCCTCGCGGTGAGGGCCGTCGCTCTCGCGGTCTTCGCCAGTGTTTTGAGCGGTGCTTTCGTCGACGCTCCCGGACGGCGTCACGGGGGCCGTTTCCGCACCCGATCGAGGTGGACTGGACATGAAACTCCTTGAGTCCGGGGTTCGACGGCTGCCTGAACTGGCATACAAGAAGCAGTAAGGCATGCCACTGGTTGAGCGTCAAGGGGTCGTCGGACGGCAATCGCGACTCGATCGCGCACGACCCAGTACGCCCAGTTCAGAGGCGGTATTTCAACGCCATCAAGGGATCCGAGCGGCGATCCGGAGAATCGTGACTGCCCACCCCTTGACCGATGCAAGAGCCGTACTTATCGTCCTGTGGCATGCAAGAGCGCATCACGGATCGTCCTGACGACAGCATCGGCCTCCGAAAGCTCGTGCTCTACCGCGACGTCGTCTTCACCGAGGCGGGCGAGGCCCCCGCACAGCCCGCGCGGCGAGCCAGCGTCGCGGCCGTCATCCGGAACCCCTGGGCGGGCGCCGGACCCGCTGCCGATCTGCACGCGGAGCAGAGCCGGGTCGCCCCGGTGCTCGCGCGGCTGCTCGCCGACCGGCTCATCGAGGCACTGGGCGGCGTGGCGGAGATCGAAGCCTTCGGCAAGGCGGCGATCGTCGGCACGGCGGGCGAGATCGAGCACGCCGGAGCCCTCATCCACACGCCGTACTTCGGCAATCTGGTACGGGAGTTCCTCCAGGGCGAATCGATCATCTGCTTCGCCGACACCCGCGCCGAAGCCGGCGAGACGCTGATCGTCCCGCTCTGGCACAAGACACACGCCGCAACGCGCAGTCACTACCAGACCATCAGCGCCCGCGTCGCCGACGCACCGCGTGCGGACGAGATCGTCGTCATCGCCGCCGCATCGACGGGGCCCCGCCCGCACCCCCGTATCGGGGACCGCAAGACCGACCCTGTCGTCACCACCGAAACCCTGGAGAAGGTCCCGTCATGAACGTCCGCAAGATCGTTACCACTGTTGAGGAAATCCGTACGGAGGGCGGCCGCGAGGTCACCCCTGCCGCCCGCATCGCCGTCGTCGCGGCGGTGATCGAGAATCCCTGGGCCGGTCAGGGCTTTGTCGAGGACCTCGCTCCCGGTATTGACGCGACCGCCTCCGACCTCGGCGCGCTGCTGGCCCCCGCGGTGCTCGACGCCCTCCAGGCGCCCGCCGAGGCGTACGGCAAGGCGGCCATCGTCGGCCTGGACGGCGAGATCGAGCACGGCTCGGCGCTGATCCACACTCTCCAGTTCGGCGACCACTTCCGCAAGGCCGCCAATGCCACCACTCTGCTGCCGGCCGTCGAGAAGCGCGGTGCCGCGGGCGTTGTGTTCGACATCCCGCTGAAGCACATCACCGACGCAACGATCCGCTCGCACCACCAGACCACCGAGGTCCGGATCACCGACGCTCCGCACCCCGACGAGATCGTCGTCGCGCTCGCCGCCGCCGCCCAGGGACGCCCCCAGCAGCGCCTGGCCCCGCTCTCGACCGAGCAGTAGGCACGCATGAGCAAGCCGCCCCTTGTGCTGCTGCACGGTGTCGGGCTCGACCACACCATGTGGGAGCCCGCCGCCGCACTGCTGGCCGACCGATTCACCGTACTCACCCCCGACCTGCCGGGCCACGGCTCCCGCCCGCCGGCGCGCGACGGGGTGACACTCGCAGAGCTGGCCGACGGGGTGGCCGGTGGGATACCGGCGGGCTCGCACCTGGTCGGTTTCTCGCTGGGCGCGCTCGTCGCCCAGCACCTGGCGTTGCACCGGCCCGAGCTGGTGGCCACGCTGACCTCGGTCAGCTCGGTGTGCGCGCGGACGCCCGAGGAGCGGGCGTCCGTCCTCGCCCGGCTGCACACCGCGGAGACCGACTTCGCGGCCAGTGCCACCGCGTCTCTGGAGCGTTGGTACGCCGGTTCCGATGTCGCCCCCGCCCGGGTCGCGCACACCGAGGCCACCCTGCGGGCCAACGACGTCAGGTCGTTCGTCAACTGCTACCGCGTGTTCGCCACGGCGGATGCCGAGCTCGCGCCGGACCTGGGCGCGATCACCGTACGCGCGCTGGCAGTGACGGGTGAGAACGATCCGGGTTCCACCCCCGCGATGACCCAACGCCTCGCCTCGGCGCTTCCGGACTGCCGCGCGGTGGTCGTCCCCGAGGCGCGTCACATGCTGCCCGTCGAGCGCCCCGAGGCGTTCGTCGACTCCCTCACCACCTTCATCGGAGAGTGCGCACATGCCTGAGCTCACCACGTCGCAGCACTTCATCGGCGGGAGGTGGGTCGAGCCCGCCTCGGGCGAGTACTTCGAGAGCACCAACCCGGCCACGCGCCAGGCCCTTTATCGGGCGGCGCGTGGGAACGCCGTTGACATCGACCGGGCCGTGGCCGCCGCGAAGGCGGCATTCGAGGACCCGGGCTGGCGCGACCTCAGCCAGACGCGACGCGGACACCTGCTGCGCCGTCTCGGCGACCTGATCGCCGAGAACGCCGAAGAGCTCGCCCGGATGGAGACGCAGGACAACGGCAAGCTGCTGCGCGAGATGCGCGGGCAACTGGCCTCCCTGCCGGAGTACTTCCACTACTACGCCGGCCTGGCGGACAAGATCCACGGCGATGTCGTCCCCACCTCCGACCGCCAGGTGCTGAACTACACGGCGCGGGAGCCGTTGGGTGTGGTCGGTGCGATCACACCCTGGAACTCTCCGCTGACGCTGACCAGCAGCAAGCTGGCGCCCGCGCTCTGCGCCGGCAACACCGTCGTGGTCAAGCCCTCGGAGTACACCTCCGCAACGGTGCTCAGGCTCGCCGAGCTGGCGCTGGAAGCGGGGTTCCCGCCGGGTGCGGTGAATGTCGTCACCGGGTTCGGCGCCGAGGCCGGGCAGGCGCTGGTCGACCACCCGGACCTCGCGAAGATCTCGTTCACCGGCAGCACCGCCACCGGGTCGCGCATCGCCGCGGCGACCGCCGGCCGTTTCATCGGCTCGACCCTCGAACTGGGCGGCAAGTCACCCAACATCGTCTTCGAGGACGCGAACGTCGCGAACGCCGCGATGGGTGTGGTCGCCGGTATCTTCGCCGCCGCCGGGCAGACCTGTATCGCCGGCAGCCGGGTGTTCGCGCACCGGTCGGTCTACGACGAGCTGCTGGAGCGGGTCTCCGAGCGCGCGAAGACCATCCGCATCGGCGACCCCATGGACGAGGGGACCGAGCTCGGCCCGCTGGCTTTCGAGGGCCAGCGGGACAAGGTGGCCGGGTACGTCGACCTCGGTCGCAGCGAAGGCGCACGGGTGCTGACCGGCGGAAACGCTACGGACGGCGGTCTCGGCGGGTACTTCTACGAGCCCACCGTCCTCGTGGATGTCGACAACACCATGCGCGTCGTACGCGAGGAGATCTTCGGCCCCGTCATGGCGATCATGCCGTTCGACACCGAGGAGGAGGTCGTCCGGCTGGCGAACGACACCGAGTACGGTCTCGCGGCCGGCGTCTGGACGCAGAACCTCGCGCGGGCGCACCGGATGGCGGCACGGCTGGACGCCGGGACCGTGTGGGTGAACACCTACCGGGCGATGTCGCCGATGTCGCCGCGGCAGGGTTTCAAGACCAGCGGCGTCGGCGTCGAGCACGGCACCGAGACGATCAAGGAGTACACCCGGCTCAAGAGCGTCTGGATCAACACCAGCGAGGAGCCCGTGGCCGACCCGTTCACGATGCGGAGCTGACATGCCACAGGTTGCCATCACCCTCGCGGAGGGCCGCACCCCGGCGCAGATCCGGGACCTGCTGCACGAGGTGCACGCCGCGGTCCTCCGCACCACGGACACCCGGCCCGAGTACATCCGTGTCGTCGTCCACGAGGTCCCCCGGACGCACTGGGCTACCGGTGACGTCACGCTGACCGAGCTGACGGCCGCCACCACAGCAGACGAGGAGCAGTCATGAGGTTTTCGTTGTTCGTGCACATGGAGCGCTGGGACGAGGAGGTCAGCCATCGGCAGCTGTTCGAGAACCTCTCCGAGCTGACCCTCATGGCCGAGGACGGCGGCTTCAGCACCGTGTGGATCGGTGAGCATCACTCGATGGAGTACGTGATCTCCCCGAGCCCGATGCCGCTGCTCGCGCACCTGGCCGCGCAGACCTCGACCATCCGGCTGGGCGCGGGAACGATCGTCGCTCCGTTCTGGAACCCGGTCCGGGTCGCCGGTGAGTGTGCGCTGCTCGATGTCATCAGCAACGGCCGGATGGAGGTCGGGCTCGCTCGTGGGGCCCACCAGTTCGAGTTCGACCGTATGGCGGGCGGGTTGTCGGCCCGCGACGGCGGCAAGCATCTGCGGGAGCTCGTGCCCGCCGTCCGGGCGCTCTGGCAGGGCGATTACGCACACGACGGCGAGATCTGGCAGTTCCCGACGTCGACCAGCGTGCCGAAGCCGGTGCAGCAGCCCACCCCGCCCATGTGGATCGCGGCGCGCGACCCCGACTCCCACGACTTCGCGGTGGCCCAGGGCTGCAATGTCATGGTCACCCCGCTGATGAAGGGGGACGAGGAAGTCATCGATCTCAAGGGGAAGTTCGAGACCGCGGTGGCGAACCACCCCGAGGTGCCGCGCCCCGAGCTGATGGTGCTGCGGCACACCCATGTCCACTCCCCCGACGAGCCCGACGGCTGGCGCCCCGCCGCGGAGGGGATCAATCGGTACTACCGCACCTTCGACGCCTGGTTCGGCAACAAGACCACTCCGGTGAACGGCTTCCTGGAGCCCAGCCCGGAGTCGAAGTTCGCGGACCGGCCGGAGTTCGAGCCGGAGTCGCTGCACAAGACCGCGGTGATCGGCACCCCCGCCGAAGTCATCGACCGGCTGCGCGCCTACGAGGAGCTCGGCGTCGACGAGTACAGCTTCTGGATCGACAACAGCCTCTCCCACGAGGAGAAGCGCGCGTCCCTGGAGCTGTTCATCAAGGAGGTCATGCCGGCCTTCCAGTGAGCCGGCATTCCGCAGAGCGGGCCTTCGCGGGCCCGCCGTCGGTTCACCAGGCGCCGTGGTGGGCCAGGCCCACGGCCAGCGCGGCCACCGGCAGACAGCAGAACACGGCCCACGGGCCCAGCTCGTAGTCGCGGACCCGTAGGTGTACACAGAGCGCACCGAGGAAGTACAGCACGAGCCCGGCGGCGGCGAGCGTGCCCAGCGCCGGCACGGCGAACCCGGCCAACAGCCCCAGCGCACCCGCCGCCAGCAGCGCACCCAGCGGGCGCATCCAGGACCGGGGCACGCCCAACTTGTCGGCCTGGCTCTTCGGGTACTCATGGCCGATGAAGTTGGCGACGGCGGCCAGGCCATTGACGGCCGACGTGAGGAGGGTGACCACGAGATAAGCGGCAAACACGAGCTGCTCCTTCCTCTTCGCGAGAACCGCGGGTGGGTTCGCCTCTAGGACGGGTCAGCCCCTCCAAACGTGACATGCGTGCGCGGTCAGGCCGAGCTGGAGCTCTCCAGTGAGCGGCCCAGGGTTTCCGGGGCGAGGGCCAGGGAGACCAGCGTGCCGGCGAGGGAGACGACGCCCGCGAGGAGCAGGGTCGCGCCCACGCCCCAGGACTCCAGGGCGATCGGGGTGAGGAAGGTGCCGGCGGCCGCGGCGATCCGGCTGAAGCCGGTGCCGATGCCCACGGCCGTGGCCCGGAACTCCGTCGGGAACAGCTCGTTCGGGTAGATCCACTGCAGGAGGGTCGGGCCGCCGATGGCGATGGCGTAGACGGCGAAGAGGATGCCGGCGGGGACCGCGGGCAGTCCGGGGAAGAGGCCGAGCGCCAGCAGCGGAAGGGTCGCGGCGGCGAAGGAGGCGATCAGCAGCGGGCGGCGGCCGATCCGGCCGAGCAGTGGCAGGAACGCCACGCAGCCGACCAGGAAGACCAGGCTGATCACACCGGAGCCGAGGTTGGAGCTGCCCTCCCCGGCCAGCCCCATCGCGGTCAGCAGTTGCGGCCCGAAGGCGTAGATCGCGTAGATGGGCATCACCGAGCAGGCCCAGAAGACGGCGACGAAGACGGTACGGCGGCCGTACACACCACGGAAGACCGCGGTGAGCCGGGCGGGCTCGGTGGGAACCTCCAGCTCGTCAATGGTCGCGTCGGGGCCGAAGACCTTGCGCATCACGGCCTGCGCCTCTTCGGTACGGCCCTGGGAGAGCAGCCAGCGCGGCGACTCCGGCGTACCCATCCGCATCAGGACCAGGATCGCCGCGGGGATCGCGGGGCAGGCCAGCAGCCAGCGCCAGCCGTCCGGGCCGAGGCGGAGCAGCAGGTCGCCGACGAGGTACGCGGCGGCGCTGCCGAGCGACCACATGACGGTGAGCAGGCCGAGCATCGCGCCGCGGTGTTTGCGCGGGGAGAACTCCGCCAGCAGCGAGGTGGCGATCGGGTAGTCCGCGCCGACCGCGACGCCGATCAGGAAGCGCAGGACCAGCAGCTGTTCCGGGCCGGTGACGAATGCCTGGGCCACCGAGAAGACCACGATCGCGGCCAGGTCGATGGTGTACATGATGTGCCGGCCGAAGCGGTCGGTGACGTATCCGAAGACCGTGCCGCCGACCAGGAGGCCCATCAGCGCCGACGCCGCGAGCAGGCCCTCCCAGGCGCCGCCGAGGTGCCACTTCGGGCCGAGCTGGGTGAGGGCGACGCCGATGACGCCGAGGATCAGTCCGTCTAGGAAAGGGCCGCCGGCGGAGTAGACGGTGAGCCGGCGGTGGAACGAGCTGAGTTTGCTGTCCTCGAGAAGGTCGCGGCCGCTGCCGGCGACGGTGTGCGATGCGGTGGTCGGCGGCATGGGCCACCTCCGGGTGCGGAGAGACGGGGGACGGCACGCGCCACGGTGGCGTGGCGGCTCGGCCAAGTGGCGCACAACGTAGAAATGGTTGAACGATCCTGTCAAGGCTTGACGATCACATAGCCAAAGGGTTGCTTATAAAGCGCTGGTCAGCGCGGATTTTCGGGTACTTAGTGATCGTCCAGCACGCAAGACGGGCTGCATTTTGCTGAACAATCCTGCTAGCGTGCCCGCCATGCCTGATGAGATCCACGCCGACGCCCCCCAGGGCGATGTCGCCGCCGACACCGTGGCCGACCGGCTGCGCGAACGCATCAGCCGCGGTGAACTGGCGCCCGGCACGCCGCTGCGCGACGCCGCGCTCGCCGGTGAGCTGGGCGTCTCGCGCAACACACTGCGCGAGGCGGTCCGGCTGCTGGTCCACGAAGGCCTGGCCGTCCACCAGCTCTACAAGGGCGCGGCGGTCAAGCGCCTCGATGTGGCGGACGTGCACGACATCTACGCCGCCCGGCGCTGCATCGAGCTGCGGGCCGTCGAGGAGAGCGTCTACTCCCCGACCGAGGCGTTGGACGATCTCGACCGCAGGGTCACCGAGGCCGAGCGGGCCGCCGCCGCGGAGCGCTGGAACGAGGCGGGCACCTGCTCCCTCGGCTTCCACCGCGCCGTGGTGCATCTGCTCGGCAGCGCCCGGCTGGACCGCTTCTTCGACACCACCGCGGCCCAACTGCGCCTCGCCTTCGCGGAGTTCCCGCACGAGCAGGACTTCCAGGCGCAGTACGTACCGCGCGACCGCGTGGTCTGCGATCTGCTGCGCTCCGGCGGGCGGGCCGAGGCCGCCGCGGCCCTGCGGCAGTACCTGGACGACTCCGAGCGCGAGGTCGTCGACATGGTCCGGGCGGCCGCCGCCGCCCGGCAGAGCTGAGCCGTACTTCCAGGAGGATTCCCATGGCCACCACCGCTGCCGCCTACCAGGCCACCAAGGGCGGCCCGCTCGACGTCGACAAGGACTTCTACGACCGGGTTTCCGGCACGTCCGAGGGTCGCGAGCTGGTCGACAAGTTCGAGATTCCGATCCGCTCCGGCAAGGCGTGGGAGGTGCCGGCCGGGCACCTGTGCCGGCTGGTCACCGTCGACGGCCCGCAGGTCGGCGACCTCAATGTGTGGAACCGCAACGACCCGCGCGAGCGGCTGTGGGCGTCCCGTACGCGGCAGCTCCAGCGCGCGCACGTGAGCACGTACGACCGGCTGTGGTCGAACCTGCCGTTCCTGCGCCCGCTGCTGACCATCACCGATGACACGCTGGCCGAGTACGGGCGCGACCCCGAGGGCGGCCGGGTGCACGACCTGCTCGGCACGCGCTGCGACCCGTACGTCAATCAGATGCTGACCGGTGAGGCCTTCGACTTCCACTGCCACTCGAACCTGACCCGGGCGGTCCTTCCGTACGGCCTCACCGAGTTCGACGTGCACGACGTGCTGAACGTCTTCCAGTGCACCGGGCTCAACGAGGACGACCAGTACTTCATGAAGGACTGCCCGGCCCGCCCCGGCGACCACTTCGAGTTCTTCGCCGAGCTGGACCTGCTCTGCGCGCTGTCCACCTGCCCCGGCGGCGACCTCTCCGTCCCGATGTGGGGTCCGGACGCACACGACCCGGTCGAGGTCTGCCACCCCATCGGCGTCGAGGTCTACAAGGTCGACCCCGAGCTGCTGGCGGGCTGGCAGCAGCCGCAGCGCGCCGCGTACCGCAATCTGCACGGCATCAACCTCCCGACCTGGCAGAGCTGACGCACCGTCAAGAGCACGCGAGAGGAAGGAACCACCTTGACCGTCATCGACCTCAACAGCGACCTCGGCGAGGGCTTCGGCCAGTGGACGCTGGGCGACGACGATGCCCTGCTGTCCATCGTCACGAGCGCCAATGTCGCCTGCGGCTACCACGCCGGCGATCCGACCGTGATGCGCCGGGTCTGCGAGCTGGCCGCCGAGCGCGGCGTCGCCATCGGCGCCCAGGTCGGCTACCGCGACCTGCCCGGCTTCGGCCGCCGCTTCATCGACGTCGACCCGCGCGAGCTGGTCAACGACGTGGTGTACCAGATAGCCGCGCTGGACGGCTTCGCCAAGCTGGCCGGTACCCGCGTCGCGTACGTCAAGCCGCACGGCGCGCTCTACAACGCGATCGTCCACCACGAGGCGCAGGCCGAGGCCGTCGCCGACGCGGTCAGCCGGTACGACGTGAGCCTCCCCGTACTGGGGCTGCCCGGCAGTGCCTGGCTGCGCAAGGCCGCCGAGGCCGGGCTCACCCCGGTCCACGAGGCATTCGCCGACCGTGCCTACACCCCCGAGGGCACCCTGGTCTCGCGCCGTGAACCGGGCGCGGTGCTGCACGACCCGGACGTCATCGTGGCCCGCTGCCTGCGCATGGTCACCGAAGGCGTGGTCGAGGCGATCGACGGTACGGAGGTGCCGCTGACGGTGCGTTCGCTGTGCGTGCACGGCGACACCCAGGGCGCGGTGGAGATCGCCCGCCGGCTGCGCAAGGAGTTCGACGCGGCGGGCCTGTCGCCGGTGCCGTTCGCCACGCCGGCCGCTGCGGCCGCCGCCGGGGAGCGCTGAGGCACGTATGACGACCCCGCTGCGCGGCGTCCGCAGGGCCGGCAGTACGGCACTGCTCGCCGAACTGGCCGATCTGACCGACGTGTTGGCCCTGCGCGCCGCGCTGGAGCGGGACCGGCCGGAGGGCGTACGGGAGTTGGTCGCGGCCGCCCGTACGCTGCTGGTCACCTATGATCCGGCGGTCACCGGGCACGACGGGCTCAGCGCCGCGGTCGCCGAGCGGGCCGCGGCGCTGCCGGAGCAGGGCGGCGACGCGTCGCAGGACACGGCGTACGACACCCTCGTCGTCCCCGTCCGTTACGACGGCCCCGACCTGGCGGATGTCGCCGAGCTGACCGGGCTCACCGTCCGCGAGGTGATCGCCCGGCACACCGCCCCGCTCTACACGGTCGCCTTCGCCGGCTTCATGCCCGGCTTCGGCTATCTGGTCGGTACCGATCCCGTACTGCACCTCCCCCGCCGCAGCGAACCGCGCACCGCCGTACCGGCCGGATCGGTCGCCGTGGCGGGCGGCTTCACCGGTGTCTACCCGCGCTCCTCCCCCGGCGGCTGGCAGCTGCTGGGCAGCACCGATGTGCCGCTGTGGGACGAGGACCGCACTCCGCCGGCGCTGCTCGTCCCCGGCCGGACCGTACGCTTCAGGGAGTCGACGTGACGCGTGCACTGGAAGTCCTCGCCCCCGGCCCGCTGGCCACCGTCCAGGACCTCGGCCGCCCCGGCTGGTCGCATCTGGGCGTCTCCCGGTCCGGCGCCGCCGACCCCGCGTCCCTCACCCTCGCCAACCGCCTGGTCGGCAACCCCGAGGACGCGGCGGGCCTGGAGATCACCTTCGGCGGGCTGCGGGCCCGGCTGTACCTGCGCCGCCCGGACGGCACGCCCGCGACCGGCTATCTCACCCTGACCGGCGCGCCCTGCCCGGCCACGGTCAACGGCCGCCCGGCCGCCCTGGACGCGCCCGTCCCCGTACGCGACGGCGATGTCCTGGCCCTCGGCATGCCGCAATCCGGCCTGCGGACGTATCTCGCCGTCCGCGGCGGGCTGACACCCCCGCCCGCGCTCGGCTCCCGCGCCACGGATCTGCTTTCCGGTACGGGTCCCGCGCCGCTGCGCGCCGGGGACACACTGCCACTCGGCGACCCGACAGGCCCGATGCCCGGCGTCGACCACGCCCCGCGCAGCGCGCCACCCAACGCCTTCGAGCTGCGCGTCTGGCCGGGCCCACGCGACGACTGGTTCGAGGAAGCGTCCCTCAAAACACTCTTCGCGGCGCGTTGGGAAGCGACCAGCAAGAGCAACCGGATCGGCATCCGCCTCGCGGGCCCGGCACTGCGCCGCTGCCGTACCGGCGAACTGCCCGCCGAAGGCATGGTCCGCGGCGCCCTCCAGGTCCCGCCGAACGGCCTGCCGGTCCTCTTCCTCGCCGACCACCCGGTCACCGGCGGCTATCCGGTGATCGGTGTGGTCCACGAGGACGATCTGCCACTGGCGGGTCAGATCCCGCCGGGCGCCGCCATACGGTTCAGCCCCTCCGCGATGCGGTGAGCCGCGGGATCCGCGCGGCCGAGGTGCCCAACCCGGTGGGCAGGTCGAGGCGGCGTTGGGAGTGTGCGGGGAGGTCGCGGCGCAGGTCCTCCTCCTTGTAGCGGTGGCAGCGCTCGTGCCAGGTCAGGATGCCCGACAGCCAGTTCTCGAGTTCGCGCACATAACCGTTCAGGGTGCGGCGGGCGTCCTGGGACAGCTTGAAATCCTCGTAGAGGACGGGGAGTTCGTGCTCGGCGACGTGTTGGAACTGCCGCATCCGGGACGTCATCAGGTCGTCGATGATGGCGAGGGCGGTCGGGTAGTCGCAGTCGAAGAAGTTCTGGACGACCAGGACGCCGTTGTGCACCTCGCCCTCGTACTCGATCTCCTTCTGGTAGGAGAAGACGTCGTTGAGGAGGCAGGCGTAGTCGGCGGCGGCGTTCTCCAGGGAGCGCATGGGGCCGCTGCGGTAGATCTCGGGCGGGATCTGCTGCCCGTGGCCCAGTCGGCACAGGCTCATGGTGAGATCGGAGCCGAAGGTCATCCGGCGCATCTCGATGTAGTCGACGGGGTCGGGGATGCGGTTCTGCGCCTGGTTGGCCAGCTCCCACAGCCAGCTGGACGTCATGTCCTCGATGGCGGTACGGAAGGTGCGGCGGGCCTCCGGGCTCATCGGGCCGGCCGTACGGATCCAGAGGTCGGCCAGGCCGCGCTCCAGCGCGTTGGCGGGCTCGGGCGTCGGGGAACCGTCCACCGGCATGAAGGCCGAGAGCCGGGTGTTGGCAGCCTTCGCACCTGCGAGGTCCCGGGTGCGGCCGAAGACGACGGGGAAGTAGTCGTCCCCGTACGTTCCCCAGGTCAGCCAGCCGGACGTGACATCGAGCTGGTCGGGTGAGGCATCGGGGTGGATGCCGGCCGCGCACAGGGGGAAGTCGAAGCCCGCGAGCTTGCGTGCGTTCCAGATGTCCGAGCCGGGGATGCCGGGCTGGGCTTCGAGCATGCCCATCCGGCGTCCCCACTCGACCACGTTCCGGCGCGCGCCGTCCAGGTGCGGGCTGAGCCGGGTGGTGAACGGCATGTGGAAGTCGGGCAGTTGGGAGGGGCCCACGCGCTGGTGCGGGACGTGGGTGAAGCTGCGGAGCCGGCCGGCCTCGGCCCGGCGGGTGGTCGTCAGGCCCGTCAGCCCGAGACGCGCCGCCGAGGTGCCCAGACCGCTCGGCAGCAGCGAGAAGCCCCCGAACGGCGACCCCGCGTTGTTTTCGTCCCCGCTCCCGTTCATGTAGCGGCTGGACCGCATGTGCCACTCGTGGCCGCCCGACTGCCAGTCCTGCAGTCCCTTGACGTACGCGAGGACGTCCGCGCACTGGTCCGGGCCCAGGCCGGTCTCGGCGAAGAGCGGGGAGAGCTCGGTGAAGACGGTGTTCTCGAACTGCTGGAGGCGGGAGGTGAGCAGGTCGTTGACGGCATCGGCGGCCTCCTGCGTACCGCAGCCGAGGAAGGTCTCCAGGACCAGCACGCCGTTGCTGTTCTCCCCCTCCTCCTCGACCTCGCGCTGGTACGAGAAGAGGTCGTTCCGCAGGTGCACGGCGTCGGAGAAGCTGTCCCGCAGCACCTGCATCGGGCGGGACGCGGCGATGGGCGCGGGTACCTCGGCCCCGATCGCGTACTCGATGAGACCCGCCGACCAAGGGGCGCCGCCGACCTTGCGGCGCATCTCGATGTACTCGACGGGGTTGGCGATGCGGTGCGCGTTGATGTTGGAGAGCTCCCACAACGACTCGTTGAGGAGGTTCTCGGTGCTCTCCGCGAACCGGGCCCGCCAGTCAGCCGACATGCTCGGCACGGTGCGGGCCCACAGGTCGGCGAGGCCCGCTTCGACCGGGTTCGTCGGCTCGGGAATGACCGCGTCCGGGTCGGTCGGCATGAAGAGCGGCAGCCGGTCGAGGTATGCCTTGCCACCCTCCCGGTCCTTCGAGTACTTGAAGACCTCGAGGAAGTGGTCGTCGAAGAAGAAGACCCACACATACCAGTCGGTGACCAGGGAAAGGGCCGGGCCGGACGCGTCGGGGTGGGTGTACGCGCACAGCAGGGCGTAGTCGTGCGCGTCGAGGTCGCGCTCCTCCCAGACACCCGAGCCTTCTAGCATGCCCATCTCGCGGGCCCACCGCTTCGAGTGCCGCCGCGCCTCCTCCAGATGAGGATTCAGGCGCGCGGGATGCGGCATGTAGAAGTCCGGCAGTTCAAAAGGCTGTGTTGCTGGTGCCGTCACTGGTGCCCGGCCCTTTCCTGAAATCGAGGTGTGCGTCTACTAGTTGCCGTAGTGGCCGATCTCGACGTCTTCGAGGATGCCGAGCGCGTCCGGTACGAGTACCGCCGCGGAGTAGTAGGCGCTCACCAGGTAGGAGATGATGGCCTTGTCGTCGATGCCCATGAAACGGGCGTTGAGGCTGGGCTCGATCTCGTCGGGAATGCCGGCCTGGTGGAGACCGACGACGCCCTGGTCCTCCTCGCCCGTGCGCATCGCGAGGATGGAGCTGGTGCCGGCGGGGCTGACCGGGATCTTGTTGCAGGGCAGGATCGGGATGCCGCGCCAGGCCGGCACCTGGTGGCCCTCCAGCTCCACGCCCTGCGGGTAGAGCCCGCGCTTGCTGCACTCCCGGCCGAAGGCCGCGATCGCCTTCGGGTGGGCCAGCAGGTACTGCGTCTTGCGCCGCCGCGAGATCAGCTCGTCGAGGTCGTCCGGGGTGGGCGGGCCGCTGTGCGTGCGGATGCGCTGCTTGAAGTCGGCGTTGTGGAGCAGCCCGAAGTCACGGCTGTTGACGAGCTCGTGCTCCTGCCGCTCGCGCAGCGCCTCGACGGTGAGCCGCAGCTGCTGCTCGACCTGGTTCATGGGCTCGTTGTAGAGGTCGGCGACGCGGCTGTGCACGCGCAGCACGGTCTGAGCAACGCTCAGTTCGTACTCCCGCGGGCTGAGTTCGTAGTCGACGAACGTGCTGGGCAGTACGGGCTCCCCGGCGTGACCGGAAGCCAGGTCGATGGCCGCCTCGCCGCGCTTGTTCTGCGCCAGGTGGGAAGCGGACCGCACCTCCTCCAGATGCGTACGCAGGCCGTCCGCGCGGCCCTGTACCTCCTCGAACGCCGCCCGCGACAGGCTCAGCACGGTGCAAGAGGTGACCGCCCGCACCGTGAACTCCCACTCGCCGTCCGCGCCGGTCAGCAGGCCCTCGCCGACGTAGTCACCGTCCGCGAGCACACCGAGCACCGTCGGGTCACCGTACTTACCGGTGCCCAGCTTGTTGCTCTTGCCGTGCGCGATGAGAACGACCTCGTCGGCCGGGCGGCCGGCCTCCACGATCGCTTCGCCCGCGGCCACCTCGCGCTGCGCGAACCGCTCCGCCAGCGCGCCCAGCACCGTCTCGTCCTCAAAGGTCCGCAGCGGCGGCAGCTCACGCAGCTCGGTCGGGATGACCCGCACATCAGCGCCCGTGGCGACGAACTCGACCCGGCCGTCGCCGAGGGTGTGGGTGAGCCGGCGGTTCACCCGGTACGCGCCTCCGGAGACCTGCACCCAAGGCAGCAGCCGCAGCAGCCACCGGGAGGAGATCCCCTGCATCTGCGGAACGGTCTTGGTCGTACTCGCCAGATTCCGCGCGGCCGCCGTGGACAGGCTCAGCTGCGGCTGCTGGCCGTCCTGGTTGGCAGGAGTCGGGTCGAACGGCATAGAAGACATGAAGCGGCATCCATCGTTGAGAACGGGAGCAGAGCGGGAGCATGGCGACAGCAAGCACCTGGGAGCACTGTCGAGGTGAAGATCATTTACTACCCGCGGCCCACGGTAACAGGGCCTGTCGGCGCGTCAATAAGGGGCCCCGAGCGGGACATTGACGTGCGGGCCGGACGCGACTTGGCCGTAGCGGCCGTCCTGTGATCGCATGTGGTGGTGATATCGAACGGACCTCCCGCAGACTCCACGGCACGCCGGCGCACTGGCCGGAGGATCGCGAAGACCGTCGTCGGACTGGGCGTTGTACTCGGATTCCTCGCCCTCGGCGACCGCTGGGCCGTGCTCTACGCCGAGAACCTGGCGGCGCAGAAGATGCAGGACGCGCTGAAGCTCCGTGCCGAGCCCGAGGTGCACATCGACAGCTTCCCGTTCGTCGGGCAGCTCGCCACCGGCCGTCTCGACCACGTCGAGGTCAACGTCCCCGATGTGTCCGCCGGGCGGGTCTCCGTCGCGCAAGTGAAGGGGTCGGTGGATGACCTGCGCATCGTCGGCAGCCTCCCGACCTCGGTCAAGGGCGCGGTCCTGAGCCGGGTGAACGGTGAGGTGTTCCTCGCCTTCGACGACCTGAACCGCGAGGTCGGGGCGTCCCAGGTCCGTCTCACCCCCGGCCCGCAGAAGAACACCGTACTGGCCAAGGGCGAGCTGCCGGTGGCCGGCAAGGAGGCTCGGATCCGGGCCCGGGCACACCTGCAGCGCACCGGCGACCACGGCCTGGCCCTGACCGTGGCGGACACCCGGCTGGTGGTGCCCGGCCTGCTCACGTACACCCCGGGCAAGGGCGGCGGCCTGCAGCTGACCACCCCCGCCGCCGAAAAGGTGGACGAGCGTGGCCTCCAGCAGGCGACTGGCCAGCGACTCCGCCCGGACCAGCTGATGAAGGGCCGTGCGTTGGACGCACTCGCCGAGCATCCGTCGCTGCTGAAGCCCGCCGGCATCGATCCGTCGCTGATCCGGGGCCTGCAGAAGGTCCGCGAGCCGAAGGTGGCGGAGGACATGGAGTTCTCGGCCCAGCTGCCCGACAACCTCCCCGGTGACCTGCGGCTTCGCGGGATCTCGGTGACGAAGGACGGCGTACGGGCAGAACTGTCCGGCGCGGACGTACCGTTGGGCGGCGGCGGGACGCACTGAGGTACTTGTTCCCACCGGGAGAACCGCCCCCCGCGCCAAGCACTGCGGGTACGGGGCCGTCCAACCCGTTCAGGCCCGGTGCGCCTGCGACGGCAGGGTCCCGTACCTGGCCTGATAGGCAGCGGCGAAGCGGCCCAGGTGCGTGAAGCCCCAGCGCACCGCGACCTCGGTGACCGTGTCGGGGGATCCCGGGCGGGTCAGGTCGCGGTGCGCGCGCTCCAGACGCAACGCGCGCAGATACGTCATCGGCGTGGTCTCCATGTGCCGCTGGAACCCGGCCTGCAGGGACCGCGGGGCGACACCGGCAATCCTGGCCAGTTCCCGCACGGTGAAGGGGTGCGCGGGATCGGCCTGCATGGCATCGATCGCCCGCTTGACCGGACGCGGGCAGGTGCGGGGCGCCGGCTGGGTGAGCTCCTCGTGGTACTGGTGCGGAGTGGCGTACAGCATCGTCGTGAGAAGTGCGTCGGCGAGCCTCGCGGCGACGATCCCTTGTTCCAACAACCCCGTAGGGGCGTGCAGTTCACGCTCCAGCACGCGCGCCAGCCCGGCCAGTGTCCGGCCCTTGCCGTCCGTGGGATCGAAGCCACCGGGGAAGTGCAGCGGCCGGACAGAGTGATCGAGGTACTCCTCCAGCGCGCTTTCCACCGCATGCCGGTCCCAGCCCAGTGCGAGCACCTCGGCCTCGTCGTTCATTTCCGTGGTGACCGTGCCCGTCGGCTCGAACACCGGCAGCCGCCCTCCCGCTGCCGTGCAGACGAAGGTCTCCCCTCGGTGGGTCTCGATCGAGGTGCCGGTGGTGGTGAAGTTGATGTGGTACGCAACGCCGAGTCCACTGCTCCTGCCGATGCAATGGGTGCCGTACGCCACCGTGTTGGCATTGATCGAGCCCAGCTGCATCCCTCGCATGTCCAGGGCGAAGCGGGCCGCCTCGGCCTGGGGATTCAGCGTCACGGGATAGTGCATGATTTCGCTGATCCACGAACGGGCCCGGTCGACGTCACCGGTGCGGAACTGCAGCGTGCCACCGCCCTGCGACTCCTGGCCCCCGCGCTCCACCGCCATCGCTGCCTCCAGGACCCTGGGCCCCATCACACGGCGAACAACCGACTGCGCTTCCCGTCCTCATGCTAGTCGGGACGGGCAATGTCGCGCTGCTGCCGCCGGCAGATCAGCTCATGCGGCAACCCTCTGCGCCACCGCGCGCTTGGGAGCCGCGGGTGCCTTGGGCGTCATGGGCGCCATGGGCGTCATCGGTGCCATCGGGCGACGCACGGGCGCGGCAGCCGGTGTGCGGGTGGGGCGAGCAGCGGCATGAGAGGGCTCGGCGGGGGTGTCGGCGGCCCATACGCGGTACGTCGTCTTGGCCGGATCCACCAAGGGGTCACCGAATGTGATCCGGCCGGCCGACTCCAGCCGGTCGCACACCTCGGTGGGCAGCGCCATGTAGCAGCCGCCGCTGCGGGTCCGGGAGTCGTACGGCCGCCAGTAGCCGTACCGGCGCCGGCCATTCGCATGCACGGTGATGAAGACCGGGGTACGGGAGTCGGCGATGGTCCGGAGCACCTCGGCGCCGGCGGCATCGAGACGAGGAGCGGCCCGGCGAGTCGCTGTCCTGGCACGTGTCGCCGTCGTAGTGCGTGCCGTTGTCGTGCCGCGTGCATACGGACGGTGGCACTCCGTCGACGCAGCGACGGCCGGGACCTGGTCGAGGACGGACGACATCAGGGATTGCCTTTCGGAGGACAGCGACTCAAGATCATCTCCCCCATTCAATCAGGCGCCACCCTCGTTCGCCCAACTCTTCTCCGAATATCAGCCGTTCAAAAATGAGGAGGACAGTCTAGTGTCCTCGCTTGTGACTGATCCTTCCTCGCACCTCTCCGCAACCGCCGATGCCTACGATGACGTGGCCGTCCTTTACGCCGACCTCTTCCGCAACGCGCTGGACGCCCTTCCGCTGGACCGCGCGATGCTCGCCGCGTTCGCCGAGCTCGCACGGACCGGCGCCGGAGCCGTCGCCGAGTTGGGCTGCGGCCCCGGAGCGGTGACCGCGCATCTGCGGGACCTGGGACTGGACGCCTTCGGCATCGACCTGTCGCCGGTGATGATCAGTCTCGCCCGCGAGGCATACCCGGACCTGCGGTTCGAGGTCGGCTCGATGGACGCGCTGGACCTGCCCGACGGCAAGCTGGACGGCATTGTGTCGTGGTATTCGGTCATCCACGCCCCGCCGCAGGAGGTGCCCTCGTACTTCGCCGAGTTCCGGCGGGTGCTCGCGCCCGGCGGCCACCTCCTGCTCGCCTTCTTCGAGTCGGAGGGTGAGCCGGTCACGGCGTTCGACCACAAGGTGACGACGGCCTACCGGTGGCCGATCGACGACCTTGCCGGGCTGGCCGGCGATGCCGGGTTCGTCGAAGTCGGCCGGATGCTGCGCGAGCCGGTCGAGGGCGAGCGGTTCCGCCATGGCCGTCTGCTGATGCGCCTGGGCCAGTAAGCAGGCCGCCTTACTTCAGGGCGGAGCCCTGCGCCACAACGACCCCGTAGAGGTCCTCGATCGTGGCCAGCGCGCTGTGATGGATCTGCTCGGCGGACAGTTCGGTCCCGGCCCCCGTCAGGGGCCGGGTGGCACACGCGTCTGCGACGATCGTGGGCGCGTAGCCGCGCAGGAACGCGCCTTCGGCGGTGAAGGTGACGCACATGTGGGTCATAAAACCGGCAATGATCACGTTCTTGCGGCCCGCGGCCTCAACCTTCTGCGCAAGGTCGGTGTCGTGAAAGGCATTCGGCGCCTGCTTCACCACGACCGGCTCGCCGTCGGCCGGTGCCACGCCGGGGTGAATGGCGCCGATCTCCGCGCGGATGTCGTACGGAGTGCCCGCACCGCCGTCGTTGACGATGTGGATGACCGGCGTCCCCGCCTCCCGCGCCCGCGTGAGCAGGGCCGCGGCCGAGTCCAGGGCCGCTTGCCAGCCTGGCAGCTCCATCACACCCCGGGTGTAGGTGTTCTGGAAGTCGACCATGAGCAGCGTGGCATCGGCGAGGGTCGCCGGGGTCTCGTCGAAGCCGTTGAGCTGACGAAGCGTCGTTGTAGTCATGCGTTCGACGCTACGATCACCCGTCAGTGTCTGCAATGACACCCAGCTTGCAGATCCGGACATCACCTGGGGAGGGAACGCGTGCCCGCATCGGAACGGCTCCTCGTCATAGTCGTCTTCGACGGCGTCGACCTGCTGGACATCACCGGCCCACCGGAGGTCTTCGCCCTGTTGTCACGCGAGGTCGACACGGACAGCAGTACCGGTACCGGCACCGGCTACCGCGTGCTCCTGGCCGCCGAGACGCTGGAGCCGGTCACCACCTCGGCGGGGGTACGCGTCCTGCCCGACGCCACGTTCGATGACGTAGCCGGTCAGAGCATCGACACCCTGCTGGTGCCCGGCTCCGTACGCATCGACGCCGACCGGCGCGTGAGCGCCCTGGCGGACCCGGGTGTCACCGCCCGCGTCAAGCAGCTCGCCGACGCGTCACGTCGTATCGCCTCCGTGTGCGTCGGCGCCCACATCCTGGCGGCCGCGGGCCTGCTCGACGGAAAGCGTGCCACCACGCACTGGTCGACCGCCCGCCAGCTCGCCGCCGAGCATCCCGCCGTCACCGTGGACGCCGACCCGATCTTCATTCGTGACGGCAGCGTGTGGACCGGCGCGGGCATCAGCTCCTGCCTCGATCTGTCCCTGGCCCTGGTCGCCGAGGACTTCGGTGAAGCCGTCGCGCTGCGCGTGGCCCGCCAGCTCGTGATGTACCTCAAACGCCCCGGCGGGCAGAGCCAGTTCTCCGTACCGCTCGAACCCGTCTCCACCACGCGCCGGATCGAGGACCTGCGGCACTACATCACCCGCAACCTGTCCCGGCCGATCGGCCTCGCCGAGCTCGCCGCACACGCCCATGTCTCCGAACGGCAGCTCTCCCGCATCTTCAAGACCGAACTCGGCATGACACCGGCCGCCTACATCGAAGCCTCCCGCGTCGAACTCGCCCGCCACCAGCTGGAGTCGACCGATGCGACGCTGGAACGCATCGCCGGCGCCTGCGGTTTCGGCACCGTAGACACCCTCATCCGGGCCTTCCGCCGCCAACTGGCCACCACGCCGACCGAGTACCGCAACGGATTCCGGTACTCCGCGTAGCTGATCTACTAAGTGTTCACTCCGTTGGGGCAGGTCCTGATGAGCCGCAAGCCGGCGCTGCGCAGGGGTGCCAGGTCAGGCTTACGGTCCTGGGACAGCGCCGTGCGTACCTCGGCTGCCGCCGCGCCGACCGCGGTGGCGGCTTCCTGCACCTCCGCGCCGGACGAGCGCTTCGTGAGTTCGGCGACCGCCGCGTCGAGCGCATCGACCGCCGCGTCCGCCTCTTGGTCGAGGGCGGACTCCAATACGGCATGTTCGAGGTCCCCGATGGCATCGGACACCGCGAGGGCGAACCGCGCGCACCCGACGGCCCGGTCCTCGCCCTCCGCCGTGTCGCACCCTGCGAGCAGTGCCACCGCCAGCACCACCACCGCCGCGGCGCGTGCTGTCCGCTGCATGTCGTCACGTCCCTCCGCTGAACCGTTCGCTGCGTCACGAGGCTGAGTCACGAGGAAAGCGGCGCCGCTCGCCCGGTACGCGAAAGCCTATGAACGGTGACCTCGCTCGGGGAGAGGGTTTCTCGCAGTTGGCGATGAAGGGACGCTGAAGGCGGGTACTCCGATGCCATAAAGGCGGGTACCAGCCACCACAAGGCAGCCGTGACAAGATCCACCGCATGGAGATGCAGCAGGCGGATCGACCCGTCGCCCTGGTCAGCGGGTCCACGTCGGGGATCGGGGAGGCCGTCGCGCGGCGGCTGACGGCGGCCGGGATGCGGGTCGTTGTGCACTCGCGGCGCAGTACGGAGGCCGGGGAGGCGCTGGCGGCGGAGCTCGGCGGGGCGTATGTGCGGGCTGATCTGGCGGTGGAGGAGGAGGCCCGAGGGCTGGTCGAGGCGGCGCTTGCCCGGTACGGGCGGCTGGACGTGCTGGTGAACAACGCCGGCATCAGTTGGCCGATCCCGCACGACGATCTCGCCGCGGCGACACCGGCGGACTGGCGGCAGCTGCTGGAGGTCAACCTGATCGCGCCGTGGGTGTTGTGTACGGAAGCACTTCCGGCGCTGCGCCGGTCCCCCGGCGGCGGCAGCATCGTGAACATCACCAGCCATGCCGGGGTGCGTCCCAAGGGCTCGTCGGTGCCGTACGCAGCGAGCAAGGCCGCACTGAATCATGTGACCCGGCTGCTCGCGGCCGCGCTCGGGCCCGACGTACGGGTCAACGCGGTGGCCCCCGGACTGGTGGACACCCCGATGACGAAGGACTGGGCGCAGGCGCACGAGCTGTGGCGGGACCGTGCGCCGATGCACCGCCCGGCCCAGCCCGCCGACGTGGCCGGGCTGGTGGCATCGGTGATCGACAGCAGCTACCTCACCGGTGAGGTCATTGTGTTCGACGGCGGGCTGAATCTGACCTGAGCGGTCGGCGGGCTGAAGCCGTTGCGGGCGATCGTACGGATGGGATACCGAAATCACGAAGGGAGGGGTGGGGCAACTACCCCATTGCACCGCATATGTGGGTGGCGGCCACCAGTAAGCCTTGCCTCGTGCTCAAATTCGGTATACCAACTGACACCAGTTGTACGTAGAGCACGAGGAGCCCGTCATGTGTGTCGAGTCCGTCCCGCCCCCGCCCAACCGGGTCACCCGCCGCGGTGTGCTCGCCGGTGCCGCGGCCCTGGCCGGAACGGCCGCCGCCCTCTCGGCGGCTCCGGGTGCCGCGGCCGCGCCGGTGCGGGGATCCGCCGCCGGTCCGGCACGGAGCGCGCAGCGTGGCGGTGACCTCGTCGTCGAGGGCGGCACGCTGCTCGACCCGGCGACCGGTGAGGTCACCGAGGATGCCGTTGTAGTCATCCGCGACGGTGTGGTGCAGGCCGCCGGGGCCCGGGCGAAGGTCGATGTGCCGACCGGTGCGCCGCGCCTCGACGCGCACGGCCGCTGGGTGCTGCCGGGGCTGGTCGACGCGCACATTCACCTCAACACCGCCACCGAGGCACGCGACGCGGTCCGCAAGGGCGCCACCAGCGCGCGCAGCGGCTCCACCAACTTCTACCAGGACATCGCCGTACGGGAGTTGGCCCGCCAGGCGCCCGAGCTGGCGCCCCGGCTGCGGGCCGCCGGCGTCTTCGTCACGCCCGAGCTGGGCGACACGGTGCTCGCGGACCCGGACCTCACCCCGCTCGCGCGCCTCAAGGGCGGCGTGCGGTCGGCCGAGGCGCTGCGCCGGGTCGTCCAGGTGAATCTCGCCCGCGGCGCCGACGTGATCAAGACGCGGGTGAACGAGCGCGCCGGTCTGCCGGAGCAGGACCCGCTGACGCAGGTGTACTCGTACGAGCAGCTGTCCGAGATCGTCGCGACGGCGCGGCGCGGTGGCAAGGGCGTGCTGTGCCACAGCTACAGCGAGCGCGGCTGCGACGACGCGGTGCGGGCGGGGATCCGGTCCCTGGAGCACGGTGCGTTCGTCGGCGAGCGCACGCTGCACGAGATGCGGCGCCGGGGGACTTACTTCACGCCGACGCTGACCGCGATCGCCGGGATGATCGGTAATCCCGACCCGGTGCTCGACGAGCGGGGGCGCACGTACCTGCCGGCCCTCAAGGAAGCGGTGCGTACCGCGCACGAGCTGGGCGTTCCGCTGGCGGCGGGCACCGACTCCTCCGGCGGGACGGTCAAGCCCATCGGTCGGGAGGTGGAGCTGATGCGCTCGGCGGGCCTGTCGGCGCTCGACGCGATCCGCACCGCCACGACGGGCGCCGCGCGGCTGCTCGGTGTGGAGCGGACGGCGGGGCGGCTGGCGCCCGGCTTCGCCGGCGATGTGATCGTGCTGGACGGCGACCCGCTCGCCGACGTCTCCGTACTCAAGAAGCCGCAGCGCGTGGTGCGCGCGGGTCTGCCGCTGTAGACGCAACTCTGGGCCCGTGTGTTTCGCCGCCGCCTCCCCGGCGGCCGCGGGGTGCACGGGCCCCGCACTGCCCCTGTCCGTACCACCGCATCTCCCCCACCGAAGGAGTTCCCATGACGCCCTCCCAGCCGTCCCGGCGCGGTGTTATCGCGGGTGCCGCCTCGCTCGCGGGCGCCGGTACCGTACTGTCCGCGGCCGTGCCGCCGGCGCGGGCCGAGGCCCGTGAGCGGCCGGCGCGCCCGGTGGTCTTCCGCGATGTGCGGCCCTTCGGGGCGAAGCACGCGGTGGACCTCACCGTCGTCGACGGCCGCATCACCGACCGGCGGGCCCCGGAGGGCGCCGAGGTGATCGACGGTGGCGGCCGCATCGCCCTGCCGGCGCTGGTCGACGCGCACATCCACCCCGACAAGACGACGTGGGGCGGCAGTTGGGAGTCACGCAAGCCGGCGAGCAGCATCGCGGACTTCGTCGCCCAGGACGTGGAGTTCTTCCAGCGGCAGAGCCGGTCCGTCGCCGAGCGGGCGCACGGGCTGATGGCGCATGCCGTGACCCGTGGGACGCGGGCCATGCGCGCACACGCCGACATCGCCCCCGCCTACGGTCTGGCCTGCGTCGAAGGCGTCGCCACCGCGCGCGAGCAGCTGTGGCACGCGCTCGATGTACAGATCGTTGCGTTCCCGCAGCACGGTGTCATTCGCACGCCCGGTACGGCGGCGCTGCTCCGGGAGGCGGCGCGCGGCGGGATCGTGGACTTCATCGGCGGGATCGACCCGATCGGCTTCGACCAGACGTTGGATGAGCAGCTCGACCTGGTCTTCGACCTCGCGGACCAGTACGGCATCGGTGTGGACATCCATCTGCACGACCAGGGCGAGCCGGGTCTCACGGCGCTGCGCGGCATCATCGACCGCACCCGGGCGCTGTCGCTGCGCGGCAAGGTGACGGTCAGTCATGTCTTCTGTCTGCCGGGCCTGTCCGACGCGGAGCTGGCCGGGGTGGCGGCCGACCTCGGCGAGCTGGACATCGCGCTGACGACCGTGGCGCCGAGCCGCGACCTGGTCCTGCCGATCGCCCGGCTGAAGGAGCACGGCGTACGGGTCGGGCTGGGCTCGGACGGGGTGCGCGACGCGTGGAGCCCCTTCGGCAACGCCGACATGCTGCACCGCGCGCATCTGCTCGGCTGGGTCCGGGACAACCGTCTCGACGCGGAACTGACAGGGTGTTACGAAGCGGGGTCGCACGGCGGCGCCGATGTGATGCACCTGGCCCGCGCCGACCTCTCCCCCGGCTCCCCCGCCGACTTCCTGCTCCTCCGCGGCGAGTGCGTACCGCAGATCGTGGTGGACATGCCGGTGCGGGACATGGTGGTGCACGGCGGCCGGGTCGTCGCCCGCGACGGGGAGCTGACGTAACGTCGTGTCCGCCCGCCCGGCATCCCCCCTCTCTCCGAGCCCTCGCCCACCGCGCAGACGCTGTTCGCCGCCCGCGCCGTGCAGGGCGCGATGCCTGCCGATGAGAGAATCGGAGGCATGACAACAGGGTCTGAAGGGTTCGAGCCCGAGTCGGAGCGGGTCACCCGGCAGTTGCGTGACGAGATCATCGACGGGGTCCGCGAGCCGGGCAGCAGGCTGGTCGAGCGGGAACTCGCCGCGGAGCTCGGGGTGAGCCGGCTGCCGATCCGGGACGCGCTGAAGGCACTGGTGAACGAGGGGCTGGTGACGCCGCGGCCGCGGACGTGGGCCGTGGTGCGGGAGTTCGCGCCGTCGGACCTCGCCGACCTCGACGAGGTGCGGTCGGCGCTGGAGACGCTGGCGTTCCGGCTCGCCGCCCAGCGGCGCACCCGCGCCGGGCTGGCGAAGCTCCGCGCGGACCTCGACGCCGAGCTGGCAGCGGCGCGCGAGGGCGATGCGGTACGGGCCCGGCGGGCGGCGGCCGATTTCCACGAGACGGTGACGTCGCTGGCCGACAACGAGCTCCTGAACGAACTGGGGCGCACGCTGCGCAGCAGGATGCGCTGGCTGCTGGGGCAGCACGACGACCTCATGGCCATGGCGAAGGAGCACGAAGAGCTCTACGAGGCCCTCGCGAACCGGGACGTGGCGCAGGTCGAGAAGCTGGTGACGCGGCACCTGGCGACCGGCCGCGACGCGGCCGCCGCCCGCCGGAACGCCACGCAGGACTGACCGGTTCGCGTCCGCGCCCAGCCGCCCAGCCGCCCAGCCGCCCAGCCGCCCAAATGCGATTGTCCGCCATCTCGGCACCGCACTACCGTGCCGAGATGGATCTCTTCTCACGCTCCTGGACGGCGTTGCGTACGGCGGTCGCCGGGCTCTCGGACGAGGACTTCGCGCGGCCGTCCGGCTGTACCGGCTGGCTCGTCCGCGACCTGGTGTGCCATCTGGTCATCGACGCGCAGGACGTCCTGATCACCCTCGTGACCCCGGCCGATACGGCGCCGACCCATGACGCGGTGACGTACTGGCACGTCGCCGACACGCCGCCGACCGGCGACGGCCCCCTTGACGCGCTGACCGTCCGGCTGGCCGCCGCCTACGGGGACCCCGAGCTGCTCAAGTTCCACCTCGACGACGTCGGCTCCGCGGCCGGCCGCGCCGCCGGACTCGCCGACCCGGATCTCCGGGTCAGCACCCAGGACATGGTCCTCACCACGGGCGACTACCTCACCACGTACGTACTGGAGTGGACGCTGCACCACCTCGACCTGATCGCCCATCTCCCGCACGCGCCGGAACCTCCCGCCGAGGGGCTCGCCCGGTCCCGCGAGCTGCTGGAGGAGATCGCCGGGGCCGCGTTCCCCGCGTCGTTCTCCGACACGGACGCGCTGCTGGTCGGTACCGGACGGCGTGCCCCGACCGAAGCGGAGCACGCCCAGCTGGACAAGCTGGCCGCGAAGCTTCCCCTCGTCCTCGGCTGAATACGCGGATGACGACCGGACTGCTCAGCTCTGTACCGCCGTGCGGCGCTCCCCCGCCCCGGCCCTGAGGACGAGGTCGACCTCGACCGGGCGGTCCTCGCCGGGGTGGACCGCCGCCGAGGCGCGCGGGGCGTGGCCGGCGACCATGGCGGCCAGTACGTACGCGCCGCCGTCCGGGACGGCGACCGAGTAGCGGCCGTCGTGGTCGGTGAGCGCGGTACCGGCCCGGCGTCCGCGCGGGTCGATCAGCGCGACGCGGGCGCGGGCGACGGGTGCACCGGCCGGGTCCAGGACGCGGCCGCGGAAACCGGCGCGGGGCCCGGGGGCCGCCGGTACCGCCCGCGGCCCGGGGATGGCCGGTACTGCATGGGTGTCCCGCACCGCCTCGGTCTCTTCCTCGCTGCTGGCCAGCAGCTGCGGCGTGGACATCGTCCGGCTGCGCGGCAGGAAGACCGCGAGCAGCAGGCCGAGGGCGACCGCCGCGGTGGCGATGAGGAACGAGATGCGGAAGCCCTGCATGGTGGGTACGGCCACCGGCCCCGCGTGGTGGGCGGTGTTGGCGAGGACCATGCCGATGACGGCGCTCGACACCGACGTGCCGATCGACCGCATGAGGGTGTTGAGGCCGTTGGCCGCGCCCGTCTCGGACGGGTCGACGGCCCCGTTGATCAGGGCGGGGAGGGAGGAGTAGGCGAGGCCGATGCCCGCGCCGACGATCACCGAGATGACGATGGTCTGCCAGGCGGCGCTCATCAGGCCGAGCCCCGCGCCGTAGCCGACCGCGATGATCAGCATGCCGAGCATGAGGGTGAGCTTCGGACCGTACCGCGCGGACAGTCGGGCGTAGACGGGCGCGGTGAACATCATCGTCAGGCCCAGCGGCGCCACGCACAGCCCCGCGACGACCATGGACTGGCCCAGGCCGTAGCCGGTGGCCGTCGGCAGCTGGAGCAGCTGCGGCAGGACGAGGGAGATCGCGTAGAAGGCGACGCCGACCGTGATCGAGGCGAGGTTGGTGAGCAGTACCTCGCGGCGCGCGGTGGTACGCAGGTCGACCAGCGGGGCCTTCATGCGCAGTTCCATCAGGCCCCAGAGGACGAGCACGACCAGTGCGGCGGCGAAGAGGCCGAGCGTGGTGGCCGAACTCCAGCCCCAGTCGCTGCCCTTGGTGATCGGCAGCAGGAACAGGACGAGTCCGAGGGAGAGACCGAGCGCGCCGGCGGCGTCGAAGCGGCCCTCGGCCCGGACGCCGCTCTCCGGCACGACCGCCAGGGTGAGCAGGATCGCCAGTACGCCCAGGCCCGCGGCGCCGAAGAACAGCGCGTGCCAGTCCGCGTGCTGGGCGACCAGGGCGGCGAGCGGCAGTGCGAGCCCGCCGCCCACGCCTATGGAGGAGCTCATCAGGGCCAGCGCCGAACCGAGCTTCTCGCGGGGCAGCTCGTCGCGCATCAGCCCGATGCCGAGCGGGATGGCGCCCATGGCGAAGCCCTGCAGCGCACGGCCGACGATCATCACGAGGAGTTCGCTGGTGAACCCGCAGACCAGCGATCCCCCGACCATCACCGCGAGGCTGGTGATCAGCATGCGGCGCTTGCCGTACAGGTCGCCGAGCCGGCCCATGATCGGGGTGGCGACGGCACCGGCCAGCAGGGTGGAGGTCATGACCCAGGTGGCGTTGGTCGGCGCGGTGGTCAGCAGCGCGGGCAGGTCCTTGATGACCGGTACGAGCAGCGTCTGCATCACCGCGACCGTGATGCCGGCGAAGGCGAGGACGAGGACGATCCCGCCCGTGCGTCGTTGGGCCATCGTCTGGGGCATTACCTGGGACCTCCGGAAGCGGGAAGAGTAGCGGGCTCGCCGAGTACGAACTTGCCCGCTCGGGTGGGTATTCCGAAGGACATCGTACGACGGGAAGTCTTTACTGATCCCTTACGTTGCCGGGTCCTGCGGCCGAGGGCGCAGCACGAAGTCCTGATGGGCGAGGTTCCCGTACTTGATGTAGACCCGCTTGATGGACGGGATGCGGCGCGGCCCGCCGGCGATGACGTTGACGAAGCCCTCCGGGAGCCCGGTCAGCCTGTACTCGCCGTGCTCGTCGGTCCGGGTACGCGTCAGCTGCCGTCCGTCGGTGGTGGTCACGGTGATCAGTACACCGTGCAGCGGTTGCGACTGGGTGTCCCGGATGCGGCCGGCCAGCAACGGCTCGGAGGCCCCGATGTAGTGGGTGGCGGCGCGTACCGGCATCGGGTGCGGCATCTCGAAGGTCGGGTCCTCGACCGATTCCTCCAGTTCGGAGGCGGTGAGTTCGTCGTCCCCGCCGGACCGCGCCACATTCACCCGGTGCCGTTCCCACAAGAACCCGACGCAGATGAGCACGATGCCGACGGCGATCCAGATGCTCAGCGCCAGCAGCGGGCGGAAAAGCTGCGCGCCGCCGAAGTACATCTCGTTGCGCAGCGCGTCGACCAAGTTGCCCAGCGGCATGTACGGATGCAGCCAGCGGAAGAATGCCGGCACCATCGCGACCGGGATCGCCCCGTCGCTGGCCGGCATGGACAGCAGCACGAAGATGACGATGGCCACGCCGGGGAAGAACTGCCGCACGAACGGCACCAGCCCGTAGCAGGTCAGCGCGACCGCCTGGGTCAGCATGAACATGTAGAGCAGGCAGATCGGCCGGTCCACGATGCAGTCCATCGCGAGCGCGATGTAGAAGGCGGCCACGGCCATCACGGCGCCGGAGACGACGAAGGTGACGACCTTCTTCCAGCGGCTGAGGCCGGTGGCCCGCAGCATCATCATCACCATGATGTACGAGGGGATGGTGAGCCCGAGGCAGAGGTAGAAGAGGCTGGTTCCCATCGCGTCCTTGGGCGCGGTGGGTGCGAGTTCGATCTGCTTGAGCCGGGCGCCGCCCCGCTCGGCGATCGGCGTGAAGACCTGCTGCAGTACGGCCTCGATCTCGAAGCCGCCGGCCTTGGCGGTGTAGAGCGCGGGACGGTCCGGATCCGGGAGATAGGCGCCGGCGGCACGGCGTTCCCGTACAGCGCTGCGGAGGGCGGCGTCACCGCCGGATACGGGCTTTACCTCGAACCCGCCCGGGACGGCTTTGTCGAGCGTCTGCTGCACCTTGGTCGCCGCCTGGGCGGGAACGGCCACCCGGATGTCGTGCGGGGTGGGGTTGTGAAAGGCGAGGAGATAGCAGAAGAGGAAGCCGAGGAAGAACAGCGCCGGGAACCAGAGGCTGCTGACGATCACCTTCGCCGTGTGCGTCCACCGCGGGCGCGGTTCGCTGTCGGCCGGTGCCGCGTCCTCTTGCTGTGTTCCGGACATGCCGCACCCTTCCCGTACCGTGCCCTTCCCCGACCTCTCCGCTGGTGGGAGATCTCCGCCCGCACGGCCCGGGACACCTGCCTTGCTGCACTCGGCCCAGCATGTTGGCCCGCGCGTGGGAGGCCCCGCGCGTAGGAGGCAGATCAGTCGTGTCGGGAGCGGCGCAGCAAGTGGAGGGCCGTGCCGGCGGCCAGGACGGCGACGCAGGTGGTGAAGGTGAGGCCCGCGGTGCGGAGGCCGAGGGCGACGGTGAGGGCGCCGACGCCGACGACCGGGAGGGAGATTCCGGTGTAGGCGACGACGAAGAAGGTGGAGATCGTGCCGCCGCGGTGCTCGGTGGGGGCGGCGGCCGCGACAGACGTCAGGGCCGCGCGGAAGGCGAGGCCCTGGCCGAGGCCGCCGCACAGGGCACCGGTGATCAGTGCCGGCAGGGACTCGGCGGCGAGGGACGTCGCGACGAGGGCGAGGCCCACCACGAGGACGAGGCAGCCGACCGGGAGTGCCCGGCGCGCGCCGAGTTTTTCGGTGAGCGACTGGCCTGCCGTCGAGCCCAGGAAGACGGAGAAGACGACGGCGCCCGAGACGGCCAGGTTGGCCACGCCGAGGGTCTGGGACACGAAGGCCGGTGCCACCGCGGTGAAGAGGCCGAGGAGCGAGAAGCCGGCGAAGGCGGCCAGGGCCGAGGGCGCGAACACGCCGCGTACTTCCGGAGGTACGACCATGCCTTGCGGCCGGAGGCCCGGCCGCCGCTCCGGATGGTCGACGGTCTCCGGCAGAAGGAGGACCAGTACGCACGCCACCGCGAGGAGTGCGAGGTGCGTCAGATAGGGCAGGGCGAGTGGCCAGGGGGCGTACTGGGCCAGGAGCCCGGCGAGCAGCGGGCCGCAGCCGAGGCCGCCCATGTTGGCGGCGGCCGCGGCGAAACCGGCGCGCGACTTCCGTTCGGGCGGCGCCAGTTCCAGTACCGCCGCGGTGGCCGCGCCGCTGAAGAGACCGGCCGA
This sequence comes from Streptomyces sp. NPDC050315, assembly GCF_040655775.1. NCBI lineage: Bacteria > Bacillati > Actinomycetota > Actinomycetes > Kitasatosporales > Streptomycetaceae > Streptomyces > Streptomyces sp. NPDC050315. Next base: position 470,772 of record NZ_JBFAKN010000001.1, read on the forward strand.
GAAGCCGGAGAGCAGCCGGCCGGCGAAGAGGAACGGCAGCCCGCCCCCGGACGTGAAACCGGACAGGAAGTCCGCCACGAAGCACACCGCACTGAGCGCCGAGAAGGCCAGCGCCGCGAGGAGCACGGGGCGGCGGCCGACCCGGTCGGAGTAGTTGCCCGCGAGCAGCAGTACGGCGATGACGCCGAGTGCGTAGACGGCGAAGACCACCGTCACCATCAGCTCGGAGAAGCCCAGCTCTTCGCGGTAGAGGCCGTACAGCGGGGTGGGGAGCGTGGTGCCCGCCATGCCCACGGCGAACACCGCCGCTGCTGCCGGATACCCCGGGCGCCGGCCCGTCCCATGACGAACGATCATGTCCCCACGGTACGAGCCGGTCGGGCATCGAGCAGTCAGGCCCCGGGCTACGCGCCCGTCGCCGCCGCCGCGTCCGCCGCGAGGTGGGAAAGGCCCGGGAGCGCGTGGGAGCGGCGCTGCAGGGACTGGGCGCGGGAGCGGTAGCCGCGGTCCTCCAGTACGGCGCGTACGGCCGCGGTGAGCGACGCGCGGGTGACGTCCTGGACGTCGATCCGGCGGCCGGCGCCGATCTCCTGCAGCCGGGCGGCGTTGCCCGACTGCTCGGCGAAGAGCGGTACGGCGACCATGGGGACGCCCGCCGCCAGCGCTTCCCGGGTCCCGTTGAAGCCGGCGTGGGTGATGAAGGCGTCGCTGGACCGCAGGAGCAGTTCCTGCTGGACGAACGAGGTGAGGTGGACGTTGTCCGCGCGGGCGCCCTGCCACTCGCGGGGATCGGTGCCCGCGCCGATCGCGACAACACCGGTGACCGGCAGATCCCCGAGCGTCTCGATGATGGTGTCGAGGAGGGGCAGGACTCCGCCGCCGGGGAAGTTCGTGGCGTTCGAGCCCAGCGTGGCGAGGACGAGCGGGCGGTCGGCGGGGAGCCGGGCGATCTCGGGGTCGAGGGGCGCCTCGTCGGCGGGGGTCGGCAGGCGGTAGTAGTGGGCGTTCGGCAGGCGGCTCGCCTCGGGGTAGAACTCCTCCGGTACGACACCGGCACGGAAGGCGCGGAAGACGTGCCAGGGGTCGGTGATCGGGGCGAGGCCCAGCTCGGCGCGGTGCTTGTTGAGCGCTTCGGTGACGGCCGGGTGGTCGTACGGCGCGAGCGGGGCGATGTCCAGCGCGCCGTGCGGGATGCCGAGCCGTTCGCCCGCCAGGTAGCCGCCGAACTCGGTGGACTCGTGCAGGATCAGGTCGGGGCGCCAGTCCCGGGCCACATCGATGAGGTCGTGCGCCGAGGGGCCTGCCAGGTGCCCGGCGAAGGCGGTGGCGAAGAACTCCGGCTCCAACTCGATGGTGACGGAGCCCAGTTGATCCATCGCCGCGGGCGGGCGGACATCGCCGCGCTGCATCACCTCCGCCATCCCCTGGACGTTCGGCAGCCGCAGCGCGGTCAGCCCGCGCTTCTCGATGTGCTCCGCGACGGCGTTCCCGGTGGCGACGGCCACCTCGTGGCCCGCCTGCCGGGCGCTCTCGGCCGCCGGCAGCACCAGCGGTGCGAGGTGCGAGTAGATGGCCTGGGCGGTGAACAGGATGCGCATGACGCTTCGCTCCCTCGGATGCCGCGCGGCCGTCGCAGGGCACACGCAGCTGGGACTCGGCAAAATCAACAACAAATCAACAACTGTTGAAACAGCCTATCCGCACGGGTTCCGCACCAACCGGGCGGGGCGGGCAGGAGGGCGGATACCGGCCGGCAGACGCGGCACGTGTACGCCGGGCGTGCTCATGGAGCGTCCTGCGTTCCCAGGAGTGCACTCGGACACCGGAGGGCGCAGCACGATACCGCCGCAGTGACGGATGCGTCACCAAATTGCCGTGAACCGTGTTCTCTTGCGGAGGGGACAGGCATCTTTGGGCGTATGTCGCAGAACTTACCCAGGGCACGCGGCGTGCCCCTGCCGACGCGCGCCGGGACCGCGGCACGGAAAGTGTCACCGGGCGACCGGCCCGCCACCCTCACCACACCTGACCAACCGTCAGCACCGGCCGGTTCGGCGGGGCGCGCATCTGCCAGTACGTCTCGGCTGATCGGCATCGATCTCGCCCGTGGCCTCGCGGTACTGGGCATGTTCGCCGCCCACGTGGGTCCCGATCCGTCGGACGGCGGCCCCGTGGGCTTTCTCATGGAGCTCGCGCGCGGCCGGTCCTCCGCCCTCTTCGCGCTGCTCGCCGGCTTCTCGATCGTGCTCATCACCGGCCGCCCGGAGCCCCGTACCGGGCGCGCGGGCCGGCAGGCGGTCGTACGGGTACTGATCCGCGCCGTCGTCCTGCTGGCGCTGGGCATGGCACTGACCGCGCTGGACACCTCGATCGATGTGATCCTCGCCTACTACGCGCTGGCGTTCGTCGTGGCCCTCCCCCTGCACCGCCTCAAGGCCGGGGTCCTCACCTTCATCGCCGCGGCAACCGCGTTGGTACTTCCCCAGGATCTCTTTCTGGTCAAGGTCTGGCTGGATCAAGGGAGTTGGGGCGACACGGTGATCGCCCACGACCCGCTGGCCGGGCTCGGCGACACGGACGGCGTGATGGACCTGATGTTCACCGGCGCCTATCCGGTGCTCACCTGGATCCCGTTCCTGATCGCGGGCATGGCGGTGGCGCGGCTCGACCTCACCCGGGCGGTGGTCCGCACCCGGCTCGCCTGCACCGGTGCCGGGCTGGCGGTGCTCGGTTACGGGGGCTCCTGGCTGGCCCTGCACCTGGTCCCGAACGCGTACGCCGCCGTCGCCGCGGGCTCGGACGGCGACGCGCCGGGCTCCGCCTGGTGGTCCGACACGGTCGGCGACCCCACCCACCTCTTCCGCGAATGGCTGCTGGTGGCCGCGCCGCACAGCCAGACGACTCCGTCGGTACTGGGCAACACCGGCGTCGCCCTCCTCGTGGTGGCCGGGTGCACGATCGCGCTGGACCGGCTGCCGCGCTTCCGGCGGGCGGTCGCACCGGTCATCGCGGTCGGCGCGATGTCCCTGTCCGCCTATGTGCTGCACATCGTGGCCATCTGGGCGCTGGGCACGGAGGACATGTCGGACGCCAGTGAGCCGTGGGTGCTGCTCGGCTTCGTTGTGGGCGTGCTGGCGCTGGCCTACGTATGGAAGCGGCTGTTCCGGCGCGGGCCACTGGAGTACCTGCTGTACAAGATCACCTGGCCGGCGCGCTTCGTCCGGTGAGCGCCTCAGCGGCCGCGGTCCTCCGCCAGGAACTTCCGCAGCGCGGCCTCCTCCTCGCTGCTGAGCCCGGTGACGAACTGCTGGAGGGCCGCGATCGGGTCGGGCCCCTTGTCCAGCGCCTGGTGCATGACCTCGGCCGTCAGCTCGGCGGCGTTCTTGGCCGGCCGGTAGGCGCCGCGCCGGCCCTCCGCGTCCCGTACGACCAGCGCCTTGTCGTGCAGCCGCTTCAGGATCGTGTGGATGGTGTTGTACGCGAGGTCGCCGCCGATCGCGGCGTGCACCTCGGCCGGGGTCAGCGGCGCCTCGGTCGCCCACAGGGCGGCCAGGACCTCGCTCTCCAGCGTGCCGGCGCTGCGTCGTTCCCCTCTGACACGAGGGTTTCTGCCTACCATGACCACACCCTACAGCTCGTAGGGCGCACTGGCACCTACTGGCCTCCCCGGCCTCACGCCTCCCTCCGCACCTTCTGCGTCTCCTGCGCCTTCTGCTCAAGGAGGACCGTGAGGAGCGCCTCCCAGCGGGCGCGGACGCGGGCCGGGGTGTAGCGGCGGGCGGACTCGACGGCGTGCCCGCCGAGCTTCTTGCGCAGCGCGTCGTCCTCGACGAGGCGGGTGAGCGCCGCGGTCAGCCCCCGGGTGTCCCCCAGCGGTACGAGCACGCCGTCCTCGCCGTCGGTGATGATCTCGCGGGGGCCGTGCGGGCAGTCGAAGCTGACCGGCGGGATGCCGTGGCTCATCGCCTCGGCCAGCACCATGCCGAATCCTTCGCGCCGGGAGGCGAGGGCGAAGACGGATGCCTTGGCCAGTTCCCGGTCGAACTCCTGCGTGGCGCCCATCAGGTAGACGTGGTTGTAGAGGTGCCGGTCGTGGATCAGCGCCCGCAGGCGGTCGCGTTCCGGTCCCGCTCCGTAGATGCGCAGCTGCCATTCGGGGTGTGTGCGGGCGATGGGCTCGAACGCCTTGATGAGGGTCGCGAAGCCCTTTCCCTTGACGAGCCGGCCGGCGGAGACGACGAGCGGCCGGTCGAGGCCGGCACGCTCCGGTGTGTCCTCGGAGAGCGGGTTGGGGACGCACTCGACGCGGACGCCACTGTCACCGAGCCGCCGCAGATAGGCGTCCTCGTCGGCCGCGGTCAGTACGGTCACCGCGTCCAGCCGCCGGTACCAGCGCCCGATCTCCCGGGCGAGCTCCGGCTTGTGGTGGGAGTAGTGCAGGTGTTCCTGGCCGACCCGGACGACGGACGTGGGCGTGAAGCGGGCGGAGAGGAGGTTCAGGGCGGGCCGGGTGGTGATGAGTACGCCGTCGTGCAGCGAGCGCAGGTAGCGCACGACGCGCCGGTCGGTGAGGCGGCTGAACCGGTCGAAGCGGACCTCGGTCTCGGGGACGAGGCGGCTGGGGCGGTGCTGCCGCTGGTACGTCAGCGGGCTCGTCCAGCGGGACGGCGGACGCGTGTCGTCGACCAGGGCGCGCAGCCGTACTTTCGGGTGCAGCGCGAAGCGGGGCTCGGCGCGGTGCCGGTGGACGCTCACGATCTCGACGTCGTGTCCGGCCTCGGCGAGGGCGTTCGCCTGGTTGACGACCGTGCGGACGGTGCCGCCGACCGCGTAGGCGTTGAGCAGCAGGAAGCGGATCTTCACCGGGATTCCTCCCGTTGGCGGGCGATGCGTCGGCAGGTGATCGAGAGGTTGTCCTGGACGGTGTAGTACGGCTCGATCCGCAGGCCGCCGACGCGCTGGGCCGGGTACGTGAAGATCTTCTTCTTGCCGGGCACGTCGTCCAGGTGCCGCCCCAGCCGGAGCGCGTCGTCACAGCCGTCCGGCACCAGATACAGGTCCCAGACCCGGTCGCCTTCCGGAGTGGCGGAGGCGAGCGCGTCCAGCGGTACGGACACCTCGAAGCGACTGCCCCGTCCCTTCGCCGCCAGCCGCAGTTCCGTACCGGCCGCGTCGCGCACCCGGGCGACCAGCGTGCCCGCGCCCGAGGCCGCGCCCACGACGTGCCCGAGGACCCGGATCCGGCCGTCGCGGGGCCAGATCTCGGCCACTTCGGCGTGCGCGGGGGCGATGTGGTCGGACGGGTCGTGCATGGCGCGCTCCTCCGGCAGCTGATCCGACAACCTGTAGGGTCACGGTCGAAACCCTACAGGATGTAGTACGGGATGCGGGGAACGCGAGGTAACGAGGCGTGGAACGGTGCGGGACGCGCAGACTGCGTACCGGAGTGGGCGCGCGGCATCCGTGCGGCGCATACGATCCGCGTGGTCCGTGCTGCTGCGCGCGATTACGATCCGCGTGGTCACTGCGCCCAGCAGGGGACCCCCAGCGGCCGTACGGCCCGGCCCAGCGACGGAGGAACCACCCGCCATGCCCCATGCATCCGGCCCGCTCGACGAGTTGGACCGCAAGATCATCGCGGCGCTGACCGCGAACGCCAGGACCAGCTTCGCCGAGATCGGCTCGGCCATCGGCCTGTCGGCCACCGCGGTCAAGCGCCGGGTGGACCGGATGCGCGAGACCGGCGTGATCACCGGCTTCACCGCCACGGTCCGCCCGTCCGCGCTCGGCTGGCGCACCGAGGCGTACATCGAGGTGTACTGCGACGGCGCGGCCCCGCCCCGGCGCATCGCCGAGGTCGTCCGCAAGTACCCGGAGATCACCGCCGCCATGACGGTCTCCGGCGGCGCCGACGCGCTGCTGCACGTCCGCGCGACCGACGTGGAGCACTTCGAAGAGGTGCTGGAACGCATCCGCACCGAGTCCTTCATCCGCAAGACGATCAGTTACATGGTCCTCTCGCACCTGATCCCGGACAGCCCGGAGGCCGGCGCCGGCTCGTCCGCGGTACAGGGCTACGGCCCCGACTCCCCCGCGGACTCCGCCCGCCCCGCGGGGAACACCGGCACCTTCTGATCCTGCGACGCAGCAACCCTGCGCCGACCGGGCTCTCTACGCACGTTCGCTGCGCCGGTGCGCAGCGTTCCGGCCTTGTCCGGCACAGCCGCGGCTTCCTACCGTTGAGGGCATCCCTGCGTCACCTCCCAGTGACCCCGTGTCACTCGGGTGACGCCCCCTGCCCGTCCGCGGATCGGAGGACCCCGCCGTGCCCGAACCCCTGTCCGTACCCGCGCCCGTATCAGTACACGAGCCCGTCAGCGAGGCGGCGGTACTTGTGCGCCCGCCCCGTGTGCCGCGCCCGCGCCGCTTCTTGCTCTGCGAGCCTCGGTACTTCGATGTGCAGTACGCCATCAACCCCTGGATGCGCGACGGCGCGCCGGTCGACACCGAACTGGCCCAGCGGCAGTGGGCGACGCTGGTCCAGGCGTACCGCGACCACGGCCACACGGTGGAGACCGTGCCGCCCGTGGCCGGGCTGCCGGACATGGTGTTCGCGGCGAACTCGGCGCTCGTCCTGGGGGGACGCGTGTTCGGTGCGCGCTTCCATGCGCCGCAGCGCCGCCCGGAGTCCGTGGCGTACGAGAAGTGGTTCCGGGCGGCCGGGTTCGACGTGCATGTGCCGGAGGCGGTCTGCGAGGGCGAGGGCGACCTCGTGCCGGTCGGCGGCTACGTCCTGGCCGGTACGGGCTTCCGCACGACGCGGGAGGCGCACCGGGAGGTGCAGGAGTTCCTCGGCGTGCCGACGATCGGCCTGCAGCTCGTGGACCCGTACTTCTACCACCTCGACACCGCCCTCTTCCCCCTCGACGACACCAACATCGCGTACTACCCGGACGCCTTCTCGCCCGGCAGCCGTGAGGTGCTGCGGCGGCTGTTCCCGGACGCGGTGCTCGCCACCCGGGAGGACGCGATGGCGTTCGGACTCAATTCCGTCTCCGACGGGTGTCACGTCTTCGTTGCCCCGCAGGCTGAGGGGATCGTTGAACAACTCGCCCGTCACGGTTACGTTCCTGTCCCCGTCGACCTGTCGGAATTCCACAAGGCCGGCGGCGGCATCAAGTGCTGCACCCAGGAGGTCCGCTCATGACCGCGCCCACCCGCTTCTCCGCCGCCGCGGCCGGCCCCGCGCCGCAGCCCCCCGCACCGGACGCCCGCTCCTCGGCGGAGCTGATCCGCGCGGAAGAGCCCGTCCTCGCGCACAACTACCACCCGCTCCCGGTGGTCGTGGCGCGCGCCGAGGGCGTGTGGGTCGAGGACGTCGAGGGCCGCCGGTACCTCGACATGCTCGCCGGCTACTCGGCGCTGAACTTCGGCCACCGCCATCCGGCGCTCGTCGAGGCCGCGCACCGCCAGCTCGACCAGGTCACCCTGACCTCGCGCGCCTTCCACAACGACCGGCTCGCCGGCTTCGCCGAAGGCCTGGCCGCGCTCACCGGCATGGACATGGTCCTGCCGATGAACACCGGCGCCGAGGCCGTCGAGAGCGGCATCAAGGTCGCCCGCAAGTGGGCGTACGACGTCAAGGGCGTGGCCCCGGACCAGGCCACGATCGTCGTCGCCGCCGACAACTTCCACGGCCGCACGACCACGCTCGTCAGCTTCTCCACCGACCCCGTGGCGCGCGCCGGTTACGGCCCCTACACGCCCGGCTTCCGCGTCGTCCCGTACAACGACCTCGCCGCCATCGAAGCCGCCATCGACGAGACCACGGCGGCCGTGCTCATCGAGCCGATCCAGGGCGAGGCCGGCGTCCTCATCCCGGACGACGGCTACCTCACCGGCGTCCGTGAGCTGACCCGGCGGGCCGGCTGCCTGTTCATCGCCGACGAGATCCAGTCCGGGCTCGGGCGCACGGGCCGCACGCTGGCCGTCGAGCACGAGTCCGTCGTCCCGGACGTACTCCTGCTCGGCAAGGCGCTCGGCGGCGGCATCGTCCCGGTCTCCGCCGTCGTGGCCCGCCGGGACGTACTGGAGGTGCTGCACCCGGGCGAGCACGGCTCCACCTTCGGCGGCAACCCGCTGGCCGCCGCGGTCGGTTCGGCCGTCATCGACCTCCTGGCGACCGGCGAGTACCAGCGCCGGGCCGCCGAGCTGGGCGAAGTACTGCGCACCGGGCTCGACGGCCTGGTCGGCAAGGGCGTCACCGGCTTCCGGGCCCGCGGCCTGTGGGCGGGTGTCGACGTCGACCCCGCGCTGGGCACGGGCCGCGAGATCAGCGAGCGCCTCATGCGGGAGGGCGTCCTGGTCAAGGACACCCACGGCTCCACCGTGCGGCTGGCCCCGCCGCTGACCATCACGGAGGACGAACTGTCGTCGGCGATCGAGGCGCTGGGGCGGGTGCTGGGCGAGTAACGCGTACTGACTGAGCGACGCATAGCCATGCAGCGCCGTACAAGAAAATAGCTGGACTCCAGGACGCTCGCCCGCAACCATATTCCGCATGACACATATTGATTCACAGTCAGCTGCGGATGCGGGCGAGCTCACCTGGCCCGTGGGCTTCCGGGCGTACACCGGGAACGGGGGCCTGCGGGCGCACGGGGACGACATCTCGATCGTGGCGTCGGACCGGCCGTCGGTCAGCGCCGCGATGTTCACCCGTAGCCGCTTCGCGGGCCCCGCGGTGGTACTCAGTCGGGCGCACGCCGCCGGCGGGCACCTGCGCGCCGTCACCACCCTGGCGCAGAACGCCAACGTGGCCACCGGCCGGCAGGGCGAGGAGAACGCGGCCGAGGTGGTCGGCCGGGTCGCCGCGATACTGGGCGTCCCGACCGACGCCGTACTCATCGGGTCCACCGGGGTGATCGGACGGCCGCTCCCGATGGACACCATCCGCGCGCATCTGGAGGCGACGGCGGAGCGCGGCACGGCGGCCTTCGAGGCGGAGCCCCTCGATGTGGCGCGGGCGATGATGACCACGGACACCCGCCCGAAGACCAGTACCCGGCGCGTCGGCCGGGCCCGCATCGTCGGCGTCGCCAAGGGCGTCGGCATGCTGGAGCCGAATATGGCCACGATGCTGGCGTACGTGTTCACCGACGCGGAGCTCTCCCCCGCCGCACTGGACACCGCACTGCGCGGCGCCGTGGACAAGACCTTCAACTGCCTGAGCGTGGACACCGACACCTCCACCTCGGACACCGTGGCCGCGCTCGCCAATGGGGCGGCGGGGCCGGTCGACCCGGCCGAGTTCTCGGCGGCACTCGCCGAGGTGTGCCTGGACCTCACTCAGCAGCTGGCGAGCGACGGGGAGGGCGCGAGCAAGCTGCTGCGCGTCACGGTGGCGCAGGCCGCCGACTATGCGCAGGCCAAGCGGGTGGCCAAGAGTGTGGTGAACTCTCCGCTGGTCAAGACGGCCGTGCACGGCGCCGACCCGAACTGGGGCCGGGTCGTCATGGCCATCGGCAAGAACACCGAGGACACGGACATCGAACCGGCGAAGGTGACCGTACGGTTCGGCGAGACCGAGGTGTACCCGGAGGAGCCCGCGGCCGACACCCTCGAAAAGCTGGCCGAGACCATGCGGCGGGACGAGGTCGACATCGCGATCGGGCTGGGCCTCGGCGACGCCGCCGCTACGGTCTACGGCTGCGACCTGACCGAGGGCTACATCCGCGTCAACGCGGACTACACGACCTGACACACCCCGGCTGACCTGCGCGGACGCTGCTTCCGAGGGCCGTTGTCAGTGGTCGGGTGCAGACTGACTCGTACCTGGAACAACGGCGTTCGGAGGTGCATTGACATGACGACCCACCCGGCTGATGTCCTGCTCGCGGTAGGGACCCGGAAGGGCCTTTTCCTCGGCCGGCGACGGCGGGGCAGGTGGGAGCTGAGCCAACCCCACTTCCCGGCCCAGGCGGTCTACTCGGTCGGTATCGACACCCGCCGCGCCACACCGCGGCTGCTGGTCGGCGCGGACAGCGCGCACTGGGGCCCTTCGGTCTTCCACTCGGACGATCTCGGCGAGAGCTGGGTGGAGCCCGCGCGCCCGGCGGTCAAGTACCCGGAATATACGGGGAGTTCGCTGGAGCGGGTGTGGCAGCTCCAGCCCGCGGGCCCGGCGGAGCCCGACGTGGTCTATGCCGGCACGGAGCCGGGGGCACTGTTCCGGTCCGAGGACGGCGGCGAGTCGTTCGAGCTGGTGCGGCCGCTGTGGGAGCACCCCTCGCGCGAGCAGTGGGAGCCGGGCGGCGGCGGCCTCGCGGTGCACACGGTGATCACCGACCCGCGCACCGCCGACGCGGTGACGGTCGCCGTGTCCGCGGCCGGGGTGTTCCGCTCCCTGGACGGCGGAGCGAGCTGGGCGCCGTCCAACGCGGGCGTGAAGGCGGTGTTCCTGCCCGACCCCGACCCGGAATTCGGCCAGTGTGTGCACAAGATCGCGCAGGATTCGGTCAACCGCGATCGCCTCTATCTGCAGAACCACTGGGGTGTGTACCGCAGCGACGACGCGGGCGCGACGTGGACGGACATCGGGTCGGGGCTGCCGTCGGACTTCGGCTTCGCGGTCGCCGCGCACCCGCACCGCGGCGATGTGGCGTATGTCTTCCCGATCACCGCGGACATGGACCGGGTCCCGGCCGAGCACCGCTGCCGGGTGTTCCGGACCTCCGACGCGGGCGCGAGCTGGGAGCCGCTGAGCGAGGGGCTGCCGCAGGAGGACCACTACGGCACGGTGCTGCGCGACGCGCTGCGCGTGGACGACGCGGACCCGGCGGGCGTGTACTTCGGCAATCGCAACGGCGAGGTGTTCGCCAGCGCGGACGACGGCGACAGCTGGCAACAGCTCGCCGCCCACCTGCCGGACGTGCTGTGCGTACGGGCGGCGGTGCTGACATAGGACGGAGTTGACGCAGTTGACCGAAGGAATACGGACCTGACCGGAGGAGCGCGAAGATGACCGGGGGGAAGGGGGCACGGGTTGATACGGACCACCGGGCGGCCAGTAGGGTGACGCCGTGGCTGCACGACCTCTCCATGAAATCGTTGAACCGGGCTGGGCGAAGGCACTTGAGCCCGTTGCCGGACGGATCGCCGCGATGGGCGACTTCCTGCGCGCCGAGATCGCCGCGGGACGGACGTACCTCCCGGCCGGCAGCAATGTGCTGCGCGCCTTCCAACAGCCCTTCGACGACGTGCGGGTGCTCATCGTCGGGCAGGATCCCTACCCCACGCCGGGGCATGCCGTCGGGCTCAGCTTCTCGGTGGCGCCGGAGGTGCGCCCGCTCCCGGGCAGCCTGGAGAACATCTTCCGCGAGCTGCACTCCGACCTCGGGCTGCCGCGGCCGGCCAACGGTGACCTCACGCCGTGGACCCGGCAGGGCGTGCTGCTGCTCAACCGTGCCCTGACGACGGCGCCGCGCAAGCCCGCCGCGCACCGCGGCAAGGGCTGGGAAGAGGTCACCGAGCAGGCGATCCGTGCGCTGGCCGCGCGCGAGCGGCCGCTGGTGGCCGTGCTGTGGGGGCGGGACGCGCGCAATCTGCGCCCGCTCCTCGGACAGGTGCCGTCGGTCGAGTCGGCGCATCCCTCGCCGATGTCCGCCGACCGGGGTTTCTTCGGCTCGCGGCCGTTCAGCCGGGTCAACGATCTGCTGGTCCGGCAGGGCGCGCAGCCGGTGTCCTGGCAGTTGCCCTGACCGCGGCTGCCCTGGCCGTACGGCCCGGTGGCCGACCTGGAGCGGTGCCTTGGCAGGCGTGCTGAGCTGGGGGGATAGTGTGCCCGCATGACCACGAACTCGAACGTGCCGGCGGGCTGGTACGCCGACCCGCAGGGCACGCCTGACCAACTGCGCTGGTGGGACGGCGCCCGGTGGACCGAACACACCCACCCGGGCGGACCGGGACAGGGCCAGGCCCAGCAGCAGGCCCAGGGCCAGGCGCAGCAGCACGGCCAGGCACCGCACGAGCAGGCGCAGGACCAGGCACCGCAGTACGGCCAGACTCCCCAGCAGGCACCCGGCCAGCCGCAGCACCAGCAGCCTCAGCACCAGCAGGGGCAGGCGCCCGGCGGGCAGCCGATGCCGCAGGCGCAGCCCCAGCCTCAGCCGTATGCGCAGGGAGCACCTCCGCATGCGCCGCAGCAGCCGTACGGGCAGGGCGCGCCTCAGCAGCCGTACGCCCAGCCGCAGCAGCAGCCCCAGCCGGTCGCGCAGGCGCCGTTCCCGGGTGGGCAGCCGCAGCCGGGCGCGCAGCCGATGCCGGGCGGGCAGCCGCAGGGATACGGCTACCCCCAGCAGCCCGGCGTCGCGCCGGGCGGCGCCGCGCCGGGCGGACCGGCCGGTCCCGGTGGCGGTTCGCTGTTCAGCGAACCCGTTCTGGTCGTGAACCAGAAGGCCAAGCTGATCGAGATGACGAACGAGTACAGCGTCTTCGACCAGAACGGCAACACCATCGGCTCGGTCGTGCAGGTCGGCCAGAGCACGGCCAAGAAGGTGCTGCGACTGGTCTCCAGCCTCGACCAGTACATGACCCACAAGCTGGAGATCCGCGACGCGTACGGGCAGCCGCAGCTGGTGCTGACGCGGCCGGCCAAGTTCATCAAGTCCAAGGTGCTGGTGGAGCGCCCGGACGGGCAGCCGGTCGGCGAGATCGTGCAGCAGAACGCCATCGGGAAGATCAACTTCGCGCTGGTGGTCAACGGCCAGCAGATCGGCGCGATCAAGGCGGAGAACTGGCGCGCCTGGAACTTCGCCATCGTCGACCACGCCGACCAGGAGATCGCCCGGATCACCAAGACGTGGGAGGGCCTCGCCAAGACGATGTTCACCACGGCGGACAACTACGTCCTGCAGATCCACCAGCAGCTGCCCGACCCGCTGCTGAGCCTGGTGGTCGCCACGGCGCTGACCGTCGACACCGCCCTCAAGCAGGACGCCCGCGGCTTTGGGTGAGACCACACCGGCGCCGGGCCCCGTACCGGTACTCGGCGTCGATTCGGGCGGCTCGGGCCTGCGGATCGCGGTCGGCGACGCGTACGGGAACGCAGACGGGAGTGACGCCGCAGCCGTAGGGGCTCCGGCCCCGGTGCGGCGGCTGCGTACGGTCGTCTTCCGGGAGTCGGTGCGTACGGGGCCGGACGGCATCGACGCGGACGACCTGCTCGCCCGGCTCCTCCCGGCGGCCGGCTCGCTGCTGCGCGAGGCCGGCGGCGACGGGCGGTGCGCCGCGGTGTGCGTGGGCGCGGCCGGTATGGCCACGCTCGGCGACGGCCTGCGCGCCGCACTGCCGGCCGCGCTGTCCCGCGCGCTCGGCACGGACCGGCTGGCCCTCGCGGCCGACGCGGTCACCGCGTACGCGGGCGCGCTCGGCCAGCGCCCCGGAGCCGTGGTCGCGGCCGGCACGGGCATGGTCGCGATGGGTACGGACCTCACCGCGGCGACCGGCTGGCGCCGCGCCGACGGCTGGGGTCACCTGCTGGGCGACTGCGGCAGCGGCGCCTGGATCGGCCGTGCAGGGCTGGAGGCGGCGATGCGCGCGTACGACGGCAGGCCCGGCGGTTCGGCGGCGCTGCTGGCCCGCGCGGAAGCGGTGTTCGGGCCGGTCACGGGCCTGCCCGGCAAGCTGTACCCGCGCGCGGACCGGCCCGCCGTACTGGCCTCCTTCGCGCCCGAGGTCGCGCACTGCGCCGCCGAGGACAAGTTCGCCGCCGCGATACTCGACGAGGCCGCCCAGCACATCGCCGACGCCGCGGCCGCGGTCTGCCCGCCGCCGACCGCGCCCACCACCGGCCTGAACGTCGCGTACACCGGCGGCCTCTTCAAGATGGGCGAACCACTGCTGGAGCCGTTGCGGTCGGCACTCGCGGTGCGGCTGCCCGGCGTACGCCTCCGCGCGGCGGACGGCGATCCGCTGGACGGCGCGCTCCTGATCGCCGCTGCGGTGGCGCGGGACGCGCTGCGGCTGCCCACGGACGAGCGGCTGCTGCACGTCGCGGGGTGAGCACGCGGACGAGCCCTCTCACCGTCACCGCATTAACAGTCGCGAACACACCCACCGATCGCCCCGGCAGCCACTCCCCGGCATCCTCGGCACCCCCACCACCCCACAAGCGGAATCCGTTCAACCGCACCTCCCCCACCCCTCCACCTAAGAAATCGCCGCAGATCACACGGCGTGTCGTGGGTTGTTCACACGAAGACGCGCGGGACGAATCGGTACACAAGTCACCCGACCGTGCCCTCCCTCGGCACGGGGTGCCGAAGAGGCGTTAGCATGCGGCGCCATGAGTTCCCCCACTGGGCCCGCACCCGGCCTGCCTGTACGAATGCCGCGTCCGCGCCAGCCCGGACGCCACCGCCGACCCGAGCCGGTCGTCGCTCCCGAGGGCGCGCCCGCCCTCGTCCTGGCCGTCCCCGGCGCACCCACCGCCGCGTCGCGCAGCCTGGCGGAGGAGGTGTCCAGCATCGCCCGCTCCGAGCTGCCCGGCCTCGACGCGCGGATCGGGTACGTCGACGGCGGTGACGAGGAGTTCCCGTCCCTGGAGGCCGTGCTCGCGCACGCCGCCGCCGAGCGCAGGGCCCGCATAGAGGCCGGCGCGAAGGAGCTGAAGGACAGCCCGGCCGCCGTGGTCGTGCCGCTGCTCGCCGGTCCCGACAACGCCCTGCTGCGCCGTATACGCCAGGCGATCATGAACAGCGGCTCCGCCGCCGAGCTCACCGATGTGCTCGGGCCGCACCCGCTGCTGGCCGAGGGCCTGCACGTACGGCTGTCCGAGGCCGGCCTGGCCCGCGCCGACCGCGCCCGCCTCTTCACGGTCGCAACGGCTGCTGACGGCATCATCCTCGCCACCGTCGGCGGCGAGGAGGCCGTGCAGGCCGCCGGCATCACCGGCATGCTGCTCTCCGCGCGCCTCGCCGTGCCGGTGCTGGCCGCCGCGCTGGACGAGGACGGCGCGATCTCGCGTACGGCCGAGCAGCTGCGGACCTCGGGCTCGCAGCAGCTGGCGCTGGCCCCGTACCTGATCGGCCCGGAGATCGCCGACGGGCTGCTGGGGGCGGCCGCGGCCGAGGCGGGCTGCGCCTCCGCGGAGGCGCTGGGTGCGTACATGGCGGTGGGCCGCCTGGTCCTGTCCAACTACGCGGCATCGCTCGGCATCACGCTGCAGTCGGCACAGGGCGCCGCGACCCGCTGAACCGCCGCCGGCCGCCACGGGTGGCCGGCGACCCGGCCTGGTGGACGAAGCACCGAACCGCTGAATGGGCCGCCCCGCACCACGCGGGGCGGCCCATCGCCGTATCCGGGCGCGCTCGCCCACACTCAATCGCTCCCCCGTACGCATTCCCTCACCCGCTCGTGCGCCCCACCAGCACCCGTACCCGTACCTCCTCCGCGTACGGGCCGTCCGGGAGTGCGGCCCGCAGGCCGGCGGCGAAGTGCGGGCGGTCGGCGGGGGTCGGCAGCCGGCCGGCCGGTACGGCGGAGCAGACGCCGCCGACCAGCTCCTCGAAGGTCAACTCCACGCGGTACCGGTGGTCGATCTCGCGCACCCCGTCGTAGCCCGCCGCGTGCAACGCGCGGGCGTAGCGGTCCTGATCCTCGTCGGCCGTGCCGCAGGTGGCCTGCAGGACCGTGCCGAAGTACCGCTCCAGGTAGCCGCGCAGCGCGTCCGACCAGTAACTCTCCTGCTGCCAGAGCGGTACGCCGTTCGCGATCACGGCGATGCCGCCGCCGGGTCGGAGCAGCGGGCGCAGTTCGCGGAAGAGCTGCTCGTGGTCCATCCAGTGCAGCGCCTGGCCGATGGCGGTCATGGCCAGGGAGCCGCGGCCGAGCAGCGTGCCGAGCGCCGGGACGTCGGTGTCCGCGCCGAGCACCCAGGTGGCGTTGCGTACGCCTGCCTCGTCGGCGGCCCGGCGGGCCAGCCGCAGCATGTCCGGTTCGGGGTCCATGCCGAGTACGGAGCCGACCCGCTCGGCGAGCGGCACGGCCAGCTGTCCCGTGCCGCAGCCGAGGTCGAGCGCGGTGTCGCCGGCGGTCAGGCCGAAGGCTTCCTGCAGCGCGTCCAGAAGCTCCGGGCGGTAGCCGCGCCGGAAGCGGGCGTAGTACTCGGCGACTTCACCACTGAATCCGACGGTCATGCCGTCAGACTGCCGGTTTCCCGGCCGCCGCGCCCGCCATTCGGACGATCTCGCCGTCAAGCGTCCGCTATTGGCTGAACTTATTCAAAAGTTCAACGGCCGGTGCGTACGGGAAGGTTCCCGAAAACCACGCAGGAAGCCGACGGTACCGGGATCGAACCCGCGCGTTCCGGGACGCCGGTTTCCGGGTTGATCGTGAACCATGTGACGTCGCCGGAGCGTTCGTTGGCGGCGTAGAGGTGGCGGCCTTCGGGGTGCAGGGCCAGGTCGCGGGGCCAGGTGCCGCCGGAGGGGACGGTGGTGACGAGGCGCGGGGACAGGCCGTCCTGGTCCAGGGTCAGTACGGCGATGCTGTCGTCTCCGCGGTTGGCGGCCCAGGCGAAGCGGCCGTCGGCGGAGACCACGAATTCGGAGGGGAGGGTCGGTGTGACGCCGTCCTCCGGGAGTACGGAGGTCTCGCCCACCGGCGTCAGCACGCCCTGCACGGCGTCCCAGCGGCAGGTGGTCACTGTCGGGTCCAGCTCGTTGATGACGTAGGCGAGCCGGCCGCCGGGGTGGAAGCGGAGGTGGCGCGGGCCGCTGCCGGCGCGCAGCGCGAGCTCGCGGCGCATGACCAGCTTGCCGCTCCCCGGGTCGATGTCGCAGACGCGTACGGAGTCGGTGCCGAGGTCCACGCTGAGCACCCAGCGTCCCGTGGGGTCGGCGACCACGGCGTGCGCGTGCGGGCCGGTCTGCCGCTCGGGGTTCGGGCCGCTGCCGTGGTGCTGGAGTACAGCGCCGGGGCCGGGCTCGGTGGGCGCGCCGTCGGCCCGCAGGGGCAGCGCGCTCACGCTGCCGGAGCGGTAGTTGGCGGTGAGCAGGTGCCCGGCGTGCGGGGTGAGGTGGGTGGGCGCGGAGCCGTGGACGGGCACCGGGGGCGCGAGCGGTTCCGGGCGGTCGCCCGCGAGCGAGAACGCCGCGGCCGCGCCGTCGGGCGTCTCGCTCACCGCGTACAGCAGCCGGCCGTCGCCGGACACCGCGAGGTAGGAGGGGTTGGTCACCGCGTCGGTGCGGTGCAGTTCCTTCAGGGCCCCGCTCTCCGGGTCGACCTCCGCGGTCACGATGCCGGCGCCGCCGGCCGTCGATCCGATGTACGCCCGCCGCCCGGCACCGTTCCGGCTCCCACCGTTCACACCCATACCCCGCTTCTCTTCAGCACGCCGCGCATCGGTCGGTCACCGACGCTAACAGCCGGGGCCGCCGTCGGCGGCGCGGAGCCCGCCTGTACCCGGCCGAGCAGCCCGGCCGTGTCCGCCCGTGCGGCCGGTGTCAGGCGTCGATCAGCGGTGGGCGGCCAGGGACGCGGAGAGGTACCGCGAGTTCGGCGAGGGCTCTTTCCAGGCCGTGGAGGTGGGCGAGGGCCGGTTCCGCGGCCGGAATGCGCGGCGCGGCAGCCACGCGCTCCCGCGGCTGAGCGACCACCCGCTCCCGCTGCTGACCGACCATGCGCTCCGATGCCGTCCCCTCCGGCGCCGTCAGCGCCGCCACCGCCGCCTCGACCCGTCGGCACGCCGCGGTGAGGCGGTCGTCGTGTGACGCCTCGGGGTCGGCGGCGACGGCGGCCAGGCCGCGGACCTCGCGGGCGCAGTCGTCGAGCAGGGCGACGACCTGACGCGCCCGCGCCTTGCGGGCACGCAGCGGGCTGAGCGGGTGGAGCAGCGGGGCGATCGAGACCCGTACCTTGCCGAGCAGCAGCTCCAGCTCGGCGATCCGCGGCGCGGGGTCGGCGGCCGCGGAGCCGGCCAGCCGCGCGGCGGCCTCGGCCGTGCAGGCATGCACGCACCGCAGCGCGCGCTCGATCCAGGCGTCCGTCGTGGCGTGCGTGGTGACGGGCAGCACGAGCAGTACCGCCAGTACCGCGCCGAGCGCCCCCACGCCCGTCTCCGTCACCCGCAGCATGAGCAGCCCCGGGTCCAGCACTCCGAGGAGCCCGTACAGCAGCCCTGCCATCACCGTCACCGCGAACATCATCCAGGTGTACGAGACGGCGGCCGTGTAGAAGATGCCGAAGACGCAGACCGCGACGAGCGCGGCGGTGGCCACCGGCGCGCCGTGCAGCGGTACGGCGACGCCCAGCCCGACGGCGATCCCGATCACCGTGCCGAGCACCCGCCGGAAGCTCCGTACCAGCGTCTCGCCGCTCGACGCGGTGTTCACGAAGACCCACCACGTCGCGCCCACGGCCCAGTACCAACGGTCCTGCGAGAGCACCTGCCCCGCAGCGAGCGCGAAGGCACCGCCGGCCATGGCCTGGACCGCCTGCCGGGTGGTCGGCCGGGCGAGCCCGGTGCCGAGGTTCAGCGGCGGTACGCCGACGGGCGGCGGCAGTCGGCGCTCGTAGCACCACAGCCCGAAGCGCACGGCCGAGGAGGCGAGCAGCGACAGCAGCATCGCTTCGTACAGCTCGGGCAACTGGCCGGTCACCGTGTGCAGGAACTGCGACGCGAAGAAGGCCATGAAGCCGAGCACGCCGAGGGAGTGTCCGCGCGGTCCCCACCGGCGGGCGTACACCCCGGCGCCGACCACGGCGAGAAAGGCCGCGTCCCGGGCCTGCGGGTAGTCGTGCAGCACCGCGGCGAGGGCGAGTACGGGGAAACCCACCGCCGGGAACAGCGCGGTGGTGACCGCCTGCCCGCGGACCGTCGGGTCCATCACCGTGAAGAGGGCCAGCAGGGCCGCGAGCCCACCGAAGATGACCGCGACCAGCGAATGGCCGGCCAGCCCGCACAGGGCCACCGCCAGCCCGATGCCGAGCACCGCCCGCAGCGCACTGCGCAACCGCAGCCGCCCCGGGTCCGGAGCAACGAACACCCTCTTGAGCACAGATCCCCGCCCCTTCTGCGTTCCCGCACTGCGTGGCATGTCCAGCACTGCATGGCATGAAAAAGGCGCCGCGGAATCCGCAGCGCCATCGACACGACCATCAGAACACCCGAGGGCACACTGGCTCAACAGAGGCCGGATTCGCTGTGCCATTGGTCCAGTGGCCCGCACGTCCGGTGCGGCACGGGCGGGCCAATGGACCACTGAGTGCGCTCCGGCAGCAGACCGTCTCACGTACTGAAATACTCGTCTCAGCAGCTTGATCCAAGCAGGTCGGACGGCACAGAATGCGAGGCATGACTGCTGCTGCCGACCTCCTCGTGGAACGCCTCCACGTCGATCTGTGTCGCCAGACCAGCGCCAACTGTCGCGTCTGACGCGTTTTCCGGCCGCGGACCCCGCCTTCTCCTGGGCCGTGCTGCCGCGCTTCTCCTCCTTTTCCCGCATCTAGCGGCGCATCGGCGTCGCTCCTCCGCGGCGCATCGTCACGCACGTCGCCGGGCCGCTGTGCCCTGCCCGGAACGTGGCCCGCCGCCCTTTCCCGGAGTTCTCATGTCTGCTCTGACGTTCCATTGGTTCCTGCCCACGACCGGTGACAGCCGGCACATCGTCGGTGGCGGCCACGGCGCCCTGCCCGGCACCGCCGGCGGGGACCGGCCCGCCTCCGTCGAGTACCTCGGGCAGATCGCCCGCAGCGCCGAACAGCTGGGCTTCGTAGGGGCGTTGACGCCCACGGGTGCGTGGTGCGAGGACGCCTGGCTGACCACGGCGATGCTCACGCAGGTCACCGAGCGGCTGAAGTTCCTCGTCGCCTTCCGGCCCGGCCAGATCAGCCCGACCCTGTCGGCGCAGATGGCCGCGACCTACCAGCGGCAGTCGCACGGGCGGCTGCTGCTCAACGTCGTCACCGGCGGCGAGTCGGCGGAGCAGCGCGCGTACGGCGACTTCCTCGACAAGGACCAGCGGTACGCGCGCACCGGCGAGTTCCTGGACATCGTGCGGCGGCTGTGGGACGGCGAGACGGTCGACCACCACGGCGAGCATCTGCGGGTCGAGGGCGCCAAGCTCAACCGGCTGCCCGACCCGGTGCCGCGGGTCTACTTCGGCGGCTCCTCGCCCGCGGCCGGTGAGGTGGCCGCGCGGTACACCGATGTGTATCTGACCTGGGGCGAGCCGCCGCAGCAGGTGAAGCAGAAGATCGACTGGGTGCGGTCGCTGGCCGCCGCGCAGGGCCGCGACGTACGGTTCGGCATCCGGCTGCACACCATCAGCCGGGACACCTCGGAGCAGGCGTGGGCCGAGGCCGAGCGGCTGCTGAAGGGGATGGACCCCGAGCGCATCCAGGCGGTGCAGCAGGGCCTGGCGACCAGCGAGTCCGAGGGCCAGCGCCGGATGCGCGAGCTGCACAACAGCGGGTCCAGCGACAACCTGGAGATCTACCCCAACCTGTGGGCGGGCGTCGGTCTGGTACGCGGTGGCGCCGGCACGGCACTGGTGGGCAGCCACGAAGAGGTCGCGAACCTCATCGAGGAGTACGCCCGGCTGGGCATCGAGGAGTTCGTCCTCTCCGGCGTACCGCATCTGGAGGAGGCGTACTGGTTCGGCGAGGGCGTGCTGCCGCTGCTGGAGCGGCGCGGTCTGTGGCAGCACCCGGCCGGACCGCGCACGGCCGAGGCGGGCATCGTCCCGTTCGCCGCCCGATGAGCCCGGCGCCCGCGCCCTCGCAGGCGCCACCGCATCCGGACGAACCGCAGGCGGACGCCCCGCCGACCCGGCTGAAGACCGTGGTGCTCGCCAGCCTGCTGGGCACCACCGTCGAGTGGTACGACTTCTTCCTGTACTCCACGGCCGCCGGGCTGGTCTTCAACAAGCTGTTCTTCCCGACGGCGAACGGCACGGTCGGCACGATGCTGTCGTTCGCGACGTTCGCCGTGGGCTTCGTCGCCCGCCCGGTCGGCGGGCTGCTGTTCGGGCACATCGGCGACCGGATCGGCCGCAAGCGCACCCTCGCCTTCACGATGGGCCTGATGGGCGTCTCCACGGCGCTCATCGGCCTGCTGCCGACGTACCAGCAGGTCGGCATCCTCGCCCCCGCGCTGCTCCTCGTCCTGCGTGTCGCGCAGGGCGTGGCGCTGGGCGGCGAGTGGGCGGGGGCCGTGCTGCTGGCGGTGGAGTACGGTCCCGAGGGCCGCAAGGGCAGGTTCGGCAGCTATCCGCAGATCGGGCTGGCGCTCGGACTGGCCCTCGGGACCGGTGTGTTCGCGCTCCTCAACGACGTGCTCAGCGACGCCGCCTTCCTAGGTTACGGATGGCGAATCGCGTTCCTCGTCAGCCTGGTGCTCGTCGGGGTCGGCCTGACGGTACGTCTGAAGATCGACGAGACGCCGGCCTTCCGGGCCGTCCGGCAACTGCGGGAACTGCCGCGCTCCGCGCCCCTGGTGGAGCTGGTACGCGAGCCCGCGGCGCGTCGGCACGTCCTGCTCGGCATGCTGGCGCGCTGGGGCGAAGGCGCCGCCTTCAACACCTGGGGCGTCTTCGCGATCACCTACGCGACGGGGACGCTCCAGCTGGACCGTACGCCGGTGCTGCTCGCGGTGACGGCCGCCGCGCTGGTCATGGCCGCGCTGATACCGGTGTCCGGCGCGGCGGTCGACCGGCTGGGCGCGCGCCGCGTCTACCTCTTCGGCATGGGCGCCTTCGCCGTCTCGGTCTTCCCGGCGTTCTGGCTCTTCGGTACGGGCGGTGCCTGGGCGTTCACGGCGGCGCTCCTGCTCACCCTCGGCGTCGTGCACGCGTCGTTCTACGGTGCCCAGGGCACGCTGTTCGCCGCGCTGTTCCGTACCCCCGTCCGGTACACAGGCATGTCGTTCGTCTACCAGATGTCCGGCATCTTCGCCTCGGGGATCACCCCGCTGGTCATGACGGCGCTGCTGGCCCTGGGATCGGGCACGCCGTGGCTCGCCTGCGGCTACCTCGCCCTGACCGGCGTGGTGAGCATGCTGGCGACCGCCCGGCTCCGGGACTCGGACCTGCACGTCCCGACCGGCCGGTAGCGTCGCCTCACGCCGTCGCCATCGCCGCGTCCGTACGGTACTTCCGTACGTACGCGGTGCAGAGGTCGATGACGAACTTCGTGAGGATCGCCTCGGCGATGGCGAGGCCGGCCTTCGCCAGCGCCGCACAAAGGAATTCACCCACCGGAATCACACTCCTGTCCTCTCATGTCCGCGCGGCTTCCGGCACGAGGCCGCGGCGGCCCTACTGCATCCATCCATGCCCTGGCGAGGTGACGTAGGGGTGACTCGGAACAAATGCACGGTTACGCCACGGTGAATTGCCGGGCTGTCACGCACCGTGATCAGGGCAGGCCCCGCAGGCCCAGGCGGAGGTGTTCGGTGTGGTGCAGGGCCTCGTCGAGGAGCTGGGCGACATGGTCGTCGTACAGCCGGTAGACGATGCGCCGCCCTTCGCGGTGGCCGCTGACCAGGCCCAGAGTGCGCAGCAGCCGCAGCTGGTGGGAGACGGCGGACTGGGCCATGCCGATCTCCGCGGCGAGCTCGGAGACCGGGTGCGGGCGGTTCCGCAGCGCAGCGAGGATCAGCAGCCGGGAGGGGGCGGCCAGGGCCTGCAGGGTGGCCGCGACGACCGTCGCGGTCGCCGCGTCCAGGGCCACCCCCTCCTCTTCGCCGGTTTCCGCGTCAGCGGCGGGCACGGCCGCGCCTGCCTGCCGCCCGGCCCTGCTGCGCCGCACCCGGTGGCCGGATGAACTGGAGCTCCAGTGCGGGCGGCGGCGCGGCGATGCCGGGGCCGCCGTCGGCCGCCCACCGCAGGACGTCCTCGGTGGCGTCCTCGCTCATCGCGAAGCCGATCCACGCGGCCCGGCCGCCGTTCCGCCGCCCCGCCGCGGACGGCTGGACGACGAGGACATTCGCCTGGTCGCAGGGGCCGAGGCAGTCGGTCGTACGGACCGCGAGGCGGCCTTCGGAGGCGCGGGCCGCCGCGTGGAGCCGGGCCAGCTGTCCGTCGTGGTCGAAGCCGCGGTGCTTGCGTGCGTTGCCGCAGCAGCAGCCCCGGCAGACGACCAGCGTGCACGGCCGGTCGCGGGCGGCGCCGACCACCACCTGCGCCGCCGTGCCCGACAGCCCGGCCCGGCCCTGCCGCCCCGCCGGGCGGCTCACAGCGTCACCCCCGGCGGCACCTGTACGGCCCGTACCGCACCGTCCCGGTACGCCACGACCAGCAGTTCGGAGCCGGCCCAGGCCAGCGCGCTGACCGCCGACCCGCCGGGCAGCGTGCGGGCCGGGGAGAGCCTGGCCTGCGGGCGGCCCGACGTGGCGTGCCACAGGGCGAGCGTGCCGTCGTCGCCGCCGGTGGCGAGGTGGCCGGCGCCGCCGGGCCGCCAGGCCAGCGCGGTGACCTTCCGGTGCGCGCTCAGCGA
Organism: Streptomyces sp. NPDC050315; assembly: GCF_040655775.1. NCBI lineage: Bacteria > Bacillati > Actinomycetota > Actinomycetes > Kitasatosporales > Streptomycetaceae > Streptomyces > Streptomyces sp. NPDC050315. Next base: position 494,268 of record NZ_JBFAKN010000001.1, read on the forward strand.
GCGCGGCGCCGTACCGGCGGGTCCCTTGCCGGAGAAGTCCCACACGGTGACGTCCGGCGCGCCGTCGGCGGCGAGCCAGAAGCCGGTGTCGTCGAACGCGAGCCGGGAGACCTTCTCGCGGTAACCGGACATGGTCAGTTCACTGGCGTCCCGGGTGCGCCAGATGTGGATCGACGCGTCCTGGTTGCCACTGCAGATCCAACGGCCGGTCGGCGCCACGGCGAGCGCCAGGTGGGAGCCGGTGTACGGATAGCTGATCACGGGTTCGGCGGTGTGCCGCTCGTGACAGCGCACCGCTCCGTACGCGGCGACCGCCAGCCGCCGTCCGCCGCGCAGCCAGGCCAGGTCGGTGACGGTACTGGGCGCCGGCGCGGTGGCCCACTGCTGTTCGCCCTGCGCGTCCAGGACCAGCGCCTGCCGTCCGCGTGCCACGGCCACCCGCTGTCCGCCGTCCGCCCACACGGCGGTGGCCGACCAGGCGCCCGTCTCGGTCAGTACGGTACGGCCGGTGTCCCGGTCGTGCACTCCGTATCCGGTCGGGCCCGTGGCCACGAGGTGGCGGCCGTCAGGCGAGAGGGCAACGGCCAGCGCGCCGCCGGGCAGTTCGAGCGCGGGCCGTACGGAGCCGGCGGCGGCGTCCAGCGTCCAGACGCGGCCGTCGGCACCGGCCACCGCGACGGTCCCGGCCCGCACGGAGAGCGCGACGGGCGCGTCCTCGACGGTGGCCTCCCAGGCAAGCGGCACATCAAGGGCGGGGGCGCTCACGCGGCGGCTCCCGCGGTGGTCAGGCAGGCGGACAGGCCCTGCGCCAACTGGTCGCGGTCCAGCCCGCGGCCGATGAAGACCAGCTTGCTCCGCCGGGCCTCATCCGGCTGCCACTCCCGCCCGAACTGCCCGTCCAGCAGCATGTGGACGCCCTGGAAGACGTACTGCTTCGGCGAACCGGCGAGGGCGAGGATGCCCTTGCTGCGGAAGATGTCCGCGCCCTTGGTGCGCAGCAGCGCGCCGAGCCAGCGGTTGAGCCGGGCCTCGTCCAGCTCGCCGGTCAGCTCGAAGCCGACCGAGGTGACGCTGGTGTCGTGCTGATGCTCGGTCTCGGTGAGGAACTCCGGGTCGTCCTTGAGCACCCGCGCCAGGTCGAACGCGCCGACGTCCATGACCTCCTTGAGGTCCACCGCCGCGTGCCGGGCCGGGATGATCTGTACGGCGGCGTTGATCGCCCGGATGCGGGAGACCACCTCCGCGACGGTCGTCTCGTCCGCCAGATCGGTCTTGTTGAGGACGATCCGGTCGGCGAACGCGACCTGCTCCACGGCCTCGTTCTCCACGCCCTCGGGCTTCACCTCGTCGAGGTGCTGGATGGCGTGGGCCGCGTCGACGAGCGTGACGATGGCGTCCAGCCGCAGCTGGGCGGCGATCTCGTCGTCCATGAAGAAGGTCTGCGCGACGGGCGCCGGATCGGCCAGCCCGGTGGTCTCGATGAGGATGTGGTCGAACTTCTCGCGGCGGCGCATCAGCGCGCCGAGGATGCGGATGAGGTCCCCGCGCACGGTGCAGCAGATGCAGCCGTTGTTCATCTCGAAGATCTCTTCTTCGGCGTCGAGCACGAGCGCGTCGTCGATGCCGACCTCGCCGAACTCGTTCTCGATGACGGCGATCTTCATCCCGTGCTGCTCGGTGAGGATGCGGTTGAGCAGGGTGGTCTTGCCGGAACCGAGAAAGCCGGTCAGTACGGTGACGGGCACCCGCCCGTCACGTGCGGCGGCGTCGGCGGTTTCGGTCATGGGGCGTCCTTCTGAGTAGGTGTCAGTGGGCGGTGGGCCGGCAGCGGCCGCAGACGCCGGTCAGTTCGACGGTGTGCTCGACATCGGTGAAACCACTGGTCTCGCCGATGCGTTCGGCCCACCGCTCGACCACGCGCGAGTCGACCGGACGGCTGTGACCGCAGTCGCGGCACAGGAGGTAGTGCTGATGGCCGGCGGTGCTGCGTCTGCGGTACAGCCGCTCGCCCGTCCCGTCCCGCACGACGTCCACCTGGCCACTGGCCTGGAGTTGGTGGAGCGCGCGGTAGACCGTCGTGAGGCCGACCGCGCAGTCCGCGGTGACCAGACGGGCGTGCAGCATCTGGGCCGAGACGAAGTCCTGGCAGTTACCGAGCGCACGCAGCACCGCGGCCCGCTGCGGGGTGTTCCGCGTCGGCGAAGGCTTGGCACCGGTCATGTCGAAAGCCTAAATGAAAATGAATTCCATGTCCATATGAGGGGCTGTTCATGTGTCACGGGCGTCGTCCGCCCCGCTGTCGCAGGTCGGGGCGGCACACCGCAGACTGGAGACGATCGACCGGTACCGCACCGCACCACCTGTAAGGAGGCCGTTCGCCATGGCCGTGGACGCACTCGACGCCCGGATCCTCCGGCTGCTGCTGGAGCAGCCGCGGACGAGCGTGCGGGAGTACGCGCGCATCCTCGGTGTCGCGCGCGGCACGGTGCAGGCGCGGCTGGACCGGCTGGAGCGGGACGGTGTGATCACCGCGTACGGGCCGCGGCTCTCCCCCGCCGCGCTCGGACACCCGGTCACCGCCTTCGCGCACATCGAGGTCACGCAGGGGCACCTGGAGGAGGTCGCGGCGCTGCTGGCCGAGGTGCCGCAGATCATCGAGGCGTTCTCGACCACGGGCGGCGGCGACCTGCTGGCCAAGGTGGTGGCGCGGGACGCGGCGCATCTGGAGGACGTGATCCAGCAGCTGATCAACATGCCGGGGGTGGTGCGGACGCGCACCGAGGTGGCGCTGCGCGAGCGCGTGCCGCACCGGCTGCTGCCGCTGGTGGAGGACGTCGGCGGGGCCGCGGCACCACGCTGACCGCGGGCTTGGCATGCTGGGGGCATGACCACCGAAGCCCCTTCCCGCACGCCCGTCATCTTCGACCTCGACGGCACCCTGGTCGACAGCGAGCCCAACTACTACGAGGCGGGGCGGCGGCTGCTCGCCCGTTACGGAGTCGAGGACTTCACCTGGGAGCACCACACGCGGTTCATCGGCATCGGGACGCGCGAGACGCTGGAGATGCTGAAGAAGGAGTACGAAATCGACGCGCCCGTCAGCGAGCTGCTGGCCGGGAAGAACGCGATCTATCTGGAGCTGGCCGGGGCGCAGACCGAGGTCTTCCCGGAGATGCGGGCCTTCGTGGAGCAGTTGCACGCGGCGGGGCACCCGGTCGCGGTGGCGTCCGGCTCGTCCCGGGCCGCGATCGACGCCGTACTGAAGTGCACGGATCTGGACGCGATGCTCAGTACGCGGGTGTCGGCCGAGGAGGTGGGGCGCGGCAAGCCCGAGCCCGATGTCTTCCTGGAGGCGGCCCGGCGGCTGGGGGTGGCGCCGGAGAGCTGCGTCGTGATGGAGGACGCACCTCCCGGTGCGGAGGCGGCGCGCCGCGCCGGGATGCGGTGCATCGCGATCCCGTACGTGGCGGGGACCGCCGGAGACCCGGCGTTCGAGGCCGCCGGGCTCCTCTTCAGGGGCGGTCAGCGGGAGTTCACGGCGCAGGCCGCGTACGCATGGCTCGCTCGGCCAGCTCCGTCTTCTTGATCTTTCCGGTGGCGGTGAGCGGCAACTCACCGGTCAATTCAATGGCGGGCAGCTTGTAGGCGGCCATCTCCGCGCCCGCCCACTCCGTCAGGGTCTCGGCGGTGAGCGTGCTGCCGGGGACGGTGCGGACGTAGGCGTACGGGCGCTGGCCGCGCCGCTCGTCCGGTACGGCCACGACCGCCGCGGCCAGCACGTCCGGGTGCCGTCCGAGCAGCGTCTCCACCTCGGTCGGGAAGACGCTCATGCCGTTCACCTTGATCATGTCCTTGTCGCGGCCGAGGTAGTGCAGACAGCCGTCCTCGTCGAGGGAGCCGATGTCGCCGGTGTGCAGCCAGCCGTCGCGGAGGGCGGTCTCGGTGGCCTTGGGGGCACGCCAATAGCGGGTGAGGACGGACGGGCCGCGGACGACGATCTCGCCGCGCTCGCCGAGCGGCAGCGGCTCGCCGGTGGCGAAGTCCACGACCATGATGTCCGTACCGGGGACGGGCAGCCCGCAGAAGGTCGGCTCGGACAGCAGGTCGCGGTCGCCGTCCTGGAAGCCGAGGGTGGAGGTGTCGCTGGTGTGCGTCTCGGTCATGCCGTACGAGGCCTCGCGGAGCACGCTGTGGTCGCCGACGGCGCGGCGCCAGCGGTCGCGGATCTCCGGGGTGAGCTTGCGGATGAAGGACACGGTGAGCGGTGCGGTGAAGGCGGACAGGTCACGCCCCGCGAGGTCCGGGTGGTCCAGGAGTTCGAGATAGTTCTCGACCGTGCCGGCCATCGTGGCGACTCTGTACCGCTCCAGACCGTCGAGGACGGCGGCCGGGTCCCAGCGGGGCAGCAGCACGCTCGTGCCGCCGGAGACCAGTGGCGCGAGGATGCCCAGGTTCTCGCCCGCGATCCAGAAAATGGGCAGGTAGCAGAGGGAGACGATGCCTTCGGGGGCGAGCTCCGGAGCGCGGCCGGAGTCGATGGCGGTGGCCGTGTAGACCATGTGGCGCTGGGTGTGTTCGCAGCCCTTGGGCATGCCGGTGGTGCCGCCGGTGTAGTTGAGCGCGGCGAGCGCGTCCAGGTCGTCGGCGATCCGGCCGTACGGGGCGTGCGCGAGGGCGTCGTCCCAGGCGCCGGTGTCGGCGAGGAGGACCTCGCGTACGGGAGTGTCCGCGCGTATCTCCTCGATGGCCGGGGTCAGTTCGGTACGCGAGATGACCAGGCGGGTTCCGGCGTCGGTCAGTTCGTGGCGGAGTTCGGCCGCCTTGAACATGGGATTGACCGGTACGTGGACCGCGCCGAGGCGCAGTACGGCGAGCATCGCGACGAGGAACTGCGGGCAGTTGGGGAGGTGGACGCCGACCCGGTCGCCGGGCTGCACGCCGCGCTCCGCCAGCCATCCCGCGAGGCGGTCGGACGCCTCGTCCAGCTCCCGGTAGGTGATCTCGCGGCCGTCGAAGACCAGGGCCGGGCGGTCGGGGGCCACGGTGGCCCAGTGGTGCACATAGCCGGGCACGGTCCGTTCGCCGGCCCGGAGCCGGATGGCGTCCGGCTGCCGGCCGCGGCGGGCCCGGTCCTGTCGGGTGCGGAGATCGTTCAGATGGTGCTCGATACGCGTCGCGCGGCTCACTGCTACTCCTCCGGTATCGCCTGGTGTCCCTCTGGGTCGTACGGCCTGAGCAAGTGCAGGTACATGGCGGTGACATCGCGTACGGCGTCCTCGTACCTGTCCGGGTCCTCCGCCACCAGCCGGGCGAAGCGCACGCACATCCCGCCGACCGCCGTGGCGACCGCCGACGGGTCCGCGACCGGCGACGCGGCGCCCGCGGCAGTCACCCGGCGGATGTAGCGGGCGGTGCGCCGGGTCGGCCGCCGGTCGATCTCCTCCCACAGTGCGCCGATCTCCGTATCGCCCTGTGCCTGTTGCTCGATCAGCCGGAGCAGCGGGAGGTGCTCGGCGTAGGCGGCGATGAAGGCGGCCATGGAGTCGTGCGCGACGGCCCGCACGTCGTCCGGGTCGGTGTCCGGCACTTCCTGCGCGGCGAGGAAGGCGTCCCGTACGCGCGCCGCGAGCACCTGGAAGATCTCTTCCTTGGACGCGAAGTAGACGTAGAACCCCGCGCGGGACAGCTCGGCCTCGGCGGCGATGTCGGCGATGGTGGCGGGCCCGTAACCGCGGCGCGCGAAGACCGCCTCGGCGGCGTCCAGCAACCGGTGGCGCACGGGCGTGTCGCTGCGGTCGCGCGCCGTGCGGGTCGCCCAGGGCCGGTGTCCGCGCCCGGACGGCGACTGATCGGAGGCGGGTGCGGACTGTTCTCTGTTTGCCACGCCATGACCATATTGACGTTGACGCCAATGTCAATGACTATGACAGCGCCGTCTCAGGGCCTGGGTCACTGCGTGGAGGTGCTTGCTCAATGGGGTCAGCCGTACTCGTCGCCAATCGCGGGGAGATCGCCGTCCGGGTGGTGCGTGCCGCGGCAGCGGCCGGACTGCGGAGCGTCGCGGTGTACGCGGAGGACGATGCGGCGGCCCCGCACGTCCGGCTCGCCGACGAGGCGCATCCACTGCCCGGTTCCGGGCCCGCCGCCTACCTCGACGCGGCGGCCCTGCTGGCCGTCGCCCGGGAGGCCGACTGTGCGTACGTGCATCCCGGATACGGCTTCCTCAGCGAGGACGCCGACTTCGCGCGGGCCTGCGCCGAGGCGGGCACCGTATTCGTCGGCCCCTCCCCCGAGGTGCTCGGGCTCTTCGGTGACAAGGCGCGGGCCCGGGCGCTCGCGGAGTCCCTGGACGTACCCGTACTGCCGGGCACCGGCGGCCCGACAACGCTCGACGAGGCCCGCGCGTTCCTGGCCGAAGGGCCCGGCGCGGGCGGCCCGGTGATGGTCAAGGCGCTCGGCGGGGGCGGCGGCCGCGGGATGCGGCGGGCGCGGGACGCGGCCGAGCTGGCCGAGGTGTGGGAACGCTGCCGTTCGGAGGCGGTACAGGGCTTCGGGCGCGGCGAGTTGTACGTCGAACGGCTGCTGACCGGGGCCCGGCACATCGAGGTACAGGTCATCGGCGACGCCACGGGGGCGGTCACCCACGTATGGGAGCGGGACTGCTCGGCCCAGCGCCGCCACCAGAAGCTCATCGAGATCGCGCCGGCACCCGCACTGCCGGCGGACGTCCGCGACCGGCTGCTGGAGTGCGCACTGCGAATGGCGCGCGAAGTGGGCTACACAGGCGTCGGCACCTTCGAATTCCTCGTGAGCGGCGAGGAGTACCACTTCATGGAGGCCAATCCGCGGCTCCAGGTGGAGCACACCGTCACCGAGGAAGTGACGGGCGTGGACCTGGTCGACGCGCAGCTGCGGCTGGCGGCCGGGGCGACGCTGGCCGATCTGGGGCTGGCCGACGGGCCGCCCGCGGCGCGCGGCTTCGCCGTACAGGCGCGGGTCAACGCCGAGGTGACGGCGGCGGACGGTACGGTACGCGGCTCGGCCGGCACGCTGACCCGCTTCGAGGTGCCGACCGGGCCAGGCGTGCGGGTGGACACCGGTGCGCGCGGCGGGCTGACGGTCGGCGCGCGTTATGACCCGCTGCTGGCGAAGGTCGTCACGCGGGTGCCGGTAGCGGACTTCGCGACGGCCTGCGAGCGCTCCCGGCAGGCGCTCGCGGAGTTCGCCGTGGAGGGCGTACGGACCGGAATTCCGCTGCTGCGGGCGGTGCTGGGCCATCCGGAGTTCGCGGCGGGCGGCACGGACACGTCCTGGGTGACCGAGCATCTGCCCGAGCTGGTCGCCGACCACGACGAGCCGGCGGCGGCAGCGGAGCCCGACGAGGACGGCGCGGTGGTCGCGCCCATGGCCGGGACCGTCGTCACGGTGGAGGTGGCACCCGGCGACACCGTACCGGCGGGCGCCCAGCTCCTCGTGCTCGAAGCGATGAAGATGGAGCACGTCGTCACGGCACCGACTGCGGGGATCGTACGGTCCGTACGGGCGGCGGTCGGCGACACGGCCGCCGAGGGGCAGGCGTTGGTGGTCCTGGAGCCGGTCGCTGGCGATGCGGCCGATGAGGCGGCCACCGCGGAGACCGACCCGGACGCCATCCGGCCCGATCTCGCGGAAGCGCTGGCCCGGCACGCGGTCGGGCTCGACGCGCAGCGCCCGGAGGCGGTCGCCAAGCGGCACGAACTCGGCCGCCGGACCGCGCGCGAGAACATCGACGACCTGTGCGACGAGGGCAGCTTCACGGAGTTCGGCGCGCTGGCGATCGCGGCGCAGCGCAGGCGGCGTTCGCTGGACGACCTGATCGCCTCGACACCGGCCGACGGCATGGTCACCGGTACCGGGACGGTCGACGGCGCGCCATGCGTGGCGATGTCGTACGACTACACCGTCCTCGCAGGCACACAGGGTCACAACAACCACCGCAAGACCGACCGCCTGCTGGGCGTGGCCGAGCAGCGGAAGCTGCCCGTCGTACTGTTCGCGGAGGGCGGCGGCGGCCGCCCCGGCGACACCGACACCGCCTCGATCGCCGGCCTCGACATCATGACGTTCCATCAGATGGGGCGGCTGAGTGGTCTGGTCCCGCTGGTCGGCATCGCGTCCGGGCGCTGCTTCGCGGGCAATGCCGCATTGCTGGGCTGCTGCGATGTGGTGATCGCGACGCCCGAGGCGTCGATCGGAATGGGCGGCCCGGCGATGATCGAGGGCGGCGGGCTCGGCGTGTACGCACCCGAGGAGGTCGGCCCGCTGTCCGTACAGGTCCCGAACGGCGTAGTGGACATACCCGTCGCGGACGAGGCCGAGGCGGTGCGCGCGGCCAAGCGTTACCTGTCGTACTTCCGCGGCCCGGCGGAGGACTGGGAGGCCCCCGACCCGCGACTCCTGCGACACGCCATCCCCGAGAACCGGCGGCGCGCGTATCCCGTCCGCCGGGTGATCGACGGGCTGGCCGACACCGGCTCGGTGCTGGAGCTGCGGGCCGGGTTCGGTACGGGCGTGGTGACGGCCCTGGTACGGGTCGCGGGGCGCCCAATGGGTCTGCTGGCCAACAACCCGGAACACCTCGGCGGCGCGATCGACCGCGACGCCGCCGACAAGGCCGCCCGCTTCCTCCAACTCTGCGACGCCTTCGGACTGCCGGTCCTGGCCCTCTGCGACACCCCCGGCTTCATGGTCGGCCCCTACGCCGAACGGACCGCGACCGTCCGCCACTTCTCCCGCCTCTTCGTCACCGGCGCCAACCTCCGCGTCCCCGTCGTCTCACTGATCCTCCGCAAGGCGTACGGCCTCGGCGCGATGGCAATGATGGGCGGCTCGACCCGCGCACCACTGGCCACCGCGGCCTGGCCGACGGGCGAACTGGGCGGCATGGGCCTGGAGGGCGCGGTCCGCCTGGGCTACCGCAAGGAACTGGAGGCCATCACGGACCCGGACGAGCGCCGGCACGCGTTCGAGTCCCGGGTCGCCGAACTGTACGAACACGGCAAGGCCCTGAACGCGGCGGCGGCGCTGGAGATCGACGCGGTCATCGATCCGGCGGGGTCCCGGGAGTGGGTTGTGGCGGCGTTGGAGGGGTATCGGGCGGAGGAACTGCCGCCGAGCTCAAGGGGGTTCGTGGATACGTGGTGAGCGACGGGGCGGCCGGGATCAGGCATGGATCGGCGTCCGCAGGCCGGTCAGTGGTGCCCCCGTACCCCCATGTCGGGTGGCGATGATTTCGGCGGCGATGGAGAGGGCGGTTTCTTCGGGGGTGCGGGCGCCGAGGTCGAGGCCGATCGGGGAGTGGAGGCGGGCCAGGTCCTGGTCGGTGAGGCCGGCTTCGCGGAGGCGGCGGTTGCGGTCCTCGTGGGTGCGGCGTGAGCCCATCGCGCCGATGAACGCGGCCGGTCGCCGCAGGGCCGTTGTCAGCAGGGGGACGTCGAATTTGGCGTCGTGGGTGAGCACGCACAGGACCGTGCGGTCGTCGGTTTCGGTGCGTTCGAGGTAACGGTGCGGCCAGTCGACGACGATGTCGTCGGCATCGGGGAAGCGGGCCCGCGTGGCGAAGACGGCGCGGGCGTCGCAGACGGTGACGTGGTAGCCGAGGAACTTGCCCGTACGGACGAGAGCCGCGGCGAAGTCGATGGCGCCGAAGACGATCATGTGGGGTGGCGGGACGCTGGATTCGACGAACAGCGTTACGCCGCCCGGGCAGTGCGATCCGTCCTCGGAGATGTCGAGGGTGCCGGTGCGGCCCACGTCCAGCATGGCTCGGGCTTCGGCCGCGGCCGTACGGTCGAGCTCCGGGTGCCCGCCGCCGAAACCGCCCCCGGGTGAGTCGGGACCGGACGAGTCCTCGTGACGGCCCTCGTACGGGCCACCGGGAGCGCCCTCGTGCGGGCCCCCGAGGCTGCCTTCGTACGAGCCGTCCGGGTGGACCAGAAGTGCCCTGCCCAGCAGTTCGGGGGGACCCGCGGCCACGCGGGCGAGGGCCGTCGGCTCGCCGCCGGCCGCGCCGGACAGGGCGGCCGCGAGGACCGCCCTGTCCGGGGCGTCGGCGGGTACCGGTGTGACCAGGACCTCGATGACTCCGCCGCAGGTCAGGCCGACGGCGAAGGCATCCTCGTCGCTGTAGCCGAAGCGTTCGCGTACCGTCGTGCCGTCCTGGAGGGCCTGCACGCACAGGTCGTACACGGCGCCTTCCACGCAGCCGCCGGAGACCGAGCCGATCGCCGTGCCGTCGCTGTCGACGGCGAGGGCGGCGCCGGGCCGGCGCGGCGCGCTGCCGCCCACGGCCACGACGCTCGCCACGGCGAACTCGCGGTCCTCACGCATCCACCGGTCCAGCTCGGCGGCGATGTCAAGCATCCGGGCCCTCGGCACCGGCGCCCACGCTCACACCCGCACCGGCCGGTGCCACGGCGCCCGCCAGCAGGACGCGGTCCGGGCGGATCGGCAGGTGGCGGTGGCGTACGCCGGTCGCGTGCCAGACCGCGTTGGCGATCGCCGCGGCGGCTCCGACGATGCCGATCTCGCCGACGCCCTTGATGCCGACCGGGTCGTCCGCGTCGGTGTCCTCGACCCAGTCGGCCTCGATGAGCGGCACATCGGCGTTGGCGGCGACGTGGTAGCCCGCGAGGTCGGCGCCGACGTGGCCGCCCGAGGCCGCGTCCCGTACCGCCTCCTCGTGCAGCGCCATGGACAGGCCCCAGGTCATCCCGCCGACGAGCTGGCTGCGTGCGGTCAGCGGGTTCACGATCCGGCCCGCGGCGAAGATGCCGAGCATCCGGCGTACGCGGACCTCGCCGGTCGTGACGTCCACCGCGGTCTCGGCGAACTGCGCCCCGAAGGAGTACCGCTCCTTCTGGGCCAGCGCGGCGAGGGCCTCCGAGGTGTCCGACCGTACGGTGATGCCCTCGGGCGGGACGGTGCCGCCGAGCGCCAGCTTCTCCCGGAGTTCCTTCGCCGCGCCCGTGACCGCCCAGGCCCAGGAGCGGGTGCCCATCGAGCCGCCCGCGATCATGGCCGGGCCGAAGTCGCTGTCCGCGATCCGGGTACGGACGCGGCCGGGCTCCACCTCCAGCGCGTCGGCGGCGATCTGGGTGAGCGCGGTCCGCGCACCGGTCCCGATGTCCGCCGCGTTGATCCGCACGGTGAAGGTGCCGTCCGCCTCGGCCGTCACGGCGGCGGTGGAGGGCATCGCATTTGAGGGGAACGAGGCCGCCGCCACGCCCGTACCCAGCAGCCAGCGCCCTTCGCGGCGCACGCCGGGGCGCGGGTCGCGGTCGGCCCAGCCGAACCGGCGGGCGCCCTCTTCGAAGCAGGCGAGCAGGTTGCGGCTGCTGAACGGCAGGCCGGAGACGGGCCCCGCGTCCGGTTCGTTCCGTACTCGCAGCGCGATCGGGTCGACGCCGCACTTCTCGGCGAGTTCGTCGAGCGCGCACTCCATCGCGAAGGAGCCCGGTGCCTCGCCCGGCGCACGCATGAAGGTCGGGGTCGGGACGTCGAGGCGTACGACGCGGTTGACGGAGTGGTGCGCGTCGGAGGCGTACATCGCACGGCCCACGGCGGCGCTCGGCTCGATGAATTCGTGCACGGTCGACGAGAGGTTCTGGGCCTCATGGGCGAACGCGCGCAGTCGCCCGTCGGCGTCGGCGCCGAGCCGGACCCGCTGCACGGTGGGGCTGCGGTAGCCGGTGAGCGAGAACATCTGACGGCGGGTCAGTACGACGCGTACCGGGCGCTGGAGGGCGGTCGCGGCCATCACCGCGCACACCTGGTGGACCCGGATTCCCTTGGATCCGAAGCCGCCGCCGACGTGCTCGGAACGCACCCGCACCGAGGTCGGGTCGAGGGAGAAGAGGTTCGCGAGCTCGGCCGCCACCCACATGGTGCCCTGGTTGGAGTCGACGACCTCGAGCCGGCCGTCCTCCCAGCGCGCCATCGCCGCGTGCGGCTCCATCATGGCGTGGTGCTCTTCGGGCGTGGTGTACTCCGCGTCCAGGACGACGGCGGAAGCGGCGAGTTCGGCCTCGACGTCACCCTTCTCCACGGCGGAGTTCTCCGGGGTGTACGTACCGTCCCGGCCCGCGGCGAACGCGACGTCGTGCGGCTCCTCGTCGTACTCCACCACCAGCGCCTCCGCGGCCTCCCTGGCCTGCTCGGAGGTCTCGGCGACGACCAGCGCCACCGGCCAGCCCAGGTACGGCACACGGTCGTCCTGGAAGACCGCGAGGGTCGGGTCGGGCCGCCCGAGCAGCCCCACGTAGTCGATGTCGAGGCGCGGCGCGTTCCCGTGGTGCAGTACGGACAGTACGCCGGGCATGGCCAGTACGGCGTCGGCGCCGATGGAGCGGATGCGGCCGCGGGCGACGGTGGAGACCACCAGCCAGCCGTGCGCGAGCTCGGCGTAGGGGATCTCGCCCGCGTAACGCGCCGCTCCGGTGACCTTGGCGACGCCCTCGACGCGCGTGTGCGCGGTGCCAACGGCCCCCGTCACGGCCGGGGTTCCGGTCATCGTGGTCATCGGGCGGCCTCCTCGGCGAGCTCGGTGAGTACGGCTGTGACGAGGTTGCGCATCAGTGTCACCTTGTATCCGTTGTCGGGCAGCGCCTCGGCGGCCGCCAGCTCGGCGTCCGCGGCGGCGGCGAAGGCTTCGGCGGTCGCCGGACCACCGGTCAGCACCCGCTCGGCCGTCAGCGCACGCCACGGCCGGGACGCCACCGCACCGAAGGCGAGGCGTACATCGCGTACGGTCCCGTCCTCCTGGATGTCGAGCGCCGCGGCGACCGAGCCGATGGCGAAGGCGTAGGAGGCGCGCTCGCGCACCTTGCGGTACCGCGAGACGGCGGCGACCGGCGCCGGCGGCAGGGTGACGCCGGTGATCAGCGCGCCGGTCGGCAGGGCGGTCTCCAGATGCGGGGTGTCGCCCACCGGGAGGTAGAACTCCGAGAGCGGCAACTCCCCCGGTCCGTCGGCCGTTTCGTACGTCACGATCGCGTCGAAGGCGGCGAGCGCGACCCCCATGTCCGAGGGGTGGGTGGCGATGCAGTGCGTGGAAGCGCCGAGGATCGCGTGGTTGCGGTGCTCGCCCTCGATGGCGGGGCAACCGCTGCCGGGGGCACGCTTGTTGCACGGCTTGGCGGTGTCGGTGAAGTAGCCGCAGCGGGTGCGCTGGAGCAGATTCCCGCCGACCGTCGCCATGTTGCGCAGCTGCCCCGAGGCACCGGCCAGCACGGCCTGCGCCAACGCCGGGTAACGGCGGCGTACTTCGGGGTGCGCCGCGAGGTCGCTGTTGGTGACGGTCGCACCGATGTGCAGACCGCCGTCGTCCGTCGCCTCGATCCGGTCGAGGGGCAGGTCCCGTACGTCGATGAGCAGTCCGGGCCGCTCCACGCCGGTCTTCATCAGGTCGACGAGGTTGGTGCCGCCGCCGAGGAAGCGCGCGTCGGGCTCGGCGCCGAGCAGCGCGACCGCGCCGGGGACGTCGAGGACGCGCTGGTAACCGAATTCCTTCATACCGCGGCCTCCACCCCGGCCGCGCGCGCGACCGCCTGGACGATGGACACATACGCACCGCAGCGGCACAGGTTGCCGCTCATCCGTTCCCGGATCTCGTCGGCGGTGAGCGGCGGCGGTCCCGCTTCGGGCCGTACGTCGTCGGTCACGGCGCTCGGCCAGCCCGCCGCGTGCTCCTCGATCACGGCGAGGGCCGAACAGATCTGCCCCGGCGTGCAGTAGCCGCACTGGTAACCGTCGAGGTCGACGAACGCCTGCTGCACCGGGTGCAGTTGATCGCCGTCGGCCACGCCTTCGATGGTGGTGATCTCGCGCCCCTCGGCGGCCACCGCGAGCTGCAGGCAGGACACGGCCCGCCGCCCGTCGAGCAGCACCGTGCAGGCGCCGCACTGCCCCTGATCGCACCCCTTCTTCGTACCTGTCAGATCGAGCCGCTCGCGCAGCGCGTCGAGCAGGGTGGTGCGGTGGTCGACGGGCAGCGTGTACTTCTCTCCGTTGACGTGCAAGGTGATGGCGCTGGACGTCGATGGGGCCATGAACAGCCTTCTTTCGCGTGTGTGGTGCGCGGTGGGCACCGTGTGGGTACACGGTGGGCGACTGGACGCGGGGCGGTGTGGTGGTCGGCGCGGCCGGGCGGAGGACTGTACGGTCCCGTCACGCGGGCGGGCGCGCCGCGTGCGGGAAGGGCGGGCCGGACTCTGCACCGGTCTCGGTCGCCACCGGCCGTCCACTCCCCCGTCATCTGCCGCTATGGTGAGCCTAAGCGGACAACTGTCCGTAACACTGGAACCTACCGGACAGCTGTCCGCTTAGCAAGGCCCGCCCGGCGGTGTTTCCCGTCCGCGGTTCTCGGAAGGAGGACGAGTGCAGCAGCCGAACGACCCACCACTGCGCTCGGACGCGCAACGGAATCGCGAGCGCATCCTGGAAGTGGCACTGGCCGAACTGACCCGCTCGGCGGACGCCCCGCTGAGCACGATCGCCAAGAAGGCAGGCGTCGGACAGGGGACCTTCTACCGCAACTTCCCCAGCCGCGAGGCCCTCGTCCTGGAGGTCTACCGGTACGAGATGCAGCAGGTCGCCGACGCCGCGGCCCAGCTGCTCGAAACCCGCCCGCCGGACCAGGCGCTGCGGGAGTGGATGAGCCGCCTCGCCCAGTACGCCATGGCCAAGGCGGGCCTCGCCGACGCGATGCGCAAGGCCACCTGCTCCCAGGGCAGCCTGGCCGGCCTGGGGCACGCCCCGCTGACCTCGGCCGTCGCGCTCCTGCTGAACGCGAACGAGGAGGCCGGCACCATCCGTCCGGGGGTGACCCCCGACGACTTCATACTCGCCATCGCCGGCCTCTGGCAGATCGGCGCCCAGGGCGACTGGGAGTCCCGCGCCACCCGCCTCCTGGACCTCGTCATGGACGGCCTCCGCGCGGGGGCACCGGGGCGGTCCTGAACCTCAGCTTTGCTGCGCCGCCGGGGGTGCGGCCGGCTCGCCGTCCGCGGCCGGGGACGGGGACGGGGACGGCCGGGTGGAACCACCGGCGCTCGCGGCGTCCTCCAGGGTCCGGCCCCGGGTCTCCTCCGCCCAGGCGACGCACGCGACCAGCCCGACCACGGTGATGGCCACCCCGGCGTACATCGTTCCGGACACTCCCCAGTGCGTCAGCGACATCGGCACCAGGTAGGTGCCGACGGCGGCTCCGATCTTGCTGAGCGCCACCACCATGCCCACCGCCGTGGCCCGGATGGAGGTGGGGAACAGCTCGTTGGGGTAGAGCCACTCCAGGATGCCGGGCGCTCCGGCGAAGAAGGCGTACAGCGAGAAGCACCCGAGCACCACCGCGACCGGCGCGTCGTTCCACAGCCCGAGGACCAGCAGCGGAATCGTCATCAGCCCGAAGGACCAGGTGATCATCGGGCGGCGGCCCACGGACTCCAGCAGCCGCATCGCCGGTACGCAGCCCACCAGGAACAGCAGGCTCACCAGCGCCGAGCCCACGGTGCCGATGGTGAGCGCGTCGAACCCGAACGCACCGAGCAGCTGCGGACCGAAGACGTAGATGGCCCACATCGGGATCACCTGGCAGGTGTAGAACAGCGAAACGAACAGCAGGCGCCGCAGGTAGACGCCGCGGAAGAGGGCGCGGACGCTGCCGCGCCGGATGTTCTCCGTACGGGCTTCCAGCAGCTGCTCCCGGCTGACGTCAGCGCCCAGGACGGACCGGATCAGCTCGCGGGCCTCGTCGACGCGGCCCTTGTCGATGAGCCACCGGGGCGACTCGGGCGTGCCGTGCCGCAGGGCGAGCACGATCGCGCTGAGGACCGCGGAGCTGGCGAGCATCCAACGCCAGCCGCCTTCGGGGACGGCGAGCGCGATGAGGTAGCCGACGACGTACGCGGCCATCGCGCCGAAGTACCAGGCCATGATCACCCACCCCATGGCACGGACCCGCTGCCGGCGCGGACACCACTCGGTGAGCAGTGCCGTCGCGATCGGGTAGTCGGCGCCGATCGCGAAGCCGATCAGGAAGCGCAGGGCGACAATCTGCCATGGCTCGGTGGTGACGAGGGACGCCAGCGAGGCGATGAACAGCGTGGCGAGGTCGATGGTGTACATCGTCCGCCGGCCGACGATGTCGGCCAGCGGGCCGATCAGCAGACCGCCGAAGAACATGCCGACGATCGCGGCGACGCCGATGAGCGCGGCGGTGGAACCGCTCAGCCCCAGATCCCGGGTCATGTCGCCGAGCGCGACGCCGACGATGCTGAGCAGATAGCCGTCGAGCAATGGCCCGCCGCAGCAGGCCACGAGCAGCTTTCGGTGGAAGGGGCCTACTGGGGCTTCTTCGATCACATCGATCTTCACATCGGACTCCCGTCGAAGGCCATGCTTTTCGCCTGTCGATTTATTGGAGAAATCGAAAGGGAATACTCCGCTCTCGCGCCGCGCGCAGTCAACGAGGCGACCACGACCAAACGGGCGGCAGATCGCCCCGGCGTGCCCTCTCGGCGTCTTCCGCTGGCGGTATAAAAGATTTCTACTGACCGCATTCATAATGCGTTCCGGCAGCTTTCCGCTGTGTGGTTGACCTGCCCCGGAGAGGCTGCCACTTTACGCAGATGACCGATTTCACTGCCGCCCGGCACGTCCTACCGCGACCGGACGCACGCCGACCACTGACCACCGTGCTCGACATCCACGACCAGGAGGCGCCGTTCACTCCCATCGGCCCGGTACCGCCCCCGGAAAACGCTCCGAATGTGGTGATCGTGCTGGTCGACGACCTCGGATTCGGTACCTCCAGCGCATTCGGCGGGCCGTGCGAGATGCCGGCCGCCGAGAAACTCGCCGATAATGGTCTGCGTTATACCCGCTTTCATGTGACGGCGCTGTGCTCGCCGACCCGGCAGGCCCTGCTGACGGGGCGTAATCACCACTCGGTCGGCATGGGCGGCACCACCGAGATGGCCACCGCGGCGCCCGGGTACAACGGGTTCCGGCCCCGGAGTGCGGCGACCATGGCCCAGATACTGCAGGGCAACGGCTACAGCACGGCGGCGTTCGGCAAATGGCACCGGGCCCCGCCGCGCGAGATCAGTGCGGTCGGGCCGTTCGACCGCTGGCCGACCGGAGAAGGGTTCGACACCTTCTACGGTTTCATGGGTGCCGAGATGAATCACTGGTACCCGCTGCTGTACCAGGGCACCACCCCGGTCGAACCGGATCGCCGCCCCGAGGACGGCTACCACCTCACCGAGGACCTCGTCGACCACGCCATCGACTGGGTGCGCACGCAACGCACGCTCACTCCCGACCGGCCGTTCTTCACCTACCTCGCGCTCGGCGCCGCGCACGCTCCCCTGCATGTCGGGCCCGAGTGGCAGGAGAAGTACCGCGGCCGCTTCGACCACGGCTGGGACCGGCAACGGGAACTCACGCTGCAGCGGCAGAAGGAGCTCGGCGTCGTCCCCGAGGAGACGGAACTCGCCAACTGGGCCGAGGGCGTGCCGCATTGGGACGAGCTGACCGACAATCAGCGCCGCCTCGCCGCCCGGTTCATGGAGACCTTCGCCGGGTTCACCGAGCATGCCGATGCGCAGGTCGGCAGGTTCACCGCCGCGCTGGAGGAGCTCGGCGAGCTGGACAACACACTGTTCGTCTACATCCTCGGTGACAACGGTGCTTCGGGCGAGGGCGGCATCGAGGGGACGATCGTCGAGCACCGGCTCGGGCACGGTGTGGTGGACGATCCGGACGAGATGATCGAGCACATCGACGAGATCGGCGGCCCCCGCAGCTATCCGATCGCCCCGGCCGGCTGGGCGCTGGCGCTGAACACGCCGTACCAGTGGACCAAGCAGGTCGCCTCGCATCTCGGCGGCACCCGGGACGGCATGATCCTGCACTGGCCGCGCGGCGGCGCCGAGCGCGGTGGGCTCCGGCACCAGTTCACCCACGTGATCGATGTACTGCCGACGGTTCTGGACTGTGTGGGCGTCCCGGCGCCGTACAGCGTCGACGGGGTGGCGCAACAACCCATCGAGGGAACGAGCATGCGGGAGACGCTCGCCGATCCGCAGGCACCCGAGCGGCACCGGACGCAGTACTTCGAGATGTGCGGCAATCGCGGCATCTACCACGAGGGGTGGATGGCGGTCACCCGGCACGGCGTCCCGTGGGAGATGGTGCCGACACACGGCAGGCGGTTCGCCGACGACATCTGGGAACTGTACGACCTGAACAGCGACTGGAGCCAGGCACACGATCTCGCCGCCGAACGCCCCGAGAAGATACGGGAGTTGCAGGATCTGTTTCTGATCGAGGCAGCGAAGTACCAGGTCTTCCCGTTGGACGACCGGGTCACCGAACGGGAGAACCCCGCCGTGGCCGGGCGCATCGACCTGCTCGGCGACCGGACGTCCGTGACCTACCGCGGCGGAATGCGGCGCTTCACCGAGGAGACCACTCCCAACGTCAAGAATCGCTCGCACAGCATCACGGCCGACATCGGCATACCGGACACGGCAGAGGCCAACGGCGTACTCATCGCGCAGGGCGGCCGGTTCGGCGGCTGGTCCCTGTACATGGCGGACGGCAGGCCGTCGTATGTCTACAACTACTTCGGGATGCACCTGTACACCGTGCGCAGTGGGACGGCGTTGGCACCGGGACGGCACGAGGTGCGGCTGGAGTTCGACTACGACGGTGGAGGTCTCGGCAAGGGCGGGACCGCGGTGCTCGTGGTGGACGGTGAGAAGCAGGCGACCGGGCGGGTCGAGCAGACCATTCCGTACTACTTCTCCTTCGACGAGACGCTGAACGTCGGAGTGGACCTGAGCACACCGGTGACCGACGACTACCCGGTCATCGACAACGAGTTCACCGGGACGATCCACTCGGTACGCATCGACCTGGACGGCGCGGCCGCCGACCCGGCCGAATGCGACGGCGGACTGCACCGGCGTGTGATGGGGGCACAGTGAGCTGCTGCGCACCGTCCGGTGGTGGTGGGCGGGCCATGGCTCGCCCACCGGCTCCGGAAGCCGGCCGCCGGGCGACGACCGAGGGCATGGTGGCGGTGCCCGCCGGTACGTTCCTCATGGGCAGCGAGGACGCGCTCGCCTACCCCGCCGATGGCGAGGGGCCGGTCCGGAGCGTGTACGTCGATGCTTTCTGGATCGACGCCTGCGCGGTGTCCAACGCGGACTTCGGCCGGTTCACCGCGGAGACGGGATACCGGACCGGTGCCGAGCGGATCGGCTGGTCGTTCGTCTTCGCCGGTCTGCTCCCGGACGACTTCCCGCCCACCAGGGGTGTGGTGAGCGCGCCGTGGTGGCGCCAGGTCGAGGGCGCCGACTGGCGGCATCCGGAGGGGCCGCACTCCACCGTGGCCGGCCGGCCTGACCATCCCGTCGTCCACCTCGACTGGCACGACGCCCGTGCCTACTGTGCCTGGGCCGGCAAGCGCCTGCCCACGGAGGCGGAGTGGGAACGGGCCGCCCGCGGGGGCCTGCACGGCAAGGTGTTCCCCTGGGGCGATGAGCTCGTACCGGACGGGCAGCACCGGATGAATGTGTGGCAGGGCGACTTCCCCGCCCACAACACCCGGGCCGATGGCTGGTACGGCACGTGCCCGGTGACCGCCTTCGAGCCGAACGGGTTCGGCCTGTACAACACGACCGGCAACGTCTGGGAGTGGTGCGCGGACCGCTTCTCGTCGCGCGCCGGCGGGCCGCACGCGTCGCCGTACCGACCGGCCGCCGCGTCGGAGCGCGTCGCCAAGGGCGGCTCCTACCTCTGTCACGAGTCCTACTGCCGCCGCTACCGTGTCGCCGCACGACAAGGGCTGACCCCGGATTCGGCCATCGGCAACGTGGGTTTCCGGTGCGCCCTGGACCCGGGCTGATCTGAGGAAGGTGGGCAGGCAGTGGAACGACGCCAGCTGGAGTACTTCATCGCCGTCGTCGAACACCGTGGTTTCACCTCGGCCGCGCATGCCCTGCACGTCGCCCAGCCGTCGCTTTCCCACTCCATCCGGGCGCTGGAACGCGAACTGGGCGGCAGCCTCTTCCACCGCCTGCCGCACGGCGTCGCGCTCACCGCGGCGGGCGAGGCGCTCGTGGGGCCTGCCCTCCAGGTGCTGCGCGACCTGTCCACGGCCACGTCGTCGGTGCGCGAGGTACTCGGTCTCAGCGGCGGGCGGCTGGACATCGTCTCGCAGACCACCTTGGCGGTCGACCCGCTGGCCGATCTGCTGGGCCGCTTCCACGCCGCGCATCCCAAGGTCACCGTGCGGGTCATCGACCCGGAGCGCGGCTCCGAGGTGGTGCAGATGGTGCGCACCGGTCAGTGTGAACTCGGGCTGGTGGACGCTTCCGTGCAGACAACGGCGGCCGCGTCGGAGCTGTGCGGGACCGAACTCCCCGAGCAGGAAATGCATGTCGTACTGCCCCCGGACCACCCCCACCCGCAGCCGAGCACCATCGGCCTGCGGGAACTGGCCGCACTGGGCCTCATCGTCACACCGCCGGGCACGGCGACCCGGGACACCCTCGACGAGGTATGCGCGAAGGCCGACACCACACCGCGGATCGTGGTGGAAACGGCTCACCGGGCGATGATCGTGCCGCTGGTGCTCGCCGGTGCGGGCGCGGCCCTGCTGACGACATCCATGGCCGCCGACGCCGCGCTTCGCGGTGCCCGGATGCTGTCCACCCGTCCGCGGTTGCTGCGGCGCGGCAGACTGGTGTGGCGGTCGGGCCCACTGGCACCGGCCGCCCAGGCCTTCGTGGACCTCGCGTGCCGTACGCAGGAGGAGCGGCTTCAGGAAGAGCGGCGCAGCCAGTCGTCGAAGCGGGTCCCGCCCAGCCGGGCGCGCCCGTCATCGGGGACGAGGCTGCGCTCCGCCAGCTCGGAACCGAAGTAGTGGGCGTGCGGGTCGGGGACGACGGTCCGCGGGTCGTGCCAGGCACGCAGCGCTTCGGCGACGAGCTCGTCGAAGCGGAACTGCTGGGGCCCGGCCACCTCGATGGTGCCCTTCAACGGGGCGTCCATGGCGGCCCTGGACACGGCGTCGGCGACATCGTCGGCCGCCATGGGCTGGAAGAGCACGGGCGGCACGCGCACGGTGTCGCCGTCGGTGGCGGTGTCGGCGATGCCCTTGACGAATTCGAAGAACTGCGTGGCCCGGACGATGGAGTAAGGGATCGGCCCCTGTTTGATCAGCTGTTCCTGGGCCACCTTCGCCCGGAAGTAGCCGTTGTCGGGCAGGGCGTCGATGCCGACGATCGACAACGCCACGTGGTGCGCCACGCCCGCCGTCACTTCGGCGGCCAGCAGGTTGCGGGTGGAGGTGGTGAAGAAGTCCAGTACCGCCGACGGTTCGAAGGAGGGTGAGTTGGTCACGTCCACAACCACCTCAGCCCCGGCCAGCGCGGCGGCGAGGCCCTCGCCGGTGAGGGTGTTGACGCCTGTGTTGGGTGCGGCGGGCACCGCTTCGTGCCCACGGTCGTTGAGCTTGCCGACCACCTTGCTGCCGATGAGGCCGGTGCCTCCGATGACCACGATCTTCACGTCGTGTACTCCTTGCCTCGACGGCGCCGCTTCAGGACGGCGGCCGGGGTGCGCGCAGGTGGGCGCGCTGTTTCAGTTCGTCGTCGTCGACCAGGGTCAGCATGGGCCGGCCCGGTACGCAGAGCATGGTGACGAGGAAGCGCAGGGGCGTGTCGGTGCGGCTGTTGCCGTCCTGGTAGTGGATGACGTCCCCGCCCGGCTCCCAGAACGTTTCCCCGGCGCGGACGATCCGCTCCGGCTCGCCCTCCAGCTCGAAGCGCATCTCGCCCTCCAGTACGTAACCGAAGGCCGGTCCGGGGTGGCGGTGCGGCGGAGTGCCCGGGTCGCCGGGCGGGTATGCGATCTGGACGGTCATCACATGCGCGCCCTCCGGGATGGCCGGCGGGGTGACCTCCTGCAGCACGGTGAGCGCGGTCTTCCACGCCTCCGACCGCGGCTGCTCGCCGGATTCAGGCATGACGGATCCCTCCTGCAGTGCCGGTTCCGGTGCGACGGTTCGCGAGCACCCTTGAGAGGAGGTCCATTGTTCAACGCACCGACACGCTCGGTGAGCGCCGATCCGGACACGTTTCAGGAGTCTTCGGCCGCGGCCTTTTCAGACGTCTTCGGCGGCGGTTTTCCGGGGTGTCCGGGCGGCGCTCCGCCGCCGGTACAGCACCACGCCGCACACCGCGACGAGCAGGGCGGCCACCGCGGCCACACCGAGTGCCGTTCGCTCGGCGAAGAGCCTTGTCAGCATTTCGAGTGCGCCGAGGCCCGCGGTCGCGTAGACCAGTGCCCAGCACGCTCCCCCGATGAACAGTGCGGGGAGATAGCGCGGCAGGGGCATGCGCATGCTCCCCGCGAGGAAGTTGGCAGCGGTCTGGAAGCCGACGGTCAGGAAGGAGACGGCCACCACCGGCGCGCCCCACCGTTGGATCGCCCGTTCGGCGCGTTGGAACTTGGCCGAGGAGGTCCGCGCGGCGAGCTTCCCGCGCCGGGCACCGGCGCCGGCGAGCCATCCGACGGCGAACGTCCCGCCGGCTCGCAGCAGGACGATGGCATAGAGACCGGCGGCCGTGAGCAGGACCTTATCCACGACGCCTCATCTCTCACCTGCGGGTCTGTTTCGCTGCGCCTGGGACATTCCGGGCAAAGCCCCCCACCAGAACCACCCGGCACAGCCAGGTTAACCGAACGCCCATACAGCGAGTACAGGGCGCCCCCTGCCCCGGTCCCCAGCCCCGCCCCCTGCCCCGGCCTCCGGCCTCGCGCCGACAAGGCCGGAGGTCGGAGCAGGCCGCTCGGCTAGGCTTCCGGCATGAGCAGCAAGGGTCGGGCGCGCGACACGTCGGTGCAGTCGGTGGATCGAGCCGTCTCGATCCTTCAAGTACTGGCCGTACAAGGCCCGTCCGGCGTCACCGACATCGCGGAGGCCCTGGGGGTCCACAAGTCGACCGTGTTCCGGCTGCTCGCCACGCTTGAGGCCCGGGGCCTCGTCGAGCAGGACAGCGAACGCGGGCGGTATCGCATCGGCTACACCGTGGTCGAGCTCGCGGGCGGGGCGACCAAGGGCAGCGATCTGTCGCTGCTGAGCCGTCCGATCTGCCAGGAGCTCGCCGCGGCCGTCGGCGAGACGGTGAATCTGGTGGTGCACGACGGGCAGGCGATCATCAGCGTGGACCAGGTGATCAGCAGCGCGGCCATCACCAGCATCGACTGGGTCGGCAAGCGCACGCCCATCCACGCGACCTCCGCGGGCAAGGTCTTCCTGGCTCATATGCCCCAGGACCAGGCCGCCGAGATCCTCGCGCAGCCACTGGAGAAGTTCACTCCGCACACCATCACGGACCCGGCGCTCCTCAAGGAGGAGCTGCAGACCGTACGCGAACTGGGTTACGGCGCCACGAGCGAGGAGCACGAGATCGGGCTGGCCGCCCTCTCGGCCCCCATCAGGTCGCTGAACGGGCAGGTGGTCGCCGCCGTGACCATCTCCGGTCCGACGTTCCGCATCAATGACCACACGATCCCCGGGCTCGCCGAGCAGCTCATCGCGGCCGGCGACAAGATCTCGTGGCGTAAGGGCTATCTCAGGCGCGGCTGACGGCGGCGCGGCGGGGGTTGACGACGGGGATACTCAGGCCGCACATTTGTCTCGCATAGCGTTACTGTTTCGCATTGCGAAACGCCCTGGCCGGCCACAGAGCTTTCCTAGGAGCGGTTGTGCGCGCATCGACCATGACCATGGATCCCCTGCTCCAGCCCTTCCGGCTGAAGCACCTCACCCTGCGCAACCGGGTGGTCAGCACCTCCCACGAACCGGCATTCGGGGAGGACGGCCTGCCCAAGGACCGCTACCGCGCCTACCACCTCGAAAAGGCGCGCGGCGGCGTCGGCCTGACGATGATCGGCGGCTCCGCCGTCGTCTCACCGGACAGCCCGCCCTCGTTCGGCAATCTGCTGTTGTACCGGGACGAGATCGTGCCGTGGCTGCGCAGGCTCGCCGACGATGTGCATGAGGCCGGTGCGGCCGTGATGTGCCAGGTCACTCACCTCGGGCGGCGTACCAGCAATTACTCCGGTGACTGGCTGCCGGTGGTGGCCGCCTCGCCGTTGCGGGAACCCGCGCACCGGGCGTTCCCCAAGGCCGCCGAGCCCTGGGACCTCGACCGCATCGTCGCCGACTATGTCGCCGCGGCGTTGCGTTGTCAGGCGGGCGGGCTGGACGGCATCGAGCTCCAGTCGTACGGCCACTTCCTCGACAGCTTTCTGTCGCCCGCGACGAACCACCGCGGCGGCGAACTCGGTGGCAGCCTGGAGCACCGGATGGCCTTCCCCCGCCGGGTGATCCGCACCGTACGCGAGGCCGTCGGCCCGGAGTTCGTCGTCGGGATCCGGATGGCGCTCGACGAGGCCCTCCCCGGTGGGCTGGCCTTCGACGAGGCGCTGGTCGCGGCGGAGCAGTTCAGCGCCGACGGCATCGACTTCCTCAGCGCCATCCGCGGCACCATCGAAAGCGATGCCTCCCTGGCGAAGACGATCCCGTCCATGGGGACGCCGTCCGCGCCGTACCTGGAGTTCACCGGCGAGGCCAGGCGGCGCCTGAACATCCCCGTGATGCACGCGGCGCGCATCGCGGACGTGGCCACCGCGCGGTATGCCGTGCGGGAAGGGCTGTTGGACCTCGTCGGCATGACCCGGGCGCAGATCGCCGATCCGCATCTGGTGGCCAAGGTGGCCTCCGGCCAGGAGGACCGCATCCGGCCCTGCGTGGGCGCGAGTTACTGCCTGGACGCGATCTACGACTCCGGGGACACCAAGTGCATTCACAACCCGGCCACCGGGCGCGAACTGCAACTGCCCCACCTCATCACACCGACCATCGGCCGCCGCAGGAAGGCGGTGATCGTCGGGGCCGGTCCGGCCGGGCTCGAAGCCGCCCGCGTCCTGGGCGAACGCGGCCAGGACGTTGTGTTGTTCGAGGCGAGCGACGAGCCCGGCGGTCAGGTGCGGCTCGCCGCGTCGAACCCCCGCCGCCGTGACCTGCTCGGCATCGTCGACTGGCGGGTCGCCGAGTGCAAACACCTCGGCGTCGACCTGCGCCTGGGGACGTACGCCGAGGCCCCGGACGTACTCGCCGAACGCCCCGACCTCGTCATCATCGCCACCGGCGGCATGCCCAACCGATCCTTCCTCACCGAGGGCGAAGATTTGGTCGCCGACACCTGGGACGTGATGTCCGGCTCCCTCCGGCCCCGGAGCACCAATGACGTACTCGTCTACGACGACCACGGCGGCTATCCGGCGATGGATGCCGTGGAGCTGTTGGCACCGGCCGGCGCCCGGCTGCACTACGTCACACCAGAACGCACGCTGGCACCGGACGTCGGCAGCATGAACTCCCCGGCGTATCTGAAGACATTCACCGCGCACGGCGTCACCACCACCCTCGCCCAGCGGCTGCGCTCCGTGCGCCGCACCGGGGACGGACGGCTCACCGCGACCCTGTACAGCGAATACACCGAGGCCGAGACCGAGCACGTCGTCGACCATGTCGTGGTCGAGCACGGCACGCTCCCCAACGACGAGCTGTACACCGACCTCCTGCCCCACTCCCGCAATCTCGGCGAGGTGGACCACCGCGCCCTGCTGGCGCACGAGGAACAGACGGTCGTACGCAACGACACGGGCCAGTACCAACTGTTCCGCATCGGTGACGCGGTCACCAGTCGCAACATCCACGCCGCCGTCTATGACGCCCTGCGGCTGTGCCTGCCGGTCTGACGGAGCCGACGAGACCCGGGAGAGATGAGATGAACGCACCAACGTCCGTCACGAGCGCCGCCGACCTCGTCGCCCGACGCACCGTCGGCCACAGCCTCGAAGCGCCCTTCTACCTCAGCGACGAGTTCTTCGGCCTCGACATCGAAGCCGTCTTCGCCCGCAGCTGGCTCTTCGTCGCGGCGGAGGCCGAACTCCCCGAGCCCGGCGACTACATCACCGTGACCGTCGGACCGTACTCCGTCATCCTCGTCCGCGACGACGACGAGGAGGTACGCGCCTTCCACAACGTCTGCCGGCACCGGGGCGCACGCATCCTCAACGAGGAACGCGGCTCCGTGGGCAACATCGTCTGCGGCTACCACCACTGGACGTACGGCGTGGACGGCACGCTGCTGCACGCCGAGTCGCAAGCGCCCGGCTTCGACCCCTCGTGCTTCGGCCTCAAGACCGTCCACGTCCGCACCGTCGCCGGCCTCGTTTTCCTCAGCCTCGCCGCGCAGCCACCCGCCGACTTCGACGAGATGGCCGCCCGCGTCGAGCCCTACATCGCGCCGCACAATCTGCGGCACGCGAAGGTCGCACACCAGATCGACCTCGTCGAGCACGCCAACTGGAAGCTCACGATGGAGAACAACCGGGAGTGTTACCACTGCGCCGGCCACCCCGAGCTCCAACGCTGCTATTTCCCCCTGTACAACTTCACGGAGGAGAACGTCCCGCCGGCCCTCCGCCCGACCTACGAGCGCTTCTTGCGGGCCGAAGCGGAGGCACACGCGACGTACGAGTCGCTGAGTCTGCCGTACGCCACGATCGAGGAACTGGACAACCGTCCCACCGGCTTCCGCATCCAACGCGAACCGCTCGACCTCGCCGGGGAGTCCTTCACGGCGGACGGCAAGGCCGCGGTCAAGCGGCTGCTGGCCGACTTCCCCACGGCCCGCCTCGGCCGCCTCGGTTTCCATCTGCAACCCAACGCCTGGTTCCACTTCGCGGCGGACCACGCCGTCACCTTCTCGGTCATCCCACTCGCGGCGGACCGCACCCTCGTCCGTACCACCTGGCTGGTGCACGCCGATGCCGTGGAGGGCGTCGACTACGACCTCGACTCGCTGACGCACGTATGGGCTGCCACCAACGAACAGGACGCGGCCTTCGTCGCCCGCGCCCAGCAGGGCATCAGCAGTCCGGCTTACGTGCCCGGGCCGTACAGCCCGACCGAATCCCAGGTCGAGGACTTCATCAACTGGTACATCGGCCGACTGAAGGCATACCTGGAGCGATGATGACAACAGCGGCCATGACCACTGCGAGCCTTCCGCCCGCCTGGAGCGACGGGCTGCTGGTGTGCAAGCAGGTCCACGACGTCACCGCAGACGTCCGGACCTTTGTCTTCGAACCCACCGAGCCCCGGCTGTTCCGGCACGACCCCGGCCAGTTCCTGACCCTCGTACTCGATATCGACGGCCATCCCGTCGAGCGTTGCTACACCATCTCCTCCCCGCCGACCCGCCCGGACCTCGTGGCGGTCACGGTGAAACGAGTCCCGGGCGGCCTGGTCTCGAACTGGCTCCACGACCGTCTGGCCCCGGGCACCACCGTGCGGGCGCGGGGCCCGCTCGGCCAGTTCTCCCTCGCCCGGCACCCGGCGCCGAAGTACCTCTTCCTCTCGGCGGGCAGTGGGGTGACGCCCATGATGTCGATGACGCGGACGCTGTACGACCTTGCGCACCCCGTTGACGTGGTGTTCGTCCACAGCGCCCGTACCTTCGACGACATCATCTTCCGCCGCGAACTCGAATTCATCGCGGCCGCGGCTCCGCACATTCGCGTGGTACATCTCCTCGACGACCGCGGCGAGCAGCTGAACGCAGAGAGGCTCCGGGAGACAGCTCCTGACTTCCTCCAACGCGAGGTCTTCACCTGCGGACCCCTCGGCTACATGGAAGCCGTGCGGCGCATGCTCTCCGCGGAGGGCTTCGACATGGCCCACTACCACGAGGAGAGCTTCACCTTCGCCGCATCGGCCGTCCCCGAGCACGACACCGGGCAGGGCTACAAGGTCGAGTTCACCCGCAGCGGGCGCACGATCGACTGCGACGCGGGCACCACCGTCCTCGCCGCCGCGTCCCGCGCGGGCATCACCCTGCCCGCCTCGTGCGCGCAGGGCATGTGCGGCACCTGCAAGACCACACTGCTCTCGGGCTCGGTGGACATGCAACACAACGGCGGTATCCGCCCCCGCGAAGTCGCCCACAACAAGATCCTGCTGTGCTGCTCAAAGCCGCTGGACCACCTGGTGATCGACGCATGACGTCGGGTAATCCTCCGTGACCGCACGATCGAGTTGCTGGGTGCGGAAGCCGCTGCGCAGCGCCCAGACGTAGCAAGCCAGGGACAGTACGAGCAGGGCGAGGAGGTCGTACGGGTCGGACAGCGGCGGGTGGGGCAGTGGGCCGAATTCGCCGTAGTGGGACAGTGCCAGGACTGCCAGCAGCGTGCCGATCAGCCAGGTGCCGCCGTCGAGTTGGCGGCGGCCCTCCGGAGTGGCGGCCGCGCGCAGTGCGAGGAGGTAGAGGCCGATCGCGGCGGTCATGGCGGCGAAGTAGACCGGGAAGCCCCAACTCCATTGCTGTGCCTTGCCGCTGACGTTGAGGAACCAGCCGCCGTTCGCGGAGATCCACAGCCAGGAGGCGAGGTAGGCCGCGGACAGTGCCCGGCCGGTGCCGGGGGCGATCCAGCCCTGTAGCGGGGCGGTGTACGCGCCGTAGACCGCGAGGCCCGCGAAGGTGATGATCAGCAGCTGTACGAGGGAGACGAAGCCGCAGGCGTAGACGATGAACAGGCCGGCGGCAAAGCCCGCGGCGGACCAGAAGCCCGAGGCGGGCAGCCGCCAGGCGCGCGGAATTTCCGGAGCGGTGCGGCGCAGTACCGGGACGATGGCGCTGCCCATGAGGTAACTGAGGACCAGGCCGGCCGAGATGATCGAGACGAGCTGGTACCAGCTGGGGAAGGGCAGCAGGAACACGGCGCTGATGACCAGGGAGACGGCGAGGGAGAGCCAGGGGACGCCGTGTTTGTTGACCTTACCCAGGCCGCGTGGGGCGTAGCCCTCGTTGGCGAAGGCGAAGGAGGTCCGGGTGGCGCTGCCGAGGGTGACCCAGCCGTTGGCTGCCGGTGAGACCGCCGCGTCGATGAGGAGGACGGTGGCGAAGGCACCGAAGCCGGCCGCGCCGAGAGCGGAGAAGAGCGGGGAGGAGGCCCAGTCGCTGGCGGTGAGGGCGGCCCAGTCGCCGACGGAAATGCCCGCGTCGGACCAGTCCAGGGCGCCGAGGAAGCCGATCTGCAGGCCCAGGTAGACCACCATCGGTATCAGGACCGAACCGATGACGGCGAGGGGGATGTCGCGGCGCGGGTTGCGCGCCTCTCCGCCGTAGTCCAGGACCTGGCGGGAGCCGAGGTAGGCGAAGGCGATGCCGCCGGTGGCCAGGGCGTGCACCATGCCGTGCGAGCCCTGCGCGAAGAAGCCGCCGCCCGCGGTCAGGTTGGCGGACTTGAAGGCGAAGAAGAGCAGCACGAAGGTGACGGCGGGGACGGCGACCTTCCACAGCGTCACCCAGGTGTTGACCTTGGCCAGCAGCCGCACGCCGAAGAAGTTCAGTACGAAGAAGCCGAGGAGCAGCACGAACGCGCAGAGGATGCCGTTCGGCCAGGCCAGCATGGTGATGCCGTTGTCGACCCGGAGCAGGCCCAGCTGCGGGAAGCGGCCGCCGAGGTAGGTCAGTACTGCCTGCGCCTCGACGGCCGGCAGACAGACCGTGCCGACCCAGTACCCCCAGCCCGTCACCCAGCCGGCGAACGCGCCGTGCGAGAGGGACGGGTAGCGGACGATGCCGCCGGAGCGCGGGAAGAGCGTGCCCAGTTCGATCCAGGGCAGTGAGACGACGACGAAGAGGGCGGCGCCGACGATCCAGGAGACGATCGCGGCGGGGCCCGCGGCGGAGGCGGCGGACAGGACGGCGAACAGCCAGCCGGAGCCGATCTGCGTGCTCACACCGAGGAGTGTGAGCTGCCACAGCCCGAGGCTGCGCTTCAGCTTGCCGTCCGGGGTGGCCGCGTCCCGTGGTGGGGTTTTGGGTAGTGTGCTCATGAATCCTCCAGGGATTCGGCGGCCCTTGTGCTCATGTGGTGTGAGTGTTGGCGAGGGCCGTGGGACCGATGTGTCCGACGGGGGCGGTCTCCCTGCCAGGAGACCGCCCCCGGGCAGCCGTATTCTGCGAAGGGTCAGCGGCTGGTGAAGACGGTGTTGTGCCAGGGCTTGCGCGCCTGGCCCGTGATGTCCGTCATGACGTGCTTGATGTTGGTGTACTCGTCGAAGGAGTACGCGGACATGTCCTTGCCGAAGCCGGAGGACTTGTAGCCGCCGTGCGGCATCTCGCTGATGATCGGGATGTGGTCGTTGACCCATACGCACCCGGCCTGGATCTCCCGGGTGGCCCGGCCCGCCCGGTACAGATCGCGCGTCCAGGCGGAGGCGGCGAGCCCGTACGGGGTGTCGTTGGCGAGGCGGATGGCCTCGTCGTCGGTGTCGAAGGGCAGAGCGACCAGTACCGGGCCGAAGACTTCCTGCTGTACGACGGCGGAGTCCTGGGCCGCGTCCGTGATCAGCGTCGGCTCGTAGTAGACGCCACGGGCGAGCGCGCCCTCGGGGGCCCGGCCGCCGCGTACCACCGTGGCGCCGGCCGCGCGGGCGGCGTCCACCATGGCGGCGACCCGGTCGCGCTGCTGAAGGGAGATCAGCGAGCCGAGGTCGGTGGCCGGGTCGTCGGCCGGACCGAGGCGCACCTCGTCCATCAGTGCCGCGACGCGCTCGACGAACGCCGCGTACAACGGGCGCTGTACGTAGGCGCGGGTGGCGGCCGTGCAGTCCTGGCCCGCGTTGATCAGGGCACCGGCAACGGCGCCGCGCGCCGCGGCCTCCAGGTCGGCATCGTCGAAGACCACGAACGGAGCCTTGCCACCGAGCTCCAGGTGGACGCGCTTGACGCTCCCGGCGGCCGCAGCGGCGACCTGGCGGCCGACGACGGTGGAGCCGGTGAAGGAGACCATGGCCACGTCGGGATGGGTGACCAGGGCCTGGCCCGCGACCGGTCCCGACCCGGTGACGATGTTGATCACACCGTCCGGGATGCCTGCTTCCTGTGCCGCCTCGGCGAACATCACCGAGGTCAGCGGGGTGAGCTCGGACGGCTTCAGGACGATGGTGTTGCCGGCGGCGACCGCCGGCAGGATCTTCCACGCGGCCATCTGCAGCGGGTAGTTCCACGGTGCGATCGAGCCGACGACGCCGATCGGTTCGCGGCGGATCGCCGAGGTGTGGTCGCCGGAGTACTCGGCGCTCGCGCGGCCCTCCAGGTTGCGCGCGGCGGCCGCGAAGAAGCGGACGTTGTCGATGCTGCCGGGCACATCGAACTCGCGGGCCAGCCGGATCGGCTTGCCGCCCAACTTGCTTTCCGTGCGGGCGAGTTCCTCGGCGCGAGTGTCGAGGATGTCGGCCCAGCGCAGCATCGCCTGCGCACGGTCACCGGGGGTGGTGCGCGCCCATTCGGGGAATGCGGCGCGGGCGGCGGCCACCGCCTCGTTCACGTCTTCCGACCCTGCGAGAATGCCGGTCGCGATCGCCTCGCCGGTGGACGGATCGGTGATCTCGTAGGGCTCGCCCGAGGTCCCGTCGCGGCGTTTACCGGCGATGAATTGCTGGCCTGGGGTGTCTGTGTTCATGGGTGCTCCAGATGTAGGGGCCGGGGCCTACTGCCCCCAGATGTCGCCCAAGGTGTAGCCCTGCGCGAAAGGATCGGTGGGGTCGAGGACGTACTGGTGGAAGCCGGTGATCCAGCCGCGGCCGCTGATGGTCGGCAGGACGGCTTCGTACGGGCCGAAGTGGGTGGTGCCGGTGAGCCGGCCCGTGAAGGTGGTGCCGAGGATCGACTCGTGGACGAAGTCGGTGTCCAGGGGCAGTGCGCCGCGGGCGTGCAGCGCGGCCATGCGGGCGCTGGTACCCGTACCGCAGGGCGAACGGTCCAGCGAACCGGTCCAGGTATCCGGGGAGTTGAAATCCACGGGCCCGTTGGGCAGGACCACCGTGTTGCGGCCGGAGGCACCTTCCGTCGGCGATGGGCCGTGCAGCATGACCAGCGCGATCTCATCGATGTCCGGGTTGACCGGGTGGCGGACCGGGAACTCCCGCTGGGCGACGGTACGCAGTACGGCACCGGCCCGTGCGAGCTGTTTGGCCTGCGACGGGTCCACGGACAGGCCGAAGTCCTCGGCCCGTGCCTGGGCGAAGAACTGGCCGCCGAAGACGATGTCGACGGGGACGCGCCCGTACTCGGGGAGCTCCAGGACATGGTCGAGGGCGACGGCGAAGGCGGGGACGTTGGCGAACGTGACCCGCTTGGCCTTGCCGCCCTCGACCTCCACACGGGCCCGCACCAGGCCGACCGCGGTGTCCACGGTCAGCTCGGTCACCGGCTCGCTGACCGGCACGGCCCCCGTCTCGACGACCGCCGTCACCGCGCAGATGAGATTGGACCCGGACATCGGGCGGAAGCCGCCCTGTTCGAGGACGAGGAACCCGAAGTCGGCCGCCGGGTCGGCGGGCGGGAGAACGAGCGCCCCGCACAGCGCCGGATAGCCACGCGGTTCCTGCAGCAGCAGACGGCGCAGCCCGTCGAGGTGCTTCTCGCAGTACTGCAGGCGCTCTGCCATGGTGGCGCCCTTGACGTGCAGATGGCTGCCGATCAGCACACGGCCCGGCTCGCCCTCGGCGTGCACGTCGACGGCGTCGATACGGCCACGCCCGCTCAGGAAGGCATCCATGGTCACGCGCCGACGACCTCGACACCGGCCGCGCGCAGCAGCCCGGCGAACTCGGCGCGGTGCTCGGGGGCGAGCGGCAGGACCGGGCGGCGGGTCGGGCCTGCGCCGACGCCGACCAGCTCCAGGCCGGTCTTGATGCCGCAGGCGTAGTTGTGGGACTCCAGGAACTGGCAGATCGGGAAGATCTTCGACCACAGCACACGGCCCGCCTCCAGGTCCCCGCGCTCGGCGACCGCCTCGTACAGGTCGGCGCACAGCCGCGGGATGACGCTCGCGGTGCCCCACACACCGGCCTTCGCGCCGCTCGCGAGGGCGGCGAAGGTGAGGGTGTCCCAGCCGTTGAGGGCGGTGATGTCGCCCGCGTGCTGCTCCTGGACGGCGGAGAACCAGGCGAAGTCGCCGCCGGTGTCCTTGTACGACGTCACGGACGTGTCGCGGGCCAGTTCGGCGAGCTGCTCGGGGCTGAGCTGGACGCCGGTCGCGGAGGGGATGTTGTAGTACATCACCGGGATGTCGGTGGCCTCGGCGACCGCCCCGAAGTACGCCTTGAGCTCCTCGAAGGTGGGGGCGTCGTAGAACGGCGGGACGATCATGACGGCGGTGGCGCCCGCCTTCTGCGCGTGCACGCTCAGCTCGACGGTGTCGGCGGTGCTCAGCGCGCCCGTGCCGGCCACGACCGGGGCGCGGCCGTCGGCGGCCTGTACGTACAGCTCGGTGGCGCGCTTGCGCTCGTCGAGGGTGAGGGTGGTGAATTCGCCGGTGGAGCCGCCGGGGACGAGGCCGCGGATGCCGTTGCCGATGATGTGGTCGGCCTGGCGCTGGATGCCTGCCGCGTCGACCGCCGAGCCGTCGGCGGTGAGCGGGGTGACAACGGCGGCGAGGATGCCGGTGAGCTGGGCGGTCTGAACGGTCTGAGTGGTCACGGTATTTCTCCAGAAAGGGACGAGCTAAAGGAAAGTTGAGGGTGCGTCACCAGCGGCCGAAGCGGCGCGGTGAGAGGGTTTCGGCGAGGTCCGGGATCCGGTGGTGGGCGATGGCCTCGGTGACGATCTCGGCGGTGGCGGGGGCCAGGGTGAGGCCGAGCATGCCGTGGCCGGAGGCGACGTAGACGTTGGGCAGTGGCGCCAGGCGGCCGATGACCGGCAGGCCGTCCGGGGTCATGGGCCGCAGGCCCGCCCAGGGGTTGGCCTCGCCGCTCGGTGTGCCCCAGCCGCGCAGCGACTCGGTGGCGGCGTGCTTGATGGCGGCGACCCGGCGGGCGTTGACCTTCTCCTCCAGGCCGCCGAACTCCATCGTCCCGGCGAGGCGTACGAACCCGTCGAGCGGGGTGACCGCGACCCGGGCGTCCTCCAGCGTGAGCGAGGTACGCAGGTTCACCGGCGCCGGTGCGAAGTCGACACTGTAGCCCTTGCCGGGGCGGATCGGCAGCGGCACGCCGAGTTGGCGGGTCATCTGTCCGGTCCACACACCCGCGGCGAGGAGAAGCGTGTCACCCGTGAACTCGCCCTTGTCGGTGACGACACCGGTCACGGTGTCGCCCTGGCGCAGGAAGCGGCGTACGGGTGTGTTCTCGTGGACCTCCACCCCCAACTCGGTGCACTTCTTCAGCAGCCCGCGGGTGAGGGAGTCGGGCTCGACCTGGCGGTCGTCGGGGAAGTACAGGCCGTGCTTGATCCGGTCGCTCAGGACCGGCTCGCGCTGCTGGACGGCGTCGCCGTGCAGATGCTCGGGGACCATGCCGAAGCGTTCGAAGATGTCGAGCGAGGCCAGGTGCTCTTCGTAACGCTCGCGGGTCTCGAAGGCGAGCAGCACGCCGGCCTTGTGCATCTCGAAGGAGATGCCGTCGGCCTGCCAGTCGTCGAGCAGGTCCATGGTGCCTTCGGCCAGCCGCAGGGTGGTCGTCAGGCCCGCGCGGAAGTCGCGGGTGGTGCAGTGCCGGGCCATGTTCAGCATGAACTTGACGAAGTCCGGCGCGAGCGAGGGCCGCACGTACAGCGGGCTGTCCGGCTTGAGCAGCCATTTGATGCTCTGGAGGATCACGCCCGGCGCCGGAACGGGGCCGCTCTCCGCGAGGGCGATCTTCGCCGCGTTGCCGTGCGTGGCCGCCGAGCCGGCCTGCCGGGCGTCCAGGACGGTCACGTCGCAGCCGTCCTTGGCCAGCCGGTAGGCGCTGGCCAGGCCGACCGCGCCGGCCCCCACCACAATGATCCGCATGGAGTCGAGTACCTCCTGAAAGGGCGCACGGGCGCCTCGGGCGTCGGGGGTCGTGGAGTTGTTCACCCCCCGGCCGCAGATTGTTTGACAATCTGCGTTGTGCCAGGACCGTAGGCGGGCTGACGTGCCCCGTCAATAGGTCGCTGCGAAATCCGCACCGAAGCGTCGCGCACCGCGGATGTCAACGGCGACGACCACGCCCCTACGATGTCGTCTGACAATCAGCGGAGGTTCGATGAGTGAGCAGGCGAGTGAGCAGGCACCGACGGCGGCCGCGGGACCCCGGCCGGTCGCCAACCAGACCCGCCGGGACGCCGTCGTCGGCGAGCTGCGGCGGGCGATCCTGGCCGGCGAGCTGGAGTCCGGGCAGCGGCTGCGCGAGGTCCAGATCGCGCAGCAGATGGGCGTCAGCCGCCCCACGCTGCGCGAAGCCATCTATCAGCTGACCCACGAGGGACTGCTGGAGCAGCAGCCGTACCGGGGCGTCGTAGTGGCGACCGTGGACGAGAAGTTCCTGACCGACATCGCGACGGTGCGAGTGGCGCTGGAGAAGGTCGCGGCGCGGGCCATCGCCGACGACCCGGACGGCTCCCGCAAGGCGCTGGTGCGCGGCAGCTGGGAGGCGTACCGGAAGGCGCACGCCGCGGGGGACGCCGGGCGGCTGCACGAGGCCCATATCGACCTCCACCGCACCATCTGGACGGCGTCGCAGAACGTCATGCTCATCCGGATGTGGCCCACGGTCGAGGCACACACCAACCTCGCGATCTCCGTCGACGAGAGCGAGCGCGCAGACCCCGACCGGGCGCTGCGCGTCCACGAGCGGCTGGTCGAGGCGATCCTCGGGGGCGACGGCGACACCATCGACGCCGAGGTCGAGGCACACACCCAGCAGAGCGCGGACGAACTCGTGGAACTGATGGCGGCCCGGCGACGCGGGCGCGGGGCGCGCACCTGAGATTTCCGGGCCGGGCGCCCGGCGCTGAGCCCCGGCCTCACACGTCGGCGGAGGCCCTCCGGTCACTCTCCGCGATATGCCGCTCGGTGTGGTCGCGGAAGGCATCGACCGCCGGGTGGGCGGGGCGCGCGTGCCAGGCCAGGTGGACGGTGACCGGGTCGGCGTCGCGCACCGGCAGATAGCGCACGCCCGGATGCGGATGCTGGTACACGGTCCCCTCCGCCGTCACGCCGACCGCCGCGCCGGTCGCGATCGTCGTCAGCCACTCGTCGACACCCGGGACGGTCACCGTGCGTGGCCGCCGCCCCGCCGGCCACAGCTCGGCGCCGGTCGTCGCGGCCGTCGCACACAGCGCCACCGTCTCCGTACTGAGCTCCGCGAGCTCCACCGCCGCACGGTCCGCGAGCGGATGCCCCACCGGCAGGGCGGCCATCCGGCGCTCGCGGGCCAGTGGGCGATGTACGACATGCGGGTCGTCCGGCGCCGGACGCAACCGCAGGAACGCCAGGTCCGCCTCGCCGCGGCGGAGCAGCGCCGCCGGATCGTCGGCCCGCCGGATGTCCACCGGTACCTCGGGGTGCCGCTCGCGCCATGCGCGCAGCAGCGGCACGGTGTGGCTGCCCAGCGCCGCCCAGGCGAAGACGAGCCGCAGGGGGCGCGGCGCGCCCTGCCCGGCGTCGGCGAGGGCGTCGTCGAGCTGGCCGAGTATCCGGTGCGCGTTCTCCCACAGCCGCGTGCCGGGCTCGGTCAGCCGCAGGCTGCGCGTCGTCCGCTCCACCAGCCGTACACCGACGCGCTGTTCGAGCTGGGCGAGGGTGCGCGACAGCGCGGGCTGGGTGACATGCAGCGCGTGGGCGGCACCCGTCAGAGTCCCCTCGTCACCGATCGCCGCCAGGGCCCGCAGATGACGCAGCTCGACATTCATAACCGCCAAGCATAAACAGTCCGCAGACGGCATTTCCCCGGCCCTGCGATGCCCGCCTAGCGTGGCCGCCATGACGAACCGGCAGCAGAACATCCTCCTGATCGGCGCGAGCGGCACCCTCGGCAGCGCCGTGCACCAGGCCCTCACCGACCGCGGCCACAAGGTCCGTACCGTCGGCCGTACTTCGGGCGACCTGCGCTTCGACATCACCGACCCGGCGCAGATCACCGCACTCTACGAGGCCGCCGGTCCGCTGGACGCGGTGGTCAGCGCGGCCGGGTCGGCGCCGTTCAAGCCGCTGGCCGAACTCGGCCCCGACTGCTGGCAGGCCGCTTTCACCGGGAAGGCGCTCTCCCAGATAGAGCTGGTACGCCAGGGCCTCCCCCATATCGCCGAGCGCGGCTCCTTCACGCTGATCACCGGCGTACTCACCCACCAGCCGATCCGCACCGGCGCCGCCGCCTCCATGGCCAACGGAGCCGTCGAGTCCTTCGTCCGTGCCGCCGCGATCGAGATCGCCCCGCAGCGGGTGAACGCGGTCTCCCCCAACGTCGTCACCGAGTCCCTGGACGCTTACGGCGACTTCTTCCCCGGCATGGGCTCAGTGCCCGCGGACCGGGTCGCCCAGGCGTACGTGCGCTCGGTGGAGGGGGCGCAGACGGGCCAGATCCACCAACTGTGACTCACGACTTCTCCAACCGGGACTTCATCAGCGGCTGAATACGCGTACCGAAGTCCTCCATCCCTTCGAGGAAATCGTCGAAGACCAGCATGATCCCCTTCGTGCCTGGCACCTCGGCGATATCGTCCAGCATCTTGGCGACGGTCTCGTACGAGCCGACGAGCGTGCCCATGTTGAAGTTCACGGCGCCTTCGGGCAACGAGATGGTCCGGGCGGTGGCCGAGTCGTCGTCCGTCGCGTCCGCTGCCGTCTCCCCCGCCATGTAGGCCAGCGCGGCGAGGTCGGCGTGGTCGTGATAGTCCTGCCACTTCGCGCGGGCGGCCTCGTCGGTCTCGTCGGCGATGACCATGAACAGCGGCAGCGCCCCGACGTCACGCCCTGTCGTCCGCGCCGCGTCCACGAGCGCGGCGGTGGTGTCCGACAGCGCGAGCGGGGTGTTGACACCGCTGCCCAGGATGAAGTTGTAGTCGGCGTGCTCGGCGGCGAACCACATTCCGGTACCGCTCTGCCCCGCGGCCACGATGTCGATGTGGCCGTTCGCCGGCCGCGGGGACAGCACGCAGCCGTCCATCTCGTAGAACTCGCCCTTGAAGTCGCTGACGCCCTCGCTCCACAGCTCCTTCATCACACTGACGTACTCGGCGGCCCGCGCATAACGGTTGCCGAAATGCTCGTCCCCGGGCCACAGGCCCATCTGCGTGTACTCGCCCGGCGCCCACCCGGTGACGATGTTGACCCCGAACCGCCCGGGAGCGATGGAGTCGACCGTGACCGCCATCCGCGCGACGATCGCCGGGGGCAGGGCGAGGATCGGCGTGGAGGCGTACAGCTTGATCCGCTCGGTCACGGCGGCCAGCCCGGCCATCAGCGTGAACGACTCAAGGCAGTGGTCCCAGAACTCCGTCTCCCCACCGAAGCCCTTGAACTTGATCATCGACAGCGCGAAGTCGAGCCCATGTTCCTCGGCCTTCTGCACGATGGCCTTGTTCAGCTCAAAGCTCGGCATGTACTGCGGCGAACTCTTCGATATGAGCCAGCCGTTGTTGCCAATGGGGATGAAAACACCGATATCCATAGCGCTCCTTACGGGTTGGTGGGGGGAGAAGCCGAGCGCGGCTGCGCCGCGTACGCCTCAGGTGCTCATGTCGCCTCCAGGAACGAGCCGGTGCGGTGCGCTTTTGACCTTGCGCAGCGGCACAACTACTTTCTACGCGCCGAGTAGCAACGTACCTCGATCGTCTGGAGCAACTCCCGTGTCACCCCTGGACGCATCCGCGTCTCACGTACTGAGCAGCGACGTCACCGATCAGGCGATAGCCGTCCCCGGCTGGGTGCAGGACAACGTCGACACCCTGATAGGCGTACCGCTGCGCATCCTCCTGATCATCGTGGGCGCGGTCATCGTGCGCGCGGTGGCCAAGCGGGCGATCGACCGCGCTGTGCAGCGCATCCTGCAGGCCGGCGACGGTGAGAGCGAGCCGCGCCGCACCAGCCGCGGCCCCGCCGTCCTGCAGCGCGATCACTCCCGCGCCAACGAACGGCGCCAGCAGCGCGCACGCACGATCGGTACGGTACTCAGCAGCATCGTCACCATCGTGGTCTCCGTCATGGGCCTGGCGATGATTCTCGACCAGATCGGCATCGCTCTCGGCCCGATTCTGGCCAGCGCGGGCGTGGTGGGCCTGGCGATCGGCTTCGGCGCGCAGAGCCTGGTCGCGGACTACCTGTCCGGAATGCTCATCATGATCGAGGACCAGTACGGCGTCGGTGACTCCGTCGACCTCGGCGAGGCCGTCGGTGAGGTCGAGCACGTCGGCCTCCGCCTCACTCAGGTCCGCGACCTCAACGGCGGTCTGTGGCACATCCGCAACGGCGAGATCCGGCGGGTGCGGAACGACAGCCAGGAATGGGCCCGCGCGGTCCTCGATGTCTCCGTGGCGTACGACTCCAACCTGGACACGGTCTACAGCGTCCTGGAAGAGACCGGTCATGCCTTGCGCCAGGACCCGGAGTTCCGGGACGTCCTCCTGGAGGAGCCGTCGATCTGGGGTGTGCAGTCCCTGGACGCCGACGGTGTCGTCGTACGTGTCGTCGTCAAGACCGCCCCCCTCAAGCAGTGGGGCGTCACCCGCGAACTGCGCCGTCGCGCCAAGGAAGCCCTCGATGCCGCGGGCATCGAGA
Source organism: Streptomyces sp. NPDC050315 (assembly GCF_040655775.1). Classification (NCBI taxonomy): domain Bacteria; kingdom Bacillati; phylum Actinomycetota; class Actinomycetes; order Kitasatosporales; family Streptomycetaceae; genus Streptomyces; species Streptomyces sp. NPDC050315. The sequence goes on from NZ_JBFAKN010000001.1 coordinate 533,985, forward strand.
TCCCCTTCCCCCAGCGCACGGTCTGGATGCGCACCGAAGACGACACCGCCGCCCCCGCACTCCCCGCACCTCGCTGACGGATCCGAAAGCGGCTCCTACGAAAATGGGCCCAGGCCGACCTCGTCGGCCTGGGCCCATTTTTGCGTCTGCATCCCGGCCTCGCTCAATTCTGGTGAATAGCCAGTCCAAAACGTTTCTCCAGAATTTCGCACGCCAGTGCATTCATGTGTTATATGCACTCATCACACAAAGCCCCTCAGGTACCGCTATGCTCACTGCCGCGCAGCCGCTTGTGGCGGGGGACACGCGCTGCTGAGCGTGTATCCAAATGCGGCAACCTTGTTCGCATTCCTTCGCCCCTTCATTCCTTCTCCTGGCGTCTGTATTTGCCGCGCGTGACGCCCTGTCCCTCTCCATTAGCGCTCTGAGGATGCCGATGGTTCGTGCTGATTCGTCACCCCGAAGGCCGGGGCGTACTTCCACCGCAATGTGGCTGCTGCCACCCGCGCTACTGTCCATATGTACGGCGTTGGCCGTGTCGCTGACGCCCTCGGCGACCCGCGCCCACACCGCCTGGGCCGGCATCATCGCAACGGCGGCGGTGGCCGTCGCCGCCGGAGAGGCCGCGCGCCGGGGGCGCGTGATCGACCGACTGCGCAGGCAGCGCGCCGAGAGTGACGCGCTGGCGCAACGACAGCTGGCCGAGCAGGAGACCGAAACACTGCGGATGGCCAAGGAGGTCCTGCCCGCGGCCATGGCGCAGCTTCAGCGGGGCGTCCCGGTCGAAACCGTACTGCGCAGCACCGCCCCCGTGTCCCGCGTCAGCCCCCGGTTCGAAGCCGCACACCATTCGGTGCTCCGCTACCTCCTTCAGACCGTCGAGGCCGAGGAGGATCTGCGTGACTCCGCCCAGCGGGCCTTCGTCAACATCGCCCGACGGGTCCAGGCCATCGTTCATCAACAGGCCCAGGAGCTGCGGGAGATGGAGGACCGCCACGGCAATGATCCGGATGTCTTCGGTGACTTGCTGCACCTCGATCACCGGACCGCGCTGATCGGCCGGCTGGCGGACAGCATCGCCGTGCTCGGTGGGGCCCGGCCCGGGCGTCAGTGGCAGAAGAACATTCCGCTGTTCAATGTGTTGCGCGGCGCGATGTCCCGGATCACCGATTACCAGCGTGTCGAGCTGCACTCGGTGGCCGACGTCGGAATTCTCGGCAGCGCGGTCGAACCACTGATCCACACCGTGGCCGAGCTGCTGGACAACGCCACTCGTTATTCACCGCCACAGACACGGGTTCACCTGACCGCGGCGGAGGTCCAGTCCGGGGTGGCCGTCGAGATCGAGGACGCCGGGCTCGGCCTGACCGATGAAGCCCGGATCCGCGCCGAACGGGCGCTGGCACAGGACTCCGCCAGCGGCCTGGACCTCGACGACTTGGGCGAGTCACCACGGCTCGGCCTCGCAGTGGTCGGCCGGCTTTCCCACACGTACCACTTCAAAGTCTCCCTCCGCGCATCCGCGTACGGCGGCGTACGCGTCGTCCTGATCGTCCCGCCGGACCTGATCACCGCAACACCTGCGCCCGGCGGAGCCGTCGCCAAGGCCGCCACCCTGCCGCCGCCCCGTCACACCCTCGGACCGCAGCGCCGTTACGGCGTGATTGTCGAGGAACCGGTGTCCACTGACGCTCCGCGCCCCGCCAATGGCCTCCCGCAGCGCAGACGCCGTACTCGCGCAGTGGTGCCCCCCGCGCGGCCGAAACCCGCAGCCTTTCCCACCGCTGACTCCCCGTCCCCGGCACCGGTCGAGCAACCCCCGCAGGCCGGAATGTGGCTGGCCGCCTTTCACGAGGGCGCTTACGGCGAGTCCCGAGCCGATTCCCCGGAGCATCGTCCCGATGGCCTGAGCGATGACGAGGGTCCCAGCAGTAACTGAGCCATTAGGTAAGGATGAATAAGCAAGTGGCGACACAGCAACGGCTCAATATGGACTGGATGCTGGAGGAATTGGCGTCCAGTGTTCCGCAGACTCGAAATGTCGTGGTGCTGTCCTCGGACGGCTTGTGCATGGCACAGTTCGGTACGGAGAAAGACACCGCGGATCGCCTCGCCGCCGCCTGTGCCGGACTGCAAAGCCTGTCGGCGGCCGTCGGCACGGAATTCCCGCAGGGCGACGGAAAGATGAAACTCGTCGTCATCGAGGTCGACGGCGGCTTCTTCTATCTGATGGCAGCCGGCGCCGGAGCGTACCTGGCGGTGCTGGCGGATGACGACGTGGACGCCGGGCTCATCGGACAGCGTATGCGGGACCTGGTCGCCCGGATCGGCCAGCACCTCACCAGCCCGCCGCGGGCCGACCGGCAGGTTCCATGAACGACCCGGAACAGCCACAGCGCCCGGACTGGGAAGAGGGCGGTCCCGAACGGCTCTACGTCGTCACGTCCGGCCGGGACCTGCCCGACAAGCGCTCCCCGCTGGACATGGTGACGCTGATCGTGAGCCGGCACGAGGCCGGCGCGAACATGCAGCCCGAACAGGCCGCCATCGTCCGGATATGCGACTACCCGCTGTCGGTCGCCGAGATCTCCGCCTACCTCCACCTGCCGGTCAGCGTGGTCGCAGTACTGCTCGCGGATCTGCTGTCGCACGGTCATGTCGAAGCCCGGGTACCGGCCCCGGCCAAGTTGCCCGATGTCGCACTTTTGGAGGCGGTGATGCATGGACTTCAGAAACTCTGAATCCGTCGTCGGTCCCCGGAGCGAGGACGCCCTGCCGGCCTCGGTCACCTCGGCGGTGAAGGTGGTGGTCGTCGGCGGCTTCGGAGTCGGTAAAACCACCATGGTCGGAGCGGTGAGTGAGATCAGGCCGCTGACCACCGAGGAAACCATGACCCAGGCGAGTGCCGGGGTGGACGACATCGCCGGCGTCGAGCGCAAGGCCGAGACCACCGTGGCGATGGACTTCGGCCGGATCACCCTCAATGACGAACTGGTGCTGTACCTGTTCGGCACCCCGGGCCAGCAGCGCTTCTGGTTCCTGTGGAACGGCCTCTTCGAAGGCGCGCTGGGTGCTGTGGTCCTGATCGATACCCGGCGGCTGGAAGACAGCTTCGACGTGATGGGCCGACTGGAGGAACGTGGCATGCCTTTCGTCGTCGCCATCAACGCCTTCCCGGACGCCCCCTCCCACCCCGTGTCCGAGCTCCGAGCGGCCCTGGACATCCCCGATGCCGTACCCGTCATCGATTGCGATGCCCGCAACCGCGGCTCCAGCCGTGATGCCCTGCTGACCCTCATGCGTTACCTGCACACTCTCACCACCACAAACCCGGAGCCATGGTGACCGCCTCTTTCCCCGACCCGTCCCGCACCACGTCAGCATCCGAGCCGCCTCCGGAGTGCCCGGCACACGCCCGGTTCGGGGATACTGCCGGACTCGCGCGGCTTCTCGGACCCGAGGCCGCCAAGGACCCGATGAGCTTGTACGAGCGCTTGCGCGCCGAGCACGGGCCCGTCGCGCCGGTCCTCCTGGACGGCGACCTGCCGGCCTGGATCGTCCTCGGTTACCGCGAAATCCTCGAGGTCGCCGGTACCCCCTCCCGGTTCAGCCGCGACTCCCGCACCTGGCGCTGGTTCAAGGAGGGCAAGGTTCCGCCGGATTCCCCACTGCTCCCGATGATTGCCTGGCAGCCGGTCTGTCTGTTCCTTGACGGTGCGGAACGCGACCGGCTGCGTCTGGCGGTCACCGACAGCCTGGAGCGCTTCAACCGCCGCGGAATCCGACGCCAGATCACCCGCTCCGCCCACCAGTTGATCGACGGCTTCGCCCACCGCGGAGCAGCAGATCTGGTGGGCTACTTCGCGGAGCAACTGCCCATGCTCGTGATGACACAGCTCTTGGGGATGCCCGACGAGTACGGCCCGCGGCTGGTCGAGGCCAGCAGAGACATGGTGGCGGGCACCGAGACTTCGGTAGCCAGCAACGAGTTCATCGTGGAGACTCTCCAGCAACTCGTGCGGCGCAAGCGTGGAAACCCCGGCCACGACATCACGTCCTGGCTGATCGAACACTCCTCCGCGCTCACCGACGAGGAGGTGTGGAATCACCTGCGGGTCATCCTCATCGCCGGGAACGAAACCACTGTCAACCTCCTCAAGAGCACCCTGCGAATGGTGCTGACCGATCCCCGCTGCCACGCGTCGCTGGCCGGCGGGCAGATGACCCTGCCCGACGTGGTGGAGCAGGTGCTGTGGAGCGAACCGCCACTCATGACCATCCCCGGTCGCTGGGCTGCCGTGGACACCGAGGTCGGCGGCCAGAAAGTCGAGGCGGGAGACATGCTGCTGCTCGGTCTGGCCGCCGGGAACCACGACCCGGCCGTCCGGCCGGACCTCACGGCTCCCCTGCACGGAAACCGTTCGCATCTCGCCTTCAGCAGCGGCCCGCAGGAGTGCCCCGGCCAGAACATCGGCCGCACCATCACCGACACCGGCATCGACACTCTGCTGGCGCGACTGCCCGACGTGGGTCTGAGCGTTCCCGAGGAGGAGCTGCGCTGGAAATCGGGCTGGATGACGCGCCACTTGACCAGCCTGCCGGTGACCTTCACCGCGTCCCGGTCCGGAGGTTCCGGCGCGCCCGCCGCCCTGCTTCCCGGGTCGGCCGGGTGCGGTGCAGAGGCCGAGCGCCCTCGGGACGTCACGGACAGCGGCTCAAGCTCCGCTGCCGAGCGCCCAGTTCCGCCTCCGTCGCGCCCTCTTCGCAGCAGGCGCGCGCGCTGGTGGTACGCGCTGAAGACGTGGCTGCGCGGCTGAAAGGCGTGGTTGATCGGCTACTGAAAGACGTTCGACTGCCCTTTCCATGCGATTCAACGCCTCTTCCAGCACCCCCCGGGAAGTGGCATAGCTGATACGGATATTGCCTTCGGCAGCCGGGCCGAACCACTCTGTTGTACCGGCCACCACTGCCACCCGGGCTTCCGCGAGGAGGAATTCGGCCATCGCTCGGCTGTCCAGCCCGCTGGATGATGTGTCGGGAAAGAGAACGAACGTCCCGTCCGGGCGGCTGCACGACACGCCCGGCATTCCGTTCAGCCGTTCCACACAGTAGTCCCGCATCTCCTGCAGATGCTCCAGGAAAGCATCCCGCCAGGGCCAGCCGTGCCGCAGTGCGGCCAAAGCACCGGCCTGCGCGAAGGGGGTCAGGCTGTACGCACCGCCAAGACGTTGGAAGGTGAGCTGCAATGTGACCGCCTCGCGCGCATTCGGGGCGATCACACATCCCATCCGCAGCCCGGGAAGCGCGAAGGTCTTGGAGAGCCCGGTCAGCGTGTAGATGCGCCGGCTGCTCGTCATGTCCAGGCCCGCCATGCTGACATGCGCCGCGGGTGGGTACACGATCTCGTTCCATACCTCGTCGGAAAGGACCGGCAGACCGTGCCTACCCGCGGTCTCCGCTACCGCCCGGAGCGTCTCCTCGCTGAAGACCGTACCCAAGGGATTGTGCGGATTGCACAGACAAATGAGAGCGGTGCGCGGAGTGATGAGCGAGGCGAGCCGGTCCGGGTCGAGCCGCCCCGTAGGTTTATCCAGCGGGCAATAAACCCGCCGGGCCCCCGCGGCATCGATGGCCTGACCGAACAGCAGGTCAACCGGATCCAGCAATATGCATTCGTCACCTTCCCCGCACAGCAGGTGCACCACGCCCCAGAGTGCGGCTGCCGTGCCGGGCGCCAGCACCACCCGATCGGGGGTGGCGCTGATTCCATAACGAGCCTTCGCCACGTCGGCGAACGCTTCCCGGAGCTCACCGAGCCCAGCAGGTGACGCATAGGGAAAGTAGCCCTCGGCAAGCGACAGGATGATGGCGTCCCGGACCGCCTGGGGCCCAGGAAAGTCCGATTCGGCAGCCGTCAACGGGATGACGTCGGATGGGTAAGCGCCCCACCGAATCGGTGATTGATCCCGCAGCAGATCGGGCCGTACCCGCGCGTCGTCGAACAGCGATCTGAGCGATCTGGTCGCACCCCGAAGCAGCATGGAGATCAGCCTCTTTGATACCGGGCAGGCGGGTATCGGTCGTAAAGTTCCGAGGACCAGTACGTGGTCATACGTGGCTTACCCTGCTGCACACGCGCCGATGCGTAGGTGTGTATCCCACGCCCGTCCGCCAGTGGACGCCGGGCCATGTGGTTCAGCAGTGACTGATAGCAGCCACCGGGAAGGCCCATATCGGCCATGACGGAGTCGATGCGATCCCGTATTATTCCGTCGCTCTCCGCGTACAGCCACAACGGAATGTACACCGTGGCGGATACTGGGGTATGCCCGCCGGCCGCCGTAAAGGTCAGATTGCTGACAAGCGGCTGATCCCTCAGCTCGCCGGCTCTTCCGGTCAGTCTGCGGCACAACTCCCCCAGGAGGCCTGCCTCATGCTGGTCGGAAATCTCCATGCGGGCATCGAGCTCTGCCGGGGAAACATCGTAGTGGCGAAAGTACACCTTGACGCGCGAGTCCGGACCATCGATCAGATCAAGACCGAAATACACGATGCGATCGAGGTCGAATCCCCGCCGGCCATAAGCGCTGACTGCTTCCCAAGCCTTGCCGAACCCCAAGCGATCCAGCGCCTCGCGCGTCCTCTCCGCGCCGGTCATCACGTCATTGGCGTTCGGGTTCAGATAGACCTTGAACTCGGGCCGCCCGATTGGCGTGAAGATGGCGGCGTGCATCATGGCAAATCCGGTCGGATTCTCCTCCGGCAGGAACAGCTCCCACACTGCCGCGAGCCGGTCGTCGACAGCGCCGAAGTCCTGGACCAGTCCTTGAGTGAGGTCGAACGCCGATTTCTGCGCGGCCAGGGTGCTTGGCTCGTGCGGAATGGCCTCCACGAGCACTCGAATTTTGATACTGCCCACCGAAAAGGCAGCGGAAAACTCGATCGGCGAACCGTCAGCACACACATCGGAGTGCCAGTCAGGTCGCTTCGCGATCCGCCTCGTCCCCCATGGCGAGAGCATCTTGCGCAGTACCGCCGCCCCCTGTTCGGCATCCATTCCGGTACTGCCAAGAAGACGCGTGGCAGTGGAAATACCGTAATCCAGGAACGTCACGTCAGCAGACCCTCGCGAATCCGACTGCGGAGACAACATGGAATTCCTCCCCTATCTCTCACCGGTCTCGCCGTACAGTGCGCTTGCGCCGTGCCTCATCGCCCCATCGGATTTTATTACTTAAGGAATAACGAAGAATCTTCCACACCGACAGCAGCGTGCGGGGGGCTTGCGGAGTGTTTCCCCGTGGGCGGCGAGCGCCCCTGCCGGACGGGTGTGCACACTGTTGCCCAGAGAGACAGGCACAGTCTCATCGGTCTGGGGGGCACGGATGCTATGGAACAGGGGGCTCGTCTTGGATCGCTTGCTGCGCGCGTGGCTCGGGGCGATCGCGGCCCTCGCTGCGCTGGTGGTCGTCGTGCTCGGGGTCCGGTACGCCGGCCACAGCGAGCCCGGCACGGTGGACAGGTGGATCGTCGACCCAACGGCGGACAGCGTGCGGCCACCGTGGCGGGGCGTCGCCCTGGCCACGGACTTCCTGGGAGAGCCCGCCGGTGCGGCGATGCTGGTCGCGGTGGTCGTGGCGGGCTGCCTGCTGCTGCGGTGGCCGCGCGCGGCAGTACTCGTCGTGGTCGGGACCAGCAGCACCGTGGCGACGACAACGCTCCTCAAGCCCCTGGTGGGACGCACCATCCACGGCGACAATCTGTCCTACCCGAGCGGACACACCGCCTTCCTCACCGCGTTCGCCCTTGTCGTGGCACTGCTCGCGACCGGCCGGCTCGGCCTTGGCAGGACGGCCGGCACGTCACTCGTACTCGCCGCGGCGCTGGTCGCCGGCGCCGCGATGGGATGGGCCCAGGTCGCCCTGGGCGCGCACTACCCGACCGATGTCCTCGGCGGCTGGTGCACCGCGCTGGTGGTGGTACCGGTCACCGCTTGGCTGGTCGACCGGCTGGCTGACGTCGTTCGGCGGCCCAATCGCTGACGTTACGTCACACCAAGCGGCGGAATACGGGCTTCACCGGCCGCCCGGCCAGCCAAGGGGTGGGGTCACCGGAGTCCAGCGCCTTCCGGTACACCGCACACGCCTGGGCCACCACGTCGACGGTACGGTCGATGTCGGCGTCGCTGAGCGCGCTGCTCACCACGAACGACGGGGCCAGCACCCCGCCCGCGAGGAGTTGGCGCAGGAACAGGGTGCGGTACTGCTGCGACGGCTGCCGGTTCTCGTCGAGGGTGGCGAAGACCAGGTTGCTGGCCCGCCCCCGGACGAGGACGTGGTCACCGACGCCCATGCTCGCCGCGACCTCGCGCACACCAGCGGCCAACCATTCGCCGAGGCCGTGCAGTTGGGCGGTGACACCCTCCTCGACGTACGTGGTTTGCACGGCCATCGCGGCGGCCAGGGAGTGTGTTTCCGCGCCGTGCGTGGTGGACAGCAGGAACACTCGGTCGCGCGAGTCGCGCAACCCGCCCCGCTCCATCAGTTCGCGGCGCCCGGCCAGCGCGGCGACGGCGAACCCGTTGCCCAGCGCCTTGCCGAACGTGGAGAGGTCGGGGACGACGCCGTACAGGCCTTGGCCGCCCGCCTCGGACCAGCGGAAGCCGGTGATCATCTCATCGAAGATGAGTACGCAGCCGTGCCGGTCGGCCAGCTCGCGCAGGCCAGTGAGGTAGCCGGGCGGAGGCTCGGTGTGAGTGGCGGGTTCGAGGATGAGGCAGGCGACCTCGTCCTCGTACCGGGTGAGCAGCTCCTCCGTGGCGGCCAAGTCCCCGTACGGGAACGACACGGTGAGGTCGGTGGTCGACGCCGGAATGCCGGCGGACATCGGCGTGGTGCCGATGAACCAGTCGTCGGTGGAGAAGAAGGGGTGATCGGCGCAGAGGGCCACGCGTGGGCGCCCGGTGACGGCGCGGGCGAGGCGCACCGCGGCGGTGGTGACGTCGGAGCCGTTCTTCGCGAACTTCACCATCTCGGCAGTCGGCACGGTGGCGAGGAAGCATTCCGCGGCCTCGACCTCCACGATGGACGGCCGGACGAAGTTGCTGCCGCGGTCGAGTTGCCGCCGCACCGCCTCGATCACGCGCGGGTGGGCGTGACCGAGGCTGACCGATCGCAGCCCGGAGCCGTACTCGATGTAACGGTTGCCGTCGATGTCCCACACGTGGGCACCCCGGCCATGGCTGATGACCGGGGCCAGGTTCTCGGGGTACTGGTCGTCGCCCTTGGCGTAGGTGTGCGCGCCGCCGGGGATCAGGGTGTGCAGCCGCTCGTTCGCCGCCTGCGACCGGGGCAGTCGGAACTCTTCGGTGGTCACGCCGACCTCAACTCTCTATCTGCTGAAGGACTTTGGCGAGGCTCGGCGCCTCCCGGTCCCGTTGGGACATCGATGTGACCGGCAGCGGCCAGGGAATGGCGAGCTCCGGGTCGTCGAAGGCGATCGTGACGTCCTCGGCCGGATCGTGCGGGCGGTCGATCCGGTACGAGGTGTCGGCGGTCTCGGTCAGCGCCTGGAAGCCGTGCGCGCACCCCGCCGGGATGTACAGCGTCGCCTGCGTCTCGCCGGGCAGCTCGAAGAAGGCCCGGCCCAGGTACGTCGGCGAGTCCGGCCGCAGGTCCACGACGACGTCGAAGATCTGCCCGTACGAGCACCGCACCAGCTTGGCCTCGCCGGCGCCGGAGCGGAGGTGCAGGCCGCGTATCACCCCCTGGGCCGAGCGGGAGATGCTGTCCTGGATGAAGGCGTACGGGTCGAGGCCCACCGAGCGCACCACGTCGGCGTCGAAGGTGCGGCAGAAGAAGCCGCGCTCGTCGGCGTACGGGGTGGGCTCGAAGAGGTACGCGCCGGCGATTGCCGGGACTTGGGTTGCTTTCATCGTGCCTTCCGAGGGAACAGGTTCGTGGTCAACGTGGTGAACTGGTGGGCGAGTTGCTGTGCTGCGACTTCGTTCCGTTCGGTGAGGGTCTGCCGCAGCTCCGCCGCGCGCTTCTCCACCTCCCGGAACTGTTCGAGCAGTTGGTCGGCGTCGACCTCGCGGGCCGGATGGCAGTACGCGCCGAGACCCATCCGGTCCATGAGCGCGTCGCTCTTCGCCGCGTAGCTCAGGGCGAGCGTCGGTGTGCCGACCTTCAGCGCGCAGATCAGGTTGTGATAGCGGGTCGCCACCACGGTGTCGGCCGCTGCCGTCTCCTTCATCAGGTCGGCGAGCGAGGCCGTCTCGGCGGCGGTGACCAGCGGCGAGTCCACCGCATCGAGGATCGCGGCTACCACCGGCGCATCGCACTCGTCGCCGGTGAGCAACCGCACCGGCCTGCCCTCCTCGACCAGCGCGCGGACGAACCGGATCGCCCCGTCGAGGTAACGCCGGTGGATCTCCTCGGCCCTGGCGCGGTCGTCGTTGCCGCCGTGGAAGTCCATGACACCGACGCAGACCGTGCCCGAGGGTGCGCCCGCAGGTGGTGTCGGCAGCGCGAACGCCAGGTCCGGGTAGACCTCGTCCCGCGCCGTATCCACGCCCATCGCCCGCATTGCGTCGCGGGACTGGACGTCCCGGTACGAGCGGTACGCGGCCAGCCGCGCCGACCACCGCACCAGGGCCCGGGTCGGCCGGTTGCCGATCGGGGCGGCGCCCACGCCGACCAGCGCGACCCGGGTGCCGACCAGCCGCCCGCTCGCGCACAGCAGGAACAACGCGTACGGGAACCCCCACGGCCGCAGCGGCAGCGTGGCCTCCAGGACACCCATGCCGGGCACGATCACCACGTCGTGGCGGCGCACCCAGGCAGCGGTGCGGAAGGCGTCTACGAGTTTGCCCAGGCCCTTCGCCGCCATCGCGCCCGCACGCGACGCGGTGCGGTACTCCCCGCGGTACCAGTGCAGCCGTGTCGCGCGGATCCCGTACCGGCTCTCGACGACTTCTGGGCCGCCGCACAGCGCGTCCACGACCGCCTCCGGGTGCTCGGCGCGGAGGTACCCGAGCACGGCCTCCAGCGACCCGTCGTTACCGAGGTTCCCGGAACCCAGCAGCCCGAACACTCCGACCCGAGCAGCTGACCTCACGCCTGCCTCCCCTCACGGCCCGCGACGAGCGCGTCGACGGAGACAGCGAGCCCACCCGGGTCGACCGGCGCGCGGTCCTCGACCCGCTCCCCCACGCCCGGCCGAGCCCGGCTCGTCATCCACGCCGCCAGGTGGCGGACGCACGCACGTCGGTCGGCCGGGGACAGCGGCGCCCGCCGGATCGCCGAGGCGAAGCCCCAGACGTACTCGGCGAGCAGCCTGGGCGTCGGGTGCAGCGGGCCCGCCCGGCGTGGGTCCAGGTTGGCGCACCGGGCGCGCTTGGAGGGGTTCGCCCGTTCGGCGCGGGTGGGGTGGTCGCGGCGGAAGTACAGCAGCTCCGGCACCTGGTGGAAGCGCCCGTGCAGGGTGATCTCGGCGACGAACGTACGGTCCGCATGGTGGTAGCTGTCCATCGGTTTCACCCGGCGCAGCACGTCGGCCCGGATCACCCCGTAGAAGTCGTCGCCACCCGGCTCGAACAGCAGGCTGCGGAAGCGCTCAGGGGCGTGCCGTGAGTCGGTGGCGAGCGTGTACTCGTACGGGACCTTCACCCGGCCGTCGCCGTCGATGACCGCCTGGTCGGAGTGGGCGAGGATCACATCAGGGCGTTCGTCCAGCGCCTCTACGCAGCGTTGCAGCAGGTCGCGGGCGTACAGGTCGTCGTGCGAGGCCCACTTGAACAGTTCGCCGCGGGACTGCGTGAACACGTAGTTGTGGTTCGGCGTGGCGCCGACGTTCCGGAGCAGCCGGATGTACCGGATGCGCGAGTCCTGCGCGGCGTACTTGCGGCAGATGTCCTGGGTGCCGTCGGTCGAGGCGTTGTCGGAGACGATCAGCTCGTAGTCCTCGTAGGTCTGGCCGAGCAGGGCTTCGAGCGCTTCGGCGAGGTACTCCTCGCCGTTGTACACGGGCAGGCCGATGCTCAGCCTGGGTCGGGCGGTCATGGCGTCCTCACTTCGCGGATGGTGTTGTGGTGGTGCTCGCGCAGGGCGGACCGCAGTTGCAGCCACCACACGGCCGAGCCGCTGACGGTCGCGGCGGCGACGCCCCAGGCCGAGCCGACGGTGCCGGCCACGGCAGCGCCGCCGAGCCCACCGCCGACGTAACAGGCGGAGGCGAACAGCTGGCAGCGCAGGCTGCGCCGGGCCGCGCCGAGCGCGCGCAGCCCGGCCGCCGCGCCGGTGCCGAGCCCCGCACCCGCGACGCCGAGGGTGATCGGCACGATGAGCTGTGCTGCGGAGTGCCAGACGCCGCCGAGCACCAGCTCGCCGAGCCGGTCGGGCATCAGCAGCAGCGCCCCGCCCCACAGCAACGCGGCGACGGCCTGCCCGCCGCCCAGCAGGAGACAGAAGGAGCCGAGGCGGTGCGGGGTCTGCCGCAGCACCCGTGCCGCCTCCGGGACGGTGACCAGCGAAAGACCCATCAGTACGGCGAGGAACGGGCCGAGCAGGAGCTCGGCGCCCCGCACCGCACCCACCGCGCCGACGCCGACGATCGCGCCGAGCCCGTACGCCCGCAGTTGGCTCGCGCCGCTGAGGCTGACGTTCTCGACCAGGTACCGGTAGCCGAGATCGCGCTGCTCGCGAAGCCAGCCGCGCGCTGCGGTCAGCCGGGGCCGGATGCCGGACTGGAGGCAGCCGTACGCGGCGGCCACCGCGGCGGACGCGCCCCAGGCAAGCACGAAAGCGGCCACACTGCCCACACTGGCCGCCACCACCATGGCCGGGACGAGCGCAACGCCCCAGACGAGGTCGTTGACGAACGCCTTCCGTCCGGCACCGGCGGTGAAGAACGAAAACCGCCAGGCGTCCTGCAGCAGCAGCCCCGGCAGCACGATCCCGAGGGCGGTGAAAGCCGGCCCCACACTGCCGCCGAGGGCCGGCCCGACCACCAGACACACCGCGCCGATGACGGCACCAACGCCGAGCGCGGTACCCGTCGACCGGGCCACCGCCTGGCGCCAGGACGCGTCCGAAACACCGCTGAAGCGCACCACGAGCGGGTCGGTGGCCAGGCCGCGGGAGACATTGAGCACCACGCCGTACGTCACCCAGGCCAGGCTGAACACACCGAACGCGGTCACACCCAACGAGCGCGCCACGTAGATCCCCACCACGAAATTGCTCATGCTGGAGGCCGCCTGGTCGGCCAGTCCCCAGGACAGCCGGCCGGCCAGGGCCCGCTTGGCGGATCCGGCCGGTGGCGCCGTTGGCCGCGGATTCTCCCCCTCGGTGGTCATTCGCGTCATGCCTTGATCAGCCCGGCGCCCCGCAGGGCGCCTGCCGCGTCGGCGACGGTGTCGAACGGCAGCCCGGACCGCTCGGCGACGTCCAGCACACTGTGCTCGCCGTCGGACAGGTTGAGCACCCAGAGCATGGCCATCTGGGCCTGCTTGGTGTCGCTGCGGCCGCCGAGCGCGTCGTACAACCCGCGTCGTCCCAGCTGCGGTTCGCCGTACGGGCTGAGGTTGACGTACCGCCGGTTGCGGTCCAGTACGGCGAACGCCTCGCGGCATACGGCAAGGGTGTCCGCCATCGCCTCCGGGGACACAAAGTCCAGGTTGTCCGCCGAGGTGTGGTACTCGGGATAGCCCGCGTACGGGGTCCGGGTGAGCGAGCCCACGCCGAGGTTGAACCCGGGCGAGCAGTACTGCCGCTCGTCGTAGCCGTACGGAGTGAACTCGGCGATGTGGTGCGGACGTTGGGAGGCGGCCAGCACGTGTTGCAGCACCCGGTCGATCTCGGCGTCGCCGCGCCTGCTCTGCTTGTACGTCAGTTGCCCCGGGTCGCCGGCGCAGGCCAGCACCAGGCCGTGCTTGACCCGATCGACGCGCTCCGCGTTGCGAGCCAGCCAGGTGATCGCACCAATGGTGCCGGGCGCGTAGATGAAGCGGTACGTGTAGTACGGCGTCGTCCCCGCCAGCTCCCGGGCCAGGAACGTCGCCACCGCAACGCCTGCCAGGTTGTCATTGGCCAGCGACGGGTGGCAGACGTGGCAGGAGATGATCACCTCGTCGGAGACCTGCCCGGGGACCACGTGCTCGGCGTAGGTGAGGTGGCCGTCGGCGAGTGTGGAGTCGATGCGCACCTCGTACTCGCCGTCCGGCAGCGCGTCCAGGGTCTCCTGGGCCAGGCAGAACCCCCATTCGGGCTTGTAGTAACTGGTGCGGTACGGCACCCAGGTCGGGTGGTCCGGCAGGGTGTGCAGGTGCGCGCGCAGCTCGGCCAGCGGCATGGTCGCGGACACCGGCACGCTGTAGCCGAGTACGTGCAGGCTGGACGCGGCGAAGTCGACGACCCGGCGGCCGGTGGCGTCGGCGATGTACGCGTCCCGGATGTTCCACTCCTGCGGCACCGTCCAGTCGAGCACCTGCGTCCCGGTCGGCACCTCGTGCACCTGCAGCGGGAGGTACTCGCCGACGATGTCGAGGGTGGCGCGCACGCCGTCGCCGGTGATGCTCCGGCAGAGCGGGTACAGCCGCTCCACCAGTGCGTACATCTCGCCACTCACCGCGGTCATCCGCGCCACCGCAAGGTGTCGTCCACGGCACCGGCCTCGGACGCCGCACGCAGCACGGCAAGGCGGGTGAAGCGTTGCTCGAAGCCCTCCCGGCTCAGCCCGAACTCCCGGTAGGCATCGGCGAGTTCGAGCGCACCGCGCTTCACCGTCCACTCGCAGTCGAAGCCGGGTATCGCCGTGCGGAAGCGGGAGAAGTCCACCCGGTACGAGCGCGGATCGGCGCCGTTCTCCCCGGTGATCTTCACCTTCGCGCCGGACACCGCCTCGGCAACCTGCTCGGCGATCTCGGCGACCGTGACGTTGTTGGTCTCGCTGCCGATGTTGAACGCCGTGTCGTGCACCGCTTCGCGCGGCGCGGTCAGCGCGGCCGTGAAGGCCCGTGCGATGTCGGCGGCGTGCACCAGCGGGCGCCAGGGGGTGCCGTCGGAGAGCACCAGCACCTCGCCGGACAGCAGTGCGTGGCCCACGAGGTTGTTCAGCACGATGTCGGCACGCAGCCGGGGTGAGTAGCCAAAGGCGGTGGCGTTGCGCATGTACACCGGGGTGAAGTCGTCGTCGGCCAGCGCGTGCAGGTCGTCCTCCACTCGCACCTTGGACTCCGCGTACGGCGTCACCGGGCGCAGCGGGGCGTCCTCGCCCACCAGGTCGTCGCCGCCGGCAGCGCCGTAGACCGAGCAGGTCGACGCGTACAGGAAGCGCCGCACTCCGGCTTCGCGGGCCAGCTTGGCAAGGCGTACGGAGGCGTGGTGGTTGATGTCGTAGGTGAGGTCCGGCGCCAGCGAGCCCAGCGGGTCGTTGGACAGGGCGGCCAGGTGGATCACGGCGTCGACCCCGGCCACGTGGTCGGCCGTGATGTCGCGCAGGTCCACCCGGTGTCCCTGCGGGTCCGCGGGTGTCGGGCCGAGGACGCAGTCGACGAACAGGCCGGAGTCCAGGCCGACGACTTCGTGTCCGGCGGCCGTGAGGACCGGTGCCATGACGGTGCCCAGATATCCCTGGTGTCCGGTCAGTAGTACGCGCATGGGTCAACCCCCGAGGTTCAGTGTGAGTTTGGTGACGGCGAACGCCTCGGCGTATCGCTCGTGGCATTCGATGCCGCGGATCCGGGCAAGGCCGAGGAAGGCCTCCCGGTCGTACCAGGGCCGGTGCCGCTGCGAGGGGTAGTGGTCCTGCAGCAGCCGCACCTTCTGTTCGGCGATCTCCGGCGACAGCGGCTGGTATGCCGCCATGCGGCCGAGGTCGCCGTCCCACTTGACGATCTCGTAGCCGAGCACGAGGTGGTCGCGGAACGCGGTGGGTATCAGCTGCGCCAGGCCGCGGTGGTCCTGGTGCGCGTCGTCGGTACGCGGGGCCAGGATCAGGTCCGGGTCGGTCCCCGCGCGCAGCTCCTCGACCGCGGTCTTGGCCTCGTCCCAGTGCGCCCGCTGCCGGCCGTCCGGCAGCTTGAGCACGGTCAGCCGCAGGTCGGCGCCCGGGCAGAAGGCGGCGAGCGCGGCCTGTTCCTCCTGCTCGCGCTCGGTGCCCCCGCCGGAGAGCACCAGCGCGTCGACACGGATGCCCGGCCGCGCGTGACACAACGTCAGCAACGTGCCGCCGGCGCCGATGGCGATGTCGTCGCAGTGCGCGCCCACCGCGACGATCCGGTCCAGGCGCCGCCCGGCTCCGAGGCGGATCACGCGCTCACCCCGACACTGTCCCGCTCCCACACGGCCCACGGGCGGTCGCCCCGTGCGTAGGCGGCGTCGAGCGCGGCCCGCTCCTTCACGGTGTCGGTCGGCTTCCAGAAGCCGCGGTGCTGATGCGCCACGAGCCGTCCCCGCTTGGCCAGTTGGCCGCACCCGTCGGCGACCAGGTCTCCGTTCTCCGGTATGTGGTCGAAGACCTCCTGGCGGAGCACGAAGTAGCCGCCGTTCTCCCACAGCGGCATGTCGCTCACCGCGGTGATGCCGCCCACCAGGCCGTTCTCGCCCAGCTCCACGCAGTGGAACGAGGACTGCGGCGGTACCACCATCATCGACGCACCGGCGTCGCGCCGGGCGAAGTTCTCGATCATCTCCGGCAGCGGGGCGTCGGTGAGCACGTCGGCGTAGTTGGCGAGGAACATCTCGTCGCCGTCCAGGTGGTGCCGCACCCGGCGCAGCCGCTCGCCGATCGGTGACTCGATGCCGGTCTGCGCGAACGTGATCGTCCAGTCCGAGATGTCGGTGGACAGCAGCTCGGTCCGCCCACCTCTCAGCACGAAGTCGTTGGACGTCGTCTCCTCGTAGTTGAGGAAGAAGTCCTTGATGTGGTGGGCCCCGTACCCGAGGCACAGGATGAACTCCGTGTGCCCGAAGTGCGCGTAGTAGCGCATGACGTGCCAGATCAGCGGCCTGGGGCCGACCATCGCCATCGGCTTGGGCACGTCGTCCGCGGCGCCGCTCCGCATCCGCATTCCGTAACCGCCGCAGAAGAGAACGACCTTCATGACTTCTTGACCTCGACAATGCTCAGTTCAGGGATGGGGAAGACGAGGCGGCCGCCCCAGTCGTGTACGAAAGACAGCTGCTCGACCAGCTCGTCCCGCAGGTTCCACGGGAGGACCAGGACGTAGTCCGGCCTGTCGGCGGCTATCTGCTCGGGCGGCAGGATCGGGATGCGGGTGCCCGGAGTGAATCTGCCGTGCTTGTAGGGGTTGCGGTCGACTGTGTACGGGAGCAGGTCGGGCCGGATGCCGCAGTGGTTGAGCAGGGTGTTGCCCTTGCCCGGGGCGCCGTAGCCGACCACCGTCTCGCCGCGCTCGGCCGCCTCGATGAGGAACCGCAGGAGGTCCCGGCGTACCTTGGCCACTCGCGCGGAGAACTCGGTGTACCCGGACAGCTCCTGCAGCCCGGCCGCCTTCTCCCGGGCGAGCACGTCGGCCACTCGGCGGGTCGGCTCGCCGGCCACTTCCTCCGGCCGGGCCCACAGCCGGATGGAGCCGCCGTGCGTGGGCAGCAACTCGACGTCCACCAGCGCGAGTCCGCCGCTCGCGAGCGCCCGGATCGCGGAGGCGACCGTGTAGTACTGGAAGTGCTCGTGGTAGATCGTGTCGTACTGGTTCTCCTCGATCAGGGTCAGCAGGTGCTGCACCTCGATGGAGACCCAGCCGTCGTCGGCGACCAGGGCGCGCAGCCCCTGGGTGAATCCGACCACGTCGGGGATGTGCGCGTACACGTTGTTGGCCACGACCAGGTCCGCCGGGCCGTGCTCCTCGCGGACAGCGGCACCGGTGTCCGGGCTCAGGAACTCCGTGAGCGTGGGCACACCCGCTTCCCGCGCCGCTGCGCCGACATTCACCGACGGCTCAATGCCGAGGCAGCGGATGCCCCGGTCCACGACGTGCTTCAGCAGGTATCCGTCGTTGCTCGCGACCTCGACCACGAAGGCGTCGGAGCCTTCGGTGTCGAGTCCCACGCGCTGTACGGCGTCGGCCACGAACGTACGCGCGTGCTCCACCCAGGACGTCGAGTACGAGGAGAAGTACGCGTACTCCTTGAACGTCTCCTCCGGCGTGATCAGCGGCGGGATCTGCGCCAGCCAGCAGTCGGTGCAGACCCGCAGGTGCAGCGGGTACGTCGGCTCCGGCTGGTCCAGTTGGTCCGCGGCGAGAAAGCTCTCGCACGGTGGCGTCGCACCGAGATCGACGACGCTCTCCAGCGCCGCCGAGCCGCAGAGTCGGCATCCTGTCATCTCTTACCCCCCATTGGTTCCGTCCGACCCGCGATCGCGGTGCGGTACTCCTCCACCAGGCGCTCCAGCCCGACGGCCGGGCTGAAGCCCTGCTCGTAACGGCGTCGGGCCGCCTGGCCCATCGCCCGGTTGCGGTCCGGTCCGTCCGCGATCCGGCGTATGCAGGACGCGAGCGAGGCGGGCTCGCCCGGCCGGTGCAGCAGCCCGGTCACCCCGTCCTCGACGAGTTCGACAAAGGCGCCGTGACCTGCGGCGACGACCGGGACCCCGGCCGCCATCGCCTCCACGACCACGAGGCCGAACGCCTCCAGCCAGGTCGAGGGAGCCACCACGGCGACCGACCGCGCGATGGCCTTCCGGCACTCCGCCGTGTCGTACAGGCCGACGTACCGCACGTCGTCCCGGCCCGCCGCCCAGGCGGTCACCTCTCCCTCCAGTGGCCCCGTGCCGGCGATCACTAGCGGCACGCCCACACCGCCACTCGCCGCGAGCTCGTCCCACGCGGCCATGAGCAGCCGCACGCCCTTGGCCTCCGCGAGCCGGCCGAGGTAGAGCAGATGCTCGCCCTCGCCTTCTCGGCGGGCGCCCGGCTCCGGCACGAAGTTGTGTTTCACCGCCAGCCGCTCGGCCGGCATACCGGCCCGCACCAGAACGTCGCGCTGCGCAGCGGAGATGCAGAAGAACCGCTCCACGCCGGACCACCACCGCCGCCGGTTGACCTGCAGGCTGACCGCCAACGGCACCGTCGCGAGCCGGGAGCCGCGGTAGCAGCCGTGCCGGACGGCGGGCAGCGGCGCCGCGGATCCGACGCACTCGGTGCACGGCCGGCCGTCCCGTTGCAGCGTGCCGGGCGGGCAGACCTGGGTGTAGTTGTGCAGCGTGGCGACGGCGGGCACACCCGCATCGGCGCAGGCGGCCAGCACCGCGGGCGACAGCAGCGGGAAGACGTTGTGTACGTGGACGATGTCCGGCCGCTCGGCGCGGAGCCGGGCGGCGAGTTCCGTACGAACCGCAGGGTTCCACGGCACGAGCAGCGGCACCGCGGCCTTGCTCAG
Source organism: Streptomyces sp. NPDC050315 (assembly GCF_040655775.1). Taxonomy (NCBI): domain Bacteria; kingdom Bacillati; phylum Actinomycetota; class Actinomycetes; order Kitasatosporales; family Streptomycetaceae; genus Streptomyces; species Streptomyces sp. NPDC050315. Next base: position 553,388 of record NZ_JBFAKN010000001.1, read on the forward strand.
CAGGGACCGGTCGGCGATGTCGTCGCTGCGCCGCTCGAACACCTCGACCCGGTGGCCTGCGTCGCGCAGCAGTGCCACCTCCTGGTCGACGACCTTGTTCTCCCCGCTCGGCTGCGCCGAGGCGTAGCGGTTGTGCACCACGAGGACGTGCATGCTCAGATCACCTCCGATCTCTGGGCCCACTGCGGGATGCGTTGTCGAGGGCCTTCGGGCGTGGAAAGGGGGTTGGCCGCGACGGGTGCCGCCAACAGCGAGGCGGCGAGGGCCAGATGCAACAGATACGGCGAGGCGTCGCCGAGGCCTGCCTCGGTGTACGACGCGATCGCGCAGTAGCTGATCAGGAAGATCGCGCAGGCCCTCGACAGCGACGGTGGCCGCAGCAACGCAACGCCGCCCAGCACGATGAAGATCGCCGCCACCAGGGCGACGCCGGTCAGCCCCTGTTCCTGGTAAACGGCCAGCCAGCTGTTGTCGATCGGCAGCCCGTCGAACGACTTGTCGCCCAGGCCCACTCCGAACAGCCGCTCCACGGTCGACCGGGGCGCCGCCAGCAGGGCGTCCCAGACCTTGGCCCGGCCGGTGAGGTTGGAGAAGTTCTCCTGGCTCTGCCCGCGCAGGAACCACGCCTGCAGCGCGGAGCTGAACGCCACCGCGGCCACCGCGGCGCACAGCACCGCCCAGGTGAAGAACCGGCGGGCGACGGCGCTGGTCAGCAGGAGCGAGCCGATTGCCAACGCCAGCCCGATGAGCAGGCCCACCGTGGCCGTCCGGGTATGGGTCAGCGCGAGCAGGGCGACTGACGGCACGATGACCACCGCCGCGCTCACCCTGTCGGTCCGGCGGCCCAGTACGAGCAGCACCGTGAGCCCGATGATCACTGCGGCGTACTGGCCGATCTGCGGCGGTGTGAGCGGCCACAACGCGCCGACAAGACGGCCACCGTAGAGCTCGGGCAGGGCCGCGCCCGGTGAGATGACCAGGCCGGCGGCCACAGTTCCGAGCACCGCGAAGTACGCCCGGATGTGGTACCGGACGAACGTCGGGCCAGCGTCCCACCAGCGGCTGACCAGCCACAACGTGCCGACGAAGAGCGCCAGCCGGGCGCACCGGAACAGCGCGCCGAACCCGGACTCCAGATGCGCACTGGAGATCACACTCGTCACCAGCAGCAGGGTGAGCAGGAACAGGTACGCGCTGGCTCGGATGCGCAGCCGGAGATTGACGGCGAGCGCCAGCGAGAACGCCACGACCAGCGCGCCCATGGTGACCATTTGGATGAGGGAGCGAGGCAGCGGGACGATGGTCTCCGCCCCGGTGGAGCCGAGGGTGTTGAGGACCAGCAGCCCCCAGACAATCCCCACGGTCTTCGGTGTGCCTACTGAGTCCCCATTCTCGGCGGCCGCCAACGCCCAGTGCCGCTTCTTGCTCCCCACGTGTCCCCTCCCCTCTAGCCGCGGAACTTGAGCACGGTGGTGAACCCCTGCGTGCCGTTGGTGAAACCGGTGCCGACCAGCGTTGTGCTGGGTTCCTTGCGCCCGAACCCGGCGGAGTACCAGCCCAGCGGGGGATTGGTCTCGCCGCGATGCGCCCGCCAGGTCAGCTCGCCGGGCAGATCGAGCACGGCCGAGCGGTCCTCGCCGTCCCGGGTCCAGGTGAGCACGGCCCGGTTGCCCATCAGGTCCGCGACGAGGGCGGGGCCGAGGTGGAATGCCAGGCGCACGTCCCGGTTCGGGCCGCGCACCTCGTCGTAGACCTTCAACTTCCGCTCTGTGGCGCCCAGTTGCACTTCGCGGCGGTGCACGGAGTCCTCGTAACCGTCGTGTTCGGCACACCAGCGGAATGTGTCCGCCCTCAGGACGCGGCTCCGGGCATGCCGGGTCCACAGGAACGGGCCGCCGGAGACGGACTGGTCACTGTCGTCCAGTTGCAGGGTGTTGTGTCCGAGGGTCGACCGGAAGTACTGCCGCCACTCGGGCTGCCCGTGGTAGCAGTACGTCCCCGGATCGGCCAGCACCTCGACCCCGTCGTGCCGGACCTCCACCGACAACGCGTCCGCGTGGGCGTGCGCGGCGATGGACAGGAAGCCGTGCGGACCGGCGTCGCAGCGGCACCAGAGCTCTTCCGGACCGCGCAGGATGGTCATGCCCGCGTCGGCGAAGTGGGTCGGTCGGCTTACCGGGCGGGTCACAGACGGCTCAGTGGGCTTGATGAGCGCGGCCAGCAGCGGAGTGCGTACATCGGTGCCGGTCACCGCCGGCCACCAGCCGAGCCGGCCGAACACGGCATCCCCGGTGGCCAGCAGCGAGGCCCAGCGGTCGGTGCCCGCGCCGTCCACGACCAGACCGTGCCCGTCGTCCGCGTCCCCCTGGCGCGGCGGCCGCAGGCGGTTGTCCACGACGGCCGCGAGCGCGTCGGTCATGCGCAGCAGTACCAGCCGTACGGTCGCGGGGACCGGCACACCGGCGGCGTCGGCCTCGGCCAGCGCGGCCAGGCCGAGCTCCAGGACGAGTCCGTGGTACTCGGTGGCCAGCTCGCGGTTGAGGCCGGAGGGGAAGGTGTTGCTTCGCAGGTGCCGCTCCAGCGACTTCAGCGCGTCGGCTCGCCAGCGCGCCGAAGCGGGGAACCAGTCGAACGCGCAGGCCGCGGCGAACTGCCCGGCGGCCTCGGCAATGACGTGGTTGTTCGCCGACGACCCCCGGCTGGGGAAGGCGGCCAGCCAGCGCTGATGGTGCCAGATCTGGTGCAGTGCCACTGGGTTGTGCTCGAACAGCTCGGCCGCGCCCGGCCAGCCGTCGAGCAGCCGGCGGATCCACACCCAGGACAGCAGCCGGATGCCCAGCTCGATGCCGCTGATCCAGTGCACGCCGCGCAGCGGTGGGTTGGCCGCCCACCACGACCGCAGGTGCGCGGCCACGCGCTCGGCGTACCGCTCGTTCCCGCTGATCGCGTAGGCGGCGGCGAGCTGAGTGAGGTACTGGTGCCGGGACGGCTCCCAGATCTGCTTGATGTCGCCGACCGCATCCTCGTCCCGGTACGGCACATCGAAGGCGTAGCCCCACGGAGCCCGGTGCCCGGTCTTCGGGTCGTACCACCAGTCCGGGTCGGTCAGGTCGTCGCGGACCACACCGAAGTACTCGGCGTGCCCGGCCATCAGCCGGTCCGCCTCCGCGAGGAGACGTTTCGCGGCGTCCGGAGGTATGGCGGCGAGCGTCCCGGCGGGCAGTACCGCGGTGAACCGGGCGCCGGTGACGCTCGGGCAGTCAGGGCGTGCCGACCGCCACCGCCGCCTGCGTACCGCGTCGCCCACCCGGCCGGCGACCTCCTGCGGCCCCATCCGGGACAGCCGCCGCAGGTACCAGCCTGCGCTCATGGTCATGGCGTCCTCGCCAACGTCACCGGCGCGCCGCCGGCCAGGCCGGTCTGCACGGCGAGGGTGGCCGCGGTGGTGGCGACCAGCGACTCCAGCGGCACCGGCATCGGCCCGCCGGTCCGCACGGCTTTGACGAACGCGGCCAGCTCGGCGTTCTGGCCCTTGTCCCGGGCCTTGGGCAGCCGCGAGCTGACCCACCGCTTGCGTCCGTACACCGAGGCGCGGACGAAGTCGTCGAGCCGCAGTGCCTTGCCGTCCGCGACCAGGTCCAGCGTCTCCTTGGGGAAGGCGGATGGGCCGGTGGTGACGTAGCTGATGGTGGCGGTGGACCCGTCCGGGTAGCGCAGTACGACCTGCAGGTCCTCGTTGCCGTTCGTGGCGACCGCGTACACCGAGACCGGGTCGGCATCGAGCAGCCAGCTCGCCGTGTCGATGAAGTGTCCGCCCTCACCCGCGAACCGCGAGCCCTCGGTGCCCTGTTGGAGGTACCAGCTGCCGTGTTGCAACCGGCCCGCGTTGACCAGGTAGCGGAGGTGCGCCGGGCCGGTACGGGTGCCGAATCGCTGCCTGGCCTCCTGCAGCAGCGGCGCGAACCGGCGGTTGAAGCCCACCTGCAGCCGGTCGTTGCCGGACTCCTCCACCGCGGCGAGCACACCTGCCAACTCGCCTTCGGTGAGGGCCAGGGGCTTCTCCACGAAGACGGTCTTGCCCGCGAGCAGTGCCTTTCGGGTCAGTTCGGCGTGCGAGCTGTGCCGGGTGACGACGAACACCGCGTCGATGGACTTGTCACCCAGTACGGCATCGAGGTCGGTGGTCGCCTGGGCGAAGCCGAACTTCCGCTGCGCGTTGGCCCCGGACAGCGCGGTCGTGGTGACGACGGTCGACAACTCGACGCCGTCGCGCTGTGCCAGGTGCGGCAGCAGCATCGACGTGGCGTAGTTTCCGGCGCCGACGAAGGCGAGGCGTACCGGCGTCCTGGCAGACCGGACCCGGCTCGGCTGCACGCTTACTGCGGGCACGGCAACCGCCGGGGCCTCCGCTTCGGCCGTGTCGTCGTCGGGGTACCGGAACAACACAGCCACGGCCTTGAGATCGCCGTCCTTCAGACGTTGGTACGTCTCAACGGCGTCATCGAAGTCGGCGATGTGGGAGATCAAGGGCTCCACGTCGACACTGCCGCGGGCGACGAGACCGAGGAAGCACGCCAGGTTGCGGCGCTCGGTCCAGCGGACATAGCCGATCGGGTAGTCGCGGCCTTCGAGCTCGTACGCCGGGTCGTAGCGACCTGGACCGTACGACCGCGAGAACCGGACGTCGAGCTCCTTCTCGTAGTACGCATTCCACGGCAGGTCCAGGCGGCACTTGCCGATGTCGATGACCCGGCCGCGGTCCCGGCTCAGCTTGGCGGCCAGCTCGACGGGTTGATTGCTGCCGCCACCCGCGGCCAGGTACACCTGGTCCACGCCGTGACCGCCGGTGAGCTCGGCGACGGCGGCTTCCACGGCCGCGGACGCGGGATCGCCGCAGGCCGCGGCGCCCAGCCGCTCGGCCAGCTCGCAGCGCACCGGGTCGGGGTCGGCCCCGACAACGCGTACTCCCGAGGCGGCGAGGAGCTGCACCACCAGCTGCCCGATCAGCCCGAGGCCGATGACCAGTGCCACCTCGCCGAGCTGGGGCTCGCCCTGGCGGACGCCCTGCAGTGCGATCGAGCCGACGGTGCCGAAGGCCGCGTGCCGCGGTGCGAGGCCGTCCGGCACCGGGGCGTAGAGGTTCTTCGGCACCCAGTTCAGCTCGGCGTGCAACGCGTGCTCATTGCCGGCGCAGGCCACCAGGTCGCCGACCTTCACCTCGTCGATCCCGGCGCCGACCTGCTCGACCACTCCGCACAGCGAGTAGCCCAACGGCGTGTAGGAGTCCAGCTTGCCCATCACCTTGCGGTAGGTGGCGGGCACCCCGTTGGTGGCCACGCTCTGCATGACCTTGGCCACCTGGTCGGGCCGGGAACGGGCCTTGCCGACCATGGACATGCCGGCCTCGGAGACCTTCATCAGCTCGGTCCCGGTGGAGATCAGCGAGTACGCGCTCCGCACCAGCACCCCGCCCGGCTTGCACCCCGGCACCGGCACATCGAGCAGCGCCAGCTCGCCGCTCTTGTAGTTCTGCACTACCTGTTTCACCGAAACTCCCCAGATGTTGCGTCGCGATACCAGTACTCGAGGGTCAGCACATGCCACAGATGCTTGGAGAAGTCCCGCTGTCCGGCGGCGTCCTCGGCGACCATGCGGGCCAGCGCGTCGCGGCGCAGGAGCCCGGAATTGACGAGCACGCCGTCGTGCACCACCTCGCGCACCAGCGGTGCCAGGTCCCGGCTCATCCAGGCCCGCAGCGGGGCGCTGAACAGGCCCTTGGGCCGGTACACGATCTCCTTGGGCAGGATCGAGGTGGCCGCCTCCTTGAGGACGGCCTTGCCCTGCCGTCCGGCGATCTTGCGGTCGCCGGGGACGGCGAACGCCGCCTTGACCACCTCGACGTCCACGTACGGCACCCGCACCTCGGTCGATGCGGCCATGCTGGAGCGGTCCGTGTACGCGAGGTTCAGGCCCGGCAGGAACATCCGGGCGTCGGTGAGGCACATGCGGTTGACGAAGTCGTCGAGGTTGTTGTCGTCGTAGGTGTCCGCGTGCTCGGTCAGCACGTCGTCGACCGTCCCGGCCAGGTCCGGATCGAGCAGGGCGAGCAGCTCGCCCCGGTCGTACATGGTGTAGCTGCGCCGGAACGCGGTCTCCTCCGGCAGATCGGCGAAGGAGAGGAACCGCTTCGCGAAGCGCACCGACCGGTATCCACGGCGGCTCGTTGCGACCGGCAGCCGGTCCACGGCCGCGGACACGCCGCGCCGCAGGGGCCGCGGGACGCGTTGGTAGCGCAGTGCGATCAGGTTGGCCAGGTGCTTGCGGTACCCGGCGAACAGCTCGTCGGCGCCCATCCCCGAGAGCATCACCTTGACCCCGGCCTCCCGCGCTGCCGAGCAGATCAGGTACGTGTTGATCGCGGCGGGGTCGCCGATCGGCTCGTCCAGGTGGTACGTCATCTTCGGCAGCAGGTCGAGCACGTTCGGAGCGATCTCGATCTCGTGCAGGTCGACACCGAATCGCTCCGCCACCTGCCGGGCGTAGCGCAGGTCGTCCGGCATCGCCTCGAACTTGGCGTCCTCGGCGCGGAATCCGATCGTGTAGGCGGATATTCCGGGCTGGTGGCGGGCGGCCAGGGCGGTCAGGTAGCTGGAGTCGAGGCCGCCGGAGAGGAAGGTCGCCACGGGTACGTCGGAGAGCAGGTGGCGCCGGGTGGACTCCTCGACGATGGCGGCCAGGTCCGGCTGCTCACCACTCCGGGCCTCATGGGCGACATCCCGGAGGTTCCAGTACTGGCCGCGCTCGATCCGGCCGTCGGGCCTGCACCGCAGCCAGCTCCCCGGCGGCAGCTTCTCCGCCTCGCGGAACGCGCACCGTGAGTCCGGCACCCAGTAGTACAGCAGGGAGGACACCAGCGCCGCGTGGTCCACCTCAAGCGACCCGCCGGTGGCGGCGGCCAGCGCCTTGAGCTCGGAGGCGAACATCAGACCCGCGCCGCGCCGGAGCAGGAACAGCGACTTGATGCCCAACTGGTCGCGGGCGAGGACCAGTTCACCGGTGCGCTCGTCGAAGACGCCGAACGCGAACATGCCGCGCAGCCGAGGCAGACAGTCCGTGCCCCAACGCCGCCAGGCCTCCAGCAGTACTTCGGTGTCGGAGGTACCGCGGAAACGCACCCCGGCGGCCGTCAACTCGGCGCGCAGCTCGGGCGCGTTGTACAGCTCGCCGTTGTACGTGAGGGCGAGGCCGTCCGAGACCATCGGCTGGGCGCCGGTCTCGGACAGGTCGATGATGGACAACCGGCGGTGCCCGAGGTGCACTTCGCCGTCACCAGCGGGGTGGCTGTACCGGCCCGCCCCGTCCGGACCCCGGTGGGCGAGGACATCGGTGAGCCGGTCGGTCACGACCTTCCCGTCCGGCCATCTGTACGTGCCTGCGATGCCACACATGTACTACCGCACCTCCTGGTCGTTGTCCGGGACTCTTCCCCGAGCTCTCAACTCCGTTCGAGCAGGGGAGGCCCCACTGGCCGGCATCGACAGCCGCTCCGACCGGTGCCGGCCGGTCCCGTTCCGCCGGGCCGGCCGCTCGCTGCGGCCCCGCAGCGCGATGTGCAGCCCGTCCCACAGCGTGCCGTCGGTCCGGTCCCGCGGATCGGGGTCGATCAGCACCACACCGATCACCGGAATGTGCTGGTCGGCGAGGTGCCGCGCCACGGTGTGCAGCCATGCGGCGCTGCCGTGCCCGGCCCGCACGACGAGTACGGTCTGCGTGCCGAGGTACTGCAGGTCGGTCCACGCCGTGCCGGGCGCCACCGAGCCGACGCCGACCGCCGGTCCCTCGGCGCCCAGTGCCCTGGTGAGGTCCGCGGCGAGCGCGCTCGCGCTGCGCGCACAGCCCAGTTCCAGCAGCGACACCGGTTCCGCGGAGCCGCGAACGGTGCGGGACAGGGTCGTGGTGAGGCGTTCGCGTGTCGCCCGGGTGCGTCGGCGCTGCCACGGCATGCCCGACCGGCGGGGCAGCTCCGCGATGACCGAGGCGCCCAGGTGCGCCGCGATGTCCCGGCGCAGTACGGGGCGGTCCCCCACCACCGCGCCGACCGCGGCCAGCGCGAGTCCGAGGACGAGCCCGAGCGCGAACCCGAGCGCGCCGTTGGTGGCAGCGGCCTTGGGCAGGGAGTGCCGCACCGCGCGCGGGGCGTCCACGATCTGCGTACCGGCGATGACCTGGGGCGTGCCGAGGCGCGCCTCCTCGGCACGTTGGTCGAAATCGGCGATCCGCGAGTTGAGCTCGGCCCGGCGGGCGAAGAGCGACTCGATACTTGCCGACGCCTTCGGGTCGCTCGACGGCGAGCGGTCTCCGATCGACTTGTTGACCTGCGCCAGCTCGTCCCGCATCCGGTCACGCTGGTCGACCAGGGCCTTGGCCTCGGCCTTCGCGGCTTCCCGCATCCGCCGCACGTGGTCCGCGATGAACGCATCGGCCAGCGCCTTGGCCCGGGCCACCGCTTCCGCGTCGTTGTCACCTGTCACATCGATCTGCAGCAGGTTGTTGGTCAGGCCGGTGCCCCGGTAGTCCCGCATGAAGTCTTCAAGGGTTTCCGGGTTGTTCGGGCTATGCGGGTTGTCCGGGGACTTGAGGGCCTGCAGGGCCTTGTTGGCGATCCGTGTGGTCTGCAGCACCTCGACGTCGGTGCGGATCAGCGTTCCGGTGTCGTTCGGCTGGTCCTCCGCGTGCGCGACCAGCAGTTTGGTCACCGCGGTCGGCGGTGGCGGCAGCAGGACCGCCACCGCCGCGCCGACCAGCAGTCCCAGCAGCGCCAGGGAGCACCAGAAACGGCGGCGTCTGCGTACCGCTACCACCAGCGCCTGCAGGTCGATGAGCGGAGCGGCGGCCGACTCCGGTGGAGTCGTACTCGTCGTCACACCGAACCTCCCGTCGCGTGGCCGCGCACCGCGAGCGTCAGAGTGGTGCTGTTGTCGGGAGGATCGCCAGGATCGCCTTCGCCGGCAGACCGCGTCGGACGGGCCTGGACCGGGCCTGCTACGACAACGCCGACGACCTCGTGCCCGGCGTCCGCACACGCCTCGGCGAGGCCGGTGAGTTCCTCCGCGGTCCAGCTGCCCGCGCTGAGGACGACCAGGGCACCGGACTCGGTGTCGCGGTCCGGCACGATCGGCCGGTCCACCGAAACCTCCACCACGCGTAGCAGCAGATCGCTCCGGGCCTCGGTGGCGAGCTGCCCGGCGGCCCGGCGGGCGAGCGCGTCGCCGTCCGGTACGACAACGAGCAGCCGCCGGGGCGCCGGCAGCTGGTCCCGGAGGCGGGCGCACACCCGCCGGTAGCGGGTCCGCCTGCCGGCCTCGTCGTCGGACCACGACGGGGTCGGTGTGTCCCATCGGGTGTCGAGGCTGAGCAGTCGGCGGATTTGAGCCCGCGGGCCACGGCCTTCCGACCGGCGCGCACGCCGTTCACCGGGTACGTCCGCAGGTACATCGACGGTGCCGAGGAGCACCGAACCCAACGCCGCGGCGATCTCCGGTTCGGTGCGCAGTCGACGATTCATCCGTGCGGCGACGAGGTGGCCGACGACCGCGAGCAGGAAGAACAACACCGCCCCGGCGACGATGAGCTGCATTCTCGTGGGCGGCGTCTCGCCGGTCGGCCGGGCCGCAGGGCCCATGACGACCATGCCCGCCTTGTCGTTCGCCGGGTCGGCCTCGTCCAGCTTCGTCATCGCCTCCTCCAGGGAGGTGCGCAGCTTTTCGAGCGAGGTGCGGGCCTGCACGCTCTCCACGGTCCGCCCCGGATCGGCCGCATCGGCCAGGTCGGTGATGCGGCGGTTGGCCTCCACCACCTTCTGCCGCAACGCCTCGATCCCCGTAGCCGCGTCGGCGTCGGTGCTGCCGCGCGCGATCCGCGCGGCGAATACAACGAATTGCTGAGCCACCTGGTCGGCGAGCTGCTGCGCGCGCGCCGGAGTGTCGGCCGTACCCGAGATCGTGATGATGTTCCCGTCGGCGGCCTTGGCGGTCACTCGCTCCCGCAGCTCCTCGCCGCTGACGCCCCGCAGGCCGAGCTTGGCGGCCGCAAGGTCGACCACCGACGAGCTGGTCGCGATGTCCACCTGGGTCAGCAGCTCGCGCTCTTCCCACTGCCCCGGCAGCAGTACCGATGCCGCCGCCGTGTACCGCGGCGGAAACAGCACCGAAGTGCCGTAGCCGACGAGCGCGCCCACCACAGCAAGAACCGCGAGCAGCCGCCGGCGCCGGCGGAGTATCCGCCCGATCGTGGCCAGGCGGATCGTGTCGTCGTTCAACGCCGCGGTCTCCGCCCCGTCCGTACCGGGTCGTCCGCCGACACCGAAGTGTGCTCGCGGCACGCAGCGGCGTAGGCGGCGAGCAGCGCCGCTTGCGAGTTACGCCAGGAGAGGGGACCGCTGATCCGCTCCTGGCCGATCTTGCCCATCCGGGCCCGCTGCTCCGGATCGTCCAGCAGCAGCGCGATGAGCTTGGCGAATTCGGCCTCGTCGTTGGCGGGCGCGTAGACGGCGGCGTCACCGGCGGAGACGCGCGCTTCCCGGAGGTCGAACGAGACGATGGGCCGGCCCATCGCCATGTACTCCAGGACCTTGTTCATGGTCGACACGTCGTTGAGCGGATTGCGCGGGTCGGGGGAAAGGCACACGTCCGCGGTGGACAGGTAGCGCACCAGGTCGGCGTCCGGAATGCGCCCGGTGAACTGCACCTGCTCGGAGAGCCCGAGCTGCCGGGACAGCTCCACCATCGCGTCGAAGGCGTCGCCGGCGCCGACGAACACCGCATGCCAGTCGGTTCGCCCGAACTCGTCGCGCAGCTTCGCGAGCGCCCGCAAGGCGTAATCGACGCCGTCCTGCGGGCCCATGACACCGAGGTAGCACAACAGGTGAGGCTTGCCGCGCTTCAACTCCGGCTCGGGCCATACCGGTTGGAACCGGTCGACGGCGGGTGCGCTGCGCACCACGAACACGTCCTCCGGCCGCTTGCCGCCGCGCCGCGTCGCAACGTCCCGGTAGCTCTCGTTCGTGGCGAGCACGACGTCCGCGGCCCGGTACGTCATCCGTTCCAGTGCGCACACGGCGCGGTAGAGCAGATCCTCGCCGCGGTCGAACCGGGAGAGGTACAGCTCGGGCACCAGGTCGTGCTGGTCGAAGACGAATCGCGCGCCCTGCCGCTTCGACCACAGCGCCGGCAGGAACAGCAGGTCGGGCGGGTTGCAGGCGTGCACCACATCGACCGGGCCGACCTTGCGGGCCAGCCGGGCCGTGTGCCACAACGCCGATCCGTACTCCCGCAGGTAGCCGGCCGGTCCGCCGGTGGCGGCACGCAACGGGTAACGGTGGATCCGTACCCCGTCGATCACCGCCTCCGGCTCCGTGTCCCGCTTCTCCCCCCGGGGGCAGATGACATGCACTTCCCAGCCCGCGTCGCGCAGCGTCGTGCACTCCTGCCACACCCGCCGGTCGAACGGCACCGACAGGTTTTCCACCAGGATCAGCGCGCGCCGGCCCGACCCGTCACCGCCGGCCTTGTCACCAAACGATCGGTCACCGAACGATCTGTTACCAAGCAAGGCCCACGTACCCCGGTTCGGCCCGGCGCGCCTCGGCGTCGGGAAGGCGGACGAGATCGACAATCACGGGTCCTTCACCATGGGGCAGCGCCGACAGCACGGCCGCGTCCCTGGTCCCGACCAGGCACACCTCGGCGTGTTCGAGCACCTCCTCGACGGAGTCCGCGAGCAGCTGCGCGAGGTGCGGCAGCCGGGTCTCGATGTACTCGCGGTTCGCGCCGATCAGCCGGGAGAGGCTCACATTGGCGTCGTAGATCTTGAGTTCGTACCCCTTGCCGAAGAGCCGCTCCGCCAGCTCGACCAGCGGGCTCTCGCGGAGGTCGTCGGTACCGGGCTTGAAGGACAACCCGAACAGGCCCACCCGGCGCTTGCCGGTGCGCTCCACCAAGTCCACCGCACGCTGCAGATGGTCGGAGTTGGAGGGCAGCACATGGGAAAGGATCGGCACCGAGATGTCGGCCCGGCGCGCCGCGTGGACCAGGCTGCGCAGGTCCTTGGGCAGGCAGGAGCCGCCGAAGGCGAAGCCGGGCCGCAGGTAGGCGGGGCTGATGTTCAGCTTGCGGTCGGCCAGGAAGACGTCCATCACCTGGTGCGAGTCCACCCCGAGCGCCTGGCACACCGCGCCCAGCTCGTTAGCGAAGCCGATCTTGAGGCCGTGGAACGCGTTGTCCGCGTACTTGATCGCCTCGGCCGTCGGGACCGGCACCCGGAACACCTCGCCGGGCACGCCGTCGTACAGTGCCAACACCGCGTCGCCACTTGCCTTGTCGAGCTCGCCGATGACGGTCTTGGGCGGGTCGAAGAAGTCCCGCACACTCGTGCCCTCGCGCAGGAACTCCGGGTTGACCGCAACGCCGATGTCCACCCCGGCCGTGCCGCCGACGTACTTCTCCAGGATCGGTACCAACAGGTTCAGGCAGGTGCCCGGGAGCATGGTGCTGCGGAACACAACGGTGTGCCGTCCGCCCCGCTCGGCCAGCGCGGCACCGATCTGCTCGGTGACCCGCTCCAAGTACGTGGTGCACAGGCTGCCGTTGGGTTCCGACGGCGTGCCCACACAGACCAGCGATATCTCGCTGCCCATGATCGCCTCGCGGACGTCGACGGTGGCGCGCAACGCTCCGCTCCGCACGACCTCGGCGGTAAGCTCGCCGATCCGTTCCTCGACCACCGGGGCCTTGCCGTCGTTGACCAGGTCGACCTTCACCTGGTTCACGTCCACCCCGATGACCTCATGGCCCATGCTGGCCAGGCACGCGGCCGACACGCAGCCCACGTAGCCGAGCCCGAAAACACTGACTCTCATGCCTCGTTCTCCCCCCGAGCAGACCCCTGCGGCCTGCGATCCATGCGTCGGCCGGCTGCCGAGCCCCCGCGCATCAGTACGCCCCGTGTCCATGCAGCACCGCGCGCAGTGTCTTCCACAAGATCACTGTGTCCAGGGCGAGCGACCAGTCCTCCACGTACCGCAGGTCGAGGCGGACCGCCTCCTCCCACGGCAGGTCGCTGCGTCCGCTGATCTGCCACAGGCCGGTGAGCCCGGGCTTGACCAGCAGCCGCCGCCGGATGTCCGGGCCGTACGCGGCACACTCCTCCGGCAACGGAGGCCGCGGTCCGACGAGTGACATCGATCCCGTGAGTACGTTGAACAGCTGCGGGAGCTCGTCGATCGAGTACCGGCGCAGCACTGTTCCCACCCGGGTCACCCGCGGATCCCGGCGGAGCTTGAACAGCAGCCCCGCGCCCTCGTTGCGATCGGCCAGTTGTGCCCGTGCTCCATGGGCCCCGGCGACCATGGTGCGGAACTTGAGGATGGTGAACTCGCGGCCGTCCTTGCCGACCCGGCGCTGGCGGTAGAACGCACCGCCCCGGCTGTCCACCATCACGAGCAGTCCGACGCACACCATGAGCGGCGCGAACAGCACCAGCAGGATCGCCGCGCCCAACCGGTCGACGACCTCTTTGACCGCGCGCCGCCCCCCGGTGAAGGTCGGCATGCTGACCCGCAGCAGTGGGATCCCGAGCACCGCGTCGACGTGCAGTCGCGGCCCCGCCACCTCCATCAGCACGGGGGCCACGACCATCTCGGCATCGCTGTCTTCGAGGTTCCAGGCGAGCCGCTGCAGGCGGTCCGGTGTCCAGTGCGGGTCCGGTGTGACCGCGACGACTCGGTAGCCGTCGTGGTGGACGTGCTTGGCGACGTCCTCCAGCCGGCCGACGACCGGCACTCCGTCCAAGTCGTCACCGTCGAGCCCGCGACCGTCCGTCGTACACACCGCCGCCACCTGCCAGCCGAGGTGCGGGAACTTGCGGGTCCGGCTGATCAGGTCGCGCACGGTGTCCGGGCTCCCGGCAGCGAGCACCGGTCGCAGGCACCGCCCTTCCTTCCGCTGTTTGTGCAGCGACAGGCGGAGCAGATACCGCGCGGTCATGGTGACGAGCGCGATCGCGGGGATCGCGACGAAGATCCAGAGCTTGATGTTGCGCGAGGTGAGGGCGATCCCGCCGAGCGCCAGTACGACGGTCGCCGTGAACAGTGAGCGTCCGAGCCGGCGGAACTCCTCGGCACCCTGGCCGAGCACGGCCGGCGCCCACGACCGGCTCACCGCAAGCGCTCCCAACACCAGCAGCTCGGTGCCGAAGGCGAGAATTCCCCACTTCTCATGCCAGTCGGCGGCATCCCGGACCCCGAAGAAGTTGCCGATCCCCGCCACGACCAAGCCGGTGGCCACGATGTCGCTGGTGATCACGGTACGGCGGTACCGCTGCTCCCAGTCGTTCGCCGGCCGGCCGACCGCCCCGTCCGTCAGCCGCCCACGCGCCGACGGAACAGGGCCGACTAATCCCCCCTGCCGCACAGAAACCCCCCGGTCCCCCGTGGTACATGGTCGAAAAAACGCCGAGTTGATCGTCGCCACGCCTGGCGCCGGGGGCACGGTTGCTGGGTGCCCGTAATGGTCGACCTATAGATCACCATTTGTCGCTTCATGTCACAGCACTGCACTTGAAGCAAGGTCAATCTAGACCATCGGGGCCCATCTGCAGAGAGAGATGTGTGGAAATTGTGCTCACGATTTGGAGACGAGTCGACCGATCAGTGATGGGTCAGTGACCAACCATGGGTTCCTTGGTTCTGAAGTCACACCTGTGACCTGTGATGACGGGCGTTCTCGCACGGGTGGTGGCGACGACGGACGGTCCTTCCAAGTGGGGGCCGTCAAGGCAAAATCTCGACGTACCCATCGGTTCCGTGTACGCGGATTCGCTGCCCGTCCCGGATCAGCCGGGTGGCCCGCTCCACGCCCACGACGGCCGGCAAGCCGTACTCCCTGGCGATCACCGCGCCATGGGTCATCAGGCCGCCCACCTCCGTCACCAGGCCCGCGATGCCGACGAACAGCGGCGACCAACTGGGGTCCGTGTAGGCCGTGACCAGGATGTCGCCCGCCTCGAGATCGGCCTTCGCCATGTCCAGGATGACGCGGGCCCTGCCCTCGACGGTCCCGACGGAAACCGGCAGGCCGACCAGGGCACCGGCCGGCACGTCGTCGCGCCGGTACGCCCCGCTGAGGGCCTCACCATCCGATGTCAACACCCGCGGCAGCGTGAGCGCCTGGTACGACCGGAACGCGTCCTTGCGCTGCTGGATGAGCCGGGCATCGGCCCGCTGCCCGCGCACGACGTCGTGGAACTCCTGGAACGTGAGGTGGAAAACGTCCTCCTGCTCAGCAAGCACGCCTGCCTGCACGAGGCGCTCGGCCTCCGCCAACAGCGCCTGCTTGTAGACGAAGTAGCGGCTGACGATGCCGTACTTCGGGTACTCCCGGTACCCGATGAACGTCCGGACCCGGTCGATCATCCGCTTGGCCTCGGCGGCCTTCCGGTCCCCGTCCGGCAGGGCCCGCAGGCGTGCCAGCACGTCCTGTTCCTTCGCCGCCGCCTTCTGCCGCCCCTGCTCGAAGCGCCGTTCGGCGGCGCCCGGCTCGAAGTTCCTGACGTTGTCGAGGATCACGGGCACGAGCGTGGTGGGGCGCTCGCGCCAACGCGGCCTCGTAATGTCGATCTCGCCGACGCAGCGCATGCCGTACCGGTCGAGGTAGGTCTCGATGGCATCGCGTACTTCGGCCCCACCCGCGAGCTTCGCCAGCACGTCCAGGAAGTCCTCATCCTTGATGGACTCGACGCCCTGCAGGAACGCCACCACCTCCGGATACCGGCGGACCACGTCCGCAACGTCCAGCAGCGCCAGTCCCATCTCCGAGGTGACGTTGTCGGGGGCAGACAGCGTGAGCGTGTCAGCCGCGTTCTTCTCGCCCAGCCACTCCTGCAGCTTGTCGTTGAGCCACCACGTGGCCTCCATCCCCGCCATGATCGCCTGCATGCTCAATGGATCACTGAGGACTCGCTTGTGCTCTTCGAAGGCTTCGAGGAGGAAGTCGAAGAGCGCCGGTCCGGTCTTCCTCCGGATGTCGCGTTCCAGGGCGGCGAGGGACGCCTGGCTGCGCTCGATCAACTCGGTGACGAGGGCCGGATCGGTCTCGATAGGGGCGGGCGGGGGTCCGGCCGACGGCCCGCCGGGGCCCGCGTCCGGGAGCGAGGGGACGAAATCGCCACGGTCGAGTACGGTCTCCAGCGCATCCCTGACCAGCGGATCTCCCCTCCCCATCATGTCCAGCAGGCCGTCGCGGCTCGCGGGCGACGCCAGCCGCCGGGTGACATCGACGAACAACCTCCCCCCTGCCTCATGCATCGGCACCATGGCCGTCAGCTGCCACATGGAGAGCCCCAGGGGCTTCATGGCATCGGTCATCATCTGCTGATGACCGACGGAGACGTAGAGGCGATTCCCCTGGTCACCGACCTCGGGCACCTCGTCACCGGTCTCGGGAATGGGGAAGAGCGTGGTGATCGGCCGGCTCTGCACGATCTGAAAGCCATCCCGCGATTCGTCATCGACTAGACACCATTCGATGTCCTGCGGGCTGCCGAAGTGCGCTTCGATCCGCCGCCCGAGCTGTACGAGCCGCACTGCCTGCGCATCCGTCAGCGCCGGCTGCTCCTGCCGCCGCGAGTCGATCACCACTTCCTGCGTACCGCCGGTCGGCAGGGCCTGCACGGCACGCTGTTTGGCGGCGATCGTCTTTGCGACGACTTCATCGTCTCGCACCTTGAAGACGTCCGGGTTCACCAGGCCGGAGACCAGGGCCTCGCCGAGGCCGAAGCCGGCGTCCACCATGGCGACCTTCCGGTTGCCCGTGACGGGGTCGGCCGTGAACAGGATGCCGGACGCGCGCGGGAAGACCATCTGCTGCACGACCACGGCCATGTGGACCGTACGGTGGTCGATGCCGTTCCGCTGACGGTACGTCACAGCCCGCTCGGTGAACAGCGAGGCCCAGCACCGGCTGACGTGCCGGAGAATCGCCGCCGGCCCCACGACGTTCAGGTACGTGTCCTGCTGACCGGCGAAGGAGGCCGTCGGCAGGTCCTCTGCCGTCGCGCTGGATCGGACGGCGTAGGCGGCCTGCTCGCCGTACCGGGCGAGCGCGCGGGTGATCGCCGCCGCGAGATCGCCCGGGATGGCGGTCCCTTCGATGGCCCCGCGGATCTCCGCGCTGAGCGTACGGATCGCCTCCCGGTCCTCCGCGTCCAGGCGCGACAGTCGGTCGAGCCGGTCCTCCATCCGCGGCGCTTCCGCCATCATCCGCCGAAAGGTATCCGTCGTCACACAAAAACCGTCCGGTACGCGGATGCCTTCGATCCGCGACAGCCCGCCCAGGTGCGCGCCCTTGCCGCCAACGACCACGATCTGCGTCTCGTCAGCCTCTCGAATATCCAACACGTACTGCTCGATCATCAGGTCGTATCCCCGTTTCCGCAGGTAGTGGCTTCGGCCGACGATTCTGCGCCGTACCCTGGGCCTTGCCGCAAGCCCCCCAGTGAGCTATACCTTGAGAGAGGCAAGGAGAGATCTCTCCTTGCCTTTGTTGTGTTTTACCGTCCGTTGCAACGGACGAGCTTCTCAAGGCGCGGCGCCGGTCATGGCTACCACCCGGGCTAAAGGCTGCGCGCGTCCTCCTACCCCGTTGATGCGACCATGGAGCACCGAACCGAGAGAACGGCGAACGAGGAGAGCATTGACCAGGTGGTCCACCGCGCTGACCGAAGCCGGCATCAGCAATCCATCACTCCGACAGGACTACGAGGCTCAGCGCCGACTGGTTCGGCGTTTCAAGGTCCAGGAGTTCCTCGCCGTTCGACTGCTTCTGCCCCCACGTCTCCAGCCGTCCGTCATCGCCGCCGTAGCGTTCATGCACGAAACCGACAGGCGCATCGACGTAGGTGAGATGGCCACCCGGCGGAACACACTCCACTCCTGGGGCCAGCAGGTCAGAGAGGCAATGGAGCACGGCACGTCCGAGCAGCCCACCCTCAGAGCTTTGGCCGACACAACCCAGCGGCACCCGCAACTGTCTACGTACGTCCAGAACTTCCTGGACGGCGCGCGTCTGGAGGCCGATTGGACGGGCTTCGAGGCCGAGAGCGACTTCCAGGCATACGTGGACACCTACTCGTATCCAGCGTTCATGCTCACCGCGTCGCTGGTCGCACCGACGGCACCAGCAAAGCGAGCCGAGGCATTCGAACGCGGCTGCCGTACTCTGATCGAGGCCATGCAACGCACCGACTTCCTCGCAGACCTGTCCGAGGACGCCGCGCAGGGCCGGATCGGTATTCCCCGCACGGAGTTGGCCCACTTCGGCCTCGAAGTCGATGACCTCCTGCACCCATCGTCGACATCTGCACCCGCACTGGAACAGCTAGTCCAGGCTCAGGCACGTACCATCGGCGCCGGACTGAGCGCCTGCCGCAACCTGCCCGACCTGGTGACGGTGGAGCATCAGCCCTTCCTACGTGCCTTCATCCGTGTGCAGGAGCTGCAACTGGAGGATGTGCAACGCAAGGGTGGCAAGCTCTTGCACGAGGAAGCGGGAGCTTTGAAACCGGCCGCCCTAAAGGTGTTGCTGCGGCACTACCTAACTGCCCGGAAGCAGCAACATCGGCGTCGACGTCAACGTCGACGTCAGTAGGCACGCCGCCGCTCGCCAATTGCGGGGCACTGCGGAATCCGATCACGGCGCCAAGTCGAGGAACTCCCAACGTCCTTGGGGCTGTGCACCGCTGAGCCATTTCCCGCAGTTCTGCAGGACCGTCGGGCTCGAGGTGATGTGTTGGGTACCTGTGCCGAGGTCGCGCAGGAACCGGTCGATCGGGCCGCGCCTGATCGCCGCCGTTCCCGCCCATCGGTGCACCGTCTGGCCCACGTCCTGTGCGGTCCACGTCGCGTGGTTGAGCGCCAGCCTGAGCAGTGTGTCCTGCTCGGTACTCAACAACTCACCCGCGTCCAGGGTGGCTTCGATACCTCGCCACACCTCCATCGCCCACGCCCGCGCCGCACGCAACTTCGCTTCGGCAGTCGCGTACTCCGCGTGGAACTGCGCGGTGTCGACGGCGGCGTTCCGCGTGCCGGATTTGGCCGCGGCTACCCGCTTCAGTTCATCGAGCAGGCGCCGCCCGACACCCAACGCCCAGCCGGTGTGCCCGATCGCGGCCATGTTGACCAGGCCGACGCGGTAGATCGCACCGCCGTTGACCGGGGTCGTCGTAGTGGCGAGATAGGTGTGCGTCGCCGGGACGTACACATCAGCGCAGTGGTAGTCGATACTGTGCGTCGCACGCAGCCCGAGCACATCCCAGTTGTCGACGAGTTCCACCTGCGACTTCGGCATCGCCAGCACCCGCAGCTCCCCGGTGCCCTCGACCTGTATCGCACTGTGAATATGGGTGGCGTGCGCCATACCGGAGGCGAACTGCCAAGAGCCGCTCACCAGGTAGCCGTCCTTTGCCGGGACGGCCCGACCGGGCCGGGTGCCGTGCCCGGCCAACAGCGCGTGATCCCCACCCGCGACATCCGGGAACAAGTCGGCCGTCGCAACGCCATCGAGATAGGCCGCAGTGGTGCCGGTCACCAACTGCAACGCCATCATCGTCCAACCGGCCGACGCATCGTGGTAGCTGACCCGCTCGACCGTCTCGATCACTTGGCGCGGGGAGAACTCGTATCCGCCGAGGTTCCGCGGCAGTGCGGCCCGGACGACCCCGGCGTCCAGCAACGCCCGCGCGGTGCCCTCGGTGAGTCTGCCGAGCTCCTCGGCCGCGTCCGCATTCGCGTCGATCGCCCCGCCGAGTGCGTCGATTCGCTGGAGCATCGCGGGAAATTCCGAGCTGACATGTAATCCGGCCGAGACCGCCATGAATGGTCGCTCCTCGCTATCAGCATGAGTACTGAGCCATGAGTGCTGAGCCAGCGACACTTTAGCCAGATACCGTCCGGTTCCACAGTGCGGCGAACGAGCTGTTCCCCGCCGAGGTACGCGGCTCCGCCGTCGGCCTGTCCTCCCCCTGAGCCGCATCGGAGCCGCCGTCGGGACCTACCTGGTCCCGGTGGCCCTGGCGAACTGGGGCATCGGCCGCACGATGCTCGCCGCCGCGGTCATCAGCCTGATCGGCGCGGCCGTCTCCATGGCCTGGGCCCCGGAGACACGTGACCTCCCGCTGCACGAATGCGCTGCCCTGCGAGAACAGCCAGCGCCCGCAAAGCCCCTGAGCAGCCGCTCCTGAACCGGCCTCACTTCCGGGAAGCAACGACACCACGTCAGGCCGGTACTGAGAAATCAGCACCGGCCTGACGTGTTTTCCGGAGGGCGGGGAGTCCGCGGGCAGTGGTCAGCCGATGCGGCCGAGGATGTGGTTGGCCGGGGCGGCGGGGTCAATGGTGGTGAAGTAGTCGAGCCAGGCGGTGGCGTACTCGTCGCGGGTGATGGTGCCGTCGCCATCGCGGTCGAGGAAACGAGCGGCCTCGACGGCGTCCTCGGGGGCGACGCCTCCGGTGGTGAACATGGCCACCAGGGTCGCGACGGGGATCTGGCCGTCGTCGTCCGCGTCCATCGCGGTGAACGCGGCGTCGACCGCGCCCCTTACGGAGTCGCGGATTGCGGGGTCGTCGGGCGCGAGGCCGCTCATGGAGGCGCGGAACTCGTCCCTGGTGATCCTGCCGTCACCGTCGGCGTCGGCGTGCGCGGCAAGCGCCCGCCACCAGGCGGCGTACTCGGCCTTCACCTGGGTGGCCTTGGCGGAGTCGAGGGGGACCTGGCTGCCTTGCAGGATCTTTCCTGCCATGAGGTCGATGTCCTCCTGATCGATGTGCCCGTTTCCGTCGACATCGAGGAGGGCGAACATCCGGTCACACTTGCTGTGGATGGCTTCGGGCGTCGTCTCTGTCGTCATGAGCGCTGCTTCCGTTCTCCGTGTGCCGGACCGCCGCCTCTTGGCGCCGGGGTCCGGCGGGGACCGATGCTGATCTTCCGAGAGTCGCAGTGGCCGAGGGGAAACCAGTGCCGGATTCGGGACGGTTCACCCCTTCGTGCTGTTCGCCCGCATCGGGGATTGATCGTCGAGGCGCGTGGAGAGGGTGTGACCTGCTGGACAGCGAAAGGAAGACACGCGAAAGGAAGACACTGTGCTCGGGAAGATGGCTGTCGACACGTCCGACGCCCGTCCTGCGCGGGATTCCGGGGTGACGGGCCTGCGGCGGTCCGTCGCCGAGGGGCCGCCGTTGACGACGAAGCTGTGGGACACACTGCCCGCGGTGCTGCGCCGGGCGGCGGCCGCGAGCTCCCCTCAGGAGTTGGTGTACGTCCTGGGGGACGGGGCCGTGGACCGCCAGTCGTACGCCGAGCTCGCCGTCGACGCCTCGCGTGTACTGGGCGGTCTGCGCGCCGCCGGGGTGCGGTGCGGGGACCGGGTGGTGTTGCAACTGGCCGACAACCGGGACTTTGTCTCGGGTCTATGGGCGTGCCTGCTCGGCGGCTTCGTCGCGGCGCCGCTGGCGGCGGCACCCTCGGCGGGTGCCGTGGGCGGGCAGCGGACCGGGGCGAACGGCGGCGGCGAACGGCTGGCGGCTGCCCGGCTCCTGTTGGACGATCCGTGGGTGCTCGGCGGTCGCACCGTGACACAGGCGTCGACACGGGTACCGACGCAGGCATCGGCCGCGGACCGTCCCGTACCCAACGGTGCGCGGGCACTGTCGATCGACGAGTTGCACGAGGCCGAGCCCGACGCCGACTGGCACACCGGCGGCCCCGACGACCTGGCGCTACTGATGCTCACCTCGGGCAGCACCGGCACGCCCAAAGCCGTACGCCTCAGCCACCGCAACGTCCTCATGCACGCGGCGGCCGGCCAACAGCACCACGGCCAGACGGAACGGGACGTCTGGTTCAACTGGATGCCACTGGACCACGTCGGCGGTGTTGTCATGTCCCACCTGCGCAATGTGGCGGTGGGCTGCCGTCAGGTGCACGCCTCGACCCCGTGGGTACTCGCCGACCCGTTGCGCTGGCCGGCGCTGCTCCACGAGCACCGGGCGACCCTCACCTGGGCGCCCAACTTCGCGTACGGGCTGGTCAACGAGCGCGCGGCGGACATCACCGGACAGGACTGGGACCTGTCCGCGCTGCGGATCGTGCTGAACGGGGGCGAGACGGTTGTTGGGCGGACGGCCCGCCGGTTCGTCGAACTCCTCGCTCCGTACGGCCTGCCCGCCGACGCGATACGTCCGGTGTGGGGCATGTCGGAGACGGCCTCGGCGCAGATCGACACGGTGCTGCCCCCGACGACGACGTTCGACGACGACGGCTCCCGGGGAACGGAGGCCGTCGAGGTCGGCCGGCCCTATCCGGGGTTCGCCGTGCGGATCGTGGACGAGGCGCAGCAGGTGGTTCCCGAGGGTACGACCGGTCGCATCCAGGTGCGCGGGGCGGCCGTCACCGCCGGCTACCACCGCGCACCGGAGCGGACCCGCGAGGCGTTCACCGGGGACGGCTGGCTGGAGACGGGCGACCTCGGTGTGCTCCGCTCGGGCGCGCTGACGATCACCGGACGGGCCAAGGACGTCATCATCGTCAACGGCGTCAACCACCTATGCCACGAGGTGGAGGCCGTCGTCGAGGAACTCGGCTGCGTGGAGCGGTCGTTCACGGCTGCCTGCGCCGTACGGCCCGAAGGCGCCACGACCGATGAGCTCGCCCTCTTCTTCCCTCTCAAACCGGACGCGGACCCGGAAAAGGCGCCCGCTCTCATCCGCGCCGCGGTGCTCCGCGAGACCGGCCTGAGCCCGTCCCACCTCGTGCCCGTGGCACGCGAGCAGATTCCGAAGACCGAGCTGGGCAAGATTCAGCGGAGCCGCCTCCGGGAGCAGTTCGAGGCCGGGGCGTTCGCCGGGCGCCACGACGGTGCCTCCCCCGCCCGCCTCCACCGCCTCGTATGGCGTCGGGCCCCGCTGCCGGAGCGGGCGCGCAGGGACGCGCCCGGCGGCCACACCGTACTCCTCGCCGACCGGCACGGACTGGCCGAACGCCTGGCCGACCGGCTCCGTGCCCGCGACCAGCGGTGCACGCTCACCCATCCCGGTGCCGAGTTCGCCGCGCTGGGCCCCGACCGGTACGCGCTCCCCTTCGACGACCCGGCCGCCTGCACGCAGCTGCTGGCCCTGCTCGCGGAGCGCGGCGAAGATGTCACCGCCGTGGTCCACCTGGCCACTTGGGCCCCGTACGGTGGCGAGCCCACGCCCGACGATCTGGCCCGGGCGGAGCGGGACGCCGTACGCTCGCCCACTCGCCTCGCCGCCGCGCTGACCGCGCGGTACGGGGAGGCGGATCCGCCCGCCCTGTACGTGGTGAGCAGCTACAGCCAGTCCGTGCACCCGGAGGACGCGGTGGCGTTCGAACGAGCGCCCGCTGCCACCGTGATCAGGAGCCTGCGGCAGGAGCTGCCGAGGCTGCGCTGCCGCCACATCGACCTGCCCGCCGACGACGCGGACGCCGCCGCGGGGCTGGTACTCGACGAGCTCGACGCCGCTGCCGAGGACACGGAGGTCGCCTTCCGCGGGGGCGACCGGTACACGCGGAGTCTGGTGGCGGCGCCCGTCCCCGCGGCCGGTTCGGGGCCCGCGACCGGTTCCCGGCCCCCGCTGCGCCCCGGCGGCCTGTACGCCATCAGCGGCGGGCTCGGCGCCATCGCCGTGGAGGTGGCCCGGCACCTGCTCACCACGTACGGCGTGCGGCTGCTGCTGCTCGGCCGGACCCGGCTGCCGGACCGCGGCGAGTGGCCCACCCGCATCGCCGCCGGTGGCGAACTGGGGCGCAGACTCGGTGCGCTCAAGGAGCTGAGCGCGCTCGGCGAGGTCGACTACCGGGCGGCGGACGTGTGCGACGCCCGGCAGCTGCGGGCCGCCGTGGCCGCCGCCGAGCAGCGCTGGGACACCGAACTCGCGGGCGTCCTGCACCTGGCGGGTCACTACGCGGACACCCCTGCGGACGAGGCGTCCGCGGAGCGGTGGGAGGCCGTCCTGCGGGCCAAGACGCACGGGGCCTGGGCGCTGCACCAGCTGCTGCGCGGGCGGCCGGGGGCGGTGTTCGTGTCGTTCTCCTCGACGGTGGGCGCGTTCGGCAGCTCCCGCATGCACGCCTACAGCGCCGCCAACTCCTTCCTGGACGCCCTCGCCGTCCACCAGCGCACACGCTGCGGGATGGCGGCGTGGAGCCTGGGCTGGAGCATGTGGGACGAGATCGGCATGAGCCGCGGCCACCCGTACCGGGCGCTGACGGCCGCCCGGGGTCACCGCGCCATCGGCGTCCCCGAGGCGCTGCGCTGCCTGGACGCGGCCCTCGCCCAGGACACTCCGCATCTGCTGATCGGCCTGGACGCGGAGCGGATGGCCCGGGCGGGCCTGGTGGCCGGGCCGCCGCCCCTGCCGCGGGCCCGGCAGCTGCCGGCGGAGGAGCAGCTCTCCGCCCGTCCCCCGGCGGGACACCCGGGCGGGCTTGCCGCGGCGGGTACGCCGGACCGGGTGGAGCGCGTACTCCGCGGGATCTGGTGCGAAATCCTGCACCGGGACCACGTCGGCCCGCACGACAACTTTTTCGAGCTGGGCGGGCAGTCCCTGCAGGCCACCCGGATGCTCGGGCAGGTACGTGCCGCCCTCGGCACCGAGCTCACCTTCGACGCCCTCTACGCCGACCCCACCATCGCCGGGCTCGCCCTGCGGCTCCGGCACGACGCGCACCACCCGGACTCCGGCCCCCACCGGGATCCGGCCGGTGTCCTGCTCCCCCTCCGTCCCGGCGGGCGGCTTCCCCCACTGTTCTGTGTCCATCCGGCCACCGGGGTGGGCTGGCCGTACGCCGCGCTCCTGTCCGGCTCCGCACCGGATCGGCCCCTGTACGCGCTGCAGGCCCGCGGCCTGGCCGGTTCCGAGCCGATGGCCACCACCGTGGAGGAGATGGCCGCCGACTACGTCCACGCCGTGCGTACCGTCCAGCCGCGCGGCCCGTACCACCTGCTCG
This sequence comes from Streptomyces sp. NPDC050315, assembly GCF_040655775.1. Classification (NCBI taxonomy): domain Bacteria; kingdom Bacillati; phylum Actinomycetota; class Actinomycetes; order Kitasatosporales; family Streptomycetaceae; genus Streptomyces; species Streptomyces sp. NPDC050315. The sequence goes on from NZ_JBFAKN010000001.1 coordinate 578,464, forward strand.
GCTGGTCCTTCGGAGGCCTCGTTGCGCACGAGATGGCCGTCCAGCTGCAGGCCGCCGGCGAGGAGACCGGTCTGCTCGCGATGCTCGACACCTGGCCGCCAGGCCCCGGGGCCACCCGCCCGGCACCCGAGCAACTGGAGCGGATGCTGATGGAAGTCCTCCTCAAGGACGCGGGGCTGCAACACGCCCTGCCCGCATCCGAGTACGAGCACCTCGACTGGCCGGGCATCGTGCGCAGCTTGGGCCACCATCCCAACAGCTCCCTCACCGCGCTCGGCGCCGAGGGCGTCTCGGCACTCGTCGGCGTCATGCGTAACAACGCCGCACTGGAGCGGTCCTTCACACCGCACTCCTACTCCGGGGACCTCATCCATTTCACCGCTACCGACCGCCTCTTCGGTACCGCATCACCGCAGGACGCCTGGCGCCCGTACGTAGCCGGCCGCGTCGTCATCCACCCCGTCGACTGCCACCACGTCGACATGCTCCGCCCACAACACCTCACCCGGATCGTCCACGTCCTGGACGAGACGATGCGGACCGCCGACCGCACCACTGGCTCCGAGGTCCGCGCTGTCTAGGATCCACTCGTGGATATGTCCAAGCGCCTCGAGCCGACGCCGTCCATGGCCGACCGTGTGTACGCGGTGCTGCACGAGGCAATCATGAGTGGCGAGTTTCCCGTTGGGTATCGCTTGCGCATTCGTGATCTCGCTGCCGAGGTCGGCACCAGTGAGATGCCGGTCCGTGCAGCGATCCGGCGTCTTGAGGAAGCCGGCTTCGGCGCCACAGCGATTGCCCGCATGCGCGAAGAGTTGAAGCACACGAGGCTGCCGGCAACCCTGTGCTGGTCAACACCATCCGTACGATGTGGCAGCACTGCCGCGCCTACAAGACCGTCGGCGTCCGGGCAACGCTCGCCGACCCCGGCAACGACGCGCTGTGGCGTTACCAGGAGCGGCTGGTCGATGCCGTCGCGGCACACGACGTCGAGGCCGCGGGTCTCGGGCGCCCACAGGACGGAGACGACGGCGCCGACGAGGCTGATGGCGGCGGCCGCGATCATGGTGCCGGCGTTGGTGGCCGGATGGTGGGGGGCCGGAGGCGGTCAGTGGTGGGCGGGCGCCGTTGCGTGTGTCGTTGTGTTGTCCTGCCTGCCACCAGCACATCCGCTTGCCGGTGCGCGGCCGGCTGCGGGCCCGCTGCGCGCTGTGCCGTAGGGAATGGCCTGCGACACGCAGCGGTCCCGCAGTGGACGCTCAGCCGTGACAGGTGACCTTGACGGGCGCCGCCGCGTGGTGAGCACCCTCGCGGCCCGGCCCGAAATCGATGCCGCGGTCCAGCAGCTTCACGGCGATCTTGCCCTGGCGGACCTGGAAGGTGCCGCCCGGCTGCCAGGTGCCGCGGTGCCCGGCCTGGTCAATGGTGAACTGGCCGTACTTGCTGTCCCGGTTGAAGGCGTCGGTCAGCACGTGATAGGTGGTCGGATGGCCGTTCACGTCGCGGTCGTTGGGCCCCTGGGGCACGTAGACCGAGACCTGGCAGGTCCGGGACTCCGGGCCCGGCGCGAACCACCACATCACTCGGCTGTTGGCATCCTTGCCCGGCTCGCCGGACATCGGTACGGACGTGAACTGGCCGCTGCAGCCGCCCTCCCGGGTGGAGCCGCCGGTGAGCCCGTACCAGCCGTTGCCGCCGTCGTTGTACGCGCCCTGCTGCTCATAGCCGCCGCCGGGCGGGGTCGGGCAGCCGGGGCCCGCGAGTCCCGTGTAGGTCACGCGCGGCGGACCGGCGGGCTTCTTGGCCTCGGGGGCCGGGGTCTTCTTCTCCGGCGCTTTCGGCGCCTCAGGGGCCCGGGAGGGCGCCCCCGCTTCGCTGGGCTTCGGGGACGCCGGGCTCGGGGACTTGCTGGGCTTGGCGGCCGGTGCCGGAGAGCTCGTCTTCGTCGGCTTCGGCTGCTTGGCGGCGACGGCCTTCTCCTGGCCGTCACCGAAGCGCACCTGGGAGGCGCCGAGGGTGGCCAGCGCCACCACGCCGACGCCGACACCGGCCAGCACGGGCAGGCCCAGCACCGTCTTCCACACCCGTCGGCCGGGCGCCAGGCCACGCAGCGGGGTACGCGCCCCCTTGGCGAAGGTCTCCGCGAAACCGGACCGGGACGGGCGGTCCGGGCCGGTGTTCTTGTTCGGCTGTGACAACGGGGTGTTCCTCCTGGGAGTAGTCGGGGGAGGCGGGTCAGGCCCGACGGACGGGCCCGCCGGGTCCGGACGGGAGCGGTTGCGGCAGGCCGGGGCCGGGCGAGTCCGTCTCCGGTACGTCGAGTTCGGGTACGTCCAGTTCGGACAGCGTCCGCAGGTCCGCCTCGGACGGGGCGTCGTTCTCCGCGACGCGGTACGCCTGCCGTTCGGTCATCGCCTGGAACGTCTGCCGGGCCGAGCGTCCGTTTCCGAACCGGCCGTCCCGGGGGACGTGGTCGAAGTAGCCGGTGAGCGTGGCGCGTGCCGCGTCGGTCAGTTCGTACTGGTGGGCCGCCGCGTGTTGTTCCACGATGCGCACCAGGTCCTCGGTGCCGTAGTCCTCGAACAGCAGCGTGCGGTTGAAGCGGGAGGCGAGTCCGGGGTTGGAGTCGATGAAGTGCTCCATCTCCGCCGGATAGCCGGCGACGATGACCACGACGGCGTCGCGGTGGTCCTCCATCAGTTTCACGAGGGTGGCGATGGCCTCCTGCGCGAAGTCGTTGCCGCCCGAGCCGTGTGCGGGTGCCAGGGAGTACGCCTCGTCGATGAACAGCACGCCGCCCATCGCTTCCATGAAGACCCGCTGGGTCTTCGGCCCGGTGTGGCCGACGTACTCGCCGACCAGGGCGGAGCGGTCGGCCTCCACCAGGTGGCCGCGCTCCAGCAGGCCGACGGCGGCCAGGATGCGCCCGTAGAGCCGGGCCACCGTGGTCTTGCCGGTGCCGGGATTGCCCGCGAAGACCAGGTGGCGGCTGAGCGGCGGTGCCGCGAGCCCGGCCGCCTCCCGGCGCTGCACCATGCGCATCAGCTTCACGAGCGAGGCGACATCCTGCTTGACCCGGTCCAGGCCGATCAACTGGTGCAGCTCGCCGAGCAGTTCATCGAGGTCCTCCTCGGTGGCCGGGGCCGTGGTCGCGGCGCCCGCGGCCGGGGTCCCGCCGGACCCCGCGGTGGCGGTGGCCGTCACGGGCGCCAGCGGCGCGGGCCACTGCGCGTCCTTGACCTGCCAGGAAACGCAGTCGCGCACCTCCGGCTCGGCGCCGGTCCCGGTGCTCAGGTCGGCGTCGGCGTCCTGTACGCGGATCCGGGTCAGTACGGGGGTGGCCATCTCACCCAGGTGGACAGCTGGGTAGCCGGGGGCGGTGATCTCGCAGTCCTCGAAGACGCCGGCGCCTCCGGCATCCACGATCAGGCCGTTCTTGCCGGCGCGTACGATCCGCACCCGGCTCACGTGCGGGGCGGCGCCGGCCGCGACCACCACCCCGGACCCGGCCGCCTCGGTGATCTCCACATCCCGGGCCCGTACGGTGGCGCCTTCCTGGACCACCAGCCCGGCGGTGCCGGCGCGCAGCACCCGGCCGCCGGCCAGTTCCGCGTCGCCGTCGGGACCGAAGCTGAACCCGGCGCGTTCGGCGTCGGTGACCGTGCAGCCGGTCAGGCGGACCGGGCCGCCGGAACCGGCGACGACACCGTTGCGGCAGCGGACGACGGACAGTTCGGCGGCTTCGGTGCGCGCCGCGCCGGACAGGTCGAGGCCGGACATGCCGCAGTCGGTGAGGTGCACCTCGGTCAGCGCGAGCCGGGCGTCGGCGACCGCGTGCAACCCGTGTTCGGGGGTGTGGCCGGCCCGCAGCCGGGTCAGCGTCACCTCGGCGGCACCACCGGCGTGTACGGCGCTGAACCGGGAGTCGGTCACCTCGCCGTCGGTGAGCCGGATGGCGGCGGAGCCGGTGGCCAGCACGCCGTTGGCCGCCGAGCCGCGTACGGTCGTGCCGCGCGCCTCCAGCCGGGCCGTACCGTGGGCCATCAGGGCCGCCGACGTGGTCCGTACGACCCGGGTGTCGGCCAGCCGTACCCGGGCCCGCTCCCCCGCGGTGGCGCCGGAGCCGCCGCCGTCGCGCAGGACGCAGCCGGCCAGCACGGCGTCGCCCGACCCGGCGACGTGCAGCGCGTCCGCGCCCGCACCGCTCAGCTCGCAGCCGTACAGCAGCAGTCCGCCCCGGGCCTCCGCCGGGGCTGCGGTGCCCGCCGCCTCGTACGGGTCGTCGTCCTGCGGTACGGGCGAGGAGTCCAGCACGCGCACCGCTTCGCCGCCGCAGTCCCGTACCCGGCAGTCCACGAGCAGGGCCACCGACCGGTCCTCGAAGAGCAGCCCGCTGCGGCCCGCGCCGTCGATCAGACACTCGCGCAACACGACGCGCGCGCCGTCGCGGACCCGCACGCCCGAGCCGGTGGCCTCCCTGATCCGGCTGCCGGTCATCTCCAGCCGGGAGTCGCCGCCCACCACGACGCCGGTGCCCTGGGCGCCTTCCAGGACGCAGTCCGTCAGCCGTACCGCACCGGTGGTACGGATCAGCGCCCCGGCCAGTGCCGCGCCGGTCAGGCGGGCGCCGGTCATGGTGAGCGCGGCGTCCCGCAGCACTTCGAGGCGCCCGCGGCCGGTGCCGCCGCCGTGCCAGTACGTGCTGCCGCCGGAGAGCAGGACGGCGGGCTGGTCCGCCGCACCGCCCCGTACGGTCACCCCGTCCAGCGTCAGCCGGGCACCGGGCAGGACTTCGAGGGCGGGGGCGGTGCCGCCGGGCGCGGCGATGGTGACCCCGCCGTCGTCCGCGCGCAGGACCACGTCGCGGTCGATGCGCAGGGTCTCCTCGTACGTCCCGGGCGACATCCGCACTTCGTCGCCCGGGGCAGCGGCCTCCAGGGCCGCGGCCAGCGCGCCGGGTCGGCCGGGGGTCACGTGGTGCACGGTGGCGTTCGGAGCCGCCTGATCGGTGGTCATTGGAGGTCTCCCATGGGCGTGTCCGGGTCGGCGGGGCCGTCGGCCCGGCCCTTGCCCTTGCGCGGGCGCTTGGAGTGGGTGTCGCCGCCCGGCCCGTCCGCACCAGCGCGACCGCGCTTGCCGCCCGCGACCGGGCCCGGTTCGTTGTCCATCACGGTCCAGTGGCCGCCGTCCGGGTAGCGCACGGTGTCCGTACTGGCCGTCCAGACGATCTCCACCGGGGGCGGCAGCCGCTTCTTCCCCTGCCTCGCGGGCGCGATGGTGGTCATGCTGCCGTCGGCGAAGGTGATGTGCAGTTCGCGGCCGAGGGCGTTGGCGTAATACGTGAGCGCCAGGTCCTCGGCCGTGTTCCTGGCGGGCCGGCTCGTGGAGCCGCCGAGGCCGTCGGGGAGGAAGTTCTCGCGGCGCAGCCGCCCGGTGGCCAGGGCGATGGACAGTTCCCGGCCGTCGGTCCCGTGCGCGATCGCGTCGTTGACCGCGGCCTCGACCCGGGTCTTGGTGACGGTGCCGCGGTACTCCAGCTGGCTCCGCACACCGCGCAGGATGTCCTCCGGCGAGGGCAGGCCCAGACGGCCGGGCGCCGTCTCGAAGGCGTGGAGGACCGAGGTCGGCGGCGACTGGTGCGAGGTGTGCACGATGGCGTAGTCGAGCAGGTCCAGGAACCGCGACGGGTCCTCGTTGTGGGCGTAGCCGTGGGTGACGATCCGCAGGTCCTCCTGGCGGATGCCGGCCCGTATCGACGGGTCGCTCGGCAGCCCGGCGGAGACGTTGATCCCCAGCGGGTTCGCGCCGGTGCCCAGTTTGTCGGTCAGCCGCGCGGCGACGTCACGAGGGCGCTCCTGGTCCGGGCTCTCGACCGGCCGCAGCGGGTTGTCGTGGTCCGCCGCCTCCGGGGACAGTCCGAAGCGCTCGTCACGGACGGGCTTCAGCTCCAGTCCGCGCTTGCTGTCCTTGTCCACGACCAGCCGCTCCACGTTCCCCAGCCCGGCGTGGTCCTGCAGCAGCTTGCCGCTCTTGCCGAAGAGCGAGGCCATGATCCGGGAGAGGTCTGTCGGGATGGCCGCCTTCTCGAACTCGGCGACGAAGGCCGTACCGCGGTCGGGCAGCGTGTGGTTGCCGGCGGCGATTTCCCGCTGCGCCTCGCGGTCGGTGATGCCGTCGTCCACCCGCTTGAGCCAGTCGTCCTGGCTCTCGCCCGCCAGCCGCGGGAAGTCGTCCCTGGTCAGGCGCGGCAGGGTGGTGTCCAGTTCCCAGGCGTTGAAGTTGTTGAGCGCCTGGCTCAGGTGGTGGAACTCGGCGCCGCCGTCACCGAACCGCAGCGGCAGCCAGCCGTGCACACCGGGCATGGTGTCCACCAGCGTCGCGGTGGCGTCCACGAACAGGTTGGGCTCGGGCGCGTACGGCAGCAGCGGGTGGCGTCCCGCGATACCGGTGCGGGCCCGCATGTCCGCGCGCACCCGCAGGTCGAAGGTGTGCCGGTTCTCCGGCGTGACGCGCAGTTCGCCGGGCTGCGGCGGAGTGGCCCTGGCCTTGCCCTTGCCCTTCGCCTCGGCATCGGCCAGGTGCTCGTCGGTCTTGACCAGCAGCGGGTCGGGCAGGCCGTTGCCGGGCGGCTCGGGCACCCGGTACCCACCGGTCATCATCAGCGGGCGCAGCGGCTCCGCCGACGACGGCACTCCCGGCTGCTCGACGCCGCGCATCTCGAACTTCTTGTCGAAGTAGTCGAAGATGTGCCGGCCGCTGGGCACGGTGTGCTCGAAGGTGTCGAAGTCCATGAAGGCGAAGTACGGATGGGAACGCCCGGCGCCGTCGGCGCCGCCGGCCATCATCGCGTGCACCATCGACCGGCTGGCCGGGCTGGTCATGACGGAGTTGCGGACGGTGCCGTACGGGAACGAGCCGCCGCGCCAGCCGACACCGACGACGGCAACCGGGAAGTCGGCCCGCACGCCGTCCAGGGCACCGCGTACCGCGGCGTTGATCCGCTGCATCTCGCCCGCCGGGCCGTTGACGCCGATGACCACGCCGAACCGCCCCCGATAGCCGTCCGGGAGGTTGGCGGTGGCCGAGCGCAAGAAGGCGTCGAGCTGTCCGCCGCCAATCTCGTCGTACTTGACGACGGCGTTGACGACGTAGGAGATCGGGCGCCGTTCGCTGAGGCTGTCACGCAGGTTGCCCAGATAGTCCCCGCCGGACAGCGGCCGCTGGTCGAGTCCGTGCAGGTCCCGGAAAGCGGTGTTGGCGCGGATTTCGCCCGGCGTGGTGCCGCGGGTGAGGGCGTTGTCCCACCGCAGGCCGGGCATCTGGTGGTTGCCGCCGCCCTGGCGCGAGGGGCCTGGCTGTACGTCGGTCATCTCCACGTCGCGCGGCCCGGGGTGCGGGGACGGCGCGCCGCCGAGCGGGCCGACGTACTCGCCGCGCTTCAAGCGCTCGACGGCGATCGCGCTGTTGGCCTCGTCGATCTGCTGCTGTAGGGCGTGCGGGTCCATGCCCAGCTCGTCGAGCCGGGATTCGGCTCCGGCCATCTCGGACTGCCGCACGCCGAGGTCGTCCAGCGCCTCCAGAGCCGCGGCGGACGGCTTTGACGGGCCGGGCTGCCCCGCCTTGGGTACGAGCCGGTCCACCTTGTCCTGGGCACGCGCCAGGTCGGACGACGCCCGCTGGTACTGCTCCCAGGCGTCGAGCCGCAACTCGGCCTCGTGGCCGCTGGTGCCGCCGGTGACGATGTCGTGCCGGGCCTGGTCGCGGGCGCCCCGCCCGGTGTTGGGGCCGAACCCGAGCCGGTCCTCCGGTGCCGGGCGTTGCGGGATGGGGCTGCTCGGTACGGGCTCGGGGTCGGCGAGGTCCGCCTTGGCCTTGCCCTTGCCGACGGGCGGGGCAGGCTGGGGTTCCGTGAGATCCGCTGTGCCCTTGCCCTTGGCCGTGTCGGCGGCCGGGACCGCCTGCGTCTCCGGCTGCGGGCGCGGCAGCGGGCCGCCGCCGAGACCGTGTTCGCCGAACAGGCCGCCGTTGAGGGCGTTGATCTGCTTGCGGGTGCGCGCCGCGTCGATGCCCAGTTCGTCGAGCTTGGCCTCCGCCTCGGCGGCCTCGGCGCGCTTGACTCCCAGGTCGTCCAGCGCATCGGCCAGGGCGGGCGAGGGCTCGCCCTGGGCTGCGCCCGGCGGCGGCGCCAACTCCGCCACCTTGCGCTCCGCCTTACCGACATGCGACAGCGCGTTCTCGTACCCGGCCCAGGCGTTGAGCTTCGCCCCGGCCTCGGGACCGGTCGAACCGCCGAGGATCAGGTCGTGCCGGGCGCGCAGGCGCTGGTTCATGGCGGCGGCGCCGGAGAAGCCGCCGAAGCGGTTGCGCGGGGGCGCGGTGCCGGGACCGGAGTCCTTCGGCGCGGGCGCCGGAGTGGGAGCGGACCCAGCCTTCGGCGGGGGCGCGGGCGTAGGCGTAGGAGTGTGTTCGGTGGCCTTGACCGCGGCCGGTACGGCGGCGGCGTCCACCACCTTGGACAGGTCGCCGCCCGGGTGGGCGATCAGGTCGAGGGCACTGTGGTCCGCGGTGCCGGACGTGCCCGCCCCGTCCAGGTCCGGGCGGGCCGAAACGCCGGAAGGGCCGCTGTCCGGGGTCGCGCTGTGGCCGGTGGCCGGTGCGGGTTTGCGGTCGCCGACGTCCAGCAGGCTCATGGCCAGGTCATGCTGGTCAAGGACCGGCTGAGGGGGCGTAGGGGACGCCTTGGTCAGGGAACCGGTGCCGGACGATGCACCCGGCTTGATGCTCGGCGCCGCATCCGGTGTCTTCGCCCGCAGCGGGTCGTGCGCGCCGGCGCCCGTCGGCCGGATCGTTTCCGCCGTGCCGCCGTGCGCGCTGGGCACTCCCTCGGCGCCGGACAGGTGCCGGGTGCCCGCCGGGCTCTGCGTGACCGCCACATCCTGCACGCCCGTCAGGTCCGTACGGGCCGGGCCGCCGGGCGCCGTGTGCGCCAGGTCCTGCGCCGTGAACGTCCGCGTCGCCGCGTCGCCGATGCGGATGCTGATGCCGTCCCCGTGGAAGGCCGTCACCGCGACGTCCCCCGAGGCCAGCGCCTGCAGTTCGGGGAAGGTCATGTCCTCCAGGGCCTCGCCGTGCCCGGCGGCGCCGCGGGCCATCGCGTGGCCGTCGCCGATGCCGTGGACGGATCCGGCGTCGAACGAGGTCTCCGGGACGCGGACGGCGGGGGCGTCCGTCGCCACGTGGGCGAGCGGCGACGACGCGTGGGTGTCCTTGAGGAGGTCGATGGCGGTGTCCGCGGACAGCAGCAGGTTGTTGTCCAGGCGGATGTGTCCGGCGGCGAAGTCCGTCTGCTGGACGAGTTGGGTGGCGCCGGAACCGTGGACGTCCGGGACGGTCAGGCCGTTGGTATGCGTGGTCATGCCGGGTACGTCGGGGGCGGTCACCAGTCCCGGCCGGTCGACCTGGATGCCCGCGTGGGTGACGGAGCCGTTGGGTGCGGTGATGCCTTGCGGTGCGGTGATGCCCTGAGGTGCGGTGATGCCCTGAGGTGCGGTGATGCCTTGAGGTGAAGCCATACCGGGCGGCACCGTGATGCCGTTGGGGGCAATACCACCCAGCCCATTCGGTGTGAGCGCCCCCAGCCCGCTCGGTGTGAACGACCCCAGCCCGACGGGCGTCACGGTCCCGGGCATCCCGCCGAGACCACTGGGCGTGACGAGACCACCGGGCGTGAAGTGCGCGCCCGCGCCCGGGAAACCTCCCGGGAAGCCGGCCGCGCCGAGATGCAGGCCCGACAGGTCCACGAAGCCGCCCGGCACGAAGGGCGCACCGGTCCCGCCGACGGGCCGGAACGGTACGAGCGCGCCGGGTCCGCCGAACGCGCCGGTGTGGATGCCGCCGCGCAGCGCCGCGTCCGTACGTCCCGCGTTGGCCAGCAGCGCGTGCAGGTCCGGCTGCTTGATGCCCAGGACCCGTTCGCCGAAGGCGAGCCGCGCGGCGCCGCCGAGGCCCAGGACGCCCATTTCGGTGAAGTCCAGGGGCAGGACGGTGGCGATGGCGATCCGTCCGCCCCGCCCGAAGTTGACCTTCGTGTACGCGCCGAACTTGCCCCAGTTGCCGTCGATGTGACCAGTGAACTTCGCCCAGTCCTTGGCGAAGGTGCCCGCCAGGGACTCCCAGCCGCCCTTGGCGAGATTCCCGAGCCCCTTCACGCCGTTGACGATGTTGAGGGCAGGCGCCGCGTGGGCAGCGATGACCATGGGCGCCACCACGACCTTGGGCATGCCGTGCAGCGAGGAGAAGTGGCCGATCTCCGCGAAGATGTTCTTCCCGGCGCCGGCGATGCCTTCGAAGCCGCCCTTGAGGACGCCGCCCAGGCCCTTGATGATGGAGCCGACCGGCAGGGCCTTGGTGGTGGGGAAGAGCACGCCGAGGAAGGCCAGGCCGAGCTCCAGGCCGCTCGCCTTGCCCTGGCTGAAGTCGACGATGGTCTTGATCAGCAGGACCGCGTTCATGCCCCAGGCGAGGACCGCGAGGACGCCGCCGGTGAAGATGGCGATGACCGACAGCACGATGGTCAGCCATTCGAAGGCTTCCCAGAACATGTCGCAGTCGCTGACCGGCTGGACCATCAGCGACCCGGCCGCGGTCAGCGCCTTGTCCAGGGTGCTCGCCGCGTTGCCGAGCGCGGTCTTCGCCTCGTCGGCCCGGTCGATGTGGGTCTGCCGCTGCGGGTCGTCGTCGGACAGGCCCTGGATGGCGGACAGCGCCTGGTCGGCGTCGCTCTGCGCGTCGGTGACGGCGGTGGCGTACGTACGCAGTGCCGCCTCGGCCTGGTGGAAGGACTCCTCGACATGGCCGACGAAGTTGTGCAGGTGGTCGTCGACCATGTCGCGCAGCTGGTCGGCGGTCTTGCCGATGAAGCGCTGGCCGTCACCGGCGGTCTGCTGGAGCGCCTTGAGGCCGTTGTTGATGGTGCCCGCGTGGTTGGCAAGGTCGCGCATCGCGTCGGCGATGGTCGTGATGGCGGCGGCGTCGCCCGGGGTCGGGTCGCCGTCGAGGCCGAGAGCACCCCAGTCTCCGGGACGCGTAGCCAAGCCTGTTCCTCTCCCGCAGTAGACCGTTCACAGGTGTCACGACCGGCGCGTCCGGCACACCGGAGTCATAGGACACCACACTTACGATCACGGATCTGCGGCCCGATCGGTTCACTGTGTGAACGACATCACTTTGCTCCGCTTCACCGGTACTCGGGTGAACCGATTCGCTTCCCGTTGCGTTTGACCAGTGGAGAGACGTGAAGTGATCTCCGACCGCGCGAAGGGTGTGACCGTGACCGACATAGCCGTTGACTACGAACTGCTCAACGACGTCGCGCAGAAGGCCGGCAAGCTCAAGGACGAGGTCAAGCAGGCCCGCGAGAGCAAGCAGGAGTACTCGGTCGACGAGGTCGGCACCGGGGTGGCGGTCGCGGCGATCCGCAAGTACTACTCGACGTGGAAGGGCTCCTTCAAGCGCTCCGAGGAGAAGCTGGAAAAGCTCAAGAACCTCTATGAGGGCGTGGCGAAGAAGTGGGCCGACTGGGACTTCGACCTGGCCAACAAGGCGGCCAAGCAGAGCGCCTCGATCGCCTCCGACCTGTGGAACGCCCGCAACGACGAGTGGAACGCCTGGCACGAGTCGGTCGAGAAGGCCAAGAAGGAGTACCCGGACCTCGACCCGTCCATGCTGCCGAAGGAGCCCGAGAAGCCCGGTGAGCGCCCGCACGAGTGGACCACCGACGACGGGCACGGCAACAAGACCACCACGACGTACGAGTACGGGCCGGACGGCAAGCCGACGAAGGTCACCACGACCATGGAGACCAAGACGGGCCTGAAGGCGACCGACACCACGAACTACCACGCCGACGGCACGTACGACTCGACCTCGACGGACGTCTTCGGCAGCGTCACGAACACCACCGGCACGTCGAAGACGAGCGAGACGCCGGAGCACAAGACCACCACGGACGACTTCACCAGCAAGACGAAGGACACCGACGGCAACGAGAGCACCACCACTGGCACCACCACCTCGGTCACCGACCAGAAGACCGGCCATCGCGACACGAAGACCACCTACACCACCGTCGGTCCCGACGAGGACGGCAACGAACAGACGGTGACAGGTACCACCCACTCCTCCGTCGATCTCGACGGCCACGAAGTGACCACCACCATCGAGGTCAACGAGGACGGCAGCGGCACCAAGACCGTGGTGACCGACGGCAAGACGGAGGAGTGGACCAGCGACGACGCCGAGGGCGACACCGGCTGGACGCCGAAGGAGTCCGACGACTGACGGCCCCCGCCCTCGACCCGACGCGCCCCCGGGCCCCGTCCGGGTTCCCACCCATCCCCCTACCGACCCAGGGAGTCAGCACCATGCCCGCAGGCAACATCAACATCGACTACAACGAGATCCAGCGCGTTTCCGGCGTGATGAAGCAGGCCGTCAACGACATCAACCCGCTGCTGCTGAGCACCAAGACCTCCGTCGAGGGCCTGCTGGACAACGGTCTGTTCATGCAGCAGAGCAGCCCGGCGCTGAAGGAGTCCTACAGCAACCTCACCGCGTCGCTGCAGAAGGCCGTGGAGAGCATCAACTCCTTCGCCAACCAGTTCAATCAGATCAAGAACAGCATCGAGAAGATGGACCTGGACATCGCCACCGGCACCAAGAACGCGGGCTGACGGACCCACGACGCGACGGTGCCCCGCCGCCGGACATCTCGTCCGGCGGCGGGGCACCGTCGTACGGTCAGCCGGCTGTTCCGTCGCGCAGCACCGTCTCCGGCACCAGCACCGACACCAGCGCGCCGGTCACCGGGTCGACGGTCAGGCCGCGGCCCGGCGTAGGACGGCCCCGCAGCAGGTCGTACGGCACCCGCACGCCGAGGATGTCGCCCTCGCCCGGTGACTGCGGCGACAGCAGCACGCCCTTGCGGACCCGCCGTACCAGGCCGAGCCAGCCGATGCCCGCCGTGGTCAGCGTCTCGGCGGTGGCGGCGGCGACCAGTCCGACGCCGCGGTCCCGGCCGGTGGTGGCGACCTCCCGCAGCGCCGCGTCACAGGCAGGCAGCTGGGAGAGCAGGTCGGCGTCGTCGACCAGGACCACGGCGGGCCCCGGTTCGGCGTTCAGCGCCGCGCTCACCTCGTCGGCCAGCGGGTCCGGGTCCTGGAGCACGACGGCCCTCGGGTGCCGGGCCAGGCCCCGCAGCGGCGATTCACGCGGGGTGAGCGCGACCACCCGGGTGCCGCCGGCCAGCAGCGACACCGCGAGCGTGGTGAGCGCGGTGGACCGACCACTGCCGGGCGGGCCGCTGACGAGGAAGGACGGTGCGTCTGCCGCGAAGTCCACGCCGATGGCGCCCAGGTCGTCGCCGCCGACGCCGAGCAGTCCCCACAGGGGGCGCCGGTCGGCCGCCGGTACCTTCTCGTACGCGTCGGTGAACGACACCTGGCGGGGCAGGCTCAGGACGCGCGCGGGGCGGCGGGCGGCGGGCAGGTCGCGGTCGCGCAGCGCGGCCCGTTCCCCGATCCGCTTGAGCGCCTCCGCCTGGTCCCGTCCCGTGACCGGGCCCTCGGTCCGTTCGCCGAGCAGTGCGACCTGCACCTCGGTGGCGCTGCCGCCGCGCCAGCCGCGGCCCTGCGGGACGACGGCCGGCACCTGCTTCGGCGGGATGCCCGCCAGGCTGTACTCGTTGCGGTCGGTCAGCCGGAGCAGCAGGCGCTCGTCGTTGAGCGAGGCGACCTTGCCGGTCAGCAGCGCCCGTTCGGACGTGGCGACGACGTGCAGCCCCATCGGCGCGCCCTCGCGGATCAGCGCGGTCAGCTCGTGCATCGGCCGGCCGCCGTCGTGTTCGCCGAGCAGGGCGGCCAGCGAGTCCCAGCCGTCGACCAGGACGACCACATGGGCGGGGCGCTCGGCGGGCGGCAGCAGGGCGCGCAGTTCGGTGAGGTTGGCCGCGCCGTGGGAGGTGAGCAGTTCCTGGCGCGCGCCCATCTCGGCGGTCAGCCGGGTCAGCAGGCGGCCCAGCCGTTCCAGGTCGGCGCGCGGTACAACGGCGCCGCAGTGCGGCAGTTCGGACAGCGCCGCCAGGGCGCCGCCGGCCGCGTCGATGCCGTACAGGTGCACGTCGGCGCTGGAGTGCCGCCGGGCCAGCGCGCCGCCTATGGTGCGCAGCACCTGGGAGCGGCCGGAGCGTGGGGTACCCAGGACGTACAGGTGCCCGAAGCGGCTCAGGTCCAGTTCCAGGGGTTCCTGACGCTGGGCGCCCGGCAGGTCGGCCAGGCCCCAGGCGACCGGCGCGAGGCGCCCGTCGGCCGGGTCGGGCCGCTCGGGAAGTTCGGCCAGGCTCACCGCATTCGGCAGTGCGGGCAGCCAGGGGCTGGGCTGCCGCTCGATCTCCAGCTGGGCGGCGGCTTCCTGGACCGCGTCGACCAGGGCCGTCAGGTCGGTGGGCGCGTCGCGGTGTTCCATCGCCTCCTGGATGGCGTCGAAGAGGTCGGCGGTCTCCTCGACGGGTTCGGCTGCCGTACGGCCCAGCAGCGACCAGGTCAGTTCGCTGGCCCAGACGTCGGCCTGGGTCTCGGAGCCCGGCTCAGTGCCCGTCCCCGTGGCCCCGGTGTCCGCGGCTGCGGTCTGCCCGTCATTGCGTACGGCGCCCACGAAGGCGGTCTGGAAGGGCAGCACCGAGCGGTGCCCGACCCGGGCAAGGGCGCGGCCCGGGGTGTCGCTGGAGATGCTCACCGCGTCGTTGACTTCCAGGACGTCCTGGCTGTCGAGGGCGTCGGTGACGCGCAGTGAGATCCGCAGGTTGGTGTTGGCGCGGATGTCGGCGGTGACCACACCGGCCGGGCGCTGGGTGGCGAGCAACAGGTGCAGGCCGAGCGAGCGGCCGCGCTGGGCGATGCCGACCAGCCCTGGCACGAACTCGGGCACGTCGCGGGCGAGGGTAGCGAACTCGTCGATGATGAGCAGCAGCCTCGGCAGCGGTGCCAGCGCGGGGTCGCGGCGGCGCATCGCCCGGTACTCGGTGTGGTCCTTGGCGCCCGCGTCGGCCAGGACGCGTTCGCGGCGGGTCAGTTCGGCGCTCAGCGAGGTCAGCGCCCGCTCGACCAGGTGGCTGTCCAGGTCGGTGACCATGCCGAGGACATGCGGCAGCCGCTCGCAGCCGGCGAAGGCGCTGCCGCCCTTGTAGTCGACGAGGACGAACGTCATCTCGTCCGGCCGGTTGACCGCCGCCAGGGAGGCCACCAGCGTCTGGAGGAGTTCGGACTTGCCGGCGCCGGTCGTGCCCGCGATCAGGCCGTGCGGGCCGTCCTTGACCAGGTCGAAGGTGACAGGGCCGGTGTAGCCGGTGCCGAGCAGGACGCCGGTGGACGCCGGGCGCTTGGTCCAGCGGGCGGCCAGTTCGGCGGCCTGCGGCGGCTCCAGGCCGAGCAGGTCCAGCAGCTTGACCCGGTCCGGCAGGCCGTCCGAGCCGTCCGGGGTGACATCGCGTACGGGTGCCAGGGCCCGGCCGATCCGCTCGCACCAGCCGGTGTCCACCAGGTCGGGCCGGATGCCGGTGATGTCGGTGCTGCCGGTACGGCGCAGCGTCACCTCGCGGGCGCCGACCGCGCAGACGGTGACGCACTCCTCGGGGAGCATCCGCTCCTCCTGGTCGAGGCAGATCAGGAAGACCCGTACGGCCGGGCCCTCCTTGAGCACCTGCACCACGCCGGGCACGTCCCGCAGCCGCCGGGCACCGTCCAGCACCACGACGAGGTCGGGCTCGGCGAGCAGCGCGCCGCCCATCGCGGACTCCCGCGAACGGGCCCGCGAGCGGATCGCGGAGACCAGTTCGGAGACCCGATTGGCAACCGTCTCCGGGTCGTTGCCGATGGTCACGGTGGGCCCGCCGGACGGCGGCGCGGCGACGCCGCCCTCGCCGGGGCGGGCGTGCGGCAGCCAGCGCACCCACTGCCAGGCGGGCGCGCCCGCCGCGTCGGTGAGCACGGTGATCCGGACGTCGCGGGGGCTGTGCAGGATCGCGGCCTGCGCGACGGTCCATCGGGCCAGCGCGCGGGCCGCGTCCGTCTCGCCCGAGATGCCGACGACACCGTCCGAGCAGAGGTTCACGCCGATCGGCATGTCGGGGATCTGCCAGTTGACGGAGCGGTGGTTGTCCTCGCGGGAGGCGTCCTCGATCGTCAGCAGCGATGCCTGGCGTACGGTGCCGACGCGCAGCAGCAGGTGGTCGGAGTGGCCGCGGCGGCGTTCCCACAGCCGGGCGCCGGGACCGACGGCCCACATGCCGGCGGCGGCCGGGTCGGGTCCGGCAGCGACCCGTTGGCCGCGCTCGCGCGCGACCATGTCCTTGACGTCCGCCTCCAGCGAGGCGCGCCGGGCCCGGTAGTTGGCGACCGAGGTCAGGAAGTCGCGCCAGCCGCTCCGCTTGGAGCTGATCCAGTTGCCGATGGCGAGCACCGGGCTGAAGAACGCGAACATCAAGTAGAAGTACGAGTGCAGGAAGACGACCATGCCGATGCCCATGAACATCGGCGCGAGCACCACCAGCAGCGGGATGGTGCGGCGGGCCGGCGGCACCGGCGGCGAGGGCAGCGTGAACCGTTCCGGCACCAGCGGCGGCACGATCCGCGGCGGCCGGTTGAAGTCCAGGTACGCGCCGTCCTCGGAGGCCGTGACGGCGGCGTCCGCCTCGGTGGGCTCGGCCGCCCGCAGCAGGTACTCGCCCATCCGCAGCTCACCACCGAGCGGCCACTCCACCCAGCCCTCGGGAACGGGGGCGTGCGTGTCGGCGTAGGGGTCGGGGAGTTCGGGCGGCGGCGGGGGCGGCAGCGGGGTGTCGTCGGCGCGGGGCCGGGCGGCCGGCGGTTCGGGCACGGACAGGCGTACGCCGGTGCGGTGGCCGGGCCCGGTGCCGCCGTCCGCCGGCGCACCGTCGCCGGACCCGGGCCCGCCGGCCGCCGGGTCGGTGTTCAGCAGCACGGTGCCGTCCGGGCGGACGGTGACGCGGATGCCGTCGACGGGCACCTCACGGCCCTGGAGCCGCACCGAACTGCCTGCCGCCGGGCCGACGGTGTGCGTGCCGCAGTCCAGGGGCCAGACCCGTCCGGCACCGCGCCCGCCGATGAGCTGGAGTTCCACCCGGGGTGCGCGTGGCAGCCGCTCGCCGTCGGCGGAACGGGACGGCGGCGGCAGGTCGGCGCGGCCGGGTCCGTAGCCGCCGTCGGGCTCGGGCGGGACCGGGCCGCCGAGGCCGAGCGTGGCGCCGTCCCGTATGCCGGTGGCGGCCAACGGCAGGTCGGCGGGGAGTTCGCGGTTTTCGAGGAAGAGCGCGGGCGCCGTGCCGCCGGCCGGTGACTCGCCGGCGACGCGTGCGGCCAGTGCGCCGACGGTGGTCGAGCCCGGGGCGTCCAGGACCAGGTCGCGCCGCTCGGGGGCGGCGTGCGGGGAGCCGGGCCGGGCCGGAGCGGGGGTTTCCGGGGCGGCTGGCGCGATGGTGACGAAGAGTCTCACGGGTTACGAGGGGTCCGTTCCTGGGGATCGCCGGAGTCGGCGGGGTCGGAGTCGGCGTCGGAGCGGTCGGAGGCGGCGGACACCCCCGCCAGGCCGGGCGCGGGGGCGGCGGCCCGGGGCTCGGCCAGATCCGGTTCCGTGAAGTCGAAGTCGTCCTCCACGGCGGAACCGGCGTCGGCCGGGCGGTCGGGGCCGGCCGCGCCACGGGCCGTGCGCGGTTCGGGTGCCGTGGTAGCCGGTCGTCCGGGCGCGTCCGTGCTCTGTGCGGGAGCAGTTACGGCGGGAGTCGCTGGAGCAGTCGCCCTCGGAGCGAGCGCACTGGGAGCGGGCTCGTCGAAGTCGGCGGCGCGGGCAGCGGGCTCAGTGCGGTCCGGCACGGGCTCGGGCTTGCGGAGTTCCGGCTCGGCCGGGGCGGTTTCCCGTACGGGCCCGGCGACCGGGTCCGTTTCCCGGGCGGGCCCGGCGGCCGGGAGGCCAGGTCCGGCATCCGTGCCTGCGCCCGTTCCGGTACCGGCATCCGTGCCTGCGCCCGTTCCGGTACCGACGACCGTGCCTGCGCCGGTTCCGGTACCGACGACCGTGCCTGCGCCGGTTCCGGTACCGGCGTCCGGCAGCACGCAGTGCGGCGCGGGGAGCCCTCGCCGTACCGCGCGGGCCACGGCCCGGCCGAGTGCGGACGACTCCACGTCCACCTGTGGCCCGGGGCCCAGCAGCCGGCCGTCCGGCTCGGCGTGCAGGACCCAGCAGGCACCCGGCAGCCGGCCGCCGGCCAGCACGCGGGCCTGCCCTCGCGCGCACAGTTCCGCGAGCCGAGCCGCTTGTGCGGGCGTCGGTGCCCAGCAGACCACCACCGGCACCGCTGCGTCCGGAACCTCTGCTTCCGTCGATTGCTCCTGCACTGCCGGCCGGCTTGCCAGTTCGGCGAGGATGTCGTCCAGCGGGCGTCCGGGGAATCGCGGGTGCACACCGGAGGCGACCTGGACCGGCGGCCCGTCCGGCATCCGGTCCACCTGCGCGGCCAGCGCCTGGAGCACGCTGCGGGAGACCCGCGCGTCGCCCTCGATGCCCAGCGCGGCGGGACCGCGCAGCCAGTCGACGAGGACGACGCCCGGCGCCTTGCGGTCCACACCCAGCACGAGGGGAAGCCGTACGGCGCGGCCGGGTCCCCCAGGCCGCGTCCGTATCGCCTCGGCCGGTGCGGCCCAGATCCACTCCCCCGGCTCGTCCGCCGCGTCGGCCCAAGGCAACACCGGCCCGGTGGATCCGGCCGGGTCGCGGCCCGCGACGACGACGCGGACGCGGTCCCCGGTCTGAGACAGCTGGACGGCGGGCGCGTAGCAGCCATCCCCCGCGTCCGCGTCCGCACGGTCGAGGGCCGCTCGCACCGTGTCGCCGGCGGCCGGGCCGGCGAAGTACCCGGCCAGCATCCGGGCACAGCGCCGGTGCCGCAGGTAGGCGCGCAGCGGCGCGGTGAACGCCCGTGCGGTCATCCGCGCCTCCCACGCGATCCGTCGGCAGGTACGGCGGAAGCCGCCCTGCCTGCTCACGGTGCGGACGAGAAGCCAGACGAACAGGACCAGGGCGACGAGGAAGCCGATGAGGATCAGCCAGGAGTTGCGGTCCGGCATGCCGAGGGCCAGCGGTACCGGGAACTGCGCCGGTGCCGCGGCGGCCGCCGCGCCCGAGGATGCGGCGTGACTGGAGGGACTCACGCGCACTCCCGCTCGGCGAACGCGGCGGCCTGCCGCAGGCGGTGCATCGCGTGGTGCAGCCGGGACTTCACCGTGCCGGACGGAATGCCCAGGGCATGCGCCGTATCGGGGCCGGAACAGCCGAGCAGGTATGTGTACACCAGAACCTCTCGATGGGGGCGGGACAGTTGGGCGAGTAACTCGACGACGTGCGTCCGCTCCACGACGCGCGCGGTCTCGTCCGCGAGAACGGCCGTCTCCGGCGGCAGCCCGGTCGGCACCACCGGCCGGGAGCTGTCACGCCGACTCCAGTCGATCACGACGTTGCGGGCGACCTTGAACAGCCAGGGCAGGCTTGGTTCCCACCCCGCCTCGCGCCGGGCGCCGCGGGCGCGGCAGGTCTCACTTTCCAGCCAGGCGCGCAACAGCGTTTCCTGGACGACATCCTCCGCGCGCTGCGGGTCGGCGGGCAGCAGACTGGTGACATACCGCAACAACGGCTGCCGGTACGTCAAGACAAGTGCGGTGATGCGCTCCTCGGCGGCAGCAGGCCCCGGGGCCGATATCGCCGGTTCGCTCATCGATGTGCTGCCTCAGGGGAGTTCGGGGGGTGCAGGGCCGCACCCCGACCGGGAACAAGTGGTTGCCTTAACCACGTACCCCACCCTAATCAGCGGCCGCCGAACGCGGCAAAACCCCCGGGGTGAACCCGTGCTCCCCTGCTACGTCCAAACGTACCCATGACAGTACAAAGTCAATGATTCGACACCGGTTCCGGCAGTCGAGGCCCGCCTTCCGCAGCCGGCCGATCCCCGGCTGCCGGCGACCTACCTCTCGCCCCAAAACATGCCGGCCACGCCCCAGGACGTCCCGGGTCAGCCCAGGAAGCTCAGCCGCACCTGGCGGCGCGCATTGTCCCCGTTGGTGTCGACCAGGCACACCGACTGCCAAGTTCCCAGGGCGAGTTGGCCGTTGATGACGGGGAGGGTGGCGTGTGGGGGGACGATGGCGGGGAGGACGTGGTCGCGGCCGTGGCCGGGGGTGCCGTGGCGGTGGCGCCAGCGGTCGTCGGCCGGGAGGAGGTCACGGAGGGCGGTCAGTAGGTCGTCGTCGCTGCCCGCGCCGGTCTCGATGAGGGCGATGCCGGCGGTGGCGTGCGGGACGAAGATGTTCAGGAGGCCGTCGCGGCCGGGTGCCGTTTCGGCGAGGAAGGCTGTGCAGTCCCCGGTGAGGTCGTAGACGGTTTCGGCGGAGCCGGTGGTGATGTTCAGTACGTGGGTGGTGAATGCGTTGTCCATGCCTCCCATGATCGGCGATTGGCCGAGGGGCGCCGAACGTGACACACGGCCGCAACAAAGGACCACTGGCCGAGACGGCGATTGACCCTGTTCCGGCCACGCGGCTACGTTCAGCGACATGTCTTCGTCAGCCTTGCTCACCACGCGCGGTCACATCGACCTGCTGCGGGTGGCCTCTGCGGCCTGTCGCCACGGCGACGGCTGCGGCAACGACTGCTGCTGCTGCCGCTGACCAGTCGGCTGACGTGTTTCGGTTGACGAGTTTCGGCTGACGAGTTTCACCTCCAGTTTCACCCCGGTCTTCACCCTTTCCTTTCGCGCGCCTCTTGCTGTTGCGCGCGTTGCGCCGTGCTGGGGTGCGGCCTGGCCTGTCTTTCTTTTCGTTGTGGGGTTTTTATGACGCCTGATCAGGCTGTGATTGATCGATATCGATCGTCCTCTTCGCCGCCCGATTCTTCCGATGCAGCCGATGCCTCCCGGGGGCCCGAGCTCGTCACTCTTGTGCCGGTGTCTGCCCGGCGGCGGTCGGTGCCGCGGTGGTTGCGGCGTACGAGCGGGCCGGTGGGGCTGGTTGTGTTGTGGCAGGTGTTGAGTGCGTCGGGTGTGCTCCATCCCGACATACTTGCCTCGCCCGGCACCATTGCGCGTACCGCCGCGGGGCTCGTATCGGACGGGACGTTGCCGTCGGCGATGCTGGTGTCCGTCCAGCGTGTCCTGGTCGGGCTGGTACTGGGCGGTGTCGCCGGCGTTGCGTTGGCGCTCGTCTCCGGGTTGTCACGGCTGGGCGAGGACCTGGTGGACGCGACCGTGCAGATGCTGCGGTCCGTCCCGTGGGTGGGCGTCATTCCGTTGTTCATCATCTGGCTGGGCATCGGCGAGGCGCCGAAGATCGCGTTGATCGCGCTCGGGGTGGCTTTCCATCTGTACTTGAATGTGTACGCCGGGATCCGGGGCGTGGACGCCCAGTTGGTCGAGGCGGGTACCTCGCTCGGGCTCGGCCGGTGGGGGTTGATCCGGCACGTCGTACTGCCCGGCGCGCTGCCGGGTGCGATGACCGGGCTGCGGTATTCGCTGGCCACCGCGTGGCTGGCGCTGGTCTTCGGCGAGTCGGTCAACGCCGATGACGGCATTGGGTTCCTCATGAATCAGGCCAGGGAGTTCTTCCGTACCGATGTGATTGTCGTCTGCTTGATCGTGTACGCGCTGCTCGGGCTGCTGGCTGATTTCGTTGTTCGTACTCTTGAAAGGCTGTTGCTGCAATGGCGACCGACGTTTACGGGGCAGTGAATCCCAGCGCTGCAGGCAGTGCCTCCGCCGCCGTGCGGGTGGCAGGGCTGACACGCTCATTCGGCGGGCGCGCGGTGATTGATGGGCTTGAAATGACAGTGCAGCCCGGGGAGTTCGTTGCGTTGCTCGGGCGTAGTGGGTGCGGGAAGTCGACGTTGCTGCGGGTGCTGGCCGGGCTCGATCGGGAGATCGAGGGTGAGGTGTCGGTACCGCGCCGCTCGGCCGTTGCGTTCCAGGCGCCGCGGTTGATGCCCTGGAAGAGGGTGTGGCGGAATGTCCTCCTCGGCTTGCCCGGACGACCCGAACGGGAAGTTGCTGAGCGGGCGTTGGGCGAGGTCGGACTTGCGCACCGTACCGATGCCTGGCCGAAGACGCTTTCCGGTGGCGAGGCCCAGCGGGCTTCGCTGGCGCGGGCTCTGGTGCGTGAGCCCGATTTGTTGCTGCTCGATGAGCCGTTCGGCGCGTTGGACGCGCTCACCCGTATCAAGGCGCAGCGGCTGGTCGCCGAACTCTGGCGACAGCGCGGCTGCGCGGTGTTGCTGGTCACCCACGACGTCGAGGAAGCACTGCTGCTCGCGGACCGGGCGGTGGTGATGGATGAGGGCGTGATCGCGTACGAGACCGCCATCGACCTGCCGCGCCCCAGGGACATCGCGTCCCCGCGCTTCGCGGCGTTGCGCGCCCAGTTGCTGGACCGGCTGGGCGTGGACGGCCTCGCCGACGCGGCCTGACCTCTGGCGGGCCCCCTCCCCCGCCCCCACAAACCAACGAACACCCAACGAACGGAACTGTAATGAGACCACGCCGACCGGCCCGCGCCCTCGTACCGGGTGCTGCCCTGCTGCTCCCGCTCGCACTGCTGCTGACGGCATGTGGTGGGGCGTCCCGGGCGGACGGTTCCGCCGGTGGTACGGGCAGTGGTACCGATGGCAAGGGCTCCGTGACACTGAACGTCGGGGACCAGAAGGGTGGCTCCGAGGCGCTGCTGCGGGCCGCCGGTGAGCTGGACGACCTGCCGTACCGCATCAAGTGGTCCACCTTCACCTCCGGGCCGCCGCTGCTGGAGGCGCTCAACGCGGGCGCCGTGGACATCGGCGCGGTCGGCAACACGCCGCCCGTCTTCGCCGCGGCCGCACAGCAGAAGCTCAAGGTCGTCGCCGCCTCGCACAGCTCATCGGCGGGCGAGGCGATCCTGGTGAAGAAGGACTCGCCGCTCAAGCGGCCCGGCCAGCTCAAGGGCAAAACCATCGCGGTGGCGCAAGGCAGCTCGGCCAATTACCAGCTCGTCGCCTCCCTGAAGAAGGCCGGCCTGACGACGAAGGACGTCAAGCTCAGCTATCTGCAGCCGGCGGACGCGCTGGCCGCGTTCACCCGCGACCGGGTGGACGCCTGGGCGGTGTGGGACCCGTACACCTCGCAGGCCCTGGACCAGGCCGACGCGCGCGTGCTGACCAGCGGGCAGGGCCTCGTCAACGGCCTCACCTTCCAGGTGGCCGCGCCTGCCGCGCTGAAGGACAAGAAGAAGGCCGAGGTGCTCAAGGACTACAACGACCGGCTGCGACGCGCCCAGGACTGGGTGTTCAAGCATCCGCAGAAGTGGGCCGAGGTGTGGGCGAAGGAGACCGGGCTGCCGGAGAAGGTGGCGCTGGAGGCGGTCAAGCGGACGTACGGTACGGACGTACCGGTCGCGGTCGACAAGGCCGCCGTCGCCTCCGAGCAGCAGATCGTGAACACCTTCGCGGACATCGGGCTGATCCCCCGGAAGTACTCCTTCGCCGACTACGTCGACACACGCTTCAACGGTGATCTGCCGCCGTCGAGCACCCGACCGCGTACGTACGGAAAGGACGGATGAGGCCGAATGAGGTCGGCTGAGGCCTGCTGAGGCTGCAGCCAGGAAGAGGCCGGCGGCGCCGGGAAGACAGCGGCGCCCCGCGCGGTTTAGTACAAACATGAACTACTCCAGCGGGGCGCGTGACGTCGAGGTCGTGGTGATCGGTGCAGGTCAGGCCGGTCTCGCCGCCGCGTTCCATCTGCGGCGACTGGGCTACGTACCGGATCAGGACTTCGTCGTACTCGATCACGCGCCCCGCCCGGGCGGCGCGTGGCAGTTCCGCTGGCCGACGCTGACGTACGGCAGGGTGCACGGCATGCACGCGCTTCCCGGCATGGAGCTGACCGGTGCCGACCCCGGCCGGCCCTCCGCCGAGGTGATCGGGGACTACTTCACCACGTACGAGGAGACCTTCGGGCTGCGGGTGCACCGGCCGGTGCATGTCACGGCGGTACGTCCGGAGGGACCGGAAACGGGAGGGCCGGAGCCGGATGGTCCCGAGCCCGGCGGCCGGCTGCTCGTAGAGTCCTCCGAGGGGACGTACGCGACCCGGGCGCTGGTGAACGCGACCGGGACCTGGGACCGCCCGTTCTGGCCACACTTCCCTGGTCAGGAGCGGTTTCGTGGGCGTCTGCTGCATACCGCCGGTTACCGCGGGCCGCAGGAGTTCACCGGGCAGCGGGTCGTCGTGGTCGGCGGCGGCACCTCCGCCGTACAGCATCTGATGGAGATCGCCGAGGTCGCGGCGGACACGGCGTGGGTGACCCGGCGGCCGCCGGCCTTCCACGAAGGCCCCTTCGACGAGGAGCGCGGCCGCGCCGCCGTGGCCCTGGTCGAGGAGCGGGTCCGCCAGGGTCTGCCGCCCCGCAGTGTGGTCTCGGTCACCGGCCTGCCGATGACCGACGAGATGCGGCGGGCGCGGGAGCGAGGCGTGCTCGTGCGGCGACCGATGTTCGAGCGGATTACGGAAGACGGCGTGCGTTGGGCCGATGGCAGTGCGTACGCGGCCGACGCCATTCTCCTCGCCACCGGCTTCCGGCCGGTCATCGACCACCTCGCCCCGCTCCGCCTCCGCGATCCCGGTGGCGGCATCCGCATGGACGGCACGCGGAGCGTCCGCGATCCCCGTATCCACCTCGTCGGCTACGGGCCCTCAGCCAGCACCATCGGGGCCAACCGCGCGGGACGGGCTGCCGCGCGCGACATCCAACGACTCCTGGACGCCGCGCCGGTGGCCACCGCCTGAGCGAGGTCGCTCCCCGGAAAGCGCCCCCTCCCGACTGCCTGCACGACGTGAAAGTCTGCGGCAACGCCGCCAATCTGCGCGCCTACCGGGCCCGCCAGAAGCAGCAGAAGCTCAACGAGGAACGGGAGCACGGACAGCCGGCTTGAGCGGCTGTCGGCGCGTCCGCCTCGCGTGGAGAGGACACCTCCTGATGCCCCGTACCACCGCGTGCCCGCCGTTGTGTTCGCGCACGGTTTCCTCGACGACCGCCATGTATGGCGGCCCCTCATCGCCGAACTCGCCGAGCGCGGCCACACCTCGTACCGTCTGATCGCCCCCCGACCTGCCCGGCAGCGGCGAGCGCACTGCCCACCCCGGCCCCACACTCATCGTGCACGGTGCCCAGGACCCCTTCGTCACGCCCGGAATGGTCGACAAGGACGTCGCCTGGCGCTTCCCTCAGGCGCATGCCGCCACCGTCGACGAAGCCGGCCACTGGCCTCACCTTGAACAGCCCATGCCGTAGCCGAGCTTCTGACGGGGTTTCTGCAAGAAACCGCGAGAGGCTCCGGTACGAACACCGACGCGATTTAGCCTCCGTACGTCACCTGCCGATGACCCACCTCCAGGCGTGGCCAGTCCGCGAGGTCCCGTAGCAGTTGTCGGTCGTGCGTCGCGACGACGACAGCGGCGCTTGTGTCGCGGATCGCGTCGGTCACCTCGTCGACCAGCGCCGAGGACAGATGGTTGGTCGGCTCGTCGAGCAGGATGAGTCCGGGCCGCCCGGCCAGCGCCAGCGCCAGGTCCAGGCGCCGCTGCTGCCCCTGCGACATCCGCCCGACCGGCGTGCGCAGCGCATCGGAGTCCAGCAGACCGAGCGCCCCGAGCGGTACGGCGTCGGCGTCGCGGAGCGCCCCGCGGGCCACCAGCCGTCCCACGTGACGGGCGTACACCTCGCGGGCGGTGAGTCCGGGGTCCTGCTCGGCGGTCTCCTGGGTCACCCGGAGGATCCGTGCCCCCTTTGCCGTACGGACGTACCCGCAGGTGGGTTCCAGCGCACCGGCAAGGACCGCGAGCAGCGTGGACTTCCCGGCGCCGTTCGGTCCGGTGACGAGCAGCCGGTCACCGCCGTCGAGGGTGAGGTCGACCGGACCGGCGAGGCGTCCGTCGACGGCGACGCCGTACGCGCGCAGCTGCGGTGCGCCCGGCCGGACGCCCAGGTCCGGCCACCGCAGCGCGGGCGGCTGCTCCGGCACGTCGATCCGGTGCGCCGCCAGGGCGTCCTGTTGCCGCTTCAGGGCCTGGACGACGCCCGGTGCACGGGACTGGCGCTGGTGCTTGCCGGTCCCCTTGTCCGGGCGCCAGCCGGTGGTGAGGCGGTCGCGGGCCTTCGACACCGCGTCCTGCAGCCGCCGGTGCTCGGCGTGCTGCTCCTCATGGTCCTGCGCCCAGCGCTCGTGCTCACGACGCCGGGCGACCTGCCAGGCGTCGTAGCCGCCGGCGTACAGGCGCGGCTTTCCGTCGCGGGTCGGGTCGAGGTCGAGGAAGCGGTTCGCGACGTCGCGCAGCAGTGCCCGGTCGTGGCTGACGACGGCGAGGCCGCCGTCGTGCTCGCGCAGCCTGCGGGTCAGGAAGTCCAGCCCGTCGGCGTCGAGGTGGTTGGTCGGCTCGTCGAGCAGCAGGACGTCGTGGTGGGCGCCGAGCAGGCACGCCAGCCGGACCCGGTAGCGCTGCCCGACCGACAGTGTCGACAAGGGGCGGTCGCGGTCGGTGCACGCGCCGAGCGCGTCGAGGGCGACGTCGACGCGGCGTTCGGCGTCCCACGCGTCGAGCCGGGTGGCGGCGTCGAGCGCGGCGGCGTAGCGGTCGTCGGCGGCGGGGGCGCCCTCGGTGAGGGCGAGGGTCGCCTCGTCCAGTGCGGTGAGGGCCGCGAGCGACGCGGCCAGCGCCTCGGAGGTCAGGGCACCGACGGTCTCACCGTCTCGTACGGACAGCTCCTGGCGGGCCAGGCCGATCGTGCCGGTACGGCGCACGGTGCCCTCGTCGGGCGTGATCAGTCCGGCAAGGACGTGCAGCAATGTCGTCTTGCCACGGCCGTTCTCGCCGACGACGGCGATCCGCGACCGGGCGGAGACGGTGACCGAGACGTCGTTCAGTACACGCCGGGCACCGCGGGTGACGGTGACGCCTTCGGCACGGATGTGTGCGCTGCCGCCCGCCTCGGCGGGCCGGTACATGGCTGAGTGGGTGGGGGTGAAGGTCAACGGGTGCTCCGCAGCTCGCAGTGGAGCCGGGCAGCAAGAAGCGGCCGCCCGGCGGGAACCGGGACGGCGAGCGCGAATTCAGTAGGGAGAAGGCGCCGCCGTCAGCGGGCGGAGCGGACCTTCTGCGACCAGATACCTCGTGCCATGACAATCATGCTAGCAGCGCCGACGCCCCGTTCGCCCGGCGACGGAAGCGGGGCGTAGCAGCGCTGCAGCGCTCATTCGAACCGCGACGGGTCGCCCGCTCCCCGGCGGACGATCTCGGTCGTGCCGCCGGAGAAGTCAATGACCGTGGTCGGCTCGGTGCCGCAGTCGCCCGAGTCGACCACCGCGTCCACCACGTGGTCGAGCCGTTCCTTGATCTCCCAGCCCTGCGTCAGCGGTTCGTCCTCGTCGGGCAGGAGCAGGGTGCTGGAGAGCAGCGGCTCGCCCAGTTCGGCGAGGAGCGCCTGCGCGACGACGTGGTCGGGGATGCGGACCCCGACCGTCTTCTTCTTCGCGTGCAGCAGCTTGCGCGGCACTTCCTTCGTCGCCGGGAGGATGAAGGTGTAGCTGCCGGGCGTCGCGGCCTTGATGGCCCGGAACACATCGTTGTCGATCTGTACGAACTGGCCGAGCTGCGCGAAGTTCTGGCACACCAGGGTGAAGTGGTGGCGGTCGTCGAGCTTCCGGATGGACCGGATCCGGTCGATGCCGTCCCGGCTGCCCAGCTGGCTGCCGAGGGCGAAACAGGAGTCCGTCGGGTAGGCGACGAGCCCGCCCGAGCGGATGCTGTCGGCCACGCTGCGGATGGTGCGCGGCTGCGGGTTTTCGGGGTGCACATCGAAGTACTTCGCCATCCGTCGAGCGTAGGCGATGTGATCGGAAACGTGCATCATCTGACTGCTCAGGGGCGCTCATGCATGCGGCGGCGGGCCCTCGATCGGCCGGCCGAGGACGCCGGGGCGGCGCTGGCGGGGCAGCGGGCCGCCGGGCGGGCGGTAGTCGACACCGAGTGCGTCCAACCGCGCGTAGTGGTCGGCCATCCGCGCCTCGAAGGCCGGGTAGTCCCGTTCGGCCGGGGCGGGCAGCTGGGACCAGGCGACCTCGGCGAATGCAGCAAGCCGGGGGAAGACCTGGTAGTCGACGCGGGAGCGGTTCTGCATGACCTCGGTCCAGACGTTGGCCTGGGTGCCGAGGACGTGTCGGGCAGCTTCCGGGGAGAGGCTTGGGGGCACGGGTTCGAACCGGTAGACGTCCTCCAGAGTGCGTACGTAGCCGATGGGCATCGGCTCGTCGGGGCCGCCGTGCTGGCGGTGGTCCAGGTACACCTGCTGCTCCGGGCACATCACGACGTCGTGCCCGGCCTCGGCGGCGGCGATGCCGCCCGCGTAGCCGCGCCAGGAGGAGACCGCGGCGCCTTCGGCGAGGCCGCCTTCCAGGATCTCGTCCCAGCCGATGAGGCGGCGGCCGCGCGCGGTCAGCCAGCGGTCGAAGTGGCGGATGAACCAGGACTGGAGTCCGTCCTCGTCGGCCAGCCCGAGTTCGGCGATCCGGGCCTGCGCGGCCGGGGACTGCCGCCACTGATCCTTGGGGCACTCGTCCCCGCCGATGTGCACGAACGGCGAGACGTGGGGCGGGAAGAGCTCCAGTACCTCGGTCAGGACGTCCTCGTAGAAGCGGAGGGTGGCGTCCGTGGGCGCGAGGATGTTCGGGCTGACGCCCCAGGTGTCCCACACTTCCAGCGCGGCGGTGTCGACGACATCGGTGTTGCCGAGCCAGGGATAGGCGGCGATGGCGGCCTGCGAGTGGCCCGGGATGTCGATCTCGGGCACGACGCGGATGTGCCGTTCGGCGGCGTACGCGACGATCTCCCGGATGTCGTCGTGGGTGTAGTACCCGCCGTACGGCGTCTCGTCCCACAACTCCGACGCGCGGTGGCCCCACTGGGTGCGTGCGCGCCAGGAGCCGACCTCGGTCAGGCGCGGGTGGCGCTTGATCTCGATGCGCCAGCCCTGGTCGTCGGTGAGGTGGAAGTGGAAGACGTTGAGTTTGTGCGCGGCGAGCAGGTCGAGGTAGCGGAGGATGTCGTCCTTCGGGAGGAAGTGGCGAGCCACGTCGAGCATCATGCCGCGCCAGGCGAAGCGGGGGCCGTCCTCGATGCGTACGGCGGGCAGGGACCGGGTCGCTTCGGGGTCGATGGGAGCGCGGCGGAAGGCGTCGGCACCGAGGAGTTGGCGCAGGGTCTGGGCGCCCCAGAAGACGCCGGCCGGGCCGCCGCCGGTGATCCGTACGGTGCCTCCGGTGGTGTCGAGCCGGTAGTTCTCGGGTGGCAGGCCGTCTTCCAGGACGAGGGTGATCGTGCCGGGCGCGTCGGCCGGACCGGGCGGGAGCGGCAGTCCGAGCGCGGCGCCGAGGGTGGTGCGCAGCCACCGCTCGGTGGCCTCCGTGCCGGGCCCGGCCGCGAGCGTGGTGGCCGCGTCCAGGACCCATCCGGCGCCGTCGCCGGGCTCCATACGCACGGGGGCGGGAATCAGTTCGTTCATCACGGCATCAGTCCTTGACCGCGCCGCCGAGTCCGGAGACCAGGCGTCGCTGTACGAGTACGAAGAAGACCAGGACGGGGACGGTCATCACCGTGGAGGCGGCCATGATCCCTCCCCAGTCGTTCTCATCGGGCTTGAAGAAGACCAGCAGCGCCATGGGCAGTGTGGACTGCGAGGTGTCGCTGATGAGGAAGGACTTGGCGAACAGGAAGTCGTTCCAGGTGGAGATGAAGGAGAAGACGCTGGTCGCGGCGAGGCCCGGGAAGACCAGCGGGAAGAGGATCTGCCACAGGAAGCGGGCGCGGCTCGCACCGTCGATCGCGGCCTGCTCCTCCAGCGCTTCCGGTACCGCCTTGACGAAGCCGCGCAGCATCCAGATGGCGAACGGCAGCGAGAAGGCGAGGTGCGGCAGGATCAGCGAGCCGAGGGTGTTGAGCTGCCCGAAGTCCCGCATGAGGAAGAACAGCGGGATGGTGAGCGCCTCGACCGGCACCATCTGCGCGACCAGGAACATGATCAGCAGGGTGGTACGGAACCGGAAGCGGAAGCGGGTGACCGCGGTGGCGGCCAGGAAGGCGATCAGCGCCGAGGCGAGGACGACGGTGCCCGCCACGAGCAGGCTGTTGAGGAAGTACCGGCCGAAGTCCTGCTGCTCGAAGACGCGGCGGAAGGACTCCAGGGTCGGGGCGAGGGTCCAGGGGCGTGGCTCGGTGGACTGGATCTCGGCCGCGGGTTTGAGGGCGGAGAGGACCATCCAGTAGAGGGGGAAGGCGACGAGGGCGGCGATGGCGACGGCGGCGACCTCGGCGGCCAGCCGCCCGGGCCGTCGGATTACCCTCATGAACAGCAGGCTCACAGTTCCTCCCCCTGACGCCGCACGATGCGCAAATACACCAGGGTGACGGCCAGCAGGATCAGCAGCATGACGACGCCGATGGCCGAGCCGAGGCTGTACTGCGAGGAGGCGAACGCCTTTTGGTACGCGTACACGTTGAGCACGAGGTTCTGTCCGGCGATGCCGCCGCCGCCCGTCATCACATAGATCTGGGTGAAGACCTTGAAGTCCCAGATGACCGACTGGATGGTGACGACGACGAGGAGCGGCCGGAGGATCGGCGCCAGGACGGAGCGCCAAGTGCGCCACTGCGAGGCGCCGTCGAGCGCGGCCGCCTCCAGTACTTCGGCGGGGACGGCGCGGATGCCGGCGTACACGGTCACCATCACGAACGGGAACGAGCACCACACGACTTCGAGGAGGACCAAGGCGAACGCGCTGTACTGGCCGTACGTCCAGGAGAAGTCGCCGAGTCCCAGCACCCTGTTGACGGGCCCGAAGTCGGGGTCGAAGAGGAAGACCCAGACGGTGGAGCCGGTGATGGCGGGGGTGGCCCAGGCGCCGAGCGCGGCCAGCATCAGGACGAGCCGGGGCAGCGCGCGGATACGGGTCAGCAGGACGGCGAGCGCGCAGCCGACGAGCAGGGTGGAGAGGACGCAGGCGGCGGCGAAGAGGACGGTGGCGAGGAGCACCCGCCAGAACTCGCCGTCGGAGAAGAGCGTCGCGTAGTTGCCGAATCCCTGGAAGGAGGTCGGCTGCCCGCCGCTGACCTGGGCCTGGGTGTACTCCAGGAAGGAGATCAGGCCGAGCTGGTAGATCGGGTAAACGAGCAGTCCGGCGAGCAGGACGAGTGCGGGCAGCAGATAGAGCCAGGGTGTCCAGCGGGAGCGGCGCAGGGCGGTCGGGGTCAAGGGGCGGCCCTCACCGGGCGGCGTTGAACGCGGCGTCCATCTTCTTCGCCGCGTCGTCGGTCGCCCGGTCCACGCTCTTCCGGCCGCTGACGATCTCCTGGTACATGGTCGGCAGGATCAGCGAGGCGTCGATCTGGCCCCAGGCGGGCGAGGCGGGGACGAACTTGGTGTCTGCGTCCAGGGTTTTGACGAACGGCGCGACATACGGCCGCTGTTGCGCGGCCTCGTCCAGCACGTCGGTGTAGGTCGGCAGGAAGCCCATCGCGTCGAAGAGTCCCCGTTGCGATTGTTTGCCGGCCAGCGACTTCATGAGGTCCACGGCGAGGGTGCGGTGTGTGGTGCTCTTCAGGACGCCGATGTTGTTGCCGCCCGCGAAGGCCGGGGCGATCGAGCCCTTCTTCACGCCGGGCAGCGGTACCACCGCGTACTTGCCCTTGGCCTTGCTCGCTTCCACGGCGGCGTGGCTGAAGTCGCCGCCGATGGCCATGGCCGCCTTGCCCGAGGTGAAGGCGGTGACGGTCGCGTTGCCGCCCATGGAAGCGCATTTGTCGGCCGGGCAGTTGTCGTCGCCGAAGAGGGAGGCGTACGCCTTGATGCCCTTGCGGGCCTTCGGGGTGTTGACGGCGGCCCGGTAGGTGTCGCCGTGCCGCACGGCGAGTTCGCCGCCCTGGGCCCAGAGGAAGGGCAGGGCGCCGTAGATGTACGCGCCGCCGACCGCGAGGCCGTAGAGGTCGGGCCGGGCCTTGTGAATCTTCTTCGCGGCGGCGATCAACTCCGCCTGGGATTGGGGCGGGGCGATGTCCAGGTCCTTGAGGACGTCGGTGCGGTAGTACAGCGCGCGGGCGCCGCCGGAGAACGGTGCGCCGTAGACCTTGCCGCCGACGGTCACGGACTGCTTGGCGGTGGGGGTGGTGTCCTTCGCCTGGTCCCAGGCGGTGTACTCGGCGGTGATGTCGGCGAGGCCGCCGTCCTTGACGTAGCCCGCGGTGTCGGTGTTGCCGTACTCGATGAGGTCCGGCGCGCTCGCGGGGTCGTTGAAGGCGGCCTTGATGCGCTGGGCGCGGGTGTCGACCGGGATGTACTCGACCTGTACGTCGGTGCCCTTGTGCTGCTTCTCGAACGCCGCGACGGCCGCGTCGACGACCTTCTCCTTGGGCTTGTTGCCGACCTCCCGGAACAGCCACACGCGCAGCGTCCCGCTCTTCTCGTCCTTGGTTCCGCCGCTCGCCGAGGTCTGCGGAGCGCAGCCGGTGACGGCGAGGCCGGCGAGGACAAGTCCCGCCAGTGGAGCGGCTATTCGGGCATACGCGGTCATCGGCACCCCTACAGATCGAGCGTTGCAACATACGCAATGAACGTTTCGCTCTGCACAACTGGGGCTGGATCTTATGGGCGCCGGAGAGCGACGACAAGTGGTCTGTACCACCCAACTGCCACCCAACCACCACTCAACTGGCGATCAGTATCGGCCAATCGCACTTAAGGCAATTGTCTTAGTAAGACGTGCGTCTTACGGTGGCCGGGACGCCGACGCCCGGAGGAGCCCCCCATGACCGACGAGGCCACACCGATCCCCGACTACCCGTTCGCCCAGCCCCACGTACTGGAGCCGCCGCAGGAGTGGGCCGAGAACCGCGCGAAGTGCCCGGTGGCGCATGTGCGGATGCCCAGCGGCGACGTGGTCGGGCTGCTGACCGGATACGACGAGGTCCGCACCCTGCTGGCCGACCCGCGGTTCAGCCGCGACCTCTCCCGGGAGGGCGGCGCACGCCTGTCGAATACCGAGGACGGCGGGATGTTCAGCCGGCGCAACCCCGGCGCCACGGACATCCAGGAGGGCCCGGGCCACCAGCGCTGGCGTCGGCTGCTCAGCCGCGCGTTCACGGTGAAGAAGATGGAGGCCTGGCGACCGCGCATCCAGGGCATGGCCGACGAGCTGGTGGACGCCATGATGGCCCAGGGCTCGCCCGCCGACCTCCGGACGGCCCTCGCCCTGCCGCTGCCGGTCCAGGTCATCTGCGCCCTGCTGGGCGCGCCGAGCGAGGACCAGGAGAAGTTCGCGTACTGGTCGGAGGTGGCGCTGACGCTGACCAAGTACACGCAGGAGGAGGTCGACGCGGCGCAGCAGGCGTTCCTGGACTACGCCTCGGACCTGGTCGAGCAGAAGCGGGCGCACCCGGGTGACGATCTGCTCAGCGAGCTGACCCTGATCTCGGACAGCGAGGACGGCCGGCTCAGCCACGACGAGCTGGTCTCCACGGCGCGCGGCCTGCTGCTGGCCGGGCACGAGACCACCTCGAACATGATCATGAAGATGACGGCGCTGCTGCTGGCCGAACGGGAGCGCTACGAGGCGGTGGTCGCCGATCCCGAGCTCATCAGGGGCACGGTGGAGGAGTCGCTGCGGATGGACCCCCTCGCGGGCGTCGGCATCCCCCGGTTCATCACGGAGGACACCGAGGTCGGCGGGGTGCCGGTCGGCGCGGGCAGCAATCTGTTGGTCAACATGGCGGCCGCCAACCGGGACGCGCGCAAGTTCCCCGAGCCCGACCGCTTCGACCCGCACCGCGAGAACAACAGCCAGCACGTCACCTTCGGCGCGGGCCCGCACTTCTGCGTCGGCCAGACGCTGGCCCGGGTGGAACTGCAGGTCGTACTGGGTACGTTCGCCCGGCGGCTGCCCGGTCTGCGGCTGCGGGACAAGCCGGAGGAGCTGCGCCCTCGTGACGGCGTCGCGGCCGGCGGCTTGCAGGAGCTGTGGGTCACCTGGTGAGGTTTCGGATCACCGGGGCGGCGGAAGGCGAGGAGGTAGCATGAAGATCACCGTGGACCAGGAAGCGTGCTGCGGCAGCGGGTTGTGTGTGCTCAGGGCCGATCGGGTCTTTGACCAGCGGGAGGAGGACGGTGTCGTGATGCTCCTGGAGGAGGCGCCGGCGCCGGAGGACTTCGAAGAGGTGCGCGCCGCGGCCGCGGGGTGCCCGACCGGAGCCATCCGACTCGCGGAATGAGGACCCCAGCGCCGGCCGCCCCGCCGTCCCCCCGCTCCGTGGTCGCGCGGACCAAGCTCATGCGCACCGCGGAGCGGCTCTATGCCGAGAAGGGCTTCGCGAACGTCTCGGTCCGGCAGATCAGCGAGGCGGCTGGCCAGCGCAACAACTCCGCGGTGCAGTACCACTTCAACGGCCGTGACGAGCTCATCAAGGCGATCCTGTCGAGCTATACGGACGTCATCGAGGAGCGCCGCATCGCCATGGTGGAGACGCTGCTCGGCACGGACCGGGCGGTGACGCGGGAGGAGCACTTCGCGTGCCTCATCCTGCCGGGCGTCGAGTACCACATCGAAGCGGCCGCGCCGACCTGGGGCGCGCGCTTCTTCGCCCAGGCGATCGTCGAGCCGGCGCTGCGGGAGTACGTCATCCAGGAGCAGCTGAACACGCCGTCGCTGCGCATGCTCAACACCCATGGTGCGGTGCGGCGGAAGGACTTCCCGCCCGGGTTGTTCCAGCGGTACAGCGCGATGGTGCGGCAGCTCAGCGTGCACGCCTTCGCGGAGCTGGAGTACGACCTGGCGAACGGCCGGATCGAGCAGCGGGAGGCGGCGGCGCGCTGGCGGCTGCTGGGGCAGGACCTCATCACGTCGCTTTGCGGGCTCTCCTCCGCGCTGCTCGGCGAGGCCGGGCGGTAAGGCCCAGCCACGGGCTCTCAGGGCAGGCCCAGCCGGGCGGCCGCCGTGTCGCCGCGGTCGCCGACCGGGCGGACGCCGGTGGCGGCGGCCAGCCCGTACGGCGGCATGTCGACATAGACCGCCTCGTACCGGCCCGCCGGCACGAGGTAGTTCTCGTGGTAGATGCCCACGGCGCCGCGGCTCTCCCGGGCCCGCCGGTTGAACGCCGCCCATGCGGGCCGGTGGCGCCGCCGCGCGTCCGAGGCGTACGCGAGCAGCTTCTCCGGCGACTCCCAGTACTGGATCAGCTCGATCACCCGGGGCGGGCCCAGCCGGGTCCGGGAGCCCAGCAGGCCGCTCTCCCGGTCGGCCAGCAGCTCCCTGATCATCGGCGCCATCGCCCGGCTCACCGGCACCCAGTCGCGCGGCGAGCGGAGCCGGTTGATACGCATCCCGAGGACGAAGACGACCAGGTCACCGGTGGCCGCCGCGGTCGTACGGCTCGGTGCGCCCGACTCCGGCTGCGGTGGACGAGAGGTCACGCGGGCACCCCGCACTCCGCACCGGCCAGGGCCTCGCGGGCGAGCCGGGCGTTGTGGCCGATGTGCTCCGGGTCGAGCAGCTCGTCGTGCGTGCCGGAGCCGTCGAGCCGGACCGCGCCGGTACGGGAACTCTCCTGCCAGCCGGCCCGTTTACCGAGTGCGTACGGCAGTCCGCTCCGCTCGGCGGCGATCACCGTGATCGGTGCGGCGATCGTGCCCAGGTTCGGTGTGCGGCAGCAGAAGTCCAGGTAGTCCCGGGCCCGGTCGAGGGTCTCCGCCGCGAGCGGGCCGGTGCCGGCCCTCCCGCCCAGCCGGTCGCGCAGTCCCTCCTCGAAGCGGGCCAGTTCCTCGGCGCCCAGCGGCCCGGCCTCGGTGAAGCGATAGGAGTCCAGCAGGACCAGCCGGGACACCTCCCTCCCCCGGCGTTCGAGCTCCTTGGCCACTTCGAAGGCGAGGTTGCCGCCGAGCGAGTAGCCGAGGAGGGCGCAGGGGCCGTCCGGCCGGTGGGACTCGATCAGGTCGGCGTAGCGGGCGACCCTGGCCTCACCGGGGAGGTAGTCGAACGCGACGACGCGGAAACCGTCCAGGTGGGAGGCGAGTTCGCGGTACGCCGCGCCGTGGCCGCCCGCCGGTGGGAAGCAGAAGACGGTGCGGTCCGGTGCCGGGTTCTCCGGGCCGAAGCAGGCGTAGGGCGGGGCATCGCCCGCTTCGCCTGCCACCACGTCCTCGACGGTGCGGGTCATGCCGCGCAGCGTGGTGTCCTTGAGCAGCGGGCCGACGGGGATCTCGGCGCCGTACTCGGTACGCAGATGGTGGATCAGCTCGATGAGTACGAGCGAGTTGCCGCCCGCCTCGAAGAAGTCGTGGTGCGGGCCGGGGAGTTCACCGCCGAGCAGGGCCTGCCAGTGCGCGGCCATCCGCGCCTCGTAGGGCGTGCCCGGCGCTTCGGCGGCCCGGCGGTCCGGCGCGGTGGCGGGAGCGGGGAGGGCGGCGGTGTCGACCTTGCCGTTCGCCGTCAGCGGCAGCGCGGGCAGCGCCACGAAGTGGGACGGGATCATGTAGGCGGGGAGGTGGTCGGCGAGCCGCCGGCGCAGCTCGCCCCGGTCCACCGGTGCCCCGTCGTCCGGTACGTAATAGGCGCACAGGGTGTTGTCGCCGCCCTCGGTCCGGTGGGTCGTCACATGGACCTGGCGCAGGGCGGCGCAGCGGGAGAGTTGGGTCTCGACCTCGCCGGTCTCCACGCGGTGGCCGCGCACCTTGACCTGCCGGTCCACGCGCCCCAACAGGTGGACCGTGCCGTCCGCCGACCAGCGGGCCAGGTCGCCGGTGCGGCAGAGCCGGCGCGGTGCCCCGCCCAGGGT
This sequence comes from Streptomyces sp. NPDC050315, assembly GCF_040655775.1. Classification (NCBI taxonomy): domain Bacteria; kingdom Bacillati; phylum Actinomycetota; class Actinomycetes; order Kitasatosporales; family Streptomycetaceae; genus Streptomyces; species Streptomyces sp. NPDC050315. The sequence goes on from NZ_JBFAKN010000001.1 coordinate 615,466, forward strand.
GAGGGCCGGGAAGGTCCGTGCGGACTCCCCCGCGTCGCCGAGACAGCCGGTCGCGACGCCCGCGCCGCCGATGAAGAGCTCGCCGGTCACGCCGGGCGGCACCGGCTCGCCGTACCGGTCGAGAATGTACAGCTCGCTGTTGGGCAGCGGGCGCCCGATGGGGACCGTGGCGCCCGGCGCGAGGCCGTCCACCGGGCCTTCGAAGTACGCGCTGTCGATGGTGGCCTCGGTCAGCCCGTACGAGTTGATCAGGCGGGTGCGCGGTCCGCACAGGGCGCGCAGCCGCCGGTGCTCACCGGCCCGCCAGATGTCCGAGCCGACGATGAGCAGGCGCAGGAAGTCCAGCCGCAGCCCGGCCGCTTCGCAGTGGCTGATCAGGCCGCGGGCGACCGCCGGGACGAATTCGGCGCAGTCGACCCGCTCCTCGGCCATGGTCCGGTACAGCCGGTGGGTGTCGAAGAGCAGGTCGCGGTCGGCGAGGAGCAGGGCTCCGCCGGAGCACAGCGCTCGCACCAGGTCGCCGGTGAAGACATCGAAGGACGGCGCGGCCATCTGGAGGTGGACGCCGGGCTCGTCGTCGAGGCGGTACTCGGCGCGCCAGGCGGCGTGCACGGCGGCGAGGTTGCGATGGCTGACCCGGACGGCCTTGGGGCGGCCGGTCGAGCCGGAGGTGTGGAGGAGGTAGGCGGGCGCGTCGAGGTCGATCGGGGGCTCGGAGGCGGTGTCCTCCGGGGTGCTGTCCGCCGGGACCGGTGCGGCCAGCTCGTCCGCAGTGATCACCTCGGGCGCGTCCCGGTCGGGCCCGTCCCGGTCGGGTTCGGACCGGTCGGGCTCAGCCCGGTCGGCCACGAGCAGGACCGCACCGGCGTCCGCGACCAGGCGGGCCGTCCGGTCGGCCGGGTGGCCGGGGTCGAGGGGCAGATAGCAGCCGCCCGCCCGCAGTACCGCGAGGAGCGTGACGATCAGCTCCGGCGACTTGGCCATGCGGACGGCCACCACGGCGCCGTCGCGCACGCCCAGCGCGCGCAGTCGGCGGGCCGCCCGACGGGAGCGTTCGTCCAGTTCGGCGTAGGTGAGCCGGCGGGTTTCACCGGCTGCCGTGGGGTGCACGACGGCGACGGCTCCGGGCCGTTCGGCGGCGCACCGCCGGACGAGGTCGGGTACCGGCACCTCGTGGTCCGCCGTCCGGTCGGTCCCGCTCCACCGGGTGAGGATGCGGTCGCGCTCCTCGGGGCTGAGCAGGGGCAGCCGGGCGGCCGGTGCCTCGGCGGCGGCGCGGGTCAGCGCGTCCAGCAGATTCAGGTAGTGCCCGGCCATCCGGCGGGCCGTCGCCGCGTGGAACAGGTCGGTGTTGTACTTGACCGCGCAGCTGAAGCGCCCGCTCGCGGGCTCCTCGTAGGCCGCCAGCGTCAGGTCGAACTGCCCCTCCTGCTCCGGCAGTTGCACGTTCTCCACCGGATGTCCGGCCAGCTCCTCGCCGAGCTGGTGGGTGAGCAGGACGAACATCGCCTGGAACACGGCGGAGCGGCTGGCGTCGTGCGGCAGCCCCAGTTTCTCGACCAGGAGGACGAGCGGGTACTCCTGGTTGTCCAGGCCGCCCAGCACGGTGTCGCGGGTGCGGGCCAGCAGCTCGGCCACCGAAGGGTCGCCGGCCAGGCTGACATGGAGCGGCAGCGGGTTGACGAAGTAGCCGTAGACCGGGGCGAATTCCGGGCGGGTGCGGCCGCTGACGGGGCTGCCGACGATGAGGTCGTCCTGGCCCGAGTAGCGGTGCAGCAGCAGGTAGTACGCGCTCAGCAGCACCATGAAGGGCGTGACGTCGTGGCGGCGCGACAGCGCGTGCACCCGTGCGCTGAGCTCGGCGTCGATCTCGAAGAGCTCCGAGGCGCCGTGGTGGGTGGCCACCGCGGGGCGGGGCTTGTCGGTGGGCAGCTCCAGATCGGGGATCCGCGTGGGCAGGTGGGCCCGCCAGTAGTCGAGCATGGGCTGTGCCTCGGGGCCGGCGAGCAGGCTGTTCTGCCGGTTGAGGAAGTCCAGATAGCGGGCCGGCAGCGGCGGGAGCTCGGCCGGCCCGCCCTGCCGCAGTGCGTCGTAGAGCGTGAACAGCTCCTCGATGAAGGCGAAGATGGAATGCGCGTCGGAGACGATGTGGTGGACACCCTTGAGAAGCACCCAGCGGTCCGGGGCGAGCTGGTAGAGACGGAGCCGGACCAGCGGGTCGCGCGTCAGGTCGTACGGCCTGCGGTATTCCTGGACCAGCCGCGCGCGTACGGCGTCCCAGTCCTCGCCCCGTACATCGAACACGGCCGTGTCGGCCCGCACCTCCGGGGAGACGCGCTGCACGGGCCGCCCGTCCTCCGCGACGAAGGTGGTCCGCAGGCACGGGTGCCGCTCGATCAGGATGCGGAAGGCGTCGAAGACCAGGTCCGGGTCGAGTGCGCCGTGCACCACCATCGCGCCGCCGAGGTTGTAGGCGTGTGCCTCCGGGTCGAGTTCGTGGAGGAACCACAGCGCCTTCTGGTTGTGCGTGAGGGGATACCGCTCCTCGTCGCTGTGCTGCTCGGCCGCGGGCCCGGCCTCCGATCCATCGGCCACCAGCAGCCCGTCGTACAGCCGGTCGGTCAGCGCGTCGACCGGCTCGCCGCTGAGCAGCGCCACTACCGGGAGTGTGACGCCCAGCTCGGTGCCGGTCCTGGCGCGCAGCTCCATGGCCAGCAGGGAGTCCAGGCCCAGCGCGAGCAGCCCGGCGGCCGGATCGACGCGTTCTCGCGGTACGCCCAGTACTGCGGCGACCAGCTCGCCGAAGCGCTCCGTGATCAGCAGACGGCGGGCCTCCTCGCCCTCGGCCGCGCGGAAGGCGTCCAGGAACGTGCCGCGCGCGCCGGTCGCCGGGGTGTCGGCGGCAGCCGCCGCCAGGTCGGCGACGAGCGCAGGCGGCGCGGCGTACCAGTTGGTTGCGGTCCGCCAGTCGGTCACGGTGGCGACCGCGAGCTGTGCCCGCTCCTGGCCGATGGTGCGCTCCAGTACGGCCATCCCGGCGGCGGGCGAGAGCGGGCTCATGCCGCGTGCCGTGCGGTAGTGCTCCGCGAGGCCGCGCTCCTCGATCATGCCGGCGTCCCAGGGGCCCCAGGCCAGGCAGAGCGCGGGCAGGCCGCGGGCCCTGCGGTGGTGGGCGAGCGCGTCCAGGAAGGCGTTGCCCGCCGCGTAGTTGGTCTGCCCGGCGGTGGTCAGCAGGGCCGCGATGGAACCGAAGAGGACGAAGTGGTCGAGCGGTTCGTCGCGCAGGTGGTGGTGGAGCAGTTGGGCGCCGAGCACCTTGGGGGCGTACGCGGCGTCGAATGCCTCCCGGTCCATCGCCGGTACCAACGCGTCCCTGACCTCCCCTGCCAAGTGGAACACCCCGCGAATGGGCGGAAGTTGGCGGCTTCGGCGGTCCGCCAGCCAGTCGGTCAGCGCCGTCTCGTCGGTAATGTCCAGCGGTGCCGGTACGGGCTGGGCGCCGAGCGCCTCCAGCTCCTTGAGGAAGGCGACCCGCTGCCCGGTGGGGGTGTCGGGGTCGACGCGGTGCCACTCCGTGCGGTCGGGCAGCGGGGTGCGGCCCACCAGGGTCAGCCGTCGGGCGCCGCGCTCCACGAGGGTGCGGCAGAGCACCTGGCCGAGCGCGCCGAACGCGCCGGTCACGAGGTAGTCGGCGTCGGGGCGCAGCCGCAGTGGCAGCGGGCGGGTGAGGCCGGTCGGCGGGCGGAGCCTGCTGGTGCGGCGTCGGCCGCCGCGCAGCGCGATTTCCTCGTCGCCGCCTCGGCCGGTCCCGGTGGCGAGCTCGCGCCAGAGCGCCTCGGCCTCCCCTTCGGCGGGCTCGGCCGACAGGTCGATCAACTTGCCGCGCTGCGCGGTGAGTTCCTGCTGCCACAGGACCCGGCCGAGGCCCCAGGCGGCGGCGCCGAGCGGTTCGACGGGGTCGTCGGCGGCCACGGCCTGGGTGCCGCGGGTGACGATGTGCAGCCGGGCGCCGGGCTGCGCGTCCGGCAGCAGCTGCGCGAGGCGGACCAGCGAGTACGCCCCGAGCGCTGTGCACCGGGTCAATTCCGTACCGGTGATCTCATCCAGTGGCGGCTGGTCCAGGTTCCACAGGTGTACGACGGCGTCGAAGGGGGCGTCGAGGTCGGCGAAGAGGCGGGTCAGATCCTCGGCCGAGTCGGGCCGGACCGTGGATTCCGCCGGGCCGTGGGTGTAGTGCGTACCGGAGCGGACCAGGTGGCAGCGTCCACCGTGGGCCCGGGTGAGCCCGGCCAGTTGCTCGGCGAGCGGGCCCGCGTCTGCGAGGATCAGCAGGTCACCGGGGCCGTCCGCGTCCTCCGGCAGAGCGTCGGCGTCGGTCCAGGCGACCTCTGCCAGCCAGTTGTCGATCGTGTGGAGGCCGACCGAGGCCGAGGCCCGTTCGACGTCCGCCGCCCTGAAGCCGGTGATCCGGCCCAGTGGGGTGCCGTCCTCGGCGTACAGCGCGAGGTCGCCGGTGATCTCGTCGGCGTCCCGGCGGGTGAGGGTGGCGTGCACCCAGAACGGCCGGTGGCCGACCGGGTCGAGGCGCACCTCGGCGATCGCGAGCGGCAGGCGGATGCCGCCGGACGCAGGGCCGTCCGCCACCAGCAGCGTCTGGAAGGCGGCGTCGAGCAGCGCGGGGTGGCAGTGGCTGTCCGCCGTGCCGCTGCCGAGCCCGGCCGGCGGCCGAATGCGGGCCAGCGCCTCGCCGGACCCGGTCCAGACCTCCTCGATGCCCTGGAACGCCGGGCCGTACTCGTACCCCTGCTCGGCCAGCGCCGCATACGTCTCGGGGCCGGAGAGCCGACGGCGGGTGCGGGAGCGGATCTCGTCCGGGTCGAGAGCGGGGCCGGGCGCGCGGCGCTGACCTGTGCGGACCACGCCGGTGGCGTGCACGGTGGGGTCCGCCGCGCCCGTCGCGACGGTGAAGTCCGCGCCGTCCGGGTCGAAGGAGAACTGGACCGCCGTCGGCTGTGCGTCGTCGAGGAAGAGCGCCTTGGCCAGTCGGATGTCGGCCAGCACCGCCGGGCCGCCGCCGGTCAGCGCCCGTACCGCCTGTGCCGCCATCTCCAGGTAGCCCGCGGCGGGGAAGACCACGTTGCCCTGGATGCGGTGGTCCGCCAGGTACGGCAGTTGTTCGGTGTCGAGCCGGGCTTCCCAAGTGGGCCGGGTGTGCGTGGTGCGGCGGCCCAGCAGCGGGTGGTCGAGGCGGCCGAGCCGGAGCTGCGCGATGCCCTCGGGCTCGGCCCAGTACCGTTCCTGGCGCCAGGGATAGCGGGGCAGCGGGACCACCCGCCCGCCCGGGTGGAGACCGGACCAGTTCAACTCAACGCCCAGCGTGTGCAGTTCGGCGAGCGTGCGAGAAAAGCGCTCGGCCTCGTCCTCCTCCTGACGGTGCATCGAGGCCAGCGTCCGGCCTTCGGTGCCCGTGGCCTCCAGGCACTCGGCGATCGAGTGGCCGAGCACGGGGTGCGGTCCGAGCTCCAGGAAGAGGCGGTGGCCGTCCTCGGCCAGCCGGTCGACGGCGGCCCGGAAGCGGACCGGCTCGCGGACGTTCGCCCACCAGTACGCGGCGTCCAACTGGCTACTAGGGGCGATGTCCTGATGTGCCGTCAAGTACAGCGGCACCTCCGGCGGGCGCGGCTTCAGGTCACCCAGCCCCGCCAGCAGCTCCTCCCTGATCGGGTCCATGCGCACGCTGTGGTACGGGATGTCGACCGCCAGGAAGCGGGCGAAGATCCCCTCCCCTTCGAGGTCGGCGGCGAGAGCGCGGAGCGCGTCCGCGTCCCCGGAGAGGGTGCAGCCGTGGGGGCTGTTGACCGCCGCGACCGACACCTGGTCGCGCAGCGGGCGGATGCGGCGGGCCGCCTCGGCCTCGGTCAGCCCGACGGCGAGCATCGTGCCGGTGCCGGCCAGCCGGTGCTGGAGACGGCTGCGGTGCAGGATCACCGTGACGGCGTCCGACAGGCTGTAGACCCCGGCCTCGTAGCAGGCGGCGACCTCGCCGGTGCTGTGGCCGACCACTGCGTCGGGCCGGACCCCGTTGCTGCGCCAGAGGGCGGCGAGGCCGGTCTGGAGCGCGAAGTTGGCGGGCTGTGCGAGCCAGGTCTCCCCCATCCTCGACTCGGCCTCGTCCTTGGCGAGTTCGTCCAGCAGGGACCAGCCTGCCTGGGCCCGGATCTCGCGGTCGCATGCCTCGACGGCCGCGCGGTACTCCGGTTCGGCCGCCAGCAGCCCGCGCCCCATCCCCCACCACTGCGGTCCCATACCGGTGAACACCCAGGCTGTTCCCCGGTGTTCGCGCGCGCGGCAGTGGCCCGTGACGACGCGGGGATGCCGCTCGCCCCGCTCGTACGCGGCCAGCGCCTCGTCCAGCGAGTCGGGGGCCGCCGGGGAGTACACCACCGCGAGCCGGTGCGCGTGGTGTTCGCGACGGTGGGCGAGGGTGTGGCCGAGGTCGGCGAGGGCGGGCGGGGTGCCGTGCACGCCGCTGAGCTCGGCGCGGATGCCGGTGGCGAGTGTGCGCAGCCCGTCCGGGTGGCGGGCGCTCAGCGGCAGGATCGTGAGGCCGCGCTCCGACACCCGGGGGGCTTCCTCACGTACCGGCGCCTCCTCCAGCAGTACGTGGGCGTTGGTGCCGCCGAAGCCGAAGGAGTTGACGCCGGCCCGGGCCGGCCCGTCGTGCGTGGGCCAGTCGACCAGCCGGTCCGGGATCTCGAAGGGCAGCGCGGCCGCGTCGAGGGCGGGGTTGAGCCGCTCCAGATTCAGATGCGGCGGGATCTTCTTGTGCTTCAGCGCGAGCACCGTCTTGATGAGTCCCGCGATACCGGCGGCGGCCTCGGTGTGCCCGATGTTGGTCTTGACGGAACCGACGTAGCACGGGGCGCCGGGCGGGCGCCCGGCGGACAGGACGCGGCCGAGCGCCCGGGCCTCGATCGGGTCGCCGACCGGGGTGGAGGTGCCGTGCGCCTCGACGTACTGCAGGCTGCCGGGCGCGACGCCCGCCTCGGCGCACACCTTCCGTACGAGATCCACCTGGGCGTCCTCGCGCGGCACGGTGATGCCGTTGGTCCGCCCGTCCTGGTTCACCCCGCTGCCGAGCACCACGGCGTGCACCGGGTCGCCGTCGCGCACGGCGTCGGCGAGCCGTTTCAGTGCCACGACGGCGACGCCCTCGGCACGTACGTAGCCGTCGGCCGCCGCGTCGAAGGCGCGCGACCGGCCGTCGACGGAGAGGAAGCCGCCCTTGGTCTCGGCGATGGTGTACTGCGGCGCGCTGTGCAGCAGCGTGCCGCCGGCCAGCGCGAGGTCGGTCTCGCCGCGCAGCAGGCTCTGCCGGGCGAGGTGCAGGGCGACGAGGGAGGAGCTGCAGGCGGTGTCGAGGGAGACGCTGGGGCCGCGGAAGTCGAAGGCGTGCGAGACACGGTTCGACACCATCGTCATCATGGTGCCGGTCGCGGTGTGTGCCGCCAGGAAGTCCGGGTCGGAGAAGTGCAGGATGTTGTAGTCCATCGTGAACGCGCCGATGAACACGCCGATGTTGCCGCCCGCCAGACCGGCCGGGCGCTGCCCGCCGTCCTCCAGTGCCTCCCAGGAGACCTCCAGGAGCTTGCGCTGCTGGGGGTCGAGGTGCGCGGCCTCGCGCGGGCTGATGCCGAAGAACTCCGGGTCGAATGCGTCGAAGCCGTCGATGTAGCCGCCGCGGCCGCCGACCAGCCGGCCGGGCTTGGCCCGGTCCCGGCTGCCCAGGGTGGTGACGTCGTACCGGTCGGCCGGGGTCGGGACGATGCAGTCCCGGCCCTCGGCCAGGTTCCGCCAGAACGCCCGGTGGTCGTTGGCATGGCCGGGCAGGCGGCAGCCGATGCCGATGATGGCGATCCGGTCACGAAGGGCGGAATCAGGCACTTGACTCATATGTGCACGATAATGGGCGCGTGCGGCACATTCCGGCGTGCCGCCTGACGACACGTCAGGTCAGCTTGTCGGACAGTCGGCCCGACGGGTCCGGCCCGTTCAATACCGAGTTACGCGGCGGCGCCCGGCACGGCGTACGCGGAGCCGCCCGGAGCACCCCAAGTGACGTCCGCCATACGGGGGTTGAGCGGATCGACGGCGGCGTACGCACACAGCGCGCGCAGCCGCTGCCGCCGACGCTTGGGGTCGGCGGGCGGGCCGCCGGGTGAGATGTCCGCGGCGAGCCGATATGCGCCGCCACTGCCGGCGGGCAGCAGGTACGTCAAGTGCCAGACATCGGTACCCGGCAGCCGGTCCAGCAGCGCGGGGGCAAGGTCTCCGTGGCCGGTGACGCCGTCGGCCAGGAGCAGCACCTGACAGGTGGCGCGGTGGCCGCGCCGGAGGAACGTGACCGCGTACTGCCCGGAGTTTTCGGCGACCTCTTCGACGAGGGGTGTGCCGCGCCGTTCGGCGTCCGCCCAGAATTCGGCGAGCAGCGCCGCGCGTTCGACCTCGGTGGCGGCGGTGAGCCGGGCGGCGAGGCGCTCGACACACGGACCGGCCGTACGGAGAAGCCGCGCGTCCCGCGTGCCGGGACCGTCGTCAAGGACGTACATCTCTCGCACCTTTCTGGCACCATTCCGGATTGCGACTTAGGCAAGCCTAACCTAACAATAACCGGGGATGGCACGCGGACGGTGGCAGGGCATAGCCTGATGCGTGCAGCTGGTTCGCCCTGTCCGCCAGGCAGGCGCGTCGTAAGAGGGAACCCGGTGGGAATCCGGGACTGCCCCGCAGCGGTGAGCGGGAACGACCGCCGTCACACGCACTGGATCCGAGCGGGTCCGGGAAGCGACGGCCAGTAGGTGTCCGTGCCTTGTGCGCGGACGTGCTCGTGAGTCCGAAGACCTGCCCGTTGCCCGCACGCGACCCGTCGTGTGCGGTCTCCCGGTGACCTCGAGGGCGGGTCGGCGTACAGCAGGGACGCGGCACACGAGTGCGCGGCGGCCCGTCCGCTGTGCACTCCCTTCGCGCTCTCGTGCCCGTCGCCGGGCACTCGGAGACACGCTCGCGAAGGAGAGCAACGTGACCAGCAAGAACACCGCCACGGCCGTACGGGCCACCGTGTACGGGTATCCCCGGCAGGGGCCGGACCGGGAACTGAAGAAGGCGGTCGAGGGGTACTGGAAGGGCCGCGTCAGCGCCGACGCGCTGCGCGAGACCGCCGCGGGGCTGCGCCGTTCCGTCTGGCAGCAGCTTGCCGAAGCGGGCCTGCACGAGGTCCCGACCGGCGACTTCTCGTACTACGACCATGTGCTGGACACCAGCGTCATGGTCGGCGCGATCCCCACCCGGCACCGTGCCGCCGTCGAAACGGACGCCCTGGACGGGTACTTCGCCATGGCCCGCGGCACGCAGGACGCGGCGCCGCTGGAGATGACCAAGTGGTTCGACACCAACTACCACTACCTGGTGCCGGAACTGGGCCCTGACACGGTGTTCTCGGCCGACTCGCGCAAGCAGGTCGGCGAGCTGAGTGAGGCCCGCGCGCTCGGACACACCGCACGCCCCGTCCTGGTCGGCCCGGTCACCTACCTGCTGCTGGCCAAGCCCGCCCCCGGCGTGGACCCCGACTTCGAGCCGCTGACCCTGCTCGACCGGCTGCTGCCCGTGTACGCGGAGGTCCTCGCCGACCTGCGGGCCGCCGGCGCCGAGTGGGTACAACTGGACGAGCCCGCGCTCGTACAGGACCGCACCCCGGCCGAACTGAACGCCGCGGCCCGCGCCTACCGCGACCTCGGCGCCCTCACCGACCGCCCGCAACTCCTGGTCGCGACCTACTTCGGCCGCCTCGGCGAGGCCCTGCCGGTACTGGCCAAGTCCCCCGTCGAGGGGCTCGCGATGGACTTCACCGAGGCGGCGGCCGGCAATCTGGACGACCTCGCGGCGGCCGGCGGGCTGCCCGGCAAGCGGCTGGTCGCGGGCGTCGTCAACGGCCGCAACATCTGGATCGACGACCACGCGAAGTCCCTCGCCACTCTCGGCACCCTGCTGGGCCTCGCCGAGCGGGTGGATGTGGCGGCCTCCTGCTCACTGCTGCACGTCCCGCTGGACGCGGCCGCCGAGCGCGACATCGACCCGCAGATCGCCCGCTGGCTCGCCTTCGCCCGGCAGAAGACCGCCGAGCTCGTCACCCTGGCCCGCGGGCTGACACACGGCACCGGCATCATCGCCGCCGAACTCGCCGCCAACCGCGCCGACCTCGCCTCCCGCACCGGCGCCGCGCTCACCCACGACCCGGCCGTCCGCGCCCGCGCCGCGGCCGTCACCGCCGCCGACTGCCGACGCTCCCAGCCGTACCCGGAGCGGTCCGCCGCGCAGCACGCCCACCTCGGCCTGCCGCCGCTGCCCACGACCACCATCGGCTCCTTCCCGCAGACGGCCGCGCTGCGCACCGCACGCGCCGATCTGCGCGCCGGCCGCATCGACGACGCCGCGTACAAGGAACGCATCGCGGCGGAGATCCGCGAGGTCGTCGCCTATCAGGAGAAGGCCGGGCTCGACGTCCTGGTGCACGGCGAGCCGGAACGCAACGACATGGTGCAGCACTTCGCCGAGCGGCTGACCGGCTACCTCGCCACACAGCACGGCTGGGTCCAGTCCTACGGCACCCGTTACGTCCGCCCGCCGGTGCTCGCCGGTGACGTGTCCCGCCCGGAACCGATGACGGTGCGCTGGACCCGGTACGCGCAGTCGCTCACCGGGCGGCCGGTCAAGGGCATGCTCACCGGTCCCGTCACCATGCTCGCGTGGTCCTTCGTCCGCGACGACCAGCCGCTCGCCGACACCGCGCGCCAGGTCGCGCTGGCGCTGCGCGACGAGGTGGCCGACCTGGAGGCGGCGGGCACCGCGATCGTCCAGGTGGACGAGCCTGCGCTGCGCGAGACGCTGCCGCTGCGGGCCGCCGACCACGGGGCGTATCTGGCCTGGGCCACCGAGGCGTTCCGGCTCGCGACCAGCGGCGTACGTCCGGACACCCAGATCCACACGCACATGTGCTACGCGGAGTTCGGCGACATCCTGCCGGCCATCGACGACCTCGACGCCGACGTGATCAGCCTGGAGGCGGCGCGTTCCCATATGCGGGTGGCCGGCGAACTGGCCGCCGCGTCGTATCCGCGCGAGGTCGGCCCGGGTGTCTACGACATCCACTCGCCGCGCGTCCCGGACACCGACGAGATCGAGGCGCTGATCCGCGCGGCGCTGACGGCCGTTCCCGCCGAGCGGCTGTGGGTCAACCCCGACTGCGGACTGAAGACCAGGGGCTGGCAGGAGACCCGTACCTCACTGGAGCACCTGGTCGCGGCGGCGCGCCGAGTCCGCCGTCTCGGCTGACAGACCGACCTCGGTACCGGGGTGTGACTCATGGGATGCTGATGCCTTGATGGATCTTGGCGAGCATCGGGAGAGTACGGCAGCGTGATAGCAGCGACACGGCGGGCCTCCGTCCGCGCCTGGGACCGCTTCGCGGCGTCCGACCCGGGACTGCTGCGGCTGATGGCGGGGCTGCGGACGGTCGGCGCGATCGTCCTGGCCCTCGCCGTCCTCGCGCTGCTCGGCACGGATGTCACGCACATGGTGGCGGGCGCGATGGCGGCCATGGTCGCCACCTTCGCGATCAAGGAGAAGGAGTGGCGCGGGCAGGCCGTCACGCTCGCGTGCGGCCTGCCCGTCGCCCTCGTCGCGATGTCGCTGGGAGCGCTCCTGCACACCCGGATCATCGCCGGTGACATCTTCTTCGTGCTGCTGATCTTCGGCGCGGTGTACGGGCGGCGGTTCGGCGACCGCGGCACGGCCCTCGGTCTGATCGGCTTCCAGGTCTACTTCGTCTCGCTGTTCGTCCAGGCCACCGTCGGCGCGCTGCCGGAGCTGTACCTGACGCTGGCCGTCGCCTTCGCGTGCAGCGCGGTCGTCCGATTCGCCGTCGTACCGGAGACGCCCCAGCGCACCCTGGGGCGGCTCCGCGAGGCTTTCAGGGCGCGGCTCGCACAGCTGGTGGCGGCGCAGATAGAGCTGCTCGACGCCACTACGGACGACGATCTGGACAAGGTCCTGGACAGTCTGCGGCGGTGCACCGCCCGGCTGCACGAGGCGGCCCTGATGATCCAGGGCCGGCTGGAGGAAGGGACCCGGGACGAGGCCACGGCGGCGCGGCTGCAGCGCCGTATCGCGGACGCCGAGATCGCCGCCGAGCGGCTGGGCGTCATCCTGCTCAACGCGCGCAGCGCCGAGCGTGCCGACACCATCACGCTGCATCTGCCGCACGCGCCGGTGCAGGTCGCCGCCGAGCGGCTGCCGCGCGAGGACGCCGCGACCCGGACCCTGCGCCGGGACCTGAGCGCGCTGCACCTGCTGATCGCGCGCCGCGGCGCCGACGACCGCGGCATGGCGCTGGCCCACGTACGGAACCGGCTGCTCGGCTACCGCGACGAGGACAAGCTGCCTGCGGCCTCCCCCGCCGTCCAGGACGTCTTCCGCGGCATCGGCGAGGCCGCGCGCGCCGTGCTGGGTCTGCGGCTGGCGCTGGACGGGCCGCAGGACGCGTCCGACGACACCCCCGCGACGGCCCGCTCCCGTGAGGAGTTCGACGCCGAGGACGTCGCGATGGCAGGGCTGGACGAGGAGGCGGCCGAGCAGGCCGCCGACGAGCGCACCGGCCTGCAGCGCCCCACCACCAGGGCGGCCTTCCAGGTCGCGGTGGGCTCGACGCTGGCCATCATCGGCGGCGAGTTCCTCTCCAGCCAGCGCTGGTACTGGGCGGTGCTGACCTGCTGGGTCGTCTTCCTCAACACCGCGTCGACCGGCGAGATCCTGGTCAAGGGCTACCGCCGGCTTGTCGGCACGATCCTCGGCGTGGTCGCCGGTGTCGCGCTCGCGGGGCTCGTCGGGAACAACACCTGGCTCGCGTTCGCCCTCGTACTGCTCTTCATCTTCGGGATGTTCTTCACGGCGCCGCTGTCGTACGCGCTGATGTCCTTCTGCGTCACCGCGATGCTGGGCCTGCTCTACACGCTGCTGAACACCTACAGCCTGGCCGTGCTGGTGCTGCGCATCGAGGAGACGGCGCTCGGCGCGGCGTGCGGGATCATCGCCGCCATGCTGGTGCTGCCGGTGCACACCGACCGCCGCACGGACGAGCTGCTGGGCACGGTGCTGGAGCGGCTGCGCGACGTGGTGACGGCCGCGGTGGCGCAGCTGAGTGGCGGCCCCGCCGCCGACCTGCTGGACAAGGCGCGCGACCTGGACTCTGCGCTGGACGATCTGCGTGCCTCCACGCAGCCGCTGACGCACCCGATCACGCCGTTGCGGGGCCGCCGGCAGACCGCCCGCTATCTGGTGGCGCTGCTGGAGACCTGCGCGTACCACGCCCGTTCGCTGGCGGCGACGGCCGAGCTCGTGCCGTACAGCAAGAATGTCGCGGCCGATCCGCGGCTGGAGCGGGCCGGCGGGCGCATCGCGCGGAACATCGACATCATCGTGGCGCGCGCGGTGGAGGAGAGCGGCAGGGGCGAGGTCACGGCCGGCGCGAGCATCGCCTCGATACTGGACGTGGACGACACCGGCACTCCGCGCTCCGGCACCGTCACCTACCGCGTCCTGCGCCACCTCCAGCGCCTCGACGAGGGCGTGATCGGCCTCGCCCGCCCGCTGGAGGTCCCGGTGTCGGGCCGCAATGTGGGGACGACTGGCTGAGAGCCGACGTTCAGGAAGCCCGGTGGCTGCCCGCCGGTACCGGGGCCTGCTCGCGGGCCCGGTCCGGGTCCCGCTGCTGGCGACGCGCACCGGCCGGCAGCCGGAACGCCCAGTCCAGCCGCGGTTCCATGACCGGGCGGAAGAAGCGGCGGACCGGGGGCGAGGTGAGCGCCAGCGCGAGGGCGACGCCGAAGGCGGTGACGGCCAGTTCGCCCGCCGGAGTGTGCCAGAAGGGCGCGTCGAACCATCCCTCCCAGGCGGCGGTGCGCACGAAGAAGCCGTGCAGCAGATACGCACAGAGGGTCCCGGCGCCGAGCGGGGTGAACCAGGTGCGGCGGCGCGGCACCCAGGCCAGGAACGCCACCGCGAGGACCAGCGAGCAGGCGGTGGTGCCCAGCGTCATCGCCATCCCGACCGGCCAGGAGACGTGCAGATCGCCCCAGCTGTGGTTGTGCATGGCCCACTGGGCGGTCATCCGGCCCTTGGCCCAGTACGCGAGCACCGCGCCGCCCGCCAATACCGGTACGGCGGCGATCCGTACCCACCGCGCCCGCAGCAGCTGCCAGTGCTCGGGGCGGAGCACGAGGCCGATCACGAAGAACGGCAGGAACTGCAGGACACGGGCGAGGTTGAGGACGCCGCTCAACGGGGTGGCCGCGCCGATCAGCGCGAGGGCGAGGGCGAGTCCGACCGCGACGTACCAGCGCATCGCCCGCCACACCGGGGCGGTGAGCCGCCATACGAAGAGCGCCGCGAGGAACCAGGTGAGGTACCACGGGGAGAGCAGGCTGAGGTCGTTGTGCCGGCCGTCGACGGCGTTGCCGTAGAGGGAGTACGCGGCCTCGAAGAGGAGGTACGGCACGGCGATCCCGGTGATCAGCCGTTTGCCCTGCTCGGGCTTGAAGGCGAAGCTCCGCGAGAAGTAGCCGGAGATCACGATGAACAGCGGCATGTGGAACATGTAAAGGAACAGATAGCCGGACCACACGGCGTGGCTGTCCTTGAGCGGCTGCCAGGCGTGCCCGGCCACCACCAGCACCATGGCCAGCAGCTTCGCGTTGTCGAAGAACGGATCTCGTCCCGTGCCCTGCGTGTCCGGCGAGCGCTGTCCCACGTGACCTCCTCGGCGATGACCGCGCGTGTTCCCTCCTACACGTTGTAGGGGACGACCCTAGGGGGCGACGGGGCACGGCGTCGAATGCCGCACGGCGACGGGCGCGGCTCTTCGGACGACGACTCCCGGCGGTGCGGGGTGGAGATCCACGGTCCGGCCGACGTCCTCCTCGGCTACCTGCCGGACCTCGGCTGAGACGAACTCACGAACACGGGAGCGGTTGTTCCCCAGAACGCGTGATCGCTCCCCAAAGCGCTTTCATTGGTTGCCCGAGGCAGGCGATTCTTACGGGGCGCAAGCGACGGGCTGCAGACCGTCACGGCGCCGCTCCCGCCCGAAGTCCCTTACCGGCGCGGCAGCGTGTCCCAGAAACGCACCATGTACAAGGAGAACAACCCGATGGACTTCCTCACCAACGTGCTGGCCGGCGTCATCCACTTCGTGGGCTGGCTCGTCTGACGGAACCGCATCACCGGGCGCCGCTCCTCCCCGTCCCAGGGAGGAGCGGCGCCCGCCGTTTTCGCAGAGACTGCGGACCTCAGGTCTCCAACGGCTGCTTCGACGTCTCCGGCAGCCGCAGATACACCACGAAGGACAGCAGACAGAGCACGGCCACGTACCAGGGGAAGAGGCCCGGGGTGCCGAGCTCCTTGAAGAGCGTGCCCATATAGGGCGCGGTACCCCCGAAGAGGGCCACGGTGAGCGAGTACGGAAAGCCGATGCCGGCGGCACGCACCCGGGCGGGGAAGACCTCCGCGTTCACCGCCGCGGCGATGGACGTGTAGCCGGTGAGCAGCACCATTCCCGCACACTGCACCAGTAGCAGCGAGTAGAACTCATCGAAGAGGCCGGGGCTGGCCGCGGCCTGCTGAGGCTCGCGGCCAACACGGCGGCGGTACCGGAGGCCACCAGCTGGCCGATGGAGGTGGGGACGTACTGGAAGCTGGCGAACAGCCCCCGCCTGCCGGGCCCGGCGGACTCCACGAGGAAGGTGGTGTCGCCGCGAACTCACCACCCACGGACGCAGGCGGGGAGCCGACGTCGGTCAGGGCTTGCCTGCCCTTCTGCTACACGTGGCGGATGTCTGCGTTGATCGCGGCGTGCCGGCCTGGGCACACCGACAGCGACCAGAAGTCGTCACCCGAGCGGTGCCTGCCCGGACACCTCGGTCGTCCGCCGGGTGCTGAGCGGCGACTCCTTGACCCTTATTGACCGAGTACAGACAATGACGGGGTGTCGACGCCTTTAGCGCTCCTCAGGATCCGTATGATCACGCTGGCCGCCGCCGTGAGCCTGATCGCTCTCGTGTGCCCCTCTGCGCCGGCCGTCGCCGCTCCTCCGGACATCCCGCTCCCGGGCGTGGAATGGAATGCCGACACGTACTTGAGGGGCGTCTATCAGTACATGGACGTTGATGGGCTCAAGGCGATACCCGAGCCCAAAGAGGCGGACCTGCACCCCATCGAGGGCAAGGACAAGTACACCTGGGGCACCTGGCAGCACATGTTCGCCCGGTGGAAGATGTACAACAAGAGGGGCATGACGTGGGAGAAGTTCCGGAAGATCTTCGAGAAGGAGGTCTTTCGGGAGCCCGGCGTACTGAGCGATGTCCGTGAGCCGTCCGACCGGGTACTGAATCGCATCGACAGCCCTGACAAGTACGTTTGGGGCACCAAGAAGTTCATGTTCGCCCACTGGAAGGTACAGAAAGAGGGCAGCGCGGTACCGGACTGGAAGCAGTGGCGCGCCGGCTACATCAATGCCTACAACAGCCATCACAAGGGCTATGGGTTCGAGCCGCTGGTCAAGCGGGAGTACATCCAGAAGGAAGGGCTGGAGCGGCGGGGAGCCTGGAAGTACGGCAAGAAGGTGCCCAGGAAGCTGATGCCGAAGCTCAAGGGCCTGGGTCTGCACAAGGACGACCGCCCGCTCGACGCCGCGGACTTCGAGAAGCTCAAGATCATCGTGGAGATGAAGTCCGGCCCGGATGTCTTGACCGACGAGGGCCGGATGCAGTTCGAGGACCTGATGAAGATCGCCAAGGCGACCGATTGCCGTCTGATCACCGTGTTCGGCGAGCGGCCCAACGCGGAGTCGGTCGAGATGATCAAGGAGCTGGCGGCGCGGTTCGGCGTCCAGTCGGACGTGAGGTACTTCCCGGCGCTCGGGCAGCGGGTGACGCCGGGCGCCACGAACGGCACGCCGCCGCCCACCCCCGGCGCGGGCGGCACGCCACCCTCCACCCAGGGCGGAGGCGGCGTACCGACCCCGCAAGGCCCGCCCGACGGGCCACGCGGCGGGCCGGCCGGTGGCGCGGCCGCGCCGGACGTGCTGGCCGCCCCCGGACAGTTGCCTGCCGACAGCCCGATGACCGAGGCGCTGGAGGGTTCGGCCGACTCGCTGGAGGACGCGATCCGGACCGGGTTGATCGATGACTGGCACGCCGAGGATCTCGCCAGAAACGGTGACACCCCGGCGACCGGCCGACGCGATCTCGGCGGCGTCGACTTCTCCACACTGGAGCTGCGCTACGTATCCGACACGTACCACAACGGCTCCGGCGTGCAGTACGCCTTCAAGGCCGACAAGCTGACCACCGACGAGCGGTCCTTCGGCGGCCGGCGCGCGGCCCGGCTCGCCTCCGACTCGTTCTTCGTCTGGCTGGCGCTGCCGCCGTCCGCCTTCACCGTGAACCTCAATCCCGACGAGCCCGACCGGATCATCGACGCCGAGTTCGGGAAGACGGACGCCGGACGGGTGCTGTTGGAGGCCGATCTCGCGATGAAGAAGTCGGTCGCGAAGTTCATCCATCCCGACACCGCCGGCGGCCGGAAGTTCTGGGACGCCCTGCAGGGCGATGCCAGTTGCCTGTCCATGCGGCAGTGGATCGTCCCCGGCAAGGCCACCGTCCGCGACAACGGTAAGGAGCTGTACATCCTGGACGCGCCCTTGCGGGTGAAGATGGAGCAGGACGTCGTCAAGGCCCAGGGCGCCGCGAAGTGTGTCCAGGGGGACGACGCGGCCACCCGGCACAACGAGGAGCTGTACCGCACGACGATCCTGCCGCGGGTCCAGGACGCGGTGAACCACGCGCCCGAGTACGCCGATCTGCGCCGGGTGTACGCCAGCCGGGTCGCCGCGGAGTGGTTCCGCAAGCGCGGCGCCACCAAGCACACCGCGTACTCCGACGTGATCGGCAAGGGCGACATCAGCCGCTGGGTCTCCCCGGAGAAATGGACGCCCCGGGAGGTCTTCGATCGCTACGTCCGCTCGTACAGGGAGGGCGAGTTCAAGGTCAAGCACACCACCACCGAGGGCAACACCGTCTATACCAAGACCTACGTCTACGGCGGCGTGGACTTCACCCGCATCGCCCAGAACCGGCTGAGCGCTGCCGCGTTCGCCAAGGAGCACTCCGAGCTGGCGGCCTCGGCGCGCAACGCGCTGTACGCGCCGAGCGGGACGAAGCGCGAGGTGTGGCTCGGCGGCCTGACCACCTCCAGACCCCTGCCCGAGGCCTACGCCGAACCCACACCGGCGACGTCGAAGCCGCTGTTCTACGCGCTCGCGGCCCTGCCTCTCACGGCATGGATCGTTGCGGGCGCCGTGCTGCTGCGCCGCCGCCGGGCGAACAAGCCGACGGGGGCCTGACCGGTGACCACGATGAGGCAGGTACCGCGGCCGACGCCTCCGGGCACCGTGTTCGCGGCGAGCTATCTGTTCGCCGGGGTGGCGGCGCTGGCCCTGGTGTCCGCGGTCGGCACGTTCTTCGCCGTTCCCGAGTTCAGCCACTACCGGAGCGAGCAGGCGGGGGACGAGTCGGCGGGCACGCTCGCCGCGGCCGGTCTGGTCACGTTCGCCGTGCTCACGATCGTGTTCGGCGCCGGCTGCGCGCTGCTGGCCCTCCTCGACGGGCGGGGCAGGCAACCGGCCCGGGTGCTGACCTGGGTGGTCGGCGGACTGTCCGGCTGCGTCGACGTCGCGCTCCTCGTGGTGAGCGCCTCGGAGCCCGTGCCGTGGTACGGCGGCATGACCCGCATCGTGACCACCGGGATGCTGGTGCTGACGATCGCCTCGGTCACCCTGCTGGCGCTGCCCGCCTCCCACGGGTACTTCCGCGACAGCCGTCCGGCCCGGCAGCGGCCGCAGCCCCGGCCCGTGCAGCCACCGCCGCCCTCGGCGGCCGGCCAAGTGCCGCCTCCGCCAGGCCATTTGCCCCCGCCGCCGGGCTTTCCGCCCTCGCCGTACGCCTATCCGCCCTCGCCGTACGGCTATCCGCCCCAGCAGCCCCAGTCACAGCCACCCCTCTCGCCCGCCCGCCGGCCGGCCACCGTCACGACGGCCATGGCCGTGCTGATGTGCCTGGCCGTCCTCGCGGTCGCGGGTGCCGTCGTGGAGGTCCTGAGTTACCAGGCGATCCTGGGACACCTCGACGACTACATGCGGACCGTGCGGCAGCAGACCGCCAAGTTCGGTGTCAGAGTGGCATTCCCCAGCCTTCCCAGTAGCGCCGTGGGACCGACCGCCATTGTGATGGCGGGGCTGGTGGCCATAGCCGCGACTCTGGTCGTCCTGGCGCTCGCGCTCCGGCTGCCCCGGCCGCGCGCCCGCATCGTCACGCTCGTCGTTGTCGGGCTGCTCGCGCCGCTGGCCGCCGCCCGGGCCTTCGTGACCATGACGACGCAAGCCACGCTGGAACAGATCGCGGAGAGTTCACGGCGGATGAGAGAGAGCATGGGCGCCGCGGGGCAGTACCGGGACGCGTTTCCGGACATCGACGAGCTCCAACCGCCATGGACGTACGCCTCCGTCTACCTGACATCGGCCCTCGCCGTCGTCGGATGCGTCGTGGTCTTCGTCCTGCTGACCGTTCGGCGCTCGACCGCGTGGTTCGGTGTGGCGGGCGGCCGTGCCTTCCAGCACGCCATGCCGCTGCCGCCCCCACCACCCCACCCCCCGCACTTCACCGACACGCGACATCTCCAGCCGCCCGTAGACCCGGGACCCCCGAATCCCCCCACTTCCTAGGACTTGTCCAACTGGTCGCGTCACTGCCTCGCACACTGACCCACGACGCGTCGTCCCAGTCCGGGTGCAGGATCTTGACCGGCTCACTTCCGCTGGAGCGGAAGTGAGCCGGTGCGGGCGGCCCCTGGGCGACCTCGGAGGCCCAGTACCTGCTGGCGCTCCGGATCACGGCCGTCGCAGCAAGGGCCGGCGTCGTACTCGTCGACTGCGGAGCTGGCGGAATAAACGCCTCCGGGTGTTGATTGTCCCTTCCCAGTGAGCGCGGTGCAGTCGGGGAGAAACATGAGCAGCCTGAAGGTCTTCCGGGTCAGAAGCGGCCGAGCCACGGAGATACCGGGTGCGGCGGCGTCGGTGGATTGGAGCAACACTCGCCTGGTCGCCTGGTGTGCATCGCGGGAGCGTTCTCGCACCACGACGAGATCGCCGTGCAGATGATCGGCCACCGGATCGACCTGCTGGCCTACCGGGGCTTCGACGACGTTCTCACTCTGCAGATGGTTGCCTCCGTTGCCGGCCGTGCCGCCGTCCAGCGCAGTACCGTGCCATCGCCGGCCCGCGCGGGACCTGTACGAGGGGCTGGATGAGGCCCTTCTCGGGTTGGAGGGCGTGCGCAAGGAGACGCAGCTGCACTACGTCGCCTATCGGCGGATCATTACCGCCCCGCGCCGACAGCGCTGACCAACGCCACTCCTTCGTGCCGGAGTTCCACCATGCCCATCCCCTGTCTCCCCGACGGCGACCTCTACGTGACGCCCATCCACCTGGCTGGATCCCGCTACATCGGCGACCCCGCTCTCCAGCCCCTGATCGATCACGGCTTCCAGCTCCACCGCGACGAGTTGCCAACGTCTATGTCCCCTCCCCCGATCAGCGCATTCGCCTGGGCTTCCTGCCCGAAGGAGAGGACGACGCCCGCTGGAAGATCGCCGTGCACTCCGACCCATTCGCCCCGCCCCATGGGATCGCCACCTTCGACAACCCCACCCCCACCGAGCTGGTGACCGCCTTCGCCACCGCCCTCGCCCACGACTATGCCCCCGGCAGCGACGCCTACCTCTACGGGAACACCAAGCAAGACGTCGGCCTCCACCCCCTCATCCAGGCAGGTTGGAAGACCAAGAAGCGCCCCTGCCTCAGCGCAGCCCACGCCCCGGATGGACTCGCCGTGGTCAACCACATCCACGGCCCGGTGGACCATCAGGCAGAACTGGCCGGTCACCAAGTCCGCTGGGGCGACTGGGGCGGCAACCGGGGCTACTGCTCCCGCTGGTACGCCAACTTCACCCCCCTTCCCACCTGATCGCCCGCCACCGCACGCCTGGCCGACCCAACTCCCGTACTCCGATACGGGACCGAGGTTCCGAAGCTCAGCCGCGACGCGGCCCAGATCGCCCCCGTGCCTCCCTCGGTCCCCACCCGTCCTCCACTGGCCGCCTCACACCGCGTCACATGGTTGCTGTCTCAAGTGCGCCCATTTTCCGCGTAGGGACGAGCCGCGATCCAGACATGAAGATCACGATCTACATCTGGAGTGCTGGGCTCACAGGCTCGTGGGTCCTTCGTGGGCCTGCAGCATCCCCGCGGGCAGTCGGTCGTTGCCCCAGCTGCGTTCGATGTAGCCGATGATCCGAGTGATGTCTTCGGCGGGTACCCGCTCCGGTTCGCCGTGTTCGAGCGGGTCGGCGTGGAAGATGTAGAGCCGCGAGGCGAACTGGTCGAACGGCAGTGAGGCCTCGCCGAACCGTTCGCCGTTGCCCGCCGTGGAGACGACGACGCCGTCGCCCCAGTCCTGGCCGCTGTCGTTGTTCGGGTTGAAGAAATACACCCGCATGACGTCCTGTGGATCCAGCGCCGCCCGCAGGATCGTGATGGCGTGCCAGCCGACGTAGCGGGCCGCGCTGTCGGTGACGGCGACGCCGGCCGGCTGCGGATGGATCAGCGGCTGGTCGCCGTTGTAGGACGGGTGGTAGCAGGCGTGGAACTGCCGCAGGAACCCGTCGAGGTCGACCAGGTTTCCGGTCGCGACGTCGACATTGATATGGAACCCACGGGCCGCCCACCAGCCGTGGAACTCGGGGTTGACCCACCGGTGCGGGTCCCCGGGCCGCGCGGCGCAGCGCCGCCCCATCTCGGCGTATATCCGGTCCAAGTGGGGTACCACGAGCAGGGACACGGGGTCCAGGTCCATCGGCAGCGTGCTCGCGACTCCGGCCGCGCTGTCCTTCGACGAGATCGGCTGGCCCTCGAAGTGCATGAGGATCTCGTCGTCACGGGCCGCCCAGACCACCACTTGCAGCAGGTAGTCCGGGTCGTTGTAGGCCCACATCGACAGCGCGCGGGCCGACTGGCAGGTGGGGTTGTCGCCCTGACCGACGCCGAGCGGCTGGCCCAGCATCGAGAGCACCCCCGCGACCAGCCGCGCCTGCGGCCCCGGCGTCTCGCCGAAAACCGTCGTCAACCGCTCCCGCGCGACCGGGGAGAGCTCGAGCGACAGCTGGCGCCACAATGCGGGCACCACCGGCGCCTCGTAAAGGATGCCGCGGTCGAGCAGCAGCGCCAGCCCGTAGACGCTTTGCGCGGTCTGCGGGTGCACGGCCACCTCGATCAGCCGGTGCACCAGTTCGCTGTAGCGCAGCAGGCAGTTCCGGCCGGTGTCGGACAGCCCGAGCGCCTCGCCGACGAGGTAGTCGCTCTCGGACAGGAGGTACCGGAGCAGTTCCGCGTGGTACGGCGACACCAGACCGGTGTCGTGCATCGCCCGCGCGAAGCCCGTCGCCTCGTACTGCAGGCCGGGGGCGTCCATCGCCTCGATCCGGGAGCGGAAGACGTCGATGCCCGGGTCCTCCCGGCACGCCTCGGTGGTCCCGAAGAGGCTCGTGATGAGCCGGTCGACGCCCTGCCCCGACGTCACGCCGAGAGCGACGTCCGGGTCGTTGCGGTGGATCGCGATCCGGGTGATGAGGGACTGCACCGCCTCGACCTGGATCGGACGCTGGCGCAGGATCCGCCAGATCTCGTCGACCAGGTTGTCCAGGACACTGTCGTAACCGACCTCTTCGGCGAGGTGGCGGAACAGGTCGCGGATGAGCTGTGCGGTCCGGCCCTGCCGGGTTCGCTCCGCCTCGCTGGGCGGAGTGAACAGCAGCTCCAGGTTGGTTGCCAGTACCTGGGACAGGAACTGGCGGGCGTCCTCGGCGGGCAAGGTCGGGTGCGCGTAGTCGCCGCGGGCGACGGCGAGCATCCGCAGCTCGCTGGTCGCCTCCATGACCACGGTGTCCGTGTCTCCGCTGTGCAGGCCAGGGCCGGCCAGCGCCGGGATGAGGATCTCCGGTGACGCCCAGTCCGTCCCCTGGAAAAGCCCGGCTTCCTCCAGGGCCTGCGCCCTGGCCTGGACCGCCGCGACGCCGCCCGGCTGCATGAGCACCCGCCGCAATGCTTCCAGGACCCGCCGCAGCTTCGTGTGCTTGCCGAAGTCGCGGGTTTCGGCCATGGCCCGGATGGCGTCGTCGAGTGAGGTCACGCGCTTCTCCAGCGTCGTGGCCTCACCGTTGGCGTCGACGGTCGGTTTCAAAGGGTTTCCCTCGGGTTGGTCTCCTGCGTCCACGGGGTCGTCAGACGTAGAAGTCGAGCTCTTCCTGCTTCTTCAACAGGTCGCGCATCCGGTAGGGGTCTTCACCGAAGAAGTACACCAGGCCCCAGTGGGTGCCGAACGCGGTCCTCTTGGTGACGGTCTCCTCGAGCGGCGTCGAGAGGTCGTGCGACTCGTAGTAGTCGTCGTCCTCGGTCTCCTCCGGGATCTCCAGGTCGCTGACGACGCGGCGACGCGGGTAGACACCGAAGCAGCCGGCGACCCCGGACGCGTCGACGACCTCGCGCGGAAAGAAGGCGTCGATCTCCTCCTCGGTCGTCTTCGGGTCGAAAGCCAGTACCAGCCCATGGTAGGCATTGAACCCGTATGCCCGCTCCAGCAGCTCGAACACCTTGAAGCCCGGTGGCCGGTAGGCGACCTCGCCGAAGTACATCTCGCCGTCACTGGTGACGAAGTACTCCGGGTGCACGAAGCCGAACTCGATGTCGAACGTCTTGATGAGCTTCTCGATCTGCGCCGTGATCTGCGGACGGTACCGCTCCAGTTCCGGAGTGGCCGGCACGAACACCGAATAACCCAGCGTGACGTATTCGGAGATGTTGAGGAACTTGATCTTCCCGTTGTGCACCCACGCCTCGACCGCGAACTCCCAGCCGTCGAGATGGGATTCCATGAGGACCGGGAACTCCTCATCCGGAATCGTGTCGACCTCGTCCGGAGTGCGGATGACGCGGTGCCCGAGGCATCCTGCCTTGTCGAAGGCCTTGAGGTGGATCGGGTCGTTCGGGTCACCGTCCAGCTTGAGCAGGGTCTGATTGACGCGCTTGAGGAAGCGGATCACGTCGTCCCGGTCGTGGGCTTCCTCGAAGATTCCGACCCGGATGCCGCCCAGTTGCGCGCGGCGCTTCATCAGCGCCTTGTCCCGCAGCAGCATGGCCTGACCGTACAGACGCGGGTTGTTCAGCAGAACGGAGTTGATCGCCCCTGCCCATTCGACCGTTTCCTCGAACAGCGGGATCGCGACGTCGACACCCTCGTCCCGAAGAGTCTCGGCGATCTCCAAGGAGCGGTCGTTGAGCCGCTCGAAGTCCCATGGCACGTAGGGGATGTCGTGCTCGACGCAGTACTTCTCGGCCCACTCCGGCGCCACGACGACGTATCGCCGATCGAACCGGTCGAGGGCCTCCACTGCGTTGAGACTCCAGCCAAGAAGCGCTACGTAGCCCTTGTTCGGGTCCTTTGTGGCCGGTTCGCCTTCTGTCATAGGCCTCTCTCCTTCGGCGCGTCCGCTCGTCGACGGCGTGGCTGGCACGACCGTGCCCGGCGATCTGCCGCGCAGAGCACCTCCTTCCCGCGCGCAAGCGCCTCATTCCCGCGCGCACGGACGGAGACGGCACGTTCGAGTGGGTACGCCTGCCACTCGGGTGAAGGGCGGCGGAGGCGGGACCGGCGGGAGTGATCGGCTCCACTGACCGATGCCCGGCCGCTCAAAAGCGAGCAGTCTTGTCGACGACCGGCATCTTGTCGTCGTGGATGAGCCGGTTGCCCAGACGCCGGCGGATGCCCTGGGCAATGAGCCAACTGGCGAAGGACGGGGGCGAGTTCGACGGTCAGGCCTGGCAGGTCTACGTCCTGGCCTTCGTGCTGCAGGCCGCCTCCGCCGCCTTCACCCCCGCCTTCCAGGCCGTCATCCCGGACGTGCTCCCCGGCACTCGCGGCCGCGCCTGGCCGTCGCCGCCGCGAGCGCGGTCGTCACCGTCAACAGCGTCGTCTACGTCCGTGACCACCTCGGCTGTTCCGCCGGCGAGGTACCGCTCGCGCTCGACGCGTACGGCGCAGGCTCCATGGCCGTCGTGCTGCTGCTCCCCCGCGTACTCGACCACGCATCCGACCGCGCGGTAATGCTGAGCGGCGCCCTGCTGCTCACCGTGCTCTTCACCGGCCTCGACGACATCACCGCGGCCGATTCCGGCAGTTGGCGGTGGCCCGCCCTCCTCGCGGCCTGGGCCGCCTTCGGCGCCGCCTGCTCGATAGTACTCATGCCCACCGGGCGACTGATCCGCCGCTCCGCACCGGCCACAGCGCGTACGTCCGCGTTCGCGGCACAGTTCGCGCTGTCCCACGCGTGCTGGCTGCTGACCTACCCGCTCGCCGGATGGCTCGGCGCCGCAACCGGACTCCAGCCAGCCGTCCTCACGCTGGGCACAACGGCTCTGGTGGCCGGGCTCCTCGCACTGCGACTGTGGCCCTCACGCGACCCGGGCCAACTCCCCCACCTGCACACCACCCTGGCCCCCGACACTCCCCAGCAAGCCCCTGGCCGTTGATCCCTGGCTATTGTGCTGAGGGACACGGACGGCGGGTGGTGCGTTCCGGGACTACGCGGACTTCGGAAATCTATGCGGACTTCGGGAGGTCGACGACGCCGAGCTGGCTGAGCATGCCGAGGACATCCCAGTGCCACCAGCCTTCCTTGATCTTGCCGTGCTCATCGAACAGGAAGGTCGTGGTGCCTTCCATCGTGACCTTCTTGCCGGTGGCCGGGATCCCGCGCATCTCGCCGCGGTGGGTACCCTGCCACGTCCAGCGCGTCACGACCCGGTCGCCCTCGGCGATCTGGTCCTGGACGGTGAACTCGAAGTCCGGGAATGCGGTGCGGTAGCCGAGCACCTCTTCGTGCATGCCGTCGACGCCACGGGTGTCCTGCTCCTTGTTGGCCACATCGTGGTCGTGATAGTCGGCCGTGAAGCACTCGGCGAACCCGGCGGCGTCGCCCTCGCGGGCCAGCTCCTGGAAGAAGCGGCGGCAGGTCGCCTTGTTGAGCTGCTCGTCGCGGACCACGTCCAGGTCCGTGAAGGTCGGCATCCCGTCGCAGAGCGCGACCATCTCCTCGAAGATCTTGTTGGTCTCCGGGAGCGCGGAGTTCGTCATCGCTTCCTCGTACGACGGGAACTCGATGATCTCGACGAAGTGATCGGCCTGCGACCGGTCCCGGCCGACGACCGAGTGCGTAGCGGTCCGCCTGCCCTGAGTCGCTTCGACCCATGAATCCATGAGCCGGTTCATGTCGTCGAACTTGATGGTCCTGCAGTCGATGATCTGCATGAATGTCATGGTGCCTCCCAAAGAGGATCCCCCGTCCAGTTTAGTGAGAAATGCCCGTATGCGGCTTGTTCGCTGATCAAACACGCCAACGGCAATCGACATCTCGGAGCGCTCGCTGATCGCCCCCGACTCGCAGCCACCGGCTCGAATCAACGCACTCCGGGGATCCATGAACTCAGCAACGGTGCCGGGCGTGCCCCGTTTTCAGGTGCCGCCCGGCACCACTACTGACCGCCGGGGCGGCCGGGCGGCCCTACACGGGGTCGCTTTCCAGAAGGTTCTTAAGGGTTTGTTCGTCTCGGGGGACTTCCTTGCGGGCGTGAGGGCGGACGACCAGGGGGGCGAGGAGGTGCCCCATTCCGTGACCTTCGAAGTCGAGGTCGATCGTCATGCGGGAGCGGGTGCCGCCTTCGAGCGGTTCGATGCTGCCGTGGACGTCACCTCGGACGGGGCCGTCGATGCCGCGCATGTGCCAGCTGCGCGGCGGGTCGACCTCGGCCACTTCCATGGTCATCGGGAATTCCCGACGACCGATGCGGCGGGTGATGCGCATCCGGGAACCCACAGTCATCGGGCCGATCGGGGCGTCACCGATCGGCTCCACGGATATGACGCTCTCCTGCCATTCGGCGAGGTGGGAGGGGTCAGTCACGTAGGAGTAGACGTCTTCGGGCCGGCGGGAGATGTCCACACTCTCTTTGATGGCAGACATTTCGCCTCCTTTGGGAGGGATAGTCACAGTTCTCGTGTAAATGATCCCACTTTTTCTTCGTGGGCACTGGTCTCAGGGGTGGACGTCGGGCCAGTTCCTCGGCTTCCGGGACCTCGTTCCGACGCGATGCAGCTACCGCACGCCGGGCCGCCATGAGGTGACGGCGCAGGTCGGCGGCGGCATCCGCGGGAATCACAACAGCCGGAACTCCCGGCAGAGGGCCGCTTTCCCCACTCCCCTGGGGAGTTTCTGGGGAGAAAGGCCCCCGCTGGGGAGACTGTGGGGAGTTCCGGCCGCATAGACGCGCACGAACCTGAAAGTCTTCGCAAGAGGCGTTGCCGCAGGTCAGCGGAGTGCTAACAGACGGAACCACAAGTCAGCGGCGTTGTCCGGGGAAGTACATGACATAGGTGCCCAGGTCGCCACCTTCGACGCCCCCAGGAAAGAGCCGCCCCAAGCAGCCGGTGCCCCGCACGTCCTCACCGCTCCAGGGGCCGGTGAGCAGTCTCCGGCAACCGGAGATAGACGGCCGAGGAGACCAGGCACAGCACGGCCACGTACACGGGGAAGAGGCCGGCCTGTCCGAGGTCCTTGAACAGCGTGCCGATGTAGGGGGCCGTGCCGCCGAAGAGGGCGACGGTGAGGGAGTAGGGGAAGCCGATGCCCGCGGCGCGCACCCGGGCCGGGAACGTCTCCGCGTTCACCGCCGCCGAGATGGCCGTGAAGCCGCTCAGCAGGATCATGCCCGCGCACTGCACGAGCAGCAGCGTCACGAAGGAGTCGTTCAGCGCGCGCAGCAGCGGCACGCTCAGCAGCGCGAAACCGAGCCCGAACATCAGGAGCAGCGGCTTGCGCCCGAAGCGGTCGGACACCATGCCCGCAATGGGCTGGAGGACGGCGAAGAACGCCAGCGAGAGGGTGCCCGCCAGCAGTGCGTCCGACTTCGTCACCCCGGCGTTGAGCTCGGCGTAGGTCGGCAGGTACGACGTCCACGTGTAGTAGGCGAGGGTGCCGCCCGCGGTGATGCCACAGATCAGCAGCGACTCGCGCGGATGGCGGCGCAGCGCCTCGAAGAGGCCGGGGCGGGGTGCCTTCGCCTGCTCCTCACTACGTGTCTCCTCCGCGCCGCGCCGGACCCAGAAGCCCACCAGGCTCAGCAGCGCGCCCAGCACGAATGGCACCCGCCAGCCCCAGCCGTCCATACTGGCCGGCGCCAGGTTCGCGACGAGGAGTGCCGCGACGCCGGACGCGACGAGCTGCCCGATGGTCGTCGAGACGTACTGGAAGCTGGAGAAGAGTCCGCGTCGCCCGGGGCCGGCCGACTCCACGAGGAACGTGGTCGAGGCGGCGAACTCACCGCCCACCGAGAGCCCTTGCAGCAGCCGGGCCAGGACCAGGATGACGGGTGCGAGGACGCCGGCGGCGGCGTACGTCGGCGTCAGCCCCACCAGCAGGCTGCTGCCGCCCATCAGCAGGATCGTCACCGTCAGCGCCGCACGCCGCCCGCGCCGGTCGGCGACCGCACCCATCAGCAGCCCACCGACGGGCCGCATGAAGAACCCCACTGCGAAGACCGCGAACGTCGAGAGCAGCGGTACCAGCGAATTCGACGCGCTCTTAGGGAAGATCTGTGCGCCGATGTACGTGGCAAGGAAGGTATATGTATACCAGTCATACCATTCGACCGCATTGCCGACCGAAGCGGCGAACAACTGCCGCACAGGGCGCGCCGGAGGGGTCACAGCACCCGCGCGAGACGCCTCATCGGTAGCGGAATGCGGCCCGCTCTCGGGCGCAGGCTCGTTTCTGGAAGCTGTCATGATTGCGAATCTCCCCGTCTTCGGGCGCGGCAGGTACGCCACGCCAACCTCTCCAAGTGCGTAGCACTACACGCCACGGCCGAAATTCCGCCGGCAACCGCTTCGTCGGGACCGCCTGCCACCCAGAGCGAGAACCTCCACCTCGCAGGGACTCAACCCAGGTGTTCGCAGCGCCGCTGACGATGCGTCAGGTAAGTCAGCAAGTGGTCAGCATCGACCCGGCCAGAGGCGGCGAAGCCCAGCAAAACCTGCACATGAATGATCGCTCATACATCTATGCCTACCTGCGTCGACGCAGGTACGAGCCGCTCAAGTGGACTGCCTGAGCGTCCGTGCAGGAGAACCAGTCGTACCACTCCACCGCGTTGCCCACGGACGCCGCGGCGAGCTGCCGCGTCGCGGACACCGGCCGCTTCTCCCCCGCCTGCCGGTCCGCCATCTTGTTCTGCGCGTTCGACATGCGCCTCCGCTCCCGGGTCCTTCACGTGGCCCTGCCGCTCGGGCAGGATGAGCCGTCAGGTGATCATGCCCCCGCGAGGCCGGTGGCCGCCAGCCGATTCGGTGGTCGAAAGGAGATGGCAACGTGCGCGTAGCACTGTTCGTCACCTGTATCAACGACACCTTGTATCCACAGACCGGCCGGGCGGTGGTCACACTCCTGGAACGGCTGGGCGTGGAGGTCGGCTTCCCGGCCGAGCAGAGCTGCTGCGGGCAGCCGCAGTTCAACACCGGGTACCGGCACGCCACCGAGCCACTGGCGCTGCGGTACGCGCGGGCCTTCCGCGACTACGAGTACGTCGTGGCGCCCTCCGGGTCGTGCGCGGCGATGGTGCGGGACAACTATCCGCGGCTGGGCGAGCGGGCGGCGGCGGAGGGGCGCGGCCGGGCGCTCACCGAGGCGGCGGCGGAGGCCGTGCCCAAGACGTACGAGCTGACGGAGTTCCTGGTCGATGTGTTGAAGGTGACGGACGTGGGCGCGTACTACCCGCACACCGTCACCTATCACCCGACCTGTCACGGCCTGCGGATGCTGGGGCTCGGGGACCGGCCGCGCACGCTGCTCCAGCATGTGAAGGGCCTCGAACTACGCGAGCTGGCGGGCGCCGAGGAGTGCTGCGGCTTCGGCGGCACCTTCGCGGTCAAGAACCCGGCCGTCTCCGCCGCGATGGGCGCCGACAAGACCCGGCACATCCAGGAGACCGGCGCCGAGGCGGTCTGCACGGTCGACAACTCCTGTCTGATGCACATCGGCGGCACGCTCTCGCGGCAGGGCTCGACGGTCCGGCCCGTCCACATCGCGGAGATCCTGGCCAGTACGGAGGGAGATGTCCTGTGAGGGAACGTCCTGCGATGGAGGGGAACGTGCTGTGAACGCATGCCCCGTGAGCGAAGGGAACGTGCTGTGAGCGTTACCGATCTGGGCATGCCCGCCTTCCCTGCGGCCGCCGCCCGCTCCACCCGCGACACCCGGCTGCGCGCCAATCTCCGGTACGCCACGCACACCATCCGGGACAAGCGCGCCAGGGCAGTGGGTGAGCTGGATGACTGGGCGGAGTTGCGCGCGGCGGGGCGCGCGATCAAGGACCGTACGCTGCGCCACCTGGACCACTATCTGGAGCGGCTGGAAGAGGCGGTGACCGCGGCGGGCGGCCAGGTGCACTGGGCGGCGGACGCGGCGGAGGCCAACCGCATCGTGACGCGTCTCGTGCGGGCCACCGGGGAGCGCGAGGTCGTCAAGGTCAAGTCGATGGCGACGCAGGAGATCGGGCTGAACGAGGCGCTGGAGGAGGCGGGCATCAGCGCGTACGAGACGGATCTCGCGGAGCTGATCGTGCAGCTCGGCAAGGACCGTCCGTCGCACATCCTGGTCCCGGCGATCCACCGCAACCGCTCCGAGATCCGCGACATCTTCCGTTCGGAGATGGGCAGTTGGGGGCGGCCCGCGCCGGACGGGCTCAGCGACCGGCCGACCGAGCTGGCCGAGGCGGCGCGGCTGCACCTCCGGGAGAAGTTCCTGCGCGCGAAGGTCGGCATCTCCGGTGCCAACTTCATGGTCGCGGAGACCGGGACGCTGGTGGTCGTGGAGTCCGAGGGCAATGGTCGGATGTGCCTGACGCTGCCGGAGACCCTGATCTCGGTCGTCGGCATCGAGAAGGTGGTGCCGACCTGGCAGGACCTGGAGGTGTTTCTGCAGTTGCTGCCGCGCTCGTCGACGGCCGAGCGGATGAACCCGTACACCTCGATGTGGACCGGCACCACGGACGGGGACGGGCCGCGGACGTTTCATCTGGTCCTGCTGGACAACGGGCGGACGGACACGCTCGCGGACACGGTGGGACGGCAGGCGCTGCGCTGCATCCGGTGTTCCGCCTGTCTGAACGTCTGCCCGGTGTACGAGCGGGCCGGCGGGCATGCGTACGGATCGGCCTACCCGGGGCCGATCGGCGCGATCCTGACGCCGCAGCTGCGCGGCACGGCGAGCGCGCTGGACGCCTCCCTGCCGTACGCGTCGTCGCTGTGCGGGGCGTGTTATGAGGTGTGCCCGGTCGCGATTGACATCCCGGAGGTGCTTGTGCATTTGCGCGAGCGGGTCGTGGAGGGTGGCAAGGTCACGCGGCGCGGGGTGAAGACGCTGATCAAGCCGGCGAAGGGGCATGCGGCGGAGCGCGCGGCGATGCGGGCCGCGGGTTTCGTGTTCGAGCGGCCCGGTGTACTGCGCGCGGGCCAGCGGCTGGCGGCGCGTACTCGGAAGCTGCATCCGCGGCGGCTGCCGGGCCCGGGGCGTGCCTGGTCCGACACCCGCGACCTGCCGCCGGTACCGGCGGAGTCGTTCCGGGACTGGTGGCAGCGCACCAGGGGCGAAGAGCGTGGGGAGAACGCGAAGTGAGCAGCCGGGACGTGGTGTTGGCGCGGGTGCGCCGGGCGCTGGCGGACGTACCGCGGGCCTCCGGCCCCGAGGAGACCGCGGTGCCCAGGGACTATCTGCGGACGCACGGCGAGCTCCCCACGGAGGACACCGTGCAGTTGCTGGCGGAGAACCTCGCGGACTACCGCGCGATCGTCCATGACATCGACACCGCCGGGCTGCCGGGCCTGCTCGCGCACCTGCTGGGCGAGCGGGGGTCGCGGTCGGTGGTGGCCCCTGCGAGACTGCCGCGTGAATGGCTGGGTGACTGCGACCTGGACGTGGTGCCGGACGTGCCGGAGACGACGCCCGGCGAACTGGACGCGGTGGACAGCGTGGTGACGGGCTGCGCGGTCGCCATCGCCGAGACCGGCACGATCGTCCTGGACGGGGGCCCGGACCAGGGCCGCCGCCGCATCACACTCGTACCGGACCACCACATCTGCGTCGTACGGGTCCCGGAGCAGGTGGTGGCGTCGGTACCGCAGGCGCTGGAGCGGCTGACTCCAGGGCGCCCGCTGACCTGGATCTCGGGACCGTCCGCGACGAGCGACATCGAGCTGGACCGGGTGGAGGGCGTACATGGGCCGCGGACGCTGGAGGTGGTGCTCATGAAGTCCTGAGTGATGAAGTCCTGAGTGATGACGTCCTGAGTGATGACGTCCTGAGTGACACGTGCGTGGTTTTCTGAGCGAAATGGCGTGCGTGAGGCTTGTGTTGCCGATGGGTTGCGTTCGATCCTGATGCTTCCTGTTGCCTTACGTTCGGAGCTGTCGCATGTCGTCGTCGCGTCGTTTCAGCCGCCGGTCGTTCCTCTCCACCGGTACAGCCCTGGCCGGCTGGGCCGCCTTCAGCGCGCAGAAAGGTGCCTTCGCCGCCGCGGCCGGACGGGCCACAGCGGCGGCGGGCGAGGAGTGGAACGGCGCGCCCCGCACGTTCCAGGTCAACCGGGAGCCCGCCCGCCCGCGCCTGATCCCGTACGCGAGCACCGCGGCCGCGCTCGCCGGCGAGGTCGCGAGATCGCCGTACCACCGCTCCCTGAACGGCACCTGGCGCTTCCACTGGTCCAAGAACCCGGACGAGCGCCCGACGGGCTTCCACGCCCCCGGCTTCGACGACAGCTCCTGGGACCGCATCCCCGTCCCGTCCAACTGGGAGATCGAGGGCTATCCGGAGCCGATCTACCTCAACATCAAGTACCCGTGGATCGGTTACGAGGACCCGCAGCCGCCGCAGGTCCCGCAGGACTTCAACCCGGTCGGCTCCTACCGCCGTACCTTCACCGTCCCCGAGGACTGGGACGGCCGCCGCACCCTGCTCTCCTTCCAGGGCGTGAAGTCCGCGTTCTTCGTGTGGGTCAACGGCGAGAAGGTGGGCTACAGCGAGGACAGCTACACCCCTGCCGAGTTCGACATCACCAGCAGGCTCAAGGCCGGCGAGAACAGCCTGGCCGTCGAGGTGTACCGGTGGTCCGACGGCAGCTGGCTGGAGGACCAGGACATGATCGACCTGTCCGGGATCTTCCGCGAGGTGTATCTGTACTCCGTCCCGCAGGTGCATCTGCACGACCTCTTCGTGCACACCGACCTGGACGCGGCGTACCGGGACGCGACGCTGAAGGTGTCGGCGACCGTACGCAACGGAGGCTCGGCCGCGCCCGGCGACCACCGGCTCTCGGCGGTGCTGTACGACGCGCAGGGCGAGCCGGTACTCCCCCGCCCCCTCACCGCCGAGGTGCGGTTCGGCGAGGACTCGGAGGTCACGGTCGCGCCGGAGGCCATGGTCCGGGCGCCCACCCTGTGGTCCGCCGAGGACCCCAACCTGTACACCCTCGTCGTCACCCTCACCGGGCCCGACGGGAAGGCCGTTGACATCCAGCGCACCCGTGTCGGTTTCCGTTCGGTCGTGTGCGAACCGGGGAAGTTCACCGTCAACGGCGTGCCCATCGTCTTCCGCGGGGTCAACCGCCACGAATCCGACCCGGACCACGGCCAGGCGGTCCCCGAAGAGCGGATGATCGAGGACATCCGCATCATGAAGCAGCACAACGTCAACGCGGTGCGCACCTCGCACTACCCGAACTCCACGCGCTGGCTGGAGCTGTGCGACGAGTACGGGCTCTACGTCATCGGCGAGGCGAACCTCGAATCCCACGGCGTGCGCGACCGGCTCCCGGCGAGCCTGCCGGAGTGGACCGACGCGTGCCTCGACCGGATGCGCACGATGGTCGAGCGGGACAAGAACCACCCCTCGATCGTGGTCTGGTCGCTGGGCAACGAGGCGGGCCAGGGCGACAACTTCAAGAAGATGGCGGAGTGGACGCACGGCCGGGACTCCTCACGGCCCGTCCACTACGAAGGCATGAGCTCCGTGGCCGACATGGAGAGCCAGATGTACACCAAGCCCGCCGACGTCGAGAAGTACGGGAAGTCCGGCAATCCGAAGCCGTTCGTGCTGTGCGAGTACGCGCACTCCATGGGCAACAGCACCGGCAACTTCCGCGAGTACTGGGACATCTTCGAGCGCTACGACAACTTGCACGGCGGCTTCATCTGGGACTTCTGCGACCAGGCCATCCGGCTCCCGGTCCCCGGCGACCGCACGCGCACCTACCTGTCCTACGGCGGCGACTGGAAGCCCGGCTACCCCACCGACGGCAACTTCAGCTGCAACGGCATCGTCTCCTCGGACCGCGTGCCGCACCCCGCGATCCACGAGGTCAAGAAGTGCTACCAGGCCGTCCGGATGGCCGCGGCCGACCTCTCCGCCGGCACCGTCCGGATCACCAACAAGCAGCTCTTCCTCGGTCTGGACGCGTACGAGCTGCGCTGGGAAGTGACGCGTAATGGGGCGCGCATCCAGCACGGCACGCTCCCCGCGCCGCGGATCAAGCCGGGCCAGGACGGCACCGTACGCATCCCGTACCGGCGTCCGGCGCGGCCCGAGCCCGGCGCCGAGTACTGGCTGAACCTCTCCTTCGTGCTGCGCCGCGGCACACGATGGGCGGACGCCGGGCACAGCGTCGCCGCCGAGCAGTTGGCGCTGCCCTGGCACGCGAAGGCCCCGGCCGACCCTCCGGCGTCCTCGCTCCCCGCCCTCAAGGTCTCCGAGACCGGCAAGGCGGTCACGGTCAGCGGCAAGGACGTCGAGGTGGTCCTGGACAAGTCCACCGGCACGCTGTCCGGTTACCGCTACCGCGGCCGGACCCTGCTGGCCGGCGGCCCGGTCCCCAACTTCTGGCGCGGGCCGACCGACAACGACATCGGCCGCGGCGCCGAGAAGTCGCTGCGGACGTGGCGCGATGCGGGCACGAAGCGGACGGTCGGTTCCGTGAAGGTGGCGCAGCCCTCGGCCTCCGAGGTCACCGTCGAGGTCACCGCCACGCTGCCCACCTCACCCGCCGCCTCCACCTGGCACACGGTCTTCACCGTGCGCGGCGACGGTGAGGTCCGCGTCGCGCACACCCTGAAGCCGGGCGCCGGCCTTCCCGATCTGCCGATGGTGGGCGCGCTCCTGACGGTCCCGGCCGGCTTCGAGCGGCTCTCGTGGTACGGCCGCGGGCCGCACGAGAACTACCAGGACCGGCGCACCGCCGCGTTCGTCGGCAGCTACCGCTCCTCGGTGGACGACCAGTACGGCCCGTACATCCGGCCGCAGCAGACCGGCAACGTGGTGGACGTCCGGCACGCCACACTGACCGGCCGGGACGGGGCGCGGCTGACCGTGCGCGCCGAGCCGGGCGACGACGCGCCGCTGCTGGAGATCAGTGCGCTCCACTACACGCCGCATGATCTGGACGGGCCGCGCCATCCGTACGAACTGAAGCGCCGCCCCGAGACGGTGCTCGGCGTCAACCACCG
The DNA here is from genome assembly GCF_040655775.1 of Streptomyces sp. NPDC050315. Taxonomy (NCBI): domain Bacteria; kingdom Bacillati; phylum Actinomycetota; class Actinomycetes; order Kitasatosporales; family Streptomycetaceae; genus Streptomyces; species Streptomyces sp. NPDC050315. The sequence goes on from NZ_JBFAKN010000001.1 coordinate 651,345, forward strand.
CCAGATGGGCGTCGGCGGCAACGACTCCTGGGGCGCGCCCCCGCTGGAGGAGTACGTGCTGCACGCCGACCGCGAGTACACGTACGCGTACCGGCTGACGCCTGCATAGCGGCGGCTTTCGCTCGTCAGGCACGCTCGCCGCTGATCAGGTGCCGCTCCCGCGCGGCTGTTTCCCCGGCCAGGTGGCGGAGCCCCTGTGCTGAGGGGCTGTCGGGCTCTGCGGTCCGGATGACGATGTGCTGGCCGGGGACGGTGGAGCTGGTCAGGGTGTCCCGGTCGAGGACGAGGGTGCCGGCGACAGGATGGTGGAAGATCTTGTTGCCGGTGCCCAGAGCGGCGACTTCGACGCCTTCCACATGGTCGAGGGCGGCACGCACATGGACTTCTACGGCGTGCCCAAGTACGTCGACCAGGCCGTCGCCGCGGCCACGCCCTTGCATTGCGCCGAGCTCAGGAGAAAGCGGCCCGCGACGGAGACAGCGGTTCCGGTCCGCCCGGGGACGGGGATGGGGACGGTGACGCCGACGCGGGTTCCTGGGCGTCGCGGCGTACGAGGGCGGCGTACCGGCCGTCGGCGGCCAGCAGCTCCTCGTGCGTGCCTCGCTCGGCGATCCGGCCCGCGTCCAGGACGACGATCTGGTCGGCGTCGCGAACGGTGGAGAGCCGGTGCGCGATGGTGATCGTCGTACGGCCCGCCGAAAGCTCGTCGATGGCCTGCTGGACGGCGTGCTCGGTGCGGGTGTCCAGCGCGCTGGTGGCCTCGTCCAGTACCAGCACCGGCGGGTCGCGCAGGATGGTGCGGGCGATGGCCAGGCGCTGCTTCTCGCCGCCGGAGAAGCGGTAGCCGCGCTCGCCCACGAGGGTGTCGTAGCCGTCGGGCAGGCCCGCGATGTGGTCGTGGATCTGGGCGGCCCGCGCGGCGCGGAGGATCTCCTCGTCGGTCGCGTCGGGCTTGGCGAAGCGCAGGTTGTCGGCGACGGAGGCGTGGAAGAGGTACGTCTCCTGGGAGACCACGCCCACCGAACGGGCGAGCGTGTCGAAGTCCAGCTCGCGGACGTCCACCCCGTCCAGCGTGACGCGGCCGCCGGTCACGTCGTACAGCCGCGGCACCAGATAGCTGAGCGTGGACTTGCCGCTGCCGGTCGGGCCGACCACGGCGAGGCTGCCGCCGGCCGGGACGGTCAGGTCGATGCCGTTCAGGGTGGGCTCGGCGGCCGGGTCGTACGTGAAGGTCACGTCCTCGAAGCGGACCTCGCCGCGGGGCGCCGCCAGCCGCACCGGCTTCTCGGGCTCGGTGATGGCCACCGGCAGATCGAGGTATTCGAAGATGCGCTGGAAGAGCGCGAGCGAGGTCTGCATCTGCACGCCGGTGGTGAGCAGCGAGACGGTCGGGCGCAGCAGGCCCTGCTGGAGGGAGACGAAGGCGACGAGCGTGCCGATGGAGAAGACCGGGCCGCCGAGCTGAAGGACGAGGCCCGCCGCCCAGTAGATCAGCGCGGGCATGGCGGCCATGACGATGCCGATGGTGGCCATCCGCCAGCGGCCCGCCATGTTGGCGCGGATCTCCAGGCCGACCAGCCGTTCGGATTCCTTGGTGAAGTTCTCGGTGAGCGAGTCGGCGCGGCCCATCGTGCGGCCGAGCAGGATGCCGGAGACGGAGAGCGATTCGGTGACCATCGCGGACATCGTGGCCATCTGCTTCTGCCGCTGGGTGGTGATCCGCTTGCGCTCGTTGCCGACCCGCCGGCTGACCCAGACGAACAGCGGGAGCAGCAGGAGCGAGACCAGGGTGAGCCGCCAGTCCAGCGCGAGCATGGCCACGACGGTGGCGACGACGCTGGTGAGGTTGGAGACCAGGGAGGTCGCGGTGGAGGTGACGGTCGCCTGCATACCGCCGATGTCGTTGGCGATACGGGACTGCACCTCGCCGGTGCGCGTACGGGTGAAGAACGCCAGCGGCATCCGCTGCAGCTTGGCGTAGACGCCGGTACGCAGATCGTGCATGACGCGCTGGCCGACGGTGGTGGAGATCAGTGTCTGCAGCACGCCGAAGACGCTGTTCATCACGGCGGTGACGATCATGCCGAGGGCGAGCAGGCTCAGCAGTCCGGTGCGCCGCTCCGGGATCGCCACGTCGAGGACCGCGCGCAGCAGGAACGGCGAGGCGACGGAGACCAGCGAGGCGGCGGCCACCAGCAGGCCCACAAGGGCCAGCCGGCCGCGGTAGGGGCGGAACAGGCGAAGAATCCGCCGTACCTGAACGGGCTGCTGCTCGTCCTTGGGCGGCGGGGTCCAGTCAATGGTGTCGGGACGCAATGAGCTCCTTCGGGCGACTCGGCGAGGGGACGCTGCGCGGCTCTGCTCTTGAGCCGCTCTTCTCGGGCCCGACAGGACGGGCGTCCGTCGAGCGTAGCCCATTGTTACCTATACTCACAATGAACATTGTCCTGATACTCTCCCGGCATGTCATCCCCCCGGTCCGGCCCCCGTACTACCCCCGATACCGACCTCGCCGAACAGCTGGTACGGCTGACCCGGCGCATGCACCGCGCCCAGAAGCGGCACCTCGAACCGTTCGCCATCACGCCCGCGCAATCCCGGCTGCTCCGCATGGTGGAGCACTCCGACACACCGCCCCGGATGGCCGATCTGGCCGCGCGCCTGGATGTCGTACCGCGCGCGGTGACCACCCTCGTGGACGCGCTCGAAGCGGCCGACGCCGTACGTCGCGTACCCGATCCGGCCAATCGCCGCGTCATCCGCATCGAGCTCACCGAGACCGGCCGGACGACACTCGGGGCGCTGCGGAGCGCGCGCCGGGCCGCCGCGGAGGACATCCTGGCTCCATTGACCGCCGACCAGCGCGAGCTGCTCGGCGGGCTGCTGTCCACCCTGGTCGACGAGCCGGGGCGGCGCTGCTGAAGGACGCTGGACCTATAGGCCGCTACCGACGGGCCGCCTACGAGGAGAAGCCATGCCGCTGCTGGAGCCGGAGCCGACCGTACTGCGCCCCGCCACGACCGAGGGCCCGGCCGTCGACCGGGTGGCCGACGAGCAGGCGTCGGGGACGCCCGAGCCGCTGCGCGGCGACCTGACAGCCCTGCTCGGCCCGGAGAAGGTACTGCACGGCCTCTCCGACCTGGTGAAGTACGCCTCGGACGCCAGCCCCTATCGGTTCGTCCCCCAGGTGGTCGTGCTCGCCGAGGACATCGACGACATCTCGGCGGTCTTCTCCTACGCGCACGGCCACGGCCGCAAGGTCGTCCTGCGCGCCGCCGGCACCTCCCTCAACGGTCAGGCACAAGGCGAGGACATCCTCGTCGACGTGCGCCGCCACTGGGCAGGCATCGAGGTACTGGGCAACGGCGAGCAGGCCCGCATCGGCCCGGGGACCACCGTCGTACGGGCCAACACCACGCTCGCCCGCCACGGCCGACTGCTCGGCCCCGACCCCGCCAGCGCCATCGCCTGCACCGTGGGCGGTGTCGTCGCCAACAACGCCTCCGGCATGACGGCCGGCACCACCCGGAACTCCTACCGCACGCTCGCCTCCGCCACGGTCGTACTGCCCTCAGGAACGGTCGTGGACACCGCCGACCCGGCCGCCGACGAGGAGCTGGCCCACGCCGAACCGGCTCTGTGCGACGGGCTGCTGGCCCTGAAGGCGGAGATCGAGGCGGACCCCGAACTGGTCGCCCGCATCCGTGCCAAGTACGAGCTCAAGAACACCAACGGCTACCGGCTCGACGCCTTCCTCGACGGCGCCACCCCCGTCGAGATCCTGCGCGGCCTGATCGTCGGGTCGCAGGGCACGCTCGGCTTCATCGCCGAGACGGTATTCGACACCCTGCCCCTGGACCGCTGCACCTCCACCGCATTGCTCTTCTTCCCCGATCTGCGGGCCGCGGCCGCCGCCGTCCCGCGCTTCACCGAAGCGGGCGCGCTCGCCGTGGAGCTGATGGACGGCAACACGCTGCGCGCCTCGGTCCGCGTCGCCGGAGTACCCGCCGACTGGGCGGCACTCCCCACGGAAACGACCGCGCTGCTCGTGGAGTTCCGCGCCCCGGACGAAGAACGTCAGGCAGCGTACGAAGAGGCCGCCCAACAGGTGCTGAGCGACCTGGAACTGGTCTCGCCGGTCGAGTCCGTCACCAACGAGTTCACCCGCGACCCGGGCACGATCGCGGGGTACTGGAAGGCCCGCAAGGCGTTCGTCACCGCGGTCGGCGGCTCCCGGCCCTCCGGTACGACGCTGCTCACCGAGGACTTCGCCGTACCGCCGACGCAGCTCGCGGACGCCTGCACGGCCCTGCTGGAGTTGCAGGGCCGACACGGCTTCGATGCCGCCGTCGCGGGCCACGCCGCCCACGGCAACCTGCACTTCCTCCTCGCGTTCGACGCGGCGAAGCCCGAGGACGTGGCGCGCTACGCGGCCTTCATGGACGAGTTCTGCCGGATGACCGTCGAGCGCTTCGACGGTTCACTCAAGGCCGAACACGCCACCGGACGCAACATCGCGCCCTTCCTGGAGCTGGAGTGGGGCCCGCGGGCCACGGACCTGATGTGGCGGATCAAGGACCTGTTCGACCCGCACGGCATCCTCGCCCCGCGCGTCATTCTGGACCGCGACCCGAAGGCCCACCTCCGCGGCCTGAAGACCATTCCCGAGGTCGAGGCGGTCGCCGACCCCTGCATCGAGTGCGGCTTCTGCGAGCCGGTCTGCCCCAGCCGCGACCTCACCACCACGCCCCGCCAGCGCATCGTGCTGCGCCGCGAAATGATGCGCCAGCGCCCGGACTCGCCCGTCACCGGGGCGCTCCTGGACGCGTACGGATACGACGCGATCGACACCTGCGCGGGCGACTCGACCTGCAAGCTGGCCTGCCCGGTCGGCATCGACACCGGCGCGATGATGAAGGACTTCCGGCACCGGCGGCACACCCCGCGCGAGGAGAAGGCCGCCGCGCTCGCCGCCAAGCGCTTCAAGACGGTCGAGGCGTCGGCGCGGCTCGCGGTCGCCGCGGCGGACCGGATCAGCGACCGCATCGGCGACCGGTTGCTGGAGACCGTGACGGCCGCCGCCCGCAAGGCCGTACGCCCCGATCTCGTACCGCGCTGGCTGCCCGAACTCCCGGGCGCGGCGGCCCGCCGCCTGCCGCCCACCCGTAAACAGGACGCGGTCGCGGTCTACTACCCGGCGTGCGTCAACCGCATCTTCGGTGAACCGGACGGGTACGCGGGCCCCTCCCTCCCCGAGGCCGTCGTCGCGGTCTCCCGGCGGGCCGGCAAGCCGGTCTGGATCCCGGAGGACGTCACGGGCACCTGTTGCGCCACGATCTGGCACTCCAAGGGGTACGACGAGGGCAACGCCGTGATGGCGAACCGCATCGTGGAGGCCGCCTGGGGCTGGACCGCCGGCGGTCGGCTCCCCCTGATCGTCGACGCGTCCTCGTGCACGCTCGGCATCGCCCACGAGGTCGTCCCGTACCTCACCGAGGACAACAAGCAACTGCACGCCGAACTGACCGTCGTGGACTCCGTCGTCTGGGCGGCCGACGAGCTGCTGCCGCACCTGGAGGTGGTGCGGACCGTGGACTCCGCGGTGCTGCACCCCACCTGTTCGATGCGCCACCTGGGAGACGAGGCGCAGCTCCGTACGGTCGCCGAGGCGTGCGCCCAGGAGGTCGTGGTACCGGACGACGCGGGCTGCTGCGCCTTCGCGGGCGACCGCGGGATGCTGCACAAGGAGCTGACCGAGGCCGCGACGGCCCGGGAGGCGGCCGAAGTGACGTCCCGCCATTTCGACGCGCACCTGTCGGCGAACCGTATGTGCGAGGTGGGCATGGACCACGCGACGGAGGGCCGGGGGTACTACTCGGTGCTGCTGGAACTGGAACGGGCGACGCGGCCCTCCTGAAGGACGGGCCGCGTCGTACGTGTGCGTGTGTTCAGCTCTTGGCACCTATGTGCTCAGCGCTTGGCTCCCACGTGCTCAGCTTTTGGCTCCCACGTGCAGGGCCACCGCGCCCTTCGCGGGCACGGTCAGCTGCGCCTTGCCGTCGTCGCCGACCTTGACGGTGTTGCCGTCGCAGGACTCCGGCGCGGCCTTTGCGACGTTGCAGTACGTACCGGCGGGCAGCGACGTCGCAAAGGTCTCGGACAGCTCGCCGTCGCCTGCGTTGAGGGCGACGAAGCCCTTGTCCCCGCGGCCGAAGGCGATCGCGCTGGACCCGTTGTCCCACCAGTCGGTCAACTCGGCGTCGCCGACCGCATTACGGAACCCGACCAGCCCGGTGATCTCCTGCTTGGCGTGCATGTCCGTCCAGCCGTCGGCGCCGCTGGGCGGACCCGCGTCCTTGTCGGACCACTCGTAGCCGGAGAAGACGTTGGGCGAGCCGTAGGGCGAGGCCAGCATGAAGACATTCGCGAGCGTGTACGTCGCGCCGTCCTTGTACGTGAGCGTCGAACCGTTGCGCTCGGTGTCCCAGTTGTCGACAAAGGTACGTGCCGACCCGCTGCTGAGCTTGCCGTCGGCGACGGACTTCAACTGGGCAATGCTGCCCCCTTGGAAGGCACTCTTGAGGTGCCCCCCATAACGGAACTCATCGACATCGCCGATCTCCGTGTACTCCTCCGGCTGAACCGCCTCGCCGCCCCCGTAGATGACTTCGGAGACCCAGAAACCCGGATCGCTCATCTTCCCCTTGATCGCGGCCATGTCGTCGGCCGCCATGTGCTTCGCGGCGTCGACACGGAAGCCGTCGACGCCCAGTGAGCGCAGGTCGTCGAGGTACTTGGCGATGGTGGTGCGGACGGCGTCGCTGCCGGTGTCCAGGTCCGCCAGCCCCACCAGTTCACAGCTCTGCACGTTCTCGCGGTTGCCGTAGTCGGAGATGTCCTTGCGGCAGGAGTGGAAGTCCTGGTCCTGGTAGTACTCGGGGTAGTTGTACTTCGTGTACTGCGTGCCGCCGGTGCCCGTGCCGGACCCGGAGGACATGTGATTGATGACGGCGTCGGCGATGACCTTGACGCCGGCTTCGTGGCAGGCGGAGACCATGGCGGCGAAGGCATCGCGGTCGCCGAGCCGGCCCGCGATCTTGTAGCTGACCGGCTGGTACGACGTCCACCACTGGTCGCCCTTGATGTGCTCCGTGGCGGGCGAGACCTCGACGTAGCCGTAACCGGCCGGGCCGAGCTGGTCGGTGCAGGCCTTGCCGACATCCGCGTACGGCCGCTCGAACAGGGTGGCGGTGACGGTCTTCTCGCCGGGCGGGGTGGCCCGGGACTGCCAGGGTGCGAGGGTCGCGAGGCCGGCGGCGACGAGCACGCCGGCCAGCGTGCCGCCGAGTATCCGGGATCGTTGATGCAGCATGCGGCTCCTTCTCCGTACGGACGCGGTGGGGCGCGTCCATGAAGGCAGCCACGCGCCGGGCCGCCGTGGGGGGATTCCGCGAGGGAGCCTGCCTTTACGAAGTGAACACGTCAAGGCATTACGCAAGAATTTCCAGAAGCTTGCGCAAGAGAAGAGTCCAAGAACTCGCCCCAGGAGTCCAATGAGCCCTCTTGTGGCCCAGTGGTCTCAACCACCAAGGTCCTCTTCGAGGTTGGACGGATTCGCCGCGCACCATCCGCACCCCGGGAGGACCCATGCACGACGCACGACCTGAGCCTCACGACCCGCACGACGAGCACGGTGACGCTGGTACGGCCGGCGGCGGGGCCGGCTCGGCCGACGGCAGCGGTGCGGCCGACGGGGCCGGCCCGAGCCGCCGTTCGGTGCTGTGGACCGCGGGCGCCGCGGGCGCCGGGCTCGGACTCGCCGGAATGGCCGCGGGCACCGCATCGGCGGCGACGCCGACCGCCGCCAACTCTGCGGCCGGCGCGGCGGGTGCGGCCGGTGCAGTCGCCGACACCGCGGCGGCGCCCAAGCGGCGGGGCAGAACGATGATCGGCGTGCCCTTCGAGGGGCGCAGCACCGTACGGATCGGCATCGTCGGCCTCGGCAATCGCGGCGGCTCCATGATCGACCTGTTCCTCGCCGTGCCGAACACCCGCGTCGTGGCGATCTGCGACCCGGTCAAGGAGAAGGCCGCCAAGGCCGCGAAGAAGGTCACCGACGCCGGCCAGCCGGCCCCCGCCGTCTACACCAAGGGCGACGACGACTTCGAGAACCTCTGCAAGCGCGGCGACCTCGACTTCGTCTACGTCGCCACGCCCTGGGACTCGCACTTCGAGATCGCCAAGACGGCCATGTTGAACGGCAAGCACGTGGGCGTCGAGTGCCCGATCGCACTCCGGCTGGAGGAGCTGTGGGAGCTGGTCGATCTCTCCGAGCAGACCCGTAAGCACTGCCTGCAGCTGGAGAACTGCTGTTACGGGCGGAACGAGATGCGCGTGCTGAGGATGGCGCACGCGGGCCTCTTCGGCGACCTGCTGCACGGCGCCGGCGCCTACAACCACGACCTGCGCGGCCTGATGTTCGACCCGGACTACTACGAGGGCCCGTGGCGTCGGCTGTGGCACACCCGGCTGCGCGGCGACCTGTACCCGAATCACGGGTTCGGGCCGGTCGCGAACTACATGGACGTCAACCGCGGCGACCGCGCCGTACGGATCTCCAGCTTCGGCACCCCTTCGCTGGGCCTGGCCGCGTACCGCAAGGAGCACATGCCGGCCGGCGACCCGAGCTGGAAGGAGACGTACATCGAGAGCGACCGGACGATCTCCCTCGTCCAGACCGCCAAGGGCCGCGTGATCCGCCTGGAGCACGACGTCTCGACCCCGCACCCCTACAGCCGCATCAACAGCCTCGGCGGCACGAAGGGCGTCTTCGAGGACTATCCGTCGCGGATCTATCTCGAGCCCGGCCACAGCGATGACCAGTGGCACGACTTCGGTGAGTTCGCGGAGTGGGACCACTGGCTGTGGAAGGAGCACGCGAATCCGCCCGGCGGGCACGGCGGGATGGACTACATGCTGGTCTTCCGGCTGACCCAGTGCCTGCACTTGGGGCTGGTGCCGGACTTCGACGTGTACGACGCCGCGACCTGGACCGCACCCGTACCGCTGAGCGACCTGTCGATCAAGGCGCACGGCATGCCGCTGGAGATCCCGGACTTCACGCGCGGCGACTGGAAGAAGGCGCGGCCGGGGATGGACTCGGAGAAGCCGGTGGGGTGACGGCGGGGCCGCCGACGGCGCGGCGGCGGGGCGGCGGCGGGGCGGCCGCCGGGGCCCGGCTTTGTGCCGGGCCCCGCGAGGTCACTTCTCGACGGGTGCGTCGGCGGTGACGTGCTTCGCTGCGGCTTCCCCCGGCACGGCGGGCGCGCCAGAGGCGGCGGAGGCTCCGGGCGTGGCGGGCACCGGGGAGGCGGCGGACGCGGCGGGCTCGGCGGGCGTGGCGGGCGTGGCGGGCATCTCCCCGTTGAGGACCTTCTTCGCCGTCACGCGGTCCAGGGCGCCCTCCCAACGGGAGACCGCGAAGACCGCGACGCAGTTGCCGAGCAGGTTGGTCGCCACCCGCATCGAGTCCATGATCCGGTCGACGCCGAGCAGCAGCGCCACCGCCGCCGCGGGGATGACCCCCAGCGCGGACGCGGTCGCCGACAGCGCCAGGAACGCCGAACCGGGCACACCCGCCATCCCCTTGCTGGTCAGCATCAGCACCAGCACAACGGTGATTTGCTGACCTATCGACAGATCGACCCCGACGGCCTGCGCGATGAAGAGCGTGCCGATGGAGAGATAAATCGACGCACCGTCGAGGTTGAACGAGTAACCGGTCGGCAGGACCAGCCCGACCGCGTCGTCCCGGCAGCCCGCGGCACGCAGCTTCTGCATCATGCGCGGCATCACCGTCTCGCTGGAGCCCGTGCCCAGCGCCAGCAACAGCTCCTCGCGGGTGTAACGGGCGAACTTCCACAGGCTGAGCCCCGTGACGACCTTGAGCGCGAGGCCCAGCAGCAGAAGGAACGCCAGCGCGACGCCGTAACAGACCGCGATGAGCTTCGCGTACGTCGTCATCGCGCCGAGCCCGTACTCCCCCACGAGGTGCGCGGTCGCCCCGAAGACGGCGAGCGGCGCGAGGCGCATGATGTAGCCGACGATCGTGAAGACGACCTCCTGCGCCTGCTCGATGAACGGCAGGATCTGCGGCACCTTCGTCTGCCCGAGGTGCAACAGCGCCGCACCCACCAGGCAGGACAGAACGAGGACCTGGAGCAGCGAGTTCTCGGCGAACGCCCCGACCGCGCTGTCCGGCAGCGACTCGAGGATGAACTGCGAGGTGGACGGCAGATGCCCACCGCCGGTCTTCTCGTCCACCGCACTCTGGTCGAGCGACGCCGGGTCGACGTTCATGCCGATGCCGGGCCCGAAGACATTGGCCGCGAGCAGGCCGACGACGAGCGCGATGGTGGTCGCCACCTCGAACCAGATCAGCGCCTTGAGGCCGATCCGCCCGAAGGCTTTGAGGTCACCGGCCTTGGTGATGCCGGCGACGACGACACAGAAGACGAGCGGGGCGATCATCGCCTTGATGAGGCGGACGAAGCCATCGCCGAGCGGTTGGACGGCCGGGCCGAATTCCGGCCACAGCCGTCCGACGAGGACTCCGATGAGCAGGGCGACGAGGACCTGCGTAAACAGACTGGTGCGCAGCATGCGGCCTGCTCGGCGAGCGAGCGATCCGGTGGCGTGCGGCACGGGCACTCCCTAGGACGGATTCTGGGATACGAAAACGGACTTCCGTTTTCCGTGGCCGTCACTATGACTGAGCCCCATGCCACACAGAAGAGGCCGGTGTTACATTCAAGAAAATCTTGGAGCTTGCTCCAAGTAACCTCCGGTACAACAGACTGTCACCGGCCGGGGTGCGCTCATCCCTCCAGATGGGCCTTGTCGCCCATGATCACGACCGGGTGCTGCGCAGGATCGAGCGTGCGCAGCAGGTACCGCATGCCGGACTTGGGCAGGCTCACACAGCCGGACGTACCGCTCCCGTGGTCCATGTGCAGCCAGATGCCGCCCCCCTTCGACTCCCCCTCGGGCCGGGTCGGGTCCAGCGGCGAGACACCCTTGGCCCGGTTGTAGTCGATGGCGATGACGTAATCGAAGTCGTGCCGGGTCCGCTTCGCCCAGTACGAGGGCGGAGTAAAGGCCGCGGACGCGGTGTACGGCAGCTTCGCCCCCGGGTCGGGCAACACCCCGCCCGCGTCCGACAGCGTGTACACGCCGACCGGACTGCGCTTGTCCCCCACGTGGTGGTGCAGCGTCCAGCCGCGCTTACCGTTGTGCGCCTGCCAACTACGCTCCCGACTCCAGGTATCGCCACCTCCCTTCGCGTCACCGCTCTTCGTTTCGCCACCCTTGTCCTCGGTATTGCTGCCCTTCGTGTACAGCACGACCGTCGAGGTGGTGGCGTTCTCGCCGTCGCCGTAAACCGCGACGACCTGCCGGGAATCGGCGGGGATGCGGGACCGCAGCTTCTCCCCCACTCCGGGTATGTGCGTCAGCCCCGTCGACGGCGTAGCACTGGGCTTCCCCGCACGACCGGCGGCCTCCTTGCCGTCGTTCTGGGCACCGCCGCAACCCGCCACCAGGACCAGCCCCGCGGCGACCAGCACGGCCGCCTTACTTGTACTCCGCATGGTTCACATGGTCGCACTGCCCCTTCCTGACCCATCCGGCGAGGCGGACCGCAGCCCCGCAGACCGCACATCGTGGCCCGATCCGTGCGTTCCGCCAGAAAAACGATTGAAAATCCCGGCCATTCCACGCCAATCTTCCATGGCTCTGCCCTGCTCCTGTCGCAGGCGCAAGCGGCACAGCCCTGCCCTGTTCCGCCGCGCCTGCCGTGCCCGGTGGGCTCCCGGCCCGCTCTCTCCGGCCAGGCTCCGTGCCCGGACTCCCGTCCGGGTTCCGTGTCCGGGCTCCGTAACCGACGAAACGCTTGGACGTCATGCAGATTCGCGATCTACCGCATACCGACCCGGGTGTCCCCGACGTCCGTTCCGGCGGCCGCTTCCTGGTCTGGCTCTACCGCCGGCAACTGGGCGGCCAGTTCAAGGCCATGGCCTGGGGGCTGGTGCACACCGGTGCCCTGGCCTCCTTCCCCGTGCCGGTGGGCATCGCCGTCCAGGCGGTCGCCGACCGCTCCGGCGTCGGACTGGCCCTCGCGGGCGGCCTGATGGTGGTCCTGGGTGTACTGGTCGCGGTCGGCGACACGATGCTGCACCGCGCCTCCGTCACCAACTGGATCACCGCAGTCGCCCGCGTCCAGCAACTGCTCGCCCGCAAGACCGCGGAGTTGGGCTCTGCCCTGACCCGGCGGGTCGCGGCCGGCGAGGTGGTCGCGGTCAGCACCGGCGACCTGGAGAAGATCGGGTGGTTCGTCGAGGGCATCTCCCGTTTCTCGGCCGCCGCGCTGACCACGGTCGGCGTGTGCGTGGCCCTGGTGATCTACCAGCCCACGCTGGGCGTCGTGGTCGCGATCGGCGTACCTGTACTGGCGCTCGCCGTGCTGCCGCTGCTGCCGCGCGCGACGCAGCGCGCCGACGAACAGCGGGAAAAGGCCGGTCGCGCCACGGAACTGGCCTCCGACACCGTCGCGGGCCTTCGCGTGCTGCGCGGCATCGGCGGCGAGGAGCTGTTCCTCGGCCGCTACCGCAACGCCTCCCAGGACGTCCGCAAGGCCGCCGTCCGCAGTGCCCGGATGTGGGCGCTGATCTTGGCCGTCCAGATCGCGCTGCCGGGACTCCTGCTGATCGTGGTCGTCTGGTACGGCGCCCGGCTGGCCCTGGACGGCCGTATCGAGGTCGGCGCGCTGGTCACCATGTACAGCGCGGTCACCTTCCTGCTCTACCCTCTCCACCACTTCGAGGAGATTGCCCAGGCATACTCCTTCGCCCGGCCGTCCGCGAAGCGAACGGCCGGCGTCCTGGCGCTCAGCCGTCCGACCGACGGCCGCATCACGGACCACGCCCCGCTCAGGGGCGACCTCTACGACCCGGCAACCGGCCTGCTCGCCCCGGCCGGCCGCCTCACGGCGGTGGTCTGCGGTGACCCGGACGCGGCGGGCCGACTGGCGGAACGACTGGGCGGACATCCGGCGAGCGAGCCGGACGAACGGGACGACCGGGGCGAGCGCGCCACCGACGGTCCGGGCAAGGCAAACTCCGCGACCGACGCGGGCGATATGGCCGACGCGGGCCAGTCGAGCGACCGGGCGGACGCGAGCGATACGGTCGCGAGCCGTATGGGCGACCGTGCCGACTCGGACGATGCGGTCTCGAGCCGTACGGACGGCGTGGGCGACGCCGCTGGTGAGCGCAGCGAAGAGGCCGCGGCGGACGCTGCCGTTCCCTCGGGCGTCGCTCTTCCCTCCGTGGAGCTCGGCGGTACCCCCTTGGACGACGTACCACGGGACGCCGCCCGCCAGGCCGTCCTGGTCCAGGACAAAGACCCGGTACTGCTGTCCGGCACGCTGCACGAGCTGTTCGACGTGCCGTCCTCCGGTGCCGTCACTGCCGAACAGGCCCTGGCCGCCGCCCAGTGCGCCGACGTACTGGCCGCGCTCGCCCAGTCCGGCACCGACGACTCGGGCGACCCGATGCACAGCCGCATCACCGAACGCGGCCGCTCCCTCTCCGGCGGCCAGCGCCAGCGGCTCGCGCTGGCCCGGTCGCTGGTCACCGACCCCGAGGTGTTGGTACTCGACGAGCCGACCAGCGCGGTCGACTCGCACACCGAGGCCCGGATCGCCGACGGTCTGCATGCCCTCCGCGACGGCCGCACCACAGTCGTCCTCACCTCCAGCCCGCTGGTACTTGACCGCGCGGACCAGGTGGTCTTCCTGCCGGACGGCAAGGTCACCGCGGTCGGCCCGCACCGCGACCTGCTCCGCTCCTCTCCGGCCTACCACTCGGTCGTCACCCGAGAGACCGACGAGGAACGTGCGCGAAAGCAGGCCGCCGACGCTCCCGCCCCGCGGGAAGACCCGCAGGGCGACCCGGGTGAGGGCCCGCGCGCAGATCCGAGTGAAGGAGCGCAGGGCACTTCGCACGAAGCCCTGGCGGACCTCCCGCGGGACACGGACCCCGCCACCCCACCGCACGCCCGCTTGGGCGCGCTCGACTCCATCGAGGAGACGGCATGATCGGCCTGGCGCCGCCGGAGTACGATCCGGAAGCCGCACGTACCACGACCATTCTCCCCGTCGGCTCTCCCGCGACCGTACGCAGTTACGTCGCGGGGCTGATCCGTCGTCACCGAAAAGCATTTGTCCTCCTCGTTACCGTCAATGCCGTCGCCGTCGTTGCCTCGGTCGTCGGTCCGTATCTCCTCGGCGGCCTTGTGGAGGACCTCGCCGACGGCGCGCGCAGTCTGCATCTGGAGCGCACCATCGGGCTGTTCGCGCTCGCTCTGGTCATCCAGACGGTGTTCGTGCGGATGGTCCGGCTGCGCGGTGCGATGCTCGGCGAGCGGATGCTCGCGGATCTGCGCGAGGACTTCCTTGTACGGTCCGTCGGGCTGCCACCCGGCGTACTCGAACGGGCCGGCACCGGCGACCTGCTGTCCCGGATCACTACGGACATCGACCGGCTGGCCAACGCGATGCGCGAGGCCGTGCCGCAGCTGTCCATCGGCGTGGTCTGGGTCGGGCTGCTGGTCGGGGCGCTCGGCGTGACCGCTCCGCCGCTCGCCCTGTCCGTACTCGTCCCGTTGCCCCTGCTGATCGTGGGCTGCCGCTGGTACTTCAAACGCGCGCCGAGCGCCTACCGTTCCGAGGCCGCCGGTTACGCGGCGGTGTCCGCCGCGCTCACCGAGACGGTCGACGCGGGTCGCACCATCGAGGCACACCGGCTCGGCGACCGCCGCATCCGGCTGTCGGAGCAGCGCGTCCGTGAGTGGACGCAGTGGGAGCGGTACACGCTGTATCTCCGCTCGGTCCTCTTCCCGGTGATCAACGCGACGCACACTCTCAACCTCGGTGCCGTCCTGATGCTCGGTGGTGTCTTCGTCCTGCAGGGCTGGATGACGCTCGGCCAGCTGACGACGGGCGCGCTGCTCTCCCAGATGATGATCGAGCCGATCGGCATGATCCTGCGCTGGTACGACGAACTGCAGGTCGCCCAGGTGTCGATCGCGCGGCTCGTGGGCGTACGGGAGATCGAGCCCGAGGCGGCCGACGAACGGATCACCCCGGACGGCCGACACGTCCACGCCGACGAGGTGCGGTTCGGCTACCGCGCCGGTGTCGACGTTCTGCACGACGTCTCGTTGCGAGTACGACCCGGCAGCCGTGTGGCGCTCGTCGGTCCGTCGGGCGCGGGCAAGTCGACACTCGGCCGCCTCCTCGCGGGTATCTACGCACCGCGCAAGGGCGAGATCACCCTGGGCGGCGCGGAGCTGTCCCGGATGCCGGCGGAGCGGGTGCGTGCCCACGTGGCGCTGGTCAACCAGGAACACCACGTCTTCGTGGGCTCGCTGCGCGACAACCTGCTGCTGGCCCGCACGGGCGCCGATGACGCGGAGCTGTGGGCCGCGCTGGGCGCGGTGGATGCGGACGGCTGGGCACGTGGGCTTGCAGAGGGGCTGGACACGGAGGTCGGCTCCGGCGGCCACGCCCTGACTCCTGCGCAGGCCCAGCAGATCGCGCTGGCGCGGCTCGTCCTGGCGGACCCGCACACGCTGGTACTGGACGAAGCCACCTCGCTGCTGGACCCGCGGGCCGCCCGTCATCTGGAGCGCTCGCTGGGCAAGGTGCTCGACGGCCGCACGGTCGTCGCCATCGCCCACCGGCTGCACACCGCCCACGACGCGGATGTCATCGCCGTGGTCGAGGACGGGCGCATCACCGAGCTCGGCAGCCACGATGCGCTGGTGTCCGCCGACGGCCCCTACGCCGCCCTCTGGCGCTCCTGGCACGCCTGATCCACTCGCCCTGCCCGTGCTCTCAGGAGGCCGATGCCCGCCGGGGAGTGCGGCCGGGGAACTCCGGCCTGGGGAGGCGGAACCACGTGTCTGGGCGTCAGACCGCTCGATCGCGGTTCGGCGCCCTGGTCGGCCGACCGAACCGACCGGCCCGCCCGGGCCGAATGAGCTGCTCGGGCCGAATGAGCTGCTCTGGCCGGCTGAGTCACTCGGCCCTGCGGAGCCACTCGGCCCGGCAGAGCCGCTCGGGGCGACGAGGCCGGCACGGTCGCCCGGGCGGCTCGCGACGCCCGTGGAGGCCGGCGTGCCCCTGTAGGTCGACATCCCCGGGCATCTCGGGATGCCGCGAGCGCCCGGTTTGGCGCGGGCGCCAAGCCCAAGGGCTACAAGAAGCCGAGCGCCGTCAGGCCGCCTATGCCGCCGAGGAGGGTGAAGATCGGCATCAGGACCTTCAGCTCCACCCAGCTGCCGGCACGGAAGCGCATGCCCTTCGGCGGACCGACCGGGTACCAGCGCTTGCGGCCTATCGGGATGGGCCACAAGATCGGGCAGCCCGAGACGGTCAGGGCGTCGCCGATGTCGTGCACCAGCGCGCCCAGCACGATCGGCAGCCCCAGCCAGAGGTACCCCTGCCCCGGCTCGGTGAACAGCCAGTGCGAGCCCATCCCCGGCTGGTCCAGCACCCCGGCGAGGATCCACGCCGAGGCCGCGCCGAGCAGCCACACCAGTACATCGCTGGAGACCCGCGCGGCCCGCCACAGCAGCCCTTCGATGGCGAGGACCATGTGCACGAAGAGGATGGCGAGCACCGCCCAGCGGCCGCCCTGCACGGCCAGTACCGACATGCCCGCGCCGACGAGCACCGCCCACAGCCAGGTGTGGGTCAAGGTGCGGTGACCACCGGAACGGCGTGCGTCGCCCTTCATCCGAGTGGCTTTGTAGACGGCGGCCGAGATGTTGTCGACGACCTCGCACAGACCCCGGGACAACGGGCCGAAGGCGCGCGAGATCGTGGCCGCCTTGTGGTCCAGATCGGGGGCGAGGGCCGCACCGGCACAGATCAGCGCGCCGACGACAACCACCGGCCAGGGCATCGGGTGCCCCATGGCGCCGGCCGCCGCGCCCACCCCCAGCCAGGCCGCGGCCCCGGACAGCGAGTGCGCCGGTCCCATCATGGTTGTTCCCCACCCCTTGTCGTCTGTGTTCTCGTCCCGGCGACGGGTGTTCGCGCCCCGGTGACGTGTGGTCGGCGACACAGCGTAGCGCCCGATGATCACCAGAGAACCCGCCGGTTCCCGCTTCCGGGGTGAAGGAAGGCAGTATGGGGGCGTGACCCTCATCGATCATCTGCCGAACGACGCCGACCCCGATGCCCTCTTCGAAGCCTTTTCGACCTGGGCCGAGCAGCAGGGCATCGCGCTCTACCCTGCCCAGGAAGAGGCAATGATCGAGGTGGTCTCGGGGGCGAACGTCATCCTGTCCACCCCCACCGGCTCCGGTAAGAGCCTGGTCGCGGCGGGCGCGCACTTCACCGCCCTGGCCAAGGACCAGGTCACCTTCTACACCGCCCCCATCAAGGCGCTGGTCTCCGAGAAGTTCTTCGACCTGTGCAAGCTCTTCGGCACCGAGAACGTCGGCATGCTCACCGGCGACGCCTCCGTCAACGCCGACGCGCCCGTCATCTGCTGCACCGCCGAGGTGCTGGCCTCGATCGCACTGCGGGACGGCAGGGACGCCGACGTCGGCCAGGTCGTCATGGACGAGTTCCACTTCTACGCCGAGCCGGACCGCGGCTGGGCCTGGCAGATTCCGCTGCTGGAGCTGCCGCAGGCGCAGTTCATCCTGATGTCGGCGACGCTCGGCGACGTCTCGATGTTCGAGAAGGACCTGACCCGGCGTACGGGCAACCCGACCTCGGTCGTCCGGTCCGCGACGCGCCCCGTGCCGCTGTCGTACGAGTACCGCACGACACCGATGACGGAGACGCTGACCGAGCTGCTGGAGACGCACCAGGCGCCGGTCTACATCGTGCACTTCACGCAGGCCGCGGCCGTGGAACGGGCGCAGGCGCTGATGAGCATCAACATGTGCACGCGGGCCGAGAAGGACGAGATCGCCAAGCTGATCGGCAATTTCCGCTTCACCACCAAATTCGGGCAGAACCTTTCGCGGTACGTGCGGCACGGGATCGGCGTGCACCACGCCGGCATGCTGCCCAAGTACCGGCGCCTGGTGGAGAAGCTGGCCCAGGCGGGTCTGCTGAAGGTGATCTGCGGGACGGACACGCTCGGCGTCGGGGTGAATGTCCCGATCCGTACGGTGTTGTTCACCGCGCTGACCAAGTACGACGGGAGCCGGGTGCGCACACTCCGGGCCCGGGAGTTCCACCAGATCGCCGGGCGGGCCGGGCGGGCCGGCTTCGACACCGCGGGCTTCGTCGTCGCCCAGGCACCCGAGCACGTCATCGAGAACGAGAAGGCGCTCGCGAAGGCGGGCGACGCCCCGAAGAAGCGCCGGAAGGTCGTCCGGAAGAAGGCGCCCGAGGGCTTCGTCAACTGGGGTCAGAACACCTTCGAGAAGCTGATCGCCTCCGAGCCCGAACCGCTGACCTCCCGTTTCCGCGTCACCCACGCGATGCTGCTCTCCGTCATCGCCCGGCCCGGCAACGCCTTCGAAGCCATGCGCCGCCTGCTGGAGGACAACCACGAGTCGCGCAAGAACCAGCTGCGGCACATCCGGCGGGCCATCGCCATCTACCGCTCGCTGCTGGACGGCGGGATCGTGGAGCGTCTCGACGAGCCGGACGCCGAGGGCCGGATCGTCCGGCTCACCGTCGACCTGCAGCAGGACTTCGCGCTCAACCAACCGCTGTCCACCTTCGCGCTGGCCGCCTTCGACCTGCTCGACCCCGAGTCGCCCTCCTACGCGCTCGACATGGTCTCGGTCGTGGAGTCCACCCTGGACGACCCGCGGCAGATCCTGGCCGCGCAGCAGAACAAGGCCAAGGGCGAGGCGGTCGCCCAGATGAAGGCCGACGGCGTCGAGTACGAGGACCGCATGGAGCGCCTCATGGACGTCGAGTACCCCAAGCCGCTGGACGAGCTGCTCTCCCACGCCTACGGCCTCTACCGGCGCAGCCACCCCTGGGTCGGCGACCACCCGCTGTCGCCCAAGTCGGTCATCCGCGACATGTACGAGCGGGCCATGACGTTCACGGAGTTCGTCTCGTTCTACGAGCTGGCCCGGACCGAGGGCATCGTGCTGCGCTACCTCGCGAGCGCGTACAAGGCGCTGGACCACACCGTGCCCGACGACCTGAAGTCCGAGGACTTCGAGGACATCATCGCCTGGCTCGGCGAGATGGTCCGCCAGGTCGACTCCAGCCTCCTGGACGAGTGGGAACAGCTCGCCAACCCCGAGGCGGAGACGGCCGAGGAGGCCATGGAGCACGCGGACGAGGTCAAGCCGGTCACGACCAACGTCCGCGCCTTCCGGGTGCTCGTCCGCAACGCGATGTTCCGCCGGGTCGAGCTCGCGGCGCTGGACAAGGTCGAGGAGCTGGGCGAGCTGGACGCCGACTCCGGGTGGGACGAGGACGCCTGGGCGGACGCGATGGACGCCTACTGGGACGAGTACGAAGACCTGGGCACCGGCCCGGACGCGCGTGGGCCCAAGCTCCTGCAGATCGAGGAGGACCCCGCGCACGGACTGTGGCGGGTCCGGCAGACGTTCGCCGACCCGAACGGCGACCACGACTGGGGCATCTCCGCCGAGGTGGATCTCGCCGCCTCGGACGAGGAGGGGCGCGCGGTCGTGCGCGTCACCTCGGTGGGTCAGCTCTGACCATGGAACCCTGCCCGGTACAGATGGTGGGCGCCCGCCCGGTTCCGACCGCGGGCGCCTGCTCAGGCCACACCGTGGGCGTGTCGGCCGAGCGCCTCTGCCCCGACTCCTCTCCGACACCGAGGAAGGACGCCCGTAGATGACCAATCCGGCGGAAAAGCTGGTCGACCTGCTCGATCTGGAACAGATCGAGGTGAACATCTTCCGCGGCCGCAGCCCCCAGGAATCCCTCCAGCGGGTCTTCGGCGGCCAGGTCGCCGGGCAGGCGCTGGTGGCCGCCGGACGGACCACGGAAGGCGACCGGCCGGTCCACTCGCTGCACGCGTACTTCCTGCGGCCGGGCCGGCCCGGGGTG
This sequence comes from Streptomyces sp. NPDC050315, assembly GCF_040655775.1. NCBI lineage: Bacteria > Bacillati > Actinomycetota > Actinomycetes > Kitasatosporales > Streptomycetaceae > Streptomyces > Streptomyces sp. NPDC050315. The sequence continues at coordinate 671,476 of NZ_JBFAKN010000001.1, forward strand.
CCGATCGTGTACCAGGTCGAGCGGGTGCGTGACGGGCGTTCCTTCACCACGCGCCGGGTCGTGGCCGTCCAGCAGGGGCGCACGATCTTCAATTTGACCGCCTCCTTTCACAAGCCCGAACCGGGCTTCGAGCACCAACTGCCGATGCGCCGTGAGGTACCGGCACCGGAGACCCTCCCGACGGTCGCCGAGGAGGTCCGCGAGCACCTCGGCGGACTGCCGGAGGCGCTGGAACGAATGGCCCGCCGCCAGCCATTCGATATTCGCTACGTCGACCGCCTGCGGTGGAAGCCGGAGGAGATCGAGGGTGCGGAGCCGCGCAGTGCCGTGTGGATGCGGGCGGTCGGGCCGCTGGGTGACGACCCGCTCGTCCACACCTGCGCGCTGACGTACGCCAGCGACATGACGCTGCTGGATGCCGTGCGCATCCCGGTCGAGCCCCTGTGGGGTCCGCGCGGGTTCGACATGGCGTCGCTCGATCACGCGATGTGGTTCCACCGGCCGTTCCGCGCGGACGAGTGGTTCCTCTACGACCAGGAGTCGCCGATCGCCACCGGCGGCCGGGGCCTGGCCCGTGGCCGTATCTACGACCGCGAGGGCAGGCTGCTCGTCTCGGTCGTCCAGGAAGGACTCTTCCGCAAGCTCGGCGACTGAGGGCGAGAGCGACCGGCGGGGCCTCGGCCGCGGCCGGGTGAGGGCGCGCCGGGCCGATCGGTCGACGGTCGGGCCGGGGACGACGCGGCTGCCTCGCCGGTCCTTCCGGCCCGTCGCCGGGCGAACAACGAGCCGGGCCTGTCGGTGCCGGACCGTGGCGGAACGCCGCCGGTAGCCGCTGTCCTCGGCCGAGTACGGGAGGTTGTCGGGGTGCCTGTCCGTGCGCGGATGAGGCGAGCGCGGCGCGCGGCTGCCTCGGGAGCGAGTGCTCCACCGGGACCGTGGGGCATGGTTCCGTCTCCGCTCGGCACCCCGTCGGGGCTGTTGGGCGCGGATTCCTCGTGGGGCGGCGCTTCATCAGGGCCGCGGGGCGCGGCGGCCTCGTCGCTCGGCACTCCACCGGAACCGTTGGGACCGGCGAGCTCGTGGGTCGGCGCTTCGGTGGGGCCGGCGGGAGATGACGCGTCGCCGCGATCCGTCGCTCCCCCGCGGCTCGCCGTCGCGGGGCTCGCAGTGGCAGGGCCGGCGGTCACAGGGCCCGTTGCCGCATCGCGCTCTTCCCCATACGTCTGGAGAAGGCGGGGTTCGTCGAAGGCCGGGCGCGAAGGGGCGGCGCCGGGGTGGGACAGGACCGGTGCCGGGTGTTCCTCGCGGGCTGCGTCCAGCTGCCGGGAGAGGCTGATGCGGTACCACATCACCTCATCGAGCTCCTCGGCCGTCTCGGCGCGTTCGACCGCCTCACGGGTGCGGGTCGAGTTCCCCCCGACCGACGACAGGCGGGGCCTCAGCTTGCGCAGCCAGGCCCGCTCCGCCGGGTCCCGGACGAGCGACGCCAGCTCCTCCGGCGGCAGTACGGCGGCGATCACGGCCGAGACCGCCCAGGAGCCGTCCGCGTCCTCCACGAGCTGGGCGACCCGCCGACTCCGCCACAGCCTGCCCCGCCAGTCCTGTCCGCGGATCAGCAGCTCGCGCATCGGCGGCGGGGTGGGCCCATGAATGAGGCTGCATTCCCTGCCCGCGAAAGCCTGGAGCTCCGCTGCGAGGTACTGCCACACAATCGCGCCGTAGCGGTTCACATAAAAGCGGACAGGGCCGAAGCAGCCCGCCCTGGCCAGACGCAGGAACCTGCCAGGGGCGATGCCCAGCAGCTCGGCACCCTCCCTCGCGCTGACGACGCGAATCCGCTCACGCAACGTGTCCGGGAATCCCTCTTCCTCCCGCAGCCGCTCGACCTCCGCCGCCGGCACCCGCCGCCGGCCGGGCGCGCCGCCCGGCCCCGGCAGGACCGTCATCACTTCGTCGAGCTGCGTGGCGAGCTCGAACTCCCCTGTTTTGAGTCCAAGTTCACGAGCCGCCCGCCCCATCGCGAGCGTCTCGGAACCGTCGTACATCGCGGTCATGTCGCACTCCCCCGCTACAGTCCAATCACTGACAGTCACGACTGTAGCCGCGGAGTGTGACAGCGGGTCAACCCCCGCCTCAGACCTGTGGATAACTTTGCGGCTGGCGCACCGCGACGCCGAGATGTTCCCCGACCCGGTTCACCAACAACGTCATTTCGTACGCGATCTGACCCAGGTCGGAGTCGGCCTCGGCCAGCACGCACAGACAACTGCCGTCGCCCGCCGCCGTCACGAACAGCACCCCGTCGTCGAACTCGACCATGGTCTGCCGCACCCGGCCCGCCCGGAACTGCTGCCCGGATCCCTTGGCCAGACTGTGCAGTCCGGAGGCGACCGCGGCCAGGTGCTCGGCGTCCTCCCGCACCAGCCCTTCGCTCGCCCCGGTGACCAGGCCGTCGTTGGAGAGCACGAGGGCGTGCCGTACCTGATCGACGCGCCGTGTCAGGTCGTCCAGCAGCCAATCCAGTCCGCTGCTCAGTGCCATGCCCGCTTCCTCCCCGTAACACCGTGCTACCTACCGGTCGGCAGTGCCACATGTCGCGCACCGCTGTGCCAGCCTCGCTCACCTCGGCGTTCTCGGCAAGCGGCCCGGCGGTGCACGCGTGGGCGACACGCATTGCCGCGCGGTACATGGGCGAGGAGTTGGCCGAGCAATGCGGGGCTCGCAAGCGGTGCCTGGGGCGTTGGCAGCGGGCCGCGGGGCCTATGGGCGATTCACGGTGTCCAGGAGGCGGGCCGTGTGCATCCGCCCTGCGTGCTCGACCAAGCGGATCAGTACTTCCTTCCCGGAGTCCCGGTCGCGCGCGTCGCACAGCAGTACCGGTGTACCGCCGTCCAGGTCCAGCGCCCGCGACACGTCGTCCGCGCCGTAGGAGCGCGTTCCGGGAAAGCAGTTGACGGCCACGAGGAACGGCACTCGGCGGTTCTCGAAGTAGTCCACCGCGGGGAAGCAGTCCGCCAGTCGGCGGGTGTCCGCGAGGACGACGGCACCCAGGGCGCCTTCGGAGATGTCGTCCCACAGGAACCAGAAGCGCTCCTGCCCGGGGGTTCCGAAGAGGTACAGCGACAAGCCCGGTCTGATGGTGATCCGGCCGAAGTCCATGGCGACCGTGGTGGTGGTCTTGCCGACCACACCGCGGATGTCGTCGACCCCCTCCCCCACTTCGCTGAGGTACTCCTCCGTGCGCAGCGGGCGGATTTCGCTGACCGAGCCGACCAGCGTCGTCTTGCCGACTCCGAAGCCGCCCGCTATCAGGATCTTCAGGGCCATCTCGGGCTCGTCCTGCACCGTTCCGGGGTGCACGGAATCCGCGGAAACCATCGGTACTGTCCTCCAGGAAGCGGTGTGCGCACTCGGGGCAAGTGCGCAAGTGAGGGACGGACGCGTTCATGGGTGCCGGGGACCGGTCATACCGGTGCCGGACGGTGTGACGGGAGCGGTTCGGTGGGCCGATGTGCGGTGCTCGGCAGTTACGGTCAGGACCGTAAACCCTCCTGCGTCACCACGCGGGGCGATTCGGTGAACTGGATCACCGCTACGGCGGCACGGCTGCGCCCGGTACATGCTGTCCTGGGGCATCACGCGCCACCTGCGCCGCTCATGTGGTGAAGCGCGGTGGAGTACGCAGGTGTTCGCCCACGCGCCGGACGAGTCGGGCCATCTCGTAGGCGATCATCCCGATGTCGGCCACCGCCGTACTGAGCACCGCCAGACAAGAACCGTCCCCGGCCGCGGCGACGAACAGGACGCCGTTGTCCATCTCCACCACCGTCTGGCGCACCCTTCCCGAAGAGAAGTGACGCCCTGTGCCCTTGGCCAGGCTGTGGAACCCGGAGGCGACGGCCGCCAGATGGTCGGCGTCCTCCCGAGGGAGCGAGCCCGAGGTCCCGGTCACCAGGCCGTCGCCGGAGAGCACCACGGCATGCCGTACCTCCGGCACCCGGGCGGCCAGATCGTCCAGCAGCCAGTCGAGGCCGCTCCGGGGACGCGGCGGTGTGCCGCTCGCTCGTTCCTCGTGCATCAGGGTTCTCCCATCGTGGAGCCGCGGTCCCAGCCGTGGCGGTAGGCGGTCATGCGGGTGCGTGTCTGTTCCGGGACGAGCTCGGGCTCCGCCTCGGGCGACGTGTCCCCCACGGCAGGGGAAGGCTCGCGCAGCTGAACGGCGAGGCTTCGCTGCCGTATGCGGCGCGGAAGCCCGTCCGGACCGTCGGGCGGGGCCACGCCATCGGGCGAGTCCGTCACGGCTGCGTCTGCCGGCGGCTCCACTGCGCGTCCGGTCCGGCGTTCGAGGTGCGCGCGCACCCGCTCCAGTGGCGCGTCCTGGGGTGGGCCGACCGGCGCACTCCGTGCAGGGAGCGTGGCCTCGTGCACCAGGGTGTTCGGCAGGAGTACCACCGCCGTCGTGCCTCCGTATGGCGAGGCGCGCAGGACTACACGTACGCCGTGCCGGGCCGCCAGCCGGCTGACTACAAAGAGCCCCAGCCGGTCGCCGTCGAACGGGTCGAGCGAGGCAGCCTGCTCGATGCGCCGGTTCGCCTCGTCCCGTGCCGCTTCCTCCAGGCCACGGTCCTCGATCTCCAGCACGTGCCCGGTGCCGACCTGTTCGCCCTGTACCCGCACCTTGGTGTGCGGCGGTGAGAACTGTGCGGCGTTCTCGATGAGCTCGGCCAATAGGTGGGTGAGCTCCGCGACCGCCCCACCCGGGATCGCGCCCGCGGGAAGGCGCCGCACCTCGATGCGCGCGTAGTCCTCGATCTCCGACACCGCGGCGCGCACCACGTCCGTGAGCGGCACCGGTGACCGCCAGGCGCGTCCAGGGGCCGCGCCCGACAGGATGAGCAGGCTCTCGGCATGACGCCTCATACGGGTGGTGAGGTGGTCGAGCCGGAAGAGGTCGCCGAGTTCGGCCGGGTCCTGGGAGCGGCGTTCCATGCTGTCCAGGAGAGCGAGCTGACGGTGAAGGAGGACCTGGCTGCGGCGGGCCAGATTCACGCAGACACCGCTGATGCCGTCGGCCCGTTCGGCCCGCTCCGCAACCGCGTCCAGCGCTGCCCGGAGCACACTGTCCAGGGCAGCGCGGACCTGAATGATCTCGTCAACGGTGGGCCGAGCCTCGGATGCGGTAAGAGTGTCGGCCTGTCGGCCGGCATGCACTTCGGGGAGTCGGTGCCGGGCGATGCCGAGCGCACTGTCACGCAGGGCGGTGAGTTCCCTGATCAGACTGCGTCCGATCCGTACGGCGACGACCAGGGAGAGGACGAGCGCGACGAACCCGATGCCGACAGCCGCCACAGCGAACGGTGAGACGCCGTACACGAGCGGGCCAGAGCTGCGTACGGCGTCGGCGGCCAGCTCTTTCTCGATGCCGTGCAGTCCGCGCCGCAGATCCTCGTACGAGGGCCGCCAGCGGGCACTTGGCGCCGCCTGCGCCGCGCCGCGGCCGGGAGTAGCGGCGCTTACCGCGTTCTCCATGGCGCGGACGTCCGCGTGAGCGCGGCCGGTGGCGAGCGTGCTCCAGGCCGCGTCCACGGGTGCGGGCAGGTCCTCGGTGGCGATGCTCTCCATGAGGCGCCGCGCCGCGACGGTACCGGTGAACGACCGCTGCCGCTCCTTGTCGAGCGTTCCGGTGAGGTCGGCGGCCGTGAGGACGGCGTTCTCCTGCGCGAGCAGTTCGCGGGCGCGGCCCAATTCTCCAACGAGCCGGGTGCCATCCGCAGGACCGCTCAGCGCTGCATTGAGGGTGAAGGCCGAGGCGATGGCGGCCGTGTAGGGGCCGTACGCCTGCTGCCAGGTGAGGGAGCGCTCCGTCGTCAGCCGGCGCTGCTCCGGGAGCGCGTCGAGTGCGGTGGTGAGGTCCGTCGGACGGTCGGCCCTGCGGGCCGGAAGCCGCACGGCCTCGGCCACTGTGCGCCGCCCGTCCTGCCGCAACCGGGTGGTGGCCTTCTTCGTCTCGCCGGTGCGCGCTTCGAAGGCGTCCTTGCGCGCCTGAGTGGGGTCCGCCAAATACACGATGGCGGCCAGGCGTTCCTCCTGGAGGGCGCGCACCACCTCGTACACGGGTGCGCGGACCTCGTCCTCGATGCGCTGCGCCTGCCGCGCGGCCACAGCGTCCTGCACGGCGGTGACGGTCGCCGCGCCCCAGAGGGCGAGCAGGGCCACGACGGGGGCCGTGAGCAGGCAGATGATGCGGGTGCGCACCCTACGGGGGCGGAGGATGCGACCACCCCGTTCGGCGTGCGCTCCGCGGCCCCGTGGGCCCGGCGAATCCGGGCTCTCGGGGCCGGGAGGATGGTCCAGGTGTCCCATGGCCACGGGACGCTAGCCGCGTCGGGGCCTGCCACCGGACGCGCAGTCCGGAAGTGCTGGCATTTGGCGGCGCGGTGCCGACGCCCGACCGGCACGCGCTCGAACCTGCGCGCCCCACGGATGTTCCGGTCATTGCGGGACCGGAACCGTACGGGACCCGGCCGATGGGGGATCATGCGTCACCATGAACGGATTCAGCGACAGCACCCCCGCCGACGGCGCCGGTCCCCACGACCGGTCCGGCCACCAGGCGCACGATGTGCGGGAGTTCTTCGGGCAGCGGGCACGGTACTGGGACAGCCGCTTCCCCGAGGACGGGCCTGCGTTCGCGGCAGGCATCGCGGAGCTCGGCCTGCGGGCGGGCGACCGGGTACTGGACGCCGGATGCGGCACCGGACGGGCGTTGCCGGCGCTGCGCGCCGCCGTGGGGCCCTCTGGCACGGTGTTCGGGGCCGACCTCACGCCGGAGATGCTGGAGGAGGCCGTACGGGCCGGGCGGGGCGCCGAGGCGGCCCTGCTGCTCGCGGACGTGTCCGCGTTGCCGGTGCGGGACGGTGTCCTGGACGCGGTCTTCGCGGCCGGGCTGATCTCCCACCTCGCCGACCCGCCGCACGACCTCGCCGAACTGGCCGGGGTCGTACGGCCCGGAGGGCGGCTGGCGCTCTTCCACCCGATCGGCCGGGCCGCCCTCGCCGCCCGTAAGGGGCGACCGCTCACCCCGGACGACCTACGGGCCGAGCCGAACCTCCGGCCGATGCTGGCGCGCAGCGGCTGGGACCTCGTGCGGTACGTGGACGAGGACGCGCGCTATCTGGCGCTGGCCGTGCGCCGAGGGTGACCGCACGTCAGCGGTGGCCCGGTTCCGCAGCGGCGTGCGGCACCGGGCAGCCGGCGGTGCCCTGCCGGCCCTTGGGAAAGGTCCCGAGGTCGGCGATGCGGTAACCGTTCGGGTAGCCCTTGATCTCCGGGTTCTGCCGGGCGTAGTGCGGGGTGCGGCGCGGCGGCAGCAGGCGCACGGCCTTGGCGCGCAGCCGCAGGGCACCACGTACGGCGCCCTGGACAGCCGGGCGCGGCCGGTCGTAGCGGAACGCGTCCAGCAGGGCGTCGTCCAGGAGAGCCTTGCTCGCGGCGCGCACTATGGGGGCCAGCGGCCCGTACCACCCTGCCATCAGGTCGAGCGAGGCATCCGAGACGCGCCTGCCGCCCTCGTCCCAGCCGAAGTGCTCATGTTCGTAGTCGTCCAGGTAGCGTTCGAATTCCTGGTAGGTCCGGGGCGGATCGGTGATGCCCATGTGCTTGCCGAGCGTTCCGTAGTACGCCGCCATCGCGCGCTTCTCGTGCTCGCTCAGCCGCCGCCAGCCGTACTGGTCGATCCAGCGCTTCGGTACGACCACGAACGTGCACAGCACATAACGCATGTCGTCGTTGCTGATGTCGTAGCTGCGGTGCATCTGATTCATGCGCCGGATGGCCGTGCGGCCGCCCTCGGTCTCGAAGCCGTGCTCGACGACCGAGTCCAGAAGGAGCGCGGTGTCGTCGTAGCGCTTTTGCGTACGCTCCGTCAGCTCCGCGGTCTCCGCGAGCAGACGGCCGATGCTGGGTACCGCATACGTGCGGTAAAGGGCGAGTTCAAGCGCTCTTGTGATGTCCCATGGGAACTCATGCGTCACTGTGATGCGGAAGATCCGCAAGAAGTCGCGCTCAGGATCCAGCCGCTGAATCTCCTTGAGGTAGTCGTAACGCCTCATGAGAACACCGTCCCTTTCGTCGCCGAAGGTCCAACCCTACGGGGAGAGTGGAGACTTGAAAGGCTCCATACGCTTCTCTACGGCATGGGGGAATGATGACCGACCTCCTTCGCAGACTCCGGCTCCGTCTCGCCCATGGCCTGTTCGCACGGAGGCCGCCACGTCCGGAGCGGGAGCCGGCCAGGAAGGGCGCGCACAACCTCTTCGAGGCGGCGGCCACACATGTGGCGGCCTGCGCCGAAGGGGACGAGGACCGCAGCGCCGAGGCCGCGGACTGGGTATCTCCGGAGGCGCTCGCCTTCGGCATCAACGAACTGGCGTGCCGGGCGCTGATCGCGCTGGCGCGGGAGCGCCGCCAGTCGCCGCAGGAAGTGGCCAGGGACCTGCTGAGCCTGCCGGCTGCCTGAGCCGCGCCGGATTCGCCAGGAGCGGGCACACGAGCCGTGACAATCGCCTGTCCGGCCAATTAAGGTGCGCCGACGACGTGATCTGTGCGGTCGGCACCTGCCCGGGCCGCGAACAAGTGGGAGGCCCAGTGTCCGCGACGGAGGGCGCCGTCGGCGACGGCAGCGACATCGGCGAGGTCGATGACGACCAGCTGTTCGTACTGACCGCGGTGCTGCTGACGCCCGGACAGTTCCCGAGCGTGCTCGGTGACGACTATCCCGAGGTCTGCGCCAAGCTGCGCCTGGAGCCGTACGAGGAGGGCTACGGGCTGGTGCTCGGCCAGGACGGCCGGGGCGCGCGCTGGACCGTCGCGACGGAGGACGTCTCGCTCGTCGCCTGCGCGATAGCCGCCTGGGACTGCGGTATGGAGTACGACCTCTCCCCCGACGAGAACAGCATCGTCGCGGCGCTGCCGGGCTGGCCGCTCGCGCTCGCGGTGGCGGCGCCCGGGGTGCCGGCGCCGCACGACCCGGCGCCCGAGGAGGGCGATCCGGAGCCGCTGACGCCTCCGGACGCGCTGGAGTGGGGGCCGGCCCAACGGCGCCTCGGAGCGGACGAGATCGCGCTGCAGTGGGCCGCGTGGCGCGAGCAGGTCGAGGGCGAGGTCACGTTCGTCGATCCCGGGACCAAGCCCCACGCAGGGGTGCGGCGGGTGCTGGACGAGGCGCGTGAGTACGTACGGCAGCCTCCTCCGCCGGGACGGGTGCGTTCGTCCTTCGCCGCCGGTGAGGCGCGCACCCTGCGCGTGGACGGGCCGGGCTGGAGCATGGTCGCCCGGACCGACGACATCGCCTTCGTCCTCCTCGACGACGAACCGGGCGAGGTCCTTCCCGTGGGCCGCGGCCCGGAGCTTCCCGGACTGCTGGAGTCGCTGGACGCGATGGCGGCCCGGCCAGCCTGAGGCAGCACAGCGCGCGCGGCGGCGTCACGGCCGTGCCGCGGGCCGCGGTGGCCCCGCGCACGGGTCACCCGGGCGCCGACCGCACCGTCGCGGCGTCCGGGGTGCTCAGCGGCCCAGCTCCTTGCGGGTGACGCGGCGCAGCCGCCGCCGTTGCGAGGGGTCCAGCGTCAGATACGCGACCGCGGGCACCCCGATCATGACCAGCAGCGCCGCCCAGAACGGCAGCAGCCACAGCAGGATCACGCCTGCCGCCACGCCGCCGACGGCGACCTTCGCACGTGTGGACATCCTTCACGCCCTTTCCGCGGCGGATGCCGCGTTCGTTGTCTTCCATTGAACGCCGGATCGGCCCCGGAGGTTCCACGCAGGCGCGGATCGTGCTGTACCCTCGGCCGCTCCGAAGGCAAGTAGTCAAACTTGAGGTGTCGTCGGCACGTGCCAGCACTTCCTGCGCTCACCCTCGATCGGCTCTCCGGCCTCTCCCGGTGCGCCGCCGTGTACGTGCCAGGTGATCCGCCACGTAGGGGACGGCTCGCCTTCTGGCGGCCCGACGGCGAGCCGCTGCTCGACGGTTTCGACGCGGGTGCCGCGTCCGCCGAGAGGCTGACCGTCGCCCTGCCCTCCGATGAGGGCCAGGTCGTCACCCGGGAGGTGCCGGCCCTCTTCTTGCCGGTTGCCGCCGCGCTCCCCGTACTGACCCGAGCGCGCGCGTCCCTTACCGCGCACCCCGCCGCGGCCTTCTGGGGCGCCGCTTCGGTGGTCGCGCTGCACCTCGTGGCGCGGGGCAGGCTGCTGCCCGGGCTGAGCGCCGCGGAGTACGACGCCTGGCGCTGCGGCCCACTGGACCCAGAGGACAGCGCCCGCATACGGGAGCTGGCCACCGCGATGCCTCCGTATGCACACGCCACACCGCTCCCGGGGACCTACCCGGTACGGCTGCCCGCACCGGAGCGGCTGCTGCGCTCCTTCCTGGACGCCGTGGCCGACGGGCTGACACGCTCCCCCGCCGCCGTGACGGCCATCGGCAGTCCTGCCTACGCGGCAGAGGCGCCGCAGCACATCCCCGAGCAGCGGGCCTGGGCGGCCGATGTGGCGGCGGGGCACGACGCCGGCGTGCGCCTGTCCCTCCGTATCGAGATCGCCGGGCTGGACGGCCACGACGGCGCGCTCGGCTCCGACGGCGGCCCCGCCCCTGCGCGCTTCTCCGCCGTGCTCCAGCTGCACAGCCTCACCGACCCGGCTCTCGTCGCCGATGTCTCCGACGTGTGGGCGGGCGACTCACCGGCGGGGCGTGCCTTCGGTGCGCGCGCCCGCACGGACACCTTGCTGACGCTGCGGCGGGCGGCCGCCGCCTGGGCACCGCTGGAGCCGCTGCTCTCCGCCGCCGTACCGGACGCTCTTGAGCTCGCCGAGGAGGAGATCGGCGAGCTGCTGGGCCCCGGCGCACGGGCGCTCGCAGCCGCCGGTGTACAGGTCCACTGGCCCAAGCAGCTCGCCCGCAGCCTCACCACGCGTGCCGTCGTGGGCCCACCGGAGGCGACGGATCCTTCGGAGGCGGCGCCGGACCGTACGGAGTCCGCTCTGCCGTCGCTGCTGTCCGCCGATGCGCTGCTGTCGTTCAGCTGGCGGTTCGCCATCGGGGAGCACGAGCTGAGCCGGGCGGAGCTGGACCGGTTGGCGGAGGCCGGGCGGCCACTGGTGCGGCTGCGCGACCAGTGGGTGCTCGTCGCCCCCGAAGCGCTGCGCACCGCACACGAGCGCAGGGACCGGAAGGTCACGCCCATGGAGGCTCTCGGGGCAGCGCTCACGGGAGCGGTCGAGAGCGGCAGCGGCGAGCGCGTGGAGGTACAGGCGTCCGGCCCGCTGCGGCAGTTGCGCGACCGGCTCGCCGATCCGGAGCGTCCGGGGGACGACGCGCCTGACCAGCCGGCCGCGCTCACCGCGACGCTGCGCGACTATCAGTTGCGCGGCCTCGGTTGGCTGCACCGTATGACGTCGCTCGGCCTCGGGTGCTGTCTGGCCGACGACATGGGACTGGGCAAGACGATCACGCTGATCGCGCTCCATCTGCATCGCCAGGCCGCACCCGAGACCGCGGGCCCGACTCTCGTGGTCTGCCCGACCTCACTGATGGGCAACTGGCAGCGGGAGATCGAGAAGTTCGCGCCGGGCACCCCTGTACGCCGGTTCCACGCGGAGCGGCGCAGTCTCGCGGATCTCGCGGCCGGCGAGGTCGTGCTGACGACGTACGGGACGATGCGGGTGGACGCCGAGAAGCTGGCCGGAGTGGGCTGGGGCATGGTCGTGGCCGACGAGGCCCAGCACGTGAAGAACCCGTTCTCCGCGACCGCCCGGCAGCTGCGGACGCTGCCGGCCGGTGCCCGTGTGGCGCTGACCGGCACCCCGGTGGAGAACAACCTCTCCGAGCTGTGGGCGATCCTCGACTGGACCACGCCGGGGCTCCTGGGCCCCCTGGGCCGCTTCCGCACGCGCTACGCGCAGGCCGTCGAGGGCGGCGCCGATCCGGCCGCAGCGGAGCGGCTGGCGCGGCTCGTACGGCCGTTCCTGCTGCGCCGCCGCAAGTCGGACCCGGGCATCGCGCCCGAGCTGCCGCCGAAGACGGAGACCGACCGCGCGGTGGGCCTCACCGGGGAGCAGGCCGCGCTGTACGAGGCGGTGGTGCGTGAGGGGCTCGCCGGCATCGCCGGCACGGACGGCTTCGCCCGCCGCGGCCTCGTGGTCAAGCTGCTGACCTCGCTCAAGCAGATCTGCAACCACCCCGCGCAGTACCTGAAGGAGGACGGCGTCGAGCAGGGCCGTGGGCGGCGCTTCGCGGAGCGCTCGGGGAAGGTGGAGCTCCTGGACGAGCTGCTGGACACGCTGCTCTCCGAGGGGGCCGGGGTGCTCGTGTTCACCCAGTACGTGCGGATGGCGCGGCTTCTGGAAGCGCACTTGGTGGCGCGCGGCGTGCCGAGCCAACTGCTGCACGGCGGTACGCCCGTCGCGCGCCGGGAGGAACTGGTGCGCCGCTTCCAGGACGGCGACGTGCCGGTCTTCCTGCTGTCTCTGAAGGCGGCGGGCACCGGGCTGAACCTGACCCGTGCCTCGCACGTCGTGCACTTCGACCGGTGGTGGAACCCGGCCGTCGAGGCGCAGGCCACCGACCGCGCGTACCGCATCGGCCAGACCCAGCCGGTGCAGGTGCACCGCATGATCACCGAAGGCACGGTGGAGGACCGGATCGCCGACATGCTCGCCCGCAAGCAGCGGCTGGCGGACTCCGTACTGGGCTCGGGAGAGGCCGCGCTCACCGAGCTGACCGACGCGGAACTGGCGGACCTGGTGGAGCTTCGAGGGGGCGAACGATGAGCGTTTTCCACGGCGCCGAGGGCGCGTTCAACGACGAGACCGATGGCACGTACGGCGACGAGCACACGGGGCGGCCCGAGCGGACGTTCGCTGCGCTGCCGCCCGTCCGTGGGGGCGGCTTCGCGCGCACATGGTGGGGGCAGGCATGGCTGAAGGCGCTGGAGGACACGGCGCTGGACGTCGCGCAGCTGAAGCTGGGGCGCCGGCACGCCCGTGCGGGGGCGGTGGGCGCGGTGTCCGTAAGGCCGGGACGGATCACCGCCGTCGTTCAGGACCGCGACCGCACCGCGCACCGTTCGGATGTGCTGCTTCAGGAGCTGGGCGCGGCGGACTGGGACCGGTTCCTGGACATGGTCGCCGACCGGGCGGGGCATATCGCCGCGCTGTTGGACCGTGACATGCCGCCGCAGCTCGTCGAGGACGCGGCGGCGGCCGGCGTCGAACTGCTGCCGGGAATCGGCGATCTGGAGCCGTCCTGCGGCTGCGAGGCATGGGACCACTGCGCCCATACGGCCGCGCTCTGCTATCAGATGGCGCGCCTGCTGGACCAGGATCCGTTCGTACTGCTCCTGTTGCGCGGGCGCGGTGAGGAGGAGCTGCTGGGCGAGCTCCAGGCGCGCAGTGCGGCGCGTGCACAGGCGTACGCGCCGCATCAGAACGACGAGGGCACCGCCACGCCAGGTGGTGCGCCGGACGCCGATGCCGGTGTGCCGGCGGCGGAGGCGTTCGCGGCCCAAGAGGGCTTGCCGCCGGTGCCGCCGCCTCCGCCCCCGGTGAGCGAGGCCGGCGCCGCTCCCGCGCTGGGCGGCGGCACCCCGCCGGCCCTCGGAGTCGACGTACCGGCCCTGGAGTTCCTCATCGGGGACACCGCGGAGCGGGCCAGGAGGCTGCTCGGCGAGGCGCTGTCCGCCTGGCACGCGGACACTCCGCCGGCGAGCGGACCGACGCCCGCCGAGGACCTCGTACGGCTCGCTGCGGCCGGCCCGCCCGCACCGGTCGCCGAACGGCTCGCGGCGGCCTCGGGGCGGGACGCCAGGGGCCTGGCGGCGGCCGTACGGGCATGGCGGCAGGGCGGTCCGGCCGGACTCGCGGTCCTGGAGGAGGAGTGGGCACCGGCCCCCGAGGCGCTGGCCCGCGCCACCACGGGGCTGGCCGCCGCCTGGGCGGACGAGGCGGACCGGCCCCGGTTCCGGGTCACCCGCAACCGGTGGACGGTCGTCGGCGGCGACGCGCAACTGCGGCTGGGGCAGGACGGCCGCTGGTGGCCGTACCGAAAGGAGCAGGGCCGCTGGCTGCCTTCGGGGCCGCCGGACGAGGACCCGGCAGCGGCGCTCGCGTCCCTTGCGGCAGAGGAAGGGACGTACACGGGGTAGGCAGTACGCGGCCCAAAGCTCGGTCTACGCAACTCCGAGGGGCCGGCTCCTCAAGGCCCGCCCCTCCCCAAAAATGCGTCGACATCGCCCACATCGGTCGTCATGATCGAACCATGGCGAATCCGAGCTCGGACTCCTCCGGCGGCCCCCTCAGCGAACGCGCCGAGCGCGCCGTGCGCATCGCGGTCAGAGCGGCGCGACGGCTGGGTCTGCGGGCGGACGAACCACGGGTCCTGCACGACGTGTTCAACGTACTGGTGCATCTCGCGCCGGACCCGGTGGTCGTCCGCGTACCGTCGCTCGCCCTGGTGTCCGCCGAGGAGCAGGCGGTCAAGCAGCGGCGTGAGCTGGACGTGGTGGGCTGGCTGGCCGACGCGGGAGCGCCGGTCGTACGGCCCAGCCCGCTGGTGCCCCGGGAGCCCGTCGCGTGCGACGGGCGATCGCTGACCTTCTGGGAGTTCGTCGACGAGAAGGATCCATTGCGCGAGGCCCTCGCGGCCGGTCCGGAGGCGCTGGAGGACCGCTTCGTCGAGCAGACGGGCTGGACGGCACACCTGCACGACTTCCTGGCCCGGTATCCGGGCGAGCTGCCCGCGCTGTCCCCTGTTGTGCCCACCGTCGGGCCGCTGCTGGCCGCGCTGCGGAAGGAGCCGCAGGGGCTGACGACCGCCGAGCTGGACCGGGCGGAGCAGGAGTACGCGGTCCTCGAAGCGCTCGCGGCCGACCTGCCCGGCCACTTTCCCGGGGCCCGCATACAGCCGCTGCACGGGGACGGGCCGTCGTACAATCTCCTGCGAACCTCCGAGGGGCATCTCTTCAGCGACTTCGAGGATGTCACCCGCGGCCCCGTGGAGTGGGACCTGGCCATGGTGGCGCCGCGAGCGACAGCGGAGTACGAGCGCGCGAGCGGCCGCCGCCTGGACCGCTCGCTGCTGAACGTCATGGAGCGAGCGCGGCTGCTGCAGGTGGTGGGGGCGCTGGCGGTCGTGCCCGCGATGCCGGAACTGGGCCCGATGATGGCCCCCATGATCGATCAGTGGCGTGAACGCGCTCCGCTCGGCCCGGACATCCTCACTCGGTAACGAAGACCTGCGCCCTCCGGAGTTCGGCCGCCTACCACAGCAGGCGGCTTTCCTTTCGGTGGACCGGGAGCATTCCCACATACCCGACAGCCGGTGCCGAACTACCGCTGGATATTGACGCGGCACCACTTCACGGGGGAACCTGTCACCACCTAAAAGGACGCCGAATCGACCGACCCGGCGACTTGACGGTAAACTCGCCCCGGAGGCTGTTCGCAGCCTGTTCCGGAAGAAATGTTGCAGGGAGGTGACGTGTTGATGAAGCCGCGAGCGAGTCTGCCGCATCGCCTGGCAGAGCGCCTGACGGAGCGGCGCCACGTCGACCTCGTCCGGGTCTCCAGCGCCCTGTGTCGCCCCTCGGCCTGAGCGCCGCCTTCTCTTTCCACGGACACTCACCGGTCCGGTAATTCCGCGTACGCGCGCCGCACTTCCCCAACGGTTCACGCCTGTTCGCGCACGCCGCGGCCTCTTTTCCCGCTGCCTTTCCGCGGGCTTTCCGCGCATTTCCCCTACCGGTGATTCCGCCTGCCCATTTTCAGCGATCCGGAGTTCTTCCATGTCCGCATCCGCTCATGTTCCACAACCCGCCGGCGGCCCGGCGCGGTTCGCCTACTGGGTGCCCAATGTCAGCGGTGGCCTGGTCACCAGCACCATCGAGCAGCGCACCGACTGGGGCTACGAGTACAACCGCAAGCTCGCCCGGCTCGCCGAGGAAAACGGCTTCGAGTACGCGCTGAGCCAGGTCCGTTACATGGCCAGTTACGGCGCCGAGAACCAGCACGAGTCGACCTCGTTCAGCCTGGCACTGCTGCTCGCCACCGAGCGCCTGAAGGTCATCGCCGCCGTCCACCCCGGGCTATGGCACCCAGGTGTGCTCGCCAAGTTCGGGGCCACCGCCGACCACCTCTCCGGCGGCCGGTTCGCCGTCAACGTGGTCAGCGGCTGGTTCAAGCAGGAGTTCACCGCGCTCGGCGAACCGTGGCTGGAGCACGACGAACGCTACCGGCGCGCCGAGGAGTTCATCCGCGCCCTGCGGGCGGTGTGGACCGAGGACCACGCCGAACTGGCCGGCGACTTCTACCGGATCCGGGACTTCTCGCTGAAGCCGAAGCCGCTGAACACCGAGGAGCGCCCGCACCCGGAGATCTTCCAGGGCGGCAACTCCACGGCGGCCCGCGCGATGGCCGGCCGGGTCTCCGATTGGTACTTCAGCAACGGCAAGGACTTCGACGGGGTCACCGAGCAGCTCACCGACGTCCGGGCGGCCGCCGCGGCCGCCGGCCGTACGCCGCCGAAATTCGGCCTCAACGGCTTCCTGATCGCCCGGGACACCGAGAAGGAGGCCCGGGAGGTCCTGCGCGAGATCGTCGCTCAGGCGGACGCTCAGGCGGTCCGCGGGTTCGGTCAGGCGGTCCAGCAGGCGGGCAACTCCACCGCCGACGGCAAGGGCATGTGGCAGGACTCCTCGTTCGAGGACCTGGTGCAGTACAACGACGGGTTCCGTACCGGACTGATCGGGACACCGGAGCAGATCGCCGAGCGCATCGTCGCCTACAAGCGGCTCGGCGTCGATCTCTTCCTGCTCGGCTTTCTGCACTACCTGGAAGAGGTCGAGTACTTCGGCGAGCGGGTGCTGCCGCTCGTACGCGAACTGGAAGCCCAGGACGAGAACCTTTCCGAAGGAGCACTGGTATGAGCACCGCCGCGCACACCGACTGGCAGCACCGCCCCGCACCCGCCACCTCCGACGCCTGGGTCGACCGCGCCGCCGAGGTCGCCGCCGTCCTCGCGACGGACGCCGCCGCCCGGGACCGGGCCGGCGCCACCCCGTACGACGAGGTCCGGCTGCTCAAGGACTCCGGACTGGTCACCCTGCTGGGCCCGGTCGAGCACGGCGGGGGCGGTCAGGACTGGCCGACCGCGTACCGGGTGGTGCGCGAGGTCGCCAAGGCCGACGGGTCGATCGGCCAGCTGCTCGGCTACCACTACCTGTGGAACTGGGCGGCCCGGCTGGTCGGCACTCAGGAGCAGTGGGAGCACGTGGAGGCCGAGGCCGCCCGCAACCGCTGGTTCTTCGGGGGCGCCGTGAACCCGCGCGATCAAGACGTCGTCGTACGGGACGAGGGCGACACCTTGACGTTCACCGGGCGGAAATCCTTCTCCACCGGGAGCAGGGTCTCCGACGTCACCGTGCTGGAGGGCGTCCTGGAGGGCAGCGTGGGGCCCGACAACCCCGAGGGCGACCATGTCTTCGCCATCGTGCCGTCCGACAGCGCGGGCCTGACCTTCCACGACGACTGGGACAACATCGGGCAGCGGCTCACGGAGAGCGGCAGTGTGACGATCGACGGGGTGCGTGTCCCGTGGAGCGCGGCGGCGGGCTACATCGACAAGTCGTTCCAGCGACGTGTCTACAACACGCTCAACGTGCCCACCATCCAGCTGGTGTTCGCGCACTTCTACCTGGGGATCGCGGCCGGCGCACTGGAGACCGCAGGGACCTACACCCGTACCAAGGCCCGCTCGTGGCTGCACGGCGGTCACGAGCGGGCCGTCGACGAGCCGTACGTCATCGACACGTACGGGGATCTGACGGCGAAGCTGTGGGCCGCCGAGGCGCTGGCCGACCAGGTGGCCGAGGAGGGCTGGGCGCTGCATGCCGACCCCGATGCGGTGACCGAGCGGGACCGCGGTGAGCACGAGGTGCGGGTGGCGGCCGTGAAGGCGCGGGCCACGGACGTGGCCCTGGAAGTGGCGAACCGGATCTTCGAGGTGACCGGCGCGCGGTCCACGGCGACCGCCGAGGGCCTGGACCGCTTCTGGCGCAACATCCGCACGCACACCCTGCACGACCCCGTCGCCTACAAGCGCCGCGAGGTCGGCCGCTTCGTGCTCACGGGCGAGCTGCCGCAGCCCACCTGGTACTCGTAAGCCGCCCGCCACCCGGTACTCGTAGGCACACCGCGGCGGGCCCGAACCGGGCGGGCCCGCCGCTCCTCTCATACGTGTTCGCACCACCACACACCCCGAGGTGAATCTCCATGGCCACCGTGCTGTCCCTCTCCGGAAGCCCCTCCCCCACGTCCCGTACGGCGCGACTGTTGCGCCATCTGGATGCCACGCTCACCGCACAGGGACACGAGGTGATCCCGCTGGACGTCCGGACGCTGCCTGCCGAGGCCCTGTTGCGTGCCGACTTCGGGCATCCGGCGATCGTCCGGGCCACCCGGCTCGTCGAACAGGCCGACGGCGTCGTCATCGGCACGCCCGTCTACAAGGCGGCCTACTCCGGCCTGCTGAAGTCCCTGCTCGACCTCTTGCCGCAGTACGCGCTGGCCGGCAAGACCGTGCTCCCGCTGGCCACCGGCGGGTCCACGGCGCATGTCCTCGCGATCGATTACGCGCTGCGGCCCGTGCTGTCCTCGATGGGCGCCTCGCACATTGTGCAGGGCTGGTTCGTTTTGGACCGTGACATCACTGTCCAGGAGGGCGGCGGCGTCCATGTGGCATCGGGGACGCGCGAGGCGCTGGACGGTGTGCTCGGCCAGTTCGCGGCGGCGCTGGACCGCGCACCCCTGAGGGTCGCGGCGTGACCGGTCCCGTCGCCCATGTGATCGCCGACGACGCGGAGGCGCTGGCGGTCGCGGCCGCACTGGCGGCGGAGTTCCGCACCGGCGCGGCGCGGCGGGACGCCGAGCGCCGGCTGCCGCGCCTCGAGCTGGACCGGCTCTCCGACAGCGGCCTGCTCGGCATCACGGTGCCGCACGCACACGGCGGCGCGGACGTGCCGGCCGAAACGCTCGCCGGGGTCTTCCGGCTGTTGGCGAGCGCCGACGCGAGCCTGGCGCAGATTCCGCAGAGCCACTTCGTGTACGTGGCGGTGCTGCGCCGCCAGGGGAGCGCGGAGCAGCAGAAGTTCTTCTTCGAAGAGGTGCTGGCCGGGCGGCGGCTGGGCAACGCACAGTCGGAGGCGGGCACCCAGCACGTCCAGGACATTCGCACGCGGCTCGTACCGCAGCCGGACGGCTCGTACGTCCTGGAGGGCACCAAGCACTACTCCACGGGCGCCCTGTTCGCCGACTGGATCCCGGTGCTGGCACGCGGCGCCGACGAGGAGCTGCACGTCGCCTACGTACCGCGCCACGCGCCCGGCGTGACGGTCCTGGACGACTGGGACGGCATGGGCCAGCGCACCACCGCCAGCGGCACGGTGCGCCTGGAGTCCGTCCTGGTCCCGCGCGACCGTGTGGTGCCGCACCACCTCACCTTCCGGGGCCCGCAGCTGCACGGCGCTCTTGCCCAGTTGCTGCACGCGGCCATCGACACCGGGATCGCCGAGGGTGCGC
This sequence comes from Streptomyces sp. NPDC050315, assembly GCF_040655775.1. NCBI lineage: Bacteria > Bacillati > Actinomycetota > Actinomycetes > Kitasatosporales > Streptomycetaceae > Streptomyces > Streptomyces sp. NPDC050315. The sequence continues at coordinate 691,105 of NZ_JBFAKN010000001.1, forward strand.
TCACAGAGGCGGCGGAGTTCGTCCGGGCCAAGAGCCGGCCGTGGTTCGAGAGCGGGCTGGAGACCGCGGCCGAGGACCCGCTGCTGATCCAGCAGTTCGGCGAGCTGGCGCTGACCGTACGGGCCGCGGGCGCGCTGCTGTCCGAGGCGGCACGTACGGTCGACGCCGCGGCCGGTGGCCTCACCGACGACACGGCAGCCGAGGCGTCCATCGCGGTGGCCGCCGCCAAGGTGCAGGCCGCGCGGGCGGCGGTGGAGGCCGGCAGCGCGCTCTTCGAAGTGGCCGGTACCCGCGCGGCGCTGAACGGCCTGAACCTGCACCGGCACTGGCGTGACGCGCGTACTCATACGCTGCACGACCCCGTGCGGTGGAAGGTGCAGCACCTCGGGCGGTACGTGCTGAACGGCACCCGGCCGCTGCGCCACGGCCTCCTCTGAACGGCGGGGGCACATCCGGTGAACAGCCGGATGTGGTCGCAATCGGGAGGCGTGCGTGCTTCGCTGGCGGCATGGTGTCGTACGAGGAAGACGTGCCGCATTCCGAAGAAGACGTGCCGTACTACGAAGACGTGACGCCGGGCAGCGGCTGTCTGCCGCCCGGTGCCTGGCTGCCCGGGACGGACGCCGCCCGGCTGTCTCTCGGCGGGACCTGGCGGTTCCGGCTGTCGCCGGCCGCGACCACCGAGGACGAGACGTTCGCCCGCCCCGAGTACGACGACTCGGCATGGGAGGAGCTGCGGGTGCCGGGCCACTGGGTACTCCAGGGGCACGGCGCCCCGGCGTACACCAACACCGGGTATCCGTTCCCCGTCGACCCGCCCCGGGTGCCCGACGAGAATCCCACCGGCGACCACCGGTACGCGTTCGACCTTCCGGCCGACTGGCCGGCGGGCTCCGCCGTGCTCCACTTCGGGGGCGTCGAGTCCTGTGCCCGGGTGTGGCTGAACGGCAGCGAGCTGGGTCACTTCAAGGGCAGCAGGCTGCCGCACGAGTTCGAGGCGGGACCCTTGCTGCGGCCCGGGCGCAACGTCCTGGCCGTCCGCGTCCACCAGTGGTCGTCCGGCAGTTACCTGGAGGACCAGGACCAGTGGTGGCTGCCGGGCGTCTTCCGCGAGGTGGAGCTGCGGCACCGCCCCGAGGGCGCCGTGCGGGACGCCTTCGTGCACGCCGAGTACGACCACCGCACCGGGCAGGGCACGCTGCGCGTGGACAGCGCCCCCGCGGGGCGGGTGACCGTACCGGAGCTGGGCCTGGATCTGGCGACCGGGGAGAGCTTGACGGTGCCGGTCGAGCCGTGGACGGCGGAGACGCCCCGGCTGTACGACGCGGAGCTGGCCACCTCCGGGGTGCGGGTGCCGCTGCGCATCGGGTTCCGCACTGTCGTCGTCGAGGACGGGTTGCTGAAGGTCAACGGGCGGCCGATTCTGCTGCGCGGTGTCAACCGGCACGAGTTCGACCCGGCGCACGGGCGCGCGGTGGGGGCGGACCTCATGCGGCGCGATCTGCTGCTGATGAAGCAGCACAACATCAACGCCGTGCGCACCAGCCACTATCCGCCCGCCCCGGCCTTCCTGGCGCTCTGCGACGAGCTGGGGCTGTGGGTGGTCGACGAGTGCGATCTGGAGACGCACGGCTTCGCGCAGCAGGGCTGGCGGGCCAATCCCGTCGACGACGAGCGCTGGACGCCGGCGCTGCTGGACCGGGCCCGCCGGATGGTCGAGCGCGACAAGAACCACCCGTCCGTCATCATGTGGTCCCTCGGCAACGAGTGCGGCACCGGGCGCGGGCTGTCCTCGATGGCCGCGTGGATGCGGGAGCGCGACCCCTCCCGACCGCTGCACTACGAGGGCGACGCCAGTTGCGCCGACACCGACGTCTACTCCCGGATGTACGCGGACCACGCCGAGGTCGAACGGATCGGGCGGCGTACGGAGGAGCCGCTCCCGGACGCCGCTCTGGATGCCCGGCGCCGCGGCCTGCCCTTCGTGCTGTGCGAGTACGCGCACGCCATGGGGAACGGCCCCGGCGGGCTGAGCGAGTACCAGCGGCTGTTCGAGAACTACGAGCGCTGCCAGGGCGGCTTCGTGTGGGAGTGGATCGACCACGGGCTGCGGCAGTACACCGCGAACGGCGTCCGGTACCACGCGTACGGCGGGGACTTCGGTGAGGAGTTGCACGACGGCAACTTCGTGTGCGACGGGCTGGTCTTCCCGGAGCGCGAGCCCTCCCCCGGGCTGATCGAGTACAAGAAGGTCATCGAGCCGGTCCGCTTCGAGGCGATCGGTCCGGACGGCGCACCCGGGGCGGTGCGCGTCACCAACCTGCAGGACTTCGCCGACCTCTCCGCGCTCGCCTTCCCCTGGAGTTACGAGGTGGAGGGCCGGCCGGTCGCGGAGGGGAAGCTCGCGGTGCCGCCGCTGCTGCCCGGCGAGAGCGCCGAAGTGAAGCTCCCCGCGCCGCCCGAGGACGCCCCACGGGACGGCGAGGCGCTGTGGACGGTACGGGCGGTGCTGGCCGAGGACGCCGCCTGGGCCGAGGCCGGGCACGAGGTCGCGTGGGGACAACTGTCGGCCGCGCCGCTTCCGGTGCCGCGGCCGTGGGAGCCGAGCGCGGCTCCGTCGCGGGGCGCGGACCGGTCCTTCGTTCTCGGTCCGGGTCTCTTCGACGCCACGACCGGGGTGCTGAGCCGTCTCGGTGGCTCCCCCGTGACCGGCCCCCGGCTGGACCTCTGGCGGGCGCCCACGGACAACGACGAGGGCGCGCCCTGGCAGCCCGGGCAGCGCTGCGGGCCCGAGTGGCGGCGGATGGGGCTGCACCGGATGCGGCACCGCACGGACGCGGTGACGGCGGAGGGGGACGCGCTGGTCGTCCGTACCAGGGTGGCGGCGGCCGCCACGAGTCCGGGCTTCGCCGTGGTGCACCGCTGGACATCGGACGGGGCGGCGCTGCGGCTGGAGTTGGCGGTGACGCCCGAGGGCGAGTGGCCGGCGCCGCTGCCGCGGCTGGGGGTACGGATGGGCCTGGACGGCGAGCTGAGCGCCGTTCGGTGGTTCGGTGGCGGTCCGGGTGAGGCGTACCCGGACACATCCGCAGCGGCCCGCGTGGGCCGCTGGTCGCTGCCCGTCGATGCGCTCCAGACCCCGTACGTACGGCCGCAGGAGAACGGCGCGCGGATCGGTGTGCGGTGGGCGGAGCTGACGCGTCCGGACGGGACGGGGCTGCGTATCGAAGGAGAGCCGCACTACTTCTTCACCGCACGGCGCTGGACCTCCGAGGAGCTGGACGCCGCCCGGCACACTCCGGACCTGGTGGCCGGTGACCGGGTGTGGCTGAACCTCGATCACGCACAGCACGGGATCGGCAGCGGGTCGTGCGGCCCGGGCGTGCTCCCGCAGTACCGCCTCGAAGCGGCTCCCGCCGCGTTCGCTTTCACCTTCCGGCTACTGGAATGACAGGCTTCATGGCATGAGCACTTCCTTCCCCTCGTTCGCGGAAGCCCTGGCCGGCGGCCCCGTCGTCCTCGACGGCGGGCTGTCCAATCAGCTGGAGTCGGCCGGGCACGACCTCAGCGACGAGCTGTGGTCGGCCCGGCTGCTCGCCGAGCAGCCGGACGCGATCACCGCCGCGCACCGTGCGTACTACGAAGCGGGCGCCCAGGTCGCCATCACGTCCAGCTACCAGGCCACCTTCGAGGGCTTCGCGCATCGCGGCGTCGGCCGGGAGGAGGCGGCCGGGCTGCTGCGCCGCAGCGTGGAGCTGGCCCGGGAGGCCGCCGGACTCGCCATGAAGGGCGGCGTTCCGGGGCCGCTGTACGTAGCGGCCTCCGCCGGTCCGTACGGTGCGATGCTCGCGGACGGCTCCGAGTACCGGGGCCGGTACGGTCTGAGCGTCGCCGAGCTGGAACGGTTCCACCGGCCGCGGCTGGAGGTGCTGGCCGCCGCGGAACCCGATGTGTTCGCGCTGGAGACGGTGCCGGATGCCGACGAGGGCCAGGCCCTGGTGCGCGCGGTGCGCGGCCTCGGAGTACCGGCGTGGCTGTCGTACAGCATCGACGGCGACCGGACGCGGGCCGGGCAGCCGCTCTCGGAGGCATTCGCCCTCGCCGCCGAGGCGGAGGAGATCGTGGCCGTCGGGGTCAACTGCTGTGTACCGGAGGACGCGGACGCGGCGGTGGAGCTGGCGGCGCGGGTGACCGGCAAGCCGGTCGTGGTCTATCCGAACAGCGGTGAGGAGTGGGACGCGCAGGCGCGTGCCTGGCGCGGGCGGGCAACGTTCACTCCGGAGCGCGTGACGGCCTGGACGGCGGGCGGCGCGCGCCTCATCGGTGGCTGCTGCCGCGTGGGCCCCGACTCCGTCTCCGCCCTCGCCGGCCTCGTCTCACCCTGACGCGCCCTCTGATGTGCCGCGGCCCCGCCCGTACGTGGCGGGGCCGTTTCATGCGTGTGACGGATCAAGGTCGTTATGCAGACGCAACCCCCACGGCGGAGACAGCGGACACGGCCGGTGGCAGGATTCAGCCCAACTCGCCATCGGCAGGTCACTGTTGATCTTCGAACTTTCCCTGGAGGACCGGTGTCAGCTCGCTCGTCGCTGCCTGTCATAGCCGTCGTCACGGCCGTCGCCCTGGCGTCCGGCTGCACCAGCACGAAGTCCGAGGGAAAGCAGGGTTCCGGATTGCAGCTGGTGTCCAAGGGGACGCTCAAGACCTGCACGCACTTGCCGTACCCGCCCTTCCAGGTGAAGAAGGGCGACAAAATTGTCGGTTTCGACGTGGACCTCGTCGACCTGGTGGCCAAGGACATGAAGGTCAAACAGGAGATCGTGAACACGCCCTTCGAAGGCATCGAGACCGGCCAGGACTTCAATATTCGCAAGTGCGACCTGGCCGCAGCGGGTATGACCATCACGCCCGAGCGCAAGAAGGTCATGGACTTCTCGGACCCGTACTTCAACGCCACTCAGGCGCTGATCACGAAGAAGGGCAAGCCCTACAAGAAGGTCGAGGACCTCAAGGGCCGCAAGCTCGGCTACCAGAAGGCCACCACCGGCGGCATCTATGCCAAGAAGCACGCGGGCAAGGACGTGGACCTCGTGGAGTACGAGGACCTCGGTCTGCTGCTGACCGCCGTGAAGACCGGCAAGGTGGACGCCGGCATCAACGACAACGGTGTGCTGCTCGACTACGTCAAGTCCAACCCCGACACCGAGGTCACCGCGGAGTTCGACACGGGTGAGCACTACGGGATCGGCATGGCCAAGGGCAACGACGCGCTGCGCAAGAAGGTCAACGCCGCGCTGAAGAAGGCCAAGTCCGACGGCAGCTACGACAGGATCTACAAGAAGTGGTTCGGTACCGCGCCGCAGAGCTGACCCCGTCCGCCCCCGAGGAGCGCGTCGTCCACCCCTGAGGAGTTCTGCACGCATGTCGCTGTCCAAACGGCAACGGACCCGGGTGTTCCGTGGGTCGCAGTACGCCCTTCTGGCCGTCATCGTGGCCGTCGTCGCGCTGGTCGCCGACTGGGGGCAGCTGCGGCGGGCGTTCTTCGATGTCGGCATCGCCCGCGCGCTGTTCCCGGACATCCTCGCCACGGCGCTGGTCAACACGGTCCTCTACACGCTGCTCGGCTTCGGGTTCGGGCTGTTGCTCGGGCTGATCCTGGCGCTGATGCGGCTGTCGTCGGTGCCTCCGTACCGCTGGATCGCCGTCACGTACATCGAGTTCTTCCGCGGCGTGCCCGCCCTTCTGGTCTTCATCGCGCTCGGCTTCGGTGTGCCGCTCGCCTTCGAAGTGGCGCTGGACCAGTACGTCACCGTGATGCTCTCTCTGGGGCTCGTCGGCGCCGCCTACATGGCGGAGACCATCAGGGCGGGCATCCTGGCGGTGCCCAAGGGGCAGACGGAGGCGGCCCGTTCGCTCGGCATGTCGCACGGCCGGGCGATGGTCTCCATCGTCATCCCGCAGGCGTTCCGCATCGTCCTGCCGCCGCTGACCAACGAGCTGATCCTGCTGACGAAGGACTCCTCGCTGGTGTACCTGCTGGGGCTGTCGCTCGGCCAGTACGAGCTGGCCAACTTCGGCCGGGACGCGCTCAACGAGTACAAGAGCCTGACGCCGATCCTGGTCGCGGGCCTGCTCTACCTCGTGATCACCCTCCCGCTCGGGCACCTCGTCCGGCGGCTGGAAGCCCGTACGGCGAAGGCCAGGTGACCCGCATGACAACGGACAAGGTGCCGGCCGCGTACTCCCGGGCCATCGAGGTCTCCGGCCTCCACAAGTCCTTCGGAGAGCTGGAGGTGCTCAAGGGCATCGACTTCTCGGTCGGACGCGGCGAGGTGGTGTGCGTCATCGGGCCGTCCGGCTCCGGCAAGTCGACGCTGCTGCGCTGTGTGAACCTCCTGGAGGAGCCGACCGCGGGGAAGATCACCGTGGCCGGTACGGAGGTGACCCACCCGGACGTGGACATCGACCGGGTACGGCGCCGGATCGGCATGGTCTTCCAGTCCTTCAACCTCTTCCCGCACCTGACCGCCCTGGAGAACCTGACGATCGCCCAGCGGCGGGTGCTGCGCCGGGACAAGGCGGGCGCCGAAAAGATCGCCCGGGCGAACCTGGCGCGGGTGGGCCTGAGCGACAAGGCGGACTCGTACCCGGCGCAGCTCTCCGGAGGACAGCAGCAGCGGGTGGCCATCGCCCGCGCGCTGTCGATGGACCCGGAACTGATGCTCTTCGATGAGCCGACCTCGGCGCTGGACCCGGAGCTGGTGGGCGACGTGCTCGCCGTCATGCGGTCGCTGGCCGACGAGGGCATGACGATGCTCGTCGTCACCCATGAGATGAGCTTCGCCCGGGAGGTCGCGGACCGGGTGGTCTTCATGGACGGCGGAGTCATCGTCGAGGAGGGCGCCCCGGAGCGGGTCGTGGGCGACCCGCAGCACGAGCGGACGCGGACGTTCCTGGCGCGGGTGCTGGATCCGGCGGCGGCGGAGGTGGGCGAGGTCCCCGACACGGGGCCGAGCGGCAAACGCGTCGACCGGTGAGAACGCGGTGCGGACCGGGCGGTGACGTCGGGCCCGCAACGGGGAATGGTGAGCGGTGATCGGTTTCCCCGAGCCTCAGGAGCCCGCCGGTGTTCGTCGACATGCCCCTCGAAGACCTGCGCACCTACCGCCCCGAACGGCCCGAGCCGGCCGGCTTTGACGCCTTCTGGCAGCGCACCCTCAAAGAGGCGCGCGCCTGCCCGCTCGACGCCCGCTTCACCCCGGTCGACGTGGGCCTGGACCTGCTGGACACCTACGACGTGGAGTTCTCCGGCTTCGGCGGGCACCGCATCCGCGGCTGGTTCCTGCTGCCGCGCGGCGCGGGGCGGCCGCTGCCGTGCGTCGTGCGGTATCTCGGCTACGGGGGCGGGCGCAGCCTGCCGCACGACTGGCTGCTCTGGCCGGCCGTCGGGTACGCCACGTTCGTGATGGACCCGCGCGGCCAGACCGGGCCCAACCGGCCCGGTGACACGCCCGACCCGGTCGGCTCCGCCAATCCGTCCGTCGGCGGGATGATGACGCGCGGCGTCCTGGACCCCGACGAGTTCTACTTCCGGAGGCTCTACACGGACGCCGTACGGGCCGTGGAGGCCGCCCGTGAGCACGCCGGGGTGGACCCGGACCGCATCGTCGTGGAGGGCAACAGCCAGGGCGGCGCGCAGGCGCTGGCGGTGGCGGGACTGGTGCCGGGACTCGCGGCCGCGCTCATCCGGGTGCCGTTCATGGCGCACATCCGGCGCGCCGTCGAGGTGGCCGAGGCCGGCCCGTACACCGAGCTCGCCGCCTACTTTGCCGGGGAGCGGCTGCACATCAATGCCGCGCTGGACACTCTGGACCACTTCGACGGGCTGAACTTCGCCGCCCGCGCCGAGGTCCCCGCCCTCTTCGGTACGGGCCTGGCGGACACCATCACGCCGGCCTCCACGGGCTTCGCCGCATACCACCACTACGCGGGGCCGAAGGACCTTCGGGTGTGGCGGTTCAACGGCCACGAGGGTGGCGGGGTGCACCATCAGGCGGACGAGGTCATATTCGTGCGGGAGCTGTTCGCATGACGCGGTGTCAGCGGGCTGTCCGCCCGAGTGCCGGGCACGTGAGTGAGGAGTGGTGATGGGCGCGTGGGGAGCGGGGCCGCTCGTGGTCGGCGTGGACAGTTCCACGCAGTCCACGAAGGTGTTGGTCGTGGACGCCGCGACAGGAGAGGTGGCGGCACGCGGCCAGGCGCCGCACACCGTCTCCGCAGGGCCCGGCAAGGAGAGCGACCCCGAGGAGTGGTGGGAGGCGCTGGGGAGGGCGCTGGCGGCCTGTGGTGACTCCGCCCGGCAGGCGTCCGCGGTCTCCGTGGCGGGCCAGCAGCACGGACTGGTCACCCTGGACGCGGCCGGGCGTCCGGTGCGCCCCGCGCTGCTGTGGAACGACGTACGGCCGGCGCCGCAGAGCCGCCGCCTCATCGAGGAGCTGGGCGGCCCCGAGGGCTGGGCCGAGCGGACGGGCGGCCTGCCCGGGCCAGCGTTCACGGTGGCCAAGTGGGCATGGCTGCGAGCGCAGGAGCCGGCGGCGGCGCGAGCGACCGCGGCGGTGCGGCTGCCGCACGACTACGTGACCGAGCGGCTGACGGGCGAGGCGGTCACCGACCGCGGCGACGCCTCGGGGACGGGCTGGTGGTCCTCGGCCACCGAGTCCTACGACGCGGAGGTCCTGGAGCACGTGGGGCTGCGTACGGAGATGCTGCCGCGGGTGGCGCGTCCCGGAGAGGCGGCCGGGACCGTGCGCCCCGAAGGGCTGCCGCTGCCCCATGGGGCGCTGGTCGCGGCCGGTACGGGGGACAACATGGCGGCGGCCCTGGGGCTGGGTCTGCGCCCGGGGCGCCCGGTCATCAGCCTCGGCACCTCGGGAACGGTGTACGCGGTGACCACCCGGCGCCCGACCGACCCGACGGGCACGGTGGCGGGTTTCGCGGACGCGCGCGGCGACTGGCTGCCGCTGGCCTGCACCCTGAACTGCACGCTCGCGGTGGACCGGGTGGCGGCGCTGCTCGGCCGGGACCGGGAGGCGGTGGAGCCGGGCGGTTCGGCGGTGGTGCTGCCGTTCCTGGACGGCGAGCGCACGCCGAACCTCCCCGATGCCACGGGCCTGCTCCACGGGCTGCGGCACGACACCACGGGCGGGCAGGTTCTGCAGGCCGCCTATGACGGCGCGGTGTTCGCACTGCTGCGGGCGCTGGACCTCGTGGCGGGGCCGGAGACCGCGGCGGACGAGCCGCTGCTACTGATCGGCGGCGGGGCTCGCGGGCGGGCCTGGCGGGACACCGTACGGCGGCTGTCCGGGCGGGCCGTCGTCGTGCCGCGGGAAGGGGAACTGGTGGCGCTGGGCGCCGCGGCGCAGGCGGCGGGGCTGCTGCTGGGCGAGGACCCGGCCACGGTGGCGCGGCGCTGGAGGACGGACCGGGGCGAGCGCTATGAAGCGGTGGAGCGGGACGCGGCGGCGTGGGAGCGGCTGACGGGGACACTCACTGCGGCGGGCCCGCTCTTCGGAGCTTGAGGCCCGCCCTTCGGGTGGGTCGTAGGCACCGCCCTTCGGGTGGGTCGTAGGCACCGCCCTTCGGGTGGGTCGTGGGCACCGCCCTTCGTGGCCCGCGACGGCCCGCCCCGAAGCGAGCCCGATCGCGGCGCCCTTCAGGGCGAGTACTCCCGCGGGCCCCGTAAGCGCCGTCATGCGCCCCCGCGCGGCATTCATCCGGAGCGTGCGTTCCGCGCGCCCGAGAGATAGCTGTTCCGCTGAGCCTATCCACTCAATTCCCTTTCTACGCCACTCATTTGAGGGATTGTGCGGATAAAATCAGTGCGACTACCTTCTCTGTTCGGCGGATAGGCCGATTTCAACTTCTTCCAGAGATGGGTGGGGCAGCTGTGACGGTTCCGGAAGAAACTCTCTCCGACACCGGAGGCGAAAGCCAAAATACGAACCTGACCAGTCTGGCCACGACCGCGGCGCGCAATCTTGCGACCACCACCAAGACGCAGCCGCAGATGCAGAACGTCACCTCCCGGTGGCTGCTGCGCCTGCTGCCCTGGGTGCAGGTGTCCGGCGGCACGTACCGGGTGAACCGCCGCCTGACGTACAGCGTCGGCGACGGCCACATCGACTTCGCCGCGGACGGCGCCGAGCTGCGCGTCATCCCCGACGAGCTGCGCGAACTGCCCGCGCTGCGGGACTTCACCGACACGGAGGTCCTCACCGCGCTCGCCGAGCGCTTCGAAAGCCAGGAGTACGCGGCGGGCGAGCTGATCGCCGAGGCGGGCGCGCAGGCCGACCGCGTCGTGCTGATCGGGCACGGCAGGGTGGACCGGATCGGCACGGGCAAGTACGGCGACGAGACCACGCTCGGCGCGTTGGCCGGCGGCGACCACCTCGGCGACAAAGCGCTCACCACGCCGGACGCGACCTGGGAGTTCACCTACCGCGCCGTGACGCGGGTCACCGTACTGACGCTGCCCGCGAGCGCGGTCGGCGAGATCACGGGCCGCTCGGAAGCGCTGCGGGCGCATCTGGAGGCGGCGCGGTCCGGCACCCCGGCGCCGCACAACGAGAGCGGCGAGGCGGCCATAGAGATCGCCTCCGGTCACCACGGCGAGCCGTCCCTCGGCAGCACGTTCGTGGACTACGAGCTGGCGCCGCGGGAGTACGAACTGAGCGTCGCGCAGACCGTGCTGCGCACCCACACCCGCGTCGGCGACCTGTACAACGACCCGATGAACCAGGTCGAGGAGCAGCTGCGGCTGACCATCGAGGCGCTGCGCGAGCGGCAAGAGCACGAGATGATCAACAACCGCGAGTTCGGGCTGCTGCACAACGCCGATCCGCGCCAGCGCATCCCCGCCCGCAGCGGCTCGCCCACCCCCGACGACCTGGACGAACTCCTCGCGCGGGTCTGGAAGGAGCCGTCCTTCCTGCTGGCCCACCCCAAGGTCATCGCGGCCTTCGGGCGGGAGTGCAGCCGACGCAGCCTGTACCCGACGGCCGTGGACTTCATGGGGCACTCCCTGCCGTCCTGGCGCGGCGTGCCGATCTTCCCCTGCAACAAGATCCCGGTCAGCAAGGAAGGCACCAGCTCCGTCCTCGTGATGCGCACCGGCGAGGAACGCCAGGGTGTCGTCGGGCTGCACCAGACCGGAATTCCCGATGAATACCAGCCAAGCCTTTCCGTCCGTTTTATGGGCGTTGACAACAAGGCTGTTCTGAACTACCTCGTGAGCGCCTACTACTCCGCGGCCGTCCTGGTCCCGGACGCACTCGGAATTCTCGACGACGTGTCGATCGGCCACTGAACCGCGAATTCAAGCCACGCCCGCGGCAATTCAAGCCGCAGATGTGACGCACATCACCAAGGGGCCGCGCCGAATGGTGCCCGACCCCGCCGGTCGGGCCTTCGGCCGCACGTTTCACACTGGCACAGGAATAGGTGAGCATCTCCATGACCACTTCGCTCGACCCGACGTCCGGCCTCGGCGACTCCGCGAACGACCAGGCCCGGTCGAGCCTCGCCACGGCGGCGGCACGGAACCTGGCGACCACCACGAAGACCGTGCCGCAGATGCAGGGGATCTCCTCCCGCTGGCTGCTGCGCGTCCTGCCCTGGACGGAGGTCTCCGGTGGCACGTACCGGGTGAACCGCCGGCTCACCCACACCCTCGGCGACGGCCGGGTGGAGTTCACCAGCACCGGCAGCGACGTCCGCGTCATCCCCGTCGAGCTGCGTGAACTGGCGCCGCTGCGCGGGCTGACCGACCAGGCGGCGCTGGAGGGGCTGGCCGACCGCTTCGAGCAGCGCGACTTCGCCCCCGGTGACGTGCTCGTCGAGCGCGGCACGCCCACGGACCAGGTGGTGCTGATCGCGCACGGCAAGCTGGAGCGCGTGGGCCAGGGCAAGTACGGCGACGACACCGTCCTCGGTGTGCTCGCCGACGGCGACCACACGGGTGCCACGGCGCTGCTCTCCGGAGAAGGCACCTGGGAGCACACCGTACGCGCCGTCACCCGGGGCACGGCGCTGGTGCTGCCCCGCTCCGCCTACGAAGAGGTGGCCGGCCGGTCCGAGGCGCTGCGCAGCCACATCGAGCAGTTCCGCGCCGCGCTGATCCCCGCGCAGAACAAGCACGGCGAGGCGGCCATCGAGGTGGCGTCGGGCCACGTGGGCGAGCCGCAGCTGCCGGGCACGTACGTGGACTACGAGCTGGCGCCGCGGGAGTACGAACTGAGCGTCGCGCAGACCGTACTGAAGATTCACAGCCGGGTCGCCGATCTCTACAACGACCCGATGAACCAGCTGGACCAGCAGCTGCGGCTGACGGTCGAGGCGCTGCGCGAGCGGCAAGAGCACGAGATGGTCAACAACAAGGAGTTCGGCCTGCTGCACAACGCCGATCTCAAGCAGCGCATCCACACCCGTTCCGGCCCGCCCACCCCGGACGACCTGGACGAGCTGATCTCGCGCCGCCGCAAGACCCAGGTCCTGCTGGCGCACCCGCGCACCATCGCGGCCATCGGCCGGGAGTGGAACGCCCGCGGCATCTACCCCACGGGCGTGGAGTTCGGCGGCCAGGAGGTGCGGGCCTGGCGCGGCATCCCGCTGCTGCCCTGCAACAAGATCCCGATCAACGCCGACCAGACCAGCTCCATCATCGCCATGCGTCTGGGCGCGGACAACCAGGGCGTGGTGGGCCTGCACCAGACGGGCATCCCGGACGAGTACCAGCCCGGCCTGTCGGTGCGCTTCATGGGCATCAATGAGCAGGCGATCATCAAGTACCTGGTCAGCGCGTACTTCTCGGCCGCAGTGCTGGTGCCGGACGCGCTGGGTGTCCTGGAGGACGTCGAGATCGGGCACTGAGGGGCCCGCCGGTCCCTGCGGAGGGGGGTTCGCCGCAGGGACCGGTCCCTGCCCGGAGCGTGACGGCGATGGCTGCTGCGGCGGCGTCGCCGCGTCCGTTCGGGCGGGCGCCGCGGGAGCGGACCGCCACGCAACTGCGCTGAGCGGGCCAACTGCGGCGAGGGGCACGGCAGTACCGGCCGGAAGATTTTCCGCCGTTCTTGGTCGAGCCATGAGCGGACCGGGCAGAACGTGGGCAGAGGCCGTGCGGTTCCTGACGATGAGGGACCGCATGCGTGTGTCCTCATGCCACGGCTCGCAGGCCGTGGCAGGTTCGCGAGCATCCCCCTCCCCCCATGAAGACCGGCAGGAGATCGCATGCAGCACGACATCCCCCGGCCGTCCCGCCGCCGCCTGCTGACCGGCGCAGCGGCGGCGGCCGCCGCCCTCGTCCCCCTCGGCACCGGCCTGGCGCAGGCCGCCCCCCACCGCACCCGCGCCGCCTATCCGGACGTCCACTGGACCCCGGCCGCTCCCGCCAACTACACCGCGGCGAACCGCCCGACGCAGTACCCCATCGACATGGTGATCATCCATGTCACGCAGGAGACGTACGCCGACACGGTCAGGATCTTCCAGGACCCGAAGAGGAAGGTCTCCGCGCACTACTGTGTGCGCTCGGCCGACGGCTACATAGGCCAGTTCGTCCGCGAGGACGACGTCGCCTGGCACGCGGGAAACTGGAACTACAACACCCGCAGCATCGGCATCGAGCACGAGGGCTGGGTGGACCAGCCGAGGTGGTTCACGGACGTCATGTACGAGCAGTCCGCGCAGCTCACGGCCGCAATCTGTGCGCGGTACGGCATTCCGAGAGACCGTAAGCACATCATCGGACACGTCGAGGTGCCCGGGACCGATCACACGGACCCGGGCCGTTACTGGGACTGGACGCGCTACATGAGCCTGGTGAGGGCCGCCTCCTGACGTCCGGGCGGCTGTCGGCCGGGGGTGCCCCGGAACGGCGGCCGCCACCGGAGCGGCACACACCGGTGCCACGGCGCTTCTGCGCGCGTGCGCGCCCCGCCAGTGGTGTACTGCGTTGGCCCAAGGAACAGTCGGCGTGCCATCTGGGGTGATCGTGAGGCAGCGATTCGGTCGTGTCCGCGCGGTACTGACGGTCCTGCTGGCGGCCGGGGCACTGGCCGGCGGAGGAGCGGCGAGCGGCGGGAGCGCCGCCGTCTCGGCGGATGTGCTCCGTACTGGCCGGGCGGCCCCGGCGGCCTCCGGGGTGACGTACACCCAGTTCTCGATGGCGGTGCCGCGCGGCATCGCACGCGGTCATCTGCTGACGGTGGACCTCGCGAGACCGGGCGTCTCGGTCGACCTGCTGTACGCGGGCGCGGTCGGCGCCCGTAAGGCGGTGTCCGCGATGGCCGGCGCGCAGGACGCGGTGGCCGGCGTCAACGGCGACTTCTTCAACATAACGGAAGGTCAGCACCCAGGTGTCGAGCCGACGGGCGCGTCCAATGGGCCCGCGATCGCGGCCGGGCGGCGGCTGAAGTCGGCGGTGCCGGACGGGCAGCGGTTCGGGCCCGCGTTACCGCCCGGCACGACGGCCGAGGACGTCCTCGCGGTGAGCCCGGACCGGCGGGCCCGGCTGGACCGGCTGTCGCTGCGCGGCTCGGTGGCCACGCCGGACGGCAGGCTGCCGCTGCGCGGGCTGAACCTGTATGCGCTGCCGGTCGGCGGCATCGGCGCGTACACCTCGGACTGGGGCCCCACTTCACGGGTGCGCGCGACGTGCGGCACGGACACCGACCGGGCGGCACCGTGCAGTGAGGACACCACCGAGGTCACGGTGCGCGGCGGCCGGGTCGAGAAGGTCGCGGACGTGCCGGGGCGCGGCGGCGTGCCCGAGGGCTCGACGGTACTGGTCGGGCGCGAGGAGGGCGCGCGGCAGCTGCGGAAGCTGTCGGTGGGCGAGCGGGTGCGCGTCAGCGACCGGTTGGTGGGGCAGCGGCCGGGGGCCACACGGTTCGCGGTGGGCGGCTTTCCGGTCCTGCGGGACGGGGCGCCGCTGCCGGGCCTGGACGCCGTCGCGTCGGCGGTCCGTACCGCTGCGGGCGTCGGCGGGGACGGGCGGGTGCTGTACCTGCTCGCGCTGGACGGCAGGAAGGGGAACGCCGGGCTGACGATCGGCGAACTCGCCGGGCTGATGACGCGGATCGGCGCCCGGGACGCGGTGAATCTGGACGGCGGCGGGTCCTCGACGCTGGTTCTGCGCGAGCCGGGGAGCGGCGCGGCGACGGTGCGCAACCATCCTTCGGGCGGCGCGGAGCGACCGGTACCGAACGGGATCGGGGTCTTCGCGCGGCAGCCCTGACGGGGCTTCTGGCGGGCTCTGACGGGCCCTGGGAGGTCCTGGACTCGGGTGGGGCCCTTTGTGCGGGCCCTGAGCGGGCCGTTGAGCGCCACTCAGGGCCGCACGCTGCTGACCAGGTCGGCGGCGCCGGAGAGGCCGTTGCTGATGTCGGGGGCGAGGCTGCTGCCGGCGAGGAAGAAGCCGAGGAGCATGCATACGAGAGCGTGCGAGAGCTTCAGTTGCCCGCTGCGCAGAAAGACGACGGCCAGCACGACGAGCAGCAGGACGACTGAGATCGAAATAGCCATGGCGAACCTCCCTCGGTGGCCCGAATGGGCCATCACCGGCGCCAGTTTGGCGTATTTCGCGGCCTTCACCCGGCTGTCAGGCGTCCTCCGAACGGGTGATCACTCCGGGTCACCGGACGGCTGCCGGGGCCGACGAGCAGGGTCGACCGCGCCGATCGCCACGCCCCTTCAGACGCATGCTGCGCCAGCGCCTCCCACCGCACCGCACGGTCGCACCACCGTTCGAGCAGTACTCGATCGTGGCCGACGGCGAGCAGGCCGGCGCCGGACTCCGCGCGGTACTCCTCGACCACCGCGACCAGCGCGGCCGTCGTCGAGGCGTCGAGCATCGCGGTCATCTCGTCGCAGATCAGCCAGCGCGGCCGCAGCACCAGTGCGCGGGCGAGGCAGGCGCGCTGCAGCTGGCCGTCGCTGACCTCGTGCGGGCGGCGGCCGAGCAGTTCGGCGCCGAGGCCGACGCGCGGTACCAGCTCCGCGAGGCGTTCCGCCGCCTCACCGCGGCGGCCGGCCGCGCGCAGCGGCTCGGCGATCAGGTCGGCGAGCCGCAGCCGGGGGTCGGCGGCGAGCCGGGGCTGCTGGAAGACGACGCCGAAGGCGGTGCGCAGCTCGCGCGGGGCGCGGTGCCGCCAGCCGGGCGCGGCCCGTCCGTCCACGACGACGCTGCCCCTGTCAGGCCGGTGCAGTAGCGCTGCCACCTTGGCGAGGGTGGATTTGCCGCAGCCGCTGGGGCCGAGCAGCCCGACCGCCTCACCCGGTGCGACGCGCAGGGAGACGCCGCGCACGACGGGCCGGGCGCGGTCGTATCCCGCGGTGATGTCCATGAGGTCAAGCATCGGCGGTCTCTCCAGTGGCCAGGGCGGCTACCGGTACGTGGTGGCAGGCCACCCCGTCGACCGGCTCGGGCACGACCTCGCACGCGGCCGTCGCGTGCGGGCAGCGGGCGGCGAACGCACAGCCTTCGGGGAGCGCGCCGAGTTCGGGCGGCTGGCCCGGGATGGGCGTGAAGGCGCGTTCGGGAAGGGCGTCGAGCAGACCGCGCGCATACGGGTGCCGCGGTCCCGGCGTCCCGAAGAAGTCCGCAGCGAAGGCGAGTTCGACGATGCGGCCCGCGTACATGACGGCGACCCGGTCGGCGATCCGCTCGGCCGCCGCGAGGTCGTGCGTGATCATCAGCAGCGCGCGCCCGTCGTCCACGTGCCGGCGCAGCTCGTCCACCGTGCGGTCCACGAGGTCGCGGTCCAGGCCGGTGGTCGGCTCGTCGGCGATCAGCAGCGGCGCCTCGCCGACCAGCGCGAGCGCGGTCGCCGCGCGCTGGGCGAGGCCGCCGGAGAGCTGGTGCGGGTACCGGTCGAGGTGGTCGGCGGGGAAGGCCGCGCGCTCGGCTGCCCCCTCCGCAGCCGAGCGCAGTTCGTGGCGGGGGACGTCCGTCAGTTCGCGGACGGTCTCCTCCAGCTGGGCCCGTACGGTGCGGACGGGCGTGAGGTGCGCGGCGGGGCTCTGCGGGACCAGCCCGGCCCGGCGGCCGCGCACGCTGCGGGCGAGTTCCTTCTCGTTGGCGGTGAGCAGGTCGATGCCGGGCAGCGGTACGCCACCGGGCGCCGTCCCCGCGAGCCGCGCCGAGCCTGCCGTCCGCGCGTTGCCGGGCAGCAGGCCGAGCAGCGCGGAGGCCAGTACGGACTTGCCGCAGCCGCTCTCCCCGACCAGGGCCAGGCACTCGCCGGGCGCGAGTGCGAAGGACGCGTCGGTGACGGCGGCGACGTGCCGGCCGCCGCGCATCCGGAAGCGTACGGAGAGCCCTTGCACGGACAGCACGGGAGGCGCTTCTACGGTGCTCACAGCATCAGCTCCGATCGGCGGCGCGGGTCGAGCCGTTCCCGCCAGGCGCCCGCGAGGCCGGCGACGGCGAGGGTGGGAACGATGATGAACAGGCCGGGGAAGAGCGTGGGCCACCAGTCGCCCGCCAGCAGGGAGCTGCGCGCGGAGTTGACCATGATGCCCAGGCTCGCTTCATGGGCGGGCAGGCCGAGGCCCAAGAAGGACAGCGCGGACTCGTGCCAGATGGCGTGCGGCACCATGAGGACGGCGGCGAGCCCCGCCCGGGGAAGCACGCCGGGCAGCAGGTGCCGTACGGCCACCCGCCACCGCGAGGCGCCCCCTGAGACCGCGGCGTCGACGAACGGACGGCCGCGCAGCGAGAGCACCTCGGCCCGCACGATGCGCGCGGTGGACAGCCAGTGGGTGAGTCCCACCGAGATGATCACCGGCCAGACGCCGGGCCGGAACATCGCCACGATGAAGATGCCCAGCAGCAGGTGCGGCACGGACGAGAAGAGGTCAACGACCCGCATCACGGCCCGGTCCGCCCAGCCGCCGAGCGCGCCCGCCAGCGCGCCGACCGCGGTGCCGATGACCGTGGCGGTGAGCGCGGCGACCACGCCGACCAAGAGGGAGACGCGCAGTCCGTAGACGCAGCGCAGCAGCAGATCCCGGCCGACCTCGTCGGTCCCGAAGGGGTGCGCCAGGGAGGGTGCGTGCAGCTTGGCGGCGAGGTCGACGGCCTGCGCGTCCATCGGGACGAGCGGCGGCACAAGAAGGACGGCGCACAGTACGGCGGCCATGATGACGGCCGAGGCGCCCACCCTCAGGGAGCGGTGGTCCCGGCCTGTATGGGACCGCGCGGGGTGCCAGGTGAGGTCAGCCATCGAACGCCACCCTCGGGTCGGCGAGTCCGTACAGCAGGTCCGAGAGCAGGTTCCCGGCCAGCACCGCCACCGTGGCCAGCACGGTCAGCGCGGCCAGCAGCGGGAAGTCGACGCTGGTGGCGGCCTGGACGGTGGCCGCCGCGATGCCCGGCCAGCTGAAGACGGTCTCCACCAGCAGCGCGCCGGTGATCAGTTCGGGCACCCGGGAGCCGATCAGGGTCAGTACCGGCAGCAGACCGCTGCGCAGCGCGTGTTGCAGCAGTACGGTGCGCTCGCTCAGGCCCCGGGAGCGCGCGCCGCGCACCGGGTCCTCGGCGAGCGCGTCCCCGACGCCCTGGCGTACGTACAGCACGAACCACGGGAGCTGCGAGACGGCCAGCACGAGGGCGGGCAGGATGACATGGCGCGCGACCTGGCCGGCGGTGGCGGTGCCGCTCCCGGTGTCGGTGAGGCCGCCGGCCGGCAGCATCCCGAGCTTCAGCGCGCACAGCCAGATGGCGAGCAGGCCGAGCCAGAAGGGCGGCGCGGCCTCCAGTGCGTACGCGGCGCCCGTCACCGTACGGTCGAGCAGGCCGCCGCGCCTACGGGCCGCGAGTACGCCCAGCAAGGTGCCGAGCAGGACGGCGAGTACGAAGGCGAGCGCGCACAACAGGACGGACCAGCCGATGCGTTCGCCGATGACCTGGGAGACCGGCGCGCGCAACGTGGCGGAGTCGCCGAGGTCACCGGTGAGGGCGCCGGTCAGCCAGTCCCACCAACGGGTGATCAGGGGCTGGTCGACGCCGAGGTTGTGGCGGATCTGGTCGAGGTTCTCCTGCGAGGCGGTCAGCCCTGCGGTCCCCGCGTACGCCTTGACCGGGTCGAAGGGCGAGGCCGCCGCGATGGCGAACACCCCGAAGGTGACGGCGAGGAGAACGGGGACGGCGAGCAGGGCCCGCCGTCCGGTCATCCGCGCCATCGGCCCCCAGGGCATGGAGGTACGGGCGCTCACTTCTTGGGCTGCCAGTCCTTGACGTTCCACCAGGGGCCGGAGGCCAGGCCGTGGTCGTGCGGCTCGACCTGAGTGGTCAGCCGCTGCTCCCCCGGGACCTGCCACGCGTCGTTGACCACGTACAGGTGGTCGATGTGGGTCAGGAAGATGTACGCGGGGTCCTTCTGCAGCTCGCGTTGGACGGTGTCGTACCCGGCCTTGCGGCGGTCGTGGTCGTCGGTGCGGCGCGCGTCGACGAGCGCCCGGTCGATCTTGTCGTTCTTGTACCGGGACATGTTGTTGAAGCCGTCGCCCGCGAGCGAGGAGTGCAGCAGCAGGTACTGGTCGAAGTCGGGGTCGGCGGGGCTGCCGCCGCCCGCGAGCACCGCGTCGTGCTTCATCCGCGGCTCGATGACCTCCCACGTACCGGACTCGACCTTGGCCTCGATGCCGGCCTTCTTGGCGTCGGAGGCGAAGGCGAGGGCGTGCTCCTGGCGGAGCTTGTCACCGGAGAGGTACCAGAGGGTGAAGGAGGCGCGCTGCTTCCCCTTTGTGCGGATGCCGTCGGCGCCCTTCTTCCAGCCCGCGTCGTCGAGGATGCGCTCGGCCTTCTTCAGGTCGTGCGCGCGCTCGGTGCCCTTGGCGAACCACGGGCTGTCGGTGGGCACGGGCCCGTAGGCGGGCTTGCCCGCCCCGTTGAGGATGCCCTTGACCATGGCGTCGCGGTCGACCGCGAGGTCCAGGGCGCGGCGGACGGCCTTGGCGCCGGTGACCGGATTTGCGGTGGGCAGCGTGACGTTGCGGTAGTCGAAGGTCTTCGCCGTGTACGTCTTCTTGTCCTGGGCGGACTTGAAGGTGGCGGCGAGGTTGGGCGGGAGGATCGCGCCGTCGAGGTCGCCGGAGCGCAGCCGGGTGGCGCGGACGTCGTCGTCCTTGATGATCGCCATGGTGAACTTCTTCACCTTCGGCGCGCCGCCCCAGTAGTGCGGGTTGGCCTTGAAGCTGAGCTTCTCGCCCTTGGACCAGTCGGTGAGGACGTACGGGCCCGTGCCGACCGGGTGGGTGGTGAAGGAACCGTTGTTCACGTCCTGCTTGCCGGCGACGTGCTGCGGGGCGATGGGCAGGACGGTGCGCTCGGCGAACGGCGCGTAGGCGTACTTGAGGTGGAAGACGACGGTGCGGTCGTCCTTCTTCTCGACGCTGTCGATCGCGTCGAGCTCGGCCTTGGAGGCGTTGTTGGTCTTCTCGTCGAGGATGGTCCGGTAGGTGAAGACCACGTCGTCGGCGGTGAAGGGCTTGCCGTCGCTGAACTCCACGCCCTTGCGCAGCGTGTAGGTATACGTCCGGCCGTCGTCGGAAACCTCGGGGAGCTTCTCGGCGAGTGCGGGCTTGAGCCGCATCTCGGCGTCGTGGGTGAGCAGCCCGTCGAAGATCTTGGAGTTGCCGTCCTTGCCGTAGCCCAGCAGCGGGCTGAGGCTGTCCGGCTCGTAGGCGATGCCGACCACCGCGGAGTCCTGGGCGCCCGCGGCGCCCTTGCCGTCGGACGGCGTGGCGCAGGCCGCGGCGCCGAGGGCCAGCGTCGTCGCCAGGGCCACCGCGGCCACTCCTCGTATCGACCGGGCGGACATGCACCACTCTCCTCTTGCGTCAGCCGTCTCACGCCGCCTCATGCCGAGGCAAAGCTTTTGCGAACAGCTTGCAATTAAACAACATGTAAGAGAGTGCAGACAGCCGCGGTCCTTACTGGTTGGCGGGCGGGCGGTCAGTCGCCGAAGCCGCCGCCGAAGCCCCCACCGTCGCCCCCGAAGCCCCCGCCGCCCCCGAAACCGCCCCCGAAGTCCCCGCTGCTGAAGTCGCCGCCCGAGTAGTCCCCGCCGCCGCTGCCGTCCCCGAAGTACGCACCGTCGCCCCACCCGTAGGCGGCCGGGCCCATCATCGAGGAGCCGAGCATCGTGCCGAGGAACAGACCGGGGAGCAGCCCGCCGCCGAGCATTCCGTAGTAGCCACCGACCCAGGGCCCGTATACGGGGCCCGCGTCCCAGTAAGGACGGTCCTCGCCGTACGGAGTGCGGACCGTGCGGGCCATCGGTTCCTGGCCGTCCGCCAGCCGTGCCTGATCGGCCGCGCACACCGGGACCGTGCGCTCCGTGCCCCCGGGAGGCGCCCACTGCGCGTCGGCCACGGACGGGCCGTGCCGCGGGTCGAAGAAGCACGGCGGGCGGCGCTCCGGGAGCTCGCGGCCTTCACGCCGGGCCGCCAGCGTGGCCAGCGCGAACCGGCCGCCCTCCAGTACCTCGGTCACCTTCCGCACGTCCTGGGGGTGCCGCGCCTGCGCCATCGTCTGCTTGGCGTTCTCGTACGCGTCCAGGGCCTGCGTGTAGTCGGCGCGCATCGCGTCGTCGGCGCCCGGCTCGCCGGGCCGGAAGTCCAGCCGGTCCAGCTCCTCCCCGTAGGCCGTGATGTCCTCGTCCACCACCACCCGCAGCGCGTCCAGCGCGGCCTGCTCCTCGGCCTCACGGCGGCGCTTAGTGCGCCGGTGGACTGTGTACGCGCCGCCCGCCCCGAGGACCACGAGCACCCCGAGTCCGACCAGCGCGCCGCTGCTGACCCCGTCCCCGCCCGTGCCCTGCCAGGAGTCCGGTGTGCCCTTGCCGACCTGCCTCTCGGCCTGCGCGACAAAGTCCTTCAGCTGCGCGGTCGCGTCCCCCGGGTGCGCACGCTGGGCGGCGCCTACGAGGTGGCGCACCGACTCCCGGGACATCACGTTCCCGTCGGCGCGGGCGTCGAACCGGTCGCCGAGCTGGACCGCGTACACGCCCTGGATGCCGACCCGGGTGCGCAGGTCTTCGAAGAGCGTCGCGGGCGGGTAGTCGGAGTTCGCGGGCAGTACGGCCACGAAGACCGGCTTCCCGGCTTCCTCGATGTCGCTCGCCAGCGCGTCCGCCTGCCCGCCCGGCAGCTGTCCCTCCGCCCGCGGGTCGACGTACACGGGCCCCTTGGAGAGTGCGTCGGCCGCCGCGTCCAGCCCCCCGTCGGCCCGCGCCTCGGAGGCGACGACGGACCCCGTCGGCGCCCCGTACGCGACCGCCCCGGGAGCCGCGACGGGCGCCACCGCAAGCAGCAGCGCCGCACCGGCGGCCGGCAGGGCCGGCACCGACGGGAACGCGGGTCGTCGGGGTGCGACCTTCATACGTACGACGCTACCCGAACTTCACTTTTCCGACATGCCCAGTCGGACTCGGCTGACGTACGACGCCGGCCGACGGCCCCCACAGCCGTCGGCCGGCATCCGGTGTGCCCGTCGGCTCCTACGGAGCCGTGAGGTCCACCAGCTCGGCGAGGGACGCGCGGTGGCGGCCGGGGGCGCCCAGGGCGATCTCGTCGCTCTTGGCGCGCTTCAGGAAGACGTGGACCGGGTGTTCCCACGTCATGCCGATGCCGCCGTGCAGCTGAAGGCATTCCTGTGCCGCGCGGACCGCGACCGGGGCGCAGTACGCCTGGGCGACGGCCACCGCCACCGGGGCGTCCGCGCTGTCGGTGGCCAGCGCGTCCGCCGCGTTGCGCGCTGCCGCCCGCGCCGACACCACCTCCAGCCAGAGCGCGGCCATCCGGTGCTTGAGCGCCTGGAACGAGCCGACCGGGCGGCCGAACTGGTGGCGCTGCTTGGTGTACTCGACGAGCTCGGTCAGGCACCACTCGGCGATGCCGAGCTGTTCTGAGGCCAGCAGCCCGGCACCCGTGAGCAGGGCCTTCCGTACGGCCGCGCCGGCCCGGTCGGAGTCGGCCAGCCGACGGCCCGCCGCGCCGTCGAAGGTGACGCGGGCGAGCGGCCGGGTGAGGTCCAGCGGGGTGACCGTCTCGATGTGCAGCCCCGGCGCATCGGTGTCCACGGCGTACAGCTCGATGCCGTCCGCCGCGCGCACCGGTACGAGCAGTACGTCGGCGGCTGCCGCGTCGGCGACCGAGGCGACCGTGCCGAGCAGCGCGCCGTCGGCGCCGGCCCGTACGGACGGCTCCAGCGGCCCGGCGGGCGCGGTCGGCAGCGGCAGCGCGAGCACGCCGATCCGCTCGCCGGCGGCCAGCGCGGCGAGCAGCCGTGCGACGTCGTCCTGGCCGGTGTCGCAGCCGAGCAGGGCGGTGACCGACAGGACGGCGCTCGTCAGGTACGGCACGGGCGTCACGGCCCGGCCCAGCTCCTCGAGAACGACGGCGGCCTCCCGGGGGCCCGCGCCCTGCCCGCCGAGCTTCTCGGGGACCAGCAGCCCGGCCGCCCCGATGTCGGCGGCGAGCGAGCGCCAGAGGGCGGCGTCGTGCGTGCGGCCCGATTCCAGCTCGGCGAGGACCGCCGTCGGACCGCCGCGGTCGGTCAGCAGGGACCGTACGGCGGCGCGCAGGTCGTCCTCGGGCTCGGAGTAGAGCAGGTCCGGGCCCTCGGGCAGCTCGGACGCCGTGGCATCCGCCAGAGTCTGCTGGTCGGTCATCGGGGCAGGTCCTTCCACGCGACGTCCTTGTCGGTGCGCGGCTCGGACGGCAGGCCGAGCACGCGTTCGGCGACGATGTTGAGGAGCACTTCGGAGGTGCCGCCCTCGATGCTGTTGCCCTTGGCGCGCAGGTAGCGGAAGCCCGCCTCGCGCCCGGTGAAGCTCAGTACCTCGGAGCCGGTGTACGTCCAGCTGTCGTACGTGAGGCCGTCCGCGGCGAGGAACTCCACCTCCCAGCCGCTGATCTCCTGGGCGAGCCGCGCGAACGACAGCTTCATGCCGCTGCCTTCGGGGCCGGGCTGGCCCTGAATGAGCTGCTGGCGCAGCCGTTCACCGGTGAGGCGGGCCACCTCGGCCTCCACCCAGAGGCGCAGCAGCCGCTGGTGCAGATCGTGCGTGCGCAGTTCGGGGCGCTCGCGCCAGTCGGCGGCGGCGACGCCGATCATGCCGCCTTCACGGGGGATGCGGTTGCCCCCGATGGCGACGCGCTCGTTCATCAGGGTGGTCTGCGCGACCTTCCAGCCCTCGCCGACCTCACCGAGGCGCCGGCTGTCCGGAATCCGCACGCCGGTCAGGAAGACCTCGTTGAACTCCGCCTCGCCGGTGATCTGGCGCAGCGGCCGCACCTCGACACCGGGGTCGGTCATGTCGCAGAGGAAGTACGTGATGCCGCGGTGCTTGGGTGCGTCCGGGTCCGTACGGGCGATGAGGATCGCCCATCGGGCCTTGTGCGCGCCGGACGTCCACACCTTCTGGCCGTCCACGATCCAGTCCGCGTCCGGGCCGTCACCGTCGCGCACGGCACGGGTGGCGAGCCCCGCGAGGTCGGAGCCGGCGCCGGGCTCGCTGAAGAGCTGGCACCACACCTCCTCGCCGGTCCACAGGGGCGGCAGGAAGCGCTGGCGCTGCTCCTCGGTGCCGTAACGCAGGATGGTGGGCGCCGCCATGCCCAGGCCGATGCCGATCCGTCCCGGGTCGTTGTCGGGCGCCCCGGCGGCCGCCAGCTCCTCGTCGACGACGGCCTGGAGGGCGCGTGGCGCGCCCAGGCCGCCGAGGCCCTCGGGGAAGTGCACCCAGGCGAGCCCGGCCGCGAAACGGGCGCGCAGGAAGTCCAGGCGCTCCGTGGTGGCCGGCGGATGGGCGGCGAGCAGCTCGGCGGTGCGCCGGCGCAGCTCCTCGGCGTCGACCGGGCGTGCGGTGGTTTCCGCGGTCATCGGGCACCCGCCTCTCCGGGGAGGACGACCAGGCGTCCGGTGGTGACGCCGTCGGCGACCCGCTGCACCGCGTCGGCGGCGCCGTCCAGCGGTACCCGGTCGCCGATCAGCGGCTTGATGACGCCCTGTGCGGCGAGCTTGGTGAGCTCCTCGTGGCAGGCACCGATGGCGGCCGGCTCCTTAGTGGCGTACAGGCCCCAATGGAGGCCGAGGATCGCGTAGTTCTTGACCAGCGCGTGGTTGAGCGCCGGGCTGGGGATGGTGCCGCTGGCGAAGCCGATGACGACGATGCGGCCTTCGAAGGCCACGCACTTGGCGGACTGGGCGTACGCGTCGCCGCCCACCGGGTCGTAGATCACGTCGGCGCCACGGCCGCCGGTGGCTTCCTTCACGGCCTTGATGACGTCCTCGGAGCGCCGGTCGATGACCACGTCGCAGCCGAGTTCCCGGGCGACCGCGGCCTTCTCGGGGCCGCCGACGACCCCGATGACGCGGGCGCCGGCGGCCCGGCCGAGCTGGACGGCGGCGCTGCCGACGCCGCCCGCCGCCGCGTGCACCAGCAGCGTCTCGCCGGCCTGCAGGTGTGCGCGGCGGTGCAGCGCGAACCAGCCGGTCTGGTAGCCGATGTGCAGCGCGGCGGCCTCTGCGTCGTCCAGCGCGTCCGGTGCCGGGAGGACGGACTTGGCGTCCACCACGGCCAGTTCGGCGAACCCGCCGTCCGGCAGCGGCGGCTGTGCCAGTACGCGGGTGCCGACGGCGACGTCGGCACCCTCACCGGCGGCGAGCACCTCGCCGCAGATCTCCACGCCCGGCGTGAACGGCAGCGGCGGGCGTACCTGGTACTGGCCGCGGCAGAGCAGCGCGTCGGGGAAGTTGACGTTCGCGGCCTTCACCCGGAGGAGCAGCTGTCCGGGGCCCGGCTGTGGGTCCGGGACCTCGTCCAGCCGCATCACCTCGCGTGGCTCGCCGTTCGCGTGTACCCGCCATGCCTTCACTGAGCTTCCCCTCACGACGTGGGTGACCTCGATGCCATCGGCATACTAAGCGGTCGGTATCCGTGAGGGAACAGCTATCGGAGGGGCAATCGTGAGCCGTGGTCAGCCGGCCAGGCGGCGCGCCTTCACCGTGTTGTCGGTCCGGACCACCTCCTGTCCGTCCGGCGCCGTCTGGATGCGCTCGTGCTCCTCGCAGACGAGCACCTCCCACTCCCCCTCCGTCAGCCGCAGGTCTTCCAGGACCTCGCGCGCTACGGGGAGGTGCACATCGGGGTGCGCGTCGGGCTCCCACGGGGGCGGCCCGGAGTGGCCCACTACGAGGAGCACCCCGCCCGGCGCCACCGCACCGGCGGCGGTCCGCAGCACCTCTTCGCGCGGCAGCTCGCCGAGGGTGTGCAGGAAGTGGGACGAGACCAGGTCGAAGGTGCCTTCGGGGAAGGTCTCGCCCAGGGTGTGGCGCTGCCAGTCGATGCGGTCCGCGACGCCTTCCGCCGCCGCGTGCCCGGCGGCCCGCTCCAGCGCCACGCCGGAGACGTCGACAGCGGTGACCCGCCAGCCCTGCTTGGCCAGCCAGATCGCGTCGCCGCCTTCCCCGCAGCCCAGGTCCAGGACCCGGCCCGGGGTCAGGCCCGCGACCTCCCGGACCAGTGCCGCATTGGGCTTGCCGCTCCAGATCCGGTCGCTCTCGGCGTACCGGGTGTTCCAGAACTCCTCGTCCGAGATCTGCGTATCGGTCATCGGCACACACGCTCCTTCGTCAGCGGCTACTCACTGCCTCTGCGCCGATACTCGGACCGCCGCCGCCGGCTTGACAAACTTTCTTGCCGAAACAGCAAAACGCTGCCCGAAGGCGCCTGACCGGTGCGCTTCCTCAGGTGCGGCCCTCGCGCTCCTGGGCGTCCTTCAGGGCGGCGGAGTGGGCGGCCCAGCCGGCCCGCACGACGGGGAAGCCGGCCGCCTGGACCGCGTCGCAGACCAGCTCGTCGTCGTCCACGACGACGCGGACGTCGCGGCCGCGGGCCAGTTTGCGCAGCAGTTCGAGCTTGGTGTGGCGGGCCGGGCGGCGGTCACCGGAGGGGCGCATCCAGACCCGGCCCTCGGGGAGGCCGTGCCGGGCCAGCCACTCCAGAGTGTCGGCGCGGCACCGCTCGGGCCGCCCGGTCAGGTACACGATCTCGCACTGCGCGGCGCTCTCCAGGGCCAGCGCGATGCCTTCGGGGAGCGGCGGGTCATCGGGGGCCGCGGCGAAGAACCCGTCCCAGTCGCGCGGCCGTTGCTCCAGGAAGTGCTGCCGGTGCGCCGTGCCCGCCAGGGTGTTGTCCAGGTCGAAGACCGCCAGGGGTGCGTTGCGCATGTGTCATCCCGTCGCTGTGCGTGCGGTCGCCGCCGGGACGCCGGCCGGTCCGTCGCCGGCCGTCACCCGGATGCGGCCGGTGCCGATGCCGTGGGCGAGTGAGAGCCGATCGTAGATCACCTCGGCGCAGGCCGCCGCGTCCAGCTCCAGTACGGCGTCCGGCGCCGGGGCGGGGCCGTCCGCGTAGCCCCGATCCGCCCGAGCGTCCGTCTCCGCGCCCAGCGTGACGTGGAACGTCCCCTCGTCCAGCCGGACCTCCACGACCCGCACAGGGGCCCCCTGCGGCCGTTGCGCGGTGAAGTACCGGGCGAGCCGGGGCATGAGCGGTACGGCGAACCAGTGGGCGCGGACCGCGTCGGTCGGCCGCGGCGCGCCGAGGTCCGCCGCGCCCCAGTCGGCCAGCGCGGTAAGGACGGGGAGCAGGGCGCGGCCGCGTGGGGTGAGTTCGTAGACGAACGCGGCGGCGGGCGGGTCGAGTCTGCGGCGGACGGCCAGGCCGTCGCGCTCCATGTCCTTAAGGCGGCCCGCGAGCATGTCCGTGCTGACGCCCGGCAGGTCGGCGTGCAGGTCCGTGTAGCGCCGGGCCCCGGCCAGCAGCTCCCGGACGATCAGCAGGGTCCAGCGGTCGCCCACGGCGTCCAGGGCGCGGGCAACGGCGCAGTACTGGTCATAACTTCGGCGCGGCATGATCCCAGCATAGACAAGAGGTTGGACTTTCCAAGTTCGTGCTTGGTAAAACCAAGGAGAACCACGGATGCGCCGCGCCGCGGCGAGCGAGGTAACCGGGAGGCCGCCGCATGGAGTTCAAGCAGTCGAGCAAGATGGCCGACGTCTGTTACGAGATCCGGGGGCCGGTGATCGAGCACGCCGACGCGCTGGAGGAGGCCGGGCACAGCGTGCTGCGGCTGAACACCGGCAACCCCGCGCTCTTCGGCTTCGAGGCGCCCGAGGAGATCCTGCAGGACATGGTGCGCAACCTCTCGCGGGCGCACGGCTACACGGAGTCCCGCGGCATCCTCTCGGCGCGCCGGGCCGTCGCCCAGCACTACCAGTCGCTCGGCCTCACCGAGGTCGGCGTGGACGACGTCTACCTGGGCAACGGCGTCTCGGAGCTGGTCTCGATGGCGGTCCAGGCGCTGCTGGACGACGGCGACGAGGTACTGATCCCCGCCCCGGACTTCCCGCTGTGGACTGCCGTGACCACGTTGGCGGGCGGCAAGGCGGTGCATTACGTGTGCGACGAGTCCGCCGACTGGCTGCCGGACCTGGACGACATGGCCGCGAAGATCACCGACCGGACGCGGGCGATGGTCATCATCAACCCCAACAACCCGACGGGCGCCGTCTACCCGCGCGAGCTGCTGGAAGGGATGCTCGATCTGGCCCGGCGGCACGGCCTGATGGTCTTCGCGGACGAGATCTACGACCGCATCCTGTACGACGGCGAGGTGCACCACAACGCCGCGGTGCTCGCCCCCGACCTGGTCTGCCTCACCTTCAGCGGGCTCTCCAAGGCGTACCGCGTGGCCGGCTTCCGGTCCGGCTGGCTGGTGATCTCCGGGCCGACGCAGCACGCCGCCGACTACCTGGAGGGGCTGGGCACGCTGGCCTCCATGCGGCTGTGTCCGAACGCCCCGGCGCAGTACGCCATTCAGGCGGCGCTCGGCGGCCGCCAGTCGATCAACGACCTGGTGCTCCCCGGCGGCCGGCTGCGCGAGCAGCGCGACCGGGCATGGGAACGCCTGAATGAGATCCCGGGCGTGTCGTGCGTAAAGCCCAAGGGCGCGATCTACGCCTTCCCGCGCCTGGACCCGGCCGTGCACAAGATCCACGACGACGAGAAGTTCGTGCTGGACCTGCTGCTGCGGGAGAAGATCCAGGTGGTGCAGGGCACCGGCTTCAACTGGCCGCGCCCTGACCACTTCCGTATCCTGACACTCCCGTACGCCGACGACCTCGACGCCGCCATCAGCCGCATCGGACGCTTCCTGGCGGGGTATCGGCAGTGAGAGACTCCCCGTGCGGGCGCGCCGTCGTGCTCCGGCGCGACGCCCCGCGGGCCGTGCGCGGCGCGTGCTCTGCCGGGCGCTGATGCGCCCTTGAGTGCGCCGCTCGCACCCGCTTAGGTGGGAGCCTGCGTCCGGCCGTCCGGCCGGACACGGAGGGAGTGGAAGTCCATGCCCGTACAGCGCGCGGTCACAGAAGAGGAGCTGGCAGCCCACCTGCACGGCATCTGCTTCAAGACCGGGCCGCCGCGGCGCATCGGGGTCGAGATCGAGTATCTCGTCCACGACGCGCGCAACCCCCGATGTCCCCTGCCGCGCGAACGCGCCCGCAGCGCGATGACCGCCCTGCGCGCGCTCCCTCTGCGGTCCCTCCTGACCTTCGAGCCGGGCGGGCAGCTGGAGCTCAGCTCGCTCCCCGCCGCCTCCCTCACCGAGTGCATCACGACCGTCTCGGCCGACCTGGCACTGGTACGCACCGCGCTGCGGGCCATGGACCTGAGCCTGGCGGGCCACGGCCACAACCCCTGGCATCCGCCGCACCGCATCCTCGACGAGCCCCGCTACGACGCCATGGAGGCGTACTTCGACCGCTGGGGGCAGGCCGGGCGGTCCATGATGTGCGGCACCGCCTCCGTGCAGGTCTGCCTGGACGCCGGATACGAGGAGCCGGGGCCGCTCGGGCACGGCCGGCGCTGGCGGCTGGCCCACCTCCTCGGTGCCGTGCTCGCCGCGGCCTTCGCCAACTCCCCCACCAGCGAGGGGTGCCCGACGGGCTACCGCTCCACCCGCCAGGCCGTGTGGAGCCGGCTCGACCCGGCCCGCACCCTCGCCCCCGCCGACGGCCCCGATCCGCGCGCGGCCTGGACGGCGTACGCGCTGGACGCGCCCGTGATGTGCCTACGGGAGGCGGACGGGCCCTGGGACGCACCCGAAGGGCTGTCCTTCCGCGACTGGACGCGTACGAAGGCACCGCGGGCGCCCACCGCCGAGGACTTCGACTACCACGTCACCACGCTCTTCCCGCCGGTCCGGCCGCGCGGCCACCTCGAACTGCGCATGATCGACGCGCAGCCGGGTGACGGCTGGATCGTGCCGCTCGCCGTGACCGCGGCCCTGTTCGACGACCCCGAGGCCGCCGAGACCGCGTACCGCGCCGTCAAGCCGCTCGCCGAGACCGCGGGCGACCGCCCCGCGCCGCGCAACCCCCTGTGGCGGCGCGCCGCCCGGCACGCGCTGACCGACCCCGAGCTGGCCGCCGCCGCGACGGCCTGCTTCGCGGCGGCCCGCGCGGCGCTGCCCCGGCTCGGCGCCGGGCCCGACGTGCTCGCCGCCGTAGAGGAGTTCACCGAGCGCTATGTGGCGCAGGGCCGCTGCCCGGCCGACGACCTCCTGGACGCGGCGTACGCGGCGCCGGAGTACGCGCCCGCGCCCACGGAGAGCCCGGCGGCCCGGCGCGCCGCCGATGCCCAGGAAGCGGCGCTCGCCGCGGAGTACGCCCGCACCGTCGAGCGCATCCCAGGGAAGGACAGCCAGTGATCCACGATCCCGAAAAGCTCCGGGACCGCGCGGCGACGGCGCTGCTCGCCGCCCGCACCCGTACGCAGGCGCTGACCACCTGTGTCGACGAGCCCGACCTGACCGCCCAGCACTCGCCCCTGATGTCACCCCTGGTGTGGGACCTCGCCCACATAGGCAACCAGGAGGAGCAGTGGCTGATGCGGGCGGTCGGCGGGCTGGAGGCGCTGCGCCCGGAGATCGACTCGGTTTACGACGCGTTCGAGCACCCTCGGGCCGAGCGGCCCTCGCTGCCCCTGTTGGCCCCTGCCGAGGCGCACAACTATGTCGCCGAGGTGCGCGGCCGGGTGCTGGACGTCCTGGAGAAGACCCCGCTGCGCGGCGACCGGCTGGTGGAGCAGGCGTTCGCGTTCGGCATGGTCGCGCAGCACGAGCAGCAGCACGACGAGACGATGCTCATCACCCACCAGCTGCGGCGCGGCCCGGCCGCACTCACCGCTCCCCCGCCGCCGGACACCGCGGACGGCACGGTGGGCCCCGAGGTACTGGTGCCGGCCGGCCACTTCACGATGGGCACCTCCCGGGAGCCGTGGGCGCTGGACAACGAACGTCCCGCGCACCACCGGCTGCTGCCCGCCTTCCGGATCGACACGATGCCGGTGAGCAACGCCGCGTATCAGTGGTTCATCGAGGACGGCGGCTATCGGGAGTCGCGCTGGTGGGCCCCCGAGGGCTGGCGAATGGTGTGCGAGCACCACCTCGAAGCGCCGCTGTTCTGGCGGCGGGAGGGCAGCGGATGGGTCCGCCGCAGCTTCGGCGTCACCGAGCCGGTCGCTCCTGAAGAACCGGTTCTGCATGTGAGCTGGTACGAGGCGGACGCGTACGCGCGCTGGGCCGGGCGCCGGCTGCCCTCGGAGGCCGAGTGGGAGAAGGCAGCGCGCTGGGACCCGCGTACCGGATACAGCCGTCGCTACCCCTGGGGCGACGAGGACCCCGGCCCCGAGCACGCCAACCTGGGCCAGCGCCATCTGCGCCCCGCGCCCGTGGGCAGCTACCCCGAGGGCCAGTCGCCGCTGGGCGTCCGGCAGCTCATCGGGGACGTGTGGGAGTGGACCTCCGGGGACTTCCTGCCGTACCCGGGCTTCCAGGCGTTCCCGTACGCGGAGTACTCCGAGGTGTTTTTCGGCGGCCCGTACAAGGTGCTGCGCGGCGGGTCGTTCGCGGTGGACCCGGTGGCCTGCCGCGGCACGTTCCGCAACTGGGACCTGCCCGTCCGGCGGCAGATCTTCGCCGGCTTCCGTACCGCCCGCGACGCGGGCCCGGAGGACGCGTGAGGGCCCCGGCGCACCCCGTGTGCCCCGTGCAGCCCCCTGCCAGGGGGCGCGCCTGATGTGCCGTCATCTCGCCTACCTCGGCCCCGACGTCCCGCTCGGCGACCTCCTCACCGCGCCCGAGCACAGCCTGTACCGGCAGTCCTGGGCGCCCCGCCGGCAGCGGTACGGCACGGTCAACGCGGACGGCTTCGGCGTCGGCTGGTACGCGCCCGGCGATCCCGTACCGGCCCGCTACCGCCGCACGGGGCCCATCTGGGCGGACGCCTGCCTGCCCGACCTCGCCCGGGTCGTCCGCAGCGGCGCCGTGCTGGCCGCCGTACGGGACGCCACCCTCGCCTGCCCGGACGGCGAGGCAGCGGCGGCGCCCTTCGGGGGCGGCCGATGGCTGTTCAGCCACAACGGCGCCGTCAGCGGCTGGCCCGGCACGCTCGCCCCCCTGACCGCCGCGCTGCCCTCCGAGGCGCTGCTCGGCCTGGAGGCGCGCTGCGACGCCGCGTTCCTCTGGGCGCTCGTGAAGCACCGCCTGGAGGAAGGCGCCGACGCCTCCGAGGCGCTGTCCGAGACGGTGACCGAGGTGGCCGCCGCGGCCCCCGGCTCGCGGCTGAACCTGCTGCTCACCGACGGCGCCACGATCACCGCCACCACCTGGGGCGACACGCTCTTCCACCGCCCGCTGCCGGGCCCCGCGCCCGGCATGCTGGTCGCCTCCGAACCCTCCGACGACGAAGCCGACTGGACCGAGGTCCCCGACCGCACGCTGCTGGCCGCCACCCGTACCGATGTCCTGCTCACCCCGCTCAAGGAGCCCGTCGCGTGAGTCCCCTCGCCATCACCCGTACGCTGCCCCCCGACGCCACCACCGCCGCCCTCCGTACCGACGTCGCCCACGGCCTGACCAGCAGCCCCAAGACCCTGCCGCCGAAGTGGTTCTACGATGCCCGGGGCAGCGAGCTCTTCGAGGACATCACCGCGCTGCCCGAGTACTACCCGACGCGCGCCGAGCGGGAGATCCTGCTGGCCCGCGCCGGGCAGATCGCCACCGCCACCGGGGCCCGCACCCTGGTCGAGCTGGGCTCCGGCTCCTCGGAGAAGACCCGGCACCTCCTGGACACGCTCACCAGACTGCACACCTACGTGCCCGTCGACGTCAGCGAGAGCGCGCTGGCCGCGGCGGGCGAGGCGCTGCTCGCCGCACACCCGGGGCTCACCGTGCACGCGCTGGTCGCCGACTTCCAGGGCGGCCTGGAACTGCCAGACACGCCAGGGCCCCGGCTGCTGGCCTTCCTCGGCGGCACCATCGGCAACCTGCTCCCCGCCGAGCGGACCGGCTTCCTGCACTCCGTACGCGACCTCCTGGAGCCCGGTGACGCGCTGCTGCTCGGCACGGACCTGGTCAAGGACGAGCGGACGCTGCTGGCCGCGTACGACGACAGCCAGGGCGTCACCGCGGAGTTCAACAAGAACGTGCTCGCCGTCATCAACCGCGAGCTGGCCGCCGACTTCGACCCGGCGCAGTTCGCGCACCGCGCGGTGTGGGACGCCGAGCGGGAGTGGATCGAGATGCGGCTGCGGTCCTTGAAGGAGCAGACCGTGAAGATCCCGGCGCTGGACCTCGCGGTGCACTTCGCCGAAGGCGAGGAGGTGCGCACGGAGGTCTCCGCGAAGTTCCGCAAGGAGGGCGTGCGCGCCGAACTGGATGCCGCGGGGATGGAGTTGCGCGACTGGTGGACGGACGGCACAGCGCGTTTCGCGCTGTCGCTGGCGGTACGGCGCTAGCGCCTCCCGCGAGGGCCTCTCAGGCCCGTACGGGCAGGTGCTTGAGCCCGTTCTGGAAGTTGGAGACGAGCCGGACCGGCTCCCCGGCGAGTTCGAGGCCGGGGAGCCTGTCCAGTACGTGCCGCAGCACGGCCCGCATCTGTACTCGGGCGAGGTGCGACCCGAGGCAGAAGTGCGGTCCGTAGCCGAAGCTGACGTGGTCGTTCGGGCTGCGCGTGATGTCGAAGCGGTCGGGGTCGGCGAAGACCGTTTCATCGCGGTTGGCGGAGGCGTGGTAGACCACGACCTTCTCGCCCGCCCTGATGCGCCGGCCGCCCAGCTCCACGTCGCGTACGGCGGTGCGCCGGAAGTCCATCACCGGCGGCCAGTAGCGCAGCATCTCCTCTACGGCCGCGGGGACCAACTCGCGCTCCTCCTGGAGCCGTTCGAACTGCTCCTGATGGCGCAGCAGCGTGTACAGCCCGCCCGGAATGCCGTTGCGCAGCGTTTCGTTCCCGGCCACCGCGAAGAGGAAAAACATGTTCTCGAACTCCTCGCGGGTCAGGCCGCCCTCCCGCATGTGGGCCATCACCGTGCCGGGCCGCGGCCGTTCGGCGAGCGCGTGGGCGTACGCGAACATGTCGGCGAGCGCTTCACGGGAGCGCGGGTTCATCGGGCGGCCGTCCGGGCGGACCAGGGTGCGCGGACGGCGGTCCAGCGCGGCCCGCCCCATGGGGCTCAGCGTTGCGGGGTCGGCCGTGCTCAACTGCGCGTACTCGCTGTCCTGGTAGCCGATGACGCGGCTCGACCAGTCGAAGAGCAGCCGCCGGTCCTCGTCCGGTACGCCCATGACGTGCGCCAGCGTCCAGACCGGCAGATCGGCCGCGACCTCGACGAAGTCCGCCGTGCCCGCCTCGGCGACCTGCTCCACGAGCTCGGCGGCGCGGGCGTCGATGACGGCCTCCAACTCCCGTACGGCGCGCGGGGTGAAAGCCGCGGCGACGACCTTGCGGATACGGGAATGGTCCGGCGGATCCTGGTTCAGCATCATCGCCCGGACGAACTCCAGGTCCCGCGCGCTGTCGGGGTCCCGGATCTGCGTCGCACCCGCGTACGAGGAGAACACCTCTGGGCTACGCAGGACGTGCTTCACATCCGTGTGCCGCAGCACCGCCCAGTAACCGGGACCGGCCGGCCAGCCGTCCACCGCGGGCTCCTCGATCCAGCAGACCGGGCTGGTCAGCCGCAGTTCGCGGAAGAGCGCGTAGGGGACGCCGGTGGCATAGGTCTGGGGTGTGAACACCTCGGCAGCCGTCACGCACCCGACCGTACGGTAATCCCCACTATCAGGGGAATCACCCGCACGAAACGCTTGATGGCGGGCGGGGCTGCGCAGCCTCTCGGCGTGTACCGATCGCATCGCGCCGGACTGGCCCTGGTGGCCGCCGCGTTCGTGGCAGGGGTGGGCTGGGCGCCGTCGGCGGCCGCGCACGGCGACAACTGTTCCTACGCCGGGACGAAGCCGCCGGTGACGGCCCCGACCGGGGTACCCGGTCTGCCGGACGGCTGGCGCTGGCCCTGTACGTCGCCGACGCCCCGGCCACCCGCGCCGAAGCCGCCTCCGAAGCCGGCCCCGCCGCCACCGCCGCGGCCCGCACCACCGGAGCCGGCGCCGGTCACCACCCCGCCCGCGCCGCCACCACCCGCGCCGAAGCCACCGCCCGCCCCGAAGCCGAAACCGCCTCCAGAACCGCCGCCGACCTCCGAGCCGCCGAAGCCCAAGCCCTCGCCCTCCCTGACGCCCCGGTCGTACGCGATCAGCAGCCGGCCACCGGAGGGCGGCCGCTCGCTGGTCACCAACATGCTGCTGCTCACCGCTCCGGCCGTGCTGGCCGCCGCCGCGCTGCGCCCCCGCCCCTCGTCCGGATCCGGCGGCAGCCGCTCCTGATCACGGGCCCGCTCCCCCACCACTTCTCTCTGGAGGTTTCTCATGCCGGACTGGCTCGTGCTGGCCATCGCCATGGCCGCGACGTGCGGTGTCGTCCTGCTCGTCACCGTGCTGAACCAGCGGCGGATCAACGAGGAGGAGGACGACCCGAGCGAGACGCCGGACGTCATGGAGTACATGACGATGATGGTCGGGGTGGTCTACGCGATCGTGCTGGGCCTGGCCATCGCGGGCGTATGGGAGGCACGCAGCGCGGCGGAGGACACGGTCCGTACGGAGGCACAGGCGCTGCACGAGGTGAGCGCGCGGGCGCGGGCGTATCCGGAGCCGGTGCGCGACCGGATCCGGGCCGACGTGGACGCCTACGTCACGCACGTCGTGCACAAAGAGTGGCCGGTGATGACCGAGAAGGGCGAGCTGACGCCCCGCGGGGACGCGCTGCTCCTGAAGGTGCGCGCCGACGTGTCCGACTACCACCCGCGCGACGACTTCCAGAACCAGAGCTACCAGCCGCTGGTGGACCAGGTCGCCGTGGCGGACGGCGCGCGGTCGGCCCGCGGGCTGAGCGCCGGGCCGACCATGCCGCCGGTCGTGTGGTTCGGCCTGCTCGCGGGGGCCGTGGTCACGGTCGGCCTGATGTTCACCCTGCAGATCAGGCGGTCAGGACGGGAACTGCTGATGGCGGGGGTCTTCACCGCCCTGATCGCCTTCTTGCTCTTCCTGG
The DNA here is from genome assembly GCF_040655775.1 of Streptomyces sp. NPDC050315. Classification (NCBI taxonomy): domain Bacteria; kingdom Bacillati; phylum Actinomycetota; class Actinomycetes; order Kitasatosporales; family Streptomycetaceae; genus Streptomyces; species Streptomyces sp. NPDC050315. Next base: position 727,682 of record NZ_JBFAKN010000001.1, read on the forward strand.
TGTGGGACTTCGACGATCCGTGGCTGCGCAGTACGGACGCGATCCAGCCCTTGAAGAATCTGCTTCCCTCGGGCCGGGGCTGACCCCGCGTTCAGGTGGCGGAGCCAGCGGCGGCCCCGGTCGGCAGGTCGGGGCCCCAGCGGCGCAGCGCGTCCTCCAGATCGAGCGGCAGGACCTGGGCGCCGCCCTCCTCGGGGCCCGGCCAGTCCTCGCGCGGCACCCGCCACATCACTTCGAACTCGATGCCGTCCGGGTCCTTGGCGTACAGGGACTTGGAGACGAGGTGGTCGCTGGCGCCGACGAGCGCGCCGGCGGCCCGCAGCCGCCCGGCGGTCTCGGCCAGCTCACCGAGGGTGCCGACCTCCCAGGCCAGGTGGTACAGGCCCGCCCGCCCCTTCTCGGGGCCCGGGGCCTGGTCGCCGAGGGCGAACAGACCGAGGTCGTGGTCGTTGTCGGTGCCCTCGGCGCGCAGGAAGGCGGCCCGGCCGGGGATCTCGGTGTCCACGGTGAAGCCGAGGACGTCGGTGTAGAACGCGACGGAGCGCGACAGCTCACGTACGTAGAGGACCGCGTGGTTCAGGCGGCGTACGGACATGGGTTCCTCCCTATGGGGTCACTTGCGCAGCATCCCTGTGGGGGTCACTTGCGCAGCAACAGGACGACGAAGGCCACGATCACACCGAGGGCGACGGCGGCGACGCCGTAGGCCGCGCGCTCGCGGCGCAGGCCGGGCAGCAGCCGGTCGACGGCCCAGCGGCCGGGCCCGGTGAGGGTGAGCGCGGCGGCGGCCACGGTGAGCAGCAGCTCGTACTCGATGCCCTTGGGCGCGAAGAAGCCGCCGCCCCACTTCACGGCGAGCGCGTTGACCATCGTGCCGAGGACGGCGGCGCCGGCCAGCGGGGTGAGCAGGCCGAGCGCGAGGCCGAGGCCGCCGAAGGTCTCGGTGAGGCCGGCGACCACGGCCATGGCCTTCCCGGCGGGGTAGCCGCTCATGGTGAAGAACTGGCCGGTGCCGTCCAGGCCGGGGCCGCCGAACCAGCCGAAGAGCTTCTGCGAGCCGTGTGCCGCCATGGTGAGGCCGACGGCGAGCCGCAGGACCAGCAGCCCCAGGTCGTGGGCGGGCCGGGGTGCGGGCGCGGCGGACACGTCGGAGCGGAGGACGGTCATGGCGGGGGACGTCATACGTGCTCTCCCAGTGAGTCGGAAACAGTCGGGGACGGAAGTACTCAAGGAAGTACTTGAAAGTTCAAGCCAAGCTCGACCATACACAGTGCTTGAAAGCTGTACAACAACCCCGGGCCCGGCGCGCCCCGGTTTCAGCCGCGTGGCACCACCTCGCCCAGCACCTGCGGCAGCGGGTACCAGTCGGCGGTGAGCACGCTGGCGTGCGCCTCGGCCAGCAGCGCCACCCGGTCTCTGGCCTGCTGCTCGGTCGGCTTAATGGCGTCGATGGCCGGGGCCACCTTGTGCGCGTCGGTCATGATCACGAGGTAGTGCCGGGTGTCGTACCAGCCGGTGTCGATGCCGCCCGCGTACGCGGTGGCATCGCCGTCGAAGACCACGAACCAGGGGCGCAGCGCGGGGTCGGTGTAGCGGGAGCGGGGGTCGCCGGACTCGGCGCCGTGCACGGCGGGGAAGGCGGTGGCGGAGCTCAGCTGCCCCTGGCCCGCGAGGGTGCGCAGATGGGTGGCGTACTCGCGGTCGGTCCAGAGCTTGTCGGCCGGATTCCCTTCCTCGACCGTGCCCGGGATCAGCTCGATCAGGAACTTGCCGGCCAGCGCCGACCGCTCCGGCCAGCCGTCGGCGCGTACCGCCTCGTCCAGCGTCGCGTGGTCCCCGATCAGGTCGCCGGGCCCGAAGACCGCGTCCCCCAGCTTGCCGCGCACCAGCGCGTCGAACTCGTCCGGGCCACGGCCCCCCTTGTCGTTGAAGCCGTCCTTCAGCTCCATCTTCAGCAGCACGGGCCGGTGGCCCGGGTGCGCCTCGTGCCAGGCCCGCAGGTCGGCCAGGCAGCCGCCGAGGTCCTGGTTGCGGTCCTTGGTGCGCAGCTCGGCTGGGGTGGCGGCGTTCTCGCAGTTGTTGTCGTTGCCGAGCGGATTGCCGTGCGAGACCCGCCAGGACCTGCCCAGGCCGTTGGTCCACACGTCCAGCTCCAGCAGACCGGCGCCGGAGTCCAGCGCGTCCGCGAAGTAGGGGTACTTCGCCTTCTCGTACGCGTTGTGCACGCCCACCGCCGTGGTCGTGTCGTATGTCGTGCCCGCCGCGGCCGGGGTTCCGGCGCCCGCCGGCCAGGCCACCACCCCCACCGCCAAAGCCGCTCCCGCCACACCCGCTGCCATGGCCCCCGTACGCCACTGCCTACCCATGTGTCCCTGCTTTCTCGTTGGTCAGACGAATCAGCGGGCAGCGTACGGGACTTGAGGGGCGGACAGACCGTCCTGGGGCCCTTACGATGTCGTCCTGGGCACGACAAAACAGCGGACACTCCGGGTGGGAGCTGACATGGCCGGCGGCAGACGAGCAATGGCGGTATCGCACCTCGCTCCGGGGCTCCTCACGGGCACGGTCGCGCTGTACATGGCGCTCGTCGCCTTCGGCAACATCACCGACTTCGACACCAACCGCGCGTTCGTCCAGCACGTCCTAGCGATGGACACCACCTTCAAGGACCCCGACCTGATGTGGCGGGCCATCACCTCGCGCCCGCTCCAGGACGCCGCCTACATCGCGATCATCGCCTGGGAGACGGCCGCCGCTGCCGTACTCGTCGTGGCCACCGTGCTCTGGGCGCTGCGCCGGGAGCGGGCCCGCCGGCTCGCCACCCTCGGCCTCCTGATGGTCCTGCTGCTCTTCGGGGCCGGCTTCCTCGCGATCGGCGGCGAGTGGTTCGCGATGTGGCAGTCCGAGGACTGGAACGGCCTGGACGCCGCCACCCGCAACGTCGTGCTCGCGGGCATCGCCCTGCTCGTCGTCCAGCTGTCCCCGGGACGGCCCGCCGCGGACTGACGGGCCGGCCGCGTCACCACTCGATCCGGTACGACGTCAGCCAGTTGGCGGCGCCGGCCTCGGTGCGGACGACGCGGTGCGGGAGGACGGTGTCGCGGACGACGCGGCGTACGGGGCCGACGGCCGTGCGACGGGCCATGTTGGCGCTGGCCGCGACGACCTTCTCCACGCGCTCGCGGCGGAGTTCCTCGTACGCGCGGAAGGCGCGGCGGTTGTCGGGCTGGTCGCGCAGCGACTTGGCCAGCACGATGGCGTCCTCGATGGCCATCGAGGCGCCCTGTGCGGCGTTCGGTGCCGCGGCGTGCGCCGCGTCCCCGATGATCACCATGGTGTCGGTGTACCAGCGCGGAGTGGCGGCGATGTCATAGGAGTTGGAGCCCACGATGGTCTCGCCGGTGGACCGGATGATGTCGGCGGCCGGGGAGTTGTCCTCCTCGAAGAGCGCGCCCAGCCGGTGCCGCCACTGGTCGGCCGTGGAGGCGGCCAGATCGTCGCGGGAGAGCTCGGGGCCCGGCGCGTTGGCGAACCACCAGGTCTCGCCGTCGGGGGCGCGGGTGCACCCGAAGAACGCCTTCTTGCCGAAGATCATGGTGTACGTGCCGTGTTCGGGCGGGTTCTTCGCGTCGCGGGTGTAGCCGCAGACGGTGTTCTGGCCGGTGTACCGGGGCCGGGCCGCGGCCGGGTCGATGAGCTTGCGGGTGACGGAGTGGATGCCGTCGGCGCCGATCAGCAGGTCGCCCTCGGCGCGGGTGCCGTCGGAGAAGGTGGCGACGATCCGGCGGTTCTCCACGGTCTCGGCGGCCACCAGCCGCTTCCCGTGCTGGACGGCGATGCCGCGGCGGGTCGCCTCGTCGTGCAGGGCCCGGTAGAGCGTGGCGCGGCGCATCGTGCGGGGCCCGGGGCCGTCCGGCGCGCCGCCCTCGGCGTCCCGGTCCGCCGTCCCGGCCATCGGGCGCTCGCCCAGCCGCTTCCCGGTGTTGCTGAGGAACTCCACCCGGCCGGCGGGGAAGGAGTTCTCGATGACGGACCGGTCGGCGTCGATGACGCGCAGCGCCGACAGGCCGTTCTCGAAGAGGACGAGGAAGGCCCCGACGTCGTCGGCGCCGGTCGCGTACGCCTCGTAGACCTCCGATTCGATGCCGGCTTTCTGCAGGGCCATCGCGGTCACCGCTCCCGCGATGCCACCGCCGATGATCAGGGCGTTGGTCATGACGCTCCAAGGTCGAACGGCCGGTCTCCTGGGGGCGCCTGGCTGCGCCCCGGCGGGTGCGGCGCCCGCAGGGCCTGTGCCGCATCCGTCGCACGGGTCCACCTTGGCGTGCCGGGGGCGCCGGGGCCAGAGCGGGAACCGTCATGTCGTCCGCACGACCGTACTTGTCGTCGTACGGATGCCGGTTCCCGCCGTCGTCAGCAGCGCGCACGCCCCCGGGGGCCGGTCAACTCGCCGCGTACACGTCCTCGATGTAGCGGCCCTCGGTGGTCAGCCCGGTGAGCCAGGTCTCGGCCTCCTCGGCCGTGCCCCCGCCGTGACGTACGTACAGCTCACGGAAGGCCGCGCGGACGCCCGGCGCCATCCGGCTGCCGTCGCCGCAGACGTACACCCGGGCGCCCGACTCCAGCAGCCGCCAAACCTCTTCGCCGTCGGCCTCGATGCGGTGCTGGACGAACCGGCGGCCGTCCTCGGGCCGTTCACTGAAGGCCGGGCGTACGCCGATGACGCCGGCCGCCTCCGCGGCGCGCAGCTCGTCGGCGTGCAGGAAGTCCGCGTCGGGCGCGTCGCAGCCGAAGAAGAGCAGCGCGGGGGCGAGCGGTCCGGCGGCCGCCGTGCGGTCGGCGACGGCGCCGCGGAAGGGCGCCAGCCCTGTGCCGGCCGCCACCATGATCACCGGGGTGTCGTCGGCCGGATCGATGCGGAAGGCGTCCCGGCAGGGCTGGACGCGGGCGAGCACCGTGTCACCGGCCTTCAGGGTGTGCAGATGGCTCGAACCGGTGCCACCGGGAAGCAGCGAGACCATCAGGTCCGCGTGCCGGCCGTCCGCCGCCGGGGAGGACGAGACGGAGTAGTGCCGGGTGCGCATCGGGGGCAGCAGCTCCAGGACGACCGGCCAGGGCAGCGCGCCGCGCAGCGCCGGGTACGCCTCGATCAGCTCCAGCGTCGTACGAGTGTCGTCCGCGCCGGACGCTTCGAGGGCCGCGCGCTCGGGCGGGCAGGGGTTGTGCGCGGCGAGCAGCGCGCGCTGTTCCGCGGTCGGCCGGGCGTTCAGCTCCAGGTGGTGGGTGAGGAGCGCGTGGACGGTGAGCGGACGGTCCACGGGGAGCGCGTCGCGGCCCGCGCCCGGCTGCCGGATGCTGAGCACCATCGCCGGGTCCACGCCGAGCGCCTGGGCGGCGCGGGCGACCCGCTCGGGGCTGTTGGCGGGCAGCACGCTCAGGTGGTCGGCGGTGCGGTAGGTCACGCCCTCGGGGAGGGCCAGCCGCAGGAACCGCTTCTTGCGCGGGTAGTCCTCGGCGGTGAGGTCGTACGCCTCGGTCACGGTCATCGAGGTGAGGCCGTGGCGGGCGGCGAGCGCGTCCAGGGGGCCGCCGGTGATCTCGGTGACGGTGCACGCGGTCTCGTCGGGCGACACGGTGGCGCCGATGCTTGCGGGGTCGCCGTACCGGGTCAGCAGCTCCGTACGGAGCGCGGCGGTGAAGTCCTTGACCGTGCCGGCCATGTCGCCGGAGGCGTCGGCCGCGGCGCGCGGCAGCAGCCGGTCGCCGCCGAGCTCCGCCAGCCGGTCGTCGAGGAGGGTGGGGACGCGCTGGTAGGTGGCGGCCCAGTTGCGGTCGCCGACACCGAGGACGGCGTACGGGACGCCGTCCGCGGCGCCCTCGGGCGCGTCCTGGAGCCACGTGACGAACGCGGCCGCGTCGTCGGTCGGGCGGCCGTTGTAGGAGGCCGCCACGAGGACCGTGGGGCGGTCCGTGGGCAGTCCGCCCGCATACGCGTCCAGCGGCGCGACCTCGGCGCCGCAGCCGAGCCCGGCGGCCTCGTCGGCCAGCCGCTCGGCGAAGTCCTTGCAGGTGCCATAGTTGGTGCCGTGCAGGAGCAGCAGCCCGGTGCCCTGGCGTACTCGGGTGGGCAGCCCGTCGTCGGCGGCGGGCGCCTCGTCCGCGGTACCGGTGCCGGGGAGCACGGCGAGCGCCGCCCGGTCGGCGGTACGGTGCGCGGCGGTGCGCTCGGCGAGCCGCACGGTGAAGCCGTCCGGCTTCAGCGTCAGCGTCTCCTTGACGTTCAGCGCGTAGTCGCCGTGGTCCTCGAAGCGGTAGCGGTGCACGAGGAGCGCCAGCAGCATGGTCGCCTCGTGCAGCGCGAACTGCCGCCCGATGCAGGCGCGTTCGCCGGTACCGAAGGGCTTGTACGCGTGCGGGGAGCGGGCCGCCTCCGCCTCGGGCGCGAACCGCGCCGGGTCGAACAGCTCGGGGTTGTCGCCCCAGACCGGGTCGCGGTGCAGCATCGGGGTCAGGACCGTGATGACTTGCCCGGCCTTGACCGGGTACCGGCCGCCGAGCACCGTGTCCGTCTTCGCCTGCCGGCTGAACGCGGCAGCGGTGGGCCACAGCCGCAGCGCCTCGTTCAGCACCTGGCGGGTGAAGGCCAGCTTTCCGATGTCCTCGAAGGACGGGTCGGGGTCTGCCGCGTCACCGAACAGCTCGTCGGCCTCGCGGCGCGCGAGCCGCAGCGCGACCGGGTCCTTGAGCAGGTGGTACAGCGCGAAGGAGAGCGCGCCCGAGGTGGTCTCGTGACCGGCGATCAGGAAGGTGATGACCTGGTTGCGGATGTTCTCCGGGTCCAGCGTCGTGCCGTCCTCCGGGTGCGGCGCGCCGAGCATCAGCCCCAGCAGGTCGTCGGCGGAGGTGTCACCGGAGGCGGTGCGGGCGCTGATCACGTCGTCGACGACCGACGCGAGGTAGTCGGCGTCCGCGCGGAACGCCTCGTCCTTCTCGCTGTAGTCCACGCCCGGCTTACGGGCCAGCCGCGTCATGCTCCACTCCAGGCAGCGCACCATCGCGTCCACGAAGGGGTGCGGCGTCGCGCGCCCGAAGGACTCGAAGTCGAAGCCGAATCCGGCGAGTCCGATGGTGTCCAGGGTCATCCGGGTCATGTCGTCCGGCACGTCCACGGCCGCGCCCTCGGCGACCCGGCGGTCCCAGCTCGCCATCAGGCGGCGGGCGACCGTGAGCATGGCCGGGTGGTAGGTGCGCATCGAGCCGAGCGCGAAGGCGGGCATGAGGATGTCGTGCGCCTTGGCCCAGTTCGGCTCGTCGTTGTAGGCGGTGAAGAGGCCGTCGGCGGCGAACTCCCGTACGTTCTCCAGGGCCGGCCCGACGGCCTTCTCGAAGCGGGTCTCGTCGGCGAGCTCGGTCACCAGCTCCAGGGAGGTGACGAAGGTGGCGTCCCGGCCGTGCAGCCGGCGCCGGAAGATCGGGCCGTGCTCGCGCGCGAGGCCCATGGCGCGCTGGAGGGGGGTGCGGGAGAGGCCGGCGGCCGTGATGTCCACCACGGGGATGCCGTCGTCGCCGAGGGTGACGGTGTCGGCGCTCTGCAGCTGCGTTTCGCTCATGACTCCACAGTGACCGGCCCGGTGTAGCGTGTGCCGCACGGTAACTACATGATCATGTAGTGGTTTTTCGCGTCCGCCTCTTGCGGATCACAGGGAAGGATGACGCGGCCTCATGGGGCACGAGCGGCACGAGTCGTATGACATGTTCGACGCTTCTCACGTGCCGAGCGCCGCCTCCTCCTGGCACAACTACTTCCTCATCCTCCTGGACCGGATGCCGCTGCCGGTCGCGGTCTGCCGCGCCGACGGCGAGGTCCTGATCGCCAATCCGGCGATGGCCGCCGTGTGGGGCACCACGCGCGGCCGGCTGCGCGGCCGCAACCTCCTGGACCACTTCAGTCCCCGGGCGATCTCCCAGGTCGGCCGGCTCGTCGAGGCCGTACGGATGGGCCGCCGCTCCCGGTACCCGGTCGAGGTCCGCTGGCGCGAGGGCACCGACGGGCCCGAACGCGAGGGCATGCTCACCCTCGACCCGGTCGGCGACCCCTCCGACGAGCCGCCCGCGCTCCTCGCCATACTCCGCGTCCACGAGGACCGCCCCGCGCCCCCGCAGCCCGCCGAGCGCCTCTCCCCCGTCGAGTCCCGCATCCTCGCCCTCGCCGCTTCGGGCGCCACCACGGCCGCCATCGGCAAGGACCTCGGCCTCACCGTCGACGGCGTCAACTACCACCTCACCCGCCTGACCCGCCGCTTCCGCGTCCCCAACCGCACCGCCCTGATCGCCCGCGCCTACACCCTCGGCCTCCTCTCCCCCACGGCATGGCCCCCGGCACCGGCAGAGGACGGGGACGCCTGAGCGCCCGTACGGCGGTCACAGGGGGCCGGGCCGGTACGGATGCCGGAGGCCGGACTGGACGCCGGTGACCGACCCCGGAAGGCCGCCAGCGACGGGGCGGAATCGGCGCGAATCGGACCGTGCCAGGGCCGCCCCCGGGCGAGTAGCGTCGGCCGCTCTTCTTCCCGTTCGGAGGGTGCGGACCCATGGCCGACACCGTGAGTTACGTGCAGTACGAGACGTACGAAGGCGGCAGTCCAGAGGCGGAGCGGCTGCTCTTCGAGAAGCTGGCGCGCGAACTGATGCGCGTGCAGTCGCGGAACAAAAAGAGCAGCGGAGCACCAGGTGTCCAGCGCACCGTCCATGCGAAGGGCATCCTCGGCGTGGAGAACGCCCGGCTGCGCTTCAACGACGATCTGCCGCCCGCGCTGACCCAGGGCTACGCCCAGCCGGGGGCCGAGTACCCGGCGCTGGTGCGGCTGTCCAACGCGAGCGGCATCCCGGGCTCCGACGTCTCGCCCGACCTGCGCGGCGCCGCCGTGCGGGTGGAGGTGTCGGCGGAGGAGACCCACGATCTGCTGGCGACCAACTTCCCGGTGAGCCATGCCCGCAACGCCCGGGAGTTCGTGGCGTTCGCCAAGGCGATGGCGGGCGCCAGGACGCCAGTACAGAAGGCGTTCGGGCTGCTGGTGAAGCTGCCGCTGGCCGTCGGCTGGGGTACCGCGACGCGGATGCGGCGCAACGTGCAGGCCGCGTTGCGGCACTCGGTCGGCTCGCTGGCACGCGAGACGTACTGGAGCCGGGGCGCGTGCCTGTGGGGCGACGCGGGGCCGGTGCGTTACCAGTTGCGGCCCACGCCCGGCGGCGCGCCCGCGCCCCGCCCGGACCGGCACGACCCCGACCACCTGCGGCACGAGCTGATCGAGCGGCTGGCCGCCGCGGACATCGAATTCGACCTGTGCGTACAGCGGTTCGTGGACGAGAAGCGCACGCCGGTCGAGAACGGCGCCTCGGACTGGCGGGAGTCGGACGCGCCCGTGATCCCGGTGGCGCGGCTGACGATCCCGCGCCAGGACATCACCACCGCCGAGGCCGCCTCCGCGGCCCGCCGCATCGAGCAGCTGTCGTTCAACCCGTGGCACACCACGGAGGACTTCCGCCCGCTGGGCAACCTGAACCGGGCCAGGAAGGCCGCGTACCAGGCGAGCGCGGCACACCGCCTCGGCACCCGCTTCGAGACCGAGGAACCACTGCGCAATACGGTGCTCGGGGTGCCGCTGCGGGCGGTGTTCACCACGCTCAACCGTTTCCTGCCCTGGCACCGGCTGCCCCTGGAGGCGGGCCTGCTCAACCTGGTCGTACTGCGGCAGATACTGCGCCGCCGCAACCTCATCGACACCGAGCTGCCCGAGGCGCCGCCGAAGGCGGTACCCGTGCCGGACACGGTGGACGAGCGCGCCCGCACGGCCCGTTCGTACGACGGCTCCCACACCGACCTGTCCGCGCCGCGGATGGGCGCGATCGGCGCCACCTTCGGGCGCAACCTCAAGCCGGTCTACCGCCCGGACCTCTTCGACACCCCGAACGCCGTCACCGTGGCCCGTGAGCTGCTGCACCGCCGCACCTTCCAGCCCGCGACCTCGCTGAACATCCTGGCCGCCGCCTGGATCCAGTTCCAGGTCCACGACTGGGTCAACCACCAGCGGTACGCGCTCGCCGAGCGGTCGGTCGAGGTGCCGCTGCCGCCCGGCAGCACCTGGTACAACACCCCCGGCGGCCCGGCCGAGAACGTCATGCGGATCGCCGACAACAAGGGCCTGGAGCGGCCGGGCAAGCCGCCCATCCTCTTCACCAACACCACCTCGCCGTGGTGGGACGGCTCGGAGGTGTACGGCGGCGACGAGAGCAGCGCGCGCAGCCTGCGCGAGCCGGACGGCGCGAAGCTGCGCCTGGAGGACGGCCATCTGCCGATGGGTTCCAACGGCATCCCGCTGACCGGCTTCAACGAGAACTGGTGGCTGGGCCTGTCGGTCATCCACACGCTCTTCGCCCGCGAACACAACGCGGTCTGCGACGCGCTGCACAGGGAATACCCGAAGATGACCGCTGAGCAGGTCTACCAGACCGCCCGGCTCATCGTCTCCGCGCTGATCGCGAAGATCCACACGGTGGAGTGGACGCCGTCGATCCTGGCGACCAAGGCCATCGACATCAGCCTGCACACCAACTGGGAGGGCCCGCCGAACAACTGGCTGCACAAGCTGGGCCTGTGGCTGGTCGAGTCGCACTCGCTGCACGGCATCCCGAAGACCCTGCCCGACCACCACAACGTGCCGTTCTCGCTGACCGAGGACTTCGTCACCGTCTACCGGATGCACCCGCTGATCCCGGACGACTACGAGCTGCGCGAGCACCACTTCGGGCAGCGCCTGGAAGCCCTGTCCTTCAACGATCTGCAGGGCGGCGCGGCGGAGGCGCTGGCCCGCAAGACGGGCCTGACGGATTCGCTGTACTCGCTGGGCATCGCGCACCCGGGCGCGATCACCCTGCACAACTACCCGCGCGCGCTGACCCACTTCGAGCGGGACGGGGAGATCATCGACCTGTCGGTGGTGGACCTGGTACGGACGCGGCGGCGCGGCGTACCGCGGTACAACGACTTCCGAGCCGGCCTGCACAAGCCGCGGCTGACCCGCTTCGAGGAGGTCACCACCGACCCGGACACGGCCGCGCTCCTGAAGGAGGTGTACCGGGACGTCGACGAGATCGACACCATGGTGGGCCTGTTCGCGGAGGCCCCGCCGCAGGGCTTCGGGTTCAGCGACACCGCCTTCCGGGTCTTCATCCTGATGGCGAGCCGCCGCATCCAGTCCGACCGGTTCCTGACCGTCGACTTCCGCCCCGAGATCTACACGCCGCTGGGCATGGACTGGGTGGCGCGCAACGGGATGAACTCCGTCATCCTGCGGCACTGCCCGGAGCTGGCGGCAATGCTGCCCCGCGGCACCGGCGCCTTCGCACCCTGGCGTCCGGTGCTCCCGGTGCGCGGCAGCGGCGGAACGATGTGAGGGACGGCCGCCGGACCGCGCACGCGGGCCGAGCGATCCCGTGAAGCCCGACGGGGTCGCTCGGGGGCGCGGGCGTTAATCTCCTCTACGTGGAGGAGAAGACGCCCGCGCCTTTTGAGCGCGGTACGGACGGGCCCAAGATCATCGTGGTCGGGATCGATGGCACGCAGTCGTCGTGGCGGGCCGCTTCGTACGCCGCCGGGCTGGCCCGCCGCCAGGGGTCGAAGCTGGTGCTGGTGTACGTCCAGCCCGTGCTGCCCGCCGGCGCCGCGCTGGGCGCCCCGGTCGCCCCCGTCACGGACGAGATAGCCGAAGAGCTGATGGCCGAGATCCGTACGGCGACGGAACGCATGGCGGGCATCTACGAACTGCGGTGGGAGTTCCACACGGTGCGCGGCGATCCGTACAGCGCGATGCTCCAGATGGCGGACGAACTGAAGGCCGACGCGGTGGTGGTCGGCGCGTCGGAGTCCGCCGGACACCGGATCATGGGCTCGGTCGCGGTACGGCTGGTCAAGGCGGGCCGCTGGCCGGTGACGGTCGTCCCGTAACCGCACACTCGGGAGGCGGGGCGGGACGGTCCGGTGCACTGTGGAGGAAGCGCCCGCCACGCCGAGCGAAGTGCCGACGAGGGAGTCTGCCGTGACCGACCGGACCTACCGTGTGACCGAGATCGTGGGAACGTCCCACGAAACCGTGGACGCCGCCATCCGCAACGGAGTGCGCCGCGCGTCCCAGACGCTGCGCAACCTGGACTGGTTCGAGGTGACTCAGGTACGCGGCCACATCGTGGACGGCGAGATCGAGCACTATCAGGTCGGCCTGAAGGTGGGGTTCCGGCTGGAGGACGCGGACTGATCCGACGTTCCCGCGCCCCGTATGGGGAGTCGCCTTCCGTAAGCGCCCGATAAGGACGATGATGATCCGCCGTCGGACCGACGAGAGGACATCACATGGGCCTGCGCGCGGGACAGGGCGTACTGCGCCGCAAACCGATCGAAATGATCCAGGAGACCGAGGGCGGCAAGGGCGAACAGCTCACCCGCTCGCTCGGCCTGTGGCAGCTGACGGCCATCGGGGTCGGCGGCATCATCGGCGCCGGCATCTTCACACTGGCCGGCACCGTCGCGAACGAGAAGGCCGGCCCCGCCGTCCTGCTGTCGTTCCTCATCGCGGGCATCGCGAGCGCGGCGGCCGCCTTCTCGTACGCGGAGTTCGCCGGGATGATCCCGAAGGCGGGCTCCGCGTACACCTACGGGTACGCGGTCCTCGGCGAGCTGGCGGGCTGGTTCATCGGCTGGGACCTGCTGCTGGAGTACACCGCGATCGTCGCCGTGGTGGCGATCGGCATCTCCGGCTACTTCAGCTTCCTGCTGGGCGAGCTGGGGGTGGAGCTGCCCGCCTGGATGCTGGGGGCGCCGGGCACGGGCGACGGCCACCGGGTGGACCTCTTCGCCTCGATCCTCTGCATCCTGATCGCCTACCTCCTCACCCTCGGCATCAAGAACGCCGCGCGCTTCGAGACGATCGTCGTCGGCCTGAAGGTCCTGGTCGTCCTGGTCGTCATCGCCGTCGGCTTCTTCCACGTGAAGAGCGGGAATTACTCCCCGTTCTTCCCCCACGGCCTCGGCGGGGCGTTCGCGGGCGCGGCCACGGTCTTCTTCGCCGTCTTCGGTTATGACGCCATGTCGACCGCGGCCGAGGAGTCCAAGGACGCCCAGCGCCACATGCCCAAGGCGATCCTGTACTCGCTCCTGATCTCCATGGTTCTCTACGTCCTGGCCTGCCTGGTCCTGACGGGCATGCAGAACTACACGAAGATCGACCCGGAGAGCGGCTTCTCCACGGCGTTCAAGTCGGTCGGCCTCAGCAGCCTGGCGGACGTGATCGCGATCGGCGCGATCATCGGCATCCTGACCGTCATGTTCACGTTCATGCTCGGCGTGACCCGCGTCTGGTTCTCCATGAGCCGCGACGGCCTCCTCCCGAAGTGGTTCGCCAAGACCCACCCGACCCGCCACGTACCGACCCGGGTCACCTGGATCGTGGGCGTGGCGTCGGCCCTGATCGCGGGCTTCCTCCCCATCGGGGAGGCCGCCGAGCTGACCAACATCGGCATCCTGCTGGCCTTCGTCGTGGTCTGCATCGCGGTCATCGTGCTGCGCTACAAGCGGCCCGACCTGCCGCGTACGTTCAAGTGCCCGGGCGTCCCGGTCGTCCCGGCCATAGGAGTCGTCTTCTCCATCTGGCTGATCACTTTCCTGGCGTGGCAGACCTGGGCCCGCTTCGCCGTGTGGTTCGCGCTCGGCCTGGTCATCTACTTCGCGTACTCCTACCGCCGCTCCGAGCTCGGCAAGGCGCAGCGCGAGATCGACGATCTGGAGGACCGCGAAGGGCGGCTGTGAACGGGTACCGGGCCCGGCCCGAGCAGAAACGTGCCCGCGCGCCGGAGGGGTCCGGTGCGCGGGCACGTTCGGGGGCGGTGCTGTGGTCAGGACTTCTGGAGGGCGGTCCAGAATTCGTCGAAGGACATCAGGCCGTCGTTGTTGGTGTCGCGGGCCTTGATGACGGCCTCGGCGACCGGGCCGGTGACGTACGGGTCGCCCATCTCGGCCATCGCGTGCTTGAACTCCTCGGCCGTGACCTTGCCGTCGCCGTTCGCGTCGAATCGTGCGAACGTCGCCTTGGCCTGCTCGATGTCTGCCACGGGGTGCCCCCTTCATGCGGTGCTGTTGTTGGGTCGTCGAAGTGACCGACCCGGGTACATTAACCGACTGTCACCAAAGGCCGGTCATGGCCTGCCCCCGTCCTCGCCAAGGCGGGCCAGCGTCCGCGCCAAGTACGGCGCCGTGCGGCTCCCTTCCGCCGCCGCCACCTCGGCCGGCGGGCCGGACGCCACGATCCGGCCGCCGTCGGCGCCGCCGCCCGGGCCCAGGTCGATGACGTGGTCGGCGCCCGCGACCACGCCCATGTCGTGCTCGACGACGACCACGGTGTTGCCCGCGTCGACCAAGCCGTGCAGCTGGCGCAGCAGTACCTCCGTGTCGGCCGGGTGCAGGCCGGTGGTGGGCTCGTCGAGGAGGTAGAGGGTGTGGCCGCGGCGGGTGCGCTGGAGTTCGGTGGCGAGCTTGATGCGTTGTGCCTCGCCGCCGGAGAGTTCGGTGGCGGGCTGGCCGAGGCGGAGGTAGCCCAGGCCCACCTCCTGGAGCGTGCGCAGCGCGCGGGCCGCGGCGGGCACCTCCGCGAGGAAATCGGCCGCGGTGTCCACGGTCATTGCCAGGACATCGGCGATGTTCCGGTCCCGGTAGGTGATCTCCAGGGTCTCGGGGTTGTAGCGGGCGCCGTGGCAGGCCGTGCAGGGCGCGTACGTGCCCGGCAGGAAGAGCAGTTCGACGGCGATGAAGCCCTCGCCCTGGCAGGTTTCGCAGCGTCCGGTGGTGGTGTTGAAGGAGAAGCGGCCCGCCTTGTAGCCGCGGGCGCGCGCCTCGTCCGTAGCCGCGAAGACCTTCCGTACGGCGTCGAACAGGCCCGTGTACGTGGCCAGGTTGGAGCGCGGGGTGCGGCCGATGGGCTTCTGGTCGACGCGGACGAGCCGGTCCACGGCGTCCAGGCCCTCGACGGCGGCCAGTTCGGCCGTCGGGCGGGACTCGTCCTCGTCCTCGGGGCCCGGACCGCCCTGCCGCTCCCGTACGGCGTCCGCGAGTACCTGCGTGACCAGCGTGGACTTGCCCGACCCGGAGACGCCGGTGACGGCCGTGAACACCCCGAGCGGGAACTCCGCGTCCAGTCCCCGGAGATTGTGCAGGCGGATGCCGGAGAGGCGCAGGGTGCCCGTCCCCTTGCGCGGCTCGCGCGCGCCCTCGCCGCCCGGCTCCGCGAAGAGGAAGCGGCGGGTGAGGGATTCCGGCACGCCCGCGAGGCCGTCGACCGGTCCGCTGTGCAGTACGCGTCCGCCGTGCTCACCGGCGTGCGGCCCGACGTCCACGAGCCAGTCGGCCCGCCGGACGACGTCCATGTCGTGCTCGACGACGAAGAGGGAGTTGCCCGCCGCCTTGAGGCGGTTGAGGACGGTCAGCAGGTTCTCGGTGTCTGCCGGGTGCAGGCCCGCGGACGGCTCGTCCAGGACGTACACCACGCCGAACAGGCCGGAGCGGAGCTGGGTGGCGAGGCGCAGCCGCTGGAGTTCTCCGGCGGAGAGGGTGGGCGCTGGACGGTCCATGCTGAGGTAGCCGAGGCCGAGTTCGGTCAGCACCTCGATACGGGCGACGAGGTCGCGCGCGAGGGTGCCCGCCACGCTCTCCTCGTCCGTGCCCTCCGCCGTCGGCCGCAGCAGCGTGGCAAGCGCCGCCAGCGGCATCCCGGCCAGCGCGGCGATGTCGTGCCCCGCGAAGGTGACCGCGAGCGCCTCGGGCCGCAGCCGCCGCCCGTCGCACGCCGGGCACGCCTCGGACACCAGGAACTGCGCGACGCGCTTGCGCTGCGTCTCGCTCTGCGAGTCGGCGAAGGTGTGCAGCACGTAGTGCCGGGCGCTCTGGTACTGGCCCTGGTACGGCCGCTGGATGCGGCCCGCCTCGCGTACCGGATGCACGGTGACGACCGGCCGTTCCTCGGTGAAGAGGATCCAGTCGCGGTCCTGCTGCGGCAGTTCGCGCCAGGGGCGGTCGATGTCGTAGCCGAGCGTGGCCACGATGTCGCGGAGGTTCTTGCCGAGCCAGGCACCGGGCCAGGCGGCGATGGCGCCGTCGCGGATCGAGAGGGACGGGTCCGGTACGAGGGAGTCCTCGGTGACGCGGTGGACGCGGCCCAGGCCGTGGCACTCGGGGCAGGCGCCCGCCGCCGTATTGGGCGAGAAGGCGTCGGAGTCGAGACGTCCGGTGCTGTCCGCCGGGTAGTCGCCCGCGCGCGAGAAGAGCATCCGGAGGGAGTTGGAGAGGGTGGTGACGGTGCCGACGGAGGAGCGCGAGGTGGGGGCCGAGCGGCGCTGTTCCAGGGCGACGGCCGGCGGCAGCCCGGTGATCTCCTCGACCTTGGGCGCGCCGACCTGGTGGATCAGCCGCCGGGCGTAGGGCGCGACCGATTCGAAGTAGCGGCGCTGCGCCTCGGCGTAGAGGGTGCCGAAGGCGAGCGAGGACTTGCCGCTGCCGGAGACACCGGTGAAGACGCAGAAGGCGTCGCGCGGGAGGGCCACGTCGACGGCGCGGAGGTTGTGCTCACGGGCGCCGCGCACCCGTACGTACGAATCGGTCATGCCCTCCATGATCGGGGACACCGACGTGATCAGGGACGACGGGATGATCGGGGACGCCGGCCGGCCGGCGGGGAGGTGGCCGGCCGGCGTCCCCCGTCTCACTCCGCGCCGACGGCCGCGAGCAGGCGCTGGTGCGCCTCCTCCCACGGCCCCGGCGTGGCGATCACCGCGCGCAGCCCGCGGATCTGCCGGGGCGGCAGTCCGGCGGCGAGCACGCCGGTGGCCTGCCCGGCGCGGCCGTACAGCGCGGCCACCTGCCGCTGCTCCTTGTCCAGCAGCACCGTCTCGGCCCGGTCGGCGCCCGCGAGCACCCCGTACGCCTGGAGCTTCATGCCGTACTGGTCGGACCAGAAGTACGGGACCGGCGTGAACGGGCGGCGCTCGTCCTCCGACACGCCCAGCTCCACGAGCAGGTTCTTGGCCGCGGCCATGGCCTGCTCGGTGGCGTTCATCCGGTGCTCGATCCGCAGGTGGCGGCCGTGGCCCGGGTGGTACCAGCGGGCGACGTCACCCGCGGCGTAGACACCGGGCGCCGCGGCGCAGTACTCGTCGCAGCGCAGCCCGTCGGCGGTGTCCAGGGCGGCGTCGGCACGCAGCCAGTCCACGGCCGGTTCGGAGCCGATGGCGAGCAGCACGGTGTCGGCGTCGAGCGTGGAGCCGTCGGCCAGCCGTACTCCGGTGACGCGCCCGTCCGCCGTCTCCACACCGTCCAGACCGCCGGTCAACTGCCGTACGCCGTGCCGCTCGTGCTCGGCGGCCAACAGCGCGCCCACGCCGTCGCCGACGAGGCGGCCCATGGGCAGCGGGTCGCGGCCGACGAGCGTGACCTCGTGGCCCAGCTCGCGGGCCACCGCCGCGGCCTCGCAGCCCAGTACGCCGTTCCCGGCGACGACCAGCCGCCGCGGCGCGCCGGACAGCCAAGTCCGCAGCCCGAGCGCGTCGTCGAGCGTGCGCAGCGTGTGGACGCCGTCCAGGCGGGCCAGGCCGGGCAGAGTACGGGCCCGGACACCGGTGGCGACGATCACGCCGTCGGCGGCCAGGCGGTCGCCGTCGTCCAGGGTCAGCGTGCGCGTCCCGGCGTCCAGCGCGGTGGCCTTCGTGCCGAGCCGGACGTCAAGGTCCAGCGCAGCGAGCTGGTCGGCCGTGCGCAGCCCCAGCCGGTCGGTCTCCCAATCGCCGCTCAGCAGCTGCTTGGAGAGCGGCGGCCGGTCGTACGGCAGGTGCGGTTCGTCGCCCACCAGCGTCAGCTGGCCGGTCCAGCCGCCCCGGCGCAGCGCCTCGACGGCGGCGAGACCGGCCGCCGAGGCGCCGACGACGGCGATGCGTCCGACGGTCATGCTTCGACCTGGATGGCCGCGGCGGGGCAGATGGCGGCGGCCTCGCGGACCGCGGCGTGCTGCTCGGCGGGCGGCTGGGCGTCCAGCAGGACGACGATGCCGTCCTCGTCACGCTGGTCGAAGACCTCGGGCGCCACCAGGACGCACTGGCCGGCGGCGCAGCACTTGTCGATGTCGAGGGTGATGTTCATGGCTACTTGCTCCTGTGGGGTGGTGAGGGCGGAATTACCAGGTGACGGGCAGCTCGTGGCACCCGTAGATCGCCATGTCCGTGCGGAAGGGGATGTCCTCGATCGGGACGGCGGGCCGCATCGTCGGGAAGCGGCGCAGCAGGGTCCCGAGGACGACCTGCAGCTCGACGCGGGCCAGCGCCTGGCCGAGGCACTGGTGGATGCCGTAGCCGAAGGCGACGTGGTGCTGGGCGTTGGGGCGGCAGACGTCGAGCCGGTCGGGGTCCTCGAAGGTCTCCGGGTCGCGGTTGGCGGACGGCACGGCGACCACGACGCCCTCACCGGCGCGGATGAGCTGCCCGCCGATCTCGATGTCCGCGGTGGCGGCGCGGCGCGGGCCGTTGCGGATGATGCTGTGGAAGCGCAGCAGCTCCTCGACGGCGCCGCGGATCAGCGACGGGTCCTCGCGCAGCTGCTGCGCGGTCTTCGGCTCGCCCATCATGCTCAGCGCGGACAGGCCGATCATGTTGGCGGTGGTCTCGTGACCGGCGACCAGCAGCAGCGCGGCGAAGCCGATGACGTCGTCGTGGCTGATCTCCCCGGCCTGCTGCTGCTCGACGATGAGGCGGCTGAGGATGTCGTCGCCCGGGTTCGCCTCCTTGGCGGTGACCAGGCCGTCCAGGTACGCGCGCAGCTCCTCGCGGGCGGCGTCGGCCTCCTCGCGGGGAATGGTGCGGGAGAGCAGCTTGCCGGTCAGGCCCTGGAAGACCGCGTGGTCCTCGTACGGGACGCCGAGCAGCACGCTGATGACGAGGGAGGGCACCGGGAGCGCCAGCGCCTCGACGAGGTCGACGGAGTCCGCGCCGTTCAGCTTCGCGGCCTGCATCGCGTCGCACAGCTCGTCGGTGATCCGCTGGATCTCCGGGCGCAGCGCCTCGACCTTCTTGACCATGAACTCGCGGGTGACCATCCGGCGGAGCCTGGTGTGCTCCGGCGGGTCCATGCGGATGAAGCCGCGGTTCTCGGTGGTGGCGCCGCCGGTCATGCCGCTGAGCGGGTAGCCCGGGGTGGTGGTGTCGGAGCTGAAGCGGGTGTCGCCGAGGATCGCTCGGATGTCCGCGTACCGGGTGACGAGCCAGGCCCAGCTGCCGTCGGGCAGCGAGATCTTCTTGATCGGCTCCTCGATCCGCATCCGGCCGAGCTCGGCGGGCGGGTCGAACGGGCAGCCGGTGGGGGGTTCCACGGGCAGCGGGGCATGGGGGGAAGTGACGGTCATGTCGCTCCTAGAAGGCACGTACCGCAAGGACGTGCGCCGCGGTGGGCTTCGCCTAACAACCGTAAACTTACATGTGTAATAGGCAGGTAAACGAGCCGGGGGGCTGTTCAGCGGCATTAGGTGCTAATTACAACCCTCAGGCGTCAGGGGGCGACGCACCGCAGCGACGCGGGGGTCAGCGCTCCAGGAGCAGTTCGAGGATCTCGTCCACGAAGCGATGCAGGCGTTCGGGGTTCTTCGTCGCGGGCAGGACCTGCCAGAGCATCACCCGGCCGTGCACCGCCGACCACAGGACGTACGGCGCCTCCTCCCGGGAGCCGCGCACCCGCCAGCCGGCCTCCTCGCACGCCGCCAGCGCGTCGTGCAGGCCGCGCACCAGCAGGCCCGCCGGGTGCTGCGCCAGCCGCTCGGGGCCGACCGGGGACTGCCGAGTCTCGTAGAGCAGGCGGTACTTCGCCGGATGATCGATGGCGTACGTGCAGTAGGCGCGCAGCCGGGCGCGCAGCCGGGCCACCGGGTCCCCTTCCGGGACCAGCGCGCCGGCCGCCGCCATGTCCTCGACCAGCCGCTCATAGCTGACCTGCATCGTCGCCCAGACCAGCTCGGTCTTGTCCGCGAAGTGCCGGTAGATGCTGGGCGCCGCGACGCCCGCCTCGCGGGCCACGGCGCGCAGCGACAGCGCGTCCTCGCTGCCGACCTGCTCCAGCAGCCGTTCCGTGGCGTTCAGCAGCTCCTCGCGCAGCCGGTCACCCTGGCCGCGCGGGTTCCTGGGCCGTGCGGCCGGGCTCTCCGTCATGCGCCGTACGCCTCTTTCTCGTCCTGGCGGGCTCTTAAGAGTTTCATACCTGGGCCGACACTCAGACGCGCGGCCACCGCTACTGTGCGGCCATGCCCGAGCCCCTGGACATCATGGCCGCCGGTACCGCCCCGTGGCGGCCCGATCTCTTCCCGCCCGGCCTCCCCGTCGCCGACACCGTGAGCGCGCACGCCTCCGGCCGGGCCTGGCTGGCCCGGCTGCCGCGGCTGGTCCGCGAGACCGCGGAACAGTGGGAGCTGCGGCTGTCGGCCCCGTTCCACGGCGGCAGCTGCTCCTGGGTGGCCCCGGTGCGGCTGCCCGACGGCGGCCCGGCCGTACTGAAGGTGACCTGGCCGCACCGGGAGGCCGCGGGCGAGGCCGCTGCCCTGCGCGCCTGGGGCGGCCACGGCGCGGTCCGGCTGCTCGCGCACGACCCGGCACGGCACGCGCTGCTCCTCGAACGCTGCACACCGGGGACGACGCTGCTCGACGCGGAGGACGACGGCGCCCTGTCGCCCCCCGAAGGGCTGGCCCGTGCCGCCGACGTACTGGACGCCCTGTGGCGCGCGCCCCGGCCCCCGGACGGCGAACTGGAGACCGTGGCGGCGGTGTGCGCCGAGTGGTCGGACGAGGTGCGCGAACGGCTGGACCGGCTGCGGCCCCCGTACGACCGCGGCCTGGTGGAACTCGGCGCCTCGCTGCTGCGCGAGCTGCCCGCCACGGCCCGCCGCGAGGTCGTCGTGCACGGTGACTTCAACCCCGGCAACGTGCTGGCCGCCGACGGCCCGCGCGGCTGGCTCGCCATCGATCCGAAGCCGATGACCGGCGACCCGGGGTACGACCTGTGGCCGCTGGTGACCCAGCTGGACGACCCGTTCGAGTACGACGCGCCGGAGGCCCTGCTGCGCACCCGGCTGCGGCTGCTGGCCGACCGGCTCGGCGTACCGCCCGAGCGCGCGGCGGCCTGGGGCGTGGCCCGCTCCGTCGAGAGCGCCCTGTGGGCCGCCGCGCACGACGATGTACCGGGCGGCGCCGAGGAATTGGCGGAGGCGCGGGTACTCGCGGAGGTCGCCGGTGCATGAACCCCGGCGCCGGTTCTAGGCCGCGCCCGCCGCGCGTCGGGCCGCTGCCGTGCGGGCCGCCTCGTAGCCCGGCGGGACGCCCGGGACCAGCAGGATGTCCGCGTCGAGGTGGCGGGTGCGCAGCGGTATGAGTTCCTGGTACGCAGGCGAGTCGTACCAGGCGCGGGCGCTGTCCAGGTCCGGGAACTCGATGAGGACCAGGTGGCCCGGCCAGGTGCCCTCGCGGACCTCGGCCTCGGCGGCGTGCACCCGGAAGCGGCCCCCGAAGGGGTCGAGCGTGCCCTGGATGCGCTCCATGTAGGAGAGCACGTCCTCGTGCCGACTGTCGCCCTTGATGTGCCCCACGGCGTACGCGCTCATGACAGTCCCCTCTCGTTGGCCCAATAGCCGGATGACCGACTGGCCGCCGACCGCTCCGTGCGGCCCGCGCTGACCCGTACGTTTCCAGCCCCGGGTCAGCGCGTCGATGACCTCGCAGGTCATGGCGGACCTGCGGTACGCCGTGCCGCGGCGGTCAGTTGGCCCGCAGCGCGGCCAGCTGTTCGGCGAAGGGCACGACATCGAAGGCGTCGTCGGCCGGCTCGGCCGCGGGCGCCGTGGCCGCCCGCCCCAGGGCCAGCGCGGCCAGCTCCCCCGCCGCCCGGTCGATGCGTTCCGTGAGCGCGCCGCCGGGGCCGCTGCCGCCCGTGCCCCAGTCCTCGGACGCGGCGTACACGGCGGTCGGTACGACCACCGCGCGCAGGTACGCGAAGAGCGGGCGCAGCGCGTGCTCCAGGGCGAGCGAGTGCCGGGCCGTGCCGCCGGTGGCCGCGATCAGCACGGGCTTGCCGGTCAGCGCGGCGTTGTCGATGACGTCGAAGAACGACTTGAACAGGCCGCTGTAGGAGGCGGTGAAGATGGGCGTGACGGCGATCAGGCCGTCCGCCTCCGTCACCGCCTCGACGGCCTCGCCCAGCGCGGGCGACGGGAAGCCGGTCACCATGTTGTGCGCGATGTCGGTGGCCAGGTCGCGCAGTTCGACGACGCGTACCTCCACCGCGCGGGCCGGCTCGTCACCCGCCAGGCGCTGCCGGGTGGCCTCCGCCAGCCGGTCGGCCAGCAGGCGGGTGGACGACGGGACGCCCAGCCCCGCCGAGACGGCCACGATCTTCAGCGGCTTCATTCCGCCACCTCCTCCAGGGCCGCGGCGTCGCGCTCGGCGACGCGCGCCGCGTGCGTGGGCCCGTCCGGCACCTGGGCCGGGCGGTCCTTGGCGAACTCCTTGCGGAGCACGGGGACGACTTCTTCGCCGAGCATGTCGAGCTGCTCCAGTACGGTCTTCAGCGGCAGGCCCGCGTGGTCCATCAGGAACAGCTGGCGCTGGTAGTCGCCGAAGTACTCGCGGAAGGCGAGGGTCTTCTCGATGACCTGCTGCGGGCTGCCGACGGTCAGCGGGGTCTGCTCGGTGAACTCCTCCAGGGAGGGGCCGTGCCCGTAGACGGGTGCGTTGTCGAAGTACGGGCGGAACTCGCGGACCGCGTCCTGGGAGTTCTTCCGCATGAACACCTGGCCGCCGAGGCCGACCATGGCCTGCTCGGGGGTGCCGTGGCCGTACTGCGCGTAGCGGTGCCGGTAGAGCCGGATCAGCTGCTGGAAGTGGTGCTTGGGCCAGAAGATGTTGTTGGCGAAGAAGCCGTCGCCGTAATACGCGGCCTGTTCGGCGATCTCGGGGCTGCGGATGGAGCCGTGCCACACGAAGGGCGGTACGCCGTCCAGCGGGCGGGGCGTCGAGGTGAAGCCCTGCAGCGGGGTGCGGAACTTGCCCTCCCAGTCGACCACGTCCTCGCGCCACAGCTTGTGCAGCAGGGCGTAGTTCTCGATGGCGAGCGGGATGCCCTGGCGGATGTCCTGGCCGAACCAGGGGTAGACCGGGCCGGTGTTGCCGCGCCCCATCATGACGTCCACCCGGCCGTCGGCGATGTGCTGCAGCATCGCGAAGTCCTCGGCGATCTTCACCGGGTCGTTGGTGGTGATCAGCGTGGTGGACGTGGAGAGGATCAGCTTCTCCGTGCGCGCCGCGAGGTAACCGAGCATGGTGGTCGGCGAGGACGGCACGAAGGGCGGGTTGTGGTGCTCGCCGGTGGCGAAGACGTCCAGGCCGACCTCCTCCGCCTTGAGCGCGATGGCGAGCATCGCCTTGATCCGCTCGTGTTCGGTCGGCGTCCGGCCCGTCGTCGGGTCGGTGGTGACATCTCCGACGGTGAAGATCCCGAACTGCATGGTGGCCGCCTCCGTGCGCTAGCCGTAACCGCTTCATCTAGTAGTTGAATCGTAAACCATACACGCCAACGAGGCGCGCTCCCGATCCATTCCCCCCGACGCCCACCCCTGGAAATCACACCGATCTCGTGAAGTTCACGTCTTGACTTGTGAAGTTCACAGGTGCTTTTGTTTTACTCACCATGAACGATGTGATCCCTGAGAAATCGACGGGGCGCCGCCCGCTGGTCGGCGTCTCGCTGAAGCTGTACTTCGGGCTCGCCGAGACCCGGAAGTGGCTCGCGGACGTGGCCGCGCTCGCCGGGACCGCCGGGCTCGCCACCCGCCCCGTCGACCTCTTCGTCCTCCCCTCCTTCCCCGCGCTCGCCGACGCCCGCGAGCTGCTGGCCGGTACGGGCGTGGCGTTCGGCGCGCAGGACGTGCACTGGGCCGAGTCCGGGCCGTGGACCGGCGAGGTGTCCGCCGGGATGCTCGCCGAGGCCGGCGCCACGTACGTCGAGGTGGGGCACGCCGAGCGGCGCGCGTACTTCGGCGAGACCGACGAGACCGTGCGCGCCAAGACCCGCGCCGCCACCGCCGCCGGGCTGGTCCCCGTCGTCTGCGCGGGCGAGCGGGACGGCGCCGACCCCGGGGCGGCCGTCGCGGAGACCCTCACCCAGGTGCGGGCCGCGCTCGCGGGCGCCGTGCCCGGCAGCGAGGTGGTCATCGCGTACGAGCCGGTCTGGGCGATCGGCGCCGCGGAGCCCGCCCCCGCCGATCACGTCCTCGCGGTGGCCGCCGCGATCCGCGGCTGCCTGGACGAGCACGACGTACGCGGCCGCCTGATCTACGGCGGCACCGCCGGGCCCGGTACGTACGCCCGGCTCTCCGCCGGCCCCGTCGACGGCCTGTTCCTCGGCCGGCTCGCGCACGACACCGAGGGCCTGCGCCGCGTCCTCGACGAGATCGCCCCCGTAATGAACCACTCCCAGGGAGACCACTCATGACGTACCGCATCGCCATCGGCTGCGACGACGCCGCCTTCGAGATGAAGGACGCGATGATCGCGTATCTCACCGAGCGCGGCTACCCGGTCACCGACCTGAGCGCCACCGCGGGCGAGGACTACCCGGACGTGGCCGAGCGGGTCGCGCGCAGCGTCGCCCGCGGCGAGCACGAGCGCGCCGTCCTCGTGTGCGGCACCGGCATCGGCATGGCCATCGCCGCCAACAAGGTGCCCGGCATCCGCGCCGCGCAGATCCCGGACAGCTACAGCGCCGAGCGGGCCCGCAAGTCCAACGACGCGCAGATCGCCTGTTTCGGCAGCCGCACCATGGGCGTGCACGCCGCACTGGTATGCCTGGACCACTGGCTGGTCTCCGACTTCGCGGGCGGCGGTTCGGCGCCCAAGGTGGAGAAGATCAAGCAGGTCGAGTCCCGTAACCGCGCCACCGCCCACGCCTGACCATCCCCCCTTCCGAAAGGTGTCAGCACCATGCGCGCAGTCGTCATCGAGGAACCGCACAAGCTCTCCGTGACCACCGTGCCGGACCCGACGCCGGGCCCCGGCGAGGTCGTCGTCAAGGTCACCGCCGCCGGGCTGTGCGGTACCGATGTGCACATGCTGGCGGGCGAGTTCGGGCCCACCCGGTACCCGGTGATCCCGGGGCACGAGTTCTCCGGCGAGATCGTCGCGGTGGGCGAGGGTGTGACCGCGTTCGCCGAGGGCGACAAGATCGCCGCCGACCCGGCGATCTACTGCGGCGCCTGCCACTTCTGTGCCATCGGCCGCGGCAACCTGTGCGAGCAGTGGGGCACGATCGGCATCACCGTGGACGGCGCCGCCGCCGAGTACGTGAAGGTGCCGGCCCGCAACTGTTACCGGCTGCCGGAGACCGTGGAGCTGCGGCACGCCCCGCTCATCGAGCCGCTGTCGACGATCGTGCGCGGCTTCGACATCGTCGACCCCAAGCTCGGCGACAACTTCCTGATCTACGGCGCGGGCACGATGGGCCTGCTCTACATGCAGGTCGCCCAGCGCGCGGGCGCCGGCTCCGTATCGGTCGTGGACATCAACGCGGACCGTCTCACGGTGGCGAAGAAGCTGGGCGCCGACCACGTCGCCACAAGCGCGGACGACCTGGAACGGCGGCTGGGCTGGGAGGTCGTCACGGACTGCACCGGCAACATCAAGGCCATCGAGGACGGGCTGACCCGGCCGATCAGGGGCGGCACGTTCCAGCAGTTCGGCTGCGCGCCCGACCAGGAGCTGGCGAAGTTCTCGCCGTTCCGGATCTACAACGACGAGATCCGCATCGTCGGCTCGATGGCGATCCTGCACAGCTACGGGCGCGCCGTTGAGCTGCTCGGCAAGGGCGTCATCGACTCCGAGACGATGATCACCCATCAGTTCGCGCTGGACGAGTACGCCGAGGCCCTGGAGACCTTCAAGCGCGGCACGGGCCGCAAGCTCCAGATCGTCCCCGACAAGGCCCCGGCGTAAGGGATCGGGACCGCTCAGATCTTCGTGCCGCGGCCCGCCCAGTACGGCTCGCGCAGCTGCCGTTTGAAGAGCTTCCCGGACGGGTCGCGGGGCAGCGTCTCCTCGAAGACGACGGTCCCGGGGACCTTGTACTTGGCCAGCCGGGCCGCGACGTGGGCGCGGACGTCCTCGGCGGTGAGGCCGGCGGCGGGGTCGGCCTGTATGTGGGCGGCCAGCGTCTCGCCGTACTCGGGGTCAGGGATACCGAACACCGCGGCGTCCCGGACCCCGTCCAGCGCCAGCAGGCACCCCTCGATCTCGGCCGGGTAGATGTTGACCCCGCCGGAGATGACCATGTCGTTGAGGCGGTCGCTGAGGTAGAGGTAGCCGTCCTCGTCGAGGTGGCCGATGTCGCCGATGGTGACGTAACCGGGGAGCGCCGCGGACTCCATCGCGGCGCGCTTGGCGGGGTCGCCGAGGTAGGTGAAGCGCGGCCAGGTGTCGGCCGGTCTGAGGTAGATCGTGCCGGTCTCACCGGGCGGCAGCACCCGCCCGTCGGGGCCGAGCACGGCCACCCCGCAGGTGCCCTCGGCGTGCCCCACGGTGCCCGGGTGGGCCAGCCATTGTTCGCTGTCGCACCAGGTCACGGCCCCGGTCTCGCTGCCGCCGTAGTACTCGCGGAGAATCGGCCCGAGCCAGTCGATCATCGCGTGCTTGACGTGCGGCGGGCAGGGCGCGGCCGCGTGGACGACCGAGGTGAGGGAGGACAGGTCGTACCGCTCGCGGACCTCCTTGGGCAGCCGCAGCAGGCGCACCAGCATGGTCGGGACGACCTGCACCTGCTCGACGCGGTGCGCCTCGATCAGCCGCAGGAACTCCTCGGCGTCGAAGCGCGGCATGAGCGTGATGTCCAGGCCGCAGGCGACCGCGAGGACGGCGTGCTGGCTGGGCGACGCGTGGTAGAGCGGCGCCGGGATCATGGTCCGGCCGCCGGGGCGCACGGCGAAGTAGGAGAGGAAGTTCGCCACGGCGTCGGGCAGGTCTGCGGCGCGTACGGGGTCGCGCAGCACGCCCTTGGGGCGGCCGGTGGTGCCGGAGGAGTAGATCACGGTGGAGGGGCGGTCGGGGGCCGGGTCGGCCAGCGGCTCGTACCCGGCCAGCCAGTCGTCCAGTACCGGATGCGCGCCGCTGACCGGTGGTGCCGTGAAACCGCAGGCCGCGGCGACCCCTTCGGGCACGGGCGCCTCGATGACGTGCACGCCGGCGGGGAGGTGGGCGGTGACGGCGGGCAGCATGTCGGTGTGCACGAAGGCGGCGCGGCTGCCGCTGTCGGTGAGGACGTGGCGCAGGTCGTCGTGGCGGAAGTGCCAGTTGACGGGGACCGCCGAGATGCCCGCCTGGGCGGCGGCCGTGGTGACTTCGAGATAGGCCGGTTCATTGCGCATCACGACCGCGATCCGGTCACCCGGCCCGATTCCGAGGGCGCGCAGCCCGGTCGCGATGCGGGCGGTGCGGTCGTGGAAGGCGGGGTAGGGGCGTTCGTGCCCTGCGGAGCGGATGGCGGCGGGTGCAGACGCGAGATCCATGCAGCCTCCAATGATTTTCGGCTCGCGCACATCCAACCAACCGCACGGGAGGTTGGCCAGAGTGCTGACGCGACGTCAGTGAGGCGAAGGGGAGTAGGCCGGGCGCGCGTCGGGGGGACGCCGCGGGGGCCCGCTCCTATGCTGAGGAGGCATGAGGACCGACGACATTCTGCGCCGGCACGGCGAGGCCATCGAGCTGTTCGGGGACCGCGTCCACGCTGTGGGCAAGGACCAGTGGGACGCCGCGACACCGTGCGCGAACTGGACGGTGCGCGACCTGGTGAACCACCTCACCGCCGAGCAGCTGTGGGTGCCGCGGCTGGTCCGGGACGGTGCCACCATCGAGGACGTCGGCGAGGACTTCAGCGGCGATGTACTGGGCGAGAACCCGGTCGCGACCTGGGACCGTGCCGCGGTCGCCGCCGTCGCGGCATTCACCGAGCCCGGCGCCCTGGACCGGCGGGTCCATCTGTCGTACGGGCGGACCGGCGCGGCCGCGTACTGCAGCCAGATGACGATGGACGCGGTCGTGCACGCCTGGGATCTGTCACGGGCGGTCGGCGCGTCCGAGGAGCTGCCGAAGGAGCTGGTGACCGCGGCGCTGCGGGAGGTCGAGCCGTACGCCGCCGAGCTGAGCGAATCGGGGCTCTTCGCGCCGGCGATCGAGCCGCCGCCGGGCGCCGACGACCAGACCCGGCTGCTCTGCCTGCTGGGCCGCCGTCCGTAGGCGACGGCCCGAAGAGGTGCCGGCCGGGTCACCCGGCCGGCCGTACACGTCAGCGGCTGTACACCTCAGCCGCCGCACGCGTCAGCAGTCGTACACGTCAGTCGATCCCGCGGAAGATGTGCTGCTCAGCTGCTGATTCGTCGTCGCAGCCCGCCAGGTGGACCGGGGCGCAGCGGCTCCAGACCTCGAGGTTGCGCACCTCCCGGATGCGCCCTTGGCGCTCGCTCTGCTTCGGTCGGGGCTGCTTGCTGATCGTCTGTTCCGGTGCCACCACGCACTCCTTAGCCAAAGGGATGAGGTACTTGACGCGGTGGCGCCGTATGTCATAACCGGGAGTTCGGCCATGGTTCGTGGCGCATCCCGCGACGGGCCGAGGATGTCGGCATCTCCCAGACAGGTCGTCCGTCGCCCTCAGCCTAACGACATGAGTTCCCCGCTGCGCGGCAATTACCGTCGATAGAGTTACAGGCCGGAGAAAGTGCCCCCGTACGGCCCGTTTCAGCCACGCCGACAGCCCGCCGCGGTGCTACGGATAGGCGTGTGGAGTGGTTCCCGGCACCCGAGTACTGGCTGGGCCGGCTGGTCTTCCAGCGCGGTCTGGCCGCGCTGTACATCATCGCCTTCGTGTCGGCGGCGCTGCAGTTCAGGGCGCTGATCGGGGAGCGCGGCATGACCCCGGTACCGGACTTCGTGCGCCGCGTGCCGTTCCGGGCGGCGCCGTCGGTCTTCCACTGGCGCTTCTCGGACCGCTTCTTCGCGGGCTGGGCGTGGGCAGGGGCGCTGCTGGCGGCGGCCGTGCTGGCGGGCGCCGCCGACGCCGTGCCGCTGTGGGCGTCGATGGTGTGGTGGGCCGTGCTGTGGGCGATGTACCTCTCGATCGTCAACGTCGGGCAGACCTGGTACGGCTTCGGCTGGGAGACGCTGCTCCTCGAAACGGGTGCGCTGGCGGTCTTCCTCGGGAACGCGGACACCGCGCCGCCCGTCCTCGTCCTGTGGCTGCTGCGCTGGCTGCTGTTCCGGCTGGAGTTCGGCGCAGGGCTGATCAAGATGCGCGGCGATCCGTGCTGGCGCGACCTGACCTGCCTGTACTACCACCACGAGACGCAGCCCATGCCGGGCCCGCTGAGCTGGTTCTTCCACCATCTGCCGCGGCCGCTGCACCGCGTCGAGACGGCCGCGAACCACGTGGCGCAGCTCCTCGCGCCCGTTCTCCTCTTCACCCCGCAGCCGATCGCCACCTGGGCGGCGCTGGCGATGATCGTCACCCAGCTGTGGCTGGTGCTCTCGGGCAATTTCGCCTGGCTGAACTGGGCGACGATCGTGATCGCGGTGTCCGTCGTCGACGCCTCGGCGGTCGGCCTCGGTGGCCTCGTCGGCCCGCCGGCGGACCTCGCCCCTCCCCCGCTCTGGTACGAGATCGTGGTCATCGCCGCGACCGCGGGGGTGCTGTACCTGAGCTACCGCCCGGCGCTCAATCTGCTCTCCCGCCAACAGCGGATGAACACCTCGTTCGAGCCGCTGCACCTGGTCAACGCGTACGGCGCGTTCGGCTCCATCACCCGCATCCGGCACGAGGTCGTCATCGAGGGCACGGCGGACGAGGTGATCACCGAGGACACGGAGTGGCGGGAGTACGACTTCAAGGGCAAGCCGGGCGACGTGCGCCGTCTCCCCCGCCCCTTCGCGCCGTACCACCTCCGCCTCGACTGGCTGATGTGGTTCGCGGCGCTGTCGCCGGGCTACGCGGGCCGCTGGTTCGGGCCGTTCCTGGAGCGCCTCCTGGAGAACGACCGCGACACGCTGCGGCTGCTGCGCCGCAATCCCTTCCCCGACGCGCCGCCGCGGCACGTACGGGCGCTGTTCTACCGCTACCGCTTCACGACCTGGCGGGAACTGCGGGAGACCGGCGCGTGGTGGCACCGTGACTATGTACGGCAGTTCTTTCCGCCGACAGCTCTGCGCGGAAGGACCTGACCATGTCGCGGGCGTGCCGCAGCCCGATCCGGGTGACCTCGCGCTCGACCTCGTCCAGTTCGGCGAGCACCTCGTCGTACGGCCATCCCGTCCGCGCCCGGGACTTCACCAGCCCCAGCCGCGCGAGCGCGCTGCCGCGCGGCTCGGACATGGCCCGGAACTCCGCCAGCGCGCCCCGGTAGACGGCAGCGGCCTCCTCGTACCGCCCGGCCCGGTACAGCACGTTCCCGCGCATCTTGTGGTTGTACGCCAGCGCCCCCGCGAGGTCCAGCTCCCGGCACAGCGCCTCCCCCTTGCTGAGCAGCCGCAACGCCTCCTCGGTCTCCCCTCGCACGGACCGCACGTCGGCCACCCCGCGCAACGACCACGCGAGCCCCCGCACATCGTCGGCGCCCTCGGCTATCCGCGCCGATTCCTCGAAGAGACCGAGCGCCTTCTCGTACTCGCCCTTGTTGCGGTGCATCTGCGCGATCCCCGACATCGCCCACACCATGTGGCGGGCCTCGCCGTGCGCCCTGGCCTGCGCCAGCAGCTCTTCGTGCAGCTCGGCGACGGCCTCGTAGTCGCCCTGTATCCGGCCGGTCTCGGCGAGGCCGGCCAGCGCGTACCCGTGGGCGAGGCGGTCACTGCCCTGCTCGGCGAACGCAACGGCGGCCGCGAGCAGCCGACGGGCCAGCGCGAGGCGCCCGCACTGCCGCGCGAGGGTGCCCCCGCTCCACAGCGCCCAGGCCATCCCACCGGCATCCGCCGCGGCCCGCGCACTGCGGTAACTGGCCCGCCAGGCGTCCTCCGCCTCCGCCACCCGCCCGAGCCGCCGCCCGGCCTCCGCCTCCGCGAGCGCGGCCCGCGCGGCGTCCCCCGGCGTCCCGGCCGCGCCCCGCACTCTCCGCGCCGCGACGAGCACGTCCTCGTACGAGGAGTTCACACTCAACTCCGCCCCCAGCTCCCCCTGATACTCCGGAGCGAATGCCTTCCCGTACATCGCGAGCCTCCTGGTCATGTCGGTCATCCGCCATGACGCTATGTGGCCCGCGACCCGCCATTCGTCCCTCCACCTGCGGTTTTCGGGGTCCGTCGGGGGATGTACGAATGGCTGGTCGATCACCTTGGAGATGTACGGGGTGTCCCCTAGGGGACGGAGCCGGGGGGGCTAGCGGGTGGGCTCGACGACTTCGGCTTCCACCCCCGCTTCCGTCCCGGTGCCGGTGTCGGCGGCCGGGGCGGAATGCAGCCGGGCGGGCCGCTTCGTGCCGCTGACGAACAGCGACACGAGGAACGCGAGCACACCGATGACTCCGGCGACCATGAACGCCGTGCGCAGGCCGCCGGCGTCGGGTGCGCCCGACGGGTCGGAGGTGCTCAGGGAGGCGACGGTCACGAAGACGGCCGTGCCGAACGCGCCCGCGACCTGCTGCAGCGTGGCGAGGATCGCGCTGCCGTGGGAGTGCAGGTGGTCGTCCAGCGCGCTCAGGGACTCGGTCATCAGCGGCGTCATCATCAGCCCGAGCCCGCCCATGAGCAGGATGTGGATGGCAATGACCGCGGCCAGCGGCGAGCCGGCGCCGAGAAAGGTGAAGAGCCACATCGATACGGCGAGGGCCAGCGCGCCCGGTATCACCAGCGGGCGGGCGCCGAAACGGTCGAACAGCCGCCCCACCGGACGGCCCAGCAGGCCGAGCAGGAGCCCGCCGGGAAGGACGGCCAGGCCGCTGACGAACGTACTGGTGTGCAGCACGGTCTGCAGGTACAGCGGCAGCAGGATTGCCCCGGCGCCCAGCAGGCACATGAACAGCAGCGCCGACAGGACCAGCGCGACGGTGAAGGACCGGGTCTTGAACGGGCGCAGGTCGAGCAGGGCGCGGTCCGCGCGCTGCAGGCTCAGCTGGCGCGCGACGAACACGCCCAGCGACGCGAGGCCGACCACGATCGGGATCCACGGCGGCAGCGCGTGCTCCCCGCCGCGGGACTCGCCGACGGTCGCCAGGCCGTAGAGGACGCCGCCGAAGCCGATGGCGGACAGCACGACGGAGAGCAGGTCCAGCGGCACCTTCCGGGTCTCGCTGTCCAGGCGCATCATCACCGCGCCGAGGGCCAGCGTGGCCACGGCGAGCGGCAGCACGATCCAGAACATCCAGCGCCAGCCCAGCGAGGCGAGCACCGCACCGCCCACCGTCGGCCCGATGGCGGGGGCGACCGCGATGACGATGCTGATCGTGCCCATCGTCTGGCCGCGCTTCTCGGCCGGTACGAGGCGCATCACCGAGGTCATGAGCAGCGGGATCATGACGGCGGTGCCGCACGCCTGGATCACGCGCCCGGCCATCAGCACCCCGAAACCGGGGGCGAGGCCGCTGACGAGCGTGCCCACGCTGAACAGCGTCAGCGAGGCCAGGAAGACCTGGCGCGCGGTGAAGCGTTCGAGCAGAAAGCCGGTGATCGGGATGATCACCGCCATGGTCAGCAGGAAGCCGCTGGTCAGCCACTGCACTGTCGTGGTGGAGATGCCCAGGTCGACGGTGAGGTCGCGCAGCGCGACGCTCAGGATCGTCTCATTGAGGATCATCACGAAGGCCGAGACGACCAGCACGGCTATGAGTACGGAAGCGCGCACGGGAGCGCGCGCGGGGGAACTGCCGGGCGGAGAGTCCACGCCCCCGGCGGTCGCGGGTTCGGTCATGGTCGGGCACACCTCACTGAAATTTTGGTACGGATCGGGCGCGGGCCCGGCGCGACGTTGCGCCGGGACGCGCCGTCGGGAGATCGGTCGTCTCAGGGACGGGCGACGCGGGCAGCGTTCAGCACAACTCCCGTTGCGACGGGATACTTCCGCTCGCTGCGACGGGCCGCGTCACCTGCACGGTGTCCACAACCTCTGCCCCCCGTTTTGCCCCCGTTTTCGTCATCGCTCCGTCAGTCTATTGAAGTTCCGCGCCGGGTACGTCATGGGTTTTCGCGGCCGTCCTCGGTCGGCCGCCCGGTACGGCGGCACCGGAGGCAGCGGCCATACCCTGGAGCGATGCACATCTGTTTCATCTGCAGCGGGAACATCTGCCGGTCCCCCTCGGCCGCGCTCGTCTTCGGCGAGCAGCTGCGCCGGGCGGGCCTGGACGGCGCGGTACGGGTCAGCAGCGCCGGCATCGGCCCCTGGCACGTCGGTGAGCCGATCGACGAGCGGGCCGGCGAGGTGCTGGCCCGGCACGGCTATCCGACCCGGCACATCGCGGCCCAGACCGGTGCCGAGCATCTGGACGCCGATCTGTTCGTGGCGATGGACCGCGGCCATGAAAAGGCGTTGCGGCGCATGGTGACGGATCCGTCCCGCATCCGGCTGATGAGGTCCTTCGACCCGCAGGCCGCGGACGAGCGGGAGGTCCCCGACCCGTACTACGGCGGCCCGGAGGGCTTCGACGAGATGCTGGCGATGATCGAAGCGGCGACGCCCGGGCTGCTCGCCTGGGTGCGCGAGCGTCTGGACTCGGGGCGCGAGCGTCTGGACGACGCATGACCGCGGGGCCGACGGCCGCCGGTCCGGCGGCCGGGGGTGACGAGGGCCCGGGGGCCGTGGCGGCCCGGCTCACCGGGCGGCCGGTGCGCCATGAGCGGCGGATGTCTTCCGCGCTCGCCGAGGTGACACTCGACGGCGGGCAAACGGTGATGGTCAAGCGCGGCGACGACCCCGGCGCGGTGCGGGCCGAGGCGGCCGGGCTGCGCTGGCTGGCCGAGTCCGGCACGGTCCGGCTCCCGGCGCTGCACGGCCAGGACGGGCGCTGGCTGGTGATGGACCGGGTGGCGTCCGGCCGGCCGAGCGCGGCGGCCGCGGCCCGCCTCGGCCGCGACCTGGCCGCCCTGCACGCCGCCGGCGCCCCCGCGTTCGGCGCCCCGCCGCCCGGCGGGCCCGAGGACGCCACCATCGGACTGGCCCCGATGCGCAACGTCCCCGGCACCGACTGGCCGCGCTGGTACGGCGAGTACCGGGTGCTGCCCTACCTGCGCCGCGCGGTCGACGACGGCACGGTACGGCCCAACGAGGCAGCCGTGATCGAGCGAGTGGTGGAGCGGCTGCCCGACCTGGCGGGCCCTGCCGAGCCACCCGCCCGGCTGCACGGCGACCTGTGGAACGGCAATGTGCTGTGGGGCGCCGACGGCCATGCCTGGCCGATCGACCCGGCCGCGCACGGCGGACACCGCGAGACCGACCTGGCCATGCTCCACCTGTTCGGCTGCCCGCACCTGGACCGGATACTGGACGGCTACCAGGACGCGGCGCCCCTCGCCGACGGCTGGGCGGACCGCATCGGCCTGCATCAGCTCTTCCCCCTGCTGGTGCACGCGGTGCTCTTCGGCCGCGGCTACGCCGAGCAGGCACTCGCGGCATCCCGGGCAGCGCTGGCCCTCTGACAGTGCGTCAGCTGCCGCTATCCGGCGGCAGTGCCTGCAGATACGTGCCGCCCTTCACCGCCTTGACGCTGCCATGGTGGCAGGCGAGCGTCTGCGGATGTACCGCTTCGATCTTGTCCGAGATGTTCAAGTAGTGAACCTCCACCGGGCCGGTCAGCGCGATTTTGCAAGATCTCTTGACTGCTTTCGTCAACGCCTCAACAATCGCCGCTAATCAAGCCCTGCTGCGGCGTTCGCACGCTTCAAGTTCCGAAGTCACGGCAGCGGCCCCAACCCCCTGTCCGGGATCGGAGACCTCCTCGTGCCTGCCCCCTCGGACCACACCCCGCCGCCGGCCACGCCCGCCGGTTCGGGGCACAGCCGCCGCGCTCTCCTCAAGCAGTTCGGCGGCACCGCGGCCGCCGTCGCCCTGCTCGCCGCCATGGGACCGCTCGGCGCGGCCGCGCCGGCCGCCGCGGCAAACACCACCACCGACCGCAGGATCAAGAAGCTGATCGGCAGCCTCACCCTCGACGAGAAGATCTCCCTCGTCCACGGCGCGACCGACCCCGAACGGCTCGGCCAGGCCGGTTACCTCCCCGGCGTACCGCGCCTCGGCATACCCGAACTCCGCCTGACCGACGGCCCGGCCGGCGTCAACGTCGTCGCCTCGGCCACCGGCCTGCCTCCCGTGGCCACCCTCGCCGCCTCCTTCGACCGCGAACTGGCCCGCGAATACGGCGAGTTGCTCGGCCGCGAGGGCCGCGCCCTGGGCCTGGACCTGCAACTCGCCCCGCAGATGGAGCTCTCCCGCGCGCCGTACTTCAGCCGCAACAAGGACCAGACGGGCGAGGACCCGTACCTCAACGGACAGCTCGCCGCGGCCCAGGTCCAGGGGATCCAGGCGCAGGACATGCTCGCCCAGGCCAAGCACTACCTGGCCAACAACCAGCGTTACGGCGAGTTCGACCGGACCCGCCCCGACGACCCGGCGGCCAACTTCGACTTCCGGGTCGACGACCGCACCCTGCACGAGATCTATCTGCCCGCCTGGGAAGCCGTGGTGCAAGCCGGTGTCGCCTCCATCATGGCGGCTTACAACCACCTCAACGGCGAGTGGAACGCGGAGAACAGAACGACCCTGACCGGCATCCTCCGCGGCGAGCTGGGCTTCGCCGGCTTCGTCACCTCCGACTGGGGCGCCACGCACAGCATCTCCGTCGAGGACGGCCTCGACATGCAGATGCCGGACGGCTCGTTCTTCGGCGCCCCGCTGAAGAAGGCGATCGAGGACGGCACCATCCCCGAGTCCGCCCTCGACACCGCCGTCGGCCGCATCCTCGGCCAGTACGACCGCTTCGGCATGCTGGACGGCACCCGCAAGCCGGCGCCGCAGGCCATCGACGTCGAGGCCGGCGCCCGCACCGCACGCAAGGTCGCCACCCAGGGCGCCGTTCTGCTGGCGAACGACGGCGGCCTGCCGCTGAGCCGGTCCGCGCTCGACTCGCTCGCGCTGATCGGTCCGACGGCCGCGCAGGTCGCGGTCTCCGTGGCCGGCGAGCGGGCCTACGGCTTCGAGGACCGCATGGTCAGCCCGCTCGACGCGCTGAAGAAGACGCTCGGCGACGGCCACGACATCGCGTACTCGGTCGGTGTGGATCTCACCGGCACTGCTGTACCGGCCTCGGTCCTCACCCCGGCGAGTGGCGCGGGACCCGGCCTGACCCGCAAGCCCGCGGACGGCGGCGCGACCGTCGTGGACCCGGCCGTCGACTTCACCGCCGACAAGGCGCTTCCGGCAGGCACCTCCTGCTCCTGGACCGGCACGCTGACGCCGCCGAGCAGCGGCGAGTACGCGCTGCGGATCCAGGCGTGGGGTGCGGCGGCGAAACTCACCCTGGACGGCCGGGAGATCACCGCCGCCGGCACCGCCCGCGACGGCTTCGCCCGCAAGTGGTCGAGCATCGTGCCGACCACGGACGGCCTCGACAACGGCGAGGGCACGGCGCGGCTGGAGGCCGGCAAGGAGTACAGGATCCAGATCACCGCCACCGGCTGGGCGAAGGACGTCCACGGCCGGGGCCCGGTCCAGGTGCGCTTCGCCTGGGTCACCCCGGAGCAGCGCGCCACCGACATCGAGGCCGCGGCCCGGCTCGCCAAGAAGGTGCACACGCCAGTCGTCTTCGCCTTCAACGGCTCCGGCGGCACCACCGGCGGCTCGGGCGACCGCACCTCCCTCGCCCTCCCCTCCCACCAGGACGAGCTGATCGAGGCGGTCGCCGCGGCGAACCGCAACGTCATCGTCGTCCTCAACGTCGGC
Organism: Streptomyces sp. NPDC050315; assembly: GCF_040655775.1. Taxonomy (NCBI): domain Bacteria; kingdom Bacillati; phylum Actinomycetota; class Actinomycetes; order Kitasatosporales; family Streptomycetaceae; genus Streptomyces; species Streptomyces sp. NPDC050315. The sequence continues at coordinate 764,748 of NZ_JBFAKN010000001.1, forward strand.
GACCCGGTCACCATGCCGTGGCGGGACAGGGTCGGCACAATCCTGCTGGCCGGTTACGTCGGCCAGGAAGGCGGCTGGTCCACGGCCGACCTGCTGCTCGGCAAGGCCGTACCCGGCGGAAAGCTCACCGTCACCTATCCGCGGCGGGAAGCGGACCACCCGGTACTCGACCCCGCCCACCCCGAGCGGTACTACGGCGTCGACCACACCGTCACCTACAGCGAGGGCATCTTCGTCGGCTACCGGCACTTCGACCGGGCAGGCATCGAACCGCTCTTCCCCTTCGGCCACGGCCTGTCCTACACGAAGTTCGGCTACGACCGCCTGTCGGTGCGCGGCGCGGGCGACGGCCTGGAGGTCGCTTTCACGGTGACCAACCGCGGCCGACACAGGGCCGCCGAGGTCCCCCAGGTCTACGTCGGCCCGGCCGCCGACGCGCCCGTCGAAATGGCAGCGAAGTCCCTGGTCGGCTTCGACCGCCTGGACCTGTCCCCCGGCGAGTCCCACCGCGTCACCCTGCGCATCTCCGCCCGCCAACTCTCGTACTGGAACACCGACAAACAAGGCTGGGTACTCCCCACGGGCCCCCGCCCGCTGTACGTCGGCTCCTCCTCCCGCGACATCCGCCTCACAGGGACGGGCACACCCGGCGACCGCTGACCCCTCAAGCGTCGCCGAGTTGGCCGGCCAGCTCGGTCAGGTCGGCGGCGCGCAGGTCGAACCGGTCCGAGGGGGTGGGCGGGTCGCCCACGGGGCGGGCGATGTAGGCGGTACGAAGGCCCTGGTTCTGCGCCGCACGCAGGTCCCAGGCGTGGGCGGCGACCATCAGCAGCCGCTCCGGCGGCCGTCCGGAGACGGTGACGGCCAGCCGGTAGACCGCCGGGTCCGGCTTGTAGGCCCGCGCGTCTTCGGCGGACAGCGCTTGGTGCCAGCGGAGTCCGGCGTAAGCGTTGAGTTCCAGCAGCGCCGTCCGGCTCGCGTTGGAGAGTCCGATCACCGGAAACCGTTCGGCGAGCCGGGCGAGCCCTGCCACGGTGTCGGGCCACGGTGCGAGCAGGCGACCGGAGCGGGCCAGCGCCACTACGGCGGTCGGGTCGTCGACCCCGGCGGCGTCGGCGACGAGCCGGGCGGCTTCCAGGTCGAGGGCGTCGCTGGGGAGGTAGGGCCGGGCGCCGTCGAGCATCCGACGCTGCTCGCGTTCGATGTGCTGCTGCCACAGCGAAAGCAGCTGCTCGACCCTGGGATCGTCGAGCGACGGGTCGAGCGCACGGATGCCGGCGCGGATACCGGCGGGTTCGTCGACGAGCGTGCCGAGCACGTCGAACACGAGGGCATCGATCTCTGACAGTGACATAGTTGGCCGAACGCGGCGGGCAGCCACCTTGATTCCCGGTCCGAGGGGGGCTCATGCAGGACGGCGGGTGCCGGATCGACGTGGATCTCGTGCGACGGCTGGTCGGCGCGCAGTTCCCGCGGTGGGCGAGGCTTGCCGTCGAGCCGGTGGATTCGGCGGGTACGTCCAATGCCATGTACCGGCTCGGCGGGGACATGGTCGTGCGGCTGCCGCGCGCCGCGGGTTCCGCCGACGATGTCGCGAAGGAGCACCGGTGGCTGCCGCGGCTCGCCCCGCGGTTGCCGGTCGCCGTTCCGGTACCGCTGGGCAAGGGGGTGCCCGGCGAAGGGTATCCCTGGCACTGGTCCGTCTACCGGTGGCTCCCGGGCCGCACCGAGTCCGCACCGGGACTCGGACCCGATCCCGGCCTCTTCGCCAAGGACCTGGCCGAGTTCGTCGGCGCGCTGCGCGGGATCGATACCGCCGACGGGCCGCCCTCGTATCGCAGTGAGCCCCTGACGGCGCGGAACGCCGCGACGCGTGGTGATGCAGCAGCGCTGTGCGGGGTCATCGATACCGGGATGGCGGTCGCCGCGTGGGAGGAGGCGCTGCGGGCGCCCGGGCCGACCGGGCCCGCGGTGTGGATCCACGCGGATCTGCAGCCGGGGAACGTCCTGGTCGAGGACGGACGGCTGAGCGCCGTCATCGACTTCGGGTGCCTGGGGCTGGGCGACACGGCGGTCGACCTGATCGCGGCGTGGTACCTCCTGCCCGCCGAAGCCCGGGCCGTCTTCCGCACCGCCGTGGCGGCCGACGACGCGGCCTGGGCACGGGGGCGCGGCTGGGCGCTGTCGGTCGCCCTCGCCGAACTGCGGTACTACCGGACGACGAATCCGGTCATGGCGACCATCGCCCGCCATGTCATCGAGGAACTCCTGACCGACCACGCCCACCGACACGGCGGTACCGGCGCTCAGCCGCCCGGCTTCCGCCCCTAGCCGCCCGCCTTGCGCCCCCACGCCGAGATCAGGGGTGCCATCGTCAGGTCGAGTTCGCCGGTGGCGATGTTGGCGAGGTGGGTGTCGATTTCCTCGTCGGTGGCCAGGCCCGCGTCGGTCAGGCGGGTGCGGAGCTGGCGTATGGTCGCGGCCTCCAGGGTGGTGCAGGCCGGGGAGGTGATGGGGAAGTAAGCGTCGGCCGTTACCTCGGTGAGGCCCGACTCGCGCAGCAGCCGGGGCAGGGTGCGGCCGAACGCCAGGTCGGCGCCGCGCCGGGCGAGCAGTTCGCGGCAGCCGCGCCGCAGGCGGTTGGCCAGCCGTTGCGCCGGCCCGTACTCGTCCAGGCAGCTCAGCGGCTGCAGCGCCGGGTCGGCGTCCTCCAATACGAGCAAGCCGCCCGGCCGCAGCGCACGCACCATCGCTTCGAGGGCGGCCGCGCGCTCCGGTACGTGCACGAGGACCAGCCGGGCGTGCACCAGGTCGAACGGCCCGGCCGGCGGCTCCTCCGTACCCACGTCGTGGCGCGCGACCTCGAACGCGGCGTCCGCCGGCATCCAGGAGGTGTCGATGTCGGTGGCCAGTACGCGGCCGGACGGGCCGGTCCGCGCGGCCAGCCAGGCCGGGACGCCGGGGCTGCCGGCCCCCACCTCCCAGCAGTGCCAGCCCTCGGCCACGCCCACCGCCGTCAGATGCCGGAAGGTGACCGGGTCGAAGAGTTCGGACAGCGCGTCGAAGCGCCGGCCTGCCTCGGACTGCTGGTTGTCGAAGAGGTATCCGTCGTCGTTCGTGTGCGCCACCGGACGATCGTAGGACGCGGGCCGCGAGACCGGACGCCGGGCGGCCCTGCGCGCCCCGGCCGTGCGGGATAATGCGGGTATGCGCATCTCAGCCAGGGCGGACTACGCGGTACGGGCCGCGCTGCAGCTCGCCGCCTCCACCGACGACGGGCCGCTGAAGGCCGAGGCCATCGCCGCCGCCCAGGAGATTCCGCACAAGTTCCTCGAAGGCATCCTGAACGACATGCGCCGGAGCGGGCTGGTCCGGAGTCAGCGCGGCGGCAACGGTGGTTACCGGCTGGCCAGGCCGGCCGAGGCGATCAGCATCGCGGAAGTCATCCGCGCGGTGGAGGGGCCGCTGGTGTCGGTGCGCGGGGTCCGGCCGCCGGAACTGTCGTACACCGGACCCGCCGAGTCGCTGCTGCCGCTCTGGGTCGCACTGCGCGCCAACGTCCGCCAGATCCTGGACGGGGTCTCGCTGGCCGATGTCGCGTCGGCCCAACTCCCCCCGGAGATCCTCGGGTTGACCGAGTCGCCGGAGGCGTGGACGAATCCCTGAGGGATCGCCTCGGGGCGCGCTGGTCTCGGATAGAGAGACGGGCGAGTCCATAGTTTGAACAGCCCCTTGCTGATGAAGCTTTTCGCGGTCAGTATCCCTACCAATCCAGTGGGAAACATAGGGAAACCGTGGGGGTAGTCGTGCGTACGCTGATCCTGTTGGCCTTGGCCGGGCTCGGAGCCCAACTCGTGGACGGGAGTCTGGGCATGGCCTATGGCGTCACCTCCACGACCTTGTTGCTCGCCGTGGGCACCAACCCGGCGGCCGCGTCCGCCACCGTCCATCTCGCCGAGATCGGCACCACCCTCGCCTCGGGTGCGGCGCACTGGCGCTTCGGCAACGTCGACTGGCGCGTCGTGCTGAAGATCGGCATCCCCGGGGCCGTCGGCGCCTTCGCGGGCGCGACCTTCCTCTCCGCCCTCTCCACCGAGCTCGCGGAACCGGTAATGGCCCTCCTGCTGCTGGGGCTCGGCCTGTACGTGCTGACCAGGTTCACGCTCGCCGGGCTGCCCACCGGGAACCTCGACAAGCCGCTGCGCAAGCGGTTCCTCTCCCCGCTCGGGCTGGTCGCCGGGTTCCTGGACGCCACCGGGGGCGGCGGCTGGGGGCCGGTCGGCACGCCGGCGATCCTGGCCAGCGGCCGCCTCGAACCCCGTAAGGTCATCGGCTCCATCGACACCAGCGAGTTCCTGGTGGCGGTCGCGGCCAGCGTCGGCTTCTTCGTCGGCCTCGGTTCGGAAGGCGTCAACTGGCTCTGGGCCGTGGCCCTGCTGGCCGGTGGGCTCGTCGCCGCGCCGATCGCCGCCTGGCTGGTCCGCCACGTACCGCCGCGCATCCTCGGCTCGGCGGTCGGCGGGCTCATCGTGCTCACCAACATCCGCACCCTGCTGCGGAGCGACTGGCTGGCCGCCGGTGACGCCACCCAGTGGACGGTGTACGGACTGGTCTACGCGCTGTGGGCGGCCGCCGTCGGATACTCGGTCAAGGAGCACCGCCGCACCGCCCGGACCGCACCGCGGCCCGCGGTGGACGCGGTGGACGCGGTGGACGCGGCAGAGGCCCGGCCCGCCGAAGCCGGTACGACGGGGCGGTGACCGGCCCGATGGCCCCGTACTCCGCGGCGCCGCGCGCCGTACGGGAGCTCGCCGACGACCTCGCCGTCGACGCGAACGCCCGGGACCGGGCGGGCAAGCCGCCGTTCGAGGAGGTCTCCCGGCTGCGCGAGGCCGGCCTGCCGGGCTTCCTCGCGCCGCCCGGCCCGGGCGGGCGCGGCACCGACTGGGGTACCGCCTGCGCGGCCGTACGGGAGATCGCCGCGGCCGACAGCTCCGTCGCCGAACTCCTCGCCCGCCACTACGTACTGTCCTGGGGCCCCCGGCTCTTCGGCGCGCAGCAGCACGCGGCCCGCGTCGAGTCCCGGGCGGCGCGCGAGCGGTGGCTCTGGGCGGGCAGTACCGAGGCGCCCGGCACGCCGGCCGGGGACGGGCTGCTGCTCACGCCCGTCGGGAAGCGGGCGGGACGGAAGTACGTGCTGAATGGTCAGCGTGCGCTCGCCGCGGGTGCGGGCGTCGCCGACCGGCTGCTGCTCTCCGCGGTGCACGCCGACAGTGGCGAGTCGGTGATCGTGGTCGTGGATCCGGCGTTCACCACCGTCTGTCCGGAGGCTCCCGAAGGGCGGCTCGGTCAGCGGCTCACCGGGGCCGCCACGGTGGGCTGCGAGGAGGTGCCGGTGGCGGCCGGGCAGGTGCTCGGCACCGTACTGGAGGACGAGTACACCGTCTCGCCCTACACCGCGCTCGCGCCGCTCGCCCTCCGGCTCGTCCTGCTCCACGTCGGGCTGGGCAATGCCGAGGGGGCGCTGGCGGAGGCGCGGGACATCAGCCGGGTGTCCCCCGACGAGGACCCCTATCTGCTGCTCGCCTACGGCGAGTTGGCGACCTCGGCGCACAGCGCGTCGTCCGTCGTCGGCCACGCGACGGACGCGATGGCGCAGGGTCTCCTGGCGGGCCCGGGGCTCGGCCCCGACGAACGCGCGGAGATCGCCTTCCTCGTCGCCGCCGCCGAGGCCGTCGCCACCGAGTCGGCGCTGCACATCACCACGCGCGTCCTCGAACTCACCGCCGGAACCCCGGACCGCTCACCCGCGACCGACCCCGGCTTCGACCGCTTCTGGCGCAACGCCCGGGCCCTCACCACCCGCGGCTCCCCCGCCCACCGCCTCCGCGACATCGGCGCCCACTACCTCAACGGCGCACGCGCCGACCTCATGTGGCCGCCCGCAGCGCTTCGATGACGTGCTCGTCGGAGACCTGGGTGAAGTCCTCGTACCATTCGCCGACCGCACGGAAGTCCGGTGGCCTGCTCAGACAGACCACCTCGTCGGCCTCCTGGGCCAGCGCGTCGGCCGTGGCCGGGGAGGCGACCGGTACGGCGAGGACGACGCGGGCGGGGCCGCGGCGGCGCAGGTTGCGCAGGGCCGCCGTGGCCGTCATGCCGGTGGCCAGGCCGTCGTCGACGAGGATCACCGTGCGGCCGGTGAGGACGGGCTCGGCGCGTTGGCCGCGGTAGAGGTCCTCGCGGCGGTGCAGTTCGGTCCGCTCGCGGGCCACGTCGGCGGCCAGCTCGTCCTCGGCCAGGCCGAGGAACTGCAGCGCGCGGCGGTCGAAGACCGGGGGATCCTCGCCCGCGAGGGCGCCGACGGCCAGTTCGGGCTGGCCCGGGGCGCCGATCTTGCGGGCGATGAAGACGTCCAGCGGCGCGCCCAGTTCGCGGGCGATCTCGGCGGCGACCGGCACCCCGCCACGCGGCAGGGCCAGTACGAGGGGCCCGTCCGGCGCGTCGGGCCGGTCCGCCGTGAGGTGCTGCCGCAGCCGCTCCGCGAGCTGCCGGCCGGCGTCTCTTCGGTCCGTGAAGCGCATGACTGTCCTGCCTTTCAAGTCGATCACTGGCCGGTCGGCCAGGTCTCCTCCTCGCCGGTGTCGGCCGGGTGCTGACGGGGCAGCGGGGTGAGCGCCCGGGTGGTGTCCAGGAAGAGGAACGCGTCGTACCGCTCGTCGAGCACGGTCGGGACATAGTTGCCCCACTTCTCCCGCTCCGGGCGGTAGACCACGCCGATGGCCCGGTGGTCGCGCGGCATCCGCGTCCAGTGGCCGGGGCCCGGGGGCGGCTGTTCGCCGGGCGTGCCGGGCGACGGGGTCAGCAAGAAGAGCGCCGCGCCGCCGGGCAGCGCCCGGTGCAGCAGCTCCTCGGTACTGCCGGGCCGGGCGGCGGGCACCGTCATGGTGCGCGGCGGGGCGCCCCAGCTCTCGCCCGCCGTCACCGTGCCCTCGTAGGACCCGAATCCGACGAGGACGACGCCGTCGGCGGCGTGCCGCTCGCGCACCAGTTGCCCGACGTTGACCAGCCCCGCCTCGGCCATGTCGGTGGCGCGGGCGTCCCCGACGTGCGTGTTGTGTTCCCACACCACCGCCTTGGCGTGCGGGCCGTGATGGTCCATCAGCCGGTCGAGGGTGTCGGCCATGTGGTGGTCGCGCACGTTCCACGAGTCGGGGCCGCCGCGCACCATCGCGCGGTAGTACCGTTCGGCCCCGGCCAGTACCTCCGCGTTCTGCCGCGCCGCGAGGTCGGCCAGGCTTCCGTCGGCGGCCGTCGCGCGCTGCGCCCGTTCGCGGACCGCGACCAGCAGCCGGATCACCTCGGGCTCGCAGCCGCTGGGCACCAGGCGGGTGGCCAGCGCGTAGCTCTGCGGGTCCTCGTCGTACGGCTCGAAGCAGCGGTACGCCTCCAGGGCCTGGTCCACCCGGCCGGGGTCGTGCTCCCGCAGATGGCTCAGTACGGCGTCCAGGGACTCCCAGAGGCTGTAGACGTCCAGTCCGTAGAAGCCGACGCGGCGGTCCGGGGGCAGTGCGTCGTTGTGGGCGCGCAGCCGGCGGGCGAAGCGGGCCACGTCGGTGTTGGCCCACATCCAGGCCGGCCAGCGGCGGAAGTCCGCGAGCGCGTCGGCCGGGTCGGCGGGCGCCCCGGGCGCTCCGGTGACCGAGCAGTGCACGTCCTGACAGTCCGGCCAGTCCCCTTCCACCGCGACGAAGGAGAAGCCCTTTTCGGTGAGCAGACGGCGGGTCAGTTCGGCGCGCCAGTGGTAGAACTCGGCCGTACCGTGCGACGCCTCGCCCACCAGGACGTACCGCGCGTCGCCGATCCGGTCCAGCAGCGGGTCCAGCGACTCGGGGCCGGTCAGGGGCCGGGCGCGGGCGGTGACCTCCGCGAGCGCTGTGCTCATCAGGTGCCCAGCTCGTGCAGTGGCTCTCCCGGCGCCAGGAACCAGTCCCGAGCCGCGACGGCGACCTGGTCCAGGGCGCCGGACTCGGGGAAGAGGTGGGTGGCGCCGGGGATGACGTGGAGGTGGTTCGGCGCGGAGAGCTCGGCGGCGGCCTGCCGGTTCAGGTCCAGTACGGATTCGTCGTGGCCGCCCACGATCAGCAGGACCGGGGCCTGTACTTGCCGGAGCGCGTCGCCCGCGAGGTCGGGGCGCCCGCCGCGGGAGACGACGGACGCCACCCGTTCGGGGCGGGCGGCGGCGGCCACCAGGGCGGCTGCCGATCCGGTACTGGCGCCGAAGAGGTGCGGCCGCAGCCGCTCGGTGACCGGGTGGCTGCCGAGCCAGTCGACCGCCGCGACCACCCGCTCGCCGAGCAGGCGGATGTCGAAGCGGTGCTCGCGGGTCACCTCGTCGACCCGGTCCTCCTCTTCCGTCAGCAGGTCCATCAGCAGGGTGCCCAGGCCGGAGGCTTCCAGGTAGGCGGCGACGCCGCGGTTGCGCGGGCTGTGCCGGGAACTCCCGCTGCCGTGCGCGAAGACGACGACCGCATGGGCCGATTCGGGTACCCGCAGGTCGCCGGTCAGGGCGGCGGCGCCGGCCGGTACGGACACCGATTCTTCGAAGGTCATCGGACTGCCTTCCGCTCTCTCGCTCGCGTGCGCTCGCGTGCTCTCGCCTGCGGACACGGGTAGCCCTCCACGGAAGATCGTACGCTTCCCGGCGAAACGGGCAAAAGAACCGCGCTGGACCGGGCGGTGTCGGGCGGCCCTCCGCAGAGCGCCACCCGACACCTGGTCGTCGGTCCGGTCGTCGGTCCCGTTGTCGGTCCCGTTGGTCAGTCGCCGAGCCTGCCGCGGAGCAGCTGCTTGCCCAGTTCGGCGCCCTTGCGGCTGTCGGCCTGGGCCTTGCGGAACAGTTCCGCGAGCTCGGTGTCCTTCTCCCGCTCCGCGTCCTGGATGTACGTCTCCATCCGCAGGGCGTTGTTCAGGCACGTCTCGGTGTACCAGAGCAGGTTGTAGTTCTTGTCCTTGGTACCGGTGAACTCGCCGGTTTCCTTGCTGCTGGTCATGGTGACTACCTCCACCTCACCTCGTGGACAGGAACCGCCGCTCGGGCCCAGCGGCGCGCGTTGCGGGTTTCCGCTGCCGTCCGGTCCAAACGCCGCATAACAGCCACCGGGCGTGACGGGGCGTCACACCGGTACGAGGGTGACCTCCGTGGCCTTCACGCTGATCCAGACGTCCGTGCCGTCGCGCAGGTCCAGTTCGGCGGCGGCCTGGTGGGTGATCTCGGCGACGAGGTCGGGGACTTCCGGGGAGCCGACGAGGACGCGCAGCCGGCTGCCGGATGCGGTGAGTTCGCGGACCCGGCCGGGCCAGACGTTGCGCGGGCTGCCGCCGGGGCGGACGCGGTGCACGGACACCGCCTCGGGGCCGATGATCGCGAGCGCTTCCGTGCCCTTCTCCAGCGGCTCGGCCGCGGTGAGCCGGCCGGGGCGGCCCGCGAGTGCGAGGCCGTCGGCGGTGGCCGTGCCGGGCCAGGCGTTGCGCCCGAGCATCCGGGCCACCCAGGGCGAGCGGGGATGCCGGGAGACCTCGGCGGGCGCGGCGTCCTGGAGGGTGCTGCCGTCCTGGAGTACCAGGACCCGGTCGGCCAGCGAGACCGCCTCGACCGGGTCGTGGGTGACGAGCAGGCAGACGCCGCGGAAGCCGGCGAGGTGCTGCCGCAGGGTGTGCCGGACGTGCGCGCGGGTGGTCTGGTCGAGCGCGGCGAGCGGCTCGTCGAGGAGGAGCAGCCGGGGCCCGGCCGCCAGCGCCCTGGCCAGCGCGACCCGGCCGGCCTGCCCCCCGGACAGGCCGGCCGGACGGCGGTGTGCGAGGTGGCCGACGCCGAGCCGGTCCAGCCACTGCTGGGCCGTGCGCCGGGCCTCCGCACGGCGCACGCCGCGGGCGCGGAGCCCGTACGCGGTGTTGCCGAGCGCGGTGAGGTGCGGGAAGAGCGCGCCGTCCTGCGGTACCCAGGCGACCCCGCGGCGGTGCGGCGGCAGGGCGGTGACCTCGTCGTCCCCGAGGGTCAGCGCGGCATGGGCGCGCGGGGTGAGCCCGAGAAGCGCGCGCAGCAGGGTGGTCTTGCCCGCGCCGTTGGGGCCGACGACGGCGATGGTGGTGCCCGGCCCGGCGTCGAGGGTGAGGCGGGTGAAGCCGGTGACGTCGGCGTGCAGCGGCCAGGCCGGGGCGTCCGCCGGGAGCTCCTCGAAAGGCACCTCCGGCGGCGCATCGGCGGGCGGCGCGCCCGTACCGTCGTCGGCCGCGGCCGCTCCCGTACGCGCCTTCGCCGTGGCGCCCACCGACCAGCGCCCGCGCAGCGCGACCAGTACGGCCATCGCCACGGCCAGGAGCAGCAGCGAGACCGAGGTCGCGGCCTCGGGGCTGTCCTGGAGCAGCAGGTAGACCTGGAGCGGCAGGGTCTGCGTGACGCCGGGGAGGTTGCCGGCGAAGGTGATCGTGGCGCCGAACTCGCCCAGCGCGCGGGCCCAGGTGAGCGCGGCGCCGGCGGCCAGCCCCGGGGCGACCATGGGCAGGGTGACCGTGCAGAAGACGCGGAAGGGGCCCGCGCCGAGGGAGGCCGCGGTCTCCTCGTACCGGGCGTGCAGCCCGGCCAGCGCGCCCTCCAGGCTGATCACCAGGAACGGCATCGACACGAACGTCGCGGCGATGACCGCACCGGAGGTGTGGAACGGCAGCTGGACGCCGAACCAGTCCTCCAGTACTCCGCCGAGCAGTCCCCGCCGCCCGAAGCCGAGCAGCAGCGCGACGCCGCCCACGGTCGGCGGCAGCACCATCGGCAGCAGGACCAGCGAGCGGACCAGCGCCTTGCCGGGGAAGTCCACCCGGGCCAGCAGCCAGGCGAGCGGCACGCCGAGCAGCAGCGAGAGGCCCAGTGCCCAGCAGGCGACGGCCAGCGAGAGCCACATCGCTTCCGTGACGCCGGGCGCCGTCAGATGCGCGCCCAGGTCCGACCAGGTCGTACGGACCAGGACACCGGCCAGCGGAACGAACAGGAACGCCACGGCCAGCACCGCGGGTACGGCCAGTGCGAGCGGCGCCCGGCGCACGGAGGGCCTCACGGCTTCTGGAACCCGGCGTCGCGCAGGATCTGCTGCGCCTTCGCCGACCGCAGCCACGTCACGAAGGAGTCGGCCTGCTTCTTGTGTTCGGAGACCTTGAGGGTGGCGGCCGGGTAGGCGGCGACGGCGTTCTGATCGTCGGGGACCGGCACCGCGTCGACCTTGTCGGGGGCGGTCTTCGCATCCGTGGCGTAGACGATGCCCGCGTCGGCCTCGCCGAGCTCCACCTTGCTGAGCACGCCGCGCACGTCCTGCTCCTGGGAGACCGGCTTCACCTTGAGGTGCTGCCTGTCCAGTACCTGCTGGCTGTAGCGGCCGACCGGGACCTCGGGCGCGGCGAGCACGACCTTGAGCTTGCTGTCGGTGAGGTCCTTGAGGTCCGTCACCTTCTTGGGATTGCCCTTGCCGGTGGCGATCACCAGGCGGTTGTGGGCGATGGTCACCGGAGTGCCGGTCCGCCCCTTGAGGCCGTCCATCGTCCTGGTGTCGGCGGTGACCAGCGCGTCCGCCGGGAAGTCCTGCTTGACCTGGGCGGCGAGCTGCTGCGAGCCGGCGTAGGAGAACTTCACGATGGTGCCCGGGTGGCTCTTCTCGTACGCGGCACCGGCCTTCTTGAAGACGTCGGTGAGCGAGGCGGCGGCGAGCACCTTGATCGTGGTCTTCTGGCCACCGCCGGACGCCTCGTCGCCGGACCCGCCGCAGCCTGCGGCGAGGGGCACGATCAGGGCGGCGCAGAGCGCGGTGGCGGCGGCGGTGCGCCGGCGGCCGGTCGTACGGAGGCCGGTCGTACGGGGGCGGGGCATGGCGTACTCCTCGGGGCTCAGGCCCGGTCGATGTGGACGTTGGTCGACTTCACGCGCGCGGTGGCCCGCATGCCGACCTCCAGCCCCAGCTCTTCCACCGCTTCCCGGGTCAGCAGCGAGACCAGGCGGTGCGGACCCGCCTGGATCTCCACCTGTGCGGCGACATCGCCGAGCTTGATCGCGGTGACGATGCCGGGGAAGGCGTTGCGCACGGAAGTGGCGGCGGGCTCGTCCTCGCCGGGGCCGCTCTTGGCGAGCTCGGTGGAGAACGCGGCCAGGTCACGGCCGTCGATCAGCCGGCGGCCGGCCTCGTCCCGATGGGTGGGGACCTTGCCGGCGTCCGCCCAGCGGCGTGCCGTGTCGGCACTGACGCCGAGCAGCCGCGCCGCCTGGCCGATCGTGTAGGACTGCATGTGCGGCACGTTATGGCAGCTGCCCTCTCACCTGCAAGGAAGACTGTGGATTGGGCTTAGCAGATGCGAGCCGGGTGGTGCGATCGCACAAGATCGCGCGTGCAAGCCGTACAAGATCGCGCGAAGCGGCGCGTACGAAAGGGGGACATACGGGCCGGGCATCAGGGACGAAAGTCCCGCGTAGCGGGTCGTCACGGGCGGCATCACAGGCTCGGGACGCGCTCAGCGTCCCCCTCGACCGACCGACCCGTACGACGGAAGGCACCGACGATGCTCAGGCCAGCGCCGACCTCGCCCGCCCGCCTCGCTCCCCCGGTCACCCCGCACCTCCTCGCGGATCTCGCGGTGGCCGCGTGCACGGCGCGGGCCCGGCTGCCGCGGATCCCCGATGCGGGCACGCCGCACGACTCCGGCGATCCCGCCGCCGAATTCCGCTCCATACCGGCGCTCCGCCCGGTCTTCGCCGCGCTGGCCGAGACCGCCGACGGCCGCCCCCTCGACCGCCACCTGCGTGCCGAGCTCGGCCGGCTCGGCGAACAGCTCCCGGCGGAGGCCGCACGGCACCGGGGCGAGCTGTGGGCCGTCGGCCTGCTCGTCGCGGGCGCCGCCGCCACCGGCTGCCGCTCGGGCTACACCGCCTGCGCGGCGGCCGCGACGCTGGCCCGGATGCCGTACGACGGCGCGCCCAAGCCCGTCGAGACGGCGGGCGGCCGGGCCCGGCTGCACTTCCATGTACCGGGCGCGACCGGCCAGGCGGGGTCCGGTTTTCCGCATGTGCGGCGGGTGGCGCTGCCCGCGCTGCGGGAGTCCCGGGCGCACGGCAGGCCCGAGATCGCCGCGCGGATGGACGCGCTGCTCACGCTGATGGCGACGCTCGACGACACCTCTCTGCTGCACGAGGGCGGGCCCGCGGCGCTGCTGTCGGTCCAGATGGACGCCCGGGACGTGGTGCGGGCCGGCGGCTACGGCTGCCCGGCGGGCCAGGAGGCCCTGGACCGCCTCCACCTGCGGATGCGCGATCCGCTGCTGACCCCGCGCGGCAGCCATGCGGTGCTGTCCGCCGCCCTGTTCCTGGACTTCACGTTCGGTACGGACGGCCTGACGCCGGGGCCGTGAGAGCCGGGCGGGGCGGGCCTTCCCGCGGCTCCTGGCCCGCCCCGCCCTCATCCCTCCTCGCCGTCATCCCTCCGCGTGGCGGCGGAGCAGCTCGCTCAGCTCCGCCTCGAACTCCCCATAACGGGCGCGGAGTTCACGCCCCGGCCAGTCCCCGGGCAGCAGCGCGTCCGGGAGGAGGGGGTCGGTGAGGAGGTGGCGGAGGATCGCGGCGGAGACGGTGAAGCGGTCGGCGGGGGTGGCGGCCCGGCCGAGCGCCGCGAGCAGCGTGCGGGCCCGCGCCGACCAGCCGGCCAGGTCCCACAGCCGGGCGGCGAGCGCCGCGGGGTCGCCGTCGGGCGTGCCGGTCAGCCAGGTGCACTGCTCGACGGCGACGGCGGGCCGCGGCCGGTCGAGGTTGGCGGGCCGCAGCCAGCTGCCCTCGCGCAGCTCGCCGAGCCGGAGCGCCGCCATGGCCTGGCGCAGCGCGGTGCGGTCCGCTGCGGTACGCGGCTCCGCGCCGGCGACCAGCGCGATCTCCCAGTCGCCCGCCCAGGGCACGGTGCGCGGCACGCGGCTCTCGTCCTGGCGGGCCTGGCGCTCCAGGAGGCGCGCGGTCAGCCCGTACGAACCGTCGCTCTGCCGCAGGTCACCGGCCGCGACCATGCGCGAGAGGGCGACCCGGACGGTGCCCTCAGCGATCCCGAAGAGCTCACCGACCCTGACCAGGGCGCGCGCGGGCAGTCGGGGCGGGTGGTGACCGAGGAGGGTGCTCAGCACGACGGAGCGCGCGGTGAGCGGCCGCAGGGCGAGGCGTGAATCGATGGCAGGCACCCTTACAGTCTTCCATCGCATGTACGAGAACTGTAATGTCGCCCGTATGACGGACACCCACGAAGTCCTGAATCAGGCACCGCCGCTCACCGGGTTCAGCGCGGCGGACGACCCGGCCCTGCTGGCGGCGCTGCATCGCGAGGGCGCCGGGTGGGCCGAGCGCGAGGTGCAGGTGCTGGGCGCGCTGGCCGGCTCGGCGGAGGTGCAGGAGCTGGCGCGGCAGGCGGAGGAGCAGCCGCCGAAGCTGCACACCCACGACCGGTACGGCCACCGGGTGGACGAGGTGGAGTTCCACCCGGCGTGGCACGAGCTGATGACCGTGGCGGTGGAGCAGGGGCTGCACGCCGCGCCCTGGGTCGAGAACCGCCCCGGCGGCCATCTCGTGCGGGCCGCGAAGTTCTACGTCTGGTCGCAGGCCGAGCCGGGGCACGGCTGCCCGATCTCGATGACGTACGCGGCGGTCCCGGCGCTGCGGGCCTCGCCCGCGCTGGCCGCGGAGTACGAGCCGCTGCTGGCGGCCCGTACGTACGACTTCGGGCTGCGGCCGCCACTGGGCAAGGCCGGGCTCATCGCCGGCATGTCGATGACGGAGAAGCAGGGCGGCTCGGACGTACGGGCCAACACGACGCGCGCGGTGCCGACGGGCGACGCCGACGGGTCGTACCGCATCACCGGCCACAAGTGGTTCACGTCCGCCCCGATGAGCGACGTCTTCCTGACGCTGGCGCAGACGGACGAGGGGCTGACCTGCTTCCTCCTCCCCCGCGTGCTCCCGGACGGCAGCCGCAACCGCTTCCACCTGATGCGGCTGAAGGACAAGCTCGGCAACCGCTCCAACGCCTCCTCCGAGGTCGAGTACGACGAGGCGGTGGCCTGGCCGGTGGGCGAGCCGGGGCGCGGGGTGCGGACCATCGTGGAGATGGTCAACATGACCCGGCTGGACTGTGTGCTCGGCTCGGCCGCCGGGATGCGGGCCGGGCTGCGGCAGGCGCTGCACCACACCGCGCACCGCCGCGCGTTCGGGAAGGAACTGGCCGACCAGCCGCTGATGCGGTCGGTGCTGGCGGACCTGGCGATCGAGTCGGAGGCGGCGACGACGCTGGGGCTGCGGCTGGCGGCGGCGGTGGACCGGGCGCAGGCGGGCGACGCCGCCGAGGGCGCGCTGCGCCGCCTCGCGCTCGCGGCCGGCAAGTACTGGGTGTGCAAGCGCGGCGCGACGCACGCGGCGGAGGCCCTGGAGTGCCTGGGCGGCAACGGCTATGTCGAGGAGTCGGGGATGCCCCGGCTGTACCGGGAGGCCCCGCTGCTCTCCATCTGGGAGGGCTCGGGCAATGTCGCGGCGCTGGACGTGCTGCGCGCGCTGGCCAAGGAACCGGCCGGGCTGGAGGCGTACTTCGCCGAGGTGGACGCGGCGGCGGGCGCGGACCCGCGGCTGGACGCGGCGGTCGTCCGCCTGAAGGCGATGCTGCCGGAGCCGGCCGATCCGGAGCGGGCCCAGCTGCTGGCCCGTACGCTCGCGGAGCGGCTGACGCTGGTCCTCCAGGGTGCGCTGCTGGTCCGGCACAGCGACCCGGCGGTCGCGGACGCGTTCTGCGCCTCGCGGCTGGGCGGCGAGTGGGGCCACGCCTTCGGCACCCTGCCGGTCGGCGCGGACCTGGGCGGGGTGCTGGCCCGGGCGCGCGTCAAGTCGCCCGCCGAGGCGGCGGGATGAGCCCGGTACGGGTCGAGCGGCACGGAGCGGTGACCACGGTCGTCATGTCCCGGCCGGTGGCCCGTAACGCCGTGGACGGCGTGACGGCGCGGCAACTCGCGGAAGCCTTCCGGGAGTTCGAGGCCGACGAGGCGGCGTCGGTGGCGGTGCTGTGGGGCGAGGGCGGCACGTTCTGCGCGGGCGCCGACCTCAAGGCGATGGGCACGCCGCGCGGCAACCGGGTCGCGCCGGACGGGGACGGGCCGATGGGTCCGACCCGGATGCGGCTGTCCAAGCCGGTGATCGCGGCGGTCAGCGGGTACGCGGTGGCGGGCGGCCTGGAGCTGGCGCTCTGGTGCGATCTGCGGGTGGCCGAGGAGGACGCGGTCTTCGGGGTGTTCTGCCGCCGCTGGGGCGTGCCGCTGATCGACGGCGGCACGGTCCGGCTGCCGCGGCTGATCGGCGAGAGCCGGGCGATGGACCTGATCCTCACCGGCCGCCCGGTGCCGGCCGCCGAGGCGCTGGAGATGGGGCTCGCCAACCGGGTGGTACCGAAGGGGCGGGCCCGGGCGGAGGCCGAGGCGCTGGCGGCGGAGATCACCCGCTTCCCGCAGGAGTGCCTGCGCGGCGACCGCGCTTCGGTACGGGAGCAGGCCGGGCGCTCCGAGGAGGACGCGATGGCCGCCGAACTGCGGTACGGGCAGGAGTCCCTGGCCCATGCGGCGGAGGGCGTGGCGCGCTTCACCTCCGGCGCGGGGCGGCACGGCGCGATGGAACTCTGAGCGCGGCCCGCGGGAACGGGCGTCAGAAGTCGACGCTGGTGGGATCGTCGACGCGGGCCACGGACTCCTGGGCGAACTTCTTCTCGTAGGCGGAGCGGATTTCCTCGATCTTGCGGCCGCTGGGTCCCGCCTGGCCCGTGGGGTAGAACAGGATCAGCTCGTAGGAGCGCTCGCGCTCGATGGTCCCGTTCGCGTCCCGGTACTGGCCCTCCCCCTCCTGAACGGTCAGCCCGTCCGGGAACCGGGGCGTGACGAACTCATTCACAAAACCCCGGAATTGCTTGTCGGTGACGGGCGGGCTGCCGTCCGGATGCGCGGTACCGAAGAAGAGGCTGGTCTCGATGTAGGGCCGGCCGGCCGCGGGCCGGTCCGCCGGGGCGGGCTCGGGCGTAAGGGCGGGGGCCGACGCGGTCGCGGCGGCGCCGAGCAGGGCGGTGGCCGCCGCGAGGACCACGAGACGCACACGGGGCGGGAACATCGAGGCCAAGGGACTGCCCTTCGCAGGAATTCGACGGTATCCGGCTCAAGATGCCCGACCGCCATGAGCCGGCACCAGGCATCGCATGCATGTCCGGACTTTTTCAGCCAATCGCCCGCAAGCCCCTCACCACCACCCCCCCGCTTGAACGCGTTCAACGCGACGGCGTACGGTCTGCCATGAGCGCTACTTGAACGCGTTCAAGGACAGGGGGAAGACATGGACCTGATCGTCCGTACCGTCGTCATGGTGGGCATGCTGGCGGTGATACCGATGGGGCTCGCGCTGGTCGGCGAGCCCGGCGCGGCGCGGCTGCGCCGGATCTGGTGGCTGCCCGCTACGCTCGGCGCGGTGAGCCTGTGGCTGCCGCGCGGCCCCGCCGCCACCGCACTCGCCGCCTGTTACGCCGCGGCCACCCTCGTCCTCGCCCTGCTCGCGCCCCGGCGGCTGCGCCGCACCCGCTCGCTCGTCCCGCGCGAGATCGCCGTACTCACCGCGCTGGCCACCCCGGCGATCGCGGGCGTCGCACTGGTCGCCGAGCGGCACGGCACCGAGCTGTT
Source organism: Streptomyces sp. NPDC050315 (assembly GCF_040655775.1). Taxonomy (NCBI): domain Bacteria; kingdom Bacillati; phylum Actinomycetota; class Actinomycetes; order Kitasatosporales; family Streptomycetaceae; genus Streptomyces; species Streptomyces sp. NPDC050315. The sequence goes on from NZ_JBFAKN010000001.1 coordinate 782,511, forward strand.
CGGCTTCTCGCTGCGCATGCTGTCGCTGACCGTGCCGCACTTCCACTTCGCGGGGTTCGCCGCCGCGCTGGTGGCGGGGCTGGCCTGCCGGGCCGGTGGCACGCCCGCCGCGCGGTACGCGGCGCTCAGCGTCCCGGCCGGCACGCTGCTGGTACTGGCCGGGTACTTCACCGGCGAGTGGGTGGAGTTCGCGGGCGCCGCCGTGCTCAGCTGCGGCATGTGGCTGGTCGCCCTGGTCACCTGGCGCGAACTGCGGACCGCGGCGGCCGACCGCACGACCCGCGCGCTGCTCGCCGCCTCGGCCGCGGTCCTCGTGGCGACCATGCTGCTGGCGCTGAGCTGGGCGCTGGGCGAGGCGAGCGGACTGCCGCACCCGACCCTGACCTGGATGGCCGCGACCCACGGCGTGGGCAACGCGCTGGGCTTCGCGCTCTGCGCGCTGCTCGCCTGGCACCGCCTGCCGGCCTCCGTCCACCGCACCACCGGCTCGAAGGAGCGCGCATGACCGCCGCACTGACCTACCCCGAACACGGCGCCACCCAGCACGGCCCGCTCCCCGCCGGGTACCACCATCTGCACGTCGAGGTTCCGCTCGGCCACGGCCGGGACGTCTTCGAGCGGGCCGGGGAGGCGATCACGGCCTTCCGGATGCACCGGGCGGCCGGCATCCGCATCCGGGCGGGCGCCGAGCACGCCGAGCCGGGTGTGCCGGTGGAGAGCGGCCTCGGCGTCGGCCCGCTGCGCATCACCGCGCCGTGCCGGGTGGTGTGGAGCACGTACGACAGCGACCGCATCGGCTTCGGTTACGGGACGCTGGAAGGCCATCCCGAATGCGGCGAGGAGTCCTTCGTCGCGGAGCTGCGGGCCGATGGGTCCGTCTGGTTCACGGTCACCGCCTTCAGCAGAGCGGCGAGTTGGTACACGCGGCTGGCCGGGCCGCTGATCCCGGTGTTCCAGCGGGCGTACGCCCGGCACTGCGGTCGTACGCTGCGCCGACTCGTTCAGTAAGAGCCTGTGTCCCTGTGTCATAACTTCCGTCAACAGCCCCGAAAATCCACTTCGTGTCCATGACATCTTCACCAACTGACCAGTAGGTCATGAGACAACTCCTGGCATGTGTGAGCTGATTCCGCCGCAGGCGGACATGACCGAGGACCAGTGGGTGCGGAGCGGCACGGTCCCCGGCGGGGAGCCGACCACCCCCGCCGCCACGCGCACCGCTCCCGTGCTGAACCTGAACCGGCGCACGTTCCTGGGCGGCGCCGTCGCGGGCGCCGCGCTCGCCGTGCTGCCGTACGGGGCGGCCGCACCGGCCGCGGCGCGGGACCGGGCGGCGGACGGGAAGTACCCCTTCCCCACCGCGCCCAACGGCAACGGGGAGTTCGCCGTGCTGGTCACCGGGGACGCCGGGACGGGCGAGGAGGGCCAGTACGCGGTGGCCGCCGCGGCGCGCGACCTGATGGCGAACGAGCAGATCGGACTCGCCATCGGGCTGGGCGACAACATCTACGAGAACGGGCCCGAGTCGGCACACGACTCCGAATTCCAGGACAAGTTCGAGAAGCCCAACACCGGCATCGACGTGCCGTGGCTGATGGTCCTCGGCAACCACGACTGCTCGGGGCTGATACCCGGCAGTGGCGGCGACCCCGCGCGCGGCGACCGGGAGGTGGCCTACGCGACGACCTCGAAGCGGTGGTACATGCCGAGCCGCTACTACAGCGTGGCGCTGCCCGCCGGTGCCGACGGTGCCCCGCTCGTCGAGTTCTTCGCGCTGGACACCACCCCGGTGTCCTCGTACGTCGTGCAGACCGACCCGTACTTCCACTGGGACGGCCCGTACATGCGGGAGCAGCGGGCGTGGCTGGAGGGGGCTCTCAAGAAGTCACGGGCCCGGTGGAAGGTCGTGCTCGGCCACCACCCGTACCTCAACAACGGCAAGCACGGCAGCGCCGGTTCGTACGACGGCTTCACCTTCGGGCACTACACCAGCGGCGTCCACCTCAAGGAGCTGTACGAAGAGGTGGTGTGCGGGCGGGCCGATCTGATCCTGTCGGGGCACGACCACACGTCGCAGATCCTGGAGCCCTCGGTACGCACCGGCGGCACGCGCCAGGTCGTGTGCGGCGCGGCCTCGAAGACGGGCGACGGCAAGGCGCACTTCGACGTGCCGGCGGAGTGGCAGGACTTCTCCAGCCACGGATTCATGGTGCTGAAGGTGTCCGCGAAGAGCATGACCATCGACGCGTACACCGTGGATGTGCCCACGCGTACGGCGAAGCTCGCGCATCGTACGCGGAGTGCCGCGCCGGTGGCCGTGGGCTGATCACCGTACGGGGATCACCGCCGTCGGGCAGTGGCCGTGCAGCAGTACCGCGTTGGCGACCGAGCCCATCAGGCCGCCGTCGCGCAGCCGGCGGCGGTGCCGGCCGACCACGACCAGGTCGGCGGCGCGGGACGCGGCGACCAGGCGGCCGGCCACATCGCCCTGTACGAGGACCCGGTCGACGGCCACCTTCGGGTAGTGCCGCTCGACGAAGGGGAGCAGCCGCTCCTCCTGCTGCACACTGGCGTGGGCCTCCAGCTCGCCCGACGTGGGATTGCCGGGCGGCAGGCTCTCGGGGGCGATGAGCATCGGATAGGGGTTCGGGTACGCGGTGACCACGCGCAGCTCGGCGTCGCGGCGCTCTGCCTCGGCGAAGGCGAAGTCCACCGTCTCGTCGGAGGTCTCCTCCGGGTGCAGCCCGAGCACGACCCGGCCCTGCGTACCGGCCCCCGGCTCCGCGCGCCGCTCGTCGGGCACGACCACGACCGGGCAGGCGGCGCGCATGGCGGCGGCCCGGCCCGCCGAGCCGAGCAGCAGGCTGGCGAAGCCGCCGCGGCCGCGCGAGCCGAGGACCAGCAGCCGGGCCTGGGCGCTCAGCCGGATCAGCGTCGAGGTGGACGCGCCGTGCGCGGAGAGGTACCGCGTCTCGGGTGCGTCGGCGCGCTCGGCGAGGTGCTTTCTGACGTTCTGCAGCACGGGGTCGCCCGGGTCGGGGACCGGGTGCGGGTGGGCGTCGCCGAGCGCGCGCGGCATGGGGGTGATCGGCCAGACGTGCACCGCGTGCAGCGTGGCCCCGGCGAGCCGGGCCGCGCCGGCCGCCCAGTCCAGCGCCCGGAGGCTGTTCACCGAGCCGTCGACGCCGGCGATGACGGGAAGGGTGCTGTTCACGATCTCCTCGATCCGTCGGAGTGGGGGGGGCGCCGCGTACGAGAGGGGACACCCCGCCGTACTCAGTACCCATCCTTACCCAATATGACCGTAAGATCCCGATATGGAGTGGAGCTGGGACGGCGTGGAGGAGCGGCCGCCGATCGATCTGCCCGACCTGCTCGCGCTCAACCGGATGGGCTCCTTCGACTGGGACCTGGACAGCGGTGCCTTCGCGCTGGACGCGGGCGGGCTCGCGGTCTTCGACCTGCGGGCGCAGGAGTTCGACGGGACGCGGCCGGCGCTGCTCCAGCGGGTTCCGCAGGACGAGGGCCACCGCCTGGACAACGCCGTCGTGCAGGCGATCCAGCAGGGCCGGCCGTCCTGCGGCGCGTACTTCCGCATCCGCTGCCGGGACGGCTCGCTGCGGTGGACGCACGTCCAGGGCCGCATCCTGCGCAGCGAGGCGGGCCGCCCGTACCGGATGGCGGGGGTCGTCCGCGACGCCACCGCCGAGCTGACCGATTCGGCGCTGCTGAGCCTGCCGCACGAGGAGCGCGAGCGGCAGACCACGCTGGTGCAGTGGACCACCACCGCGCTGTCCCGGGCGTTGTCGGTCCGGGACGTCACCGATGTGCTCACCGACCACGACGGCCCCCTGCGGCTGGGCGCCGACGCGCTGATCCTGGGCCTGGTCGACAACGGCGTCTTCGACGTCATCGCGGCCACGGAGCCGCTGCACATGCCCGAGCTGCTGCACATGCCGCTGGACCGCACGCTGCCGCTCTCCGAGGCGGCGCTCACCCGCGAGCCGGCCTTCGTCACCTCCCGCGAGGAACTGCTGCGCCGTTACCCGCGCCTCACGCCGTACGTCGAGGGCATCGGCGTCCGCGGCGCGGCGTTCCTGCCGCTGGTCGCGCAGGACAAGGTGATCGGTGCGCTCGGGCTGGTCGACACCGAGCCGAAGGTGTACACGGCGGAGGACCGGAACCTGGCGCTGGCGCTGGCCGGCGTCATCGCGCAGTCCCTCCAGCGGGCCACCCTCTTCGACCAGGAACGGGAGTTCGCGACCGGGCTGCAGGACTCGATGCTGCCGCGCCGCATCCCCGCCATCACCGGGGGCGATGTGGCGGTCCGGTACGAGGCGGCGCGCACCGGCCGGGACGTCGGCGGCGACTGGTACGACGTGATCCCGCTGCCGCAGGGCCGTACCGGAGTGGTGATCGGCGACGTGCAGGGGCACGACACGCACGCGGCGGCCGTGATGGGCCAGCTGCGGATCGCGCTGCGCGCCTACGCCGCCGAGGGGCATCCGCCGCAGACGGTGCTGGGGCGGGCCTCCCGGTTCCTGGCCGAGCTGGAGACCGAGCGGTTCGCGACCTGTACGTACATCCAGGCGGACCTCTCGTCGGGGGTACTGCATGTGGCCCGGGCCGGGCATCTGGAGCCGATGATCTCGGACGCGGGGCGGCATGTGCACTGGCCGACCGTGCACGGCGGGCTGCCGCTGGGGCTCGCCACCGTCTTCGGCGACGACCACTACCCGGAGACGCAGCTGTTCCTGGAGCCGGGCTCCACGCTGCTGCTGTGCACCGACGGCCTGGTCGAGCAGCCGGGCCTGGACATCCTCGCCGGGATCAAGGCGCTGACCGGCGCCGTACAGGACGGGCCCGGCGAGCTGGACGCGCTGGCCGACCATCTCTCGCAGCTGTTGTGGGAGCAGCCGGGCTCCCCCGACGACATGGCCCTGTTGCTGCTGCGCCGGATGACCGAGCCCGGCGGCCCGGCCACGCCGCGGCTGCGGCTGCACGTCCACCAGGCCGACCCGGCGGGCCCGGCCGAGGTCCGCAACGAGCTGCGGCGGATGCTGGATCAGTGGCGGGCCGGGGAGGTGGCGGGCGATGTCGCGCTCGTCGCCTCCGAGCTGATCACCAACGCGCTGCGGCACACCGACAGCGGGGCGCTGGTCTCGCTGGAGCTGCTGTCCGGCCCGCCGGGCCGGGTCCGGCTGGAGGTCGAGGACCGGTCCAGCCACTGGCCGCGGCGGCGCAGCCCCGGCGAGACCGCCACCTCGGGGCGCGGCCTGCTGCTCGTCGAGGCGCTGTCGGACCGGTGGGGTGCGGAGGCCCGGGGCGCGGGCAAGGCGCTGTGGTGCGAGTTCACCGTGCCCGCGCCCGACGGCGCGTAAGGCGTCGGTCATGGGCGGTCAGCCCTTGGCGCCGTACCAGACCGTGGTGATGTTGCAGAACTCGCGGATGCCGTGGTCGCCCAGCTCCCGGCCGTACCCGGAGCGCTTGGTGCCGCCGAACGGCATGCCCGGGTGCGAGGCGGTCATCCCGTTGAAGAAGACACCGCCCGCCCGCAGGTCGCGCACCAGCCGCTCCTGTTCGGCCTCGTCCTCGGTCCAGGCGTTCGAACTGAGGCCGAAGGACGTGTCGTTGGCGATCTCGATCGCCTCTTCCAGGCCGGCGGCCCGGAAGAGGGTGGCGACCGGGCCGAACGCCTCCTCGTAGTAGATCTTCATCTCCTTGGTGACATCGGCGAGCACGGTCGGCTCGTAGAACCAGCCCCGGTCCAGGCCCTTGGGCCGGCCGCCGCCGCAGAGCGCGGTGGCGCCGTGCAGCGTCGCGTCGTCGACCAGCTCCTCCAGGTCGGAGCGGCCCTGCTCGCTGGAGAGCGGGCCCACGTGGGTCTCCTCCGCCATCGGGTCGCCGACCTTGAGCGCGGCCATCTTCTCGGCGAAGCGGGAGGCGAACTCGTCGTAGACATCGGTGTGGACGATGAAACGCTTGGCGGCGATGCAGGACTGGCCGTTGTTCTGCACGCGCGCGGTGACGGCGGTGGACACCGCCTTCTCCAGGTCGGCCGAGGGCAGCACCAGATACGGGTCGCTGCCGCCCAGTTCGAGCACCGTCTTCTTGATCTCGTCACCGGCGATGGAGGCGACCGAGCGGCCGGCGGGCTCGCTGCCGGTCAGCGTCGCGGCGGCCACCCGGGGGTCGCGCAGCACCATCTCGACCGACCCGGAGCCGATCAGCAGCGTCTGGAAGGCGCCGTCGGGGAAGCCCGCGCGGCGGAAGAGGTCCTCGATGTACAGCGCCGTCTGCGGGACGTTCGAGGAGTGCTTGAGCAGGCCGACGTTGCCCGCCATCAGCGCGGGCGCCGCGAAGCGGATCACCTGCCACAACGGGAAGTTCCACGGCATGACCGCGAGGACCGGGCCCAGCGGGCGGTAGCGCACATAGGCGCGGGCCGCGCCGGAGTCCTTGATGTCGGCGGCCCGGGGGTGCTCGTCGGCGAGCAGCGACTCGGCGTGGTCGGCGTACCAGCGCATCGTCTTCACGCATTTGGCGGCCTCCGCACGGGCCTGGGCCAGCGGCTTGCCCATCTCGGTGGTCATGGTGCGGGCGATGTCGTCGGCGTCGGCCTCCAGCAGCTCCGCCGCCTTGCGCATGAGGTTGGCGCGCCGGTCGAAGCCGGTGGTGCGGTACTCCTGCCAGGCCTGGTCCGCCCGGACCAGCCGGTCCTCGATCTCGCCTTCGTTGAGCGCGTCGAACGTCTTGAGGGTCTCGCCGGTGGCCGGATTCACCGTGGCGATGGCCATGGGAAGCACCTCTCCTTCTGGTGGTGCACGTGCGGCGTCAGTACGGGTATGCGGGTCAGCCCAGCGGGCTGGGCTGCGGCGACGGTTCCGGTACCGGGTCGGGGTTCGGCCCTGGCGGGCGCGGGACCGGGGACGGTTCGGGGGTGGGCGGTACGGGGTCGGGCGGGCCGGGCACCGGGTCCGGAACCGGTCCCGGGCCGGGGTTGGGCGGTGTCGGGCCGCCGGGGTCGTGAGCGCGCGCGGGGTGCGGCTGCCGTTCCACGGAAGACCTCCTGGATCTCACGGTGTGGTGCGTGCCGCGGGCGGTCCGCCCGCGGCGGTGGTTCTTCTCCTGGCCCCCGTACCCGAGTCTGGCCCGCCTATCGCTACCGCGCGCGGTGGGATTCCGCCCTACAGTGCCGTCATGAAGCGTTCGTTCCTGGCAATGGCGGCCGGTGCGGCCGCGCTCGCGCTGGCGGGCTCCGGCCCGGCCGCGGCAGCGCCCGGGCACCCGACGACGGACCGGACGGGCGCGCCGCTGCCCGCCCGGATGGCGGACACCGGCGGCGGCCGGCAGCTGATCACGGCCGAGGCGCCGCGCACCTCGTCCACCCACGGGCGGCTGATCTGGTGGGAGAAGCGGCACGGCCACTGGCGGCAGGCGGGCTCGGCGCCCGCCCGCTTCGGTGCGAAGGGCCTGGCCGAGGGCAGTACCCGCAAGCAGAGCACGAACACCACACCCACCGGCCTGTACGACCTCCCGTACGGCTTCGGGATCGGCGCGGCCCCGGCCGGTACGGAGGTCTCCTACCGCCGGGTGCACGACAACTCCTGGTGGTGTCAGGACAATGCCTCGGCCGCGTACAACCGCTGGGCCGAGCCGCTGCCCGCCGACTGCGCCGCGAAGGAGTCGGAGCGGCTGGCCGACTACCCGAAGCAGTACGACCGGGCGCTGGTCATCGGCTTCAACTACGACAAGCCGGTGCGCGGCCGCGGCGCCGGGATCTTCCTGCACGTCAACGGCAAGGGCGCGACGGCCGGCTGTGTGTCGGTGCCGGCGGGCGCGATGGCCCGGATCCTGGCCTGGGCGGATCCGGACAAGCGGCCGCACATCGCGATCGGGACGCGGTCGGGGAAGACGGCGATCACCCGGTACTGAGCGGTATCAAGCGGTACTGAGCGGCGTCCGGCCGCGCGTCACGGCTGCGGGTCCCGCGCGTCGTACCGGGCGAAGGCCGGGCGGCTCAGGCCGAGGAGGGCCACCACGACGACGCACGCCAGGCCGCCGCCGACCACAGCGACGGCCGGGGTGGCGAGGTCGGCGGCCGACCCTGCCAGGAAGTCGCCGAGCCGCGGCCCGCCCGCGACCACGACGATGAAGACGCCCTGGAGCCGGCCGCGCATCCGGTCGGGGGTGGCGGCCTGCAGCATCGTGGAGCGGAAGACCATCGAGACGGTGTCGGCGCAGCCCGCGACGGCGAGGAAGACGAGGCCGAGCCAGAGGTTGCGGGTCATGCCGAAGACGGCGATGGCGGCGCCCCACGCCGCGACCGCGAGCAGGATCGCGAGGCCGTGCCGGCGGATCGCGCCCAGCCAGCCGGAGAACAGGCCGCCCAGTACGGCGCCGACGGCGGGCGCGGCGACCAGCAGCCCGACGGTCTTGGCGTCGCCGCCGAACCACAGCACGGCGACGGCCGGGAAGAGGGCGCGCGGCTGGGCCAGCACCATCGCGGCCATGTCGGCGAAGAAGGTCATCCGCAGGTTGGGGCGGGTGGCGAGGAAGCGCAGGCCGTCCAGTACCGAGGCGCGCTTGGGCTTGGTGCCGTCCGCGCCCGGCTCGTGCTCGGGGCGCATCGAGGGCAGCCGCCACATCGCGTACAGGGAGGCGGAGAAGGCGACGACGTCGATGAGGTACGCGGCCTGGTAACCCCACATGCCGACGATGACGCCGCCCAGCATCGGACCGCCCATCAGGCCGAGGTTGCTGGTGAGCGAGTTCAGGGCGTTGGCCGCGGGCAGCTGCTCGGTGGGCAGCAGGCGCGGGATCATCGACGTGCGGGCCGGCGAGTTCATCGCGAAGCAGACCGCCTGGAGGGCGACGACGACGTACAGCAGCCAGACCTGCTGTACGTGGAGCAGCGCGGCGGTGGCGAGCACCACGGACATCGCGGTGGCGCCGAGGGCGCTGGCCAGGCCCAGGGTGCGGCGGTCGACGGTGTCGGCGATGGCGCCGCCGTACAGCCCGAAGACGACGAGCGGGACGAGCGAGCACAGGCCGACCAGGCCGACCGAGAACGTCGAGTGGGTGATGTCGTAGACCTGGAGCGAGACCGCGAGCGCGGTCATCTGCTGGCCCACCCAGGAGACGGTGTTGCCGGTCCACAGGCGGCGGTAGTCGGCGGAGGTACGCAGCGGGGTGAGGTCGGCGAATATGCGCGAGCGCAGGCCGGTGGGGGTGGTCTCAGTGGGCACGCGGCAGTAAAGCACGGCGCTCGGCGCCGGTATGTGGCGGGGGCCACTTTTAGCCCTTACAGGCTGCAGAGGACAGCTAATGGTGCGGCCGGGGTGTGCCGCTGCGGCGCAGCAGCAGGAGCGCCATGTCGTCCTCGCCGTCGCCGCTGAGGCCCAGCGCGCACAGCCGGTCGGCGAGCTGCTGGACGTCCTGCGGTCCGGTGCGGACCTCCCGGGCCAGCTGGGACATCCCCTCGTCGAGGTCGGCGCCGGGCCGCTCGACCAGGCCGTCGGTGCACAGCACCAGCGTTTCGCCGGGCGCGACACGCACCGTGGTGACCGGGTAGTCCAGCAGGCCGAACTGGGCGGACAGGCCGAGCGGCAGCCCGCCGGTCACGGACAGCCGGCGGCAGATGCCCTCGGCGTGCCGCAGCAGCGGGTCGATGTGCCCGGCGCGGACGATCTGCACGGCGCCGGTGGTCAGATCGATGTCGGCGTAGAGGCAGGTGGCGAAGCGCTCGGTGTCCAGTTCGTACAGGAAGGCGGAGGCGCGGGCCATGACCGTGGCGGGCGCGTGGCCCTCGGCGGCGTACGCGCGCAGCACGATGCGCAGCTGGCCCATGACGGTGGCGGCCTGGATGTCATGACCCTGGACGTCGCCGATGACGACGGCGAGGCGGCCTCCGGGCAGCGGGATCACGTCGTACCAGTCGCCGCCGATGTCCCGGCCCAGCCGCGCCGAGCGGTAGCGCACCGCGATCTGGGCGCCCCGGACGGCGGGGATACGGCGCGGCAGCATGGCCTGCTGGAGCGCTTCGGCGAGGTCGTGCTCCTGGTCGAAGAGCATGGCCCGGGCGAGGCTCTGCGCGATGCTGCTGCCGAGCGCCACGAGGATGCTGCGCTCGTGCGTGCCGAAGTCGCTCTCCTCGCGGTAGAAGAGGCCGATTACGCCGATCGGGCGGGCCTGCGCGATCAGCGGGAGGTAGGCTGCCGAGCCGATGTCCAGCGGCTCGACGTACGGCCACAGGCGCGGGTAGCAGGCGGCGAACTCCGCGCGGGACCGGACGAAGCGCGGCGTGAGCGTGCGCACGACCTCGCTCATCGGGAACTCGTCCGCCACCCGGGTGAACCGGTGGTCCGGTACGAAGCTGCCGGCCTGCCCCTCGGAGACGAGCCGGATGCGGCCGGCCTCCACCAGCCCGACGATGACGTTCTCCGCGCCGAGCCGGCTCAGTCCCTGGCTGCCGCCCAGGACGGCGATGACGTCGCCGACGGTTCTGGCGTGCGCGAGTGCCGCGGTGGTGCGCTCGACGACGGAGCTGTGCCGGCGGCGGCGCTGGCTCCCTGCCGTCACCGGGTTCGCGGTGCGGGAGAGCGCCAGTTCCTGGCGGGCGTCGCGGACGACGCCGATGATGCGGTACGGCCGCCCGGTGCCGTCCCGGTGGATGGCGCCGTGGGTGTGGGTCCAGCGCAGTGTGCCGTCCCGGCACCGGATCTGGAAGTACGCGCCGTACGACGCGCTGCCCTCCTTGATGGCCTGCGCGACCAGGGAATCCAGGCGGGTGGCCTCGTCGGGCGGGACCCGGCCGGAGAGCGCCTCGGGGCGGCCGTCGAACTCGCCGGGGCGCAGGTCGAAGACCCGCAGCGCGGCGGCGTCCATGTACAGGCGCCCGCGCTTCAGGTCCCAGTCGAAGCCCCCCATTCCGTTGAGCGCCAGGATCAGGTCCGGCGGGGCGGGCCACTGCTCCGGTGCCGACACGGCAGGGGGCTGCGCGCCCCGTTCGGCCATGTTCGTCACTTTGCCACATTTCCGCCCTTACGGGCGCCCGCGCCTCGGGTGCGTACGACCGGACATTGCTCCTGACTTTCTCATCAGTCAGTCCTCATCACGTGGGGTTTTGCCGCTGAATGTCCGCATTTAGCGGCACCCTTTCCGACGCAAGGCGTTGCGCTGATCTCATCACGCTGCTACGGTCCCGAGCCATGCACGAAGACCCCGGCACCCGGCTCGCCGACGAGAGCGGCGACCTCACGGACCGCGTCAAGCAGGTGATCGACGGCATCGGCTGCAGCCGCCGTGAGTTCGCCCGGCGGATCGTGATGGACCCGTCCAAGCTGTCCCGGTCCCTGAGCGGGACCCGGCGCTTCACCGTCGCCGAGATCGTCCGCATCGCCGAGATCGGCGGGGTGGATGCGGGCCGGCTGCTGGGCTCCTCGGCCGGGACGTCCGCGCCGCCGGGCGAGGACGCCGGGCCCGCCGCGCTCCCCGAGGGCGGCCGGCCGCTGCAGATCGTCCGCGAGACGGTCCGGCTGATCGCCGAGCACGGCTTCCACTCCGTACGCGTCTCCGACATCGCCGCCGCCTGCGGGACGAGCACCGCCGCGATCCACTACCACTTCCCCGGCCGCGACGATCTCCTCGAAGCCGCCGTCCGCTGGTGCATGGACGAGGACACCGAGCGCCGCGCGCAGGGCCTGGCCGGCGCGATCGACGCCCGCGAGGAGCTGCTGCACCTCATCGCGCTGCAGACGCCGCGCACGGAGCAGCAGCGCCGGCAGTGGCTGGTCTGGCTGGACATGTGGGCACAGGCGGCCCGCTCCACCGAGGTCGGGCGGCTGCACGACCACTACTACCGGCAGTGGCGGACCACCGTCGCCGAGGTGGTACGGCGCGGCGTCGAGCAGGGCGTCTTCCGCCCCGTCGACGTGGAGTTCACCGCGCTCCGGCTGACCGCGCTGATCGACGGCCTGGCCACCCAGGTACTGGCCACGGCCCCCGGCAGTACGACCCCCGACTCCATGCACGCCGCGCTGATCGCCTTCGTGGAGAGCGAACTGACCGCCGAGCCGAGCGGCGATCCCGAGGACGACACGCCGGCCGCCCCCTAGGGCACTCCCCCGGACGAGACCGTCCGCCCCCGATCGTGTGCGGGCAGGCGTGGCCGACGCCTGCCCGCACACCCCCTCTCCGTACCCTCCGCCGTCACCTGACGGCACGTCACCCCACCACCCGCAGAAGGGACTCCCGTCATGAACGACGAGGTCATCATCACCTGTGCGCTGACCGGCGCGGGCGACACCGTACGCCGCTCCCCGCACGTCCCCGTGACGCCGGAGCAGATCGCGAAGTCCGCCGTGGAGGCGGCGAACGCGGGCGCCGCCGTGGTGCACATCCACGTCCGCGACCCCGAGACCGGCGACCCCTCCCGCGACCCGAAGCTGTACCGGGAGGTCGTGGAGCGGATCAAGGAGACCGGCACCGACGTCGTCATCAACCTCACCGCCGGCATGGGCGGCGACCTGGTACTGGACGCCGACCAGCCGCTGGAGAAGGGCGCCCAGCCCGGCACCGACCTGGTCGGCGGCCTGGACCGGCTGCCGCACGTCGAGGACCTGCTCCCCGACATCTGCACCCTGGACTGCGGCTCGCTGAACTTCGGCGACAACCTCTACATCTCCACCCCCGAGATGCTGCGCAAGGGCGCCAAGCGCATCCAGGAGCTGGGCGTCCGGCCCGAGCTGGAGATCTTCGACACCGGCCAGCTGTGGTTCGCCAAGCAGCTGCTCGCCGAGGGCCTGCTGGACGACCCGACCATCTTCCAGCTGTGCATGGACATCCCGTGGGGCGCCCCGGCCGACCCGGGCGTGCTGCAGGCGATGGTCAACATGCTGCCGGAGAACGCGCAGTGGGCCAGCTTCGCGCTCGGCCGCATGCAGATGCCGTGGGTCGCGCAGTCCATCCTGCTCGGCGGCAACGTCCGCGTCGGCCTGGAGGACAACCTGTACCTCTCCAAGGGCGTGAAGGCCACCAACGCGCAGCTCGTCGAGCGCGCCGTGACCATCACCGAGTCCCTCGGCGCCAAGGTCGCCACCCCCGACCAGACCCGCGCCCGCCTGGGCCTCAAGCCCCGCGCCTGACGTACGTCCACCTCTTTGGAGCCCCGCATGACCACCACCCCTCCCCTCGCCCCTGAAGACGTACGCAAGGTCGCCTGCATCGGCGCCGGCGTCATCGGCGGCGGCTGGGTCGCCCACTTCCTCGCCCGCGGTTACGACGTGACCGCCTGGGACCCGGCCGACGACGCCGAGGAGAAGCTGCGCCGCCTCGTCGACGCCGCCTGGCCCGCCCTTGAGCAGATAGGTCTCGCCGAGGGCGCCGCCAAGGACCGTCTCACCGTCGCGCCCACCCTCGCCGAGGCCGTCGCCGACGCCGACTTCGTGCAGGAGAGCGCCCCGGAGAAGCTGGACCTGAAGCGCTCGCTGCTGGCCGAGCTGACCGCCGCCACCCGAGACGGCGTGGTCATCGCCTCCTCCACCTCCGGCTACCCGATGTCGGACATGCACTCCGACGCCGCCGACAACGGCCGCCTGGTCGTCGGCCACCCGTTCAACCCGCCGTACCTGATCCCGCTCGTCGAGGTCGTCGGCGGCGAGAAGACCGACCGCGCGGCCGTCGAGTGGGCCTCCCGCTTCTACGACATCGCGGGCAAGTCCGTGATCACCATGGACCGCGAGCTGCCCGGCTTCATCGCCAACCGCCTCCAGGAGGCCCTGTGGCGCGAGGCGCTGCACATGGTCGCCAACGGCGAGGCGACGGTGAAGGACATCGACGACTCCATCACCGAAGGGCCGGGCCTGCGCTGGGCGTTCATGGGCCCGATGCTCACCTTCGCGCTGGCCGGCGGCGAGGGCGGCATGGCGCACATGCTCGACCACTTCGGCCCGTCCCTGAAGTCCCCGTGGACCCGGCTGGAGGCCCCGGAGCTGGACCGCGCGCTGCGGGACGCGGTGGTCGAGGGCTGCGACGTGGCCGCGGACGGCCGTACGTACGCGGACCTGGTGGCCGAGCGCGACCAGGGCGTCATCGACGTACTGCGGGCGACCGGCCGCCTCGGCAAGGACGCCAAGTGACGGCGGCGCTCCCGCTCTTCCGGCAGCCCGTCAAGGACGAGTGGATCGACTACAACGGCCATCTGAGCGAGGCGTACTACGTACTCGTCTTCGGATTCGCTACCGATGCGCTGATGGCGGAGACGGGCCTGGGCCCGGAGTACCGCGAGGCGAGCGGCTGCTCGCTGTACACGGTCGAGGCCCATGTCCGGTACCTGAACGAGGTCGCCCGGGACGCCGAACTCGTCGTTCGTACGACGGTGCTGGGCGCGGACGCGAAGAAGGTCCGCTTCCTGCACGAGATGTTCGTGGGTGACACGGACGGCGACCCGGTCGCCACGGAGGAGCTCTTCGCCCTCCACGTCGACCAGGCCACGGGCCGCTCGGCGCCGCTGCCGGAGGCGGTGCGCGACCGGCTCACCGCGCTGACCGCGCCCGCCCCGGAATGGGCGGGGCGGGGCATCCGGGAGGTCTGACGCCATGGGTGAGATCCTGGACGGGGAACCATTCCTCGTCCAGGAGGACTCATGACCACAGGCCATCGCATCACCGTCGAGCAGAGTTCCGATCGAGTCCGCGTCGTACAGGGCGGGCAGGTGCTCGCCGAGAGCAGCCGGCCGCTGGTGCTGCGAGAGACCGGCTACCCGGCCCGGTACTACCTCCCGCCCGAGGACGTCCGTACCGACCTCCTCGTCCCCTCCGGGACCCGGACCCACTGCCCCTTCAAGGGCGACGCGTCCTACTGGTCGCTGCCGGACGGCCCGGAGGACGTGGTGTGGGCGTACCCGGAGCCGAAGGAAGCCGTGGCGGAGATCAAGGACCACTTCTGCTTCTACGAGACCGAGGTCGTCGACGGCTGATGGGCACGACGGAACACGACGAGGGCGGCGACTCGGCCTGCTGGCTGGACCGGGTCTGTGACGAGTGCGGCCGGATCAGGGACGACTCGGCGGCCCCTTGCCCGTACTGCGCGCCGAAGGCGCCTCAGCGGCGCCGGGACCGGGACGCCGAGGGCCGGGCGCGCAACGCCCGGCCGCGGGACGGTCTCGGCCGCCCGCTGCCGTACGGCGCCGAGGGCGTCGAGCGGCAGCCCGAGGGCGTGGTCCGCACGCCACTGGAGTCGCTGACCGAGGCGCAGCGGCTGCTGGACGAGGGCAAGCCGTTCCATGCGCACGAGGTGCTGGAGGACGCCTGGAAGTCCGGGCCGCAGCAGGAGCGTGAGTTGTGGCGCGGCCTCGCCCAGCTCGCCGTCGGCCTCACGCACGCCGCGCGCGGCAATGTCACCGGTGCCACCTCGCTGCTGACCCGCGGCGCCGCCGCCATCGAGCCGTACGCGCACGCAGCGCCGTACGGCATCGACGTCACCGGGCTCACCCACTGGGCCGGGGACCTGGCCGCCGACCTGCGCGGCCCGGTCCCCGCGGCTTCGCACGCGCCCCGGCTGCGGGTCAGTTCGCGTTGAAGCCCCAGTTCAGGAGCGTGGCGGCCTCCTTGTAGACCGCGTTCTTCTTCTTGCTGGGGTGGAGCACGGTGGCCACGAGGGTGCGGCCGTCCCGTTTCGCGGCGGCGATCAGGGTGTTGCCGGCCTTGCTCGTGAAGCCGTTCTTCACGCCGATGACGCCCGGATAGCGCGGCACGCCCTTCGTGCCGGACAGCATCCGGTTGGTGTTCACGATGTCGTACGGGCCCCGGGAGCCGCCGGGGAAGGCGGCCCGTACGGTGGCGCAGTAGCGGGCGAAGTCGGCGTTCTCCAGGCCCTTGCGGGCGATGAGGGCGAGGTCGCTCGCCGAGGAGACCTGGCCGGGCGCGTCGTACCCGTCCGGCGTCTTCACCACCGTGTCGTCGGCGCCGAGCATCTTGGCCTTGGCCTGCATTTCCTGTGCGGTGGCCCGCCAGCCGCCGTTCATGTTGGCGAGGACGTGCACGGCGTCGTTGCCGGAGCGCAGGAAGACGCCGCGCCACAGGTCGGCGACCTTGTACTGCCGGCCCTTCTTGATGCCGACGAGGCTGCTGCCCTCGCCCACGCCCTTGAGGTCATCGGCGGTGACCGTGCGGACCATGTCCGCGGGGAACTTGGGCAGGACGGTGAGTGCGAAGAGGGCCTTCAGGGTGCTCGCCGGGGCCAGTTGGCGGTGCGCCTCCTTCGCGGCCAGCACGCGCCCGGTCTTGGCGTCGGTGAGGATCCAGGCCCGGGCGGTGAGCCCGCCGGGCGGCGCCGCGGCGGGCCGGGCTCCGGGCCCGGCCGCCGTATCGGTCGTAAAGCGTTCCGGTGCGGCCCTGCCCCGGTCCGTCGATGTGGCGTGCGCCGGGGCGAGCAGAGCGGCGATGGCGCTCGTCACGGCTATGGCCGTCAGGGCGCCAATTGTCCTGGTCGAAGCAGCGTCGGTTCCCATGCAACCACGCTAGGGACACGGCGCGACACGCGCAGTACATGCTGCGCCAGACGGCTCATGCGTCACACACGAAGACCCGCCCGGTGCGACGGGGGATGCACACCGGGCGGGCTCAGAACCTTTCTACCGCATGCCGGAACGGTTATGCAGGAAAAGCTTGTTCGAGTCGGCGTTACCAGGCGACGGGGAGCGACATCAGGCCACGCGCACGGATGCTCCGCCGCCACTGCATTTCGTCCCGCGACACGTCCAGCCGGAGCCCCGGAAACCGCTGAATCACGGCGTCGAGGGCGGTCTGCGTCTCCATCCGGGCGAGCGGCGCTCCGAGGCAGTAATGGATGCCGTGCCCGAGCGCGAGATGGCCGAAATTCTCGCGGTGCGGGTCGAGCTTCGTCGGATCGGTGAAGCGTTCCGGGTCACGGTTGGCGGCCGCGAGCGAGAGCAGCACGCTCTCCCCCGCCGGAATCCGCACGCCGCCGATCTCGATGTCCTCCAGCGGGAAGCGGCGGATCGCCAGCGGCGCCGGGCCGTCGAACCGCGCCAACTCCTCGACAGCGGCGGGCAGTCCGGCGGGGTCGGCACGCAACTCGGCCAGCAGCTCCGGGTGGTCGAGCAGCGCGAGGACCGCATTGCCGATGAGGTGAACGGTGTTCTCGTAGCCCGCGAGGAGGATGAGGAAGGCCAGCGAGGTCAGTTCGTCCTCGCTGAGCCGGTCCCCCGCCACGCCACCGTCGACGTCCGGCTCGTCGCGCACCGCGATCAGGTCGGAGAGCAGGTCGTCGCCCGGCTCGGCGCGCTTGGTGGCGATCAGCCCGGTGTAGAAGCGCAGCATGGCGCCGACCGCTTCCTTCGCCGCCTCCGGACGGGCCGGGTCGGGCGTGATCAGCGCGTCGGACCAGGCGCGGAAGTCGAGCCGGTCGCGCTCCGGGATGCCCAGCAGGTCGCAGATGACGATGATCGGCAGCGGGCCCGCGAAGTCGGCGAGGAGGTCGGCGCGGCCCTTGGCCTCGATGGCGTCCAGCAGGTCGTGCGCGACCTTCGCCACGGGGGCGCGCAGCTTGTCGACGCGGCCCGGCGTGAACGCCTTGGCCACCAGGCGGCGTACCCGCGTGTGGTCCGGCGGGTCCATGTTGAGCAGGTTGGCGTCGAGCGCCGGCGGCAGGGAGAAGCCGCGGTAGCCGGTCGAGCTGTTGCGCTTGTCGAGGGAGAGCCGGGGGTCGGCGAGCCCGCTGCGGACGTCCGCGTAGCGGGTGACGAGCCAGGCGGGCTGCCCGTCGGGGCCGGTGATCCGGTGGACCGGGCCCGCCTCGCGCAGCCGCTCGTACCCCGCGTACGGGTCGTCGAGCAGCATCGTCGTGTCGATCGGTTCCGGACGATCGGGCGTGGGGGTGCTCTGCATGAATCCCGACCTTATGGGGTGGCGGTCCGCCTTCCGTATCCGGGGCATGACAAGGCGCAGGGCGGCTACGGAGCCAATGCCCCGTGCCGCCCTGCGCCGAAGGCGGTTCGGACCCCCGTACCGAGCCACCTGGTCTGTGGTGCGCCGCCGCTAGGCTCTGCGCTCCTTCACTCCGCCGCGCTGCCGGAACTCGGCGAGCACGGTCTCGGCGACGGACGAGCGGTACATGTCCGCGACCAGCGCCAAGTGTTCGTACTCCGCGGCCGGCGCCATGTCGGTCGTGACGACGACGGATTCGGCGTACGGCTCCGGGAGCCGGCCCGCCTGCCGGTTGTCCAGGCCCCGGCGCAGCGCCACGGCCTCGGCCACGGCGGCCAGTTGCGCCGGGCCGACGCCCGCCTCGCGGGCCCGCTCGCGGGCGACCTCGACGGCGTCGGACTCGACGTACCGGCGGATGCCGCGCTGTACGTCGCGGATCTCGGCCATCTGGCGGTTGGCCCGCCACTCCAGGTCGGCGAAGGGCCAGCGGCCGGGCCGGGACCCCTCCATCGTGACCTCCGGGGCCTGCGCGGTGGCCTCGCGCCACAGGGGCGAGAGGCGGCGCAGCCGGCGCCAGGCGGACGCGCGGGGCCCGGCGGCGGGCAGCGCGAAGCCGGTGAGGACGAGGATCGCGGCGACCGAAGCGCTCAGCGGGGCCACGCCGTTGGAGAGCCAGAGCGCCGGACGCCCGGCCCAGGAGAGTACGAAGCCGACGAGCTTGCAGGCGCAGTACAGCAGGCCCAGCCAGCAGCCGGCGGCCAGCACGCGCAGGCCGCGGGCGAGCCAGGACGGGCCGACCTTGGTGGCGTAGCGCGGGCAGAGCGTGCCGAGCCCGGCCAGGCTGGCGCCGAAGATCGCGAGGTACAGCATCAGGAAGACCATGACGCCGGGCGCGTCGGTGTACGCGGTGCTGAAGTCGCGCGGGTGCTCCACGGCGTCCGGGCGCCCGACGGCGAAGCCGGTGACGGCGACCGCCCAGGCCACGGCGACGAGCGTGAGGACCGCGCGGGTACGGGAGCGGGCCCGGCGGCGGCCCGCCTCATCCTCGCCGCCGGTCCAGCGCAGCAGCAGCACCAGGGCGCCGGCCGCGAAGACCACGACGGAGGAGTACAGGAAGACCATGGCGAGGTTGGCGACGCCGGTGAGCCGGTCGAAGGCGCGGTACAGGCTCGGCGCCGAGAACAGGAACACCGTGGCGACGCCCGCCGTCATCATGCTGGTCAGGCCCAGGTCGGCGTTGGCGCGGTCGCGCAGCCAGGCGCGGAACTTGTACCCGGCGAGCGTCCAGGCGACGGCCGCGAAGCAGAAGTAGACGACGTCAAACACGGGGCGGCCCCCCGTCGTCGGCGGCGTCCCGAACGCCGTCCAGCTCGCGGCGGATGTGCTTGAGCGCGGGGCCCAGCGCGGCCGCGATCTCGGCGGCGTCACCGCTCAGCGGCGGGTCGTCCTTGGCGGTCGCGGGCACCACATGGGCCATCAGGAGCGTGCCCAGCACCTCTGTCTCGTGCTCGGTGGCGTTGTCGTAGCAGTGGTGGCGGGCGAAGCGGGCGGTCAGGCCCATCCGGCGGGCGGCCGTCGCGACGTCCACGTTCGGCGTCCAGACCTTCAGCGCGTCCTCGGTGACCGTGGGGTCCTGCTCGTGCCCGAGGAGGAGATGGCTCAGCTCGTGCAGCACGATATGGGTCTGGTGCCAGGGCGAGGTCTGCCGCTCGTAGAAGACCCACCAGCCGTCGTCGGTGCCCGCCGTCATGCCGGACACCACGCCGCCCAGGCTCATCGGCGCGAGCCGGACCGGCCGGCCCACGCGCCGCGCCACGACCTCGCACAGGCCCGGCAGATCGGTCGCGGCGGGCAGCGCGAGCTCCTGTACGAGCTGCTTGCACCGCCGGCGTATGCGCCGTACCCGCATGGCCGTACCGTCCTCGATTCCCGTCCGCCGCCAGGTGGCGAAGAGCTGCTCGTCAGTGGCCGGCATGCGGTGCCTCACCGCTGGTCGCCGGCGGGTCCGGCGGCAGATCCATCTGCTGCCGGAACTGGGAGATGATCGTCGTCAGGCTGTCCTGCACCTCGGGCGGCAGGCCGACCGAACGCAGCGCGATGGTCCGCACCCGCTGGTCCCGCATGGCCGCGAGGAAGCGCAGCTCCTCCTCCACCCGGTCGGCCTGCGGCTGGGAGAGGTCCCCCACCAGATAGCCGACCGGCACCGCGAAGAACTTGGCGAGCGCGCGCAGCACTTCGTGGCTCGGATTGCTGCGTCTGCCCTTGCGGAGCATGGAGAGATACTGCTCGGAGAGCGTGACGTCGCCGTACTCGGCGCCCTCGCTGATCTCCTCGGCGACGTAGGCGTTGGTGTACGGGGCGCCGGGCGGGTGCATGTGCGCGAAGAGGTGGTTCAGCCGCTCCGCGAGCGGACTGTGCTCACTCTTCGGCGCGCCGTCGCCCCCTCGTGCCATGATCGGTGTCCCATCCCCATTCGCCCTGGTCCCAGCCACAGCGAAGCAGCACGCACACCCAACGGACAGTTGAGTCGCGCGCCCTCCGCTTCGTACATCCTTTCACGAGCGGAACGGGACGCACCAGTCCACCTACCCACTGTGACTGCTAACGGGGCGTCTCGGGCATCAACTCGTGGTTGAGTCGCCTCCTGGCAGCTCAACCGGGCAGTGGAGCGGAGGTCCGGGCGGCGGGGGCGGCCTCGACGGCCGTCTCGTCGTGGTTCGGGCGGCGCAGGAGCAGCAGCATGCAGCCCATGGTCAGCGCGACCTGGAAGACCGCGTAGACGATGACCGCGGTGATCGAGCCGGTCCAGTTGAGCAGCGACTGACCGACGATCGGGGTGGTGCCGCCCAGCAGCGTGCCGCACAGCTGGTAACAGAGCGAGATGCCGGTGTACCGCAGATGGGCGGGGAAGCGGCTGGCGAGCATGCCGGCCAGCGCCGCGTAGTACAGGCAGTGCGGGATGGTGGCGACCGCGACACCGAACATCGCCAGACCGTAGTTCTCCGTACCGATGAGAAGGAACATCACCGGCATCAGGAACAGTTCGGGGATCAACATCACGCAGACAGCCCGCGACCAGCTCTTCATCTTCGTGGCGAGGACCGCACCGAAGGGCTGCACGACGATCTGGGTGATGTTGGCGACCAGGATGATCGTGAGGAAGGAGCTGCGGTCGAAGTCCAGGGCGCTGGTGGCCCAGGAGAGCGCGAAGGTGGACTTGAAGTACGTCGCGGACAGGCCGATCGTGCAGGCCCCGATGCCCAGGACGATCAGCATCGGATGGCTGCGCAGCACCTCGGTCAGCGGCAGCTTCGCGACCTCCTTCTTCTCGATCAGCTTGGCCATCGCGGGCGACTCGGCGACCTTCAGCCGAACGAAGAGGCCGACCATGACCAGCAGCGCCGAGGCGAGGAACGGCACCCGCCAGCCCCAGGAGGTGAAGGCGTCGTCCGGCAGCTGACTGATGGCCAGGAAGCTCAGCGTGCTGAGGGTGTTGCCGACCGGCGAACCCTGCTGCGCGAAGGCCCCGTACAGCACGGACTTGCCCTTCGGCGCGGACTCCGAGGCGATCAGGACGGAGCCGCCCCACTCGCCGCCCAGGCCGATGCCCTGGATCATCCGGATGGCCACGAGCAGGATCGGCGCCGCGATGCCGATGGAGGCGTAACCGGGCAGCAGGCCGATGGCGGTGGTGGACACGCCCATCATCAGTAGGGTGATGACGAGGGTCTTCTTGCGGCCGAGGCGGTCACCGTAGTGCCCGAAGACGATGCCGCCGAGCGGACGGGCGAGGAAGCCGACCCAGAAGGTGGCGAAGGCCACCAACGTGCCCAGCGCGCCATCGAGTTCCGGGAAGAAGACCTTGTCGAAGACAAGCGCTGAGGCGGTGCCGTAGATGTAGAAGTCGAACCACTCGATGGTGGAGCCGATGAAGGCGCCGATCCCGGCGCGGTTGGCGGCTCTGCTGCGATCGCGTGCGGTGGGCTCGGTGGGCACACTCATACGGACTCCCTGGGCGTCTTTGAGCAGGGGAAGGGGACACCAGGGGCGCCGCGTCGTCCCGAGCGGCGCCCCTGGGTGGTACGGGTGGTGCGCGTTTGTTGTTATGCGGTGTGGTGTTGGCTTCGCTGTACGGGTGTCAGGCGACCCGCTCGAAGACGGCCGCCAGGCCCTGGCCGCCGCCGATGCACATGGTCTCCAGGCCGTAGCGGGCCTCGCGGCGCTTCATCTCGCGGGCGAGGGTGGCCAGGATGCGGGCGCCGGTTGCGCCGACCGGGTGGCCCAGCGAGACGCCGGAGCCATTGACGTTGAGCCGCTCGTGGTCGGCCTCGCCCAGGCCCAGCTCCTTGGTGCAGGCCAGTACCTGTGCGGCGAACGCCTCGTTCAGCTCGATCAGGTCCAGTTCGGAGAGCTTGAGGCCCGCCTTGTCCAGGGCCGCGCGGGTGGCGCCCACGGGGCCGAGGCCCATGGTCTCCGGGGCGCAGCCGGTGCGCGCGAAGGAGACCAGCCGCACCATCGGGGTGAGGCCGAGCCGCTCGGCGGTGGCGGCGCTGGTCACCAGGCAGGCAGCGGCGGCGTCGTTCTGGCCGCTGGCGTTGCCCGCGGTAACGGTGGCGTCCGGGTCCTGCTTGCCCATGATCGGCTTGAGTTTGGCGAGCTGCTCGGCGGTGGTGTCCGGGCGTGGGTGCTCGTCGGCGGCCACGACGGTGTCGCCCTTGCGGCCGCGCACCGTGATCGGCACGATCTCCTCGTCGAAGAGGCCCGCCTCGATGGCCCGCCCGGCCCGCTGCTGCGAGCGCAGCGCCAGCGCGTCCTGCTCCGCGCGGCTGATCCCGTACGCGCGGCGCAGATTCTCCGCGGTCTCGATCATGCCGCCGGGGATGGGGTGGTTGGCGCCGCCCGCGGTGACCCGGCCGCGGGCGAGGGAGTCGTGGAGGGTGAGGTTCGGGCCCTTGATGCCCCAACGGCCCTCGTGGGTGTAGTAGGGCGCCGCGCTCATCACATCCACGCCACCCGCGATCACCACATCGCTGAACCCGGCCTTGATCTGCATCGCCGCGTCCAGCACCGCCTGCAGGCCGGACCCGCAGCGGCGGTCGACCTGCACACCGGTGACGGTCTCGGGCAGGCCGGCGTCCAGGGCGGCCACCCGGCCGATGGCCGGCGCGTCGGAGGTGGGCCAGGCGTGCCCGAGAATGACCTCGTCGATCTTCTCCGGCGCGACGCCGGTGCGCTGCACGATCTCGGTGATCAGCCGGGCGGCCAGGGCGGCGGGACGCTGCCCCGCGAGCGCGCCGCCGAACTTGCCGATCGGGGTGCGCAGCGGTTCACAGATGACGATTTCGGTGGGGTCGGACATGCGACGGCCTTTCCTGGTCCCTGGTGCCCTGGTGGACGCTTCCCGGTGACTTTTCCACCCGACCACTGAGCCGGTCCAATATCCAATTCACTCAGGATTCGGACGCGATCCTTATCAATCGGACGTCACTGCAGGTCAGGAGCGTGCCGGAACCTTTCCTTCCGGTGTCGGCAGGGCCTCCTGGGCCACCGCGAGGACCGTACGCAGGGCCGCCGACGGGTTGTCCGGACGCCAGGCCAGCGCGGCCTGCAGCCGGATCGGCGGGCCCGCGAGCGGCCGGTAGACCAGCCCCGTCTGCTGGATGTGCTGACAGGAGGTGACGGTGAGGGTGACGCCGACGCCCGCGCCGACCAGCGCCAGGATCGTGTACGAGTCGGGCGCCTCCTGCACCACCCGCGGATTGAACCCGGCGGCCTCGCACGCCCGGACCGTGGCGTCCCGGACCGTGGACCCGGCGTTGGCGGGGAAGCTGACGAACGACTCGTCGGCGAGGGCGGCGAGGGGGATGCGCTTGCGGCGGGCCAACGGGTGGTCCTGCGGCAGCGCGCAGATCAGCTCCTCCTCGTCGATGATGCGAGTGGCCACGCCGGGCTGGGTGACGGGGAGACGTACGAAGCCCAGGTCGAGCGAGCCGTCGGCGACGCCGGCCAGCGCGACATTGGCGTACGTCTGGCCCTTCATCACCAGCTCCAGCGCCGGATGCGCGGCCCGCACGGCACGCGTGAGCAGCGGCAGCGTCTCGTGCGTGGACGCACCCGCGAAGCCGATGGTGACCCGGCCGTACTCGCCGCGCCCCGCGGCCTTCGCGGCCCGCGTCGCGGTGTCCAGGTCGGTCAGTACGGTCCGTACGGGGTCGAGGAAGGACTGACCCGCACTGGTCAGCCGCACCGAACGGGTATTGCGCTCGAAGAGCTGGACCCCCAACTCCTTCTCCAACTGCCGAATCTGCTGACTGAGCGGCGGCTGCGCCATCTGCAGCCGCTTGGCGGCCCGCCCGAAATGCAGCTCCTCGGCGACCGCGACAAAGGCGGTCAGATGCCGCAGCTCCATACCGTCTCCATCCGCCTGCCTGTGTTAATTATTTCGTTCCCCATATCAGTCTGACCTTAATTCGGTATTGGACGGAGATCAATGGCCGGTGAAACGGTGTCCGGGACCGGATCCGCTACCCCGCACGCCGAGGAGCACCGTGGACAAGACCATGACGATGCGGGAGGCCATCTCCTCCTTCGTCCATGACGGCGACACCGTCGCGCTCGAAGGGTTTACGCACCTCATCCCGACCGCCGCCGGGCACGAGATCATCCGGCAGGGCCGCCGCGACCTCACCGTGGTCCGGATGACCGCGGACATCGTCGTGGACCAGATGCTCGCCGCGGGGTGTGTGACCCGGTTGGTTTCTTCTTTCGTCGGGAATTCGTCGGCCGGGTCGCTGGGCGAGCTGCGCCGCCGCATGGAGAAGGCCGACCCCAAGCCGCTGACCTTCGAGGAGTACAGCCACTACGGCATGATCTGCCGCTACCTCGCGGGCGCTCAGCGGCTGCCGTTCTACCCGCTGCGCTCGTACGGCGGCAGCGATCTGCCGTCGGTCAACGACGGTCTGCGGAAGGTCACTTCGCCCTATCCGGGCCCGGACGGCGAGCCCGAGCAGGTGTACGTCGTACCCCCCGTCAACCCCAACGTGACGATCATTCACGCCCAGCGCGCCGACCGCAGCGGCAACACTCAGATCTGGGGCCTGACGGGCATTCAGGCGGAGGCGGTGTACGCCGCGGACAAGGCGGTCGTGGTCGTCGAGGAGATCGTCGACGACGAGGTCGTCCGCTCCGACCCGAACCGTACGGTGATCCCCGCGCACGCCGTGGACGCGGTCGTGGCCTGCCCGCGCGGCGCCCACCCCTCCTTCGCGCAGGGCTACTACGACCGCGACAACGCCTTCTACCGCGCCTGGTCGGCCATCAGCAAGGACCCCGACCGGCTGCGGGCCTGGCTGAAGGAGTGGGTGTACGACACCGCGGACCACGCGGAGTACGTCAGCAAGCTCGGCGAGGAGTTCTGGAACTCCCTCGCGGTCGGCGAGGCACTCAGCCTGCCGGTGAACTACGGGAGGCGACTGTGAGCACCGAAATGACCTCTTCCGAGCGACTTTCCGTGGTCGCCTCGCGAGAACTGGCCGGGCGGCGGACCGTGTTCGCCGGGATCGGGCTGCCCACGCTGGCTGCCTCGCTCGCGCACCTCACGGTCGCGCCGCAGCTGGAGATCGTGTACGAGTCGGGCGTGTGCGGGGCGCACCCCTCGCACCTCCCCGAGACCATTGCCGACGCGGTGCTGATCACCGGTGCCGAGGCGGTCCTCTCCATGCCCGCGCTCTTCGGGTACGTGCTGCAGGGCGGCCACATAGACGTCGGGTTCCTCGGCGCCGCGCAGATCGACAAGTGGGGGAATCTGAACACCTCCGTCATCGGCGACTGGGACACACCGAAGGTGCGGCTGCCCGGGTCCGGCGGCGCGGTCGAGGTGATGGCCAATTCGCGTGAGGTGTTCGTGGTGATGCGCCGCCACGACCCGCGGTCCTTCACGGAGAAGCTGGACTTCTGTACGACGCCGGGGCCTGACCGGGCGGTCGAGGACGGGCTGCGGCCGTTGGGGACAGGCGTCACCCGGGTCATCACCGAGCTCGGCATCCTGGCGCGCGAGGGGGTCGGCGAGGAACTGAAGCTGGTCGCGGTGCATCCGGGCGTGACGGTCGACCAGGTACGCGAGAACACCGGCTGGGACCTCGCGATCGCCGACACGGTGGAGACGGTACAGCCGCCCAGCACCGAGGAGCTGCGCCTGCTGCGCGAGGATGTCGATCCGGATCGGGTCTATCTGAGGTGAGGACCTGTGGATAACCCGTGGGTTGTCAGAGTGTGGGAGTAACTTCACGAGGAGTG
Organism: Streptomyces sp. NPDC050315; assembly: GCF_040655775.1. Classification (NCBI taxonomy): domain Bacteria; kingdom Bacillati; phylum Actinomycetota; class Actinomycetes; order Kitasatosporales; family Streptomycetaceae; genus Streptomyces; species Streptomyces sp. NPDC050315. Next base: position 808,754 of record NZ_JBFAKN010000001.1, read on the forward strand.
TGGTGGAGGCGGGGGAGGGGGTCTCGGCCACGGGGCTCTCTCCGCCTGGCTCGTGACTCGTGACTCGTGGCTCGTGGGGAGAGGGAGGGGCCCTGCCAAGGAACCAGCGGGGAGAGCGAGGCGCCCCGCCAAAGCCCCAGGAAGCGCCAGCCCCCCCCCGCCAAGGAACCAAGGGAGTACCCAACGTGCGTATCAGGATCGTGGGCGCCGGTGTCATGGGCCGCGGCATTGCCCAGTGGGCCGCCACCGCCGGTCATACCGTCGAGCTGGGTGACATCCGTACGGAGGCGGTCGGCGCGGCCGTGGACTTCGTTCGGGGGATGCTCGACCGGGCCGCCGCCAAGGGTCGGATGACCGAGCAAGAGGCGGCCGAAACCCTCGCCCGTATCGTGCCGCTGGACTCCCCCTGGGCGCCCGGCGACGACGTCGAGCTGGTCATTGAGGCCGCGCGGGAGGATCTGGAGACCAAGGCCGAGGTGTTCGGGAAGCTGGCCGAGGCGCTGCCCGCGTCCACCGTCTTCGCGACCAACACCTCCTCCCTCTCGGTCACCGAGATCGCTGCCACGCTGGCCGACCCGTCACGCCTGGCGGGCCTGCACTTCTTCAATCCGGTACCGCTGATGAAGATCGTGGAGGTGGTACCGGGCGCGGCGACCCGTGCGGACATCCCGCCGCTCCTCGCCGAGCTGGTACGCGGGACGGGCCACCGCGCCGTGACCGTCGCCGACACCCCCGGCTTCCTCGTCAACCACGCCGGGCGCGGCCTGGTGACCGAGGCGCTGGCGCTCCTGGAGGAGACCGTCGCCGACGCGCCGGGCATCGACCGCGTCGCTCGGGACGTACTGGGCCTGAGGATGGGCCCGTTCGAGCTGATGGACCTCACCGGGCTCGATGTGACCGCGGCGGTCATCGACACCATCTGGCACGGCTTCCGCCACTCCGACCGGCTCCGGCCCTCCTTCCTCACCCCGAACCGGGTGAGCGCCGGGCTCCACGGCCGCAAGACGGGCCGCGGCTGGTACGCGTACGGTCCCGAGGACCCGGCCCCGGCCGCCACGCCGGAGCCGCCCGTCGCCGGTGGCGGCAAGCGGCCCGTGTGGGTGGCCGGCACCGGCCCCGGTACCGAGGCGCTGCGCGCGGCGCTCGCCGCGGGAGGCGCGGTGCTCGACGACGCCGAGCTTCCGGGGGACGGCTCGGTCGTACTGGTCGCCACCTGGGGTACGACCGTCGCCGAGGCGGTGGCGGGGTCGGGCCTGCCACCCGCCCGCACCCTCGGCGTGGACCCGCTGTCGCTGTCCACCCGCCGCCGGGTGCTCGCGGCCACCCCGGCCACGGATCCGGAAGTGGCGGCGGACGCCCGCGCGGTACTCGCGGCGCCGGGCGGGGAGGCGAATGAGCCGTATGCCGTCAGCGTCGTACGGGACACCGCCGGCTCCGTCGCACAGCGGCTGCTCGCCTCGATCGTCTCGGTCGCGGCATCCATCGCCGAGCGCGGGCTCGCCACGCCCGCCGACATCGACGCCGCCGTCACCACCGGACTCGGCTACCCGCACGGCCCGCTCGCCTGGGGCGACACCATCGGCGCGCCCCGACTGCTCGCCCTCCAGCAGGCGCTGTACCGCACGACGGGCGATCCCCGCTACCGCCCCACCCGCTGGCTCACCGAGCGCGCCCAGCTGGGCATGACACTCACCGACCCGGGCAACTACCCATTTCAGTAAGGGAGTTGAGCGAATCCCCCGTCCCCGAGAGGCCCCTTTGCCAGGAAGAACAAGACCCGTCGGGGCTTCCACTTCGGCGCCCGCCGCCGCTGTACTGCTGCCATGGACAACGACTGGTACGTGGACGACCGCTGCACCGACTGTGACGTCGCGCGGCAGCTCGCGCCGGACCTGATCGCCCAGGTCGGCAAGCGGTCGGAGGTGGTGCGGCAGCCACGCGACGCGGCGGAGGAACGGGCAATGCAGGCCGCCGCCTTCGCCTGCCCGACCCGCTCGATCCGCCCCGCGTCCCGCCGCCTGGACCCGGCACAAGACCCCTTCCCGCTGGCTCTCGACGCGACCGTCTCGCTCTGCGGGCACAACTCCCCGCAGAACGCGGGCGCCAACTCCTACCTGGTCCGTCGCCCGGCGGGGAACCTCATGCTGGTGGACACGCCCCGCTGGAGCCGGGCGCTGGCCACGCAGTACGCGGCACTCGGCCCGGTCACCGACGTACTGCTCACCCACCGGGACCACGCCGCGCACGGCCGCCAGTACGCGGACCACTTCGGCGCCCGGCTCTGGATCCACGAGGGCGATCTCGACGCCGCGCCGGACGCCGACCGCGTACTGCGCGGCACCGGCACCGTCGAGATCGGCCCGGGCATGGTCGCCCATCCGCTCCCCGGTCACACCCGGGGCAGCGTGCTCTACGTCGCCGACGAGCGGTACTGCTTCAGTGGGGACAGCTTCTACTGGTCCCGCACGACGGGTGACATCGAGGTGGCGGAGAGCGTCACCTGGTACTCCATCGAGGAGTTGAGCGCCTCGCTGGCACGGACCGCTGGGCAGTTGCGCTTCGAATGGCTGTTGCCGGGGCACGGCGACCGCAAGCACCTGCCGGGTGATCAGATGGCCGAGCGGCTGCGGAAACTGACGGAGCGCGCCGCCCGGCTGACGCCCCGTCCGATCGACTTCACCGCGGTGCGGTGGTGATGTCACCGAAGGTGAGGCGGCCGATTTTCGTCGTGCGGCACCGTTGCGCGATCACCGCACCGTGGCCAATCATGCTCAGCGAGTGATCTTCAGGTCTCGCTGATCGGAGGGTGCCGGTGGTTGACGGGGACGACAGCGCGGCCGTGGAGCTGCGCGGCGTCACGATGACGTACCAGGGCACGGAGGGCGATTACACGGCCGTGCGGGAGGTGGATCTGACGGTGCCGCCGGGGCGGTTCGTCTCGGTCGTCGGGCCCACCGGTTGCGGCAAGTCCACGGTGCTCAACGCCGTGGCCGGGCTGCGCGAGCCGTCCGCCGGGCAGGTACTGATCGGCGGCGAGCCGCTGAACGGGCTGAACCGCAGGGCCGGTTACATGTTCCAGCAGGACGCCCTGCTGCCCTGGAAGACCGTCGTGCAGAACGTGGCGTTCGGCCTCGAGTTGTCCGGCGTGGACAAGGCCGAACGGCTGGCGCGGGCCCACGAGTGGGTCGTACGGGTCGGCCTGGCCGGCTTCGAGAACGCCTATCCGCACCAGCTCTCCGGCGGGATGCGCAAGCGCACGGCCGTCGCCCAGAGCTGGATCGGTGACCCGGACATCCTGCTGATGGACGAGCCGTTCGGGGCGCTGGACGTGCAGACCCGGCAGATCATGGAGAACGAACTGCTGACGCTGTGGACCGACAGCGGCAAGACCGTCCTCTTCGTCACCCACGACTTGGAGGAGGCGGTGTCGCTGTCGGACGAGGTGGTGCTGCTGTCCGCGGGGCCCGGCAGCGGCGTCGTCGGCCGCTATCCCATCGATCTCCCCCGGCCGCGCGACCTGCTCGACATCAGGACCACGCCGCGCTTCACGGAGCTGTACGGCGCGATCTGGGCGGACTTGAGGAACGAGGTGATGAGGACCTATGAGCGCGCTTCCCACGGGACCGCGGGCGCCGGAGCTGTCCAAGACGCCGGCTGACGCGGCGCCGTCCCGGCCCACGGGGCCAAGGCGGCGCCGTACCGGCCTCACGCGGCCCGCCGTGCTCGCCGCGCAGCTCGGCCTCGCGGTGCTGCTCGTCGCCGGCTGGGAGGTGGGCAGCCGTACGGGCATCGTCGACCCGTTCTTCTTCAGCTCCCCGGCCGCCGTCGCGGGCCGCATCGGCGAGTGGCTGGGCAGTGGCGAGATCGCCGGGCATCTGCTGACGACCCTGCTGGAGGCGGCGCTCGCGCTGGTCATCGGCGGGGTGCTGGGTCTCGGTATCGGCTTCCTGCTGGCCCGTGCCCGGACGCTGGCCGCCGTGCTCGATCCGTACATCAAGGTCCTCAACGCGCTGCCGCGGGTCGTGCTGGCGCCGATCTTCCTGCTGTGGTTCGGGCTCGGCATCTGGTCGAAGGTCGCGTTCGGCGTGACGCTGGTGTTCTTCATCGTCTTCTTCAACACCTATCAGGGCGTACGGGAAGTGGACCGGGTACTGGTCGACAACGCCCGGATGCTGGGCGCGAAGGAGAGCCAGCTGATCCGGCACGTGCTGCTGCCCAGCGCGATGTCGTGGATCTTCTCCAGCCTGCACACCAGCGTCGGCTTCGCGATCGTGGGCGCGGTGGTCGGCGAGTACCTCGGCGCGTCCGAAGGCATGGGCTATCTGATCGCGCAGGCGGAGGGGACGTTCGACACGACCGGTGTGTTCGCCGGGATGGTCGTGCTCTCCGTCGTGGTCGTGGCCATCGACCTGCTCGTCAACCGCGTCGAACGCCGCCTGCTGCGCTGGCAGCCGGCCCGCGAGCGCACCCACGGCTGATCCGTCCCCGTCCGTCAGGAGAGTTCATGGCGCACCATTCCGTCCGTCGCCCGCTGCGCGGGGCCGTGGCCGCGGCGGCCTGCCTCGCCACGCTCGCCGCCGCCTCCGGCTGTTCGTCCGCCGGCGGGGGCGACACCGTACGTATCGGGGTCGGCGGCCAGCCGCTGCTGGTCTATCTGCCGACCACGCTCGCCCAGCAGCTGGGTTACTACAAGAAGGAGGGCGTGCAGGTCAGGCTGGCGGACCTGCAGGGCGGGTCCAAGGCGCTGCAGGCGATGCAGGGCGGCAGCGTCGACGTGGTGAGCGGCTATTACGACCACACGATCCAGATGCAGGCCAAGCACAAGGACGTGGTGTCGTTCGTGAACATGCTGCGGTACCCGTCGCTGGTGCTGGCGGTGTCGCCCAAGGCGAGCAAGAAGATCGACTCGGTCGAGGACCTCAAGGGCGCCAAGGTGGGCGTGACCGCGCCCGGTTCCTCCACGGACTTCTTCCTCAAGAAGCTGCTGGCCGACCACGGCATGAAGGCCGATGCGGCGAGCGTTCAGGGCATCGGGGGCGACTCGACCGCGGTCGCGGCGATGGAGCAGGGCCGGGTGGACGCGGCGGTCATGCTGGACCCGGCCGTCTCCCAGCTCCAGAAGCGGGCCGGGGCGAAGAAGGTCAGGATCCTCACCGACACCCGCACCGAACGGGGCGTCAAGGAGGACTTCGGTGTGTCCACCTATCCGGCCGCCGTCCTGTATTCGGACCGCGACTGGCTGAAGGACCACCCCGACCAGGCACGCAAGCTCGCGAAGGCGATCGTCCGGGCGCTTGAGTACATCGACACCCACTCCGCCAAGGAGATCGCGGCCAAGATGCCGCGCGAGTACGCCGGTGACGACCCGGCGGTCTACGAGCAGGCCATAGCCCAGGCCAAGGACGCCTATGCCAAGGACGGGCTGATCCGGCCGGACGGCGCGGCGGCGGTGCACAAGGTGCTGGCCGCGTTCACGCCGGAGATCGCGAAGGCGGATGTGGATCTGAAGAAGACGTACACCAATGAGTACCTGAAGTAGGGCGGTCCGGGGTGCCCTTGCGGGGGCACCCCGGGCCTCCGGTCAGTCCTTCGCCGCGGCGTCCTGCAGTTCCCGCACCTTCGCGAGGAAGTCGCCGATGAACGGGTCGGCGATCTTGACGGGGCCGTGCGGGCGGGTCTCCGCCGGGTCGGAGGTGATCTTTCCGGCGGCCGTGGCGTCGGCGTCCATGGCGGCACGTTCCTTCGCGGCCCGTGCCGTGTCCCCGTCCTGTACCGCCGTCAGCGTGGCGAGGCCGTGCCGCATTGCCGAGCCCCACAGCTCCGTGGCGTCCAGCCAGCGGTCGGCGTCGTGCAGGAAGAGCTTGTCGGGCACCCCGGCGCGGAGCACGCCCGGCGTCCGCGCGATGTCCTCGACCGTCGGGCGCAGCTTCTTGACCGCCGCCTCGGGGTCGGTGTCGTACGCCTTCCAGAACTCCGCCAGCCGGGCGCTGAGCACCGGCGCCTGCGGCTGCCACGGCGTGTCCCCGAAGGTGGGCGCCATGTGGTTGAGGTCCACGAAGGTCTGCACTGCGTCGGCGACCTTCGGGTCGCCGCCCGCGAGGTGCAGCGCGGACTGCCGGGCGGAGACCGTACGGTTGTAACCGCGGTCGTTCCACGAGAAGTCGGACATGGTGAAGACGGCGAGTTTGCTGGCCGCTTCCTGGTTCATCGGGTTGGAGACGATGCCGCTGAGGTGGTCGGAGAGGCCCGCCTCGCGCTTGTCGTACGGGGCGAGCAGCAGCCGGCCGGCGGTCTGGCCGTAGTCGTTGACGGGGTAGTTGTCCCAGACGAAGACCTTGCGGCCGAACAGCTCGGCGGCCTTGGCGGCCTGGGCGTTGGTGATTTCCGACGGCACGACCTCGGTGCCGGTCCACATCACCTCGATGTCCTTGTCGAGGTCCGCGCGCAGCTTCTGCTTGTACGCGGTGTCGGTGAGGTCGCCGTACTCGGTGGGGACCATCTGGAGCGGGTTGGTGCCCTCGTGGGTGGCGATGAAGTCGCGCTGGACGGTGTTGAGGAGACCGACCTGTGCCTCGGCGGCGGGGCCGCGGCCCGGGGCGCCGAATTTCTGCTCGTCGCCCGCGCAGTTCCACTTGGTGTAGCTGATGTCGTCCAGCGGGACGGAGAAGGAGCGGACGCCCAGGTCGTACAGCGACTGCAGTTTGGCGATGAGCGCCTTGACGTCGGCCGGGTCGGAGTAGCAGATGGAGTTGCCGGGCGAGACGGCGAAGGTGAAGCGGACGTGGTTGCCGGTCGCGCGCTTCACCAGTGCGCCGAGCTCGGCGAGCTTGTCGGCGGGGTAGGGGTCGCGCCATTTCTCGCGGTGGTAGGGGTCGTCCTTCGGCGCGTAGACGTAGGTGTTGGATTTCACCTCGCCGAGGAAGTCCAGCTGGTCCAGGCGTTCTTCGTTGGTCCACGGGGAGCCGTAGAAGCCCTCGATGGAGCCGCGCAGCGGCATGGACGGGAAGTCGGAGACGGCGGCTCCGGCGATCCGGTCCTTGGTGATCAGGCCGCGCAGGGTCTGGACGGCGTAGTACTGGCCTGTGGCGTCGGTGCCGCCGAGCGCGACGGTGGCGTGCTCCTGCTGCTCCGTCGCGACGCGCAGCGCGTACCCCTCGTCGTGCTTCGGTACGTCCGTGCCGCGCAGGGCCGCCGCCACGTCCGGCCGGGTGGCCGGGCCGAGGAGCACGGTGAGCGGGGCGTGGCCCGTGGCGCGGGCGGTGACATCGATGTCATGGACGCCGTGCGCGCGCAGTGCCTCGGTGAGCAGCCGCCGCGCCGCCGCGTCGGTGTCCTTGTCGACGACGAGCTCGGCACGGCCGCCGAGCCGGACGTCGTCCGAGACCCGGGTCATGTGCTGGGGCGTCGGCGAGATCACGGGCAGCGGCTGCGCGGGCGCGGGCTCCGGGGCCGCGCCCGCCGAGGGCACCGTGCCGAGCGTGGCGGCGGCGAGCAGGACGGCGAGTGAGCCGGTGCGGGATCTGGAGAGGACGGTCACGTGGCCTCCGGGGTGCGGACGGACAGCGGGAACGCGGACGGTCCAGGGAGGAAACGGAACGGCAGCCTGAACCGTCCGCAAGCCTCCGACATGCGGGAACGTACGTCAATGCCGCCGAGTCGGGCAGAACTTGGACTTTTGTCCGCGTGTTACGCGCCGGCCGGGTGGAGAGGCGGCTCCAACGGCCCATCCCCGGGTGCGGCCCCATGACGGCCCGTGCAGGCTCCTGTCTGACGTCACCTCTGACGTCAGCTCTCGCCTACAGACAGGATCGCTCCATGCGCGCACGCCGACTGGCCGCGACACTCGCCCTCACCACACTCGCCCTCTCCACGCTCACCTCGCTGGCTGCCGCCCCCGGCCCGGCCGCCGCCGACGAACGACTGGACTCCGGCCTCTCGGACCACGTCCGGCACGACCTGGCGAAGGCCCGGAAGGCCACCGCCCGGTTCGCCGACGAGCGGAAGGCCATCAAGGCGGGCTACAAGCGCGACGACGTGTGTGTCGGCTCCACGGAGGGCGGCATGGGGTACCACTACGTCAAGGAGCAGCACATCGGCTCCACCGACCCGGCGAAGCCCGCGGCACTCGTCTACGTCCCGGGCAAGGACGGCAAGCGTCACCTGGGCGCCCTGGAGTACGTCGTCCTGGACCGCGACAAGAACGTGAACACCGACGACGACCGGCCGCGGGCGTTCGGCCGTGGGTTCGACGGGCCGATGCCCGGCCACGCGCCGAAGATGCCGGTCCACTACGACCTGCACGTCTGGCTGTACAAGCACAACCCCGACGGGCTGCTGGCGATGTTCAACCCGGACGTGCGCTGCCCCGCATCCTGAGTGCCTGGGGCATAGCCGAGGACGGGACATTCATCACCAAGATCTTCGCTGACGAGACGCGGCCCAACTCCTGATTCTAGGATCAGGAGTTGTGTCCGCACGCCCGTCCCGCAGCACCGCAGGAGTCCCCCGTATGACCGATCCGCACCGGCTGGCCTGGCTCGATGTCACCTCCGGCGTCGCGGGGGACATGCTGCTCGGCGCGCTGGTCGACGCCGGTGCCGCGCCGGAGGCCGTGCAGCAGGCGATCGACGAGGTGGTACCGGGCGCGGTGCGGCTGACCCGGGCGGCCGTCACGCGCGCCGGGCTGCGGGCCACGAAGGTCGGCGTCGAGCCGCTGGCCGAGGACCATCCGCACCGCACCTGGCGCGCCATCAGGGAGCGGATCGAGGAGGCCGGGCTGGCGGCGCCGGTGGCCGAGCGGGCCCTGGCGGTCTTCGGCCGGCTCGCGGCGGCGGAGGCGCGGGTGCACGGCGTGCCGGTCGAAGAGGTGCACTTCCACGAGGTCGGCGCGTGGGACTCGATAGCGGATGTGGTCGGGGTCTGCGCCGCGCTGCACGACCTCGGGATCGCGTGCGTCACCGCGAGCGCGGTGGCGCTGGGCTCCGGGCGGGTGCGCACGGCGCACGGCGAGCTCCCGGTGCCGGTGCCCGCCGTGCTCGAACTGGCGGCGGGCTGGGAGGTGGTGGGCGGCGGTCCGGGCGAGCTGGCCACCCCGACCGGCATGGCGCTGGTGACCGCGCTCGCCGCGGAGTGCGGCGGCCTGCCGCGGCTGCGGGCCGAGGCGACGGGCGTGGGCGCCGGTACGAAGGACACGCCGGGGCGGCCGAACGTCGTACGGGTGGTGATCGGCACCCCGGCGGATGCCGCGGCCGGGGCGGACCAGGAGACCTCCGCCGTCGTTCTGGAGGCCAATGTCGACGACCTGGACCCGCGGCTGTGGCCCGGCGTCCTCGCCTCGCTCCTGGCGGCCGGCGCCTCGGACGCCTGGCTGGTCCCCATCCTGATGAAGAAGGGCCGCCCGGCGCACACCCTCCGCGTGCTGGCCCCGCGGCAGCGCGCCGACGCACTGCGCGACCTGGTCTTCCGGGAGACCAGCACGATCGGGGTGCGCGAGTCCCCCGTACGGAAGACCGCGCTGGAGCGTACGTGGGTACGCGTCCCGATGGCGGGCGACGACGAGGTGCCGGTCAAGGTGGCCCACCGCGGCGGTGTGATCGTGCGGGCCACTCCCGAGTTCGAGGACGTGGCGGCGCTCGCCGCGGCGCGGGGGCAGCCGGCCGGGACGGTACTGGACGCCGCGGTCGCGGCTGCTGTGGCGGCGGGTCTGGTCCCGGGCGCTGAGCTCCCCTAGAGGTGCGGGGCCGCGATCTGTGCAGCCAGGTGGCCGGCGCCGTATCCGTTGTCGATGTTGACCACCGCGACGCCCGGGGCGCAGGCGTTGAGCATGGTCAGCAGGGGGGCGAGGCCGCCGAAGGCGGCGCCGTAGCCGACCGAGGTCGGGACGGCGACGACCGGCGCGGCGATCAGGCCGGCCACGACGCTGGGGAGGGCGCCGTCCATGCCCGCGACGACGACCACGGCGCGCGCGGCGCGCAGCACGTCGAGTTTTCCGAGGACGCGGTGCAGCCCGGCGACGCCCACGTCCACCACGAAGTCCGTCTCCCGGCCGAGGTAGGCGGCGGTGAGCTGGGCTTCCCGGGCCACCGGAAGGTCGGAGGTGCCCGCGCAGACCACGGCCACCCTGCCGCCGGTCGGCGGGGGCGGTGCCGGTGGCCAGGCGAGCAGCCGGGCCTCCGTGTCGTGCCGGGCGTCGGGCAGTTCGGCCAGTACGGCCTTGGCGTGGCCGTCGTCCGCGCGGGTGAAGAGGGTGGCCGGGCCGGTGCCCCTCCCCCGTACGGCGGCGGAGATGGCGGCGACCTGAGCGGCCGTCTTCCCTTCGCAGTAGACGGCCTCCGGGTAGCCGCGCCGGGCGGCCCGGTCGTGATCCAGCTCCGCGAGGCCCGCGAGGTCCGGCGTGTGCTCAGCCATGGTGGCCGCCTTCCGTCGCGCTGACCAGCGGCAGTGTGAAGGCACCGGACTGGATGCCCGCCAGGTCGACCGCGACCATACGGAAGCCGGCGGCGCGCACCGCGTTCAGTACCGCCTCGCGCAGCTCCCCGGAGGCGGCCCGGGCGATGTCCTCGACCGGCAGCTCGACGCGTGCCACGTCCCCGTGGTGCCGCACCCGGCAGTCGCCGAAGCCCAGCCCCCGCAGCGCCTTCTCGGCCCGTTCGATCTGGCCGAGCTTGGCGGGCGAGACCTCTTCGAAGTGGGGTATGCGGGAGGCCAGGCAGGGCGCGGCGGGTTTGTCGGCGCTGGGCAGTCCGAGGGCGCGGGCGAGGCGGCGGACGGCTGCCTTGTCCAGTCCGGCGTCGGCGAGCGGCCGCAGCACGCGGTGCTCCGTGGCGGCGCGGCTGCCGGGCCGGTCCGGGCGGCGGGCGTCGTCGGCGTTCTCGCCGTACGCGACCGCCACGAGGCCGTGTTCGGCGGCGACCTCGTCCGAGATCCTGGTGAACAGCTCGTCCTTGCAGTGGAAGCAGCGGTCCGGGCCGTTGGCGCGGTAGGCGGCCGACTCCCCTTCGTACGTGGTGACTTCGACGACCCGGGCGCCGATGCGGGCGGCCACTTCGTGGGCTCCGGCGCGTTCGTCGGCGGCGAGGCTGGGCGAGACGCCGAGTACCGCGACGACCTGCTCGGCGCCGAGCGTCCGTACGGCCAGCGCCAGCAGCAGCGAGGAGTCCACGCCGCCGGAGAAGGCGACGCCCAGGGGCGCGGCGCCGCGCAGCAGTACTGCGACGCCGTCGGCAAGGGCGGCGTCCTGACCGGTCAGCACGGGCAGGTGCGGGGGTGTCATGTGCGGCTCCTCAGTGGGTGCGCAGCCGGTGGAGGATCTCGCCCGCATGCGGCACGACCAGGGTCTCCGGGTCGGCGGCGAAGGCTTCGGGGTCGACCTCGGCCGGGTCGAGGTGGTTCAGGTTCGCGGCGCGTACGACGTCCTCGGGGATGCCGGTGGCGAGTGTGACGGTGAGGCGGCACCGTTCCTCGCCCGTCGCCGCGTCGTACGTGCCCGCGCCGCGCAGGTGGGTGGAGTGGGCCAGTACGCCCCAGTGCAGGTGCCGGAAGCGGTCCCACTGCGCGGTGAAGTAGTCCCGGCAGTGGTAGCCGATGTCGGCGATCTCGGGGTGCATGGCGGAGAGCTGGGTGATGTGCGGCGCGTAGAGGATGACCTCGCCGCCGTCCGCGACGACCGGTTCCAGCTTGTAGAAGCCCTTGGCGGCGGTCCAGATGTCCTCGTACTTCTCGGGCATGACCGACAGCACGCGCCGTACGGGCGCGTCGAGGTAGCGGATGTGGGTCTCGGCGGAGACCTCGGCGGCCGCGGCCCAGGCGGCCTCCGGGGTGCCGTACGCAACGGAGTGCAGCCCGCCCGCCGTGCCGGACTGCGCGACGACGCAGAGGGCGAGGCGGCGGCCGGGGATGAGCGCAGCGGCTTCGTCGATGAGGGCGCGTACGGGGGTGATGCCGCGGGTGCCGATGATGTCGGCGCTGGTGATGAGGGCGCCGAGCCAGTGCGAGAGGTCGATGATCTCCGCGCCCGCGACGCCGGGGAAGAAGTACTTGTTGCCGCCGGAGAAGCCGACGACCTCGTGCGGGAAGACCGGGCCGAGCACGAGGGTGACGTCGTGGTCGACGACGGCGCGGTTCAGGCGGACGTCGACGGCCTGGTGCAGCAGCCCGCCGGACAGCTCGCCGACCCGGTCGGCGGAGATGGTGCCGAGCGAGACGAAAGTGTGGGGATCCCACCACTCGTGGTTGCGTACGGTCATGCCCGGGTAGTGGGCCGCGAGTCCGCCCTCTGGGTAGCCCAGGTGCCGGGCCAGCCGTGGCTCCTCCATCGCGGCGTGGGTGCCGAGCGCGATGAGTACGGTCAGCCGGCTCACCCGTCCGGCGAGCGCGCCGTGCACCGCGGAGAGCAGCAGCGGCAGCGGACAGCTGCGGGTGCCGTCGGGGACGACGACGCAGACGCTGCGGCCGTCCAGTCCGGCGCCGGCGAGCTGCCCGGCGATGAACTCCGTCACCTGGGTCTCGCTGAGGACCGTGCCGGGCCCGCCGATGCGGGCGGCCGCGGGTGCCGGTCCCCCGGCGCCGCGCTCCGCCGTCGGGTACGCGTTCTGCCTCATGGCGGAACGATCTCCGAGCCCGGCCCCCGGCCGCAAGGGTGCGGCGGGCAACGCCCGCGTCCGTACTCCGTACGCGAAAGGCCGCCCCCGCACACACGGAGGCGGCCTTCGCCGTGGATGTCCCGGTCCGTCCTACTCCGGCGGCGTCGGGGTGTCCTCGCAGCGGTACATGGCCTGCATGTCGAACTCCAGCTGGACGGTGGGGCCGACGATGGCGATGCCGCGGGCGAGCATGTTGCGCCAGTTCAGCGTGTAGTCCTCGCGGTGCAGCTCGGCCGTGGCGCGGGCCGCGCAGCGCAGCTCCTCGCCGTACCCGCCGTTGACGGCGCCGAGGTAGGTGGTGTCCAGGTTCACGGTGCGGCTGACACCGTGCATCTCCAGGACGCCCTGCACGGCCCACTTCTGACCACCCTTGTGAATGAAGCGGGTGGAGGCGAAGTGCAGGTACGGGTAGTTCTCGACGTCCAGGAAGTCCGCCGAGCGCAGGTGCCCGTCGCGCGTGTTGTTACCCGTGTTGATGCTCGCCGCCTCGATGCGTACCTCGATGCGCGAGTCGGCCATGTCCGGGGCGACCCGGATGCCACCCTGGAAGCGGGTGAACCGGCCGTGCACGTTGGCCATGCCGACGTGCTTGGCGACGAACCGGATCGCGGTGTGCGGCGGGTCGAAGAGCCAGGTGCCGGGCTGGGGCAGCTCCGGAGGTACGGAGGACTCCAGCCGGATCGACGAGAGCGGCAGGGTCTCGCCCTCCCGCACGTCGATGGTCTGCCGGTTCGGCTGCAGACCATCGGAGGAGATCAGCGCGCTGTACCGGCCGACGGGCAGCGTCACGAAGAACAGACCGTACGGGTCCGTCGTCAGCTTCGCCACCACCTGCCCGCCGTGAGCCGAGGTGATGGTGACCTCGGCCTGGGGCAGCGGCTCTCCGAGCGGGTCGAGCACCTCACAGTTGAAGGCCCCCGCACCCGGGGGGACGGGGTGCAGGAGGCCGGCTCCGCGCGGGCCGCGACCGGCCCGCTTCCTTCGGAGCAGTGCGATGGGCATGCCATCACCTTTCTTCGCGGTGCATGTCAATAAGACCCCTGTGGGCGGGGCCGTGGGAGAGGGGGGTGACGGTGACCAAGACCGTCCCTGTGCCCACGATTTCATGCGCCGCGTTGTATTGCCCACTCACCCCCGTTGCTCGGCGGTCGCGGCGGTACCCGTGCCCTCCTCCTGCTCCACGTAGCCGTAGACCTCGGGGAGGATGTACGTGGCCGCGAGATACCCGGTCAGGGAGAGCAGCGAGACGATCACGGTCGCCAGTGGCACGCCCAGCTCGGTGAAGAGGATCGGGAAGAAGAAGATGGTCACGAAGGCGGCGAGCTTGACGAAGATGTAGCCGAAGCCGGAGGCGGTGGCCTTGTACCGGCTGGGCGCGACCATCGAGGCAATGGTCATGCCGTTCGAGGCGTCCCAGTAGTGGCCCCACATCAGACCCGCGGCGGCCAGCGGCACCAGCACATGCCACTCCAGGTGCAGGAAGAGCGCGGCCAGCAGCAGCGAGACGAAGGCCATGCCGAAGCCCCAGCGGGCCACGCCGCGGTGGCCCAGCTTCGGTGTCACCATCGGCGCCACGAAGCCGCTGATGGTGGCGATGATGTAGATCGCGCCGGTGACGAAGTTGGTGGCGCCGATGCCGGAGACCCCGGTGAGTACGAGGATCACCGGCAGGTAGAAGGCGAAGGCGGCGAATTCGGCGCCCTGCATGGCGTTGGAGATCCAGGCGAAGACGCTGGCCTTGCGGCGGATGGGGTCCTGCCAGATGCCGGCGAGGAAGTCGCGGGTGCGCGGCCGCTCCATGACGAAGTCCTCGTCCGGCAGCATGTCCAGGTCGTCGTTGAACATCTTCTTCGCGACCACCTTGGCCTGCCGGAACTTGCCGCGCTGGACAAGCCACAGCGCGGTGTCCGGCACGTCCAGCCGGCCGATGAGCAGCGCGAGCGCGGGCAGCGCGCCGATGCCGAGGCCGATCCGCCACAGCAGCCCGTGGTCCATGCCGCTGAGGTACATCACCGTGATGACCGCGATGGCGGCGATCTCGCCGAGCCCGAACATGCCCTGCCAGCGGTTGCCCATCACCTCCCGCTTGCCCTTGGGCATGGTCTCCATGATGTACGCGTAGCCCGTGGAGATGTCGCTGCCCAGCGGGATGCCGAGCAGGAACCGTACCGCCACCAGCTGCCACATGCTGGTCACGAAGGACTGGCTCAGCGCGAGCACCACGAACAGCGCCATCGTGATGATGAAGACCTTGCGGCGGCCGATCCGGTCGGCCACCCAGCCGCCGCCCAGCGCGCCGATGAGCGCGCCCAACTGCACGGCGCCGGAGGCGAGTCCGAGCATCGCCGGGCTGGGGTGCAGGTCGTTCTTGACGAACAGCAGCAGGAAGGAGATCGCGTACAGATCCCATGCCTCGATCAGGATCGTAGAGATCATCAGCCAGCCGGTGCGGCGCCCCGCGTCGGTGCCCTGTTTGCTGAGGACGTGCTGTGCTGCGCGGTCGGACAGCTGCCGAATCTCCGCCTGAGTCGTCACGGATTCTCCTGACGTCGGCACGAATGGTCCAGGAAGGGGGAGATGTACCGCCGTTCCGCCTGACGAAACGGCGTTCAGGGGGCTGGAACAACGGGGGAAGCTAGCCCTAGCCTCGGAAAGGTGTCAACGAGTTCTGCACGGACATCAACGAGTTCTGCACGGACGTCAGCGAGTTCCGCCCGGGCGGATTCCGGTAAGGCCAACGACGGCGCGGGCCCCCGCAAGGTGCTGCGGCTCATCGAGGTGCTCTGCCACGCGCCGGGCCCCCTCCGGCTGGCCGAACTGGCGGCGGACGCCGCCGTGTCCAAGCCCACCGCCCACCGGCTGCTGGGCACCCTGGTCGCCGAGGGCTGGGCGGTGGCGTACCCGGGCGGGCGGTACGGCATCGGCCCGACCGCCAGCGGCATCGGCGCTGCGGTGAGCCAGGGCCGCCGGCACACCACCGTCGAGGCGGTCCTCGTCGAGCTGCAGTCGCAGATCGGCCAGACCCTGCACATGGGTCTGCGCAGCGGCGACCGCGTCGTCTACACCCATAAGGTCGAGGGCGTGCAGCCGTTCGCGATGCTGTCCCGCGTCGGCATGCAGCAGCCGCTGCACTCCACCGCCATCGGCAAGTGCATCCTCGCCGGGCTCGACGCACCGGCCCTGGCCGAGCTGGTGGCCCGCACCGGCCTGGAGCGCCGTACGGAACACACTCGCACCACCCTCGAAGCGCTCGCCGCCGACCTCACCGCCGTCCGGGAGCGGGGCTACGCCCTGGACGACGAGGAGAACGAACCCAACGTGCGCTGCCTCGCGGCGCCCGTCCACACCCCCGACGGCCGCACGGTCGGCGCGGTCAGCGTCTCCACGGTGACCTTCGTGATCAGCCGCGACGAGGTGCTGGCGCTGGCGGACGCGGTACGGGACACGGCTCGGCGGGTGGAGTCGGTGATGGCATGAGCTGCCTGAGACGGTTCGATACGGAGGAGTCGCATGACGGAGACGGATGCACGGCCCCCGGCGCGGGTGGCGCTGTTCACCTCGTGCATGGGTGACCTGGCGGCGGGCGGCCCGGCGCGCGCCACAGTGGAAGTACTGGAGGCGATGGGCTGCACGGTCGAGCTGCCGCGCGGCCAGACCTGCTGCGGCCAGCCCGCGCTGAACTCCGGACATCCGGCCGAGGCCCGCGCACTGCTCGGCCGCTGGCTGCGGATCTTCGCCCCGTACGACGCGGTGGTCACCCCGTCCGGCTCCTGCGCCGCCTACCTCCACCACCACCTCACCCGACTCCGCGAGCCAAGTGCCGCACAACGCGAACTGGTAAGCCGCACCTACGAGTTCAGCCAGTTCGTCATGGCGTACGGCACGGACCTCCGACTGCGGCTCTCCGGCTCGGTCACGTACCACGACTCCTGCCACATGGCGCGCACGCTCGGCGAGCGCCGTACGCCACGCCAACTCCTGCTCCGCATCGAGGGGTTGAAGGTTCGGGAAATGACGGGCTGCGACACCTGTTGTGGCTTCGGCGGCACCTTCGCCGCGAAGTTTCCCGAGGTGTCGGTGGCGATGGCCGACACCAAGCTCGACGCGGCGGCGGCGAGCGGCGCCGACTGGCTGGTCTCGGCGGACCCGGGCTGCCTGCTGCACCTGAGCGGCCGGGCGCGGAAGGCGGGGCCACCGGTCCGCACCCGCCACCTCGCGGAAGTGGTACGCGACGCGCTCGTCCCGGCGGAGGTGCCCGCATGACCGAGCAACAGCACTCCTCCGCCCTCGCCGGACGCGAGCGCATCCGGCCCGACCGCCCCGAGTGGGCGGCCGGTGACATCCCGCCGCACCGCCGTCCACTCCCCCTCATCACCCGCGACGCGCTGACCGTCCCCACCGCCCGCCCCACCCACGACCGCCTCGCCGCCCTGAACGAGCGGCGACGCGTCGGCAGTTGGCCCCCCGAGGTGGCCGAGCTCCGCGAACGCGGCGCGGCCATCCGCCGCGAGACCCTGCCCGACCTGGAGAAGTACCTCCAACAGCTCACCGGGAACGTGGAACGCAACGGCGGCGTGGTGCACCGGGCCGCCACCCCCGCCGACGCGCGCGCCGTCATCGAGCAGATCGCCCGCGAGAACGGCGTACGCCTTGTGGTGAAGTCCAAGTCGATGGCCACCGAGGAGATCCACCTCAACTCCCATCTCACCGCACAGGGCATCGAGGTGGTCGAGACGGACCTGGGCGAGTACATCGTCCAGCTGGCCGACGAGCGGCCCAGCCACATCGTCGGGCCCGCGCTGCACAAGTCCCGGCAGGACGTGGCGGATCTCTTCGGACAGCTCGCCGGTGACGTTGTGTCAGGAGACCCGGACGACCTGGCGGCCTTCGCGCGTACTCGGCTGCGCGCCGACTTCAAGGCCGCCGGCATGGGCATCAGCGGCGTCAACTTCGCGGCCGCGGACACCGGCACCCTCGCCATCGTCACCAATGAAGGCAACGCCGACATGGTGACCTCCCAGCCGCGCGTCCACGTCGCCGTGATGACCGTGGAGAAGGTCATCCCGCGCTTCGCCGACCTCGGCGTCCTCATCCCGCTGCTGTGCGACGCCGCCACCAAGCAGCGCGTATCGGTCTACCAGACGCTGGTCAACGGGCCGCGCCGGGAGGGCGAGAGCGACGGACCCGAGCAGCTGCACCTGGTGATCCTCGACAACGGCCGTACGAAGGCGCTCGGCACGCCGCAGGAAGAGGTGCTCGCCTGCATCCGCTGCGGCAACTGCCAGATCGCCTGCCCGGTGTACCGGACGGTGGGCGGCGGCCACCCGTACAGCGCGGTGTACGGCGGCCCGATCGGCGCCGTCCTCAGCCCGCTCATCGGCGCCCCCGGCACCGACTCCGACCTGCCCTTCCTCTCCTCGCTCTGCGGCGCCTGCTACGACGCCTGCCCGGTCAAGATCCCGATTCCGGATCTGTTGGTGAACCTGCGCGCGGAGCATGAGCGCGAGCGTGGCAGCAGCGCGGCGCGAGCGGGCTGGCGGGCCTGGTCGCTGGCGTGGCGTACGGAAACGGGGTACCGCGCGACGCTCGCCGCGGCCCGGCTGATGGGACGGCTGCTGCCCGACCGGCTGCTGGCCCGGCTGCCGGGGCCGGGCCGCGGGTGGGCCGGTGGACGCGCGCTGCCGCCGTTGCGGGAGGCAGGGGCGTTCCGCCGATGGTTCCACGGCCGCGACCGGAGGCAACGATGAACGTCCAGATGACCGCGCTCTTCCGGGACCGGCTGGCGGAGGCCGGCGGCCTGGCCGAGCTCACCGCCTCGCACGACGAGGCGCTCGCGCTGGTACGGCAATGGGCGGGGACCCGCCGCACCCTCGTCGACGAGCATCCCGACCTGAAGGGACTGGAGGTGAAGGGGCCGCGCCCCGCGGACCCGTGGGACGCCGAGGTCGGTATCACCGGTGTACTCGGTGCCGCCGCGGAGACCGGCACGCTCGCCATCGGCCCCGCGCCCGGCCGCCCCCGTGGCACCGCGGTACTGCCGGGCGTCCACCTCGCGATCGTGCCGCAGTCCCGCCTGTACGCGAGCTACGCAGACCTGATCGCGGCGCTCGGCCGCCTCGACCCGATGCCGTCCGGCATGCAGCTGGTCACCGGGCCCAGCCGCTCCGGTGACATCGAGTCGGCGATGATCCAGGGGATGCACGGGCCACGGACGGTGCGGGTGGCGGTGTATCCGGACGCGTGAGAGCCGCGCGGGCGGGCGCCTCGGCACCCGCCCGCGCGATCCGGTCAGGCGGCCTGCGCCTGCTCCGCCTGCTGCCGGAGCAGCTTCTTGTCGGGCTTGCCCGCGTCCGTCAGCGGCAGCGCGTCGACGAAGGTGATCGTGGCCGGTTCGTACATCGCGCCGCGCGCCTCGCGCACCGCGGCGCGCAGCTCCTCGGCCTCCAGCCCGCTGTCCGGCGCCGCCACGACTGCGGCGTGCACCTGCTCCATGCGGTCCGCGTCCCGGACGCCGAAGACCGCGCTCTGCAGCACCTTCGGGTGCGAGTTGAGCAGGTCCTCCAGCTCGGTGGTGTACACATGGCCGCCGACGACCACGATCATGTCCTTGATCCGGTCGACGACGGTGATGTAGTTGTCCGCGTCGACGAAGCCCACGTCACCGGTGTGCAGCCAGCCGTCCTTGAGCACCTCGGCGGTCAGCTCGGGCTGCTTCCAGTACCCGGTCATCGTGCCGGCCGACCGGACGCAGATCTCGCCCAGCTCGCCGGCGGGCAGGTCGTTGCCGTCGGTGTCGCGGATGGCCACCTCGACGCCCGGCAGGATCTTGCCGGCCGAGCGGAGCCGCTCCGGGTTGTCCGGGTCGTGCTCCTCGGCGGGCAGCACGCTGATGCCGCCGGCCTCGTTCTGCCCGTAGAACTGCACGAGCACCTTGCCGAAGCGGCGGACCGCGTCCGCGATGCGAGCGGGCGAGGACTGGCAGCCGCCGTAGGTCAGGGCACGCAGGCTGGAGAGGTCGCGGCGCTCGGAGTCCGGGTGGTCCATCAGCTGATAGACCAGCGGCGGCAGCAGGAAGAGGTGCGTGATGCCCTCCCGCTCGATGGTGGCGAGCGCCTCGGCCGGGTCGAAGTCGTCGTGCAGCACGACCGTGCCGCCGGTGAGGAACATGACGTCGGCGAGCATCCCGGCGGCGTGCGCGATGGTGGTGCACACCAGCTGCTTCGGCGTGTACTCGGTCTCCTGCGCGGCGTGCATCATCCGCCGCATGCGGTTGAACTGCTCGAAGGTGGTGACGATGCCCTTGGGGTGGCCGGTGGTGCCGCCGGTGTGCCGGATGGTGCAGATGTCCTCCGGCACCGCCCGGGTCGCGAACGGCTCGGCGGGCTGCTCGGCGCCGAGCGCCAGTACGTCAATGCCTATCTCGCGCTTGGCCTCGCCGAGGGTGAGCACGGTGGGCACGGGCGCGCGCTCGATCAGCTCGGCGGCGCGGTCGGCCAGTCGCGGGTCGACGATCAGCGCGCGGGTCTCCACGTCGCGGACGATGTTGGCCTGCACGTCGGCGGAGAGCTTGTTGTACAGGTGGTTGACCCGGCAGCCGGCCAGGTTGGCGGCGTAGCGGGCCGCGATGGCCTCGGGGAGGTTGCCACTGAGCAGGGTGATCGTGGTGCCGCGCTCGATGCCCTGCGCGGCCATGGCATGCGCCGTGCGGTGCACCAGGTCGTGGAACTGACCGGCAGTCAGCCGCCGGTCGCCGTACACCAGGAGCTCCCGGTCCGGGTCGGCCGCGAGCGCGTCGAGGATGTCCTCGACGTAGGTACGGAAGGTGGTGTCCTGATCCGTTGAACTGTCCTGGTTTTCTTGGGGAGTTGTGGGGGTGGTCCGGGATACGGCTGCCTCGGCAGGCATGAATGTCCTCCTGAACACCGGCGCGCTCGTCCCCGCGCACCGGTGGTGGTACTCCATCGGTCGGTGGGTGCCCAGGGCCGGTCCGGCGCGCAGGGCGCCGCACCCGGCACAAGCGTTCCCCCGCCCCGGGAATTTGGTTGCCCCAGACAACCAATTCCCATGCTAGCGCTCACCCCCACCCCGCCGCACATCGCAAACCCACCAATCCAGGCACTTGACCCCCTCTTTCCCTTTCTTTTCCTTACTCGTTCCCCTACTTGACCCTTCTTTCGCGCAGGGCGACGGGCACCTCGCTTGCTGGATACGGGCGTACGTATCGGGAAGGATGGCCGCACCGTGGGCCGCCGCGCGGCCCGCCCTCCGCCGGAAAGGACAGCCCAATGCCCCGTCAGGCACCTGATCAGCTTGTCGTCACGCGAGCCACACCGGAGGACTGGAAGCTCGTGGTCGAGTGGGCGGCGGCCGAGGGCTGGAACCCGGGACTCGGCGACACCGCCTGCTTCTTCAGCCAGGACCCCGACGGGTTCTTCCTCGGCCGGATCGACGGCGAGCCGGTCTCCGCCATCTCGGTCGTCAACTACAGCCCGGACTACGCCTTCTTGGGCTTCTACCTCGTACGCCCGGACCGGCGCGGCCGCGGCCACGGCCTCGCCACCTGGAAGGCCGCACTGGCACACGCCGGCGAGCGCACCGTCGGCCTGGACGGCGTACCGGCCCAGCAGGACAACTACCGCCGCTCCGGCTTCGAACTCGCCTACCGCACCAACCGCTACGGCGGCTCCGGACCGACCGGCCACCCGGCCCCCGCGCACATCGTCCCCGCCGAGGCCGCGGACCTGGACGCGCTCATCGCGTACGACGGCACCCACTACCCCGCCGACCGCCCGACGTTCCTGCGCAACTGGCTCACCGCAAACAACCATCGGGCACTCGCCCGCGTCATCGACGGAAAGATCACCGGCTACGGCGTCATCCGCCCCGGCCGCGACGCGCACCGCGTCGGCCCGCTCTTCGCCGACACCGCCGACGACGCCCGCGCCCTGCTCGACGGGCTCACCGCCGACCTCGACGGCGCCCCCTTCGTCATCGACGTCCCCGAGACCAACCCGGAGGCGGTAACACTGGCCACCTCCCTCGGCCTCACCTCCGCCTTCGCCACGGCCCGTATGTACACCGGCCCCGTCCGCCCCATGGCCACGGCGAGCATCTTCGGGGTGACGAGCCTGGAGCTGGGCTAGGACGCCTCCTCCTGAGTGAATTCGAGAATTGACCATACGTTCGAATATTTCGCCGGACGGACGTAAGATCACTGGATACCGTGGCAAGCCGGACAAGACCTCACCAGAGGCACCTCATAGTGGAAAACGGAGGAAGGCAGGCCATGGCCGTTAAACCTGAGGGCACACCCATCTGGATCGACGCTTCGTTCCCCGACCTGGAGGCAGCGAAGACCTTCTACGGCGAAGTGCTGGGCTGGACCTTCGGCGAGAGCTTGGCGGAGTACGGCAATTACACCCAGGCGTTCTCCGACGGAAAGGTGGTCGCGGGCCTCGCGCCCAAGATGCCCGGCCAGGACTGGCCGACCGCCTGGTGCCTGTTCTTCGCCTCGGCCGACCTCCAGGCCTCCACGGACAAGGTCCGCGACCTCGGCGGACAGGTCGTCATCGACCCCATGGCCGTAGGGGACTTCGGGCACATGACGATCGCCGCCGACCCCGCCGGCGTCACCTTCGGCCTCTGGCAGCCCGGCACGCACCGGGGCTTCGAGAAGCAGGGCGAGCCCGGCTCGTACTGCTGGGCCGAGATCACCACCCGCGACGCCGAGCAGGCGGACGCGTTCTTCCCCGCCCTCTTCTCGTACGGCACGAAGAAGATGCAGGACGAGGCCATCGACTTCAAGCTCTACGAGCTGGGCGGCGACACCACCATCGGCCGGATGAAGATGACCGAGGACTTCCCGCCCGGGCTGCCCTCGCACATCAACCCGTACTTCGCCGTCGACGACTGTGACGCGGCCATCGCAAAGATCACCAAGCTCGGCGGACAGGTCCACTTCGGCCCGCACGACAGCCCCTTCGGCCGCTTCGCCGTCGTCTCCGACCAGCAGGGCGCGGGCTTCTCGGTGATCGACATGAGCACGACCAAGGGCGACATGCCGAAGATCTCGTAATACGGGGGGGGGGAGGGGCCGGGGGCGCCTGTGGTGCGGGCGCCTGGGCCGGGGGGGGGCGCCTGTGGTGGGGCGCCCCCTCACCTCATCGATTCCAAGGCCGCCACCAGCCGGGCCGTCACCGCCCCCGGCTGCTCCACATTCATCAAATGCCCGGCATCCGCAATCTCCTCGTACCGCACCTCACACGCCGCGCCCCGCAGCCCCTCAAGCAGGATCTCGGCAGCCTTACGCGGACAGAAGGCGTCCTGCGCGGCCCCGACGACCACAACGGGACACGCGATGTCGGCAAGCGCCGGGGTGAGCGGTCGCTCCCGCAACCCAGCCATCGCAGCGGCCGCATTGGCGTACCCGACCCCGTCCCCCACAGCCGCCATCCGCCGTTCCGTCACCGCATCCACATCCACGCCCCCGCCCCCGCTCCCGTCCTCGTCCCCGTCCGTACGATGCAACGCGGCCACTGTGTCCGCGCGCATCACCTCCGCCAGCCGCTCCCGATCACCGGCGCGCACGAGCCCGATCCGCTCCTCATAGAACTCCACCGCGGCCCTCCCCACCACCGTGGACGTACCGAACACAACAGCCCCCGTGACCAGTCCAGGCGCGACCGCCGCCGCAGCCAGCACCACCGCACCACCCAACGAGAACCCGACACAATCGGCCGGCCCCGACACCTCGCGCAGGAACTCCAGTAGATCGTCCCGCAGTTGGGCGAGCGAGCCATCCGCCGCACCGACCCCACTCCCCCCATGTCCCCGCAGGTCATACGCATACGTCCGCCACCCCCCGACCTCCCGCTGCTGCCGCCCCCACACCCCACCGTCCTCCCCCAGCCCATGCACCAACACCACAGCGGGCCCATCCCCGGCGACCCGGTAGCGCACGTCGATTCCGTTGAGCCGCACGCTCTCCTCGACCAGCACGTCGCTGCCCCTCCTCGGTTTCCCCGGCCACTCGGCCGTCATTTTTACCTCAGTCAACATTGCCCCAAGTCTCCAGAAAATCCGTAGGGGTGGTCTGGGGTGCCGGGCGGTTGTCTGGCTGACTGTGCCGGGTGTGCATGTCGAACGTCCGCGGAGATCGTGGCGGTCGTGGCTGTGGTGGTCATGACGGCCGCTGCCGACGACCGGCTGCGGCACACCGTCGTCGAGGTCTCGACCGGCGGCTGTGGCAGCGGCTGGGGGCGGCCGCGTGCCGGGGTGGCGGGCGCCGCAGCCCTCGCCGTGCACCGCCACCGCTCCCGCGGAGGCACGCCTATGGAGTGACCTTATGGAGTGACCTTCTCGAAGATCGCAGCCAGGCCCTGGCCGCCGCCGATGCACATGGTTTCCAGGCCGTACCGGGCATCGCGGCGGTGCATTTCCCGGGCCATGGTGGCGAGGATGCGGGTGCCGGTCGCGCCGACCGGGTGGCCCAGGGAGATGCCGGAACCGTGGACGTTCAGCCGCGCGAAGTCGGCCTCGCCGAGGTCCCATTCGCGGGTGCAGGCGAGCACTTGGGCGGCGAACGCCTCGTTGAGTTCGATGAGGTCCAGGTCGGAGATCTTCAGGTCCGCCTTCTCCAGCGCGACGGCGGTGGCGGGGACCGGGCCGATGCCCATGACCTTGGGGGCCACACCGGCCACACCCCAGGACACGAGGCGTACCAGGGGGCGCAGGCCGAGTGCGGCGGCGCGGTCCGGGTGGGTGACCACGCACATCGCCGCGGCGTCGTTCTGGCCGCTGGCGTTGCCCGCGGTCACGGTGGCCCCGGGGTCCTGCTTGCCCAGTACGGGGCGCAGGGCCCCGAGGGTCTCCATCGAGGCATCGGCGCGGGGGTGCTCGTCGGTGTCGACGACGGTGTCGCCCTTCTTCGTCCGTACCGTGATCGGAATGATCTCCTCGGCGAACACGCCGGAGGTCTGCGCGGCGACCGCCCGCCGGTGCGAGGTGACCGCCAGCTGGTCCTGTTCCTCGCGGTCGATGCCGTACTCGCGGCGCAGGTTCTCCGCGGTTTCCAACATCCCGCCGGGCACCGGGTGGTTGCGGCCGCCCGCGGTGGCGCGGCCCCGCGCCAGGCCGTCGTGCAGTGTCACGCCCGGCCCCTTGACGCCCCACCGCATGTCGGTGGCGTAGAAGGCGACATTGCTCATGCTCTCCGCGCCACCGGCGACGATCAGCTCGCTGACGCCGGACTGGACCTGCATCGCCGCCTGCAGTACCGACTGCAGGCCGGAGCCGCAGCGCCGGTCGACCTGCATCCCGGGCACGGTGATCGGCAGACCCGCGTCCAGGGCGACGACCCGGCCGAGGGCGGGTGCCTCGCTGGTCGGGTAGCAGTTGCCGAGGATGACATCGTCGATCGCGGCCGGGTCGAGGCCGGTACGCGTCAGGAGCCCTCGCAGCACGACCGTTCCCAACTCGGCCACGCTCAGGCCCTTCAGGGCGCCGCCGAACGCGGCTGCCGCCTTGCGGGTGCCGTTCCAGGTGCCCTTGAGGTGCACGTCGATGACCTGGTCGAACTGTTCCTCGGTCATCTTGCGCATGGTGGCATCGCGGGTGATCCCGGCGTTGTTGACCATGACGTCCAGCGAACCGAAGGCGTCCAGTGCGGTCTGGATGAGTGCGTCCACCTCGGCGGCGTTGGTGATGTCGCACCGCACCGCGCGCGCGACCTCGGGGCCACCGAGTTCCTTGGCCGCCGCCTCCGCGGCATCCAGGTTCAGGTCGCCGAGAACGACCTTCGCCCCCTCCTCGACGAACCGCTCGGCGATCGCGAGACCGATGCCCTGGGCTCCGCCGGTGATGATCGCGGTCTGGTCAGCGAGTAGCACCATGGTGGTCAATCTCCTTCATGCGTACGGTAGTTGTGGGCTCGGGCGTTGTGTACTCGTCCGGCAGGAGGCCGAGTTCGGTGCGCAGTACCTCGTCGGTGTGTTCGCCCACCCCCGGCGATGCCTTTGGCAACGACTGTTCGCCAGCCATCACCACGGGTGATCCGGGCGCCCAGTACGCGCCCACCCCGGGCTGCCGTACCTCCGCCATCAGCGGGTTCTCCCGCAGCAGGCGCGCGCCGTCGGCGGCGAGGTCCGAGAAGCTCCGGTACGTCGACCACAGCACGCGGGTCGTACGCAGTGCCGCCTCCGCCTCGGAGAAGGCGCGGGTCTCGAACCAGCTCGCGAGCAGATCGCCGAGCAGTGTGCGGTGCCGGTAGCGTTCCCGCTCGTCGTCGAAGTCCGCCCCGAGCGCGGAAGCCAACGCGGAGACAGTCTCGGTGAGGCCGGTCGCAGTGAGCAGGTCCCGCCAGTGTCGCGGGGTGAGTGTGACGATCATCAGTCGCTCGCCGTCGGCGGTGGTGAAGTCGCGGCCGAAGGTGCCGTAGACGTAGTTGCCGATGCGTTCCCGAGGGGTACTGCTCAGCTGCGCCTCGGCGAGGTAACCGAGGTTTCCGGCGGTGGCCAGCGCGACGTCCTCCAGGGCGACCCGCACCTGCTGGCCCTCCCCCGTCAGCAGGCGGTGCCGTTCGGCGGCCAGCAGTCCGGTCGTGAGGTACAGCCCGGCGGCGATGTCCCACGCGGGCAACAGGTGGTTCACCGGCCGCGCGGCGTCCTCCGGGCCGGTGACCAGCGGGAATCCGGTGGCCGCCTGGACGGTGTAGTCCACCGCGGTGCCACCGTCCCGGCGGCCGGTCAGCAGTACGTGGATCAGGTCGGGCCGACGTGCTCGCAGCGTCTCGTACGTCAGGTCCGGGTCCCGCTCGGAGTTGCTGATCACAATGCCGCCGCGGCGTCCGCCGCCGACGATCAGATCCGCGACGAGCCGGCGGCCCCGCTCGGACCGCAGATCCACCTCGATGGCGCGCTTGCCCTTGTTCAGCCCCGACCAGTACAGGCTCGTCCCACTGTCCGCCAGCGGCAGGCGGGTGCGGTCGGGGGCACCACCGACCGGCTCGATGCGGATCACATCGGCACCCAGCTGAGCCAACGTCAGCCCGCTCAGCGGGGTCGCCACATAGCTGGAGATCTCGATGATCCGCATGCCGCGGAGCGGCTGGGAGCGCAGGCTCATCGCGTCGCCCGTCGTGTGCCTCGTCGCGTCTCCCGTCGTGTCGCCCGGCCCATGGCTCATCGCGTCGCGTCCCGCAGCAGGTTCCTGCCGATGATCAGCTTCTGGATCTCGCTGGTGCCTTCGTAGATGCGGAACAGCCGGGCATCGCGGTAACAACGCTCGGCGACGGTGCCGCGCATGTAGCCCATGCCACCGTGGATCTGGACCGCGAGGTCGGCGGCCCTGGACACCATCTCGGAGCAGAACAGCTTGGCGGCCGAGGGCGCGATCCTGCGGTCCTCGCCGGAGTCGTACTTGTGCGCCGCGTCGAGGACCATCGCGCGGCCGGCCAGTACCCCGGTCTGTATCTCCGCGAGCATCGCCTGGACCAGCTGGAACTCGCCGATCGGGCGGCCGCCCTGCTTGGTGGCGGCGGCGTGTGCGACGGACTCCGCCAGGATCCGTTGGGCCATGCCGACACACAACGCGGCGATGTGCACCCGCCCGCGCACGAGGGACTTCATCGCGGTGCCGAAGCCGGCGCCCTCCTCGCCGCCGATCAGCGCGTCCTTGCCGACGCGCACGTCGTCCAAAAACACCTCGGCGGTCCAGGCACCCGCCTGGCCCATCTTGTGGTCCTTGGGACCGACGGTGACGCCCTTGCGGCCGGCCTCGACCAGGAAGACGGAGATGCCCTTCGTGCCGCGGCTCTCCGGGTCCGTCCGGGCGAAGACCACGAGCAGATCGGCCAGCGGGGCGTTGGTGATGAACCGCTTCGACCCGTTGAGGATGTACGCGTCACCGTCACGGCGGGCGCGGGTGGTCAGGCCCGACGGGTCCGAGCCCGCCTCCGCCTCGGTGAGCGCGAAGGAGGCGACGGCGCCCTCGGCGAGCCGGGGCAGCCAGTGCTTGCGCTGCTCCTCGGTGCCCGCATTGACCAGTACTTGGCCGGCGATGCCGTTGTTGGTACCGAACATCGAGCGGAAGGACGGAGTGGTGTAACCGAATTCGAAGGCGAGCCGCACATCCTCGTACAGGTTCGCGCCGAGGCCGCCGTACTCCTCGGGCAGCGTGTACCCGAACAGGCCCATTTCCGCGGCCTTTTGACGGATGTCCTCCGGTATCGCGTCGGTCTCCTCGATCTCGTCCTCACGAGGAACGACGTCCTCCCGCACGAAGCGGCGCACCGCGTCGAGCACGGCCTCGAAATCGCTGGATTCCATGCTGGATTCCATGGTGGTGTTTTCCCTTCCCGCGTTCATTCGGTCTCGGTCGGGGTGGTCAGGACCGCCAGGGCGTCGACGGCGACGGCTCCGTGTCCTTCCGGGCCGAGCAGCAGTGGGTTCACATCGAGTTCGGCGAGGTCCTCGGACAGGTCGGCGGCCAGCCAGGACAGACGCGCGATGGCTTCCGCGGCGGCGTCGATGTCGCGCGGCGGCTTGCCGCGTACCGCACCGAGCAGCCGGCTGCCGCGCAGTGACAGGAGCAGTCGCCGGGCGGTGTCGGTGTCGAGGGGGGCGACGGCGACCCGGCTGTCGGCGAGGGCCTCGACGAGTACTCCGCCCAGCCCGACCACGACGACCGGGCCGAACACGGGGTCGTTCTTGGTCCCGACGATCAGCTCGGTGCCGGCCTCAGCCATGCGCTGGACCAGCAGCCGGGCATCGTCGATCCCCGCCTCGCGGGCGATACGGAACAGGTCGTCGGCGGCCTCGCGTACGGCGTTGGTGTCGGTGTCGGTGTCGGTGTCGGCGAGTCCCAGACGTACGCCGCCGATGTCGCTCTTGTGCCCGATCCGGTCGGACAGCAGCTTGACCGCGACCGGGCCGCCGAGCTCCGCCGCCGCGGTCACGGCCGCGTCGGCGGATTCCACCGGGCGGGAGGCGGCACACGGTATGCCGTAGGCAGCGATCAGCCGGGTCGACTCGTCCTCGTCGAGTTGGGTCCGCCCGGCGGCCCGCGCCGCGGTCAGCAGGGACCGCGCGGCGGCGTCATCGATACCGTCGGGGCGCCGCGGCCGTGGCAGCGCGGGGCGCAGGCTGAAGTCCGCGAGCAGCCCGAGTGCGGCGGCGGCGCTGCCCGGGCCGGTGTAGCAGGGAATGCCGAGGTCGCGCAGCCGCTGCCGTGGGCGGCCGCTGCCGCCGGTCCACACCACGACCACGGGCCGGTCGGTGGACCGATTCGCCTCTGCGACGGCGTCGATGAGTTCGGTGGCACAGCTGTCCGCGCAGCCGAGGAGGACGGCGATCAGGTCGGTGTCGGGATGCTCGACGGCCACCCGGAGCGCGCGGCGGAGGATCTGCGGCTCGGCGAGGAGGGTGCCGGTGAGGTCGACCGGGTTGCGCGGCGATCCGTACGCCGGGATGGCGGCGGCCATCTTGCGCTGCCACGTCTCGTCCCACGCGCGTACTTCGAGGCCGTGCCGGGCGGCCGCGTCGGCCATCAGCGCGCCCGCACCTCCGGAGACGGACAGGCTGGTCAGCCTGCGCCCGCGGGCCCGCCGCCCGGTGGCGAAGAGCTGCGCCGCGTCGAGCATCTCCTCGGGGCCGTCGACCCGCAGGATGCCGTACTGCCGGGCCGCGCCGTCGAAGACCGCGTCCTCCCCGGCGAGTGACGCGGTGTGCGACTGTGCCGCGCGGGCGCCCGCCACCGAGCGCCCGACCTTGACGGCAATGATCGGCTTGTCCCGATCGTGCGCCTGCCGGGCGGCCGCCAGCAGCCGACGCCCACCGGTGACGCCTTCCAAGTAAGCCAGCACCACCTGGGTCTGCTCGGTGCGCACCAGCCCGTCCAGCAGCTCGGCCACCGACAGATCGACCTCATTGCCGGTGTTGAGGTAGTGCGAGATCCCGATGCCCAGGTTCTGCGACTCGTTGAAGACGAAGCCGCCGAACGCGCCGCTCTGGCTGAGGAAGGCCACCGGGCCCTCGTGCAGCGGTACGTCCTCGTCCAGCGCCGAGGTGAACGTGGGCATCGCACGGTCCCGTACGCCGATCATGCCGAGGCAATTGGGGCCGAGCACCCGCACCCCGCTCTCCTCGATCGCCGCCCGCAGGTCACGCTGGAGCGCCGCGCCCTCGCCGCCGAGTTCGGCGAAGCCGGACGCGCCCACGATCGCGGCCGGGATGCCGCGCCGGCCGCAGGCCCGTACCGCGTCGGCCGTCCGCTCCGCCGACAGCATGATCATCGCCAGGTCGATGTCGCCGTCGATGTCGTCGAGGCCGCGACGGGCCGGCAGGCCCTGGACGGTCTCGCGGGTGGGATTGACCGGCAGGATCCGCCCGGCGAACCCGAACCGCTTCAGGTACTCCACCGGCCGGCCCGACAGCTTGGCCGGATTGTCCGACGCACCGAGGATCGCTATGGAGCGCGGGTACAGCAGCTTTTGTACGGCGTCGCCGCTGTCGGCCGGCTTCGAATTGCGTTTGCTCGAACTGAGTTCGCTCGTACTGAGTTCGCTCGCAGGCACGGTCAACTCCTTGATCTACAGCGCGACATGGGGCGCCGGGCGGTCGGACTCCTCCACGCGGCGGGCCG
Organism: Streptomyces sp. NPDC050315; assembly: GCF_040655775.1. Taxonomy (NCBI): domain Bacteria; kingdom Bacillati; phylum Actinomycetota; class Actinomycetes; order Kitasatosporales; family Streptomycetaceae; genus Streptomyces; species Streptomyces sp. NPDC050315. The sequence continues at coordinate 839,032 of NZ_JBFAKN010000001.1, forward strand.
ACAGCGTGAGGAACGCCCGGGCGGCGAACAGCGACACCACGCTCGCCAGCACCGCGAACCCGATCGGCAGCACGATCGACCCGGAGGCGGTGAGCAGGGACTGCAGGATCACCGGCGCCAGGCCACCGAGGACCCCCGCCAGCCCGTAGGTCGCCGAGATCCCGGTGTAGCGGACGTTCGCCGGGAATGCCTGCGCGAACATCCCCGCCAGCAGGGCGTAATACATGACGTCCGGAATGGTCGCGAGCACCGCGCCCAGCATCGCGAGCGTCCAATTTCCGGTACCGACGAGCAGGAACATCAAAGGCAGCATGGGCAATTGCAGAACGAGCAGCAGGGTGACGGCCTTCCGCACGCTCCACCGGGTGGCGAGCACCGCCCCGAAGGGCTGCACCAGGAATTGCACCACACTGGCGATCAGAATAATCGTGAGGAAGTCGTTCTTCGCCAGGCCGACTTCCGCGGTGGCCCAGGACAGCGCGAAGGTGTCTCGCGCGTACACCACCGTGAACACGGTGAGGGCCGCCCCCACGCCGACCAGTACGGTCTTCGTGTTGCCACGGAACAGGGCGACCAGCGGCACCCGCACCGTCTGCTGGGACGCGCGCATCGCGACGACCGCGGGCGACTCCTCCAGGCTCAGCCGGATCACCAGCCCGACGACCACCAGCAGCGCCGACGCCAGGAACGGCAGCCGCCACGCCCAGCTCAGCAGCGCTTCGTCCGGCAGCTGGGCGACCGCGAGGAACGACAGCGTCGCCAGAATGCGTCCGGCCGGCGAGCCCTGCTGCGCGAACGCGCCGAACAGGAAGCCGCGTTCCTTCTTGGCGTGCTCGGTGGCGATCAATACCGCGCCACCCCACTCGCCGCCGACGGCCACCCCCTGCACCATGCGGAACACGATCAGCAGTACCGGTGCGGCAGCGCCGATCTGTGCGTACGTCGGCAGCAAACCAATGCCGACCGTGCTGACACCCATCAGCATCAGCGTCGCGATAAGCGCTTTCTTCCGCCCGATCCGGTCGCCGAGATGGCCGAAGACGATGCCGCCGAGCGGGCGCGCCAGGAAACCGATCCAGAAGGTGGCGAAGGACAGCAGAATTCCGACGGAGGCCGGGACCCGGGAAAAGAACAACGGCGCGAAAACCAGGGCCGAGGCGGTGCCGTACACGTAGAAGTCGTACCACTCGATCGTCGTGCCCATGAAAGAAGCCCAGCCCGCTCTGCGAGCCATCTTCTCGTCTCTCGGCAACTGCCCGGTTCGCATCTGATTCCCTTCCGGAATGGCGACCCTGCGTACGGACCCTGCTTATGAATCCTGCGGACGGCGGACGCGATGTGGCGCGATGTTGCTGCTCGGGAAACTAGGGGCAACGAACTAGTTTCGTCCAACACCAATCCTGCGTACGATTGATTCGCCGCAGCGACACAATGGGCTCTGACCAGCGCAAAGCAGAGGTGGCCGGATGGAACTGAGACATCTGCAAGCGTTCGTCGTGGTCGCGGAGGAGCTCAACTTCCGCCGTGCGGCGGTCCGGTTGCAGATGACGCAGCCGCCGCTGTCGCAGCAGATCAAACGGCTGGAGCGCGAGGTGGGGGTGGACCTGCTGCACCGTACGACCCGGCACGTCAGGCTCACCGGCGCCGGCGCGGCCTTCCTGACGGAGGCCCGGCGCGCACTGCAGGCGGCTCAGGCGGCGCCGGAGGCGGCCCGGCAGGCAGCCGCCGGGCAGACCGGCGTGGTCCGGCTGGGCTTCAGCGGCCCCACCTCCCACGAGGTACTGGTCCTGATGACCCGGAAGTTCCGCGAACACCGGCCGCACGTACGGCTGGAGGTCCTTGGCCCGGTCTTCGGGGGCGAAATGGTCGGGCGGCTCGGCCGGGACGAGGTCGACGCGGGACTCATCCGGCTGCCGGTGGCGGGCTCGGGGCTACAGATACGGGAGCTCACGCGGCACCGCATCACCGTGGCGCTGCCCACCGAGCACCCGTTGGCGACGCGCCCGGAAGTCGGCGTGCTCGACCTGCGCGACGAGCCCGTGGTCAGCCACCCCACCAACCGGGGCGCCGGCATCGTCTCCCTCATCCACAAGGCGTTCCTGAAGCACGGCACCAGCCCGAACATCGTCCAGGAGGCCCCTGACACCCACACCATCCTGTCGCTGGTCGGCGCCGGCGTGGGCATCGGCTTCGCCCCCGCCTCCGCGGCCCACCTGAAGGTGCCCGGCGTCGTCCTCCTCCCGGTCTCCGACATCCCCCCACTCCCCCTGGCCCTCGCCTGGCGCAAGAACGACCCCAACCCGGCCCTGCACGCGCTGATCGACCTGCTGGACGAGATCTCGGCAGAATGCAGAAGGAAGCCGGACGAGGCAGGCTGAGGACCGACCCTGTCGTCAGTCATCCGGCCGCCGCCCCAGGAGCGCGTCCTTGTACACGCCCTCGATCCGCTGCAGGACGGCGAGCTTGTACACGCGCATGGCGCAGATGGGGCAGCGCCCCTGTGGCACCTTCGTCAGCAGATGTTCGGTGCCTTGCGGGTCGATGATCTGTATCTGTACCCGGCACTCCTCATAGACGCCCCCGCACGGACACCGCCCGTACCAGCCCGGTCGCGGCTCGCTGCTGCCGTCGGTACGCGCTCCCGTGCTCATGCCGTCTCCCGTTCCGCGAGCTGGATCCGGCTCACGCACTGGATGTTGAAGTCCGGCGGCAGATCCCCGTACCCCACGACACTCGTCCGGGGCAGCACACAGGCCAGTATCCGCCGCAGCACCGGGCGAATGTCGTCGTCGACCAGCAGGACCGGTGCGCGTACCGTCGGCAGCAGCAGTGCGAGTTCCGCCCGTACGGCCTCGATCACCCGGTCCTCCGTCTCCTCGCGGCCGCAGCGGTCCGCATGGGAGTGCTGTCGCAGCAACTCATCGATTTCCGGGGCCAGGAGACAGGCCGTCAGGGCGTTCTGCCCTCCCGAGTGCTGGGCGGCGATCTGGCACCGCAGCCCGGTACGGACGAACGCCTCCAGCCATGCCGGGTCGCCGGGTCCGGTCGCCACGCCCGTACGGGCCGCGGTGACCGGATCGTCCAGCAGCAGGAAGCGGTCGGAGTCGGGCCGTGGTCCCGCATAACCGGCGTCGATGATCCGCTCCAGCAGTGGTGACAGATCGCGCAGCGACACGCCGTCGGTCGCCAAGGACCGCAGCAGCACCGCCAGTTCGCCGGCGTCGACACGGGTCCGTGCGGCGCCCACCACGGCGGGCAGCACGTCTTCCAGCACATCGAGCTGGGCCTGCACCTTGTTCCGGTGGACCAGCCAGCCGGCCCGGCTGCGCAGCTCCTGCACCAGGCAGAGCGCGATGTGCTCCGCCGGCGTCCGGACGGTCCAGCCGCTGTCCGCCAGCTGCCGGGACGCCGCGGCCGGAGCCAGCGCTCCGGGGAGTCCGGTGGTCGGATTCACCGCCGGACGGGCCGCGACTCCAAGGTGGGCGAGGTCTTCGGGGGTGCCGTTCACCATGACCTCGTCCGTACCGAGAACCGCGTACGGCGCGGTCACCAGGGAGTTCAGCCGGAACGCGAAGCACCCGGCCGGGATGCCGTCCGGTGGTACCACCCGTATGGCCGGGGTCAGCAGTCCATGTTCTTCGAACATCTCGACGGCCACCCGGCCCAGCAGGTCGGTATCGTCGCCCACGTCTCCCTTTCCCAGCAGCGGAGCGATCTCCTCGGGGACCAGCACGTCCACGAAACGGGCGGACAGCTTGGACAGCAGCGACTCCACGACAGTCGTCGGGTCGGTCTGTCGGGAGCCTCCGGCGTCTTCCCCGAGGGGTGTCACATCGTCGATGGTGATGCCGTGGTCGAGCAGTACCGACAGGACACCGGCCAACCCGTCCGGCGAGGCGGCAGCGGCGCTTGCGTACCGTGCGCGGACGCGCGCGAGCTGCTGCGGACCGAGCAGAACAGCGGGCCGCAGCTTGACCGCCTCGGCGCACACCGCCGCCACCAGCGCGGCAGCGCGTTCCTCCGGTGCGGCACCGCCGTGCCGCGACCACGAGTCCGGCAGCGGCGGATGCACGCTCTCGGGCTGTCGTCCGTCCGGCGCGGCGGCCAGCCGGGCGAGGAGTTCGGCCGGGTAACGGCACCGCTCCTCGCACACATGCAGCTGGATCCAGTCCTCGGGAGCCGGAGCCTGATCGGGTGCCGACTCCGGTGGCACCACGCTGACCTGTGCCTCGGTCCTGCCCGGTACGCCCAGATCCAGGAGTACCTGATCCAGCCGGGCGGCGACTTCGCCGGAGCACCGCTTCCTGCCGGATCCCGTGCTCAGCCACGAGGCCAGCGGTCCACGCACCGACACCCTGACCGGACAGACGACGGCGTCATTCATCGCTCGCTCCTTCGCCGGTGTCCAGCACACCCGCGCACCGGTCCTGTCCGGGACCGATGGCCCCCTCGGCGAACCGTTGCAACCACGGGCGCAGTTCCGGGTCCGAGGCGACGAAGGCAATCCGGCCGTCGTGGTCGGGGGCGTCTTCGCCGTCGAGGAGGTCGCACAGCTCCGTGGCGAGCCGGTGCTCGTCCGCCGGGGCGAGCGGCAGCGGCCCGGACTCCGCCAGCCACTCCGGCACCGGCACGCGGCGGGTGGCCGCGTTCCCCGGCAGGGTGGCGCGCAATTCGGTCCGCACCTGGCGCACGGTCCGCGCCGGTGCCGTCTCCAGCTCCGGGCTGTCCGCCAGCACCTCCACCACCTCGGGGGTCAGCGGTATGCCGTCCCTGGCGAGCGCCCGCAGGACCCGGGTGGCGGCCATCCGCCGGCCCCGGCGGTCCCGCGACAGACGTCCGGGCGCGACATCGTCCAGCCACCACTCCGCCTCGTCGTACCCCAGCAGCCGCCAGGCGTGCTGCCGCACCACGGCCGACACCTGCCGGAGCAGCGAGACCGGGTCCGCGGCCGTGCCCCGCGCCACCTCGTCCTCCTGAATGCTGACCGTGAAACCGCCGGGGGCCAAGGTGGGGCCGCCCCGGAAGCGGAAACCGTGCACGGGAAAACCCGTCGCCTCCCGTATCCGGTCGCGCGCCGCGGGCACGTCCTCGAACATGAATCTGCGGCCGCGCTCGCCCTCCGCCGGGTTGACCAGCGGCACCAGGTCGTCGGCGACGGCGATCCGGACCGGGGCGCCCGTCGCGGGCGTCGCGACGAGTTCGCCGTACCGCCGCACGAGGTCCTCCAGCCACTCCAGCTTGGAGCGGCGCACCTTGTACTCCGGGTCGTCGGACAGCTCAGCGGCCCGGGTGATGGCGGCGACGGCCTCGCGCAGGGCGGACGCCCGCCGCCCGCCCTGCTTCATTCCCTGCTCCAGGGCGCGCGCCAGATTGGAGTGGATCACGTCGTCCTCGGGCAGCTGCTCCAGCGCCGCGCGGTAGTCATCGACGGCTTCGGCGAAGCGGTCCTTTTCGTAGGCCCGGTTGGCTTTCCGGTTCAGCAGCGAGCCCAGCTGTTCCCGGTACAAGGCGTCGTCCTTGTCCAGCGCGTGCGCCTGCTCCAGCGCCGCGCGCGCACGGTCCCAGTCGGGCCCGTCCCAGTACAGCCGTACGAGGCTGTGCTGGTACTGCGCCTCGTAGTCCTTCCCCTTGATGTCACGGACATCGCGCAGCAACCGCTCGGCTGCCTCTTCCCCTTCCGTCTCGGCCGTCCGCTCGACGATTTCCTCCGCTGTTTGCACCAAGTAGGCACTGTCCGGAAACAGTCGCAGGCCGTTGAGGGCGACGACGTCCGCCCGCCCGTGCCGGCCGGCGCCGAGATGCGCCATCGCGATGCCGCCGTAGAGGTACGGCTCCAGCCGTGGCGGACGATAGGTCAGGGCCTGCTCGTAGAGCTCGATGGCACGGTCCCAGTCCTGTCGGTCCGCACAGACCGTCGCGAGCTGGTAGACGGCGGGCCAGTATCCCGGCTCCTGCCGGAGCACCCACCGGCACTCCCGCACGGCACGGTCGAGGTCGTTCTCCACGCGGTACACATCGGCCAGCTCCCAACGGGCGCTGTACGCCTTCGGGCGAAGATAGACCGCGGTGCGCAAGTGCCGTCTCGCCCGCTCGAGTTCACCGTTGGTCGCGTACGCCCTGCCGAGTTCGACGAGGGTTTCGTACCGGCAGGCGGGCTCTGCCGCGTTGGCCTGCGCGGCGAGCCGCTCGATCCGGCCTTTGCGGTGTTCGTACAGCTCAGGCCGGCCATAGAGCGCGATCAGCGACCGGTAGTGCTCCGAGTCGCAGCCCACGGTCTCGACGGCGCGCAGATAATGCTCCTCGGCGGCTTCGAATTCTTCGCGCTCCTCGGCCAGCTGGCCGAGCCGGTAGTGCCCACTGTTGCGCTCCGGACACGCCTCGATGGCGCGCCGGTACGCCTTCTCCGCACCGTCCGGGTCTCCTTCCGCCTGCAGCCATTGTCCCAAGCCGTCCCAGGCCCGTGGCTCCTCCGGGCCCACCCGCACAGCGGTGTCGAAGCAGTGCCTGGCCCGCTCACGATCCCCCTGCAGGTACAGCGCCAGCTCTCCGGCCGTGGTCAGCAGCTCGACCTGGACGCAGGGGCGGTACTGCGCGGCATCGAGCAGGTATTCCAGCAGCGGACGGGACCGTACCCACCGCCGCGCGTACGCGTCATCGGTCCACCTCACCAGGTCCGGCAGCCGGAGGCGGTGCCGCACGGCGGCCGGCAGCCACGCGTCGAGGAGGTGGTGGTTCACCGGCTCCCGGAAGTTCGTCATCGCCTCCGCGTAGCACTGCAGCCACTCCTGCACTCCGGCTTCCGGCCCGCGCTCCAGTGCGGTGCGTACGTCGGTGGTCACGGTGTCGCACAGCACCTCGACGACCCGGTGGCGTACCGCATTGAGCACCGGCAGCAGTGGCTGACCGGCCGACTCCGCCGCGCAGGCGTCCAGTCGCTCCAGCATCCGGTACACCTCGGCCCGGTCACCGGGCGTGCCACGCAGCGGTTCCAGGGCCTCGGCGGCGCGGTGCATGTCCGCATCGGAGAGGGCGGCGTCGCGGAAGGCGTCCGCCCTGATGGTGCGGAGGGACGCGGTGGGGACCGGGGCAGTGGACATCGTCCCTCCTATGGGGGTGTCCTCTTGCGTGGCTGCGTCGCAGCGGGTGTCACGGTCATGGTCAGAACCCTGCGGGCCTCGGCGCGGTGCGCGGACGGCGCGCGGCTCCGGCGGCGTCCTGCTCGCGTGCGTCGCTGACCACGCGCTCCTTTCGGCCGGGCATCCTGAAGTCGCCCTCGGTGCACTCGGAGCCGGGCGCTGTCATGACCAGACCCGAGCAGCCGAGCACGGGGCAGTCCGTCACCTGCGAGCTGCACACGTGGCACCGCGTCTGGCCCGGGATGAGGAAGGTGTCCCGGCAGTTGGTGTTCGGGCAGCGCTTATTGCCCTCGGGCGCCGTCCCACTCGCCACACCCTGGCTGTCGCCCCGGGAGCTCTTCCACCTCTCGGCGTACCGGGCGAAGGCCGACTCCTGCCGCACATAGATCACAGGAGTGCCGAAACAGCGGTGGTCCAATGTGTTACGACCGCGCCCCGGCATCGCTCCGAGCTCGCACCGGGCCAGGCTCACGGCCTCGTCCAGCCAGCTGCCGGCCCTCAGTTGGGAGTAGAAGTGGACGGCGAAGCGCTCGGCGTCGTCGATGCCGATGTCGTACTGCATCGCCACCACGGCAGCGACCCGCTCGCCGTCGGCGAGATCACGGGCGATGCTGCTGAAACTGCGCAGCGAATCCTCGGTGGCGTCGGGGCGTGCCCCTTCGCAAGCGTGCAGGAAGATCAGCCGACCACAGGGACGCACATCGGAAGACCCGGGCGGACTGTCCAGTCCGGAGCGCAGCAGATTGCAGACGGACACGCTGTCGGCCCAGTCCGCCTCGTCGACCTTCTCCGTGAGGTCGCCGCCCTTGGCGCGGCGAGCTTCGAGGAGGGCACGGGCGGCCCGCAGCTCCTTCTCGTCCTTCTTGAGGGCGAGTGCCCCTGCTCGGCCGTGCCCGATGAAGTGCAGGATGTGCGTGGGCCGTTCGAGGATCTTGGCGCGCAGCTGGGTACGAGTCGGGGAATCCACGACGTCCACCACGGTGTCGGCGGAGCGCAGCTTCTCGACAGCCTCGATCAGGTTGTCCGGCTTGGCTTGAGCCAGGCCCGGGGAGTTCGGGCGGGAGTCCACCACGAGAATCCGCAGCGGGGTCCCATCCGCCTCCGGAACAAGGACGTCGTTGTTGGGGACGTACCTGCTCAGCACCAGTTCGGTGTGTTCACCGGCGAGGAAGAACCCGCCCCCTTCCGGACGGGGCATGAAGAGGAACTCCCAGGGGTAGCGGCCCAGTTCCCGTGCCTCGCGGCGGATGACGAGGCGCAGCCGGAAGAACGCGCGCCCGAGATCGCGGTGCTTCGTGTACAGGGCGTAGGCCTCCTCGAAGGCCTGTCGCAGCAAGGGAGCACCGCCCTGCGGGCCCTGGTCGTCCGTCCCGAAGGCGATGGCGTACAGGCACCGGCCGAGCAGGGTGAATTCATCGCGCCGGCAGTGCTCGTAGTCGGCCACCCATCGGTTCAGCACCTTTACTGTGTCATGCAGGAGCCGGCCGCCGCCCAGCGGAGCACGTACGTGCTTGTCCACCTCACGCCGGTAGAGGACGTCGTCCTCGTACTCGCCGTGGGAGTCGTCGAGCAGCGTGAGCGTGGCGGTGACCATGGCGCGCCTCCGCCTACAGATCCAACACCGCGAGGGCCCGGGCGCGGGCCGGGTCCGGCGCAGTCCCTGCGTCCGAAAGGTGGGCGAGGCGGAGGGCCCGCTCACGCAGGTCCACCATGGTGCCCGTCCACTGCTCCCGCAGCGAGTCGGCGTGCTCCCACGTCAGGTCGGGGCTGGAGTACAGCAGGCCGGTGAGCGTGGCCATGCCGGCCTTGGTCCCGAGCCACCGTTCGTCGGTGACCGCTTCCGTTGCCTGCTGCACGACGTCCTGCCACACGCGGTACAGCGGGAGCCGGGTGACATCCACATTCTCCGGACGCACCCGTGCCACGCTGTAGAGGACGTAGTCCACCTCGCGCAGCGGCACCAGCCGGCCGTTCACGCGCTGTGCGAGTTCCCCCTCCCTGACGTGCAGGCCCGCCGGGTCGATCCCGTCTCCGGGATCGACCAGCGCGTAATGCGCGGGGCGCAGGCCGGGCTCGAACTCGTCCCGCCGGGCGAGCACCGGCTGGTCGCCACCCACCAGGGCGTCCACCCCGCCCACGACCACCTTGGCCAGCGCGGTGTACGGAGCGATTCCGGCCACCAGGTCGAGGGACCCGGCGGCGCCCTGCAGCACGTCGAGGAACGGCTGGGCGGTGTTGCCGGTCTGCAGCCGGTACAGCACGACGGAGAGCGCGAGGCCACCGGGCGGGGTGGGCTGCGGCCCGGCGACACGGGTGTTGGCGACCACGATCCCCTGCGGTGTCTCCACGCCGTGCCGCTGGATGAGCCCCGGGCCGACCATGGCGGGCACGACGACCTGGGCACCGTCGTGCACGAACTCGACGGCGATGAACACGACCGGGGTGAACTGACTGAACCACTTCTGTCCGTGAGCGAGGTGGAGATGATTGATCCGGACCTCGAAGTAGTCCCGTCCGGGGTCGAGTGTCCCGGGGTCCGGTGGCCGGTCCACCCGCGCGGGATCGATACATGTCCACAACGGCGGCCGCGCCGGCGCTCGCACCAACTCCCGCACCGCGTCCCGCAGTGCACTGAGACTGTCCGCAACACTCATCACGCACCACCCCCTCTCCTCCCCCTGGAAGGCGGCGCCTTGTCCAACTTTAGCCCCACTGGCCGGGAACAGGGAGAGCTCTGTCGGAGCACGAAGGACGTGCAGGCACACGGGCCCAACGACCCGATTGACGCCCAAGCCGGCCGGTGGTGTGCTCGTACTTCACCGATGCTGCTTCAGCGGCCCTGTCGAGTGAGCCATGTCGAGTGAGGCTGCCATGCATGAAGCCGAGGCCAACGGTTCTGGTGCTGCCGGACACCGTGATCAGCGTTCTGCCGGACTCCGTCCGCTCAAGCCGCCCGACGCGACACTGCGCACACCGGGCAGCTTCCCCGTCTACCCCGGCCTGACCGACTACCTGCTCTCGGTCACCAAGCACCCGGACCCGAGCGGCATCGTCCCGCATGTGATGGCGACCTGTTCCGCGTACTCCTATGCCGGTCCCATGCCGCACGCAGACCCGCGGACAGTGCAAATGATCATGGAGCGGATGGGGCTGCAGCGCAATCGCTGCCAAGCATTTGAACAGCGGGTGGACGCGCTGTTCGTAGCCTCCACGGCGTATCTCGTACAGAGTGAGGACCGCCGAGTGGCCATCCTCTGCTACCGGGGTACGCAACCGGAAGACGTCATCAGTTACCTCGCCGACGCAGACGTCTCCCCGGAGCGGCTCTCCATCGACCTCGACGGTACCGAGCACTACGTCCACGCCGGCTTCTACCGCAACATGCGTGTGACGCGCCACCTGGTCATCGAGGCGCTGGACAGGGCCGTCAAGGGGCAGTCCATCCTGCCCGAGGACGGGGACGACGCAGGCGAGAAACTGCAGAAGCTGTACATCACCGGGCACAGCCTCGGCGGCGCCATGGCCGCGCTCATGGCAGTCGTGCTGGTCAAGGAGCCCGTGTACAGGCACATCGCCGACAAGCTCGAAGCCGTCTACACCTTCGGGCAGCCCCTGATCGGCGATCCCGGTTTCGCCCACGCCTGCGAGCAGGCGGTGGACAACCGCGGCATCCACGTGCTCCGCGACCGCGTATTGCGCTATGTCTACTTCCGCGACGCCGTACCGCATCTCCCGCCCCGCCCCGTCGGCCGGTACGCGCCGTTCGGACGCGAATTCCGGTACGAGAAGGCCATGAGCCCGGTGAATACGGCGTTCTCCCGGCTCAGCGACGCGGTCGACGAGCTGGCGTCACTCCCGGGCGACATCCTGGAGACCCTGGGAGAGCTGCTCCAAGGGCCACGACCCGACCCGGCGGTCCCTGCCTACGAATCGATCGGTCGCGACGTATTACGGGTGGGATGTTGCCTGCCGAAGCAGGCTCTGCGGTGGATGGGCGCGGCCGCGCGGTGGGCGACGAGCGTGCCGCCGCAGCGGCACGAGGGGTGGCACGAGCGCACCGGCGCGGCCCGCTCGGGCTCGATGCAGAACCTGTCCGGCTTCACACTCGTGGCACCCCTCGCGTTCGTCGCCGTCAAACTCAACCTGACGCGGACCCTGCCGTTCAAGTACTCCTTCGACGACCACATGCCGACGCACTACATCTCCCGCCTGGCCCCCTCGGGCGTACTGAGCGAGTTCGGCGACGTCAGGTAGTGGTAGTACGGCGAGAGACGGTACGGCGTGGGTGACGGGTCATGAGGCGGTGGCCAGGAGGAGATCCGAAGCCTTCTCGCCGATCATGATCGACGGGGCGTTGGTGTTGCCGGAGGGGACGGACGGCATGATCGAGGCGTCCGCCACGCGGAGTCCCCGCACGCCGCGCACGCGCAGCTCGGGGTCCACGACGGCGAGGTTGTCCTGTCCCATCCTGCAGGTGCCGACCTGATGGTGGTACGTGCCGACCGCACGCCGTACGTACTCCCGCAGATCGTCCCGGGTGCGTGCCTCCGGCCCGGGCGCCACTTCCGCCTTGCGCCAGGCGTCGAAGGCGCGCTGGCCACCGATCTCCCGGCACAACTCCACTGCGTCGACGAGCGCTTCGAGGTCGTACCGCTCGGCGAGGACGTTCGGGTCCAGCAGCGGCGCGGCCTCCGGATCGGCCGAGGCGAGCCGCAGTGTGCCGCGGGACAGCGGCCTGACGATGCCCGGGGCGATGGTGTAGCCGTGCTCCGGCACGGAGTACGACTCGGCGGGGTAGACCAGGTGCAGGAACACGGGCTGCAGGTCGGGACCGGGGCGGCGCGGGTCGGTGGAAGTGAAGAGCTGGCTTTCGAGCAGGTTCGCCTTGCCGGGCGGCAGCGGGCGGGACGCCTCGTACACATTGCTCACGAGCAGATGGTCGTGCAGATTCTCCCCGACGCCCGGCAGATCCACGGCGATGTCGACGCCGACCTCGCGGAGGTGCGCGGCGGGGCCGATACCGGACAGCAACAGGGCCTGCGCCGAACCGATGACGCCGCCGCTCAGTACCACCTCGGCGGCGGCGTGGGCGCGATGCAGGCGTCCCTCCGCGGCGTACTCGACTCCGACCGCCCGGCCGCCCTCCAACAGGACCCTGTGCACGCGGGCACCGGTGGTCACGGTCAGGGACGGGTTGTCCCGCACCGGGGCGACAAAGCTCTGCCAGGCGCTCATGCGGCGCCCGTCGCGGACGGTCGCGTGGTTGAAACCGACGCCGACCATGTCATCGCCGTTGAAGTCGTCCGTCCGCTCATGCCCGAGGGCAACGGCCGCCTCCACGAAGGCAGTTGCGGTCGGGTGCAGTTCGGTGATTCTGCTGACGGGCAAGGGGCCGCCCTTGCCGTGCCACGCGCTCTCGCCGTCGACGTGGTCCTCCGACCGCTTGAACAGAGGGAGCACGCTGTCCCAGTCCCAGCCGGTGCACCCCTCGTACGCCCACGCGTCGTAGTCGCTGCGGTGCCCGCGTATGTAGATCATCCCGTTGAGCGAACTCGATCCGCCCAGCACCTTACCCCGCGGCCAGTACAACGACCGGTTGTTGGCGTGCCTCTGAGGCACCGTCATAGACGCCCAGTCCAGCGGCGATTGCAGCAGTTGCGGCCAGCCCAGCGGGCTGTGCACCCGCTCGTCGTCGTCGACCGGTCCGGCCTCCAGAACGTGCACCGAGTGGCCCGCGTCCAGTAACCGCCGAACGATCACACTGCCGGCCGATCCGGCCCCCACGACCACGAAATCGTGCTCAGCACGCGACTTCACCACGACTGTCCCCTCCCGCAACGTCGTCAACACTGCGGGAAACAGTACGAGCGCGGGAAGCACGCGTCTCGCCAACGAGCGAACGGGCAGCCTCTGAAGCCCCCTTGGCCGGCGTCGCCGGTCTCTCAAGGAAGGGCCTGCTCGGCCCAAATGGTTTTGCCGGTCGGCGTATAGCGCGTGCCCCACTGCCCGGTCATCTGCGCGATGAGGAAGAGGCCGCGCCCACCCTCGTCGTCACTGGCCGCGTGACGCAGATGCGGTGAGGTGTGACCGGTGTCGGAGACCTCGCAGATGAGGGTCTGGTCGCGGATGAGCCGGAGCTGGATCGGCCCGCCGGCGTACCGGATCGCGTTGGTCACCAGCTCGCTGACGACCAGCTCCGTGGTGAAGGCGAGCTCCTCCAGATCCCACCGGCCCAGTTGCTCGGTGGTGGCCTTCCGCGCCTGGGCAACGGTCGCCGGATCGGCTTCGAACTCCCATACGATGCTCTGCTCCGGGCCGAGTCGTCGCGTACGGGCGACGAGCAGGGCCGCGTCGTCCGACACCGGTCCGGGCAGCAGCGTCGTCACGGCACGGTCGCACAGCTCCTCCAGAGGCCTCGCGGGCTCGGCGAGGATGTCGCCGAGGCGGCGGACCTCGGCATCGACGTCCCGGTCGGCCGCGTGGACGAGACCGTCGGTGAACAGGACGAGGAGGCCTCCCTCGGGCAGCTCGACCTCCGTGCTCTCGAAGGGCAGCCCGCCCACCCCCAGGGGCGGCCCGGGCTCCAGGTCCGGATGGCTGACGTGTCCGGTGCCGGGGGCGACGACCAGGGGAGGCAGATGCCCGGCACTCGCCATGCTGCACCTGCCCGACACCGGGTCGTACACGGCGTAGAGGCAGGTCGCGCCCCGGGCTCCGTCCGCCTCGGACGCACTGTTCCGGGTGGCCTCGCTTTCCCTGGCGGCCCGGCCGACGAGCTCTTCCTTGTCCTCCTTGGCGACCTGGCAGATGAGGTCGTCGAGGCGGGAGAGCAGCTCGTCGGGGGCCAGGTCCAGCCGGGCCAGTGCCCGTACGGACGTCCGCAGCCGGCCCATCGTGGCGGCCGCCCCCAGCCCATGGCCGACGACGTCTCCGACGACCAGGCCGACCCGCGTACCCGAGAGCGGAATCACGTCGAACCAGTCCCCGCCGACCCCGGCCCGGCTGTCCGCGGGCAGATAGCGGTACGCCAGGTCCACCGCGGTCTGCGAGGGCGGGAGCTTGGGCAGCAGGCTGCGCTGGAGTGTGAGGGCAGCGCCGCGCTCACGGGCGAAGCGTCGCGCGTTGTCGATGCATACGGCGGTGCGCTTGGCCAGTTCGTCGGCCAGCTCGCGCTCACCGGCGTCGAACTCCCCGGGGCGCCCGTCCCGCAGGAACGTCACCACTCCCAACGCGGTCTCCTCGGCCCGCAGCGGGACGACGAGCGCCCAGCGGACGGAATCCGGGCGGCGCTCCGCGGCTGCGGTCTCCGTCCCGGATGGCCCCTCGGCAGCCTCGTCCGTCGCAAGCCGCTCCATCACGGGGTGGCCCGCGAGCAGGCTCCGCATCTGTGGCGACGTGCCGGAATAGTTGCTCGGCCGCCGGTCCGGTGCGCGAATCAGACGGGGTACTCCAGACGCGCCGGCCACCCCGGGCACCGGCGATCCCGTACCCGTACCCGTGCCCGTACCCATATCCGTACCTGCACTCAGGACATCTTCCAGCAGATCGACGGTGACCGCGTCGGCGAACCGCGGTACCGCCACCTCGGCGAGTTCGCGGGCCGTCACCGTCACATCCAGCGTCGTGCCGATCGCCTGTCCGGCGCGTACCAGCAGGTCCAGCCGCTGCTGAGCCTGGTACCTGTCGGTGATGTCGACGGACTCCTCGCACACCCCCAGCGGATTGCCGTACGCGTCCTGCAGCCGGTAGTAGGAGCAGGACCAGACGCGTTCCTGCTCCGGGTCGGAGAGCAAGCGGGCCCGGTAGTGCAGGTCGACGACCGTCTCGCCGGTGGCGAGGACCCGTCGTACGACCTGCTCCAGCGTTCGCGGCTGGTCTTCGGAGAGCACCTCGCCGCCCGGGAACAGCTCGTCCACGTGCGTGCCCACGTACTGCGCGATCGGTCCGGCCATCTCCCGGCCGGCCGCGGTATTCGCCCAGACGACCCCCAGCTCGGTGTCGTAGATGTTCAGCCCTACGGGCGACTGGGTGATCAGCCCGCGCAACATCGCCTGGCCGGCCTCCCACTGCCGCAGTTCGTCCAGGTCGGCCGCCAGGAGGACGCGGGCGGGCTGTTCCGGGGCGTCGTACTCCGGGTCGTACCCCAGTGAGCAGACCTCTGTCGCCAACCGCAGGACCCGCCCGTTACGGTGCCGCACCTCCAGCGGCTGCCCCGGAGCCGGCACCGGCACTGACACTCCGGACTCTGTGGAAAGGGACGCGAAGGAACGCCCCACGATCTCGCTCCGCTGATACCCGAGCAGGGCCTGCGCCGACGGACTCCAGCCGATGACGGTGTCGCGGGCATTCAGTACGACGACGGCCGCGGTGGTGACGTCCAAGGGGCCGCGATACCCGCTGCCCAGCGCATACAACGCGTTACTCATCGCATCAACCTGCCCGGGGCGTGTCCGATGCCCATCGTCGGACGGCGACACAGCGTACGCAACTCGTGACGCCCGTGGAGAGCGGCTGACGGGCGCTTGTCAGTGCCCGGTGCAACGCTGGACACAGACAGGCCCTACATCTCTGTCTCCATCTCTATCTCTATCTCTATCCACGGAAGGGAATCATCACCATGATCACCACGGACTTCGTCCCCGGCTCCCCCTGCTGGCTCGACCTCGGCGCTCCCGACGTCAGCGCCGCCGCGGCCTTCTACGGCACCGTGCTCGGGTGGGAGTACGAATCCATGGGTGAGGGCGAGGACATGGAAGGCGGCATGTTCCGGAAGGACGGCAAGATCGTCGCCGGGCTCGGCAAGCTCACCGAACAGGGCGCGCGCCCGGCCTGGATGATCTACTTCAGCGTCACCGACGCGGACGCCACGACCCAGGCCGTCGAACGCGCGGGCGGCACGGTGCGCGTGGCGCCGATGGACCTCGACGACTGGGGCCGGATGGCCCAGTTCAGCGACCCGCTGGGCGGCCAGTTCGCCGTCTGGCAGCCGGGCACGGACAAGGGCTTCGAGCTGGTGGACCAGCCGGGCTCGCTGTCCTGGACCGAGCTGTACACCAGCGACGCCACGGCCGCGAAGGAGTTCTACGGCGGCATCTTCGGCTGGCAGTTCAGCGACATGGAGCTGCCCGGCGGCGGGGGCACGTACTCCCTGATCACCCCCGCCGGACTGCCCGAGAACCGCATGCAGGGCGGACTCATGCAACTCCCCAAGGAACACCTCGCCCTGGCAAACGGACGACCGTACTGGCACCCGGTCTTCAACGTCCCCGACTGCGACACCGCGGTGGCCAAGGTCACCGAGAACGGCGGCAGCGTACAGATGGGCCCCGACAACGCAGAAGGCGTCGGCCGCCTGGCCGTCTGCCTCGACCCCTCGAACGCAGACTTCGTCACCCTTACTCCGACCGAGAGCTGAGGTAGAGGGCTCATGAGGTGAGCCGGCTGCTCGAAACGGAATCCGGAACGGAATTTCGGAACGGAATGGGAAGGAGGTAAATGCGTCGACAGCATGCCTGGGTACCCGGCAGAGTGTCCGCCCGTGACGAGCAGTGAGCTGTGGACCCGTGCGACCGCCGACCGCTACGACGCCGAGGAGACCGAGATGTCCTCGGCCGCCGTCCTCGGACCGACTCTCGCCTTCCTCGCCGAGCTCGCCGGAGACGGCCGGGCTCTGGAGTTCGCCATCGGAACCGGACGGGTGGGCGTCCCGCTCCGGGAACGCGGCGTGCAGGTGGTGGGCATTGAACTGTCCGAGCACATGGCAGCGGTCCTGCGGCGCAAGACCGACGAGGACACGCTCCCGGTAACCATCGGCGACATGGCCACCACCGTCGTCCCGGGCGAATTCACCCTGGTCTACCTCGTCTACAACACCATCACGAACCTGCTCACGCAGGACGAGCAGGTCGAGTGCTTCCGCAACGCCGCACGGCATCTGGCACCCGGCGGCCGCTTCGTCATCGAGCTGGGCGTGCCGCCACTGCGATTTCTGCCGCCCGGCCAGGTCGCGGTGCCGTTCGACGTCTCCGAGCGGCATCTCGGCTTCGACACCTTCGACCTGGTCGAACAGATTCTCGTCTCGCACCACCTCACCCACGATGGCGAAGACGGCCGCTACCGCCGTGACAGCTCCCGCCACCGGTACGCCTGGCCGGCAGAACTCGACCTGATGGCCCGAATCGCCGGCCTCGAACTGGAACGCCGTGTCGCAGACTGGAACGGGACCCCATTCACCCAGGACTCCCCAAAACACATCTCCGTCTGGCGCAAGCCAACCTGAGGCAGCCGGCCACCGCGCGGCTGCCGGCGCGGCCCAGCTGGTGGGCATCGCGCTGACCGGCGAGGGCGGGCGGCTTCGAGTCGCAGATCGGGCGCAAGCGGCGGCGGCGCCCAACCGCTTTTCACATCGGCGAGGTGATCATGATGATCAGATATTCGTCGTCGGCCGTTGAGGCAGGACCGAACGGGTTCGGGGTTTGAGTGCTTGTTTCGTGGCGGGTGCTCTGCGTGTTCTCGTAGCGGTGCGCTCTGTGGTGCGCGACCATACGGGCGCCGATAGAGGGACGGTCATCCGCGTCGTGCGGGAGGAATGATCTCCGCCGGCCGCCGGCCCCGCGTTGACTGCCGCGGGTCTGGCCAGGCGTTTCCAGTCGGCGGGTGCCACGACGCGTTACGCGCGCGGAGCACGGTACTCGACACCGGCAAGCAAGCAACATCAGCGACCAACGTCACGAACAAGCAGTCAGCAGAAGGAACACCGAGACAGGAAGAAGGACGGACGTGTCCGGCAGCGAAAGCGAGAACCCAGCAATCCCCTCCCCGGCCCCCACGCCGGCTCGGCCCAGGACGAACCGGGACTGGTGGCCGAATCAGCTGGACCTTCAGGTTCTCCACCAGCACTGTCCCCGGTCCAATCCGATGGGCGCGGATTTCGACTACGCCGAAGAATTCGCGACCCTGGACCTCGACGCACTGAAGCAGGACGTCTTCGAGGTGATGACGGCGTCGCAGGACTGGTGGCCTGCCGACTACGGCCACTACGGACCGCTCTTCATCCGGATGAGCTGGCATGCCGCGGGAACGTACCGTATCGCCGACGGCCGGGGCGGTGGCGGTGCCGGCGCTCAGCGCTTTGCCCCGCTCAACAGTTGGCCGGACAACGCGAGCCTCGACAAGGCGCGCCGTTTGCTCTGGCCGGTCAAGCAGAAGTACGGCCGGAAAATCTCCTGGGCCGATCTTCTGGTCTTCGCCGGCAACTGTGCCATGGAATCCATGGGGTTCAAGACGTTCGGGTTCGGCTTCGGGCGAGAGGACATCTGGGAGCCCGAGGAAATCTTCTGGGGGCCCGAGGACACCTGGCTCGGAGATGAGCGCTACAGCGGCGACCGGGAACTCGCCGGTCCTTTGGGCGCCGTGCAGATGGGGCTGATCTACGTCAATCCGGAGGGGCCCAACGGCAACCCGGATCCGATGGCTGCTGCTAGGGACATTCGCGAGACATTCGGGCGCATGGCGATGAATGACGAGGAGACGGTTGCGCTCATCGTCGGCGGCCACACGTTCGGTAAGTGTCATGGTGCGGTCGATCCCGAGTACATCGGCCCGGAACCCGAGGGCTGCCCCATCGAGCAGCAGGGCCTCGGCTGGCCGAACTCGTACGGCAGCGGCAAGGGCGCCCATGCGCTCACCAGTGGGCTGGAGGGTGCATGGACCTCCGAGCCGACGAAGTGGGACAACGGGTACCTGGACAACCTGTACAAGTACGACTGGGAGCTGACGACCAGTCCCGCCGGTGCGCATCAGTGGACCCCCACGGATCCGTCGGCCAGGGACACCGTGCCCGATGCTCATGATCCGTCGAAGCGGCACGCTCCGATGATGCTGACGACGGACCTCGCGCTGAAGCTGGACCCCGTCTACGCGCCGATCACGAAGAGCTTCCACGAGAACCCGGACAAGCTCGCGGTGGCGTTCGCCAAGGCGTGGTACAAGCTGCTGCACCGCGACATGGGCCCGATCTCGCGCTACCTCGGTCCGTGGATTCCCGAGCCGCAGCTGTGGCAGGACCCCGTCCCCGAGGTCGATCACGAGCTGATCGCGGACGCGGACATCACTGCTCTCAAGAGCCGGATCCTCGCCTCGGGACTGTCCATCTCCCAGCTGGTCACCACCGCTTGGGCGGCGGCGGCGAGCTTCCGCGCCACCGACAAGCGCGGCGGGGCCAACGGGGCGCGGATCCGGCTCGCGCCGCAAAAGGACTGGGAGGTCAACGACCTGCCCGAGGTGGCCGAGGCGTTGCGGACCCTCGAACAGCTCCAGCAGGACTTCAACGGCTCGGCCACCGGCGGCAAGAAGGTGTCCCTCGCCGACCTGATCGTCCTGGGCGGGTGCGCGGCCGTCGAGCAGGCCGCGAAGAACGCCGGGTACGACATCACGGTCCCGTTCGCACCGGGGCGCACGGACGCCTCGCAGGAGCAGACCGACGTGGAGTCGTTCGCCGTGCTCGAACCCAAGGCGGACGGGTTCCGCAACTTCCTTCGGGCGGAAGAGAAGTTGTCACCGGAGACTCTCCTGCTGGACCGCGCCAACCTGTTGGCACTGACCGCTCCCGAGATGACGGTGCTGATCGGCGGCATGCGGGCGCTGAACACCGGCTTCAAGGGTTCCCCGCACGGCGTCTTCACGCACCGGCAGGAGACCTTGACCAACGACTTCTTCGTCAACCTGCTCGACATGGGTACGGAGTGGAAGACGTCGGCCTCGGATGAGAACGTGTTCGAAGGCCGGGATCGTGCCACGGGCGAGGTGAAGTGGACCGCCACCGCCGTCGACCTCATCTTCGGTTCGCACTCCCAGCTCCGTGCCTTCTCCGAGGTCTACGCGTCCCAGGACGCGGGAGAGAAGTTCGTACGTGACTTCGTGGCAGCGTGGGACAAGGTGATGAACCTCGATCGGTTCGATCTCGCCTGAGCCCGATGTCCCGGTCGGCCACGCATTGGCCGACCGGGACATTCTTTGGCCGACCGGGCGTGGCTCCACGGCTTCCGGCATCGGCGGATCCGCTGGGCACGGCGGGCCGACAGCGGGGCGCGGACAACAGAGGTTGGCGCCGCTGGATCGCTTTGTCGACGGGGGCGGTCAGATGACCGGCGGGCGGCCCAGGCGCGTCATGCGCCACACCGTGGACCAGCGCATGGGACGCCGCACCCCGCACGCCTCCCGCGCACCCTCGACGAAGCCGCCGGCCCAGGCTCGCAGGCCGCCCAGGGAGGGGGTGCGGACGAGGGTGAGGACAGTCCAGATGCCCAGGTAGACGGGGACGAGAAGAGCGGGCAGGTGGCGCTTGGCGAGCCAGACCCGGTTGCGGGCCGTCATCCGGTAGTAGACCGCGTGCCGGGCCGGGCTGGTCTTCGGGTGCTGGAGCAACAGCTCCGGCTCGTACAGGACCTTCCAGTCCGCATCCAGCGCCCGCCAGGCCAGATCGGTCTCCTCGTGGGTGAAGAAGAACTCCTCCGGCCACCCGCCGATCTGATCCAGCATCGGCATGGACAGCGCGTGCCCGCCTCCGAGGAAAGTGGTCACCAGACCCCGGCGCATCGGATCCTTCGCGCGGAGCCGGGGCACATGCCGCCGCTGCGTCTCGCCGGTCTCGTCCGCGATCCGGAACGACACGATGCCGAGCTTCGGGTCCGCCTCGTACAGATCGGCGATCCGCCGGAAGACGTCCGCGTCCACCAGCAGCCCGTCATCGTCCAGGTCCACCAGCACATCCACGTCACCGAACGCCCGCAGCCGTTCCATCGCGACGTTACGGCCCCCGGAAACGCCGAGGTTCTCCGCCAGCTCCACCGTCGTCACCCAGTCGGGGTACTCCGGTAGCGGGGAGCCGTTGCCGACCACGACCACTCGCGCGGCGGTCTCGCTCTGCTTGGCCACCGAGTCGAGCAGAGCCCGCACTTCGGCCGGCCGATTGCCCATCGTCAGCACCGCCACACCCACACGCGGTCGTGCCACAACCCACTCCGTCCAGCATTCGGCATCACGTCGAACCCCCGATGCTATCGGCCTTGACGGGCCTCCGTTCACCGGGAAGGAATCCCCGCTATGCCCGGCATTCACCCGGTTGCGGCGCCGCTAGGCCGTTTCAATTAGATCATCGGATCGTTGGTCTGGCCGTGCCGCTGGCTGACGCCCAACGGGCCCGGATCGAACCGCTGTTGGCGGACCGTCCCCCGAAGCGAGGTGCGACCATCCACCTTGCCGGACTCCACATCGCAGGCATCTTCCTCGTCTCTCCGCCGCCGAGGAACCTGCTGGGTGAGATGGGCCAACAGCTCCGCAGGGGGCGTGCGCACCTCGTGCAGTCGACGGACGGTGTCCGCGATACGGGGGGCGTGGCTTCGGCCATTTGCGCAATGGCCGGAAGAGGGCGCCGCGCGTGAGCCATTTCCATTACCGGGATCATCGACGTGTACCGCGCATTGCGCCCACGCCCTGATCGAAGGGCGGTAGGACCCGCAGGCCGGTCAGCCGCGTTACTTCGTCTCCGGGAACGTCGCGGGGAAGGAAGCAGATCGAACGTCGCGGTCCGCGGGCCCCAGCGCGCGAAAGCGCGAGAGCGGCGTGCGCAGCGCGGGCGGTCCGCGACCGAGATCTGGCCCAAGTTCCGCTTCCTGTTCGAAGTCGACACTTCAACCCCGACACATGACTTGCCTAATGAACGGCCAGATAGTGCAGCACCGTCCGGTGGCAAAGCACTAGCCTCGGGGAGGGACAGGCACATCGCCACTTGTAGAGGGCGTGACCGACCGTGGCCGGATCGAGAGCGCGGCGCATTGCCGGCTTTCCCGCGGAAGCGACCAGCTTTGTGGGCCGACGGCAGGAACTGGCAACGGCGAAGCGGCTCTTGTCCGAGACCAGGTTACTGACGCTGACCGGTCCGGGCGGCGTCGGCAAGACCCGCCTCGCGGCGCGCCTGGCGGAGCAGGTCGCCCGTGCCTACTCCGACGGCGTGTGGCTGGTGCCGCTGGCCGCGGTCCAGGAAAGCGCACTCGTCCCGCACGCCGTCGCAGATGCACTCGCCGTCCATGACGACAGCGGCCGACCACCGGAAGAGGCCCTGCGCGAGCACCTGCACCGGCGGCGGCTGCTGCTGGTCCTGGACAATTGCGAGCACCTGCGGAGCGCCTGCGCAATCCTGATCGGCAGCGTTCTCGCAGCTGCGGAGGGTGTGCAGGTGCTCGCCACCAGCCGCCACCGCCTCGGCCTCACCGAGGAGCACCTACTCCCGGTGGGGCCGCTGCGCACCCCGGCTCCCGGCACACCACCGGGCGGTACGGCTCCCCTGCACTTCCCGGCACTGCAGCTCTTCGCCGACCGCGCGACCGCCGTGGCCCCCGACTTCGAGATCACCGAGGAGAACCAGGCGGCCGTGGTCCGCGTGTGCCATCGCCTGGACGGGCTGCCGCTCGCGATCGAGCTGGCCGCCGTACGGATGCAGGCCCTGGGCATCGAACAGCTCGACGAACGGCTGGATGACCGGTACCGGCTGCTCACCTCCGGCAGCCCTATCGCCCCGCCCCGCCACCGGACGCTGCGCTCGGCCGTGGACTGGAGTTACGACCTGTGCACTTCCGAGGAGCAGCGGGCCTGGGCCGGGCTGTCGGTGTTCGCCGGCAGCTTCGACCTGAGCGCGGCGGAGACGGTCTGCGACGGTGTCGGCCTTGGTCGGTGGGAGGTGCTGGACACCGTGGCCGGGCTGGTGGAGAAGTCCGTCCTGGCCAAGGAGGAAGCCGGTGGCACGGCTCGGTACCGGATGCTCGCGCTGCTGCGCCAGTACGGTCTGGAGCGGCTGACCGAGCTGGGCCGGGCGGCCGTCGTCCGCCGTCGGCACCGCGACCACTTCCTGCGCCTGGTCGAAACATTGGAACGCCAGTGGTTCGGCCCCGACCAGCCCGCCATCGTCGCCCGCCTACGGGCCGAGCACGACAATGTACGTGCCGCCCTGGACTTCTGCCTGGTCACTCCCGGCGAGTCCCGGATCGGTCGGCGACTGGTGGCGGCCCTGTGGTTCTGCTGGGCCGAACGCGGCACGTGGGCGGAGATGCGGCACTGGTGGCGGCGCCTGGCCTCGTGCGAGGACGGGAAGGCGATCGGCGCACCGACCCGGGCGGTCTGGGTGGCCGGCGTGATCTGGGTGATCCTCACTCGTTCCGCTGCCGTGCTGGCCGGTACCCCCTCGGGACAGGTCCTCAAGCCGCAGGAGCTGCCGGCCATCGATCCGCTGCCCGTCCTCGTCGCCCGGGACGCTCGGGGGCAGCGCGAATTGTGCTTCCACGTCCTGAGCCGCGTGGAGATCGCCTGCACGCTCATCTTCCGGGGCGGGCCCGAGCGCGCCCTGCCCTTGTGTGAGGAGGCCCTCGCCGTCTGCGAGGCGTACGGCGAGCAGTGGGCCCGTTCGTACGTCCTGTGTACGCTCGCCATGGCCCGCGGGGTACTGGGCGACCAGAACGGCGCCGCCCAAAGCGCTCGGCGGTGCCTGCGGCTCACGTATGTGGCCCATGAGCCGTACGCCGCCGGCAGGGCTCTCGATCTGCTGGCAGCCATCGCCGTCTCCCGGGGGGAGGCCGAACGGGCGGCCGTGCTGCAAGGCGCGGTCCACCGCATTCGGCATGCCACCGAGCACCAACCGCTGACCGGAGCGCTGCGGGTGGGGCAGGGCCGGGTGGGCGAACGGCAGGCCCGCACGGCACTGGGTGACCGGGCCTATGAACAGGCGCACCGACGCGGGCAGGAGCTGTCCTTGCCGGAGGCCGTCGAGTACGCCTTGAGCGACCGGCCCGGGGCTCCGCAGGGCCAGGCCGTTCCCGGGCGGGCCGATACCGGACCATCGGGCCGGTCCGCTGCCGGCCCTCCCATCGTCCCCGCTGCGGCATCGGCAGCGGGGCTCTCCCGGCGCGAGTGGGAGGTGGCCGGACTCGTCGCCCAAGGGATGACGAACCGTCAAATCGCGGAGACGCTGGTAATTTCCCGGCGTACCGCCGAGGGCCATGTGGAGCGCATCCTTGCCAAGCTGGCATTCGCCAGCCGCAGCCAGGTGGCCGCGTGGGTCAGCGAGGCAGAAAGGGCGAGCGGTCCAGGGAAGCGGCCAGAACGACCATAGTGCCCCGGCCGCCCGGGTTCGGGTGCACTTCGATGCGGTCGGTGAGCACTTCGGCAAGGCGCAGCCCGTGGCCGCCGACCGTGCTCCCGTCGCTCCCTTCTGCGGCGTCCCGGGCCGGTGGGCCGGGAGACAGCGGCAGGGCGAACGGGCCGGGGCCGGAGTCGATGACTTCGCACCGCGCCTCGCCGTCCGTGACCCGCACAATCAGCTGCCCCGATCCCCCGCCGTGCAGGACCGCATTGACCACGGCTTCGAGTGTCGCCTGGGCAAGTGCATTCCGCACCGGCTCGGCCAGTCCGGCTCGGCGGAGGGCGGCGGCGAGCGTGACCCGCAGCAGCGGCAGGTCGGAGTAGGTGAAGTCCACCTTCAGCAGACGGCTCTCGTTCATGCCGCGTCGTCGTCCTCCACTTGGAGTTCCAGCTGCGGTACGGCACCGGAGCCGAGACCGCGCAGGGTCATCTCCAGCATCGCTCCACACCTGACGACGACCTTGTGCTCCCGCGGAAGCCCGGCAGCGAAGTCGATCAGGAGCCAGGCACAGTGCGATTCCATGTAGGCCAGATCCCTCAGATCGAATTCGTAGCGGCAGGGGCCGGGGCCCGGCCGCCGCCCCAACGCTTCGTGAAGCACCTCGGTGAACTCCTCGCGCGAGCCCAGTTCCGCCGAGCCGGCGATCCTCGCACCGTTCGCAGTCGAGGTCACCTCGAGCGCGCCCAGGTGCTCCATGACCTGGAGTGGATGGATCCGGCGCATCGTGGCCACCAGATGGTCACTGCACTGCTCACGGTCGTACCAGCAAAGCCCGGTGAAGTACGCGTCCGCGAACAATGCCGCCACGGAGATTTCGTAATCCACCACTTTCTCGTCGTCCACGCTCGCCCGCGGTGCCCAGTTCATGTCACCCCCGCCGCGCAACCGTGGGTAGCCCTCCTCCCGGGCTTGCTCGATCAGCGCGGCGTGGGTGCGAAGTTGCCGCTCCGCGGAGAAACGGCCGTCCGGGAGATAGACGGAAGTGTTGCGGGCGAGCACCAACTGGCCGCTGGCCAGCGCATCTTGCACCTGCCCCAGACCACCGTCGAGGCAGGAGAGAGCATCGTCGTCGTTCAGGTCGCTCGGGTCCAGGACGAGCAGCACCTTCTCCTCGCGGGCCAGGCCGGTCCGGGTGAAGGCGGCCAGTACCTGCCAACGGGCCTTCCAGTCGACGAAGTCCATGCACGAGTGGTCCCCCGGCCCCAGACGCTCCACCGAAACGATGCGGCCGGTTGTGCCGTGGTGCTCAGTCATCGGCCAGCCTTTCTGTCATCGGCACGTCGCGCGGCCGGTCCCCCGTTACCCCCGGCACGTTAGTGAGAAGGCACGCGCACCACCGTGGAAGTCCGCTCTCGCCTCCTTTTGGACACACCCTTGGCGTTGCCGCACCACTTGTGCCAAGGGCTGACTGCGGAGCGCCCTCACGAAGGGAGGACCCTCACCCAACAGGTATGCGAGCACGTATTTCTCCCGGCGCGCACAGGGCCCGGTCGGCGCACAGTGGCCCCAACCGGAAGGACAGCAATGTTGATCTCTGAAGACGCGCCGGCCGACCTCAGTCCGGGCACCACCTACCTCAGTACTGCGATCAGTGCCATGGCTGACGGGCCACTCCTGGCCCGGCGAGCCGTCCGCAGATGGCTGACCGCAGCAGAAATCAGCGAGGAGGCCGACACTGCCCTACTGCTGACGAACGAACTGGTCACGAATGCGCAGCAGCACGCTCCCGGGCCGGCGAGGCTGCGGCTGTTCCTGCGCCACGGACTTCTGCGCTGCGAGGTCCTGGACAGTTACCGGTCCCTGCCGGTGTTGATCCGCCCCTACACGGACCACGAGAGGGGGCGCGGCCTGGGCCTGGTGGACACGCTGGCGCTGTGCTGGGGCAGCACGCTGGCGCGCCACAGTAAAACCGTCTGGTTCGAACTGCCGGTGCCCTCTGCCGTGGAGAAAGCCCCGAAGCGCCCACACCGGCTTCCCTCGCCCCGCTCCGCGGTGACTTTCTATCTCAGTACGGGAGGCGTTCCGGGGTGACTGCGGGCGTCACCTTCCGACCGAGTTTGCGATGTCGGTTTTGGGATGGTGCAGCACGATCGCTGGCGGCCGTGGCGGCCCGTGCTGAGTTCGTGCCGGCCTTCGCCGGCGGGACCGCACCGTAATCACGGAGAGGAGAGTGGTGGGGGGCGCCCCGCACGACCCCACTCAACCGCTCGGCGATCGGCACCCCGGCGGACCGCACCACCCGCTACGTCAAGCTCCTGCACCTCCCCGACGGCCGGAGCTCAGAGCGCGTCCGTGACGCGCTCCTGAACGCCTTCTCCGGCCTCCCCGCCGATCTCACCTCTCGCTGACCCGGGATCAGGGCAACGAGATGGGCCGACATGACGAGTTCACCCGCGCCACCGGCATCCCGGTCCACTTCTGCGAGCCGACCAGCCCCTGGCAGTGCGGCCGGCGAGCCGGATCGCCTCATCCCGTGAGGCCCGCCCTCTCGCACGCGGCCCGGTATGCGGGGGTGCAGATCTGGTTGATCGTGTACAAGCCGTCCTTGATGACGGTGGTCTTGATGTTCGACGCGGTCAAGGGGAGCGGAGTGACCAGGGCGGCCGGGACGTCTTTGCTGGTGGGCGTGGAGATTTCGGCCTTGGCGATGCGGTCGATCCGCTCACCGCGGCCGACGGCGACGGCGAGCCGGGCTGCCGCGTCCGCTTCGGGTTTGTAGGGCTTGTAGACGGTCATGTACTGCTCCCTGCCGACGACGCGCTGGACGGCCGCGAGTTCGGCGTCCTGGCCGACAACGGGCGGCAGTGGTCTGATGCGTGCGTCCTTGAGGGCGTCGATGGCGCCGCCGGCGAGGACGTCGTTGGCGGTCCAGACGCCCTCGATGGTGTCGACGCCCTCGGCGGCGATGGCAGCGGACATCGCGATGTGCGCGTTGCCGGCGTCCCATTCGGCGGCGTGGTACGCCCGGCTGACCTTCATCCTGCCCTTGAGGACGGCCTGCGCGCCCCGTACGAACGGGCCGACCAGCCGGGACGCCTTCGAGGGGCCTTCGAGCCTGACGATCAGGCCACCGTCCCGCTTCGTGCCCGCGGCCTTGAGCAGCGCCTCGGCCTGGAGTCTGCCGACGGCCTTGTCGTCATGGGACACGTACGCCGAGATCGGACCCTCGGCGTCCCGGTCGTAGGCGACGACCGGGACACCCGCCTTCTTCGCCTCCGTGACCGAGGAACGGATCCCCTGGACGTCGACAGCGTCGAGAATCAGGACGTCGACCCCCTTGGTGATCATGGTGTCCAGCTGCTGCCGCTGGATGGCCGCATCGTCGCGAGCGTTGGCATACTCCAGCGTGCAGGCGTCGCAGAGCTCCTTGATCTTCTTCTCGATCAAGGGCCGGTCGAACTGCTCGTAGCGGGCGGTCTGATTCTCCGGGAGCAGCAGGCCGATCCGCAGTGCCCCCTTGCCGGAGCCGCCGCCTCCTGACTCGCCCGCCTGCCCGCAGGCGCCGAGGCCGAGCGCCAGGCACGCCGCGACCGTGACGGCGCCGCATCGACTGATGTTCACTGGCCGGCCCTCTCAGTGAGTCCGGCCTTCTCGCAGGCCGGGGCGAGCTTCGGGGTGCAGATCCGGTCGAGGGTGTACATGCCGTCCTTGACGACGGTGCTCTTGATGTTGCCGACGGTGAGAGGGACCGGGTTGAGCAGGACGGCCGGGATGTGCCGGTCGGTAGCGCTGTTGACCCGGTCCTCGGCGATGTCCCCGATCTTCTTGCCGCGGCCCAGGGCGACGGCCAACCTCGCGGCGGCGGCGGCCTCGGGTCCGGCGGGCTTGTAGACGCTCATGTACTGGTCGCCCTGGATGATCCGCCGCACGGCGGCGAGTTCGGCGTCCTGGCCGGTGACCGGGGGCAGCGGCGCGATGCGGGCATTCTTGAGGGCCGAGATGGCGCCGGAGGCGTTGATGTCGTTGGAGGCCACGACACCGTCGATGTTGTCGGCACCCAGGGCTGCGATGGCGTCGGACATGCCGGCGAAGGCCCCCTCCGCGCCCAGCGCACGGATGGTGTACGTCGTGACGGCTCGCACCTTGCCGCGGAGTGCGTCCCTGGAGCCCTTCAGACGGAGGACCGTCTCCTGGATCACCGGCGGGGTGTCCAGCATGACGATCCGGGCGCCGCCCACCTTGTCGCCGAGCGCCTTGAGGAGCGCCTCGCTCTGCTCCCTGCCGACCTGCACCTGGTCGTAGGCGACGAGGGCGGAGACCGGGCCGTCGGCGACCCGGTCGTAGGCGATGACCGGGATGCCCGCGCGCCTCGCCTCCTGGACCGATGAGCGGAGGGACGAGGAGTCGACGACGTCGAGCAGCATCACACGGACCCCTTTGGCGATCATGGAGTCCACCTGCCGGTGCTGGTCGGCCACGTCCCCCTTGGCGTTGGCGTACTCCACCGTGCACGTCCCGCACAGTTCCTTGATCTTCTTCTCGATCAGGGGCCGGTCGAAGGTCTCGTAGCGGGCGGCCTGGACGTCCGGGAGCAGCAGGCCGATCTTGAAGCCGCTCTCCCGGGAGGCGCCCGGCCCGCCGGCCTTTCCGCACGCGGCGAGCCCCGCAGCCAGGGACACCACCGTCACGGCGACGGCGACCCCACGAAGACCGGCGTTCATGGGCGTCACCTCCCGCGCCTATTTTGCCGGATTTACGCCGTTATGCGACACGGGCGCTGCATCCGCGCGACAGGCCCCTTCACATGCCATCCTGATGTTGTGCGTGCCCTTCCGCTTCTGGGCAGCCGGGCCGGCGGCATGGCGTCGGCAGGCCGCAGCCGGCCCAGGATGAGGAGCGATGACGAATCGGCCGACGAAGAACGTTCCGGGACCCGGTGGGCCGAGCCCACCGGACGCCCCCGGGGCCGTGGCGCAGGAGAACGGCCTCCGGCACCCGCAGACGCCGCGGTCCGTGTCGGAGTGGGGTCTGCTCTTCGCCGGGGCCGCCGCGGCCGCTGTTCATGTACAGGACGAGGCGGTCGAAGAGCTGCGGCTCGTCGAGACGGTCGGGAGTACCGCCGCGCTGCAGGGACTGCCCCTCAACACCCCGCTGACCAGCAGCTCCCCGCTCGCCGACGCGTTCCGAGCGGGCCGGCCCCTGTGGTGCAGCGCCGCGGAGCTCGCCGCCTACCGGAACAGCGGCCCGGTGACGCTGCCGGCGGACATCTCGCTCGGCGTGCTGCCGCTGGCCGCGGGCGGCAGGCGGCTGGGCTGCCTACTCGTCGTGGAGGAGGCCGAGGACGCCTTCGATGCCGAACGGCGGCAGTTCCTGGAACTGTACGCCGACCAGGTCGCCGTGCAGCTGGTCGGCGTACAGCCGGAGGGGGACGAGGAGCCGGCCGCCGCCGGCGGTGCGGGTGCGGGCCGTGCGGCGCAGCGGTTCGCGCCGGACCCGGCCCTGGGCCGGCTCGGCGTCGGTTCCTTCAGCCTGGTCCCCAGTGCGGGGCGGATCGACGCGGACGCCCAGGCGCTGGAGCTCCTGGACATCCCGTCCGATGACTTCGACGGCCGCCTGGAGACTCTGCTGGCGCACACTCTCCCGGACGACCTCCCCGCGCTGATGTCCCTGGCGGCATCGGGGCAAATGATCTTCGGGGGCCGGGAGCTCGAATTCCGTATCCGCCGGGCCGGTGGTGAGCTGCGCTGGCTGCGGCTGCGCTGCCGGGCGCGGGTGGCCGCGGGTGACGGACCGAAGCGGGTGCTGGGAGTGGTCACCGACATCTCCTACCTGCGGCCCAGCGCGGATGATGCCTCCGATGTGCACCGGCTGTCGGCGGCACTGGAGGGCGCCACGACCATCCGGGACGTGAGCCGGGCCGTGGTGACGGCCCTGCGGCGTCCGCTGCGGGCCGACCGGCTCGCCCTGGCCGCGTTGGAGGCGGACCGGCTGGTGGTCAGCGTCCTGGACCCGCCGGACCCCTCGGCCTGGCCGGAGGTCTGGCAGTCCGACTGGCGTTCGGAATGGCCCGATGCCCCGATCGCGGCGCTCCCGACGCTGCGGGCCGCGCTGCACGAGGGGCACGCGACCCTGCGGTCGGCGGACAGCTCCCCGGAGCCGGGTCTGGCGGGCATCGGTCCCGGCGGTCTGGCCATCCTGCCGCTGCCCGCCGACGGACGCGTGGCGGGCGTATGCCTGATCGGCTGGGACGAGCCGCACACGTTCGGTCCCGAGGAGCGCACGCTGCTGACCGCGGCCGCATGCCTGGTCGGGCAGGCCCTGGTACGCGCCCATGCCCTGGACGCCGAGCACGAGCTGGCCACGATGCTCCAGCGCAGCCTGCTGCCGCGGACGCTTCCCGCGCTGGACGGCGGGGTGGCCGTCGCCCGCTATCTGCCGGCCACGGGTGGCCTGGAAGTCGGCGGCGACTGGTACGACGTCATCCCGCTGGAGCAGGGTCATGTCGCGCTGGTCATCGGGGACGTACAGGGGCACAGCGCCGCGGCGGCGACGATCATGGGCCAGATCCGTACGGCGATCAGGGCCTACGCGGTGGAGGGCCACCCGCCCGACGTGGTGATCTCCCACGCCAACCGGCTGCTCGTCGGCATGGCGACCGACCTCTTCGCCACCTGCACCTATGTCGAGCTCGACATAGAGGAGGGCAACCTCTGGTGTGTCCGGGCCGGACATCTGCCGCCGCTCGTACGCCACCCGGACGGCAGCAGCGAGGAGATCGAGGTCGAGGGCGGTCTTCCGCTGGGCGTGCACGCCGACGCCGAGTTCCCCCTGGTCATGGCCGGCCTCGCGCCGGGCTCCGTCCTTACGCTGGTGACGGACGGTCTGGTGGAGTCGGCAAGCCTCGACTTCGAGGACGGCATGCGCCGCGCGGGTGACGTCCTCTCGGCGGCCGACCCGTCCGATGCCGAACGGGTGGCCGACGACCTGCTCGGCGGCTCCGAACGGCGAGCGGACGACGTGGCCCTGCTGCTCCTGCGCTACGACGGGATGAAGGTCCGGCCGATCCGGACGACCTGGGCGGTGTGGCGGCTGCCCGACGCGGTCATGCACGCCCGGCGCTTCACCGCGCGCACCTTGCGTTCCTGGAAAGCGGACGACGAGCTCGATGTGGTCCTGCTGGTCGTGTCCGAATTGGTCACCAACGCCATGGTGCACACCCAGGGAGAGGTGCGCCTGGACCTGACGCTCATCGCCGAGGAGCGCCTGCGGGTGGCGGTCACCGACGCGTCCCCGCGCGCCCCCGCCAAACCGGTGGCGGTCGGCTGGGAGTCGACCGGCGGCCGTGGCCTGCTCCTCGTCGAGGCCATGACCGAGTCCTGGGGCTCGGTGCCGGTCAGCGGCGGCAAGCAGGTATGGGGCGAGGTCGCTCTGCCACCCCGACAGGAGGCCACCGCCGGTGGCGGCGCCTCGGACACATGAGAGGCCGGACCCACCGGGCGACGAACGGAGATGGTCCCTATGGCGGCTCCCCTGATGGCGTTGCGCGGAATCTCCAAACGGTTCGGCGCCGTCCAGGCGCTCGCGCACGTCGATCTGGAGATCGGCGCCGGCGAGGTGGTCGCATTGGTCGGCGACAACGGCGCCGGCAAATCGACGCTGGTCAAGGTGATCGCAGGGGTCGGACCGGCCGATGAGGGCACGATCGAGTGGGAGGGCCGACCCGTGCACATCAAGCGGCCCCACCAGGCGCAGGCCCTGGGCATCGCCACCGTCTACCAGGACCTTGCGCTGTGCGACAACCTCGACGTCGTCGGCAACGTCTTCCTCGGCCGGGAGATCAGTAAGGTCGGCGTCCTGGACGAGGTGGAGATGGAACGCCGTACCCGGACGTTGCTGGGCACGCTCTCCATCCAGCTGCCCAGCCTGCGTGTCCCGGTGGCGTCGCTGTCCGGTGGTCAGCGGCAGACCGTCGCGATCGCCCGCTCGCTCCTCGGCGACCCGAAGGTCGTCCTGCTCGACGAGCCCACGGCGTCGCTGGGCGTCAGGCAGACCGTCGAGGTCCTCGACATCATCGAGCGACTGCGGGAACGGGGGCTCGGCGTCCTGCTCATCAGCCACAACATGGGCGACATCAAGGCCGTCGCGGACCAGATCACGGTGCTGCGCCTCGGCCGTAACAACGGCGTCTTCGACGTGCGGACCACATCCCAGGAACAGATCATCTCCTCCATCACCGGTACCACGGAGCATGCCGTGAGCCAGCGCAAGAGCGAGGCGGAGGAGGACGACCTGTGGCAGTGAGAGGGGCAGCGAAGAACCGGCGCACTCCCACGGGCCCCGACGGCACCGAGCCGACCGCCCGCGGGCCGCGCGTGCGCGCCATCGCACAGGGCGTCAGGGCCTCCGTCAAGGACGTCAGGCACCGGCTGAGCGTCGGCGAACTCGGCTCCGCTCCGATCGTGTTGGGGCTCGTCCTCATCTGGATCGTCTTCCAGGGCCTCAACGACGCCTTTCTCTCCCCGCGCAATCTCTCCAACCTCAGCGTGGACATCGTCGGCACGGGCCTGATCGCGGTCGGCGTCGTCTTCGTGCTGCTGATCGCGGAGATCGATCTGTCGGTCGGCTCGGTGAGCGGACTCGCGGCGGCCGCATTCGCCGTGCTGAACGTGCGCAACGGCGTGCCGGAATGGCTGGCACTCATCATCGCGATGCTCACGGGAGCGGCCGTCGGGGCGGTCCATGGGGTCTTCGTCGCCAGGGTGGGCGTGCCCGCGTTCGTCGTCACCCTCGCGGGGCTGCTCGGCTGGAACGGACTGATGCTGTACGTCCTGGGCGCGAGCGGCACCGTCAACCTCGACGACCAGGGGCTGGTCGCCACCTTGACCAGTTACTACTTCTCCCAGGCGGCGGCCGCGTACAGCCTGGCGGCGCTCGGCACGATCGCGTACTTCCTCGCCTCCTACCAGGAGGCGCGGCGCCGCAAGGCCGCCGAAGTGCCGTCCCGGCCGCTCAGCCGGATCGCCCTGCGCACGGCGGTCCTCATGGTGATCGCCTTCGCCGCCGCCCATGTGCTGAACCAGTTCCAGGGCCTGCCGCTCGCCCTCCTCATCTTCCTCCTGATCATCGTCTGTCTGGACTTCGTCCTGCGCCGGACGCCGTACGGGCGGCAGGTCTTCGCCCTCGGCGGCGGTATCGAGCCGGCCCGCCGCGCCGGGATCGCCGTGGAGCGCGTACGGATCTCGGTCTTCATGGTGTCCGGGACGATGGCCGCGATCGGAGGTCTCTTCCTCGCCTCGCGCATCACCTCGGCGAGCCAGACCTCCGGCTCCGGCAATCTGCTGCTGAACGCCATCGCCGCGGCCGTCATCGGCGGCACCAGCCTGTACGGCGGGCGGGGCAGGACCTGGTCCGCGCTGCTGGGCATCCTGGTCATCCAGTCGATCGCCTCCGGCATGGCCCTGCTCGGCATCCAGGCCGCCGTCCAGTTCATGATCACTGGCGGGGTGCTGCTCGCGGCCGTGGTCCTCGACTCGCTGACCCGGCGCTCGCAAAGGGCGCACGGCCGGGCATGACGACCGAGGGAGGTCCTTGCGGATGAAGCCCTGTCTGCGGGTCACCGCCTGCGCGCGGGTCACCACCTTCGCGCGGGTCACCGCCTGTGCCATGGCGGCGGCCTGTCTGACCATCGGTCTCGTCGGCTGCGGAGGGGCCGGGCAGCCCAGCGGCCCCGGCGGCCACACCACCGGCAAGGGCGGCATGACGATCGGCCTGCTGCTCCCGGTCAATCACACCCCCCGCTGGGAGACGTACGACCGGCCGCTCATCGAGAAGAAGATCAAAGAGCTGTGCAGGGACTGCACGGTGCAGTACGCCAACGCCGAGGGCGATGTGGCGACCCAGAAGCAGCAGGTGGAAGCCGCGATCAGCAAGGGCGTCGACGCTCTGATCCTCTCCTCCGTCGACTCGACGGCATCCGCCCCCTCGGTCAAGGAGGCCAGGGAGGCGCACATCCCCGTCGTCTCCTACGACCACCTCGCCAACGGCCCGATCTCCGGCTATGTCTCCTTCGACGGCGAGCAGGTCGGCCGGCTCCAGGCACACGCGCTCCTCCAGGCCATGGGCGACAAGGCCAAGGGCGGCCGGATCGTCATGATGAACGGCGACCCCGCCGACCCGAACACGACCCGCTTCAAGAAGGGCGCACTGTCCGTCCTCGAAGGCAAGGTGAGGATCGGCAAGGCGTACGACACCGCCGGATGGCGGCCGGAGAACGCGAACCTCAATATGTCCGGAGCGATCGCGGCTCTGGGAGCCAACAGCATCGACGGCGTCTACGCCGCCAACGACGGCCTGGCCACCGGCGTCATCTCCGCCCTCAAGGCCGCCAAGATCAAACCACTGCCTCCCGTCACAGGCCAGGACGCCGAACTCGCGGCCGTGCAACGCATCGTCGCCGGCGAGCAGTACATGACCGTCTACAAGCCCTTCAAGCCCGAGGCGGACGCCGCCGCCGAGATGGCCGTAGCCCTGGCCCGCGGCGAAAAGCTCAACCACATCGCCACAACCAAGGTCAACGGCCCCACCGCCAAGAACATCCCGGCCGTCCTGCTCACCCCGATCTCCGTGACACTCCCCCACATCAAAGACACAGTCATCAAGGGCGGTATGTACACAACGAGCCAGATCTGCACACCCAAGTACAAGACCGCCTGCGATCGAGCCGGACTCACCAAGTAACGCCCGACCCCACTTGCCCTCTTGAGAACGCGTCAGGGGCCATCCGTAGATGACCCCTGAGCTGCGGTTTGAACCGACATCGCTGTCGGGACGACAGGATTTGAACCTGCGACCCCTTGACCCCCAGCGGTGCGGTCGGTTGTAGGTTGGAGTTCTGAACGGCCGCGGAGGGTAATACGGCGCAGTCAAAGCCCATTCCGAGCACTACACAAACGGGTGGCGTGAGCCGAGGAGACATCGCTCCATTCCCCATCGTCATCGGCCTGCGCGCTCGGCGCCTCTGAGCAAGACGTTCGGCCCATGCCGCTGCCGGTTCTGAGCACGGTGGCACGGTCCGTGGTCAGGTGCGCCCGATGCCGGGCCATGGCCGTTCCTATGCCTCCCCGACCCACCTTGACCGAGGACTTCGACTGAGCTCCACCGCATGGACGATGGAGCAGGTCGCACTGCCGTCGGCCTTAGCGGCGGGCCGTGTTACGGACTCACGCCGCCGCCCGCTCCGTCGCTTGACAGAAGGAATTATGGGTCAGTCATATCCCATCAACAGGGCGGCTTCGATGTCCGTGCTCGGAACCTGGACCGTGGTCGTGGAGACGGTAGACCAGCTCATCCGGATGCCGAGTAACCCGGGCCAGCCGCCATGCGGCGTCGTATGACGGCAACCTAGGTTTCAGGAAGCGCAGCCGCAGCGCCAACAGACTGGTCACCGGGTCGAGCGTCCAGCGCAGAACCGTGAGCCTCATCCGGGTGCCTCGACCCGCCCCCGCGCGAGGGCCTCCTGTACGTATACATTGAATGTATTCGTCAGGGCCGTCAGCGGTTCCGTGGACAGAAAACCCGCACACGCCGGCACCCGCCGATAACCCAACAAATCTTCCTCGGGCGATTGGTGTTGCCCATCTATCTGCCGTGCGCAGGCATGGAACAGCCCTGTCCGGATATCTGCATCACGCCACACTTCAGCAACGCTCGCCAATGGCGTCGACCTATTCCTGGACGAGCGGGATATTGACACTTCCGCCGGTCGCCAACCGTCCGCCCCTTGCGCCATCACCAATTCATTCATGACTAAAACTCTCTCCTTGCATACTAACTGGTATTGGGCTATCAGCCCGCTAAATGATTGGTTGCCGCTAAGGGATCGGCGCGTATTGGCCAGACGAGTCAAGGGACGTGGGCAGCTCAACGTCAGGTCACCTTTGGTCACAAGTCAAATGCGGTCATGGCCGTATCGGCGTCCGCGCTGCGCTATGAACCTTGAGATGGTTTCTCACGACCAGCCCCGCTTGAACTCCGTTCGCAAGCCGTGGCACAGGTAGCGCCGGATGCGTTGGATTTAATACGGCCCGGACTGATCGCGGCGTCCCGACGTCCAGCCACCTTCGGTTAAAGCTACTGAGGAAGTAGCGCGCCGAGAGACGCGGCGACGGTGGGCAAGAGGAGGGCTACAGCCCACCGAATGTATGCGTTTTTGATGTGGGCAATACGGCTGGTGCCCTCCAACGCACGTAGCAACCGCTCCTTCGATGAGCGCTCGTCGTCACGGATGGCCTCCGCGAGACGGGCCTGCTGGCTCGCTTGCAGGACGTCTTCGAAGTAGGCCAGCGTCTGCGTCTCATCACGCGGAGCTGCGCTGTGCCGCGGTAGCACTGCCAAGAGCAGGGTGAGCAGTGAACTGACCGAACCAGTCGCCGCCATCCACCACAGCACAGCGGTCCAACCTGGTTGATGCGGTTGTCTGGCCAGCAGGAACCCGAGCAGTGACCCAGTCGTCGCCAGCAGCACGGTTGCCTTGCCATCGGCGCGACCTATTTCGCCGAAGTTCTGGTCGAGGAGTTCTCGCAGCACGTTAAGGCTGCCCGGGGTTCCCGTCTCGTCTGGAGCTCTGTCAGGCTGTCGCGGCCGGCGGCTGTTCCCAGTCACTGCCGCTCCGGGTACCCGTGGGTGTTCGGTGACTGTCCGCCTTGTACGCGGTCAAGCACCTCGTCCGCGTGTGGAATGCCCAGCCCGCTGAGCAGTTCGGCTAGCTTGATGCCAACGAAACCACGGTCAGCCGCGCTCAGCCCTTGCAGCAACCCCACCAGGGAGTGTTCCCACTCGGCCTTGTCGGTCAGCAGCGTCTGGTTCTGCACGGTCCAGTCCAGGACCTCCCGCGCTTGGTCCGGATGGCGCAGCAGCCACAACGCAGCGAGACTGCAGGGGCCCTGGGCTACCACCTCACGGTAGAAGCGGTACGCGGCACGCTGCTCGTCTCCCCAGTCTGAGGGCACGGCGGGCCTCGTCGATGAGTCCGGCAACGGCGATGCGGCTGGCAGGTGAACCCGGTAGGCGATGCCCACCTCGGGGACCTGGCACTCCATGTCCCGCACGCTGCCCGGGCGTGCGGCGGCGTCGTCAGCCTGCGCAGGGTCGCCCCCCGAGATCCTGCTGGCGCCGTCTCGCCCGGCCAGGTCGCGCGCGATCCAAGAAGGTACTTCCTGCTCCAACAGGCGCTTGCGGGCGGCGGCCACCGGGTCTGACACCCACCAGGTCACCGTCCTCCGGGCGGACGGCTGCAGCCATCCATCGGGTGTCCGGTCGAAGGCATCTACGGCGGCGTCGTGCTCGACCAGCGACACCCAGCACACTTGGCCGAACGCCTTGCGTCGCACCATGGTCAGACTCGGCGGCCGGTAAGGACAGGCCGAGGTACCGCGAGGGTGCACTACCCGATCTTCGCCCTCCGACGAAAGGAAGACGAGAGCCCGATCGACTCGCGAACTGAACCGGTGCCGGAGCAGGCTGCGCATCGGGGAGGCTGTCAGCGGCTCCACCAGGACGCCGGTCATCGAAGCTCTTCCGCAGGGGCCGCGGAGTGGGCGCGGTACCGGGTGAGGAGAAAGACACGCAAGCCTTGGTGGCCTCCTGATGCTTCGCTCAGCGAGGTCAGGAATGTGTCCATCTGCTCTTGCCGGTCCGGTCCCAGCGCCTTTTCCAGCCTGGTCAGCGCCGTCGTCATCGCCTCGTGCAGCACCTTGTCGTCGAGCGCCGCCAGCACCAAGGGCACGAGCAGATCCTCGTTATCGGCGAACACGTCGGCGAGCTTCAGCCTGCGGATGCCGGCCCGGTTGATGGCTGGGAATCCGTCGACGCAGAGCGCCTGGACCGCCTGGAGTGCGTAGGCATGACGGGCAGTGCCGTCCGGCTCGCCGAGCCACGAGCTGATCTGTTCGAGGACAGGTTTCCTGTTGCTGTCCTCAGTGAGCTGCACACCGAGCGCGGCGGAAACAGCCTTGTGCAGATTGCCGTCCAGTTGGTCTTCGGCGCCTTCAAGCACCGTGTGTAGCAGGCTGAGGGCGAACGCCGGTAGTGCGAGGCCCAGGCTGCCGGCGCAGGTCTCGGCGACCGTACACCGGGGCTCCGGCTTTTGGGCTCGGCTCCACTGACGCAGCTGGGTGCGGACAGCACCGGACAGCACGACGTCCTGGACAGCTTCGCCGAGTGCGTAGCCGGCGAGTCGCCGCTGCCACCCCAGACGGGAGTGGGCAAACACGCTGAGCTGTCGAAGGACGTCGGGCCCGGATGCCTGACAGAGCACCCGCCCGATCCGCCTGCCCGCGATCCGGTCTAGGCCCGGCTCGTACGGCAGTCCGCGCATCCAGGTCAGCAGGACGTCGGAGAAGCCCTCGTAGTCCAGCCACAACCGCCGGAGCACTTCTTCAGCTAGATGCTTGCCGCGGAATGCCACAGGCTCCACCCAGTAGCGGTATCCACGCGCCGCCCCCACCGTACGGGACAGCGTCTTGGCCTGGACGGCGGCGAGACGGCCATGGATGTCACGGCCGAGCAGGTCATCGTTTGCCCGAGCGGCTGTCGGCTCGAGGCGTGCCGCGAGCAGTGGCCGCAGTTGGGCGGTGAGCCGCTCAACCACGGAGCGGTCTTGTTCCTCGAGGAGGGCGATGGCCGCGGTCAATGCCAAGTCGTCGGCGTTGCCGCGTACCGTCTTGAGGAGCTGCGCGGCCGCCTCGGCGCTGCCGAGACGTAGGTTGTCGGCTGCCTCCTCGGAGGTGCGGCCGTTGGCCACCACCTCCCGCAGCTCCTCTGCGACCTCGACGCCAGCAGCCGGAGACCGGCCGGCCGCCAGGTACTCCTCGAATGGTGGCTGGTCCAGCGCTGTGAAGGCATTCGCCAACTGGTCCCCGGTGAATGCTCCCTCATCGGCCATCCGCTGTAGCAGGGCCCGGGCTACGTCCGAGGGCTCGGGCGGAATGTGCGTGCGGCACCACGGGGTAAGAGCCCGCGGCAGTCCAGCCATCCCGGTGACGATGACTACAAGGAAGGCATGCTTGCCGCGGAGCTGATTGGTGAGCTGGTTCAGCGCCACTTCGTCCAGGTGTTCGCCCCCTTCGGGCGAGATACCTTGGACCAGGTAACCGCCGGCGGCCGACGGCGACCACTCGGTCAGGTCGGTGGCTGAGTCGAGACCGGTGATCCGATCATTCTTGGTGACGTCACGGAGGAGGGCGAGCGCTGCGGTACTGGTTCCCGCCCCGGCTTCCCCGCGCAGCAAGAGGATCCGGCGCCCGTCCAACTGCTCGCGGCAGGCAGGATAAGAAGGAGGTTTCACGAAGGCACGTAGCCGGTCGGCGACGTCGCTCTCCGGGTACAGACCCTCGCGGAAGCGGGGTTTGACGACCTTGCCATCGGCCTCACCGTCGAGAACCGCATAGTTGACCGTGATATCTCGAACCGATCCGACGACCGCGAGGCCGCGATCCACTTGCTGCTGGTTGCCGTCGTACGTCGTCGTCGGCCCGGCAGCCGGGGCCAGAGGCTGTGCCGCCGACGGCTCGGTGGGCCCCGCCCCTGCCGCGAGGTCGCCAGGGGAAACCTGTGCGGGTTTCTCCTCAGTCATCGCTGTTCCTCCGGAGAGCCGGTGTGCTTGGTGCCGGAGACGTTGTCCCCGCTACCCCAGTGCTGATTAGTACCGTTGTAATGAGTTGCGCCGCCGTTGTAGTTGAGGTCTCCGGTGATGTCGCCCATGACTGCCATGCCCTCGCGGACGTGCTGGGAATTGCCCTGGTACTGGCTCTTCTGCAGCGAATCCCGTGTGGCGGCCGGGTCTGGAGACGGCTCATCCGGCACGCCGGCCTCATGAGGCTCGTCCACGGCGAGCACTCCGGCGCGGAAGAGGTTGCCGGAGGGCGAGGGGACATGCAGCCACGCCCGCTGCGCGAACGGCTTCCCCTCGACTGTCGCGGGCACCTCAATGCACCGGTCGGGGTGTAGAGCGGTGTACCCGCCGAGCACCACATCTTCGTACACCCGGTCGGAAAGGATCGCGGCGAGGTGCGTGGTCTGCTCACTGGAGGCGGCCAGAATCGCCTTGACCGGGCGGGAGTCCAGCAGCCTGTGAGTGTCGTTGCGGGCCGTTCCGTTGCCATCCCCGGCACTGTCGGCGTCCGGCAATGGACCGACGTGCACACTGGCCCGCAGCCGGATACGCGGGCCCGCCGCCAGGACGTTGTACCGTCCGAGCACGTCGTCCAGTACCTTCAGGAACGGCGAGATCACGAAGGGCAGATGGACCGGATCGAAACCGAAGACAATGCCGTCTCCGGTACTGGCCGGAAAACTCTTGTCGCTCCGCACGCTGTCAAGCCCGGCCTTGGTCAGCGCCTGGTCAACCAGTTCAGGGATCACCTGGCTGACCGGTGCATGCAGTAGCGCGGGAAGGCCGGTGAAGTCCTTGGCATCAACGGCCAGCAACGCGCGGTAGGCGGGCAGCGGTCGGCTTTCCGCCCACGGTACGGGAACCTGCTCGGACATGGGCACGCCTCCTCGGGTGGTGACGGCCGCTGCGTTGCGGCCATTACCGAGCATGGGCGGAAGCGACCGGACCGAGTGCCCAGCGCTGGGCGTCTGGACGGTGACCGCAGTCACAGTCCGTTGATGGTCTCCGCCTGGGCCCAGAACCTCAGCGCCTCCATGTCCCGGATGGTGATCGCCCGCCGGGCCGTCTCCACTGCGCCGGCCTCGCGTAACTGCTGAAGCCCGCCGACGACCGCGTTGCGCGTAACCCCGATGGCCTGGGCCAGCTCCTCCTGGGTCAAACCGGTGAGACGCAGCGGCGCATCACCGGCTGGTAAGGGCGTGGTGAGGTCCACCAAGCGCACCAGTGACCGGGCCAAGCGCACGCACAGGGGAAGCGTCATCAGCTCGGCGTGGCGAAGGTCGGACTCGCGGAGACGCCCGAGCGTCTGCCGCATCAACTCCATCAGTAGGCCTCGACGTTCCACGAACGCCTGAAACCTGTGCGCCTCCAAAACGACGGCTTTGCACGGGCGCAACGCCACGACGTCTGCGATCCGGGCCCGGTTATCGAAAACGGCGACTTCACCAAGCAGGTCGCCGGGACCCCGGAAGGCCAGCAGCGTCGTCTCTCCACCCTCCTCTCGCCGAATGACCTTGACCAGTCCCTCGGTGAGTGCCAGAAGATGAGTCCCTGAATCGCCCTGCCGCAGCATCCGGCTGCCAGCCCGGTAGCGCTGTTCCGGCCCGAGGCTGCACAGCTCCTGCCACACGTTCTGAGGCAATTGTTGTCTGCTCCCTGGCTGGTTACTGGAGTTGACCGTCATGGCGCGGTTCTACCGTTGGAGGAAGATCGTTTCACCGCTCGGCATACAACAGATTGACTGTGTGTTGAACGAAACACACAGGCACTTTGGGAGGGATCCGCCCCAGGGTCGGAGCAAAGCGGAGGCCAGCAGGCCCGGTACGATCCCCAAGGGGTCTCTGCTGTTCAACTGTGGCTGAGGGGTCATGTGATGGCGAGGTGATGGCAGCCGCCCTCGGTACGCCATGATCCGCCAACTGCCGCGCCGGGACCCTGGATCGTCACCGTGG
Organism: Streptomyces sp. NPDC050315; assembly: GCF_040655775.1. Classification (NCBI taxonomy): domain Bacteria; kingdom Bacillati; phylum Actinomycetota; class Actinomycetes; order Kitasatosporales; family Streptomycetaceae; genus Streptomyces; species Streptomyces sp. NPDC050315. The sequence goes on from NZ_JBFAKN010000001.1 coordinate 880,921, forward strand.
AGTCATCCACTCCCCTACTGGAGGTGAGCGTCTTGGCTCCTCGCCCTCCTGAGCGCGGTCGTCTCTACCGGCGGTGTGGCTGCCGCCGGCCCGACGGCAGGCAGTTCGGCGCAAGCTGCCCCAAGCTCAAGGGCCGTTCCCGGCACGGCTCCTGGGCCTTCGCCGTCGACCTGCCCTCCGCCGACGGCACACGCAGGCCTCTCTGCCGCAGCGGCTTTCCCACCCGGAAAGCGGCGTACGCGGCACTGGAGCGCGCCCTGCGCTCCGAGCGCACCGGCCTTAACTGCGACGATGACCTCACCGTCGCCGGCTATCTCACCGAGTGGCTGCGCACGAAACAGGAGACGCTCCGGCCCACCACGTTCGTCCGCTACCGCGACCATGTGCACAACGATCTGCTGCCTGCCTTCGGCCGCACGCTCCTCGCCGATCTGCGGCCGCGGCACATCACCGTCTGGCGCGAGGCCGAGGTCGCCCGCGGACGCGGGCGCACCGCCATCTACCGGATCGGTGCCACGCTCTCCAGCGCCCCAGGGGACCGCCGTGCGCACCCGCTTGATCGCGGACAATCCCTGCCGGTACGCGGTGACCTCCCGGCCCGCGGCCCAGGAGCGGATCTGCTGGAGTCCCACCCAGGCAGCGGCATTCCTGCGGCACAACCACAGCCAGTACGGTGACCAGCTGGCCGACCTGTTCGAGCTGCTGCTCGGCACCGGTATGCGGCGCGGTGAGGCCCTGGGCCTGCACTGGAATGACGTGCACCTGGCCGAGAAGGTGCTGCTGGTGCGCTGGAGCCTCACCGCGGTGAACAACAACCAGCTCTACCTCGGACACCCCAAGACCAAGGCCAGCCGGAACTGGGTGAGCCTGTCCCCGCGCGTGGTCACTGCCCTGCAGCGTCAGGCCGTCCTCGCCCGATCCAGCCTGCCAGAGGGTGCCCCTTTGGAGGGCCTGGTGTTCTGCCGCCCGGACGGCGTCCCACTGCGGCCGCAGAACGTCCTGGTCGAGCTGCGTCGGCGCGCCGCGGAGATCGGCCTGCCGCGAATCGGGGTGCACGACCTGCGGCACACCGCCGCCACCATCATGATCAGTTCACGGGTGCCGCTGGCAGTGGTCTTCAAGACGCTGCGCCATTCGACGCTGTCCACCACTGTCAACCTCTACGGCCATCTGCTCCCTCACGCCGCCCGCGATGCGGTCACCGCCGTCGACGGGGCCCTGAACCACGCCGACCGCAAGCACGGCCTCAACATTGACGGGGTGTCTGGACAGCGTGCGGCCTGAGGTCCCCGTCTGTCCTCCGCCCGCCGAGACGTGTCCTCGCTGCCTCACCTCTGAGCAGGGACGCCGTCCCGTCGGCGGGGCCCGGTTTACCGACTGCCATCACGTTGCCGTCACGTGTCACACGAACGCATTCAGCGAGCCTGCCATTGCCGACAGACCCGCTGGTCACACCGTCGGGACGACAGGATTTGAACCTGCGACCCCTTGACCCCCAGCCGGGACAGCGGTGCCGAGGGAACGTCCACTTCGGCGCAAGAGGTTGCTGGTGCCAGGCCAGCAGCGTGATGAGGGTGACCGCGAACACGTGGCGCCGGCGTTCCCGCGGGACCAGCCGGGAAAGGACAGCGAGCCACTTTCGTCGGCGGGCTTGTAGCGGGCTCGGGCCATCTGGCGACGTAGCACTGCGCTGTCGTCCCGCAACGCCAAGGCCTCCGCATCCCTGGTCACGCGTTTGCGAAGCACGGCAGCAAGCACCTTGATCAGGTTCCAGACCAGCGCGGTGACGACTTACAGTGGCATCGGCATATCATCCCAGGCGCCGTGCAGGCCACCACCCCGCGCGGAGAAGCTCCGTTGCAGTGCCGCGGATGCCCGTTTGTTTCCAGATCCCGGCGGAGTGTTCGCTTCGGCGCAGCCATACCGTCCGTTGTCGCCGACCACTGTGCCCACCACCAGGGGCGACATCCGGGGTATCCGGCTGCGCAATCCGGTCAACGTGCTGAAGCGGTGATCGGGGTGTCACATGTCTCGTGCCGGGCGGAATTCGTGCGTCGGCAGCGGGAAACGGTCCCACAGGATCTCCGACCGGACATCCCCGCCGAGCACAGCCGTGAGAAACCGGGTCACGGTCATGTCGTACCGCTCCCAGTCCTCTCCCGACTCGCTGTTGATCAGGATGGGGCGGGAGTCGGGGTCGTCGGACGGCTGGACGAGCCAGTACAGGTATTCGCCGTTGTCCGTGGTCGCCCAGCAGACCAGACGGTTTCCCTCGGGCTCCATTTCCGCCGGCTTGTCCTCGAACTCCCAGAGGGACTCGTTCGCCTCTTCGCGCTCGGCGCTGATCTTGATCAGGTCGTAGACAGCGTTGGGGCACCCCGGTTCCAACAGGAGGAGATAGTTGTCGATGAAACCGCCGCCGTACGCCGCGATGAGCTCCCGGTAGTCCGCAGGGAGCGCCGTGTGCAGCTCGGCCTCGGCCGCGTCCCAGTTCGGGGCGTGCCCCACTGCCGCCGGCCTCGGCAGGAGCTCGGCGAGCCGACTCAGTTCCGGACTCATTCAACTGTCCCTTTCCCGTCGCCTCCTGGTCACCGCGCGCGGTTCCAGATGGTGACGCTGTTGGTTCCGCCTGTCGTGCTTCCATGCGGGTGCATCTGGAATCCCTTGTTGCCATGGGCCTCGATGGTCACCCCCAGAGGAATCTTGGCATGAGCGTCCGCGTAGATGGGCGTCACGCTGTACTGGATGATCTCATCGCCATCGCGGACAGCATTGCGCACCTGCAGCTCGACCTGCCGCATGACAGGCGAGTTGGCATAGGCATGCATGGTGACAAAGTTCCGAGCATCCTTGTTGGATCCACCGAGCATCGCGGCAAGCAGATGCGCCCGGTTGTATCCCTTACCGGATTCCCAGCCGGCCGGGTCCACCTGGGGACCAGTCTTCCCGCCGAGCATGTCCTTGGAGATCGTGGCGTGCATGCCAGTGGCCCGGTCGTGCGGGCCAGGTGCCCCGTACTGCACCCGGCCGCCCCACGTCACGTCGCTCTCGTTGCAGGGCGCGAGTCCCAGTGGGTCCGCCAGAGTGTGCGGGTTGTCGACGTAGGCGGCGGGGTTCGGAGCCGGGGTCAGGCCCAGCGGGTCCAAAGTGAGATAGCGGGCGGTCTGCGGGTCATAGTGGCGGAAGTAGTTGTGGTGCAGGCCCGTCTCGGGGTCGTAGTACTGGCCTGGGAAGCGCAAGGGTGTGTAGGCGGTGGAGTCGCGGTTCCAGGTGGTGACGCCCCACAGGGTGGCTCGGGTGCGCCAGGCGACGTTGCCCTCTTCATCGACGAGTTCGGTCGGGGTGCCGATCTGGTCGGTGATGATGGCGAAGAACCGTTGGTCGATGACCTCCTGCGGAGCTTCGGCGAGGGACTTGCTCTCGGTCTGTGCGAGGGGGGCCTGGCCGTCGTGGTCCCAGGTGAGTGTGACCAGCTCGCTCGCACTGCTGATCCGGGTGGTCTGTTCGGCCAGGGTGGAGCCGTCCCAGACGAAGCGGGTTTCCTCGGCGATGGCGCCGTCTGTGGTGAGGCGCTGTTTGGCGATGCGCCGTCCGAGGGGGTCGTACAGGTAGCGCCAGCACGTGCCGTCGGGAGTGACGACGGAGGTGAGACGGTCCTCGGCATCCCATGTGTAACGCCAGGTGTCGGGCTTGCGTGAGAGGCGTTTGACCTGTCGCAGTACGACCCGGCCCGCCGCGTCGTACTCGTAGCGGACATTGCCTGCGCTGGTCAGGCAGGTTCCCTCGTAGGCGCGCGTTCCCTGCGCCTGGCTGCCGGGGTGCTTGTCCGGCCACAGTGCCCGCGTCTGGTTGCCCACCTCGTCGTAGGCGTAGCTCTCGGTCCAGTTCTCGGCTTGAACGGCGGTGACGCGACCGGACCGGTCGAGCGTGAAGGAGCGGTGGCCGGTATGCCGGTCGCTGACTCCGGTCAGGTGCCCGTCTTCGCGGTAGGCATAGGTCCGTTCGATCGAGGGGTGTTCGGCGCCTTGGGCGGTGAGGGTCTGCTGGGTGAGGTGGCCGACCGGATCCCAGGCGAAGGCAAGGGTGAATTGGTCGTCGAGGCGTCGCAGGATTTCCCGGTCCGCCGCGTCGTGCTCGAAGGAGAAGGTGCGACCCGACACCGCGAGCGCGGCACAGTGACCGACGGTGTCGTAGGAGTATGCCGTCTCGACGCCGACCGGTGTGGTGCGGCGGATCCGGCGCCCGGCCGCGTCGCAGGCGGTGGCGAGGGTCCGGCCGTCGATGGACTCCGCGATGACACGGCCCACCGCGTCGTACTGGTACGCCAGCGTCGCGTCGGGTGCGGTTGCCCGTATGAGCCGCCCGCACGGGTCGTTCTCGAAGGCGACCGTGCGGCCGTCGACGTCCTTCTCGACGAGCCGGCCGACGGAATCGTAGTGGTACGTGACGCTCTGCCCCGCGGGGTTGGTCCGCCGGGTGAGCCGGCCCGCCCCGTCGTACACATACGCCGTCGTGCGGCCGTCAAAGTCGGTCTCCGCCGCCAGCTGCCCCGCGGCGTCGTAGGTGTAGGTCCACGTCAGGTCCTGAGGGCTGGTGACCTTGGTGAGATGCAGCTCGGTGTCGTGGGTGAAGGCGTGACGGCTGCCGTCCGAGTCGGTTCGCGTGGTGAGGAGGTCGAAGTAGGTGTACCCGAAGCGGGTTGTGTCGCCGGTGGGATGTGTGTGGCTGGTGCAGTTGCCCTCGCCGTCATACGTCCACTTCTCCTCCGCGCCGGTGGAGTCGACGCGTCGGGCCAGCCTGCCCTCGATGGTCCATTCCAGGTGCGTCGTGGAGCCGGTCGGGTTGGTGACCGACACCGGACGGCCGAACGCATCGTGCTCGTAGTGCGTGACAGCACCCAGCGGGTCGGTGATCTCCATCGGGAGCCCGCTCGGGTTGCACCTGATGTGGGTGGTGTGGCCCAGCGCGTCCGTGATCGTGTCCAGGTGGCCGGTGGCGGTGTACGCATAGCGCGTCACCGCACCGGCTGGGTCGGCCAGGGTGGTGAGGTTGCCGCAGGAGTCGTATTCGCGACGCCAGGATGCACCGTCGGCGTCGACGCTTTCGATCGGCAGGCTCAGGTCGTTGTAGGTGGTCTCGGCGATGCTGCCGTCGGCGCGGGTGATGCGCGTGATGTTGCCGGCGTCGTCGTAGGTGTAGCTGGTCGTGTTGCCGAGCGCGTCGGCCTGGGACAGCAGCCGGTCGTACTCGTCCCATTCCTGCCGTACGGCAATCCCGAGGGGATCGGTCTCGGCGGTGAGTTGCAGCCGCTCGTTGTACTCGTAGGTGGTGACGTGGCCCAGCGAATTCCGGTAACGCGTGATGCGGTTGTCGGTGTCGTACATCACCGCGCAGCTCAGGATGGAGTCGACTCCCTCGCCCCGCACGACACGATCGTCGGTGTCATAGGTGAAGCGGTACCAGGCGCCGATGCGGTCGGTCCAGGAGGTGATGCGCGCGTTCTCGTCGTAGGTGAGCTGGAGAGGCCGGCCGGAGGAGTGGTAGATCTCGGTGAGATTGCCGTCGCTGTCGTAGGCGTACCGCAGGAGCTGGGTTCCTTCGGGTCCTGCGTCCACGCTGAGCAGGCGCAGACCGGTGACGCGATTGTCGTCGGTGTCAACGGCTATGTGGTAGCCACCGGTGTGCCGAATCGCGGTCGGCAGGTCTGCGTCGTTGTACTCGAAAGTGATCTCATTACCGTTCCGGTCGGTGATCGACTGGAGGAGCAGCGTCACCTGCTCCGGAGCCTCGGCGCGGCCTCGCTGCTCCGGAATTTCCGGGGGCGGTGCAAAGCGCCGGGTGAGGCCGGAGCGCGGGTCGGAGATGGTGATCGCACCGTTGGATGTCCCGTCCCATTCCAGCGGCCAGCGCGGACCTGCCGCAGGCATGACGGGGCGACCGGCCTCGGGGCGGGGGTAGGCCAGGAGCATCCCGTCCTCGGTGGCGAAGACGGCCCCTTGGGAGTCGAATTCCAGGCGCTGGTCGAGGGTGGAGGCCCAGGATTCGCCGAAGCAGCTGCCCTGACGGTAGGTGGACAGGTGGGTTCGCTGGAGGACGAGGGGGAGCACGCCGGGCAGGGCGACGTCGGTCCCCTCCATGAGCATCTCGCCGGAGACCATGTCGATCGGGTCGCCGTTCTTGCAACGGGCCTTGGCCGGCTTGGCCTTCTTCAGCAGATCCTTGCCCGAGCGCAGAGCGTTGCGCAGCCCTCCGGCGCGCAAGCCCTTCGCCGCCGCCTTCAGTCCCTTGGCCGCTCCGGCGAGGGTGGTGATTCCCTTGGCGCCGGGTATGCAGTCGAGGGCGGCCATGCCGATGTCGAAGAGACTGGCCTGGCCTTTTCGGTATTTGTTGAGGGTGTCGGCGAGGACGACCAGGGCCGCGACGACCACGATCGCGGCGAGGATCGGGCCACCGACGATCATCACGACGATGCCGAGCACGGCCACGACGACCTTGCAGACGGAGACGATCGTGTCCCAGTTCTCGGTGACGAAGTGGGCGACCTCCTCCCACCAGTGGCGGTTCTGGATACCGGCGTCGGAGGCCTCGTCGAGCTTGTCCTGGCAGACCCGGGCAGCCTCCTCGCGCAGCTCCTTGGCCTCGGCGGCCAACGCCTTCGCGGCGTCGAGGGCGGACTGGGCTGAATCGACAGCGCCCTGGGCGTCACTGCGGGCGGAGTTGGCCTGCTGGGCGTTACGGGTAGCGGCGCGCACCTTGGACTCGTCCGGGGCCTCGGGGCCCTTCGCGTCGTCGTACGCCTTGGTCCGGGCGGTGGCGGTCTTGACCCAGTCGGTGGCCGAGTCCAACCGCCCCTGAGCGGCGGTCAGGTCGTCGCGGGCCTCCCGGCCCTTCTTCAGCGCCCGGTCGGCCAGGGACTGGGCACGCTCCAGCTTCGGCCAGTAGTCGGCGATGGCATCGCCCGCCATGTCGTACGAGGTCCGCAGCTTCCGCAGATTGCCGGGGACGCCGTCGAACTCCTCCTTGAACTTCTTCGCTGAGCGCCCGGACCACTTCAGCACCGCGTCCTCGGACGCCATGTCGGTGATCTGCCGCAGCGCGGTACCGACGTCCTCGGCGAACTCGTGCAACTCGCGCGCGAGTTTGCGCACCCGTTCCGGATCACCGGGAGTCGGGTCCTTCTCCAGGTCCAGCACATGCCAGTCCGTCGGCCGATGGCCCACGTCAACACCCCCGTAACACACTCAACTTCAGTCAACGTGATCTTGCAGCGCCACCCTAACTCTCGCCACTCACACGAGTGAAGGGAGGTTCGACGGGCCGGAGCATCCGGGCTGGTCTTGCCACGCTCTGCGCGAGGGCGCCACACCTGCCGGGGACAACGAGGAGGGCCGACTCTGCATCGGCGGCTCTGGCGTGGCCGTGGGCTACTTGAAAAACCGAGGAATCCGCGCGCCAGTTCCTCATCCTGGGCCTCGGAGACGGGGTGGGCCCCAACGGCTTTACCGAACCGGCGACTTCGTTCACCGTCGTCCGGACGGGATCACCGAGTCCGATGGCGCCGCGACGACCAGGTCAAAGGACGCAGGTTCTCGACCTGGACGAGATCTGTGGCGCGTTGAAGCACCACGTGGGTGTGACCGATGCCGTGGTGCTGGCCCACGAGGACGGCACCAGCCGCCCGCTCGCCGCTCATGTCGCTACGCACTTGGACGCGGCACCCAGCAAGGGAGGGGTGAGCGAGCACCTCGACGTTCGACTGCCCGCTTTCGTGGTCCCGACCACGATCACTGTCCTGAAGCGATTGCCCCTGCGGAGAACGGACGGAAGGACGAACCGGCCCCGTGATCGGCGTCATGACCCGCGCGTGGGACAGTACTCTGCGCCCGACCAAGCCTTCCTCGGCGAGGGTGGCGGATGCGACGACGGCCCGCATCTGCTGCGACCGCACACACCGGGAGCTGACCGCCCTCCTCGGCAGCGACCACCGGATACTGTTCGGCGTGCCGCGGGCGCTCACCCAGCGCCGGCCCTGGGCGAGCGGCTCTCCCTGACGCTGGACGCTGGTATGGCCGCCAGTCAGGGGGATTCAGCAGATGATGTCGCCGGGGCTGACGTCGGTTCCAGGGTCGAGCAGGTGGATGGTGCCGTCACTGTCCTGCGCTCCCAGTACGAGGAACTCGCTCTTGAAACCGGCGATGCGCTTGGTCCCGAGGTTGACTGCGCCCACGACGAGTCGGTTGATGAGCTGTTCCTGGCTGTAGTTGGTGACCTGAGCGCTGGTACGCAAAGTGCCGATCGTCTCGCCGAAGTCGACGGTGAGCTTCCACGCCGGCCGACGTGCCTCGGGGAACTCCTCGACGGCCGTGATGCGGCCCACACGGATGTCGACGGCGAAGAACTGGTCGGGGGATGCTTCGGGCTTGGCCGCGGGCTGAGAGGTCGGAGCGGTAGAGATTTTGGTCATCTGCTGGTCCTCGTCGTTCAACTGGTCGTTTAGCCGTTCAACTTGCCGTCCCATCAAGCAAGGATGGCGGGTGGTCAGCGGCCGTGGAGGAAGTGGCGATCCGCGTCGGTCAGAGCCTGGCCCAACAGGTCGACCATCTGATCGAGTTCCTCCTGGGTGGCGATCAGGGGCGGGGCAAGCTGCACGACCGGGTCGCCGCGGTCGTCGGCACGGGCCAGGAGTCCCAGGTCACGCATGCGCGTCGGCAGGAATCGCTTGACCAGCTCGTGCTTGCGAACGGTGTCGAAGCGCCGCCCGTCGGAGCCGGCGACGAGTTCGAGGGCCCAGAAGAAGCCGTCACCGCGGACGTCGCCGACGATGTCCAGATCGGTCAGTTCCGTGAGCCGCTTGTATAGGTGTCCGGTCAGGGCCCGGACGTTGTCCAGGACGCCGTCGCGTTCGAAGATGTCGAGGTTGGTCAGGGCGGTGGCGGCGGCAACGGGGTGGCCGGCGAAGGTGAGCCCGTGCAGGAGGGTGACGCCGTCGTTGTAGAACGGCTCGGCGACCTTGTCGGCGACCAGGACGGCGCCGAGCGTCGCGTAGGACGAGGTGAGCCCCTTGGCCGTGGTGATCATGTCGGGGGCGACGTGGTGTTTGGTCACGGCGAAGTACTCGCCGATGCGGCCGAAGCCGGTGATGACCTCGTCGGCAACGAGGAGGAAGCCATAGCGGTCGGCCATCTCGCGCAGCCCCGCCCAGTAGCCGGCCGGGGCGGTGAAGCAGCCTCCGGCATTCTGTACGGGCTCGGCGATCAGCATGGCCACGGTGTCGGGGCCGGCCTGCAGCACTTCGGCCTCGGTTTCGGCCAGCAGCCGCCGGGTGAAGGCGGCTTCGTCCGCGTCGGTGGTGCGGTAGCGGTTGGTGTTGGGGGCGTGGGCCACCTCGAAGGCCGGTGCTCCGAAGGGCTCCTTGAGCGCAGGGATGCCGGTCAGTGCCAGCGCGCCCATGGTCAGGCCGTGGTACGCGGTGCGGCGGGCGATGGCCTTGGTGCGCTGCGGCTGGCCCTGCGCCACGTGGTACATGCGGGCGAGCTTCCACGCGGACTCCACCGACTCCGAACCGCCGGAGGTGAAGAAGACGCGGTTGATGGTGTCGGGGGCCAGCGAGGCCAGTCGTTCGGCTAGTTCGATGGCGGCGGGGTGTGCGGTGTTCCACAGCGTGCTGAACGGCAGGCGCAGCAGTTGCTGCTCTGCCGCCTTGGCGAACTCGGGGCCGTACGAGTAACCGAGCTGGGCGCAGAAGAGGGCGGACAGGCCGTCGATGTAGCGCTTGCCGGCCGCGTCGTAGACGTGGACGCCTTCGGCCCGGTCGGGCATGAAGACTTCCTGGCCGGCGCGCAGGTTTGCGTGCTGGCCGAAGTGCAGGAGCAGGTGATCACGGGCGGCTGCCTGCAGCTCGGCTGCCTTGAGGGCGGTGGTGGGCTGATCGGGCATGAGGGTTCTCCGAAAAAGGTGGGCGGGCGCGCGTCAGGGGCGAGCGGACGGCGCAGTAGTGGCGAGTCGGCGGGCCAGGTGCTCGCGGCGCAGGAGCTCCGCTCGCCCCGGCGTCGGAGGAGGAAAGGGAAAGAGCGAAGAGGAAGGAGGAAGGAAGAGAAGTCGGTCTGCTCAGTCCTCGTGGGCACGCGTCAGGTCACGTACAGCCGAGTCCAGGTGTGCGTTGACGGCGTCCAGCAGAGCTGGTTCGTCCTCGCCCTGGAGCAGGGCCAGCAGCTGCTGATGTTCGGCGACGAGCAGGTCCTGCTCCGGGTAGAGGTCGATGAGGCTGGCCAGGCAGATCCGGGTCTCGGCGAGGAGGGTCGTGAACATCTTGCTGAGCCTCGGACTCTCGGCGGCGTCGACGAGAGCGCTGTGGAAAGCCATGTCCTGCTCGGCTATGAGGCGGCTGTCACCCCGGTCGGCCAGGGAGCGCATCTCCTCGACCACGACCGCGAGCCGGTCCAAGTGGGCCTGGGACTTGCTGCGGTGCAGCTGGGTGGCCGCCTCGCGTTCGATCGCACGCCGGGCGGTGTAGATGTCCGCGATGTCGGCGGCATCGAGCTCGACGACGAACACACCCCGGTTGGGAATATTGGTCAGCAGGCCCTCTTGGACCAGGCGCTGGAGTGCCTCTCGGACGGGCCCGCGGCTGACGCCCAGGCGGGTCGCCAGCTGCGGCTCGATCATCCTGCTGCCCGGGGCGAACGCACCGGAGACGATCTGTTCTCGCAGACGGTCGGCGATGATCTCAGGCGTGGTCCGCGGCTTGACGGGGGTGAGCCCCTCGAGTCCCTGCTGCGACACGTTCCCTGGTCCCTTTCGCGGATGTTCTGCCTGCGGCGTCCTGCCTCTCCTGGCAGGCATGACCCTACTCATGACACAGACCGGTCCCGCACGGGTGTGGCGATGTACTTGTACTCCAGGAACTCCTCGATGCCGACGCGGCCGCCCTCCCGGCCCAGGCCCGACTGCTTGATGCCGCCGAAGGGCGCGGCCGGGTTGGACACCAGGCCGGTGTTGAGGCCGACCATCCCCACTTCCAGGCGGTCGCTGACATCCAGAGCACGGTCGAGGTCCTGGGTGAAGAGGTAGCCGACGAGCCCCCAGTCGGTGTCGTTGGCCAGGCGCAGGGCCTCGTCCTCGTCGTCGAAGGCGATCACCGGGGCGACGGGGCCGAAGATCTCGGTGGTCAGCATGTCGCTGTCCTTGCTGACCTGGGCCAGTACGGTCGGCGGGTAGAAGTGGCCGGCGTCCTGCGGGGCGGCACCGGCGGCGACGACCTTGGCGCCCTTGGCGACCGCGTCCTCGACGAGGGACGTGACCTTGCGCTTGCTGGCGGCGTCGATGAGGGGTCCGACCTGTACGCCGTCGCGGGTGCCGGGGCCGACAGTGAGGGCCGTCATGCGCGCAGCGAGACGCTCGGCGAACTCGTCCGCGACGGAGCGGTGGACGAAGAGGCGGTTGGCCGCCGTGCACGCCTCCCCCATGTTGCGCATCTTCGCCATCATCGCGCCTTCGACGGCAACGTCGAGGTCGGCATCCTCGAAGACGATGAAGGGGGCGTTGCCACCCAGCTCCATGGAGGTGCGGATCACCGTGTCCGCGCACTGGGCGAGCAGCAGACGGCCGACGGCGGTGGAGCCGGTGAACGACAGCTTGCGGATGCGGCCGCCGCGGAGGGCGGGCTCGACGACCTCTGCGGCGCGGGTGGTCGGCACGACGTTCAGGACGCCGTCCGGCAGCCCTGCCTCCTGCAGGATGCCGGCCAGGGCGAGGCTGGACAGCGGCGTCTGGGGGGCGGGCTTGAGGACCATCGTGCAACCCGCGGCCACCGCCGGGCCGATCTTGCGAGTGCCCATCGCCAGCGGGAAGTTCCAGGGCGTGATCAGCATGCAGGGACCGACCGGCTGCCGCATCACCATGATCCGGTTGCGGCCGTCGGGGGTGATCGTCATGCCGCCGTCGATGCGGACGGCCTCTTCCGAGAACCAGCGGAAGAACTCGGCGGCGTACGCCACCTCACCGCGCGCCTCGGCGAGCGGCTTGCCCATCTCCAGGGTCATCAGCAGCGCCAGATCGTCGGTGCGCTCCACGATCAGCTCGTAGGCGCGGCGCAGGATCTCACTGCGTACGCGCGGCGCGGTACGGGCCCAGGAGTCCTGCGCGGCCACCGCGGCCTCAACAGCGCTGGCGCTGTCGGCCGCGCCGCCGTCGGCGACCTGACACAGCTCCGTCTCGGTGGCGGGATCCTCCACAGCGAATACGCGGCCGTCGGCCGCCGGCACCCACTGGCCCGCGATGAACAGCTGTCGCGGAACGTTCGCGATGACGTCCGTCTTGATGTCGGCCATGTCGTGTCTCCAAAACTGAGGGATACAGGGGAATCAGGGCTGGGGTTCGTCCAGCAGTTGCGCCAGGTGTGTGGCGGCGGGGCGGTCGTCGCCGACGAGGTGCTCGATCTGCATCTGGCAGCTGAACCCGTCGGCCAGAACCGGTGTGTCAGTCGCGGCGGCCTCCAGCCGCGGGCGCAAGGCCTGGTCGGACACGGCCATCGACACGTCGTAATGATCGTGTTCAAAGCCGAAGTTGCCAGCCACGCCGCAGCAGCCGGTGGCCTCGGTGATCTTCTCGATGCCCAGGTCGCGCAGGAGGTCACGCTGCTGCCCGGCGCCGAACACGGCGTACTGGTGGCAGTGGGTCTGCAGGATCACCTCGTCGGGCACATGCTCGGGACGCCAACCCGCGGCCACCCGCTCGCTCAGCGCCCCGGTGAAGGTCCGCACCCGCGCGGCGACACGGCGTGCCGCATCGCTGTCGACCAGCTCCGGGAGGTCCTTGGCGAGGGCGGCCGCGCAGCTGGGTTCGGTGACCACGATGGGGCCGGCCTCGCCCTCCGGCACATCGAGCGCGGCGGCGGTACGTGCCAGCACGCGGCGGGCGATCCCGAGCTGGCCGGTGGTGATCCAGGTCAGGCCACAGCAGACGTCGCCCCGTGCCTGGGTGGGAAGTCCGGCCTCGGCCAGGACCCGGGACGCGGCTCCTGCCAGCTCGGGGCGGAACGCCTGGGTGAAGGAGTCGACCACGAGCACCGCTGAAGCGGCTTCGGTCGGCTCGATCAGACCGCGCTGCCAGGCGCGCCGTCCGTGGAATGCGGGCAGGCTCCGCTTCGTGGTGACCCCGCCCAGGCGGGCGATCCAAGGCCCGATGCGGCTGCCCATCACCGCGTTGACCAGCTTCGGCATGCGTCCGGCGAGCGCTGTCCACGTCGGCAGCCAGCCGAGCGAGTAGTGCGAGAAGGGGCGCAGGCGCCACCGGTAGTGGTGGTGCAGGAACTCGGACTTGTAGGTCGCCATGTCGACGCCGACCGGGCAGTCGCTGGAGCACGCCTTACAGGACAGGCACAGGTCGAGTGCTTCGCGGGTGTCGCGGGAGCGCCATCCGCCGGGCAGGGCGCCGCGCAGCATCTCCTGAAGGGTGCGGGCCCGGCCGCGGGTGGAGTGCTGTTCGTCGCCGGTGGCTCGGTAGCTGGGGCACATGACGCCGCCGCTGTGGCTACGGCAACGCCCCACGCCGACACAGCGGTTGGCAGCCCCTGCGATCCCATCGGGGTCCTCCAGCAGGGCGAACACCGTCGAGGGGGCGGCGGTCCGGCCCGTGTCGAGGGCGAGGTCCGCGTCCAGCGGGCGCGGGTCGACGAGGATGCCCGGGTTGAGCAGCCCCTCGGGGTCCCAGGCGTGTTTGAAGGCCGCGAAGGCGTCCAGCATCGGCCGGTCGTACATCACGGACAGCAGCTCGCTGCGGGCCCGGCCGTCGCCGTGTTCGCCGGACAGGGTCCCTCCGTGCCGGACGACCAGGCGGGCGGCGTCGGTGAGGAAGGCGCGCATGACGGCGCGGCCCTCGTCGGTGTCCGGGCGGAAGTCGAGCCGTACGTGGACGCAGCCCGCGCCGAAGTGCCCGTACAGTACGCCGGTGAGCTGGTGGTCGGCCATGAGGGTGCGGAAGTCGCGCAGATAGCCGGCCAGTTGGCCGGGGGCGACCGCCGCGTCTTCCCAGCCTGGCCAGGAGGTGCTGCCGTCGGTCAGGCGGGCGGCCAGCCCGGCGCCGTCCTCGCGTACCCGCCACAGGGAGGCCCGCTCGGAGCGGTCGGTGATCAGACGTCCGGAGACCATCCGGCCCGCCGCCTTCAGCTCGTCCAGGAGGCGTTCGGCCTCCGCGGCGACCTGCTGCGGGTCCTCCCCGTCGAGGTCGACGTAGAGCCAGGCGCGGCCTTCGGGCAGTCCGGTCACCGAAGCGGCGCCGCGGCGGTGGCGCATGGTGGCCACGATCGCCTCGTCCAGCCCTTCGACCGCGGCCGGGGAGAACTTCAGGATGAGCGGTACGTCCTCGGCCGCGTCGACGACGTCGTCGTAACCGAGGGCGAGAAGCAGCGCGGCGGGCGGCTTGGGCATCAGCCGTACCGTGGCGGAGACCACCGTGGCGCAGGTGCCCTCGGTGCCGGCGAGGGCACGTACGACGTTGAAGCCGTTTTCGGGCAGCAGGTGCTGCAGTTGGTAGCCGGAGACCTGGCGTGGAATCCGGCCGAGCGTCAGGCGGATCGCGGCCAGGTTGCTGTCCACGATGTCGCGAAGACCGGTCGTCAGCTCCGCCACCCGCTCCTTGCCCGCCTCGTCCACGGCGTGCAGCCCGTCGCGGTCGGCGACGGCGCGGGTGCCGTCGGCCAGGACCAGGTCGAGGGCGACCAGGTGCTCGCCGGTGCGGCCGTAGCGTACGGAGTGGTTGCCGCACGCATCGTTGCCGATCATGCCGCCGATGGTGCAGCGGCTGTGCGAGGACGGATCGGGTCCGAAGACCAGTCCGTGCGGGGCGGCGGCCTCCTGCAAGTCGTCGAGGACGATGCCGGCCTCGACACGGGCGGTCTGCCCGGCCGCGTCGATGTCCAGGACGCGACGCATGTGGCGGGACAGGTCCAGGACGAGTCCGGCGCCGACGGCGTTGCCGGCCATGCTGGTGCCGGCGCCGCGGGAGGTGACCGGCACGCCGAGCCGGTGGCAGACGCGGTGGGCGGCGGCCACCTCGTCGGCGTCGGCAGGGAAGGCCACGGCCAGGGGCGGCACACGGTAGTTGGAGGCGTCGTACGCGTACTGCGCGCGCCGGCCGCCGGAGGTGTCGACCCGCAGGGCCGGCACCTCCCGGCGCAGGGCCTCCACGAGGTCCTCGGCGGTGATCGGAGCGGGGGTGGTGCTGGTCATGACGTGGCGGCCGTGCCCGCTTCGACAGCGGCCTTCCAGGCGCGCAGTCCCTCGTCGACGCCCGTCTCGTCGATGACCAGGGCCGGGATCATGCGTACGACGTTGTTCCAGGGCCCGCACAGCAACAGCAGCAGCCCCTCGGCGGCGGCGGCCTGCTGGACGGCGGCGGCGGTGGCCGGGTCGGGGGATCCGTCGGCGGTGACGAACTCGTTGGCGAGCATCAGTCCCAGTCCGCGGACGTCGGCGATGCCCGGCGTGGTGCGGGCGACCTCTTCCAGGCCCGCGCGCAGCCGCTGCCCCATGACGCCGGCGTTCTCCACCAGCTTTTCGTCCCGGATCACGTCGAGGGTGGCGACGGCGGCCGCGCACGCGACGGCGTTGCCGCCGTAGGTGCCACCCTGGGAGCCCGGGTGGGCCTTGCTCATCAGCTCCTGGGAGGCGGCGATGCCCGACAGCGGGAAGCCGCTGGCCAGCCCCTTGGCGATGGTGATGATGTCCGGGCGGACGTCTTCGGCGTGGTCGTGGCCCCAGAAGCGGCCGGTGCGGCCGAAGCCGGTCTGGATCTCGTCCATCACGAGCACGATGCCGTGGCGGTCGGCGCGCTCACGCAGGCCGCGCAGGAAGGCGGGGTCGGCGGGGATGTAGCCGCCTTCGCCGAGCACGGGCTCGACGACGAAGGCCGCCGTCTCCTGCGGAGCGGTGACGGTCTGCAGGAGGTAGTCGAGCTCGCTCAGCGCGAAGCGGGTCGCGGTCTCCTGGTCCCACCCGTAGCGGAAAGCGGTGGGGAAGGGAGACACGGCGACGCCCGACATCAGCGGGGAGAACCCGGTGCGGAACTTGGTGCCTGAGGTGGTCATCGAGGCGGCCGCGACGGTGCGTCCGTGGAAGCCGCCCTGGAAGACGACGATGTTGGGGCGGCGGGTGGCCTGCCGGGCCAGCCGCAACGCTGCCTCGACGGCCTCGCTCCCGGAGTTGGAGAAGAACAGGCTGTCCAGGCCCTCGGGCAACACATCCCCGAGCCGCTCGACGAGCTGCTGCAGCGGCTGGTGCATCACAGTCGTGTACTGACCGTGGATGAGCTTGCCTATCTGCTCCTGGGCGGCAGCGACGACGCGCGGGTGGCAGTGCCCGGTGCTGGTGACGCCGATGCCGGCGGTGAAGTCCAGGTAGCGGCGGCCGTCGGTGCCGTGGACGTGGACGCCTTCACCACGTTCGACGGTGACGGGCGTGGCTTGGCGCAGGTGCGGGGACAGGCTGGTCATGGCGGGGCGACTCCTTGTGTTCGTACGGGAGTTAGGGGCGGGCGTGCCGGGCGCCGGCGACATTGGCGGCGCCCGGCACGGCCAGGAGGGGCGGGCAGCCGCAGGTCAGCCGTTGAACTTCTGGTGAACCTCGTTGACGGTGGCCGTCAGGTCGCTCAGGTCGGAACGGACGGCGTGCGCGATCGAAGGGTCGTCGCTCTCGTTGAGGCGGTTGATCCACACGCGGGTGATGTCCAGCTCGCTGGCCGGCACCATGTCGTGGAAGTAGCTCTGCGCTACGTGCACCCAGCGGTCGCGGGTGACACCGAGGGACTTCTCGAAGTACTCGAAGTGGTTGTGGGCCGGCTTGTAGGCGCCGGAGTCCTCGGCGGTGACGATCGCGTCGAACTGGATCTGCAGGCGGCGCTGGGTCTCGCCGATGAGGACGCGGTCGCAGTTGGTCAGCAGGGCCAGGTTCCAGCCGGACTCCTGCAGCTCACGCAGCGCCTGCCGCGTGTCGGGGAAGACCGGCCAGAAGGGGAAACCGGCCGTCACGGCGCGGAAGTCGTCCTCCACCAGCTCGATCTTCGCCTCGGCGGCCGTCCGCTTCAGCGCCTCCGCCAGGACGTCGCTGTAGTACATGCCGGGGTTCTCACGCTGCACCTGCGGCTCGTGCCGGTTGAAGACGTCCAGCAGTTCCCAGCCCTTACCGGGCACGACCATCTCGATGCCGGTGGCGATGCCGTGGCGCCAGTCCACGAGGGTGCCGAAACAGTCGAAGGTGACCCAACGCTTCTCGCTCATTGATCTTTCTCCGGGTTCTCGGAAGGAGTGGGTTCTCAGAAGGAGCGGGGGCGGCATCCGCAGGGAGACCACGGGCCACCGGCACTGCCAACAGTTGGATTGTTTACGATTCCGGGCCGGTGTGTCTTTCGACAGCTGCCCAGAAAGGGCGTCGCCGAATTTCAACGGATGCACATGGTTTCCCGTCACGGGGGCGCTCTACGGTCCTTGTCGGATGCCCCTGGGTGCCGTCGCAGGGGCGGTCTACGGTCCTCGTCACCAGCGGCATTCGCACAACCACCGACCCACCGCCCCACCCCTCAAACTCGACGGAGAGCGCGATGCCGCCCCACGCCCGCTCCTGCGACACGGTCGCAGCCAGCAGCTCCCCCGCGCCCGGCTCGCCATCACGGCAACGGTCGTCGCCCGCCGGCCGCGCTGCCGCCGGAGCGGCGTGCGGCGCCGTTATCTGGGGCACGCTCGGCCCGGTGGCGGCCCAGTTCCCACCCGGATACATGCTGCAGATGGCGGAGCTGCGCCTGCTGATCGGCGCTGCGGCTCTGTACTTCCTCGCCCGGCGGCGGCGCCTGCACCATGTGCCGTGGCAGCGCCGAGAGGTGATGGCCGTGGCCCTCGGCTCCGTGGCCGTGGCGGGCTTCTCGGTGTCCTACTTCTATGCCGTCGAGCTGTCGGGAGTGGCCACCAGCACGGTGATCGCCATCGGCGGTGCCCCGGTCCTGGCGGGCCTCACCGCCCGCTTCATCACCCGGCGGCATGTCACCCGCACCTGGGCCGTCGCCACGGCCGTGGCCGTGGCCGGCATTGCCCTCGTGTCCCTGCCCGGCGGAAAAATCGCCTTCAGCCTGCCCGGCACCGCACTCGCGGTGCTGGCGGCCGCCCTGTATGCGGCGCAGGCCGACACGATTCAGGCCGTGGCCCGCCGGCACGGACCCACAACGGCCGTGGCGGTCATCTTCGGCGGTGGCGCCCTGGCTCTGTCGCCCTGGCTGCCCAGCGCCGTGCCCTGGGTGGCCACCGATACCGGGCGTCTGGCCGGCATCCTTTATCTCGGCGTGTTCACCACCGCCGTCGCCTACGCCCTGTTCGCCCACGGCGTCGACCGCCTCGGCGCGCCGACCGCGGTCACCATCTCCCTGCTGGAGCCGGCCACCGCCGCCGCCCTGGCCGCCGTATGGCTGCACCAGAGCCTCTCCCTCCCTCGCTGGGCCGGACTAGTCCTCGTACTGGGCGGACTCGCCCTGATGATGCGGCGGCAGCAACCCGGACCGGGCTCTGCCTGACTCCCTTTCAGGACAGGTGCGGGTCAGCGCGCGCTCGGGCTGCCGTGCCGTGGCAGCGGGTCCGCGTCCCTGACGGGCTGCTGAATGGGGCTGAGGTCCTCCAGGGTGCGGCCCTTGGTGGCCAGGCCCAGCGACAGCACTGTCAGCACGCCGGCCAGCAGCACCACCGATGTCACCCCGAAGACGGCGTTCAGGCCGCCCTGGGCCGCGGCGGCGGTGAAGGCGAAGGGCGCGACGATGCCGCCGAGGCGGCCGAAAGCCGAGGCCGTGCCCTGGCCGGTGGCCCGGATCTCCGTGGGATAGGTCTCCGGAGTGTAGGTGTACAGCAGCGCGTAGACGCCGTTCATGAACAGGGACAGGGCCGCACCGAAGCCGATGACAGCGCCTTCGGAGTGGGACAGGGCCATGCCGAGCGCGGCCAGGGTGGCCCCGGACAGGTACAGGGCGATGCAGCGCTTGCGGTCGATGTACTCCGACAGCCAGGCGGCGCTGAAGTAGCCCGGGATCTGGGCGAGATAGATGTAGAGCACGAAGCTGAAGGACTTCACCACCGTCATGCCGCTGTCCGCGAGGAGCTTGGGCATCATCGTGAAGAAGCCGTAGTACGCGAAGGTAAGACAGAACCACATCACCCACGCCACGACGGTCCGCCGGGCGAAGGGGGCGCTCCACAGCACGGCGAGCTTCTTGCCCATCGAGGCGTGCGCCAGGGGGCTCGTGGCCGACGCTCCGGCCGTCGCGGGGCCCATCGGGGGCAGAGGCCGACCGGTCTCCTTCACGACCGACTCCTCCATCTGGCTCACGACGGCTTCCGCTTCGCCGGTGCGGCCCTTGGCCAGCAGGTAGCGGGGGGATTCGGGCATGGAGCGCCGCCACCAGATCACGACCAGGATCGGCAGGGCCAGGATGATCTGCGCGTACCGCCAGCCCTCGTCGAACGGGGAGATGACATAGCGGCCGATCACGGCAGAGAGCACGTAACCGAAGGAGAAGAACCCGGCAACCGCGCCGATGAAGCGGCCCCGGTAGCGGCCGGGCACGAATTCCGACAGGTAGGGGGCGATGATGGCGCTCTCGGCTCCGATGCCGGCGCCGGCCAGGACGCGGAAGACGAACAGCACCCAGTAGTTGGGGCTGAAGGCGGCCACCAACGTCATGCTCGTGTACACGACGAGCGAGCCGAGCATGACCTTCTTGCGGCCCAGCTTGTCGCCCAGGGCGCCGGCGGTGAAGGCGCCGAAGAGGAACCCGATGAGGAGCGCGCTGGCCAGCAGTGAGATCTGGCCGGTGCTCAGGGCCCATTTCTCGGCCACCATGGGCAGGATGAAGGCGATGATCGCCGCGTCGGCGCCGTCGAAGGTGTAGCCGAGACCGCCGACTACGAGGAGTTTGCGGTGAGTTCGGCTCAACGGCAGGCGTTCGAGCCGTGCGATGTGGTTCATGTCGGTCCTCGGGATCAGGGGCACGAGACTGTGCGGGAGCCGGGCCTGCGTGAACGGGGAGGAGCTGCCTCGAGGCAGCTGCGCGGAACGCTGCTGGTGAATAGACGGCGGTGCCGCCGACCGGGCCGGGCGGCATCAGTGAGCCGGGAACACAGTTGCCGTGGGGCGCGCCGGAGCCCGGGGCCGCGGCGAGACCGCCGCCGTTGTCAGGACACCAGCATCTCCGGCTCCGTTGTGTTCCGTTCCGCGGCGCGGGGAGCTGTGGGCGACAGGCCGGCCCGGTCGACCACGGCGCGGCCGTCCTTGACCACCAGGTGAATGCGGCTGCTGTCCTGGAGCACCGAGAGTTCGGCAAGCGGATCACCGTCCACGACGACCAAGTCGGCGATCTTTCCCGTCTCCAGAGTTCCGAGATCCTTCAGGCCGAGTAGCTCGGCGTTGGTGCGTGTCGCGGCGACCAGCGCTCCCATCGGCCCGAGGACGGAGGCCTTCAGCTTCAGTTCCAGGGCCTTGAACGGCTGGTGCGCGCCCAGCACGTCCGAACCGGAGGCGATGCGTACGCCCTTGTCCACCAGGATGCGCAGCGCCTCGTAGGCGCGAGCGAGCACATGGGCGGCCTGCTCGGCGCTGTCCGCGGTCAGCCCCTGCTCCTGGCCGTCGCGGACCAGCAGGTCGAAGGTGGCGATGGTCGGCACGGCGAAGGTGCCGGCCGCCGCCATCGCCTCGGCTGCCTGTTCATCGACGAGATTGGCGTGCTCGATGCTGCGCACACCGGCCCCGACACAAGTGCGGATCGCCTCGGGCGTATAGCCGTGCGCCATCACGTACGTGTGGCGGGCCCGTGCCTCGTGGACGATGGCCGCGATCTCCTCGGCAGTGAACTGCGTATGGGTCACATGATCGGTCGGTGACGTGCAGCCTCCGCCCGCCATGATCTTGATCTGGTCAGCGCCGCGCCGCAGGACCTCGCGAGCACCCCACTGGCACTGGGCGACACCGTCGACGACCAGGCCCGGATAGTACAGGCCGTCGCTGCGACGCTGCCGCTGCTGGTCTTCGGCCGGACGGAAGTCGCTGTGGCCACCGGTCTGGCTCAGTGGTCCGGTGGCCAGGAACATCCGTGGCCCCGGTACCAAGCCCTGCTCCACCGCCTGCTTGAACCCGTAGTCGGTGAACCCTGCATCCCGCACCGTGGTGAAGCCGGCGCCCAATGTCTGGCGCAGGTTCGCGAAAGTCTTCGCGGCGAGAACGGGCCGAGAGACGGTGTCCACGCGGTTGAGCATCTCGGTGGCCGCGAGATGCGTATGGGCGTCGATCAACCCGGGGATTACCGTCCGGCCACCAACGTCGACCACCGGATCCCGGCCGGTGGTCACCGCGCCGTGGCCCGTTCCCGTGATGCGGCCGCACTCGATGCGCAGCCATCCGTCCGGGACGGGATCTGCACCGCTTCCGTCGATGATCAGGGCATTGACCAGGTAGAACGTGTCCACGGCGGTCTCCTGTACGTCAGTGACAACGGGCTTGTCACTCAGGCTAAGAACCCCCGGCAGCACGCACCATGGACAACCGTTGCGAACAACAAGCCCTGTCGTACGGCAATCGTTCAAAGCGCCGCGGTCGGCCGTTCAGACAGCCGTCGAGTCGATCAATCGCATCAGCTTGATGCCCAGATGCAACGCGAGTCGGTCCATACCGTCCCCCAGGTCCAGCCCGCACGCAGCGGCCGCCCTGCCCAGCCGGTAATAGACAGTGCCTCGGTGAACGTGCAGCTGCGCCGCGGTGGCCTGGATATCGCACCCGGAATCGAGATACGTCTCCAGTGTGTTGATCAAGTCCCGCGGCTGGTCCCTGCGCAGTCTCTCCACCCGCGGATCCAGCACGGCACCCAGCAGGTTCTCCGGCGTGGCGATCAGCGCCCGCAGGGCACCCAGCGCGTCCCAAGAGCACACCGGGCCCGTCTGCGGCCACACCGTGGCGGCGTGCGCCGCCAACCGTGCGTGCTGGTAGGACAGATGGGCATCGCGTACATCGGACTGCGCCTCCCCGACCCCGACGACCAGCGTCGATGCATCCTGGTAGCTGCCGCGCACCTGTTCCGCGATCCGCACGGCATGCGCTGCCTCCTCCCCCACGGGCACCGGGATCAGAACGACCGCGCCGTCATCATCGAGACACCGCAACGCGCCCCGAGGGAGCGCCCCGCTGTCCCTCCACAGCCACCGCTCAAGCGCGTCAGTGCCGTCGGCCCCCTCCACGAGCTGCAGGAACAGTGCCGCAACCGGCCAGCCGACGGGAGAACGCCCCTGCTCGCCCAGGCGAGCGGCCGCCTTGTCGCGCGCAGCTGCCGTACCCCGCACGAGATCGCTGAGAAGATCCGCGTCGCTGTGCCGATCCTGCCGATCGCTGTGCAGGATGTGCCCCGCCTCGCTCGCGGCTTCCACCACAGCATCCAGGCGTGACTCGTCAAGCTCGTACCGCGCGTCGAGCAGGCAGATGTAGCCGTACGTAGCCTGCGCCCACCGCACGGGGACGACGACCCGACCGGCCAGTCCTTGCTCCGGATCTGCGGGAATCCGCACGGGCGCGGTCGCCGTCTCGATGCCGTAGCGTCCGAACCATTCCCGCACCCAGTCCGGCGTCGACCGCCGCAGCAGGGCCTGCCTGCGGACAGCGTCGATCTCCTCGTCATCGTGAGGTCCGAACACCAGAGAATTCAGCCGCGTGTCCGTCAGCGACGTCGGCACACCGATGTCAGCGGCGACCCGGTTGACGATCTCTTGCAGCTCCTGCAACACAGCGGCCTCCGCAACTCACTTACACGTCATCTCATACGGCGAGTCGGCGGTAACCGGTGAAGGTGCCGCGGCGACGTGCTGTTCTGCAGCGTTGTGCACCACGACATCCTCACCTTGCCGCTGCTGCGACCGCCAGGCGGATCGTGCCGACCGCTGCGGTGTCGTGAGGACGGCCAGGCAGCCGACGACGAATGCGATGCCGACCCAGCCGAAGGCGGGCAGGCGCTCGCCCACGACCAGCACGGCGAGTACGGCTGCGACGGCCGGTTCCAGCAGGGAGAGGGTCGTCGCCGTGCTGGCGGGGACATGCTTCAGCCCCCAGCCGAACAGGACGTACCCGGCGAACATCGGCACCAGCGCCATATACGTACCGACGGCCGCGTTCGGCCAGGAGGCGACGAGCGGGGCGCCGGTGGCCAGCAGAACAGGCAGGAGCAGCAGCCCGCCAAGTCCGAAGACCGACCCCATCGCCGCGCGGGAGCCGACCCCGCGGCTGATCAGCCGGTGAGCCGCCCACGAGTACAGCGCGTAGGTCACGGCGGCGACCAGGCCCAGCCCCACGCCGAGCGCGGTGGCCCCCACGGACACCGCACCGGGGTCGCCATGGGCTCGCGCGGCCTCCGCGATGCACAGCATGACGGTACCCAGCAGGCCGAGAGCCGCGCCCAGCATCCAGCGGCGGGTGAGCCGGCGCCGGTCCACGACGCGCTCGATCACCGCCGAGGCCAGCGGGGCCGTACCGATCGAGATCACCGTCCCCACGGCCACCCCGGCCAGATGCATCGAGCTGTAGAACGCCAGGGGGTAGACCGCGACCGCCACCGCGCCCAGCAGCACGGTGCCCAGCTGTGCGCGCAGCTGGGGCGCCTGGCGGGCGATCCGGGGAGCCGCTATCAGAGCCTGGAGCAAGCCGCCCAGTCCCATCGCCGCGGCCCCGATGGCCAGCGGTCCCACGGCCGGGGCGAAGGTCGCCACGGTTCCCGTGGTCCCCCACAGCACCGATGCCGCAAGCACACACAGTGACCCGGCGCCCACCGAACGGGCCGTACGCCCGTCGGCCCGCCTCACAGCGTGTCCAGCAGGTCGGCCGCCATTGCGCGGGCGTGCTGCAGACGGGTGTCCTCGCCCTCCAGGCCGGCGAGCGCCGTCGCGCCTTCCAGCAGAAACACCAGGTGCTCCGCCGTCGCGCGTGCTTGATCGGGGCGCTCGGGCAGCAGTTCCTCAAGGTGGCCGACGAGCAGGGCCTCGACGTCCTCCTTGTAACGGCGGACCACGGCCCGCCCGTCGTGCCCAGCGGGCAGCTCGGCGGCCACATTCAGCAGACCGCAGCCGCGAAACCCGTGCTCGTAGGCGGATGCCGCGTGATCGGCATAGGCGTCGAAGACCGCGAGCACGCCGCCCCGCGGCCCCTGAGCCTGCTCCAGCCGCTCCCGGTACAGCCCCAGCCACTCCTCGTGCCGCGCCTCCAGGTAGGCCCGCACCAGGTCGGCCTTGGAGGAGAAGTTGTTGTAGAGGCTCTTCTTCGCCACACCCGCTTCGTCGGTGATCGTGTCGATCCCCGTCGCCGACACGCCATCGGCGTAGAAACAGCGCGCAGCAGCAGCCAGCAGCCGCTCGCGGGCCGGCCGCCGCCTTACGGGCCCTGCCGCCTCCTCGACGGTCTCGCTCATCACATCCCTCAGATAGCTAGGTAGGTAGGTAGGTCTACCTACTGTAGACGAACTGGTGAGATTGTCGAATGCGCCGGGAGGGGAACGGGCCATGACTTGCCTCACCCGCGTTGCAACCAGCGCCGGGATTTCCTCGCCGGCCTTCAGGTGCCGGTGCCCCAGATGTCATTGAGGGTGAAGCCGCTCGGGAAGGGGTCTCGCGGATCAAGGGAGAACTGTGAAGTTCCGGTGATCCAGGCGCGCCCACGGATGGTGGGCCGCACGGCTGGGTGCGGTCCGGCTGCGGTGGTGGCGGCGATGGATGCGGTGAAGGTGGTTCCCAGAAGGCTTTCATTGATGAAGTTGTTGCCCCCGGCCAACTCCCCACGGGCATGCAGAACCGCCAGCCGCGCGCAGGTGGCGTTGCCGCACGGGGAACGGTCCAGGGTGCCGGTCCAAGTCTCCGGCCGGTCGGGATCAGGCTCACCCGTCGTGATCACCGTGGCGGTGCGGGCCGATGTGCCGGGGGTGGTGGCAGGCCCGTGCAGCATCACCATGCCGATGTAATTGATCGCGGGGTTGTCCGGGTGGAGCACGGACAACTGTTCTCGGGCGGCCATCTTGATGAGCGCGCCGACGCGCGCGATGTCCTTCGCGGCGTGGGGTTCGAGAGCAACGCCGATGTCGTGCGCGTTGGCCTGCACGACGAATTGGCCGCCGAAGGCCACGTCGACCCGGATGCGGCCAACCTCGGGGACATTCAGGGGAACATCCAGATGGGTGGCGAACGCCGGGACATTGTGCACGGTGACGTGGTCGACCCGCCCGTCGGTTACGGAGGCTTCGGCGCGGACGAGGCCGACGGCGGTGTCGATCACCACCGATGTGACGGGTTCAACGACCGGCAGGGCCTGTGTCTGCAGCAGCGCGGTGACCGCGCAGATGGAGTTGGTGCCCGACATGGGGCTGAATCCGGACTGGGTCATCACGACGAGGCCGAAGTCAGCCTCGGGGCGGGTCGGAGACAGGACCAGAGCCGAGCACATGGCCGGGTATCCGCGAGGCTCTCGCAGCAGGAGCCGCCGCAGGCTGTCGAGGTGGACTCGGCTGTATTCAAGGCGCTCGGCCATGGTCGAGCCCGCCACGAGCAAGTGGGCGCCGGTCAGCACCCGGCTCGGCTCTCCCTCGCAATGCAGGTCAATGGCGTGCACGGTCTTGCCAATGGTCATGCCGGGTACTTTCTCTGCGGTGTCGTACGGGGCGACAGCAAATGCGGTGAAGACGATTGGAATGCTGTTCGGTGGCCCGGATGCGGCCCGTGGTCTCTTCCCGGGCCGCGATGGCAGTGGGCGTCAGACCCCTTTTGCGGTGGCCTGCGCCGGCACGGGGGACTCCGTGTCCTTGTCCGTGGGCGGTGCGGGGCGGGTTTCCCGGATAGTGGCGACGTTGATGACCATGATGAGCGCGACGGCGGTGACGTAGAAGGCCACCCACAGCGTGTGCCCGGCATCGATGAACGCTGTGGCGATCAGAGGAGCGGTGCCGCCGAAGGTCGCGACGCCAGCCGCGTAGGGGAGCCCGATGCCGCTCATTCGGAACTCGGTCGGGAACAACTCGGACAGCACAGTGGGCAGCGGCCCGCAGGTCGCCGCGAGTAGCACGCAACCGATCGAGTCGATGAGGACAAAGGTTCCGAACGAGGCACCGTCGAGGATGCGCAGAGAGGGGTAGGTAAAGAAAAGGAATCCCAACGCGGTGACCAGCAGCAGCGGTTTGCGCCCGATCCTGTCGGACAGCGCTCCTGCCAGGGGCAGCGCGAAGAAGAACACCACGAGACTCAGGGTGCCGCCCAGCAGGGCTTCGTCCAGCGGCGTGCCGTTGGCCAGATGCATGTACGTCGGCAGAAACGTCGTCCAGATCGTGAACGGGCACTCCAGAGCCACCAGCAGGAAGACGCGCAGCATGCTGCCCTTATGGCTCCTGAACAGGGCCCGCAGCGGCTTGTCCACTAGGCTGTCCGCTTCCTTGGCCGCCTCGAATTCCGGCGACTCGGGCGTCTTGAAGCGGATATAGAGGGCGTAGAGCGAAAAGACAGCGCCCAGCAGGAAGGGAACGCGCCAAGCCCATGCCTCGGGCAGGACGCTCGGGGCGAGACTCGCCGACAGAGCGGCGATGCCAGTACCGGCGATCTTCGCGACCGCCGTACCGCTGTAGATGATGGAGCCTGCCAGGCCGCGGTGGCGAGGGGACGCCTGCTCCACCACATACGTCGAGCCGGCCTGGAATTCCGCCCCGGTGGCAATGCCTTGAATGATCCGGGCGGTTACCACCAGGGCCGGGGCGAAGACACCGATGGTGCTGTGAGCGGGAGTGAGCGCGATGATCAGGCTGCCGGCCCCCATGAGCACGATGGTCAGCGACAGCAGTTTGCGTCGTCCGTGCCGGTCGCCGTAGGGCGACAGGATGACCGCGCTCAGGGGTCGGACGAGGAAGCCTGCGGCGAACGTCAGATAGGTCAGCAGGACCGACGTGGCTTCGCTGCTCGACGGAAAGATGTAGCCGGCGAAGGCCGGTGCGAGCAGCGCGAAGATGATCCAGTCGTACCACTCGATGAAGTTGCCGATCGATCCACCCAGGATCCACTTCAACTGCTGCCTGCGGCTCTGTGGTCCGCGAACGACCCTGTTGCCCATTTTGCAACCCTTCAGCCGGAAACTTGCGTTCAGCTCCGCCTCGAAACCCGTACCTAGGGTGTGACACGTAACACCTTACTGAGCCTGGCCGATTCGCAGTGCCGGGTCAAGGGATCCGCGTTAACGCTGCATTGAACCCCGACCGCAAGAGCCTCTATGCGCCCCGCGGCCGCCCGCAGCCCCCTCACACAGGGCGCTTCACTGCACGTCACCACCCAGTTACCGATGATTCTCACTCTTGCCACCGACAGGGTTGGGTGTAATACATTACCCACCACCCGTCGACGTCGATGTGTCAGCACGCATCGGCACGAGCGGGCGAGGTCGGCCTTCTCCCCTGTTCCGCTGCGCAGCGGAACGGCCGGACGGCAGCGAAGGTCCCGTGGAGCCGACCGCCCCAGACGAGCGCGCCATCCCACCACCCCACCGTTTCGCGAGCCCGCGGAGGTGGACACCCATGCCCCCACTGACGAGGAAGAAGGCCGGAGATGACACCGACCAATCCCTTGGGAAGAGGCTCCGGCCTCTTCCGCCGCATCCCCTTCGGGGCCACCGATGACATGGAGCACGGCGGGGGTGGATTGCACCGCACGCTCGGCTTGTGGCAGCTGACGGCGATCGGCCTGGGCGCGATCATCGGCGCGGGTATCTTCTCGCTGGCCGGCGCGGTGGCACACGACATCGCCGGGCCGGGCGTGACGCTCTCGTTCCTCATCGCCGGTGCCGCCAGTGCGGCTGCCGCATTGTGTTACGCCGAGTTCGCCGGGCTGATCCCCCAGGCCGGCTCCGCCTACACCTACGGCTATGCCGTCCTGGGTGAGCTGGCGGGCTGGCTGATCGGCTGGGACCTACTGCTGGAGTACACGGCGATCGTCGCGGTGGTGGCAATCAGCGTCTCCGGATACGCCAACTTCCTGCTCCAGAACCTCGGCATCCATCTGCCGGCGTGGATGCTCGGGGCACCCGGCACCGGCGAAGGCCACCGGGTGGACCTGCTCGCCATGGTGCTGTGCCTGCTGATCACCTTCCTGCTGAGCAGGGGGATCAAGTCCAGCGCCCGCACCGAGACCGTCCTGGTCCTCGTCAAGGTCGCCCTCGTGGTCGCGGTGATCGTGGTCGGCGCCTTCTACTTCGACGCCGACAACCTCCATCCCTATCTGCCGCACGGCTTCGGGGCCGCGGTCACCGGCGCCGCCACCGTCTTCTTCGCCGTCTTCGGCTACGACGCCATGACCACGGCCGCCGAGGAGTCCAAGAACCCCTCCCGCGACCTGCCGCGCGCCATCCTGCTCTCGCTGGCCATCGCCATGGTCCTGTACGTGCTCGCCGCGACCGTACTGACCGGCATGCAGCCCAGCGCGGCCCTGCACCCGGAGAGCGCGTTCGCCCACGCCTTCGCGGCCGTCGGGCTCGACAGCTTCGCGGAGATCCTCGCCGTCGGCGCGATCCTCGGCATCGTCACGGCCATGTTCGCCCAGCTCCTGGGCGCCTCCCGAATCTGCTACGCGATGAGCCGGGACGGCCTGTTGCCGCGCTGGTTCTCCCGCGTCGACACCCGCCGCCAGGTGCCCGCCCGCCCCACCTGGCTGCTCGGCCTCATCGCCGCCGGCATCGCCGGATTCAGCCCGATCGTCACGGCTGCCGAGCTGACCAACATCGGCATCCTGATGGCGTTCGTTGTCGTGTGTGCGGCCGTGATCGTGCTCCGTTTTCGCGCTCCCGACCTGCCCCGCAAGTTCCGCACCCCCTGGGTGCCGTTCGTCCCCCTGCTGGGCATCGGCTTCTCGCTCTACCTGATCAGCAAGCTCCAGCCGGTCACCTGGATCCGGTTCGGCATCTGGGTCGCCATCGGCCTGACCATCTACGGCCTCTACGGCTACCGCAAGTCCCGCCTGGCCACGGCCTCCGGCACGGTCGCCGAGGCAGAAGAGGGCCACGCGGGCGAGGCGGGTGAGGACGCCCCCCGTCCGGTGCGCAGCTGACGGCACGCTTGCCAGGTTCGTCGACGCCGTACGGTTCTGCCCCGACCGGCCGATGGCCCGCATGACATCCACACGATCCAGGAAGGACCTCATGACCATCCCTCAGGTATCCACCATCGACTACCACACCGGCGGCGAGCCGTTCCGTATCGTCCCCGAGCCGCCGGTCGCCGTCGAAGGGGCCACCGTCGCCGAGCGCCGCATGTTTGCCATCAGCGATCCCGAGGTGGACAACCTGCGCAAGCTGCTGTGCTCCGAGCCTCGCGGGCACGCCGATATGTACGGCGGATTCATCACCCCGCCCGACGACACCGGCGCCCACTTCGGAGTGCTGTTCTGGCACAAGGACGGCTTCTCGACCGCATGCGGCCATGGCTCCATCGCGCTCGCCGTCTGGGCCGTGCAGACCGGCCTGGTCGAGCGCGACCCGTCCGGCATCACCACGGTCATCATCGACGTCCCCTCCGGCCGGGTCACCCTGCGCGTACACACGGCCGATGAACGGATCACCGGCGTCGACTTCGTCAATGTCCCCAGCTACCGGCTCCACGAGAAGGTCACCGTCGCGACCTCGCGCGGGGATGTCGTCGTCGACATCGCCTACGGCGGTGCCATCTACGCGCACCTGAGGGCCGCCGACGTGGGCCTGGCCGTCACTCCCGAGCGCTACACCGACCTCATCGCGATCGGGCGCGAGGTGAAGTGGGCGCTGAACGACACCGAGTACGCCCGTCATCCCTCCGACGACCGTCTCAGCGGTATCTACGGCACGATCCTCTTCGACGACCTCGGCACCAACGAGGACGGCAACCCGCACCAGCGCAACATGACCGTCTTCGCCGACGGCCAGGTCGACCGCTCCCCGTGCGGCTCCGGCACCTGCTCACGCGTCGCCGTGCTGGCGGCGACCGGTCACCTCAAGCCGGGCCAGGCCCTCGTCCATGACTCGATCGTCGGCACCCGGTTCCACGCCCGGATCGTCGAAGAGCTGACCGCCGACGGTTACTCCGCTGTCGTTCCGGAGGTCACCGGCACGGCGTACCGGACCGGCGAGCATCGCTTCGAGATCGACCCGGCAGACGACCTCGGCACCGGGTTCGTACTCCGGTAACCGGCCTGCCAACCGACTGAGGGAGGCGTGCGTGCAGCTTCCGCTCTACGCACGCCTCCCTCAACGGACTGCGGTGGCCCACGCCGGCCTTCGCTCCCTCAGGAGCCGCTCTCGGTTCGTCCCGCCCAGATGCCGCGGCTGTGGGCAAGGTGATTGCGCATGAGTTCGGCGGCCAGCTCGCTATCGCCGGACTCGATGGCATCCACGATCTCGATGTGCTCCTCGCCGGAACGGGTCAACTCACCCTGGTCCGCGAGCTTCTGAAGGCCCTGCATACGGGCCTGGTCGCGCAGCTGGCCGACCATCGTGACCAGACGGCGATTGCCCAGCAACTCCAGCAGCCCCAGGTGGAACTGCCGGTCGAAGTCGAGGAAGGAGGTCAGATCCCCTTCCCGGGCGGCCTCGGTGATCTGCTCGGCCAGCCGCCGGAACTGCGGGATGGGCCCGCCGTCGAGGAGTTCGGCGACCTCGGACATCGCCGGCGCTTCGAGCATGGTGCGCAGCCGGAAGATCTCGTCCAGATCGTGATCGGTGAGGGCCGGCACCCGAAATCCCCGGTTACGGATGACCTCGACGATGCCGAGGTTGGCGAGGTCCATGACCGCTTCCCGGACCGGTGTGACCGAGACACCGAGCGCGGCTGCCACGTTGATGACGCTCTCCACCTGTCCCGGCTCGATCTCTCCGAGCACGATCCGGGTCCGCAACGCCTCCCGCGCCTGTTCTCGGAGGCTGACCGACTTGAGCTGGGGAACGGCGGCTGCCGGACGAGATGTAGTCACGCCTTATGCATAACACGACGGCGCCGGGACCGTCGACAAACCAGCCCTACGTAAGGTGTAATACCTTACTGCGTTCGTCCTGCTCAACGCGGACGAGGAGATCCAACGGACGGAGAGTTCCATGAAGACCATCAACCTCAGCGCGCAAGAGGTCCGTGAGGCCGTTTCGATGCGTGAGGCGATCGACGCCGTGCGCCGCGGCTTCGTCGACCTGGCAGGTGGAGAGTTCGAGATGCCCACGCGCACCGCGCTGCGCAACGGTCAGTTCCTCGTGATGTCCGCCCACCACCGGCCGACCGAGTCCGCCATGATCAAGACCTTGAGCCTGAACTTCGACCGCGTGCCGGCCATCGCCGGCACCGTCACCTGGAGCACCCTCGACAAGGTCGACAGCCTGATCGCCGACGCCGGCGCCGTCACCACCCTGCGCACCGGCGCGGCGGTCGGCGTCGCGACCGACCTCCTCGCCGCACCCGACGCCGACCGACTCACCCTGATAGGCGCCGGCGGCCAGGCCCCCGACCAGGTGCGCGCCGTCCACACCGTTCGCCCGCTGCGCCACCTGACCATCGTCGACACCAACACCGAACGCGCCGGGGCACTCGCCGACACCCTGCAGGCCGAGCTGGACGGCACCGAGATCCGCACCGCCACCGACCCGGCCGCGGCCGTCAGCGACGCCCACATCGTGTGCTGCGCCACCCCCGCGACCAGCCCGCTCTTCCCCGAGTCCGCGCTGCCCGCGCAGGTGCACGTCAACGCCATCGGCGCCTTCCGCCCCACCATGCGCGAACTGCCCGACGAACTCCTCGCCAACAGCACGGTGATCATCGACGAACTCGACGCCATCCTTGAGGAGTCCGGCGAGATCCTCCACGCCCTCGAAGCCGGCGCCATCACCAAGGACGACCTCACCGAACTGGGCCCCGCCCTGACCGCCGCCCCCACCGACCACGGCAAGCGCACCGTGTTCAAGACCGTCGGCGTCGCCATGCAGGACTGGGCCATCGCCCGGCTCCTGGCCGACAAGTTCCTCAGCTGATCCATTCCGCGGGTGCTCCCCCACTCCAGCACGACACCCCGCAGCGAGCCCGCTCCTGCGCCGTCCGTGAGCTCCGCTCGGTTTACGCGCCGTTGCCCGAGCGGTTTCCGGCCCCGGTCACCCATACTCCAGGGCGGCCGGGGCCCCTTTCGTGTTCATCCCCTTTTCCTTGCTTCCTGGAGGTGGCCCCGTGCTGGGTCCCGTGATTCTCGCCGCGTCGCGGAGCGACCGGATACGACGCCTGATCTCCGCGGCCCCGATGACCAAACGCGTCGTCGACCGCTTCATCCCCGGGAAGACGGTCGACGAGGTCGTCCCGATCATCGAGGGCCTCACCACCAAGGGCCTCGAACTGACCATGGACGTCGTCGGAGAGGACATCACCGCCCCGGAGCAGGCTACGGCTGCCCGCGACACATACCTGGAGCTGATCGACCGACTCAGCGCCCTCGAACTCGGCGAGAGGGTCGAGATGTCGGTGAAGCTGTCGATGTTCGGCCAGGCCCTGGAGGGCGGCCACGACCTGGCCCTGAAAAACGTCCGCCCGGTCGTCGAGGCCGCCGCCGCGATCGGTACGACCGTCACGCTCGACGCGGAGGAGCACACCACCCTCGGCTCGATGTTCGACATCCACGAGGAGCTGCGGAAGGACTTCCCGCAGACCGGCTGCGTCATCCAGGCGTACCTGTTCCGCACCGAGGACGACGCCCGCCGCCTCGCCGCGAACGGCAGCCGGGTCCGCCTGGTGAAGGGCGCATACAAGGAACCGACCTCCGTCGCACTCCAGCAGAAGGCGGAGATCGACAAGGCGTACGTCCGCATCCTGCAGATCCTGATGGACGGCGACGGATACCCGATGATCGGCTCTCACGACCCGCGCCTGATCTCCGTCACCCAAGAACTGGCCCGCAAGGCCGGCCGCAAGCCCGACCAGTACGAATTCCAGATGCTCTACGGCATCCGCACCGACGAGCACCTGCGGCTCGCCGCCGCAGGCCACCGTATGCGCGTGTACACCGCCTACGGCACCGATTGGTACGGCTACTTCATGCGCCGCCTCGCGGAGAAGCCCGCCAACCTGCGCTTTTTCCTCCGCTCCATGCTCAGCAACGGCTGAACCCCCGGCGGGCGTCGGCGCACTGGGCAACTTCGGGACGTGCGCTCGACGGGACAGCGGTTGCGCAGACTGCGCGAGGCTGCCGCTGTACCCCGGCCACTCTCACCAACGTCGACGCCCTGGTAGAACGTCTGAGCCGTTACGGCAGGAACCGCCCGCAAGAAGTGCCGCGGCATCAACCGGGGCTGCCGGCCGGTACACGTGCAGACCGCCGGTCCGGGATGACGGCCGACGTCAGGAAGGCTGGCGGGTCGGCATGATGGCCGGCGTTGGGTCGGCGGTGCCGAGCTCGGCGGCCACGCGGTCGGCGGCGGCCTGGACGGCGGCCGCATCGGTCACGTCGACGGTGATCGCAGCGCGCTGCCGCCGACCTTCTCAATCTCGGCCACCAGGCTCTCCAGGCGCTCCAGGCGGCGTACGAGGACAGCGACCTTGGCGCCGAGGTCAGCGAGGCGATCACTCCGCTCGGCGAGCCCGACACCATCGAGAACCCCAAACCCGGCGAAGTCATCTACGCCGACACCACCGGCGTCCTGGCCCGCCACTTGAACCACCGTAACGCCCACCGCACCTGCGTCACCAAGGACTCCACGCACGTCGCGTTCGTACTCGAAACCCTCCACGCCGGTGCGCCTGCAGCCAACTACCGAGCACGTGCCACATTTCCACGGCTTGTATGACCCCCAGCGCCTCTGACCATGCGCCGAGATGCGCGGCACAAGTACTCTCTCTCGGCTACAGCGGGATGGACAGCCGTTCCGCCCAAACGTGTGCTGCCTCATGCAGTGGCAGACGGAGCGACGGGTCCACGAGGTCGAACAAGTCCGTGGCCAGAAGCAGCTGTTGGACCGGCGGTGCGGGGCGCCGCGGGAGGAGCACGTCGGACACCTGATGGAGCAGCTGCGGTGTTCTGGTGATCCAGCCAACAGTGTCGAACGAGGGCGCAAGACCGACCCGACCGGCATTGGAGACCAGACCACGTGTGCGTAGCAGGCTGTAAAGCCCACAGTAGGAGGTCAGCACCCGCGCCGAGCCCGCCGTGTCGGAGCCCAGGCCGATGTCGGCCAGCCCCAGGGCAACAGCGCTTGCGGAGCCGCTCGATGCCCCCCAGGTGCCCGCCCGGGCACTGCTGGATTCTGCGGCATGCCGTAGTGCATGTTGAGCCCGAACACGCCACAAGCCAGTTCATCTGTCTGCGAGATACCTGTGACGTCGGCCCCTGCCTCAAGCAACGCCTGGACGGTCGCGGCGCGGGCGGACTCTACCGGCGCCTCGCGCAGCCACGCCGGATTGCCCATCCCGATCGCATGGCCGGCGACGGCGAAGAGATCCTTCACTGCGACTCTCGAGCCGGCCAGCGAACCCCTCCTGAGCGTCGCGACCAGCGGGTCACCGACAACCCGCCAGACCGATGAGTCGATCTCCCCTGCCGCCGAGCCGTCACCGCGGTGGGCGTTTGTCGCCTCGCCGCTGTCGTCGCGGAGCGCGATCAGTGGCGGATTGTTGGCCGCGACAGGGCTCGGCTGCTGGACAGACATGAGTGACCTCCATGTGATCGGGAGGGAAGCCCGAACGACCGCGTGTGCAGGGGAACCGGCTGAAGTCGGCTTCGATGACGACGCGGTCACCGCTCCTGCGGCACCGTTCACGTCCTCGCTGGTCGAGGACCGGGGGCTATTCCGGCCAGGCAGAGTTCTTGATGACCTCGACGAAGTTGCCGCGGACGAATCCGGGCACATAGTGGGCGAGCACGTCGGCCTTGACGTTGCCGAACGTCGTCTCGGGGCGATCCTTGATGCCTTCGGTGAACGCTGCGAGGATCCGATTCTTGAAGTCCGGGCGGGGATGAGCAGCCACGACGGCGGCGCGATGCTCGTCGGAGACGGTGTGGTAGCCGATGCCCAGCACGTCCAGTTCCACTCCCCGGGTGACCAGGGCGATCTCGGGGGCCATGTGCAGCGGGATCTCCGGTGTGGTGTGCAGGGCGATCGCCGTCCAGACTCGGTCGACCTCCTCACCGGTGATGTCGTGGGTGTGCAGGAA
Organism: Streptomyces sp. NPDC050315; assembly: GCF_040655775.1. Classification (NCBI taxonomy): domain Bacteria; kingdom Bacillati; phylum Actinomycetota; class Actinomycetes; order Kitasatosporales; family Streptomycetaceae; genus Streptomyces; species Streptomyces sp. NPDC050315. The sequence continues at coordinate 916,132 of NZ_JBFAKN010000001.1, forward strand.
CCGCCGCGCCTCGTCGGCACCGTCGATCTCGAAACGCTGATCGGTGCGGCGGAACCGTTCGGTCAGCCCCAGGTCATGGAACATCGCTCCGACGTACAGCAGCTCCGGATCGAAGCGAAGGCCCTCTTCGCGCCCCCGCAGCGATCCCCAGAGGAACACTCGCCGGGAGTGGTCGAACAGCAGCGGTGACGCTGCCTCACGGACAAGTTCGGTCGCCTCCCGCGCCAGGGCGCTGTCCGGGATCCGCACGTCCGCGATCGTCTCGTTCATATTCTCTGTCCACTTCCTCGTGCTGACTTTCCGACTTCCAGCCTGGCGGGCCGCGTATCCTGGCGCCATGTCCTTTCTGACAGAGAACCCTCAGATTCAGACATGACGCATCGTGTGGGCTTCGTGGTCTTCGACGGTGTGACCATGCTGGATGTCAGTGGCCCCGCGGAGGTGCTGCACCAAGCGGGCCGGCTCGGCCACCACTACGATCTGATCCTGATTTCCGCGCACGGTGGGAAGGTCACCACTTCGACCGGGATGCCGCTGAGCGGCACGGTGACGGCGGCCGAAGCCGGCGAGATCGACACCGTGCTCGTGGCTGGAGGTGACCGCCTGGCCGAGCAGCCGGTGGATGCAGGGCTGCTGGCGACGATCCGGACTGCGGCCGCGCGAGCGACGCGGGTCGCCTCGGTGTGCACCGGCGCTTTCGCCCTGGCCGACCTCGGCCTGCTCGACGGGCGCCGGGCGACCACTCACTGGCGGCATGCCGACACACTCGCCCGCCGTCACCCCCAGATACGCGTCGAGCCAGATGCGATCCATGTCCGGGACGGGCGGTACATCACCTCCGCAGGTGTCAGCGCCGGCATCGATCTGACACTGGCCCTCGTCGAGGACGACCACGGAGCCGATACAGCCCGCCGCATCGCACGTGAACTGGTGGTGTTCCTGCAGCGTCCGGGCGGACAGTCACAATTCAGCACCGCCACCACTCCGCCCGCCCGCAACAAGCTACTGCACACCTTGATCAACTCCGTGCTGGCAGACCCGGCCGCCGACCACGGTCTGCCATCCATGGCCCGCGCTGCGGCCGTCAGCCCCCGGCACCTGACCCGGTTGTTCCACACCGAACTGGGCACCACCCCCGCCCGCTGGGTCGAGCGCGTCCGTCTCGACCGCGCCCAACAGCTGCTCCTCGACGGGCAGAGCGTCACCTCGGCAGCCCGGCACAGCGGATTCGGCAGCGACGAAACCCTCCGTCGTGTCTTCGACCGCCACCTCGGCATCACCCCCACCGCCTACCGCCAACGCTTCGCCACCACCGGCACAGCCAGGAACGCGATCCCGACAATCGAGGACACGGTGGAAGACCCCACTGCCTGAGCAGCACCGGGCAGCAGCACAACCACGGCCAGGCCATCACTCAATGTCACTGCCTGGCGGTCGCGCAATTAGTGGCGGACTCGGTGATGAAGTTGCCGCCAAGCCGCTCGCCATCCTTGCCGAGGAACACGGATGTGGACGAAAGCGCCCGTACATGGCCGGCTCAGACAACCCAATCTGGACGGAGGCAGCGTTCGTTAAAGGGCCTCTTAGCGAAGAGGACTGGAACCGCAATCGTCTGGCTCGCCGCCTTCTCGCCGGGAGCGGGCAGGCCGTTGCCGCCGAGCGGGCCAGGGGTGGCACAGGTGCCGGAGGCGTCGATGACGGCGCGGGCGGTGATCCGCTCTTCGGTCCCGTCGGCGCGGCGGACGTGGGTGATGAAGGGCTGCTCGCCGCGGTCGGCGTCCACGACGCAGTCGCGTCCGGCGCGGGAGACGCCGGTGACGCGGGTATCGAAGCGGACCGTGCGTCCGACATCCGACTAGAGAGGGTGGCCATGCCCAACGTCACCGCTCAGCAGTGCGCCACTGCCTGGGGCATCAGCCCCTCATACACACGTCGACTGCTCGCCCCTGCAGGCGGTGGGCCGCGATCTGTGGATAACGGCGCCTCGGACGGGTCGGCCGAAGACCAGGGCAATGGCAGCAAGCGGTGGCCAGATCGGGATATCCGGCGGTAATGAGCTCGTCGGTCATCAGGGCAAGTCGACGCATCCGGTGCTGATTCAGCCCCTGCCTATACGAGATTCGCGATCCGTCGGATGGCTTGTCATCACCCAAACACCCCGTTGCCCCGAGAGGTAGCTGTTGGGTGTCGGACCCAACAGCCCGCCTCACAGCGCGTTCTGCGTGCCGAGGGAGCGGTCCCAGCGAGCCTCGAGCGCCTTGAGAAGGCGCGTGTTGATCTTATTGGCGACGTGGGAGTAGATGTCGTCGATCTCGTCGGTCATGACGTGGCCGAGACGGCGGGCCTGGGCGACTTCGGGGATGTTGTCCTCGATGAGCCAAGTCTTGTGGGAGTGGCGCAGGCCGTGGAAGGTCAGACCGGGCTTGAGGGGCCGCCAGACGGTTCCGTCGGGGAAGGTGTGGCCGTGGACGGCGGGGGCCCAGACGCGGCGCTGGAAGGTAGAACGGCGGTGGAGTTTGCCCTGCACCGTGGTGAAGACATGATCGCGACGGTGGGCGCCCAGATCTTGCTCGAGGAGACCGATCAGGAAGGGCGGAAGGGTGACGTCGCGGACAGAGGCCGCGGTCTTGGGTGGACCGTAGGAGTGGTGGCCGTTGATCTCGTGGAGGGCCCCGTGCTCGGGGTGGATGTGGAGAGTTCCCCTGACGAGGTCGAGGGCGGATCGGCGTAGGCCGACGAGTTCGCCCCAGCGCATGCCGGTGTAGGCAGCGGTGATGACGAGGAGGGCGTGATTGGTGTTGCTGAGGTGCGTCACGCGTCGGGCGATGGCGAGGACTTCATATTCGTCGGCCCAGGCCGCTTCGTCGCGGCGGGTACGGCCGCGTTGGCGGGGCAGACGGACGGGGTTGACTGGGATGAGGCGTTCGAAGACGGCGGCGGAGAGGATCAGGCTGAGGAGTTTGCCGATGGACGCCACGGTGGAGGGCTTGTAGCGGTCTTTAAGCTGCTTGAGCCAGATGTTGACGCCGGTCGGGGCGATCTCGTCCAGCGGCGTGGGGCCCCAGGTCGGCAGAAGGTGGTTTTTGAGCAAGCTGCGGTAGCCGGCCGCGGTGTTGGGGCCGACTTCGATGCTGCACCACCATTTGTCCGCCCACTGGGCGAAAGTCATCCCCGTCGGCGGGGGCGCGACCAGAGGTACGGATTGTGTCAGTGATGACGAGGTGGAGGAGTCGGGCGGCGCTGCGGGGACGATGGCCGTGGCCTGCAGCGATTCGGCGGGAGGGCGGAAGGTGTTGGCGTAGACGGCGGCTTCTTCTTCGGTGGGGAATGAGGCGGCGGTTGCGGCTTTCCCCGTGTCGGCCCAGTAGCGGACTCTCCAGCGGCGTCCACGTTGTTCGACCCAGGCCATGCGGTTCTCCTTCTCGACGTGTGGTCCATCGGCCCGCACCGGCGGCGTGGCGGGGCCGGGTCCATGGACGCTCCCGCTCGGTCAGAGCGGAACCCGCCAGCCAGCCCGGGTGGGGAGCCGACCCGATCGGGTGATCGCGGGCGTCAGGGCTGTGCGGGGCGGCGGCCGACGCGGATGATCTCTCGCAGGTCCGCCTCGGAGAACCGCAGGTGTCTGCCGATGCGTATGTGCGGGACTGCTCCGGCCGCTGCTTTCTTCCGCAGCCAGGAGGCCGGGATCTGCAGCAGCTCGGCTGCCTGGGTCGCCGTATACAGCCGCAGTCCCGGAGCTGCGGCTTCCGCAGACCGCGGCGCCGCAGGCCGGTTCGTTGCACGTACCGCTGGTGGGTGTGCGGGCTGGTTCCGTGGTGATGCCGATTGCGGTGGTCGTGCTTGCCGGGCCAGAGGTGGAGGTGCCCCGGTGATCGGGGGCTCAGGCGTCTCTCCAGGCGGCTCTGGTGCCTTGGGCGTCTTCCCCCGCGGGGCCGACGTTGTAGGTGGGCGGGGTTGATCGGTGGGCGTCAGGCCCAACACCGTTGGCAGATCTTTCGTTCTCGTGCGTGCCGCACGCCGCCCGTGTGTGCGAAAACCGTCAGCACCAGCAGGCGAGGCGCTACTCATCCCACACTCCATGGGGTACCGCTGACCTGCCACTGTGCGGGCCTGCACCCGTCCCGGGGCAAGCCCAGGCATGCCCTCTGTCGTAGCTCGCCTTCACCGCAGAGCATGGGCCGAAGCCTGGGGACCGCATCTTCCGGTGGACAGCGGCGCGGAACTTCAGCCGCACGACGTCGGCACCCATCGACAAGGGCGGTACGGCATCGAGGCACTCATCCGTTGCTGTACCGTCCGCAGTTCGCCCCTCGGACAGCACGGTCGGCATGGCGGCAAGCTCCGAGACCTCCATCATTGCGCCTCGTTCGAGCGTGCTGCAGCGGCGGGCAATCGCGCCAGGGCGTGCTGGTGATACCTCTCGACGATGTCGATGCCGACGTATGCGCGGCCCAGCTGCAGGGCCGCATCCCCTGTCGTGCCGCTGCCGGAGAAGAGATCGGAGACGGTCCCGCCGGGGCGGCATCCAGAGGCGATGCAGCGCAGCGGCATGTCGATCGGGAACGCGGCGGTATGCGCGTGCCGGGTGGGGCGTGTGGCAATGTCCCAAACTGTGCCGGGGTTGCGGCCCTTGAGGTGCGCGACGGTGTGGCGGGCCCTGGTGGGTTGGAGGTTGGGGCCAAGTGCTTCAGAGCAGAGGGAGGTTGGGGGCCAGATGCCGGTGGCGGTGTTGGGCTTGTTCGCGGTGCGATGCGCTCGGCGGGAGAGCGCGCGGTCGCCGGTATAGGGCTGGCGAATCGGGTCCAGATCGAAGTGGTACGCGGGCTGTTTGGTGAGGAGGAAGAGGTGTTCGTGGCGGCGGGAGAGCCGGTCGCGGACGGATTCCGGTACGGCGTTGGGTTTGTGCCAGACGATCTCGTTGCACAACAGCCAGCCGTCCTCCTGCAGGGCCAGGGCCACGCGCCAAGGGAGGCCGAGCAGATTCTTCGGCCTGGGGCGGGCGTCACTATGGGGCGCGTACCGGTCGCCGAGGTTGAGCCACAAGGTGCCGTTGTCAGCCAGGACTCGGTGGGCGGCGGTGAACACTGCGCGCAAAGCTTCAATGTATGTCTCGGCGGTGGTCTCCTGGCCCAGTTGTTCGGGGACGCCTTCGTAGTCGCGAGTGCGCCAGTAGGGCGGAGAGGTGACGATGCAGTCCACCGAGCCGGGCGGCAGGAGTGCCAGCGTTGTGGCGGCGTCGCCGAGATACAGGGTGATGTGCTGGTCGCTGTACCAGGGGGTGGCGCCGGGTGCCGTCGCGCTCATGATCCGCTCCAGTGCGCGGCGTCCGGCCAGGACGGCTCGGGCGGGGGCGTGGGTGTGGCGGTGAAGACGAGGACGTCCTCATGGACGATCAGGTGGAGGGGGACGCCGGCGGCGCGGGCGTCGCGGATGTTCTTGAGCTGGAAGAAGGACGGGCGGGCGACGAGGTGGCCGTCGCGGAGGCCGGCGAGGAGGGCGACGCAGCGTTCGACGGGGGTGAGGCCGGCGTTGCGGCCGGCGGCGATGACAGCGGAGGGGAGGTCGACGAGTTCGCCGCGTTCACGCCAGGGCCGGGTGGTGATGGCGACATGGCCGTCGGGGCGGAGCAGGCGGCGGCATTCGGCGAGGACGGTGGTGAAGGCGTCCAGGAGTGCGTCGGTGCCGGCGTGGGCGAGGTTGGCGGGGTCGTGGCTGTAGCGGTAGTCGAATTTCGCCACGCCGCGTCGTCCCGATTCGCGGGTGGAGACGACCTGCCCGTGGAGAGAGGCGCCGTACGGGGGAGAAGTGAGTACGAGCGCCACTTTGCCGCGGTGGGCGGGGGCGAGGGTGCGGGTGAGGTGGCGGGCGTCGGCGCAGATGACCTTGCCGGTGCCGGTGTCGCCGCGTCTGCGGGCGGCGGCGAGGTTGGTGCGGGCGGTGATGGCCCAGCGGGGTTCGTACTCCACGCCGATCGCGTTGCGGCCCTGGCGTACTGCTTCGACGAGGGTTGTGCCGATGCCGCACATCGGGTCCAGGACCAGGTCGCCGGGCCGTGTGTAGTGGGTGATGGCGTGGGCGGCGATGGCCGGGAGCATCTTCGCCGGGTGCGCGGTAGAGGCGGGATGGTAGCCGCCGTTGCTGCGCTGGGTGCGTGCGTCGCGCTGGGCGGTGATCCACACCGAGGTGGGCAGGTCGGCCGGCGAGCGCTCAGTCATCGCTCGCTCCCGGGCCCGGTGCGACGAAGATCAGCAGGTCGCTGTGGACAGCCAGGTGGGCACTGTCCGAGCCGGTGGGTCGGTGAAGGTGCGTGTGCCGGTGCGGCACGAGCCGGTCGCCGACGGCGTTGGCGTGGACGGCGACGATGTGCTGGAGGTAGATCAGCCCGGTCGCGCGGGCGTGGGCGACCAGGTCGCCGCAGCGGGGCCGGAAGCGGCCATCGACCGTCCGGCTGGTGGTGAGCACGGCCATGATCCCGCCAGGCGCGAGGGCGTTCGCGGCGTCGCGGATCAGGCTCTCGGCGTGGAGTGCATGGTACTCGCAGATGACGGTCAGGCGGCGCGGCCGGCCGTCCGAGAGCGCGGGATGTATGCCGGTACAGGGAGTGGTGCGTCGGTGGGGCGAACGCGCGGGTTCGGCTCGTTGACCGGTTCGGCTGCAGGAGCGCTTTGACGGCCGCTGGAATTCGGCGGCAATCCGGTCGAGTATCCAAGGCCGGCACGGCCATTCTTCCCGGGGTGATGGTGCGCCGGTGTGCGGTTCGGGGAGCCATACGGTGTGCGGCGGGAGGGGAGCCCGCGAATGTGTGCGGGAGGGGGTTTTGGGCATTGCCACGCCTCTTTCTCGGTTCGTGGCCGGCTTGGGCACCCCTGGAACTACAAAAAGAGGTCGGATTGCGACCTGGAGATTCCGTAACGATTCGTCCGCGGGAGTACAGGGCCTCAGAGTGTCGGTAGGCGCGGTCCTCGCCTCGGGCTTCGTCGCACCAGGTCCGCAGGTCGGGAGTGTGCTGTCAGTGATGTGTGAGTGGCCTGACAGTCAGGTGTGAGTGCCTTCGTCGGCATGCCGCCCCGGGGCCGTTGGGCGCGATTTCCTGCGTGGGAATTGACATCGATGTGTCAGTGGATTGCCATTCGCGTGCATGTGTTCTGCACGTGGCGGATGCGGTGATGGGTGCGCTCGAAATCGCAATTTTGGGAGCGGAGGAGCGCACCATGCCCACGGCATCTATCTCGGCGACGAAAATATCTCCCTTGCGGGCGGCTGAGTCGACGTTTCGACTGCTGGCCACCGGATCCAACCCACTGAGCATCGATGGCACCGATATCGGCCACGGTCTTCCGGCCCGTGCGATTGCGCTGGATGAGCTGCGGGTGATCCTGCTGCACCCCGCATGCGGTTACGCGGCGCGTGAGGCGGCCTGGCGGCACGTCGTGCGCCGCGCCCGTACTGAGGGTGGGCTGTGGACAGTCGCCGCGGTGGGGCTGGCGATGCCGGGTCTCAAGCGCATCGTCGCGAAGATCCCCGCGGCGGCTCCGGTGGATGTCGAGGAGGTCGAGCAGGAGATGCTCGCCGCGTTCCTCGACGAGCTGGCGGTGCTGGATGAGGCCGAGGACCGGATCCCGGGCCGGCTGTGCTGGGCGGCGCACCGCACGGCCCGCCGCCTGTGGTACCGAGCCTGCGCGGACGCCGGACGGCACGTCCCGCTGGCCGACTCGGCCGCGCCACCGCCTCCGTACGGGCATCCCGATCTCGTGCTGAGCCGTGCCGTGGCCGCGGCAGTGATAACGCGGGCGGAGGCGGAGCTGATCGGGCGCACGCGCCTGGAGGACGTATCGGTCCGCACGGTCGCGGCCGAGCGTGGGGTGAGCGAGCGGCACATCTATCGGCTGCGGTCGCGGGCCGAGCACCGGCTGCTGGTCGCCCTGCGCGGCGGAAAGCTGTGACGCCGCCGGAGCGCCGTGACGCCTGTCCCACCGAAATTGCTTCGGGCCCACAGGTCAGTTTCGGCGTCCGGTTTGTAGTTCGTGGGTGCGGGATCGCTCGTCGCGCTCCTGCCCCGGCGGCGTCGCTCGCCCCGGGGCTGTCGCCGTACGGAGAGGAAGGGCCGGCCATGGTCGTATGCCGCATCCGTGTCCGCTCGCGAAGGCTCGTCCGGTCCGGGTGGGCCGCGGCGGTGCTGGCCGTTGCCGTCCCGCTTCTGCTGCTGGCCGTGCCGGCGAGCGCGCATGCCGCGGAGCTCGCGGTCAATGACATTCCCACCACGGTGAAGAACCTGCGGAACTGGCTGGTGGGGATCCTGGCCGTGCTGGCCACCTTGTTCCTGACCATCGGCGGGCTGCGCTATCTGCTCGGAGGCGGGGAGCCGGGCGAGGTGGAGAAGGCGAAGGGGGCGCTTCGCTGCGCGGCCATCGGCTACGCCCTGGCGCTCCTGGCTCCCGTGATCGTCGAGGTGCTCAACAAGGTGGTCGGCGCCTGATGTGCCCCCTCCGCTCCCGGTTCGGAGCATTGCGCCACCGGCCCTCGCGCCGGATGCGGCGACGGGCGGGTGTGGCGGGGGCCCTTGTATGGGTCTGCATCTGTGTCTGCCTGGGAGTGCTCGCCGCAGGGACCGCGGAGGCGGCCGACGGGGCGACGGATCCGGTAACGGCCGCGGACGCGGGTCCGGTGGCGGCAGTACCGATGGATCCCACACCGCCGGTACCGACTCCCGGACCGTCTCGGAATCCCAGTGCATCGCCGGAGCCGCCACCAACGCCCGGCCCGTCACCCACACCGCCCGGCAGCACATCCGCCACCGGCCTAGCGGCTCCGTCATCGCCTACGGAGCCTGGACCCGACTCGCCTGGACTGTTCGACATCCCTGGTCAGATCAAGAAGGCAATCAGCTCCTGGCTGGCCGATCTCATCCGTCCTCTGGTCGAGCCGCTCATGGCCGGCATCGCCAAGGTCGTACTCACCGTGCCGGACGTCGCGCACATGAAGAGCGTCAAAGAGCTGTGGCAGCGGTCTCAATGGATCGCCAACACCCTGGCCATCCTGTTCGTGCTGGCGGCCGGTATCACGGCCATGGGCTTTGAGTCGCTGCAGACCCGCTGGCAGGTCCGTGAGCTGCTGCCGCGCCTGGCCGTTGGCGTATTCGCCGCCAATCTCTCCTTCGAGCTGATCACCCGGATCATCGCGCTGGGCAATGCGCTGGCGCTCGGCATCTACGGCAAGGCCGCCTCGGCCGACGACGTCGCGACGTTGCTGATCAATCTCTTGACTCCGGGCAAGTTGGGGGCGATCTACCGGAATGTCTTCGGCCTGGTCGTGGTCATCCTCGCCGCCGTACTGCTCGCCACGGTCATCGTCCGTATCACGGCGTTCGCGATGCTCGTGGTGGCTGCCCCGTTGCTGCTGATGTGCCACGCCCACCCGGTCACCGATCCCCTGGCCCGGCTGTGGTGGCGCGCACTGTGCGGATGCCTCGGTGCCCAGATCGCCCAGGCCCTCGCCCTGGCCGTGGCGATCAAGGTCCTCCTGAACCCGGAGAACATCAACTCCTTCGGGCTGCCGACCATCGGCGGCACGCTGAACATGCTGATCCTGTGCTGCGTGCTCTACCTCCTGCTGAAGATCCCTGCCTGGATCCTCCGGCTCGTGCTGGGTACCTCACCGGGGCGCCTGATCTGGACCACGGTCAAGTACGTCGTCCTGGTACGCAAACTGCCGGGCGTTGGCAGCAGCGGCGGTTTCGGCGGCCGCGGGGCGACCGGCGCGAGGAGGGGCGGCGGCGGTACCGGGCGTCGCGGAGGCGGTAGCGGTAGGTCGGGTGGCCCACGAGGTGGCGGTCCGGGCCGTCCCGGATCTGGTTCACCCGGGGGACGAGGACTGGGCGGCGGAACGGGACAGTCGCCGCGACCTGCCCCTGGCCGCCGCGCACCGGGCGGGTCAGCCGCGCCAGCCGGGACGGGTGGGGGCACACCCCCTTCGCCTCCTCCGGCGGGCGGTCCGTCGGCCGGAGCTCCGCCTGGCGGACGGCGGCATCCGCGCAGTACGCCTCGCCCCAGTACATCCTCGGCCACACAGCCGCCGTTCAACGCCGAACCCACCCGCGCGGTCCCCGACACTGGCGCCGGAGGACGGACGTCGCCTGCCGCAACTCCTGCCCGCCCTCCGGCCTCCTTGCCGCGGCCCGCGAGAGTTCCGGCGCGCCGGATCGGGCCGGCTGATACGGCTCCGGGAGGTTCTTCGACACCCCCGCCCGTGACACCTTCTCGCCCTACCGTCCGACCTGCGGCAACCGGTGGGCCCCGTCCCGTCCGGGCCACACCGCCACCCCGTGTCCTGCGACCGGCCCGTCTCGACCCACCGCTGCCTCCGCCACCGCCCCCGCGCCGCCACCCCCGACGGCGCCAGCCGTAACCGACCGCACAGCCCACAGCCACAACGACTGCGCCCGCCCCGCACTTTGCCGTACCGGCAAAAGGATGAGTGATCACCATGAACGGTTCGAGTCCGTCATCGCAGCCGCCTCACGCCGCTCGTATCCCCTCGAACCTGGAGCAACCCGATACCGTCGTCGGCCGATTGACCGCTCGGCAAGCCATGTTGCTGGCCACCGCTGGGTTGCTGCTGTGGTTGCTGTTCAAGGTCGTCGGCGACCACCTCTCGCCCGTCATCTTCGGCGGCTTGGTACTTCCGTTGGTCGCGGCCTGGAGCGTGATCGTGCTCGGCCGCCGCGACGGACTCTCGCTGGACCGCTGGTTGCTCTCGGCCTGGCGCTACCGCCAGACCCCGACCCTCCGCACAGCCCACCGGGGGCCGGAACCACCCTTGCCGGAAGTCGTGCACCCCGATCTGGCGGCCATGGCCCCACCGCTTCCCACCCCACTGCTCCTGCCCGGTAGCCGCATCGCCTCCGACGGTTGCATCGACCTGGGACGGGAGGGCACGGCGACGCTGGCGGAGTGCAGCGGAGTGAACTTCGCCCTCCGTACCGCCGAGGAGCAGCGTGCGCTGACCTCCGCGTTCGGCCGGTGGCTGAACTCGCTGACCGCACCGGTCCAGTTCACCGTCCGCGCCCGTCGCATCGACCTCACCCGTACCGCGACGCAGATCGAGGAGGCCGCGCCGGCGTTGCCCCACCCCGCCCTGGAACAGGCCGCTCGCGACCACGCGGCCTATCTGGCCCAGCTCTCCACCACCTACGAGCTCCTGGGCCGGCGCATCGTCCTCACCACTCGCGTGGCCGGTTCCAACGCCGAAGGCCGGGCGGCCCAGCACCGGGAGGAGGCGGTACGCGCCCTGGCCGCCGCCGATGTCTCCGTCACCGCCCTTGACGGCGCCGAGGCATCCCGCCACCTGGCCGCCTGCTGCAATCCCAGCGACCTGGACTGCCCGTCATGACCCCGATCATCCAACGCCTGCGTACCACCTTCGACACGAGCGGCCTCGCCCCACGCCTCCCCAGCAGTGAGCGCGAGCTCGCGGCACCTGGCGGCGGGACGGCGGGCTGGGGCCCTGAGTCCGTACAGCTTCGCCCTCGCGTGATCGCCGTCGGCGACGACCTCGCGGCCACCCTCCTCGTCACCGGCTATCCCGCCGATGTCGTCCCCGGCTGGCTGGAGCCCCTGCTGGCCTATCCGGGCCGTCTGGATGTGTCCCTGCACATCGAACCGGTGCCGTCAGCGGTTGCGGCCGGGCAGTTGCGCAAGCAGCGCGGGCGGATCGAATCCCGCCGCCGTATGGACCACCGCGAGGGCCGTCTGGAGGACCCGGAGACCGAGGCGGCCGCTGAGGACGCGCTGGAACTCGCCCATCGCATCGCCCGAGGTGAGGGCAAGCTCTTCCGCGCCGGCCTGTACCTGACGGTGCACGCGGACACCGAGGACGAACTGGCCATCGCCCTCTCCGAGGTACGGGCGCTGGCTGAGTCGATGCTGCTGACCTGCCAGCCCGCCACCTGGCGCAGCCTGCAAGCCTGGATCACTTCCCTGCCCCTCGGCCTGGACCAGCTCGCCGCCGCCCGCACCCTGGACACCGAAGCCCTCGCCGCCGCGTTCCCCTTCGCCTCACCCGACCTGCCGGCCCAGGCGACCACGGGAGCCGGCACGGCCGTGCTGTACGGGCTGAACACCGCCTCTGCCGGGGTGGTGATGTGGGATCGCTGGGCCCAGGACAACCACAACTCCATCACCCTGGCACGCTCCGGCGCCGGCAAGTCCTACCTGACCAAGCTCGACGTCTTGCGGTCGTTGTACAGCGGCACCGAGGTGTACGTGATCGACCCGGAGGACGAGTACACGCGCCTCGCTGATGCCGTCGGCGGCACCGTGATCAGTGTTGGCGCGGAGGGTGTGCACCTCAACCCGCTCGACCTCGCCGCCAGTACAGCCGGGGAAGACGCGGTGACCCGGCAGGCCCTGTTCACGCACACCTTCTGCAACGTCCTGCTCGGTGATCTGTCCCCGGAGGAGAAGGCGGTACTGGACCAGGGGATCCTGGCCACGTACCGCACCGCCGGAATCGCCAGCGACGCTCGCACCCACAATCGCCCGGCCCCGCTGCTTGCCGACCTCGCCGACGCCCTGCGCACCCTGCGGGGGACGGGCCCGATGCTCGCCGACCGGCTCACGCCGTACATCTCGGGCAGTCACGGCGGCCTCTTCAACGGACCCACCACGCACCGCGTTGGCGGCCATCTGACCGTCTTCAACCTCCGTCACCTGCCTGAAGAACTCAAGGCCGTCGGCACACTGCTCACCCTGGACACGATCTGGCGACAAGTGACCGACCCGACCAGGCGGCGGCGCCGACTGGTCGTCGTCGATGAGGCATGGCTGCTCATGGCCCAAGGAGCCGGTGCCCGGTTCCTGCAGCGCCTGGCGAAGTCCGCCCGCAAGCACTGGGCCGGCCTGGCCGTGGTCACCCAGGACGCCGGCGACGTCCTGTCCACTCCACTCGGGCAGGCGGTAGTGGCCAACGCCGCCACGCAGATCCTGCTGCGCCAGGCACCCCAGGCCATCGACGCCGTCTCCGAAGCCTTCCATCTCTCGGCCGGAGAGCGCGAGTTCCTGCTCGCCGCCCCACGCGGCGAAGGGCTGCTGGCTGCCGGTCGGCACCGCATTTCGTTCCGGTCCCTGGCCTCGGACACCGAGCACGCCCTCATCACCACCGGCCTTGACGATGCTCCGGGCCCGGTCCCCGCCGCACCGACAACGTGACGTACCGATGACTCTCAACGCCATTGCTACGCAGGGGCTTTTGGTCGACTTCTTGCTCGACCCCCTCGGCACCCTGACGGCCATCGGCCACACCGCATGGCCCGTCGTCCGGACCTGGCTGCCCCTTCTCGCAACGTTCCCCGCCATCCCGCCGGTGCGCGCCTGCCTGCGTCGATGGCGCTCCGTACGGATGGCCCGCGGCGCCCAGTGCATCACCATCGCCGCCCCACCCGACGTCGACCCACGCGGCGCCGAGGCCCTGTGGGCCAACCTGGCCGGCCTCGCCCGCCCGTGGTGGCGACGCCCCGCCGGTGGTCAACCGCACCTGGCCTTCGAGTACGCCTTCGACACCGACGGCTGTCACATACGGCTCTGGCTCCCAGGCTCGGTGCCCCATGCCATGATCAGCCGCGCCATCGAAGCCGCCTGGCCCGGCTCCCACACCCGCATCACCGCCCCGCCCCCACCTCCCCTCCGCACGACCAGCACCCACGCGACCACTGCGGGGACGCTCCGGCTGGCCCGCCCCGACGTCCTGCCCATCGAAGCCGACCACCCCGCCGACCCGCTGCGCGCCCTCCTTGCCGCCGGCACCGCCCTCGTCGGCGGCGAACAGCTCCTCATCCAGATCCTCGCCCGCCCAGCCCTCGGCGGTCGGGTGCGCCGCGGATACCGGGCCGCCCGCCGCTTCAAGGCCGGCCGCTCAGCCAGCCGCGCCCTCGCCCTCCTGGACTGGCTCACCCACCGACCCGCACCGGGCACCGCCCAGCGCTACGACGCCCGCCACGCCGCCGAACAACGCGCCATCGCCGCCAAACTGGCCGGTCCACTGTGGGAGACCGGCATCCGCTACCTCGCCACTGCCCCGGCCAAGCTCCCCGGCGCACGCTCTCGGACCCGCGGCAGGGCCCACGCCGCAGCCTCTGCCTTCGCCCTCTACGCCGGTCGCAACTGGTACGCCCGCCACCGCTTCCTCCGCCCCCTCCCGCGCCTGACCCGTCGCGCGTTCCCACCCCGCGGCGACCTGCTCTCCGTACCGGAACTGGCCGCTCTCGCCCACCTCCCGCACGATCCCACCGCCCCCGGCATCACCCGCGCGGGCGCCCGCTCCATCACCCCACCTGTGACCGTCCCCGGCCCCGGACCGGACGCCAAACCGCTCGGCGCCGCCGACACCGGTCCCCGCCGTCCGATCGCCATATCCGTCCCCGACGCCCGCCACCACCTGCACATCATCGGCGCCACCGGCTCCGGCAAATCCACCCTGATGGGCAACCTCGTCCTCGACGACGTCCAAGCTCACCGCGGCGCCGTCGTCATCGACCCCAAGGGCGACCTCACCACCGATCTTCTCGCCCGCCTGCCCGCCGAATTCGCCGAGCGGGTCGTCCTCCTGGACCCGGACGACGCCGCTGCACCGCCCTGCCTCAACGTCCTGGAAGGCGATGCCACCGAAGTCGTCGTCGACAACCTCGTCGGTATCTTCCGTCGCATCTTCTCCGCCTTCTGGGGCCCACGTACCGACGACGTCATGCGCGCCGCCTGCCTCACCCTTCTCCACCACGGCGCTGCCACCCGCACCACCGTCACCCTCGCCGACGTCCCCGCCCTCCTCGTCGACGAACCCACCCGCAACCTCATCACTGCCGGCCTCAATGACCCAGTACTCAAAGGCTTCTGGAGCTGGTACTCCACCCTCTCCGAGCCCTCCCGCGCCGCGGCCATCGGTCCCCTGATGAACAAGCTCCGCGCCTTCCTCCTGCGCGATTTCGTCCGCAAGGCCATCGCCGCAGGCCCCTCCACGTTCGACCTCACCCACGTGCTCGACGGCGGACTGTGCCTCGTCCGCCTCCCCAAGGGCGTCCTCGGCGAGGAAACCGCCCGATTGCTCGGCTCCTTCGTCGTCGCCAAGACCTGGCAGGCCGCCGCCGCCCGAGTCCGCACCACCGAGTCAGCCCGCGTCGAGGCCGCCCTCTACATCGACGAGTGCCATAACTTCCTCACCCTCCCGTATCCCTTGGAGGACATGCTCGCCGAGGCCCGCGCCTACCGCCTCTCCCTGGTCCTGGCCCACCAGAACCTCGCCCAACTTCCCACCGACCTGCGCGAAGGCATCTCCGCCAACGCCCGCAGCAAGCTCATCTTCAACGCCTCACCCGAAGACGCCCGTGCCCTGGAACGCCACACCTTCCCCGCGCTGACCGCCCACGACCTCTCCCACCTCAGTGCCTACCAGGCCGCCGCCCGCCTGGTCGTCAACGCCGCCGACAGCCCCGCCTTCACCCTCACCACCACACCCCTGCCCGAACCGATACGCGGTCGGGCTACCGAGATCCGCCGTAGGGCCCGCGCCATCCACACCCGCCACCAGCGACCCACGACCGCGCCGACCACCGGACTGCCGGCCGACCCCCGCAGCCACACCTGACATCCGCACCAGGAGGCGCCGTGCCCAACGCCCCTGAACCCCAGCCGCCGTACGTCCGCCGCACCGTACGCCTCCACCCCCAGCCGGAACCCGCTCGCCGCACCCAACGCCGCCCCGGCGACCTCGCCGCCCGCCTCACCGACCGCGACTGGTGGCTGCTGGCCATGCTCTGCGAACACCGCGTCCTCACCAGCCACCACCTCACCGCCCTCGCCTTCCCCGGCCACCGAACCGCCCTCCGCCGCCTGCACACCCTCACCACGTACGGCCTGCTCGACAGCTTCCGGCCCTGGCTCCCACCCGGCGCCGGCTCCGCCCCCGACCACTACCTCCTAGCCCGCACCGGCGCCGAACTCCTCGCCACCCGCCACAACCTCCCCCTCAAAGACATCGACTGGAGCCCTCACCACCTGGAAGCCACCGCCTACTCACCCCGCCTGGCCCACACTCTTGGCACCAACACCGTCATGACCGCCCTCACCGCCCATGCACGCCACCACCTCCACCACGCTCTCCTCGCCTGGTGGTCCGAACGCTCCGCCGCCCGTACCTGGGGCACCTGGGCCCGCCCCGACGCCTACGCCCGCTGGCACGACGGCACAACCACCTGCGACTTCTTCCTCGAATACGACACCGGCAAAGAACAACTCGCCCGCGTCGCCGCCAAACTCACCCACTACGCCCGCCTCACCACCGCAACCGGCATCACCACCCCGGTCCTCTTCCACCTCCCCACCGCCACCCGCGAAACCAACGTCCGCACCGCCCTCGCCCACGCCGCAGCTCGTCTCAACCCGCCCGTCCCCGCCGCCACCACCCACCCCGGCGCCGGACACCCCGCCACCCACGCCTGGCTCCCCATCGGCACTGACAGCCCCCGCTGCACGATCACCGAACTCGCCCCGCCGCCCTCAACAGGCCCCGCACCAGAGACCACAACAGAATCCGCCCCGGGGCCCGCTGAAGCACCCCCGAGGTGGACTCCGCCGCCACCCATACCGCCCGCCGTACCCCGGTGGCCGCAATGAACATCGCCGTACGAGCCGCCATCGGCGTGGCAGCAGCCGTCCTCGCCCTCATGGCGATCGTCACCGCAGCTGTCACCGCGATCTTCAACCAGTTCACCGGCGCCGGCCTACTGGAGGGGCTCTTCGGCCCCTCTGCCGTATCAGCGACCGCTCGCAGCGATATCCCGCCCCGCATGCTCGCCCTGTACCAGCGCGCCGCCCCCACGTGCCCCGGCCTCGACTGGTCCGTCCTCGCCGCCATCGGCAAGGTCGAGACCGACCACGGTCGTCACCCCACCATGGTGTCCTCAGCAGGTGCCGTCGGCCCTATGCAATTTCTCCCGTCCACCTTCGTCCTCTACGCCCACCCGATACCGCCCGGAGGCAAGAAGCCACCCACTCCCTGGGACCCCACCGACGCCGTCTATGCCGCCGCACGCCTCCTGTGCGCCAACGGTGCCCGCCACGGCAAAGACCTCTACCGCGCGATCTACGCCTACAACCACGCCGACTGGTACGTACGCAAAGTCCGCGCCCAGGCCAAGAAATACGCCACCACTCCCACACTGCCCGCCGGCCGACCCGCCCTCAAAGCCATCGCATACGCCCGCGCCCAAATCGGCCTCCCCTATATCTGGGGCGGCAACGGTCCCGCCGCCGGCCACGCCGGCTTCGATTGCTCCGGCCTCACCCAAGCCGCCTACCGCGCTGCCGGTATCCGCCTCCCACGCGTTGCCGAAGCCCAGTACCACGCCACCCCCAAAGTCCCCCGCGGGCAGCGTCTCCGCCCCGGCGACCTCGTGTTCTACGGCCGCCCCGGAAACATTCACCATGTCGGTCTCTACATCGGCAATGGCAAGATGATCGACGCCCCATACACCGGCGCCCGCGTACGCATCGAGCCGTACCGCAAAAATGACTACTGGGGTGCCACCCGCCCCGTCAGGCTTTCGGGCCGGTAGGTGGCGCCGGGTGCGCACCACCGTGACGACGCCATTGCCGCACGTGGTCTGCGGTGTTGGGCAATCCCTTCGGCGTACGGGAGAGCGACGACGTCGTTGTCTCGCCACTGATCAATGAAAGTGCTCTTGACCAGGCTCGACGCCGCGCTTGACTTCGTCCCTGAATGGAGGGTCCATGGTCGTCGAGCCCGATCGGGACCACCGCGATGCGCACGCGCCCCGACGGCCCCGCGACCGCTCTGTCCGGTCGCACCCCGGCCGGGGACCTCACACCTCCACGACACGCTGGAAATGAGGACCCCACAATGTCCGAGACCCCGAACACCAACGTCCGTGCCCTGCACGCCGTACCTGACCCCGATCCGCAGCCGCTGGCCGGCCTGACCGGCGCCCCGGCCGCGATCTACACCGAACTCTTCAGCCTCACCGAGAAGGCCACGGTCGCCGAACTCGCCCTCGCCGCCGGGCTGGGGCGCTCCACTACCGGCAAGGCCCTCGCTACCCTCGAAGACCACGGCCTGGCCGTACGCGAACCCGGCGGACACCGCGCCACCGGTCGCGTCCCCGACCGCTGGTCCCTCGCCCAGCCGGACACCCCCGCTGGGCCGGAGGCCGACGGCGTGATCGACAGTCTCGCAGGCGACACCACCCCCGACGACTCGCCGGCGCTTGTCGAGCAGCCCAACACCTCGGCGGAGTGCAGCGTCCCCAATGAGGACACGTCCGAAGCAACCACGTCTGAGAACCCGCCGGGTGATCAGCACGGGCCTGACGAGGCCGGGGGCAGTGCCAGTACGCCCGCACCCGAGGTCGCGGATCTAACGGCACCTGCACGCAGCAGTCACAAGCGACGGCTCGAACCAGGAGCTCTGCGCCAGATGGTGCTCGCCCACCTGGAGGCTCACCCCGGGGTTGCATTCACCGCGACCCGGATCAGCCGAGTCATCGAGAAGAGCTCGGGGGCCATCGCCAACGCTCTCCAGAAGCTGGTTCACCAGCAGCTCGTCGAGCAAGTGACCGACCGGCCGCGCACTTTCCGCCTGGTGACAACGGACGACGGAGCCCAGAAGGCACAGTAACCACGTGCCTTGCGGGCCGGGCCCCCAGTGGGTGTCCGGCCCGCAGCGGCTTTTTTGCGGTGGCGCACCATGTCGCCCGTGATGACTTGGTCGATCTGCGCTGGTTTCTTCATGTCGGTCGGGGTGAACGAGAGTTCTTCGCTTGGTTCGGTGATTGGTTTTCGCTTGTGTCGGAGGTCAACGGGCGTACCCCTTTCGAGCTGGCCGGGTGCCGTCGCCTGCTTTGCTGCTATGAACGGAAGGCTGAGCACTTCCTCGCCTTCGTCGGCATCGCCTCAGCATTCATCAGCTACCGCAAACTCACCAACTGAAATCATGACAAATCCGATGTGTAGCCATCGCATGCACGTGTTGTTGAGAGCGGCACTAACTGCCGCAAAACGATGTTTGGCTTGCTGATCAAGAGGCTGGTGTGAGGCATCAATCGGCGCACGCAGATTGTGCACTGGCGTCCTCATAGACGGCGCGGAGCTCTACGGCGGTACGAGGCCCACCGATGAGCGGCGAGCACAGGCGTTGTCAGCCGCACTGGCCGCGCGGGCAGGGAGCGAGACTGCATTGGGTGCGGATCCTCTGAAGTGAAGCGTTGGGGGCGGTCCCGTAGCGGGGAACCAGGCAGAGGTCTGTCGGCGGGCAGTGCTGTAATTCGGATGGTGAAATCGCTGCTCTTGGTGTCCGTCGTGCCGACGGCTGGTATTTGGCTGCTGGGGCGGCGGGCGAAGGTCCCCGCCAGGATGCTGATCGTGTTCGTGCTGGCTGGGTGGCTGGCGGTAGGCGTCGACGGGATTCTTTCGCAGCGAGCACACGGGTCTCTGTTTCCTGAGGCTTCTCCGTGCTACCGCACTGGTACTGCGATCACGCAGTACTTTCCGCCCGACTCTTTCTGCCTGCACGATGATGGGGATTGCGGACGGTCAACGGGCCGAACGGCAAGTTCGTCTTCTGGACTGCCTTCGGCACTGCCGTCGCCGTGCCGGGGATTGCCCCCATACGACGTCGTCTATGGGCCTGAATCCTTGACGGGAGCAGATCTTTGAACGGAGGGTCGCCCGTGCTGCGCCACACCGTAATACGCCGTGGCGGGGAATACCCACGCCGGAGCAGTTCAAGAAGATGGTGTGGCCCCGGTCCGGTTACGGCGACCGGCTGGCCTCTGGTGACAAGGCCAAGGACGCTACGGTGCCTCCCGCCACCATGCCCGAACACTAGGTGCCGCCTCCGCGCGGACCGCTGGTCGCCAAGTTAGCGCGCTGCCGCACGGGCCCGGGCGAACGCATGGCTCAATGGGCTCGATAGGCTCCCGAGCATGGCGTTTACGAACGGGGAGGGGCCCACAGCGGGAGCTTGGCCGCTGGGGCAGGATGCGCGCGGTGTGCTGCAGGGAAATCCGGTGCAAGACGTGGGCTGGCAGGCGCCCAGCGAGGTCGAGCGGCAGCTGTACGAAGCGAAGTTGCGGGACAACTGGGCTGGATACTTCGATGTGCTGGCGCGTACGTATCTGTATTTCATCGAGTCGCGTTCATGGAAGGACGCTCATCCCGGCCGGGTGCACTTCAGTCCGTACTGGAACCCGCAGCTGCAGGCCAAGTGCCTGGCCCTCTACACAGAGGGCATGCTACCCGCGCCCGACGGCGGTGACTTGGTCTTCAGCTCCAACTACCTGGAGTGGTTCGCCGAGGTATGGCCAGAGAGCCGCGGACAGTGGATCGCGGTCAATCCGGGCAGTCCCTGTGAGGCGTACTTCCCCACCACGCCCGAGCACCGCGCGCTGTGGCAGCGGCACACCGCACCAGTGGAAGGCTCCCCCGACCGGCAGCGCGCGCTCCGCGCCCTGAGCGTGGGCGGGCCACTACAGGGACCGGTGGCCTTTGGGCTGGCCTGCGGAGCGCCGCTGATGGTCAACAACCGCGAGCTGTGGAACGCGATGGCGTACCACGGGACGGGCTACTCCGACGAAAGGAAGAGCCTTGCTCGGTGGTGGGGCATCACTGACCGTGCTGGGTGGCAGGATGCGCAGCACCGTCTGCTCAACGCTGACATGGTCAGCTCCGTCTGGGAGTTCGCGCTCGGCGTCCGGCGTTCTCTCGCGCTGGACTTCGCAGGGCCGGTCGAGGTGGATTACTGGAAGCAGGTGGCCGGACGCGCGATCCGACAGAAGGCCGAAGCGCGCGCGGCCGAGGTCCGGGTCAGCCCCGAGGGCGTAACCAAGGCGGATCCGGTCGATGAAACCGAGGTGGCAGCCCAGGTTGCGGGCGTGCAGCGCCTGATCGGGCGGATCGCCCGGTATGAGGCGCGGTTCCGGGCGGACGGGCTTCTGGCGGAGGGCCGATTCGTGCGCACAGTCGAGGCGTGGGATTACGGGCGGGCGTCCTGCATGGCTCGTTGGGGTCTGGCCGCCCGGTACGGCACGTTGGAGGAGGCCGAGCAGGCAGTGGTCCGCGCTGGCCGCATGGTGGCGGCCAACTACCGTTCCTGGGAGGACTTCGCCGCCTCGTTCATCCTTGGGCGCTGCCTCCACTTCGACGACGAGGACTTCGGCAAGTGGTACGAGGAAATGGTCACCGTGCACCGCATCCTCACCACCGACCCTGCCAGCCCATGGCTGAACATTCCCTGGAAGTGACTCCGGTCGCTGAGCCAGCGGACGCCAAACTGGAACCGCCCAGGGCGCATCGGGGTGGGGTCCTTTGTAGAGCTGGGAGTCTATGCCGGGCTGGTCGAACATCATGCGATGTAGGGCGGCAGCAACCGGTGTGCCTCGGCCGCGAGCTGCTGCGCCCGCGGGTTCAGGCGACTGGCGATGGATCGGAGTTCGGTGACGAGCCGGTCCGCGGCCAGCACGCCGTGCGTGCTGGCCGCGGACGACTTCGCCACCCGCCGGGGCCAGACGTACTCCACCGTCTTGGCTTGCGGAGAAGCCCATCGCGTGGTCGACGTGCTGGCGACGCGCGACGCGGGGCCGCTGGGCTGCGTGGCTGGCCGCCCACCCGGGCGTGGAGATCATCTGCCCGGGACCGGGCGGGCGCCGACGCTTGAAGGGGCACGGATCGGCGCCCCCGGCGCGCTCCAGGTCGCGGACCGTCGGGCAGCCCCGTGCTTGGGGCGCCCGTGGCGATCTGTGCTTCCTGCCAACATGTACTTGACGATTTTGAGATTATGGCGGTGACGTAGGGATGCCACAGAGCGAATCCGGGCAGCGGTGGTTGGCAGAGACCAACGGCCCCGTGTGCCAACCTGCCTCCCATAGCACTCGGCGTTCGGTGCCCACGGCCGAGTGGGAACGTGCGCTGCAGGAACATGATGAATTCGAGATCCACCCGGCCGCGCAGCGCTTCCTGGCAGAGTTCGGAGGGCTATACGTCCCGGACCGGGGCGCCGGCATCACCATGCGCCGGATGGAGATCGGCGAATTGGCAGGTGCCGAGCTCTACCCTCTCGGCACGTGCTCCCGCCGCAACTGGTACCTCGGTATGGCACCGACCGGTGCGGTTTACATCGGCAGGGACGACGTGCTCCTCCTGGCGGAGAACGGCGACCAGGCACTTGAAAAGCTGGTCGAGGGAATTCGGTAGCGCGACTGATGTTCTTCGAGTCGTAAGGGAGCACAGACCTTACAACTGGGCATTGCGATGGTGCCCTCGAGATGCAGGAGATCCGGGCAGCGGTGGTCGGCAGAGACCGGCCGGGTGCTGCGGAAGGCGGGCTGGTACGGAGCAATGCGCGTCGGAGCAAACACGATCCCAGCCGCCGCGGCGGGTCGACGTCAAGATCCAGCCGAAGCGCATCGTGAACACCAAGTCCGCGGTTCCCGCCTCCTCTGGATCCTCTACCATGAAGCGGGAAGTCGAACTGTGCGTTTTCAAGTACGGCTGCTATGCCACGCTGCACCCGTGGGCCAAGGTGAAGGTCTACGGCACCGGTAAGACCAAGTACGCGGGAAGCGGCGTCTAGGGAGAGAAATGAAGTCGCTCGTCGGGACGATAATCGCCATCGTGGCATTCTTCATCCTCATCCTGTTCGTTTTCGGGTCAGGGTTCGGGGCCCTGGAAATCTCGGTATGGTTCGCCTTCGTCGCTGCCCTTGTGATTGCCATCCGAGCCAACCGTAAGAAGCCTTCTCAGCCCTGAGCGACTTCACGGTTTCTCCGTAGGGGTGAGCGTAGAAGAAACTCCTCACCCCGCCTGCACAGAGGAGCAATTTCGAGGGCCTGTACCGCCTTCACGCGGTACAGGCCCTCGCCCGTGCTGCAACGCCCTGCCCCGGGGCGAACACGGTGATCTCACGTCGCAGCGCAGAGAGCTGAAGGTCACGGTCTGTGTTCCCGTCCCTCCTTACAGCGGCTGACACAATGAGGTGGCTCCGCCCTGGATCCCGTGCCCGGGGCGGTAGTTGAGCGTTCGGTCCGGGTGTGGAGAGTGTGCCGTGGATCGTGTCGGATGAGCTGTGGAACCGCCTGGAGCCGCTACTGCCGCAGCGCACGCGGCGCTTCCGGTTCCCAGGGCGTAAGCCGTTGCCGGACCGCGAGGTGTTGTGCGGGATCTCGTACGTGCTGCACACCGGGATCCAATGGAGTACCTGCCCAGGGAACTGGGCTTCGGCTCAGGCATGACCTGCTGGCGTCGGCTGCGAAACTGGAACGAGGCCGGCATCTGGCAGCGCCTGCACGAGGTGCTGCTGGCTGAGCTGAACGCAGCCTCACGGCTGGACTGGCCCCGCTGTGTGGTCGACTCCTCGCACGTCAGGGCCTTAAAAGGGGGCAGCACACAGGCCCGTCGCCGGTCGATCGCGGCCGGGCCGGCTCGAAACACCACCTGATCACCGATGGGCACGGCACCCCGCTCGCGGTCCTGCTGACCGGTGGCAACCGCAACGACGTCACGCAGCTGCTACCACTCCTCGACGCGATCCCGCCCGTACTCGGCCGCATCGGCCACCCCCGACGCAAGCCGGACTCGCTGTTCGCCGACCGCGGCTACGACATCTACCGCCACCAGGTCCGCGACCGAGGCATCGTGCCCGCCATCGCCCGCCGCGGCACCCGCCACGGCACAGGGCTCAGCACAGGGCTCGGCACCTACCGCTGGGTGATCGAGCGAACCTTCGCCTGGCTCCATGACTTCCGGCGCCTGCGGACCCGCTGGGAACGACGGGCCGACATCCACGAAGCATTCCTCAAGCTCGCCTGCTGTTTGATCACCCACCGACAGCTCAGCTCATTGTGTTAGCCGCTGTAAGCCCTCCACAGGCCCAGGCTCACTCTTCTCCATGCGGCAGCAACGCGGCCGCCCAGGGCCTGCCACGGCCCTCCCCGCCGGAGACCGAGCCCTCCCACACGGCCCCGGGGCGGCCATTGGCCGGCTCCTGCGGGCGGCCCGCCGTCGTGAGCACCCAATTCTGATCACGGAGAGTATGTAATATCCCTCCCAACCGGTCGTCCTGAGCAGCTGCGCGACCGGTCCATGCGCCGGAGGGGGACACGCCGATCTTGCGGGAGCCCCACTTTGCGTACGCGGCCTGTGCCGGAGCGGCCTCGGGCCCGGCGAACAGCAGCCGCACGAAGCACGCACGACGAACAACAGCACAGCCCGGCCGACGAGCGGCGGGCTGGGGACGACCACGAACGGCCGGCAGGCACGAACGACACCAGGGACCGGAGTCCAGTCAGGCCTCGATGGCGTCGATATCACCGGCGTTGACCAGGGCTCGCCGCAACACCTCGGTCTCAGTCGGGCGTTCACCCTCGGGGAGGGCCGCGGCTGCCTGCAACAGGGTGCGGGCGTGCTGGCGGATCTGCGCTCCCGTCCATGCGGAGCCGGAGCGGCCTACCAGAGCTGCGGTCAGCAGCAGCGCCTCGGGACTGCCCGGATGGCCGGCGGCGCGCTCGGCGACGGCGCTGATGCTGACGAGGTCTGGGGTGTGCTCGGCGCTGGCCAGGGTCAGGGAAGCCCACACCGCATCCTCCAGCGCGGTGTTGGCGAAGGCGCCGGCGCCGGCCAGGGCACCGGGCGGCAGGTCCGCGGCGAGCGCCGCCCGCCACAGGATGGTCACCGCCTCCAGGGTCGGCCGGTCGGCAGCCCGGCGGGCGCTGGCCCGTGAGAGGTTCACGCCTTCGTTCCTCAGCGCGGACCGTGCCGGGGCGAGGCGGGCGGCCAGCATCTCCAGCAGCCACGAGGCCGCCCTCGGGCCGCCGGGGCCTGCCGCGATCCCGGCGAAGACGCCAGCCGGGTCACCGAGGAAGTCCGGGTCGGCGACCAGCGCGTCGGCCAGGTGCTCGGCCAGCCCTCCGTTCCCCGTGCGTACGGAGGCCAGGAGCTGCGCACGGTCCAGGGCCGCGAGCAGCGAGGGGTCAGGGGGTCCCCAGCGCAGCCAGGCGGCGGCTGGTGAGGGGCGGTTGTCGTCGGGCGCCAGGGCGTAGAGCGCGGCGCGGTGGTCAGCGGTGAAGTCCGGTGCGTGGCGGTGCAGGAGTGGCAGGTGTCTCCCGATGGCGGTGGCGACCGCCTCGTGGTGGCCGGAGGCGGTCAGGGCGCCGGCGATCAGGTCCAGGGTCTCCCGCGGGATCGCGCCAGCGGTGCGGGCCTGGTGGGCGGCGTACTCCAACAGGCAGTTCAGCGCCTGCACGGCCGGCTCCGAACCCAACAACGGCCGCTGGCCGTTTGCGTTGCCGGCCGTCGCGGTGCTCCGCTCCCCCGCTGCGGCCGCGGGGCGGGTAAGGGGGCCGGCCAGGAGGTGCAGGTGGGCCAGGGCGGCGGGCAGGACGTTGCCCAGAGGACGGTCTTCCTGCCAGGCGTAGGTGAGCAGGAAGAAGACCGCCTCGTCGGCGAAGGGCAGCACGAGCGGTGGGGGCTGCTGCGCCGGCCGGTCGTGTTCGCTGGGCTCGGCTGCGGCGGAGCGGCGCAGTTCGATTGCCGCGGTGACGGCTTGCGGCAGGCTCTGGCCGGGCAGGGAGGCGGACTGCGCGGCCGCGGCGAGGTAGAACGCGCGCAGCGAGGGATGTGTGAGCGTCTGCAGTACCGCGGGCACGTCCTCCGTCCAGGGTCCCGGGTCCTCGTCCAGGAGGCGCTGCAGGACCTGGGCGTAATCGTCGGCGCCGGCATCGGGGGCCGCGGCCAGCGCGGCGGCCGCGGTCAGCAGCCCGGCCTCGGCGGCCAGCTCCCGCACGTCCTGGGCCTCCATCGACGGTGCGCTCGGCGCCGGGGGCGGGCTGGCGGGTATGCGCGGGTTGGCCGGGCCTGTGCCCTTGAGGTGGTGCAGTTTGGCCAGCAGCGGCTCCCAGCCCGCCAGCACGCGCGGGGGTAGGACCGGTGACCAGTCCCAAACCCGCAGCCAGGACGCCAGCGGCTCGGCCGTTCCGTCCACCTGCGTGGTGCCGGCCGGCAGCAGCCGCTCCACCTCCGGCGCGGCCGGCGCGGGCCCCAGGGCGGTGCGGGCCGCCTGTGTGAGGCCGACGACGGCGTCGGCCGGGCAGGCGCGCCACATCTGCTCCACCAGGCGGGCCGGTTCCGGGTTGGGGCGGTTGGCCAGTAGCCGCGGCAGCAGCTGGCGGGCCTGCTTCCACCACTGCTCCGTCTCCGACTCGCGCAGGCTGGGCGGTGCGGCCGGCTTCCGCACCGGCGCCGTGCGGGAGCGGGTGACACCAACAGCGGCCGGCCGACGGGCGGACAGGTGCGCGGCCAGAAGGCGGTCGTGCAGCCGCTCCTCTACGCCGGCGAACTTCTTCCAGGCGTGGGTGCGCTCGGCCAGCGGCACGCCGGCGGCGGCGTCGGCCGCCGCCAGGTCCAGAACCAGGCGGGCCAGACGGGGCCCGTCGAACGCGGCCGGCTCCTCGATGCGCACGCGGTCCAGGTCTGCGTGAAAGACGATGTGCCGGGCGGCCAGGGCGAACTGCTGCACATCGCGGCGCAGCAGGCCGGCGGCTGCCGCGCGGATCATGCGCACCCGCGGGTGCGGGGCGCCGGCCGGGCCCGCAGGGTAGGCGGTGCGCAGCAGCTCCTGTACCAGGCGCACGACCTCATAGTGCGGCAGCTGGCGCGCCAGGGCGCGCACCACGGTGTCCCGGCCCGGCTCATCGACCCTGTCAAGGAGGTCGGCTTCTAGGTAGTCGCGGGCGGCGGGCGAGGGGCGGATACGGCGGAAGCGATCGAGGGTGTGCTCGGCGTCGACGGTGCCGGCCAGCAGCTGCTCGACCACGACAATCCAGTCGCCTTCACGTTCCCCCGGTGGCAGCGCGCACGCCCAGGCGGCCGCCAAACGCAGCATCTCTGTCTCCTGGAGGGCGTCCGACTCCGTCGTGTCGACAGTCTCCTGGGCGAGGATGGCGCGTACCTGGGCGGGGGTAACCAGTGGCGTATCGCGGCCGGCCAGGCGCAGCACCGCAGCGCGGGCCGGGCGGCCGGCGGCGGCAACCGCTGTGGCGTGCTGGGCCAGCCAGGCGCGCGCCGCGTCAGGTGCCGCGTCGGCGAGGTGGGTGAGGTAGGGGCCAGCCGGCCAGAGGCCGCCGGCGGCCGGATCGGGCATCAGCAGGTGCGGCGCGTGCGCGGCCAGGGCCTCCAGCCACGCCGGGGCAGGAGTGGAGCGGAAGAAGTAGCTGGTGGCGCGCGGGTCCGCCCAGCGGGCCAGCTCGGCCGCCTCCGCCTGGCCCGGGTGCTTAAGGGCGGTCAGCTGCACCACGCGAGCGGCGCGGCCGGGCAGCGGCACCAGCAACTCCCGGGCGGCGGCCAGGACCTCGGCGTACAGGCTGGCCGCGCGGCCGGCCTCGGCGACCGCACCGTGCAAGGTGCTGGAGGTCTGCCCATAGACCTCTCCCCACACCTCCAGTGCCGTGTGCTGCGCGGTGCCCAGCTTGACGCCCATCAGGCGTTCGGCGATGCTGGCGGCCCGGCCCCGGTGGTAGCCGCCCGGCCGCGCCAACTGCCCGCGCAGCACCTGAGCTGCGGCCTGTACCCGCTCCCAACTGGCCCGCCTGCGGCCGGCGTCCGGGTCCAGGTCGCCGGCGGCCGTGCGGTCGGCACGCGCACCGCTGGCATGCGCGGTGCCGTGCGCGGCCGTGCCCTCAACGTTCAGGGGGCACGGCACCGGCGCCGACGGCGCCCCGTCGGCTTCCGCGGGGCCAGCCGGGCCGGGGCAGGCATCCACCGCGTCCAGCAGGCCGACAGCCGCGGACTTCAGCCCCACCACCACCGGCGCACCCGGCAGACTCAACAACGCGTCCGCCGCGCCGCGCAGGCACGACTCCGCAACCTCCGCCGACCGCTCAAGACCCGCGCCGGCCAACACCCGGCGCGCATCTCGCAACAGCCCCAACGCCCGTCCACCCGGCTCCCCCTGACCAGTCAGGGCCGCGGCGAGCACCTCATCAACCTCCGGCAGCGGCTCACAGCCAGCCACCGATATCCCCTCATCCCTCACCCACCACACCGTAGAACCCTCCCGCCGACCACGGGGACACGTTCCTCGCCGACTGGTCGGCCAAGCGCTCGATGACGGCCGCGCCGAACTGCGTTTTCTCTCCGGCACAGACCACCTGCACCAGCGCAAGACCACTGCAGAACAACACGGCACTGGACGAGGGGCCAGCCGGACAGTCGACACCCCCGCGAGCAGGCCGACGAACGAAGACGGGGGCCGCCGGGCGGGCCGCGCAGTGGCCCGCCGCCACAGGCCCGTACACACGAAGCCGCCCTCCCCTGCCCGACCGCACCGCACACCCGCCGACAGCGCCAGACAGCCACAGCACTGCACGCCGCCCGAGGACCACGAGACGCGGACAACCCACAGCAGTGCGGCCAGTCGGCACGCGGCCCGGACAGAGCGGCCGGCCAGCAGCAGTGCAGAAGACGGCTGGCGTATCGCAGCGATCAGTCCATATGGTCAGTCAGCTTGGCGGTGCTCACGATGCGGCTGCCTTCGTAGAGTTCGATGACCTCGCGGTAATGGTTCTGCTCGCGGTTGATGGCCAGCTCGCGATGACCCCAAGCGCTCAGGTCCCGGGTGTAGTTGTCGCCTGCGTCGATCTGCATGATCCAGCGGCCCTTCCCCGCACGCTTGGTGCGTAGCCGCACCGCTTCATGAGAGCTGGCTCTATCGCTGGCGGCGATCGCCCGGTTGCGAGAGCCGCAGACCGGACAGGACTGGTTGACGTCACCCAGGACCTGGTCGCAATCGCGACACTGAACGGTCACCAGCTCCTCTACTGGCTGGGCAGCCGGGACTCGGCTGCGCACCGCCACGGTCTTGAGCAGGCGATCATGAACGCGGCACACCTGCCATGTCTCACTGGTCTCCTCTTTGAGGGTGAGCTCCACGGTGTGCGTCCCCTCCTCCTGGCACTCGTCCACCTCGCATTTGGTCACGTGGCGTTCAACGAGCCGGTCACCGATCGGGTGGCACCTTGTGAGATCGGTACCGGCGAGCCATCAAAGTCCGGCGAAAACCCGATTCGTACAGCCGGGGCACGTGCGCCGCTCTGTAAGGTGATGACACCCGGTCAGTCCACCGCACACGGCGGCCCGGCGCACGGCGGCTGCCGCAGATCGGCATAGACCCGAACCCGCAGACCGGGCGCTCCAGGCTCACGCCACGGCGCAGACGGCCCCGTACACGCCCACGGCCCGGCCAGAGCCTCCGCCGCCCGCCGCGATCTCCAGCGCGGTACCCAGAGCCGACGGCAAGGAGGAGGTGCCAGGCCGGGACCGGGGACGGGGACGGAACGGCGTGTGCCGTGTGCGGCCGGGGTACGGCCGCACACGGCACCGGGTGGGTCAGGTCGTGGCGAGGGCGGTGGTGGCGGCTTTGCCGATGGCGGTGGCGGCTTGGGCGGGGTCGGTGAGTTCGAGGAGGGTGGTGCCGGGCAATGGGCAGGGGCCTGGCTCGAAGGCGAACCAGAGGACGGCGCATCCGGCCTTGTTGAGGGCCGTGATGCGGTCGGCCGCGGGGGCGGCTTCGGCGGGGCGGTAGTAGCCGTCGGAGGCGATTACCAAGAGGCGGCCGGCGCCTGGTCGGGTGAGGCAGAGTCCGGCGGTCAGGGCGTCGATGGCCTCGGCGAGGCGGTGACGTTTGCCGTCCGCGTCGAATTCGGTGACGCGGTTGGGGGTGCGGCCGGGTGCGGTGATGGCGGTCAGTGCCCGGTCATAGGCGACGGTGGCGCTGCGGGAGTCGGGGTCGGTCAAGGCGGTGGCCCGGGCGAGGATCCAGGCGGCCGAGGCGATCGGCGCGGCGGCTGGGCGCATGGAGCGGGACACGTCCACCGCGATCCCCACCCGCAGCGGCGGAGTGGGAGTGGGCCGGTGTTCGGTGCGCAACCAGGGGGTCGCGGTCGGCGTGGCACCCGCGGCCCGCTGCGCGTCGCGGGCCAGGGCCTGACGCATGTTGAGGCGCCCGGGCGGCGCGGCCGAGGCGGTGACGGTGGTGGCCCGTTCCCGGTAGGCGGCCGAGCGGAGGGCGCGGGCGAGGCGTCCGGCGGCGGCCTTCTCCGCCGCGGTGGGTGGGCGGGTGCCGTACACCGGTGACCGGTAGCCGCTCCTGCCAGGTTCCCAGGGGGCGTAGGGGCGGGCGCCGGGGGCGAACACCTTCTCCGCGATCTGGGCGGCCTGCCGTTCGCTCGCCCGTTGGGCGGCCTTGGCCTGGGCCCGGGCGGAGTGCGCGGCAGTGGCGCGGACCTGGGCTGCGGCCTGGGCCGCCTCGTTCGCCTGCACCTGGCCGACGACCGCGCCGATGGCCTCGGCCAGCTCCCCGGTGCGCCCGTCGGTGGCTGGGTCAAGGGGTGGTTCGGGGCCGGTGGGGTCGGTACCGAGGGCCTGGCACCAAGCGCGGGCATGCTCCAGCATTGCCTGCCCGTCCTCGTCGCCGGTGGCGTGGGCCGCAGACCAGATACTGGCGAGCGTGGCCAGTTTCTCGGGGCCCAGGATGCGGGTGACGGCCTGCTCGAGGGCTTCGGTCTCGTCGGGGTCGAGGATTCCGGCGTCTCGGCGGGCGAGGATCAGGCCAGCGGCTGCTGCCGCCTGCCAGGGGCTGCTGGGCGTCTGGGCGGTGAAGTCGGCCAGGACCAGGGTGCCCGCGCTGGCCCGCAGGAAGACGCGATCGATGGGGCGGCGGCCCAGGTGGGTACGTTCGGCGCGGGACTCCTCCAGTAGCGCCGCCGCCCTGTCCAAGGCCGTGCCGCGCAGGGCGGGAGGGGTGGTCCAGCGGCTGTGGGCGGCGTGGGCGGCCTCATGCACCAAGGCGCCCCAGGCGACCGGGTAGTTCTCCTCATCACCGGGCCGCCTCGGGCGGATGCGGGATGGCGGGTGCGGAGCGAAGAGCGCGGTGTCGATCTCCAGCGTGGCCGTTGTCGGGTAGAAGGCGGCGGGGGCGCCGGAGCGGGTGCCCATCTCGCAGGTGACGATCACGTCCTCGCGGTCGGCGAGTTCCGGCAGCCGCTCCGTCAGGGCGGCGGAGATCCGCAGCCAGTGGGCGGCCTGCGGCCGGGGGCGGGGTTCGACGGCGGGGCCGCCGTCGTCCTCCCAGCGGGCGATGCCCAGTTCGGCCTCGGACAGGGCGGGCGGGGCGGGCTGGACGTGGGCGGGTGCAGACATGGCGGTTCGGTCCCTTCGTCGGGGGGATGAGTGGTGGTGGCTGGGGCCGCCGCCGCGGAAGGCGGCGGCGGGGGCGCCCTCAGAGTTGGCGGCCCAGGGCCAGGGCGGTGACCGGCCTGCCCAGCGCCTTGGTGACGATCTCCGCGACCGTGTCCCGGTCCTCCAGCGGCGCGATCCCCACCAGATTGGCGAAGGCGGCATCGGTGCCCAATACGTCGGCGATCTTCTGGAAGGCGATCAGCTCCCGCAGTTGCGGGGCCCAGCCCACCTCGCCTGCCTGCTGGCCGGTGGCCAGGTGCCGGGCGATCCGCACCGCCGTCCGATTGATCTTCAACGCGGCGGCAAGGTCGTAGTCCGACCCGACCTGGACCTGCACGCTGAACCGGCTGGCGAGCGCCTCGGTCAGCACCGCCCCGTGCACGCCGGGGTTGTGGCCTGCGATCACGTAGAAGCCCTCGGCGGCCGTGATCGTCTCGCCCTTGTGCGCCTTGACTTGGATCTGGCGCCGCCCGTCCATCGCCGGATACAGCGCCGCCAGGACCTTCGGCGAGATCAGTGTTGCGTCGTCCAGGAGCAGCGCCCGCCCCTCCTGCATCGCCGTGATCAGCGGCCCGTAGACGAACTCGTACCCGCCGTGCCGGTCCTGGGTGTACTCGCCGACCAGGTCGCCGACCGTCGTGTCCCCGTCCCCGGCCACTGTGATCAGGTCAGGGAAGGCCGCCTCGATCAACGATGTCTTCCCCGTTCCCGGCGGGCCGTACAGCAGCACCGGCACTCCTGCCTCCCGCAGCCGCCGCAACGCCTCCACATCCGGCAGATCCGCCAGCGCCCTCGGGTGGTAGCGCTGCCCGTTCGGGCGGGTGATCGGTTCCGGCTTCCTGCCCGAAGGCGGGACGGCCTGCCGGGGTACCGTCGCGGATACGGATGGCTGCTTCGCGGGCGAAGCGGTGTTTCTGGCGGGAGTCGTCGGCACGGCACGCTGCGCGGCGGCCATCGTGGTTGTGGTTGCCCGGTACGTGCGTGGATACGAACCCACGCGTTCGGCCTCACCGCGCTTCACCAAGCTCTCGCAGGCGTTACCGATCGCGCCGCCCGAATTCCCGAGCCACTTCACGAGCCTCGTGACACTCAACGGAGTCCCTGGGTTGGCGGCCAGCGCCTCGGCGACTCGGGCCCGCAACTCGCCCGGCCGCGCCTTCCCGGCAGCGGAGGGCCTCGCGCCCCCTGACGCTGCGGCCGCAGTCGCGGTGCTCGATGCGATGGGAGTGGCTGCCGGCGAAGGAGCGGAGCTGGGCGTCACAGGCGGCGGTGAGGCAGTACTGGTCATCACGAGACCTTCCTTTGACCGGCGAAACGGTGGTGTCCGACCCAGAGCGGGGATCTCGCCGTTTTGGGCACACTCCACCCATAATTCGAATTCGAATAGGAGTCGTGCGGTGGGATTCTCACCCCCGGGTTTCCGGGATTAATTTAAATATAGCTCGCCTCGGCGTGGACCTGAAGCCGATTCCGGCTTGGAAATACTGGAATTCTCGTGAATTCGCGACGGGAATGGAGGGTATTTATGGGTGTGTAATGCGATCGGTCGCGACCAAGGGGATGTGCGACCGATTCGCAGGCCCGAGGATAGGGACCCCGTGTTGTTTTCGAGTGAGCACTCGAATGGTCGTCCACCTCAGGCAGGCGGCTACCGCCTGAGCCTCGCCGGTGGCCGCCGGCGCCAGTGATCATGTGTTGGTACGGCGAACAAGACGGAGCTGGACGGGGCAAGGCGTTGAAGTAAGGAGCTGCCGGCGGCCGGAAAGGCGGCATAAGGCCATGCGGCCGGGCGGGGTGCGACGATCGGGGATGTTTTATCTCCCGATACGAGTCGGCCCGACGTAGCCGCCCCCGTAAGGGCGCCACGCTGGGCCTTTGCTCTTTCTGAGGCGTCCTGTCCTAGGGCGACGTACGACTGGACGGATGATGCGACGTACGGTGCGACCTTGGATACGACTGCCCATTCTCTGAACTCTGCTCATCGAGTCCAGCGTGTGCACAGGAGAGGAGAACTGGCAGAGCGCGTCGAGTTTCCTTACTGGGCTCGGCATCAAGTTCACGGAGTTGTTGCTGGAGCAGGCGGTAGGTGCGGATGACGGCGTCGTGTCGGCCCAGTTTCGCCTGGACTGTCATCACCTCGACGTGGAGGGGTTCGTTAAAGGCGTCGAGGGTTATTGCCCGTTCGAGGAAGGCGAGTTTGTCGTCACCGTCCTTGTGCGAACGGGCTGCGCACGTGATGGCGTCGAGGAGTCGGCGGCGCAAGGCGTCCCGCTCGCTGGCTATCCAGTCGTACGGAGCGCCATCCAGCAGAGGGCCTCGATAGCAGGCAGCGGCTGCCGCGACCGCGTTACGTTCCTTTGTTGTATCGCCCACCCGCCGGGCGAACTCAGCCGCTTCTAGACGCGCGATCAGGCGGGCGAGATCCGTACTTATGAGAGTGGGATTCAGCCGGTAACGGTCATTCGTCCGCAACAGGAAATGAGAGTTGTCGGGTGTGGCCGCGAGAGCGCGGAATTGTTTGCGGACGTTGGCCAGGTTGGTGTGCAGCGATCCGCGCCCGGTCTGACACGGGGCATCAGGCCAGAGGGCGCAGGTGAGTTCATCTGCCGTTGCACCGGCGGCATGCGTGGCGAGGAAGGCGAGGGCCTCTCGCGCCTTGCTGCGCAGTCCGGTGGTCAGGAGCTGTCCGGCGACACGTATCTCGAACGGTCCGAGGACGCCGAGTTCGACGAGGGGAGCGTCTGAGGCTTGTTCCTGTGCTTTTGCGGGAGTGGTCGAGGCCGTACGTGCGTCCTCCGGCCGTTCCTCGACCGGTTGATCCAGCGTATTCGAATTGTTGACGTCGGCGTCTTGGGCGCAAGCCGATGTCGCAGCCTTGAGCACTCGGAGGCTGGGGCTGACGAGTAGCCCAGCGAGGGAGCGACGCTGGGCCGCCGCTTGCAGTACGGCGCTGGGTGATGCAGCGAACTGCCGTGCGCGGCCCGCGTACCAGATGGCCTCGCGCAATGTGTCGAGGATGAAGGCAGACCAGGTCAGCCAGCACAGCAGATACGGTGCTGGCGGCAGGAGGACGAGAAGACCTTCATTCGCCTGACCAGGGAACTCGCTCCGGCCCGCCGGCAGGTGATGAGAGATGGGCGGGCTGTGCGCGTAGTGGAGCAGCAGGTAGGGCGGACCCGCGAGGAGGACCAGGAATAGGAGCAGACCAGCTGTGCCCCGTACAACACGCCATGCGGTGGACACGGCACGAGAACGAGAGCGTGTGCGAGGGGTTCTCATGGTCCTCCTCCGGATGCGTGCGGAGTGCTGGGTGTCGACGCCATGGGCAGGGCGGGGCGGGGCATTGCGCGGGCCCGGACAGCAATGGAGTCGTCGGCGAGCTGCGGCTGCGCTGCGACAGTGGCCCTGCTCGACCTCAGAAACGACATGTCGGCAGCGTGGGAGCAGGCCACGTCAGCATGGAGGATCATGACGACCGTCCCCTGCCGCAACCATCCAGCACTTCAGGATCGAAACCAACGTCGGCCAGCTCCTCTGCCGTGTCCGCACGCAGCGATGCCATCGCAACCGGCCTGCGGTCCGGGCCGGGGCGCAATATCTCATTCGAGAGGAGCCGCGGGCCGTCCGCATCGACGACCTCCCGTACAGAGGACACCGTGCTGCAGCTCGTACCGTCCCATGCCAGGTGCACCACGAAGTGGACGGCGGAGGCGACCATCTGGTTGGTGGCCTCCAGCGACAGGCGTTCGGGCGACTGAATGGCGTATGCGGCGAGCTTCGTGAAGGCCGCCCGGGGCGTAGAGGCGCACAAAGTGGAGAGTGAGCCGGAGCCGCCCTGAGTCATCGCGTCGCACATCGGCACCACCTCGGCGCCCCGGATTTCCCCGACGATCACTCGGTCGGGAGCCATTTGAAGAGCCCAGCGGACCAGTTCGGCCTGGCTGGCGGCGCTTGTGCTCTTGCCCTTGGCCTCGTGGGCCTGCAGCGCCACCACGCCCCGGTGGAGGCCGTCGCCCACCAGGCCGAGTTCGAAGGTGTTCTCCACTGTGATCAGCCGTTCCGTGGCCGGGATCTCGGCAGCCAGCGCCCTCAGCAACGTAGTTTTGCCGACCTTGGTGTCGCCCGTGACGATCACGTTTTTCCGGGCCAGCACCAGGGCACGCAGCAACTGCGCCACGGGCTCCTCGAATGTGCCGGCCTGCTGGAGCCCGTCCAGGGATGCCTTGGGGGTGTGGTGTCGGCGGAGGGAGACCGACACTCTTCCGGTCTGCCCCATCACCACAAGCAACCGTGAGCCGTCCGGCAGCACAAGGTCCAGCCGAGGCGCGCCGCGGTCAAGCCGTCGTACCTGGTCACTCGCGCGAGCGGCTAGGCAGCGTAGCTGCTCGATGAGTTCGGTATCAGAGCCGGCAATCGGCGCGGCCCGCTCCTTGCGGCCGTCGGCGTATTGCACCCAGACGTCGTCGCAACCGTTCGTATCGATGCCTTCGATCTGCTCGTCTTCCAGAAGCCGCTGCAGACCGGCCGGTCCGAACAGTGCATCCAGCACTGTTTCACGCACCCGTCGTTCTTCTCCGGCCGAGAGCATCTGCCCGCCGCTCACCAGTGCGCGCCCGGCCCGAGTATTGAGCTCGTCGCTCAGCAGCTCCGCGGCCAGGGCACGCTGTTCCGGGAGCGTCAGGACGGCCTCACCGGCAGGTTCGACAGCCGTCATGTGCTCAGCGAGCCGCTGAGCGACGCACGTACGCAAGTCATCTGCCAGAGCGCGGTACTCGTTCGGAATCCAGGCGGCGTGCATGTCCGCTTGCGGAGTCGGCACGTCTTTGCGGCGTACGGAACACGTCGTCATGACCGATCACATCCCGACATGGTGGCCGGAGCCGGCGGCCGAACCCGCATGGGCGTCCGTCCCTGGTGCCCGCTTCGAGTGCTCACCGCTGGCCAACGCACAAGCGAGGTCTGTTGCTGCCCGCTCCAGTCGACCGGTACGGCCAATTCGCCACGAGGAGCTCGGCTGGCTGCCATCCAGTGCATCGGCGCCCTTCGCATCCCAAGGAAGCCGCACCGTCGGTACCCCAATGGACTCTTCGACCTCGGCTGGGTCGTACACGCCCGAGCCCACGAGCACGAGCTGCACCCGTCCCGGAGCAAGTGCGGCCAGACACCGTGCGCGGTCGGCAGCATGCACCAGTGCCGGAGCCGACTCGCCGCACACCAGGAGCACCTGATCAGCGACAGCGGTCAACGACCAGGCCGGTGACTCGCGCCGCAGCCTCCCGCAGTCGGCCAACGCTACGATCTGACCGCGACATTCTCCCGCGCACCACAGATCCTCAGGGGCGGGGTGCCGGGCCAGGACTTGCAGTGCGGCCCCGCACTGGGCCGTGTACAGCGGGGCGCAGACCGCCAACAGCCCACCCGGCAGCGGCTGGGCGTGGCCGGGCAACACCACAGGGTGTCCGCCGCCCTGGGTGTCTGCCGCCAGCGTCAGCAGTCCGGGTCGCTCGGTCAGCCTGTAGCGGATAGCCAGGTCCCCACCGTCCGGATCAGCCTCCACGACCACCGGGCAGGCCGGCATGGGCCAGCACGACCCGAGTGCCAGCGCCGTGGTCGTGGTCCCCGGCGCCCCGGATGCGGAGCAAAGCACGATGAGTGTCATCGCTGCTCGCCTCCTCGAAGCGTGAGGGCCAGGCCATTCGCCTCAGAGACAGGGGGCGCGCTACCAGTAGCGGCATCGAGCATCGCGTACGCGGCGCTGGGGCCGAGGATGGCCGTCGCAGCTCGCCGAGCTACGGGAATCGAGAATGGTAGAGAAGGCATGACGCCTCCTTCCGGTGAATCCCCGAGCGAATCTGTCCCCCTGCTCCGCGTACACCCCTCCCGGAGCGGTCCATACCGCTGGAGCACGGCTGCGACAGCGGGTGTCGCTCGCTGCTCCGGGCCATCAGCCCCTACGACTCCGCAACGCGACGGCGTACGCAGTGGCTGTTCCGCACGTCCTGAAACCCTCGAACCGTCCGGAGGCAGTGGCACGACGTACACCGAAGGAATGCACATTGCCCACGGCGCTTCCTGCAATGCAGGACGTACCGCCATCGTGACCGGCGGAGTGCGCAAAGAGGAAGGAAGTGAATCTGCTAGCAGAATCACTTCCTGTAGGTGCAAAGAGCACGTAGTTCGTTAGCAGCATGCCGCTCTGCCACCACGTCTACGGTGCCGTCCAGCTGCCGCATCTCACGGCCGACCTACCTCGGGGCAGATGGCGGTCCGTGTCCATGCCGCCCTGGCGTCGCGAGGTACGCGAGCGAGGGCGATCTCCGCTGCACGTACCGAAACGTTCCTGCTCGGACTCCTCCGATTCACGCATACGCCGACCGGGTGCACATTGACTGCAGTTGTTCCTGCGACGGCCGAACAAGCAGGACGCGCCGCCATCATGAGCAGCAGAACGCGCCGGGAGGGAGGAAGTGGCTCTGCCAGCAGAACCACTTCCTGCAAATGCGAAAGACACGTATCCGTCGGCAGTAGTCCAGCCGCGTGAGAGGAACCACGTTGTTGGAAGAATCCCGTTGTGGCCGTGAACAGTCCCGGCGGCAGCAATTGCGTTCCCTACTTCAAACCGCGCGATCCAGGCTCACGCGCGACGCAGTTGGTCTTCCCCAGCCGTACGGCCGGTGCCGGGACGAGGGCCTTCGCCAGGAAGACGTCGCCGAGCTCATCGGCAAGAGCGTCCGGTGGTATGCGTCCTTCGAGCGCGGTGAAATCCCCTTGCCGGGGGTGCAGATGATCCAGCGCATCGCCGATGTGCTCCACATGGAGGGAGGCAAGCGCAGCGCCTTCTACCTCCTGGCCGCCGGCCACACCCCTCCACCTCTGGCGCCCGCTGACACGGTCCTTGAACCTGTGTTGCGGTCCCTCGTAGCCGCCCAGGGACCGAATCCGACGATGGTCACCGACTGCGCCTGGAACGTCCTCCTGTGGAACGAAGGCATTACCGACTGGTTCCTTGACCTTTCCGCCCTCGCCCCTGAGGACCGCAACATCGTCATCTGGCTCTTCTTTCACGACCTGGCCCCCGAACGCGTTGGTGGTATCGAGGAAGAGCGCCGGGAAATGCTCGGCCGATTTCGCGCCTGGTACTGCCGCTACCCGGGAGAGCCGCGCATCGAGGCAGTACTCAACCGACTCCTCAAACATCCTGAAGCCGCCAAGCTGTGGGAAACCGTGGGCCCACGGGAAGACCCGGTGGTGCAGTTCCGGACCATCCACCACCCTCTCCACGGCCCCGTCGACATTCCCCTCATCACAGCCGATCTGCCCCGGGGAATGCGTCTGGTTACCTTCCTGCCGCCCTGGCACAAGCTGCCGCGTAGCCTGCTCGACCGTCACAACCGGGCGGCCGGTGACGTCTCCGCTGTCCGCTGCAACGAGTCGACCCCCGTTCACGTCAACAGACCGCCCGCTGAGCGGAACTGACCTGACGGCGCTCACCGTGACGACTGTGGCCCCAGGTGGCGGGCGCGAGCTCTTCTCAGGCACGATCAGCAGCGCTAGCCCTGGAGCTTGACCGCCACGTTGACTGTCGTTCCCTACAGGGCCTTGCCGTGTCCTTGCCGCTCTGCCCTGCCCCTGGAGGCATCAATGCGCCGACCGTCGCCCCAGGGGGCGCTGTCTGCCCCGTATACCGTGCAGGTCGCTGATGGTGTGTACGCGTACATCCAGCCGGATGGGGGCTGGTGTCTGAACAACGCCGGGTTCATCGCCGGGCATGACGGCACCGTCGTCATCGACACCGCCGCCACCGTGACCCGGGCCCGACGCTTGTACGAGGCCATCCGCGCCACCGGGGCTCTCGCGCCCCGCTACCTGATCAACACCCATCATCACGGCGATCACACCTACGGCAACGCCGTCTTCGCTCCCGAGGCGACGGTTGTCGGCCACGTCGAATGCCGCCGCGAAATGCTCGCTGCGGGGGTTGACCTGCCCCGGATCTGGCCGCATGTGGACTGGGGTGACATCACCCTCACCCCACCGTCCCTCACCTACACCGACACCTTCATCCTTCCCTCTGGCGCCGACGCCCCCGAAATACATCTCATCCATCCCGGCCCCGCCCACACCACCAACGACACCATCATCTGGCTCCCGGAGCTGCGGACTGTCTTCACCGGCGACCTCATCTTTTCCGGCGCCGCTCCGTTTGTCCTCTCGGGCAGCCTTGAAGGGTCACTCGGCGCCCTGGACCGGCTCCGCCGGCTCGGCGCCACGACCATCGTTCCGGGGCACGGCCCCGTGTGCGGGCCGGAGGTGTACGACGTCACCGAGAACTACCTGCGTACCGTGCAGCGCCTGGCAGCTGACGGGCACGCCGCAGGCCGCACCCCACTGGAGACAGCCCAGAGCGCCGACATGAGCGGCTTCGCTCACCTGGCCCACCCCGAGCGTCTGGTCGCCAATCTCCACCGTGCCTATGCCGAACTCGACGGAGCGCCGCACGGCGTGCCTCTCCCCATTCCCCCGATCCACGCCGACCTCGTCACCTTCAACCACGGTGCACCACTCGACTGTCACGCCTGAGAAACGAGCTCCCGAGCCGCATATGGGCGGCCGATGCGTGTCCGGTCCGGTGACGGTGGCTGTCAGGGACGGATCACCATCCAGGCGACCTTGGCCGACCTGCCGCCCGTGCCGGTACCGATGCGGCGGAATCCCCAGGCGCCGTCGGTGAGCTGGTGGACGATGTGCAGGCCGCGGCCGCGTTCGGTCAGCAGGTCGCACAGTGCGTCCAGTTCACCGCCACGGTGTTGAGGTTCGGGAAGGAACAGCGCCGTTGTCGGGCAGGCCGGGCGTTGCGGGATGTGTGGGTCGTGGTCGAGGACCTCACAGATGATCTCCGAGGAGGCGCGACGCAGGCGCAGTTCGTAGGGGCCCACGGCGTGTTCGGATGCGTTGGCCACGAGTTCGGAAGCGGCGAGCACCGCGTTGCTGAGAGCTTCGCCGCGGACGCCCATCAGGTCCAGGGCGCAACCCAAGGCGGTACGGGCACGCGCCGCGGGGGCAGGCGTACAGCTGGTCCAGCGCCACAGCACTTGGGCCGGTGCGGTCGAGGGGATCATCGTCGTCCTCCTCGTGCTGCGTGGCGGCCGCGCGTGACGCGGCGGTGCCGACCGGTCCCGGGACGGGTGCAGGCGCGCACCTCGGCGAGGGCGAAGGGGCCGGCCGTGGGGAGGAACGAGAGCAGCAGGACGGTGGACAGCAGAATCGGCGTGGTCACAAAGACCTCCACGGTGATCGCGGTCGATCGGACGCGACCACGACACCGTGGACTCGGCGAAGAGCGGAAGCGTGCTCTGACGCGTAAATAAGAGCAGCTCAGGGTTGTTACAGACATGGCTGTGCGGGTCCGTTGCTAAGCCAACGGACCGGTCGGGCGAAGCTGTCAGGCCGTGGTCTGCAGGGGGTTGAGGGTGACGGTGTAGTCGAGCTGGTTGAGCTGGGTGACGGCGCGTTGGGTGCCCCGTTCGGGATCGCGTTGGGTGTAGTACCCGCCACCGAGATCCTGGTACGGCTGGTTTGTGGTGAGCATGTGCCAGACGGCGGTGGCGATCGAGTGTTCGAGGGCCACCACGGCCTTCAGTGCTCCGCGTCGGGCGATGAGTCTGCGGAAACGCGCGTTGAGATAGGTGTTCTTGGTGCGGGACACGCTGAGTGCGGCCACGCCCAGGGCACCCTTCAGATACGGAATGGCGGCCCTGACCCGGGTGTTCTTGACACGGCCGGCGGACTCGCACTGCCCCGGGCACACCCCGGCCCACGATGCCAGGTGCCCGGCGGTCGGGAAGCGGCCCATGTCGCCCCCGGTCTCCGCCACGATCACCTCCGCCACCGTCTGACTGACCCCAGGGACGGTGGTCAGCAGTCCCAGCGCGGGACGAAAGCGGCCCGGGAGGTTCTTCACCTGGCGGGCGTTGACCAGCACCACGTCCAGTCCCTCGGACAGCACATAATAGAAGAGCTTCCAGTAGTCGCTGGTGGCCTCCATCACCACCAGCGATACGTCTCCGCGAGCAGGTGTTCGCGCAGATCCAGCACCGCCCGCGTGGTCGCACCCCACGTCGTCGTCGCGCTGGTGAACAAGCCCCGCGCCGCCAATTCGGCGTCCTTACGCACGCCTTGGCGTCGCGCTTGCCAATGTCCATGCCGGCACAACGCTCGTGGAGAACGTCCATGATCCGCTCCTGACGATCCGACCGACCTCAACCGCCGTCCTGGGAGGACCAAGGCGGTGCAGGAACCTGACGCTCGTGCTCGCAGCAACACTCCACGGTTCCCGTGGACGGTCCTCAGCACCACGCTCACCAACGAGCTGACTCGCATCACTGAGCAAAACGGCTTCGGCCAGAACGAACCTCTCCATGGTCCCCGCTCCGCCTAGACACCCGCCAGAGCGCACAGCGGGCCTAGGACGCACGCCACCGGATATACCATGCCTCCGGAGCGCGCCAAAGACGCGCTGAGTCGCTCACCAGGTCTTTCAAGAACTTGTCGCAGCGACGGCGGATCATCGACGATGGCGTCGAGGGCGGTCAACAAGGCTCGTGTCCCTGCTTGAGGTCAGCCCTTCGGTTAACTCCTGCGTCGTTGTGCTGCGACTTCCGTTTCGTTCAGGCGAGGACGTTGACCTGGGCGTGCCATTGGTCGCCTTCGCGGAGGAGGAGCGCCCGCAGTTCATGCGTGCGGGGAGCACCAGTCTGTTGCCATCGATGGACGAGAGCGCGGAGGGTCTCAAGCGCGGGAGAGTCCGGGCGGTCGGCGATGAGGTGGTCGTCGGTGACGATGGCGGCGTGAGCGGTGCCGTTCGGGGCGATCGAGCCGATGCCAGTGCCCGTGCCCTGGGCGAGGGTGGCTTCGAGAAGGCCGTCCGGGGCGGTGGCGATGAGCCAGTTCTTCAGGTGGAAGTAGTCGGAGCCGGGCACCGGGGTGGACTCGATATGCGGTGTCTCCGACAGGGAGATGAGAAGTTCACCCGCGGTGTTCGGCTCGTCTTCCCCGACCATGGCGAGCGACTGGTCGGGGTGGTGGGGGTGCACGGCACGAGTGACGGAGTCGAGTGGGCGGGAGGTGATCATGGGGGTGTAGCCCCCGTGGTGGATCTCGACCGCGTGCGGCTGGTCACGGTCGTCGACCGTGACGCGGGCGATCGCGTACGCGCCGGGTAGCGGAGAGATGCGCACGCCGCACAGGAGCATGCCGCCGGGCTTGAGCTGCTGGAGCCATGCGTGGGGAATGGCGGGTGGGGTGGTGCCGACGAGAACGCGATCGTACGGAGCATGGGGTCGGTGGCCGAGGAGGCCGTCGCCGACAACGACGGTGACCCGGTGCCCGTGCTCGGCGTAGAGGGCTTCGGCACGCTTGGCGAGCTGCGGGTCGATTTCGACGGCGGTGACGTGTCCGTCAGGGCCTGCGAGCTGCGCGAGGAGGGCGGCGGAGAGGCCGGAGCCGATACCGATG
This sequence comes from Streptomyces sp. NPDC050315, assembly GCF_040655775.1. Taxonomy (NCBI): domain Bacteria; kingdom Bacillati; phylum Actinomycetota; class Actinomycetes; order Kitasatosporales; family Streptomycetaceae; genus Streptomyces; species Streptomyces sp. NPDC050315. Next base: position 958,935 of record NZ_JBFAKN010000001.1, read on the forward strand.
TCCAGGACGTTGGCGCTGGGTTGGACGTTGAGCATGCGCAGGTGGCGGTGGGTGACGGTGGCGGGGGTGCACGGGCGGACGGCGCGGCCGTCGGCGCCGTGGAACTGCTCGGCCGGTACGGCGGTGATGGCGCGGTCGAGGGCGGTCTGGGCGGTGTCGGGCATCAGGCGGTCCTTGGGTCAGATACGGAGGGTGGTGTGGAAGGGGCGGTCGGGGGTGTCCGGCTCGCCGACCGGCTGGGCGGCGGCTTCGATCCAGGCATGCGACTCGCACGGGTCGAAGCGGCAGCCTATGCACCAGTCCACGGACCGTCCGCGCATTGCCGTGTGGAGAAACGCAGCCAGTGACATCTCCAGACAGGCGGCGCGGCTGGGGAAAAACTGGCTGGCCCAGTCGCGCGCGGCGATCGCCTTCGCCGCCTGTGCCGGCGAGGCGGGACGCCGAGTGCATCGCTTGAGGAGGCGGGCGGTGGCGAGGGTGACGCGCAGCGGGGCCAGTTGCACCAAGGCCGTGGCCACGGTGAGCGTGGCGGCGGCCGCGATGCGGGCGCGCAGCGGCGGACGCTGAGTCCGGGTGGGTACAGCCATCGGGATGCTCACCGGCGCCACCTCCGACGGCCGGGCGTGCGGAGCAAGCCGCGGTCGTACAGCTCTTGTGTCAGGGTCCGCATGTCGGCGCGTACCTGATCCGGATCGGCACCATAGTGCGTCGCGACGGCGTCGGCGGCTTCGTCGATGGTGGTGCCTTCGGCCACGTGGCGCCACCACAAGGCACCTGGAGCTGTGAGGGCGTACCAGCGGCCGCGGCCGCGGATGTCGAGGAGCATGGCGCCGCGTTCGGTGATCGTGGCATGCACAGTGGAAGCGGGTCGGAGATCAGACATGGGCTGACGCCTCCGGTGCCGTATCGATGACCGGCCGCGAGCGGTGTTGGTGCAGCCACAGTTCGGCGGTGACAAGCGCTTCGAGGGCGGCCAGCCTGCCGGGAACTCCGGAGGCCAGGCGCTCGAGTTCGACGCGAGCAGCGGAAGCGTCGATCCACCCTTCGGCGGCGAGTTCGCTCTGAGCCAGGAGGTCGTGCAGCACATCGGCGTTGCGACGGATCCCGGCGTACGCATTGCCGTCGTAGGCGCCCTTTGTCCTGCGTCGCAGTAGCCAGTCGGGGACCAGACCCTGGAGGGCGGCGCCGAGCAGCGGTTTCTGCGCCGTGGTGGAAGAGCGTGCGGCAGTGGGGATGGCCATCGCGGCGCGGACCACGGCGTTGTCGAGATAGGGCGCATGGTGGGGCAGGCCCAACGCGTGGGCCTGGTTGCGCAGCTCCGCCTCGTACGTGCCGAACTCGCGCAGCTCCGCCCACGCGCGGTGGATGCTCGTGTCGCGAGGGTGGATGGTGCAGTGGTCGGCCGCTGTCGTGGCGCGCAGCGAGAGGCGGCGCCGGGCTTCGGGGGTGAGCCAGGCGCGGAGGCCGGAGGCCATGACCCAGTGAAGGCGGGCCGGCGGTTCCGGCCGTGCAGTCGCAGGGGCGGCGGCAATGTCGCGAGCCAGGTGGCGTAGGGCCTCGGAGTGCGTGGTACGGGACAGCCGGACGGCTGCGGCGACGACCGCGTACACAGGGAAGTGGCGCAGTCGGGCCCGAGCCAGGCAGTGGTGCAGCAGAACCGAGGCATCACGGAGACGGACGAGGTCCGCAAGGTAGGAGGGGGAGGCGGCGAGCAGAGTGTCGGCTCCGGAGCCGGTCAGGTGCACATCGCTGCGGTGCTCGATGCACGGTCGCTGGTAGGAGGCGCGCATGCGCCAGCGCGCGGCGTCGGGAAAGGGCTGGTCAGTGACGGGGGCAGCCAGGAGTTCGGCGAAGAACAGGCCCTCGGGATCGGTGACGAGAGCGTGGTGCACTTTCCGCTGGCCTTGGGCGGCTCGTTGGGCGTAGTTGACGTCCTCGTTGAGACTGGTGGCGTCGGCGTCCGTGACGGCGAGCACGTCGGTGTTCGCGGTGTCGGCGGCCAGGAGGACCAGCGAAGTGGAGTCGAGGCCGCCGGAGAAATCCGCGGTGAGCCGCTCGGCGGCCCGCGCACGACTGGTGACCGCAGTGACGAGCGCCTCGCGCAACTCGCTTGCTGCGTCGGTGAAGGAGAGGAGGCGTGGCTCCTCGTACGAGTGAAGTGAGTGCCGACCTTGCCGGTCGACGACCAGGGCGTGGCCACCGGGAAGCCGCCGGATGCCCTGGAACGCGGTTCCGGACCCGGTGATCTCCGGGACAGTGGGGCACAACAGGCGGGCGGTGACCGTGGCGTGGTCCACCGCCGCCCCGACGCGGTCGGCAAGGGCTCGGGCCGATGTCGACCAGTGGGTACGACCTGCGTGCTCGGTGAAGTAGACGGGCCGCGTGCCGGCTACGTCGGTGAGGACCGCTGTCAGCCAGCCGTCATCGGCAATGGCCCAGTAGCTGCCAGGCCATCGCGTCAGCGCGGACCACTGACCAGAACTCGCCGCGCGGAGGCCGTCGTGAAGCTGCCTGTCGTCGGCGTAACAGCTGCCGATGACAGCCAGACGCAGTTTCCCCTCGCTCACTACCCTGCGCGCGTCGCCACGGAGCCGGCCGCGCAGCACGGGAGCGTGTTCGCCCCGCCAGAGCCGAGATGAGCCGATCACGGACACGTCATGGCTGATGAGATGAAACATTCCGTCTCTTCCGTCTCGTTGCTGGGGCCGGGCAGGAGCCGCAAGGCTCCTGCCCGGCCCAGGAGGGCGGCTTACTCGAAGTAGCGACCCTTGTCGGCGCTGTCCTCGGCGTACTTGCCGAGGGTCACCTTGGATACGACGTCCAGTTCGATCAGTTGCGGGGCGCTGTAAGCCTCGCGGGCTACGCGCGCCGTGGAGGCTGCTCTATGTACCGTGGCGGCTGTGCGGGCCGCGGGGCGCTGTTCCTTCGTCCCGTGATCGGTCATGATCGCTTCCCTTCGTCGGTGAATCGAATTGCCGCCGCCACGCGCATCGGACGGGCTGGGCGCTGAGGCGGACGTCTGGGGGCGTGCAGCCGGCCGACACCGGTGATCGACTGCTCGGGAGAGTGGAGGCCGCGGACGGAGGCGATTCCCAGCGAGTAGGGAGCGGGCCAGCGCCGACCCATGTACATACGACGAGGTGGTCCGATAGAAGAAGCTGCCCTCTCGCAGCCCCGATCACGAGGCCACCCCGCTGCTCTGGCCGGAACGGACTTTGAACTCCGCCCATACCACCTTCGACTGGCCGGACTGGGACCGGTCGACGCCCCATGTTTCCGCGCACTCCGAGACCAGGAGCAGCCCTCTACCGGACTCGCTGCCTGCGTCCGTCGGCCGTACCCGTGGCACACCCGCCCCGGCATCGCGTACTTCCACGCGAAGGACGCAGTCGGTGACCGACAGCACGACAACGAACTGGCGAGCGTCATCCCCGCCGTGCACCAGCGCATTGGTGACGAGTTCTGACACGCACAGCTGGATGTCGTCGCACCGCTCGGCCACGTCCCAGGCGGCCAGGGTGTCCGAGGCGAACGCTCTCGCCGCGCACACCGAGACCGGCTCGGAGGCGAACGCCCGCCGCCTTGGCTGTGGCTGCCAGGTGGAGTCTGGGTGGGGTGCCATGGCCTCTCCGTCCCGGGGAGTCTCCTCCTCCCGCTTGGTGGATCTCCAAGAAAGCGCCTCGGCGGATCGCGAACCAGAGCAGAATTGCTGCACGTACGAGGCATCCATGTCGCATAGCAGGGCACGACCTGCGATGCCGGGCTCCGGCAGGAGCCACCCGTTCCCACAGGGAGAGAATGGGTCCATGGCGCTGAAACGGCACGGTTTCGTTCGCCGCCGCCGCGCGGTGGGCTTCACTCAGGAGGGCCTGGCCGAGGCGATGAGCGTGGAGCGTTCCACGGTCTCTCGCTGGGAATCCGGAAAGGTCTCCCCGCAGCCGTATATGCGGCCGCGGCTCGCCACCGTGCTGCAGGTGAGCGTCGAGGAACTGAGCGAACTGCTGGCGGTGACCGCCGAGGACGAGCCGCCGTCCACAGATCGCACCCGCTACGCCATGCGGTACCCCTCGCGGGTCGACCTGGTGACCGCCGCCGAGCTGCGGGACGGCTTGCAGACCCTCGCCGACCGTTATGACCAGGTGTCTTCGGCCACCCTGCTCGCGCAGGCCGGGCAGCACGTCAACCAGGTTGCCTTCCTGGCACGCGAAGCGCCGGCGGGACGCGTACAGCGTGAGATGCATCTGCTTCACGCGGACGTCGCGACCTTCATGGGCCAGCTCGTCTGGGACGCCTCGCAGCGACACGACCACGGCACTGCGCGGTCGTACTACGCCCAGAGTCTGGACGTGGGGCGCCATCTACGTGACCGCGTCGCTGAGGGGCACGCCCTCCTGCGCACCTGCTATGTGGCTCTCTACGGTGCCAACGACTACCGCGAAGGACTTGCTCTCGCCCTGGAGACCGCCCGGACGACCCGCTACACCAGCCACGTACTCACCGGCCTGGCCATGCTGCATGCCGCCGAAGCGCACGCCTACCTCAATGAGCGATCCGAATGCGAGCGAGCTCTGGCCGGAGCGGAGCGCCATCTTGAGCAGGCCGACAGCGCGGACGCCGCGCACGACTTGTTGTCTTCCACCCATTACGGCCGGATGGCAGGCTCTTGCTATCTGACGCTCGGCGACCATGGCAGAGCGCAGCGCTTTCTGGAGGGCACGGCGGCGGACCTGCGAGACCGACGCAAGTCTCGGGCGATTGTTCTGGGCAATCTCACACTGTCGCGGATCCGCGAGGGCAAGCTCGATGCCGCACTGGCATCCTTCACCGAGGCCGTGGAGGAACTGCACGGCACGCGCGGAGGTGGTGGAATGAACATTGCCTTCCGAGCCGCCCGCGAGCTGCGACCCTGGAGAAGCGAGCCCGCGGTACAAGAAGCGCAGGACCGGCTCATGGCATTGATGGAAGCAGCGTGAAAGGTGGGGCGGACGTGGACGCGCAGGTCGATCAGGAGAAGCAGCGGATACGGGAACGCGTATGGGACTTGCTCGACGCGGCCGACGCTGTCCATGACGCTACCGCCCACGGCCGCATCCCGAACTTCAAGGGCTCCCAGGAGGCTGCCAACCGCCTGGCCGGCCTGCCCCAGTGGGCCGCAGCACAGGTGATCAAGGCCGTACCCGACAAGGCCCAGCTCCCGGTCCGCGCCCGCGCTCTCGCCGAGGGCAAGACGGTATTCATGGCCGTACCCAAGCTCGCCGATCCCCGCCCCTTCTACCTCCTGGACCCGGCAGCCCTCACCGTCCCACCCTCCGAAGCGGCATCCAGCAAGGTCGCCGCAACCATCGCCCCGAAGGTCGACGTCGAGTCGATGCGACCGGTCGACCTGCTCGTGGTCGGCAGCGTCGCAGTGAACCGCGCCGGCACCCGCATCGGCAAGGGAGCCGGCTACTCCGACCTGGAGTTCGCCTTCCTCATGGAAGCCGGACTCATCAGCCCGCAGACGGTCGTCGTGACCACCGTCCACACAGATCAGGTCCTCGACGAGGACCTGCCCTCCACCACACACGACTTCGGCGTCGACCTGATCGTCACCCCCGAAGAGGTCATCGCCTGCCACGCTGCGCACCGCCCGTCCGGACTCGTCTGGGAAGACTTGGACGCCGACAAGATCTCCTCGATCCCTGCCCTGGCCGCTCGGGTGCCCGGACGCTGAACCGAGCGGGCACCGGACCGTGAGCGCCGGTCAGCTGGCCGAGCCATTGATGTCTCCGACGGAGGGCCGTCCGTACGGGCCCGGTCGTATCCCGGAGCGTGCATGGCCGGGTCTTCTGAGCATCGCGGTCGTCCCGCGGTCGCCCCGCTCGATCGGGCAGCGCCTCGATTTGCCTTGGCTTCCCCGAGGCCGGTCTCGACCGTCCCCGGCGGGCAGCCGCAGGCCCTCACCGCCGTCGACGCCGAGCACGACATCGCCGCCACCCAGAGCGGGTTCTACGAATCCAAGGACGGCGGTAAAACCTTCACCAAGCGTCTCGCGGTTGCATCCGGCGACGAACACTGACAGCTGCTGCCGCGGCGCCGTTCAGCCGCCGCGGCAGCGCTTTACCCGCTCATTGCTCTGCGGCACGGGTGGGCGAAGCATGCCGCTGCTGCGAGCAGGCATGCCGACCGCGGCTCAGTGTGCGTGAGGCATCGGCTCCGTTCTCCGGTCCAGGCCGGAGTCAAACACAGTCGGCGGCCAACACTGAGTCAGGCAGCGCGCCGCTTGGGGCGCCGTTTGTGCTGCGCGGTGTGCGTGCGGACCCATTCCTCGAGCCGGTCGATGGGAACGACCGGCATGGTGGAGGTGAGCACGCGCGGAGACGCGAGGTCCCGGCTGGTCACGATGACGGGGAGTACCGTCCAGCCCGCCGTACCGCCTTCGATGTTGAAGTGGGTCAGCGTCGAGGCCAGATGCTGCCGGACCCACTGCGCACGGCGACCGAGTTTGAACTTGGCGCTGTCATCCCCACGCAGCAAGTCGTCGGCTTCTTTGGCCATCTCGATCGGGTTGCGCGCCAGTTCGAAATCTTTGGCTTCCGCAACGATGATCACGCGTTGCGCAGTGTGGAGGCCGAGAGCGTCGATGTCGCCAAGGTCGTGCCCCTCGGCGGAGACGAGCCGACGGCCTGCCAACTTGGCGATGCCCCGAACGGCCGGGCGGCATCCGCCGGCTTCCAGCCCGTCGGCGACCCGGGTCTCGAAAGCCTTGTTGTGATCTTGGCGAATGGAGCCCATCAGCTTCTTCATGGGCCGGGAGCTGCCGCGGAGTCGGCCGGAGTAGACGAGGGACATCCAGTAGACGCCACTGGTCCAGATATGGCGGGCTCCCCAGACCAGATGTGGGCCAGTAGGGCTGTCGATGCGCACGAGGGGACGCTTGGCGTAGGACCACTCGCGGTTGTAGCGCCACGGCAAGGCATCGGTCTTGACGGACAGGAATGCGGCGCGAGGACGCAGGCTCAGCCGGTCGAGAAACGCCTCTGCCTTGTCGTGGGGCCAGTTCAGAGCCGTACACAGATGGTCTTCAACGATCGTCGCGGTGGCAGTGAAAGGTTCGGTGGCGCAGAGTTCGTCGCCCAGGGCGATGAGCTCGCCGATGCCCTCTCCCACGTCTGTGAGGGTGAAGCCGAACTCAGCGAGCATGGCTTCTTCCACGGCAGCGGCCGGCTTCTCCGGCTGAGGGGATGTGTCGGGCGCGGTGTGCCGTTGTGGTGCGGTTCGCAGGAGGTCTTCGGCTCGGGCGGTGGCGAGAGCTTGTGTGCCGGTCTCGTACTGGTCTCCTCGGGAGACGCCGAGTCGGCCGGAGGCGAGCATCGCCAGCTGAACGTCGGAGAAGCCGTAGTGGATTGCGTCCGAGAGAGTGGCGCGGGAGATGAGCTCTGCTGCCAGAGCGAGAAGTTGGTCGTAGGTGTCCAGGGTGAGCTGTTGCTGTCCGCTGGGCGGTGTGGCGGCCACGTACTCGATGAGGAAGCGGCTTGCCTGAGCGGCCTCCAGACGCTGTTGGCCGGTGCGGGCGAGTTCCCTGGCCGGTTGGCTGGCTGAGCCGAAGCAGGCGATGCGCGCGGCCAGAGTGGCGTCGATGGTTGCGTCGTGGTGGATGAGTGACTCATGACGTGCCACCAGGCTTTGCACCAAGCCATCGGGGGACAATCCGGCGACGATCGCGGCTATACGCTGGAAGTAGTGCTCCACTACCTGCTGCAGAACCTCGGTCCGGCGATCGGTCGGAATACTGCCCTGGGGAAGACCATCAGCGGCCAGACGGTGGCCCAGTTCATCGAGGACAGCGGCCGAGGCGGCGGGTTGCACCAGCCGGGCACCGGGCAGTCGACCAGCACGCAGAGGAACCCGCTGGTGGGGTTTCACATGAAGTATCTGCTTGTTCCCCGGTGGCGCGATCTTGTCGAGGAGAGCGTCCAGATCCTCGGCCGCGCCAGCGGCCTGAGCCATGCCGTCGAGCAGGGCCCGTGCCAGGAGGCGATCGGTACCGTTGCCGTCGCTGAGCAGAGTGGCTGCGCCCTGTACACGCAGCGCCAGGTGCACCCGGCCTTTCTCCATGTGGGTGACCTCGACCCACGGGTGCTCCTGCTCGGCTGCCGGTTCGCCGTTCAGCGCTGCACGCCACGCCGCCGGATCGTCGAAGGAAAAGCTGAAGTACACGCTGGCTGTCGGGGCAGCCGCCCGTATCAGGTCCGGTGCCGCCACCGATATCTGCCAGGCCCAAAACGCTGCCGCGTCCAGCACCATGTCGTGGAAGTCGCCCAGGCCCTCGGGTACCTCCTGACCGCCGGGGCCCAGCCATAGGCGTGCCTGTGGCGTCTCCACCAGCCAGTCGCGGTCCGGTACATCGGGGTGGGTGCGGTAAATGGGCGCAGTGGCCGGGCCGTGGACGGCCGTCACCGGCACAAGAGCGGGCCAGTGCGGGCTGCGCACATGGTGCTGGTCGTGCCTGCGCTGAGCATCGATGCGCAGAGACGCGGCGGAACCGGGTTCGACGGACAGGGCGGTGGGCCGAGCGTCATCGGACAGGTAGTAACTGTGGTCGTGCTCGCGGTAGAGGCTGTAATTGTCCAGCGTGCTCCAGGAGAAAACGCGGATGTTCTGATGCAACTGGGTCTCAGCTTGCCCGAATCGCCACAGAAACAGGGGGTCAGCGCCGTCAAGGTCTGCCATGACCTGCAGCGCCTCCAGAGGTGCTACCAGGATGGGGCCCGGTCGGCGGTGATCGGTGAGCCCGACGAATGATGATCTTCCCAGCGTTTCGTCGACGATGATGCGGAGAGTGCGCGGATCGTCCGGCTGTGGCTCGCCCGGCGGGTCGACGATGTTCTGCGCGCGTAGGCCGACATCGTCGACCGGCCAGTGCCCCAGCGGTTCGGCGTCGTCATAGCTGGACAGATCATCCGTGACGACGGCCAGGTCGAGAATCTTGTCCTGCGCGAAGGTGAAACGTCGCCGCATGACCAAAGGATCAATGGTCTGCTCCGCTCCGTCGAGCGGCTCAGCTCCGCACAGGGACAGCAGCCGACTGGCCCTGTGCAAGGTCTGCTCACGGAACAGACGCGCAAGGGCTGGCCGGCAGCCGTGCCGGCCGGCCAGGACGATGAGGTGGTGGCGCAGGGATGAGGCCAGTTCGCCAGGATTCGCGATGACCAGGCCCTCTTCTGTCGTCAGTAGCGGCGTGAGGACGAGCCCGTCGTCTGGTCCGCGATCCGAGGTGAACTGGTGCTCACCGGGCGTGAGGCACATCGCGCCGAGGAGGGGAGCGACGTTGGGCGGTACGAGGGCGGAGCACGAAGCGGCATCAAAACTCACCGCCTCCTGCAGCGCGTTCAACGCCTGCTCCCCGGGGACCAGCACCTCCTTGTTGGCGTCCGGCGGGGCGACACCGCGCCCCAGGCCGGCCCGGCGCAGCATGGTGTCACTGAGCCGCAGCACCGCTTCGACCAGTGCTTTGGCGTCGGTGCGGAAGCCGGGCGGCAGGTCACGCTGGCCGACAGGATCAAAGATGCTGGACAGCAGCAGGCTCAGAGTGTGGGCGGAATGCGATGTCAGCCCTTGGGCGACAAGGAATGGCCCGCCGTGGAACGCGATTTCCGCGGTGTACAAGTCGTCGTAGAGGTCTTCTTCGGCTCGGATGTGAGGTCCGCTGACCACCGGTTCCTTCAGCAGTGACCGGAGTCTGCTGGGCGAGAGACGGGGTGCGTCCGGCCGAGCGGGAAGGCTGGCGCCGATGGCTGCCAGGCGCTGCAGCCGCAACAAGCGAGGGATATTCTCCGTTATCAGCTGCAAGGCAGCAGCCGATCGGGCGAGAGCAGGCCCATCGACGTCCTGCCACGGTCTTGTGGTGAGCGGACTTCCAGTCATGGCCCCTCCTGACGAGCTTCAAAACGCCCGATCCCTGCCGTATATGTCGGTACGGCACTCGTGCCAGAACACGTTAACGGCCGGGTCTGACAACAGACGTCCTCCCAGGAGCACCAGCGACTGCCCTTCGGGTTGGAGCGCGGAGAGGGGGCTTGCGACGAGGCATCAGGATCAGACCGCAGAGGTGCTGCGCACCCGGGCCAGCAGCTCGGCCGGGCTCAGTCACCCGAGCCTTCACCTCGGCGACCGCGCGGCGGGTGGTGCGGTCCCCGCCGGTGAAGCCCATCGCAGTGATCCGCCGGTGCACGATATCGGCGCGTATCCGCCCCTTCGAAGCGGCCACTAGCTCCTCGATCTTGTCCATGTACTCATCGATCGGGCGGGCCCGGTGCTGACGCTCGGCAGGACGTTCCCCCGCCTCCCGCAGCTTCACGTATCGGGCCACCGTGTGGTGGTCCACGCCGGTCGGCTTGGCGCGGCGCGGTAACTTCCCGTGAGGTCGTAAGCCTCCAGGATTTCCATGATCTCCCTGCTGTTCTTCACGCCGGCTGGCTTCACTCGCCGGTGTCCGTCCAGGTCCGGGGAGGTATCCGGCCGCCAATGGGGAAGCTCGCGGCCACAAAGCTAGATAATGGACCGCCTACGGTGAGTATCTGCAGGCCGCCGTCAGCCGGCGTCATGCGCGCCTTGCGCAGACGGAGGCGAGCGGCGGCGATCCCGGACAGCAAGTGGAGGCAGGTGACGCCTCTGGGGCCAGCACCGGCCTGACTCCTGGGGCGTATCCGGCGTCCTTCTCGCCCTTACGGGCTCCATCGGTGGAGGAGGGGGCGACTGCGGCGTAGCCGCACTAAACGGGCCGTTGAGAGGCTGCCCGATTGACTTCACCGACTATGGCGGGCATGACTACGCCGTATTTAGCGTCAATGTAGTTGCCACTGGTGTAATCCGTGGGGTACCGGTACAAGTTCCCCCTCCGGCTTGAACTCCCCGCTCTCGACTGCGCCACATCGAGCAGCTTCGTACTGCTCGATGTGGCGCAGCACCGCTCCTCGCGCCGGCAAAGCGGACAAGCACAGGCTGACATTGCCCATCTGACGTGCGGAAACACCTCTGGATGCGTCCAAGACCTCAATGCGGTGGCCAACTGGCGATGGAGCCCTCGGTGCCAAGGGGTCGTTTGCTGGGGCGCAATAGGGGTCGCTCTGCACGACCCCACTTGCACTCTTGGGAGCACGCCGACCCCTTGACCAGTAAAAGGCGGGGAGCGCCGAGTCCATGCGGTGGGAGCGAACTGGGAGCGACCCGATCGGGCGACCGACAGGCAATCCACCTTGACGCTTCTCGACCCGGTTGGGAGCGATGGGAGCATGGGGAGCGGAAGAGGGCTCCCAAGTTGCTCCCGGACATGCAACGGGGGCCATCCGAAGATGGCCCCTGAGCTGCGGATGTGATCCGCTGCACCGTCGGGACGACAGGATTTGAACCTGCGACCCCTTGACCCCCAGTCAAGTGCGCTACCAAGCTGCGCCACGTCCCGGTGCCGGGCCGGCTCGGGGGAATCCCGGGCGGCCGTGCACGAGAACAATACCCCATGTCAGAGGGTGCGCGCTGCGGGATGGCGGGAGGGGTGGGTGAGGTGAGTGGGATGGCCAGGGCGGGGTGAGTAGCTCTACTCATGTTGCGCGGGTCGCCGGGCGGCACGCTGCTTCTCATGAGCACACCATCCATTCAGCGTCCGACGACGACTGCCTTCTTTGTGCAGGCGGCGCTCTCCTTCGGGCTGTCGCTCGTGGCCCTGGTCATCGGGATCGCCAAGCTGCCCGTCGGGGCGTGGGAGCGCGGGTTCCTCGGGCTCGGGCTGGTCTTCGTGGTGTCGTCGGCCTTCACGCTGGCGAAGTGCGTCCGTGACCGGCAGGAGGTTGCGGAGGTGACGAACCGGGTGGACAAGGCCCGGATCGACAAGCTGCTGATCGAGCAGGATGTGTTCAAGCCCGGTGTTTGAGATGTCGACCTTGAGTGCCGCGCAGATGATGTCCACAAGCCTTGGCGGCCTTGGTCGCCTCACGGACGATGCCCATCGGCCTTGACCCACCGCCGCTTGACCTCAAGTTTGGTTGAGGTTGCAGGGTGAATGGCATGACGGATGTGTTGAGTGAACTTGCTAGGGAGCGGGGCGGGTACGCGTCGCTTCCGTATGAGCGGCTGGCGTACCTCATGGGGTTGATGACCGGGGACGAGAAGCACGGGCCCGCGGCGACCTCCACGCTTGATGCGCTCTGGGTGCTGTACGACCGGGTCCTGCGAGTCTCGCCGGAGAGCGCCGAAGCCCCGGATCGGGACCGGTTCCTGTTGTCCAAGGGGCACGGGCCGATGGCGTACTACGCGGTGCTCGCCGCGAAGGGGTTCTTCCCGGTGGAGTGGCTGCCCGGGTTCGGCGGGTACGACTCGCCGCTCGGGCACCACCCGGACCGGCGGCTCGTACCGGGCGCAGAAATCGGCAGCGGGTCGCTCGGGCACGGGCTGCCGCTCGCGGTGGGTACCGCGCTCGGGCTGCGGGCGCAGGGGCTGATCGAGCCCGCGGTATGGGTGCTGATTGGCGACGCGGAGCTGGATGAGGGCAGTAACCACGAGGCCATTGCTTATGCGGGGCCTGCGGGGCTGGACAGGTTGCATGTCGTCGTCCTCGACAACGGGTCGGCGTCGTATCCGAGGGACGGTGGGATCGCCGCGCGGTTCGAGGCGGCGGGGTGGTCCACGCGCACGGTCGACGGGCGGGACCACGACGCGCTGTACGACGCGTACACCGCGCCGCATCCGGGGCGGCCGCACGCCGTCGTCGCCCGTGTCGAGCCGAAGGAGGCATGAGCCATGGACACCATGCGGGAACGCTTCGCCACGGTCACCTCGCGGCTGCTGGACGACGATCCGCGGCTGGCCGTCGTACTCGCCGAGATCGGCGTGGACGGCTTCCGGGCGGCGATGGACAGGCATCCGGACCGGGTGCTGAATGTGGGGATCAGGGAGCAGTTGCTCGTCGGCGTGGGCGGCGGGCTGGCGCTGACCGGGATGCGGCCGATCGTGCACACCTTTGCCAGCTTCCTGGTCGAGCGGCCCTTTGAGCAGGTGAAGCTGGACTTCGGGCATCAGGGGGTAGGAGGCGTGCTGGTCAGCGCCGGTGGGTCGTACGACTGGCCTGCGGGGGGCTTCACCCACATGGCGCCCGGTGATGTGGCGCTGATGGACACGCTGGACGGGTGGACCGTGCATGTGCCGGGGCATCCGGACGAGGCGGAGGCGCTGCTGCGGCACGCCGCGGCGGCCGGCGACGACAAGGTGTACGTACGGCTGTCCCTGCAGACCAACGAGGCGGCGCGGGCGGTGGACGGCCGGCGGTTCCTGACGGTGCGCGAGGGGCGTGCGGGGACCGTCGTGGCGGTCGGGCCGATGCTGGACAGTGTGCTGGCGGCGGTCGAGGGGCTGGACGTCACGGTGCTGTACGCCACGACCGTACGGCCCTTCGACGGCGCGGCGCTGCGAGCGGCGGTCGGGGCCGGGGACGCGGCGAACGTCGTACTGGTCGAGCCGTACCTCGCGGGCACGTCGGCGGCGGCCGCGGGCGAGGCGCTGCAGGACATCCCGCACCGCGTGCTGGGGCTCGGAGTGCGGCGCGAGGAGCTGCGGCGTTACGGGGACATGGCGAGCCATTTGGCCGCGCATGGGCTGGAGCCGGGGGCGCTGCGGGGGCGGATCGGGGGGTTCTTGGGGGCGGGGTGAGGCGGCCGTGGGCAGGGCCCCTCCCTCTCCCCACCGGGTGACGTGGCCCCTCCCCCACCGCCGCCACACTCATCCCAAGCTAGCGGCCGCCACTGACAACGCGCTTGTCCAGCCAGTCCACCAGGTCCCGCTGCACTTCTTCCCGATTCGTCTCATTGAGGATTTCATGGCGGGCGTCGCGGTACGCCTTCCAGGTCAGGTCCTCCGTACCCAAGTAGCGGAAGTCCTCCAGGAGTTCATAGACCAGCGTCATCCGCTGGTTGCAGGGGTCCTGGTCGCCGACGGCGAGGTGGACGGGCAGGTCGCGGGGTGTGCGGGCCAGGTTGGCCGGGTCGTTGACCTTGCGGGTCGCGCGTACCCAGTCCAGCGCGAGCCCGGCGCAGAAGGGGAAGCCGCAGTCCTCGTCGGCCACGTAGGCGTCGACCTCCGCCTCGTCCCGGGAGAGCCATTCGAAGCCGGTGCGGTGCGGATAAGGATCGTTGAACGAGCCGAAGAGGCGCGGGATGAAGTCGGAGAGCGTGGTGCGGCCGCGCTCCGCCGCCTCGGCCTCCAGCGCGGCGATCGAGCCCTCGATCTCGGCGCCGGGCAGCGTGCGGAAGGTGCCGGAGAGGATCAGTCCGGCCAGCCCGTCGGCGTACTCCTGCGCGTAGTCGCGGGCAAGCATCGAGCCCATGCTGTGGCCGAGCAGCACGAGGGGCACGCCGGGATGCAGTCCGCGCGCCGTGTCGCCGATGGCCTTCAGGTCGTCGACGATGCGGCGCCAGGCGTCCTCGCCGACGACGCCGCGGCCGCCGGTGGACGCGGCGGTGGCGCCGTGTCCGCGGTGGTCGGAGGCGAGGACGCCGTATCCGTGTGCGGTCAGGAAGCGCGCGAAGCGGTCGTAGCGGCGGGCGTGTTCGGCGGCACCGTGCGCTATCTGTACGAGGGCGCGCGGGCGGCCGCTCTCGGGGAGCCAGGCGTAGGTGGCCACTCGGGTGCCGTCGGGCGCCTCATGAAAGTCCTGCTGCATGGCGTCTTCTCCTGACTGCTGACGCGGGCGGGCGGAGCGGTACGGGACACCTTCTCGTCCGGGGACGGGGTGCGCCAAGAGGCGACGCGACGCGGTGTTGACCCGTCCGGTCCGTTGCATGGAAAGATCAGCGGGTTCCTGACCGGTTGTGCACCACACGTATCCCCTGTCGTAGGAGGACCGTTGGACACCACGGACAGTTCCCCGGGCGCCACCGCTGGCCCCTCCCCCTTCTCCCGCCGCCGCTTCCTGCAGGGCACCGCGACGGCCGCGGCCGCCGTCGGTCTGGTGGGCGTGCCCGTGCCGGCCGCAGCGCGTGCCGCCGACACCCTCTCCTTCACCGCCGCCACCAACGGCGCCGCCACCCTCGCCCCCGATGGCGGGCGGCTGATCGCGGAGATCCAGAACGTACTGTGGTCCGTGCCGCGCTCGGGCGGTACGGCGACGGCGCTCACGCAGCCCCTACTGGAGCCGACCCGCCCGGTCTTCTCCCCCGATGGCGAGCGGCTGGCGGTCTGCGCCTATCAGGGCGGCGGCTTCCACATTTGGACGCTGGCCCCGGACGGCTCGGCGCTGCGCCAGGTCACCGACGGGCCGTGGGACGACCGGGGGCCCGCCTGGTCGCCGGACGGCACGCGGATCGCGTTCGCCTCGGAGCGCGGCGGCGACCCGGTGGCGGGCAGCCCGTACCGGATCTGGGTGCTGGAGCTCGCGAGCGGGAAGCTGACGCGGGTCACGGGGGTGCCGGGCCAGGACGGCCCGCACCAGGGCGGCGCGTGGGAGGATTTCGACCCGGTGTGGGCTCCGGACGGCTCGCGCATCTGGTTCGTACGGGGGCGGATGGCGGGGACCGTGCTGGAGTCCCGTACGGTCGCGTCCGTACCGGCGGACGGCCGCGAGCCGGTGGTCACCGAGCACACCGAGACGGCCGCAGCGCAAGTCATGGTGCCCGCGCTGTCGCCCGCCGGGCGGCTCGCCTATGTGCGCACCACCGCGGCCCCGGGGCCGACCTGCACCCTTGTCGTGGACGGGGCGGCGGTGCCGGTCGACGGCGATGTGATGCCGGTGCCGCCGCGCTGGATATCGCGCGAGGAGCTGCTGCTGACCGTGGGCGGGCGGTTCACCGTCGTACGGCCGGAGCGTCCGGAGGCCGCCGAGGCGATCCCGTTCACGGCGGCGATGCCGGTGGAGCGGCCGCGGTACCGGGTCAAGGACTACGGCTTCGAGCGGGACGGGGCGCGCCCGGTGCGCGGCGTCCATCTGCCCGCCCTCTCCCCCGATGGCCGCCGTTTCGCCTTCGCCGCGCTCAACGGGCTGTGGGTGGCGCCCACTTCGGGGGGCGCGCCGCGCCGCATAGTGAAGACGGCGCCGACGCGGTACCTCCTTGCGCCGTCCTGGACGCGGGACGGCCGGGCGCTGGTGTACGCGGACGACCGGGACGGGCTGTTCGCGGTGCGCCGCCGGGACGTGGCGACGGGCGAGGAGCGCGTGCTCGCGGAGGGCGGGCGGGTGCATCCGGCGCTCTCCCCCGACGGGCGGCGGCTGGCCGCACTGGACATGTCGGGCAATCTCGTGGTGCGGGACCTCGACGCCGGTACGGAGCGGAAGCTGGCGGCGCCGCTCGGCGCGGGCGGGCTGCCGGGGCGGCCCAGTTGGTCGCCGGACGGCCGGTATCTCGCGCTGTGCGACCGGAACCGGCTCAACCAGCGTTTCCGGGAGGGCTACAACCTCATCCGGGTGCTGGACACGACGACGGGCACGAGCCGGCTGCACGCGGCCGGGGAGCATGTGTCGCTCTCCGACCGCTACGACTCCGGCCCGGTGTGGTCGCCGGACGGGCGGTGGCTGGCGCTGGTCGCCGAGTCCGCGTTGTGGCTGCTGCCGGTGCGGCCCGACGGCACTCCGGACGGCGCGCCGCGGCAGCTGACGGAGGAGGCGGCGGATCATCCGTCCTGGTCGGGTGATTCCCGTACGCTGCTGTACCTCTCGAACGGGCGGCTGCGGATGATCGACGCGGGCGGCGGTGCGCCGCGTACGGTGCCGCTGCGGCTGGATCACCGGCGGGCGCCGACGGCGGACACGGTCGTGCACGCGGGCCGGTTCTGGGACGGCGTGGGCGAGGGCGTACGGGACGACGTGGACGTGGTGATCCGGGACGGGCGGATCGCGGAGGTCGCGCCGCACCGCGCGGGGCGTCGCGCGGCGAACCGGGTGGACGCCTCGGAGCGCACGGTGATCCCCGGTCTGTGGGATTCGCATACGCATCCGTGGCAGTTGACGTACGGCGGGCGGCAGACGGCGCTGCAGCTGGCGTACGGGATCACCACGGCGGTGTCGTTCGGCGGCTTCTCGTACGAGCAGGCGCGGCTGCGGGAGGCGATCGCCGCCGGGGTGCTCGCCGGGCCGCGGCTGCTGAGCTGCGGGGAGTTGCTGGACGGGGCGCGGGTGGCGTACAGCATGGGGCGCGCGCACCGGACGCGGGCGGGGCTGCGCCGGTCGCTGGCCCGGGGTGCGGCGCTGGACTGGGACTTCGTGAAGACGTACGTCCGGGCGCCGGGCTGGATCATGCAGGAGGCGGCGGAGTTCGCGCAGGAACGGCTGGGGGTGCGGTCGGGCAGCCATCTGCTGACGCCGGGCGTGCAGTTGGGTCAGGATCTGACGACCCATCTGCAGGCGACGCAGCGCCTGGAGTTCGGGCGCGCGACGTCGGCGGCGGCCCGTACGTACAGCGATGTTGCCGAGGTCTACACGGGAACCGATTTCCATCTGGTGGCCACGCCGTTCACGGCGGGGGTGCTGATCGGTGCCGATCCGGGGCTGGCGGACGACCCGCGGGTGACGACGCTGATGCCGCCGTGGGACATGGCGCTGGTCGAGGAGGACGCGGCGCACCGGCCGACGGAGACGGAGCTGGCGGACCTGGCCCGGGAGACGGCGTTCTACCGGCGGGTGCTGGCGGAGGGCGGGCTGGTCGCGTTGGGTACGGACGCGCCGCTGATGGCGATCGGGCTCTCGCTGCACCTGGCGTTGCGCGCGCTGCACGGTGCGGGGCTGTCGGTCGCGCAGACGCTCCGCACGGCGACGGCGCTGCCGGCCCGGGTGTTCGGGTGCGAGCGGGATCTGGGGACGCTGGAGGAGGGCCGGCTCGCGGATCTGACTCTCGTGGACGGTGATCCGTGGCGCGACTTCGATTCACTGGTCCGTACGACGGGAGTACTGCGCGGCGGGCGACTGTACGAACAGGCCGACCTGGTGGGCGCGTTCACGGCGGACCGGCCGCGCACGACTGGGGCGGCCGGGGCCGAGGACTGGCGGGCGGTGGGCCGGCAGCTCCGGCGGGACTCCTGCTGCGGGCCTGACCACTGACCGTACGAAGGACCCACCGGCCATACGTGGGGGGAGGCGTCGGGTGGCGCGGACGGCGTGCGCGGGTGTACGGCACGGGCAGACCGTCACATGCCGCCACCTGACGGCTCTCGTTCCGTCGGGGCGAGTGGCGTACGTGCGTGCGCTACGCCTCCAGGGGGTGACGAGACCCCGATGAAATTCGGTCACACGTACCCCCTCGGCGAGCAACTCTGATCACTCCTGCCTCAGTTCTGCTTTTTCGCATGTGGCAGCCCCTCGGGGTGGTGAAGGATCAATCCGCACTCCATTGTCTTCGCATAAATGCGGTGAGTAGAGGTTTTATGTGTCCTGCGCCAGGTATGCCAACGGGTATTGCACTCGGGGTAACCACTGAACAACTGTCCGGATTCGATCGAGGAGTTGCACGTACCGGATGACACAGAGCAACTAGCGCGGACGCATCGCGGAGGAGGGCTCGTCTTGCATCGCTACTTCACCGACCAGCGGCATGAGGCACTCCGGCACAGGGTGCGCGACTTCGCCGAGCGCGAAGTACGCCCCCGCATAGCCGAGATGGAGGCAAGCCGTTCCGTTTGCCATGCCCTGTCGCGCCGGATCGCCCGCCAGGGGTGGATCGGCGCGACCGTCGAGCGCGGCTATGGCGGCATGGGGGCCGGACACCTGGCCAAGACCGTGATCATCGAGGAGCTGTCCCGGGTCAGCGCCGCCATGGGCGCGATGGTGCAGGCGTCCCAGCTCGGTGTCGCGAAGATCATCCACTTCGGCAGTGAGGAGCAGAAGAAGACCTGGCTGCCCGCCATCGCGGCGGGCGAGTGCCTGCCGACCATCGCGGTCACCGAGCCGCACTCCGGCGGTCATGTGCTCGGCATGTCCAGCAGCGCGGTCCGCGACGGCGACGACTACATCCTCAACGGCCGCAAGATATACGTCGGCAACAGCCACGTCGGTGACCTGCACGGCGTCGTCGTGCGCACCGGCGAGGGATCGCACGGCCTGTCCGCCTTCCTCGTGGAGCACGACCGCCCCGGCTTCCGGGTCGGCCCGCAGGCGGCCACGATGGGCCTGCACGGCTTCAGCTTCGGCGAGCTCTTCTTCGACAACTGCCGGATCCCGGCGGCGAACCTCCTCGGCCGGGAGGGCGACGGGCTGGCCGTCGCGTACTCCTCCAGCGTGCTGTACGGCCGCCCGAACCTCACCGCCGTCTCCCTCGGCATCCACCAGGCGGTCCTGGAGGAGACCGCACGTTTCTGCGCGGAGCGGCACCGCTACGGCAAGCCGCTGCACGCACTGACCAACATCAAGCTCAAGCTGGGCCGGATCCAGTCCCGGCTGCTGACCGCGCGGCTCGCGGCGTACCACGCGGTGCATCTGCTGGACCGGGGCGAGAACTGCGACGCGGAGCTGATGAACGCCAAGCTCGTCAATGTCGAGTCGGCGATCGAGTCGGCGCGCGACGCGATGGACATCCACGCCGCGTGCGGGCTGTTCACCGACCGCCCGGTGGAGCGCTATCTGCGGGACGCGCACCACATCTTCGCGCCGGCCGGCACCTCCGACGTCCAGCTGCTGCGGCTGGGTGAGCTGGCGCTGGGCACGGCGCACGGCGAATGGTCCGGCCGGCTCTCGGAACGGGTCCGTACGGAGGACCGGACGGAGGAGTACGACCACCACCACGCGTACGCGGGAGCGGGCCTGCTCACGGGGTGACCACACAGGACCTACTGCGGGAGAGCGGGAGAAGCAACAACGGGCCGGTGGGGCCTCGCCGTCACAGCGAGGCCCCACCGGCCCGTCGGTCCCCGAGCGCGGGCGGGCTCACAGCCCGTCCGTCCGCTCCTGTTCCATCCGGTGGATCTGGTCGACCAGCCGGGCCGCCATGGTCTTGATGGTGTCCAGGCCCTCCCGTCCCCACGGGCGCGGTTCGAGGTCCACGACGCACACGGTGCCGAGCGCCATGCCCGTACGGTCGATCAGTGGCGCGCCGAGATAGGAACGGATGCCGATCTCGTCCACGACCGGGTTGCCGGCGAACCGCGGGTAGTCGCAGACGTCCTCCAGGACCAGCGCCTTGCGGCGGACGATGACGTGCGGGCAGTAACCGTGGTCGCGGGCCATCACCCGGCCCGGCTGCGCGCTGGCCGGCGCGGGCCCCAGCTCGACCGGCGCCTGCTCCTCGGCGGGGGTGTAGAGGCCGGCGAAGTACTGCCGGTGCTCGTCGATGAAGTTGACCATGGCGTACGGGGCCTGGGTGGTCCGGGCGAGGTTCCGCGCGAAGTCGTCGAAGGCGGGCAGCGGCGCCTCGCCGATGCCGAGCGTACGCAGCCGCGCGACCCGCGCCGGCGCCTCGTCGTCATCGGGCGTCAGCAGCAGGTGCCGGGTGGGGTCGTAGGTGGGCGCCGGCAGTCGGGACGCGGGGCGGTTCATGGCAGCTCCGTTGCGAATACGGGGGTCAGTAGGTGCTGGACGAGGGAGACCAGGACGTTGGTCGCGGAACTGCAGTGCCGGGCGTCGCACAGCACGACCGGGGTGCTGGGTGAGAGGTCTATGGCGGCGCGCACTTCGTCCGGTTCGTAGTGGAAGGAGCCGTCGAACTGGTTGACCGCGACGATGAATTCAATGCCGCGGCGCTCGAAGAAGTCGACGGCGGAAAAGCAGTCCTCCAAGCGCCGGGTGTCGGCGAGCACGACGGCGCCGAGCGCGCCGGCGGACAGCTCGTCCCACATGAACCAGAAGCGCTGCTGGCCGGGCGTGCCGAAGAGGTACAGCACATGGTCGGTGCTGACGGTGATCCGCCCGAAGTCCATCGCGACGGTGGTGGTGGTCTTCTCCTCGACCCCGTCCAGGCAGTCGGTGCCGATGCTGACCTGGGTGAGGAGTTCTTCCGTGCACAGCGGTTCGATCTCGCTGACGGCGCCCACGAAGGTGGTCTTGCCGACCCCGAAGCCACCCGCGACGAGGATCTTCAGAGCGGACGGAAAGGGGTCGCCGTTGGGGGTGGTGGCGGGGGCGTACGGTGCAAAAGTACTGGTCGTTTCAAAGGCGCTGTCGGAGTCCATGCAGCACCGCCTCCAGGAGTGCTCGGTCGGTACAGGGCGACTCTCCGTGCGGACTCTGCGTAGGGGCCCGGGCGGTGAGAGCTCCGCAGTCCACGAGGTCGGCGAGGAGCACCTTGGTGACCACCGCCGGCAGCCGTATATGGGCGGCGACCTCGGCCACGGAGACCGGGCCGCCGCACAGACCGAGGACCTGCATGTAGTCCGGGCCCTGGCACGTCACGGGCCGCTTGCCGGTGGCGATCACCATCGTCAGCAGGTCGAAGTGCGCGGTCGGGCGGGTCCGTCCGTTGCTGACGGTGTACGGGCGGACCAGGCGGCCGGCCTCGTCGTCGAGCCAGAGCGGCTCCGACCCCTGCCGTCTCCGGCGACGTACCGCCATGTTCAGTGCCTGCCCGCCTGCGCCTGGTGCCGCGCAGGCGTGGCGAGGTAGGGCCGTACGCTCTTGACCAGCATGCCCATCTCGTAGCCGAGGACGGCGACATCGGCCTCGCGGGAGGCGAGCACGGCGAGGTTGGCGCCGGAGCCCGCGGTGGAGACGAAGAGCAGGGTGGACTCCAGCTCGACGACGACCTGGAGGACGTCGTCGCCGTCGCCGAAGCGGACCCCGGCGCTGCGGGCCAGGCTGTACAGGCCGGAGGCGAGCGCGGCCATGTGGTCGGCGCTGTCGGGCTCGAAGCCGTGTGCGGCCTTGACCAGCCCGTCGGAGGAGAGCAGCAGGGCGCTGCGGGCGTGCGGTACGCGCTGGACGAGTCCGGTCAGCAGCCAGGACAGGTCCGTCGTCGGCCGGCCGCCGTGTCGCTGGGACTGTACGTGAACGTCACTCACCATGGTTCTGGTCGTCTCCTCGGGGGCGGCTCCGGACTGGGCCGGTGCCGGTGTGGTCGTAGGGGGCGGCGCTGTCGTAAGCGGCGGTGTCGTAGGCGGTGTTGCTGTCGTACGCGGTGCCCCGGTCCGCTGCCGCGTCGTAGGTGTCGTCGGCGCGGGTGATGCCGCGCCGGAAGGCGGCCATCAGGCCGGGGTCGTGCTCGGGCTCGGGGCGGCCGGCGGCGCGGGTGCCGCCGGGCGGGGTGGGGTCGGTGCGCAGTTCGGGGACGAGGTGTTCCTGCTTGCGGCGGCGCGGCAACCGGGGGCGGTCGCCGGTGGTCACGGGCGGGGCGGGGGGCAGTACGACGGAGCCGGGTCCGGTCTCGGGTCCCGGGGCCACGGCGGCGGTGGGAGCGCCCGCCGCCGCGGCCCGTCCGCTGCCGGGGTCGCGCGCATCGGCGTGTGCGGCGTCCCGGCGCGGTTCGGTGGGCCCCGCGGCGCGGCCTTCCGGGGCCTCAGAAGCGGTGTGCGCCGTGTGCGCGCCGACCGTCGCGGGGCGGGCGGCCGGTGCGGGCCGGGCGGCGGCCGGTGCCGGGCGGGCAGTCGCCGGTTCCGGGCGGTCCGGCCGCGGGGCCTCGGGCGGCAGCAGGCCGGGATCGAGGTCGGCGTGGCCGTTGGCGGTCCGTACGACGCGGCGGCGCGGGGCGTCGGCGGGCGGCGCGGCGGCGACGGCGGGCCGGGCGGCCGCGTCGGCCTTGCCGTCCGTCTCCTCGGTCGGCTCGTCTCCCAACAGGCCCTGCGGCAGGATGAGTACGGCCTGTACGCCGCCGTAGATGTTGCTCTGCAGGCGGACGACGACGCCGTGCCGGCGGGCCAGCGAGGAGACCACGAACAGGCCGATGCGGCCGTCGTTGAGCAGCTCGGCGACGTCGACGTGGTCGGGGTCGGCGAGCAGCGCGTTCATCCGGTCCTGCTCCTCGACGTCCATGCCCAGCCCTCGGTCCTCCACTTCGACGGCGAGGCCGGCGGTGACCAGCTGGGCGCGGAGCAGGATGTGGGTGTGCGGAGCCGAGTAGACCGTGGCGTTCTCGACGAGTTCGGCGAGGAGGTGGATGACGTCGGCGACGGCGTGGCCGCGGAGCGTGCCCTCGATGGGCGGTACGAGCTTGACGCGCGGGTACTGCTCGACCTCGGCGATGGAGGAGCGCATGACCTCGGTCATGGTGACCGGGCGGGACCACTGGCGGCGGGAGATGGCGCCGCCGAGGACGGCGAGGTTCTCGGCGTGCCGGCGGATGCGGGTGGCGAGGTGGTCCACGTGGAAGAGACCTTTGAGCAGATCGGGGTCCTCGACCCGGTTCTCCAGCTCGTCCAGCAGCTCGATCTCGCGGTGGACCAGGGACTGCAGGCGCCGGGCGAGGTTCACGAAGACCTCGACCTTCTGCTCGCTGCCGCTGGCGTTGCCGCGGGCGATGGCGACGGCGTCGATGACCGCGGCCTCGGCGGCGCGCCCGGCGGCGGCGACGTCGTGGACGAGGAGGTCGAGGGTGTCTCCGGCCGGGCGGGGCAGCGCTTCGGGGGCGCGCTGCTGGAGCCATTCGCCCTGGCGTACGCGGTGCACGAGGGCGTACAGGTCGGACTGGCTGCGGGCGCACACCTCCCGCAGCCGGGCGTAGCGCTGGACGGTGGCGCGGGCCTCGGCGGTGGCGGCGGCGCAGGCGACCGCGGTGATGCCGCACACGAGGGCGAAGCCGCAGCCGAGGACGGTCCAGGCGGCGGCGCTGAGCGGCTGGCCGCCGGACCGGGCGATGAAGGCGGCCACGGCGGAGCAGGTCGCGGCGACGAGCAGGCAGGGCACGGCCGCGAGGCGGACGAGGCGGACGCGTATGACGGAGTCGGCGGCCGTCTCGCGGAGCGGTACGCGGCTGTGCCGGGCGCCTTCGCGGTCCCGCCGCCGTCCGGGCAGCGGTGCGGGAACCATTCCCCCCGTCCCCCCGGTCCCGTGGGATTGGGGGGAGTCCTGGGACACTTCGGTCCCCGTTCCCTGGGGAAATGCAGCAGGCATCGGCGCCCTCCGGATCGGCCGTCGGCGGTTCGCGGAGCACGCACGCTAGTTGTTGCGGAGGGGCCGATCAGATGGACTTCGGGGTTTCGCTACCCCGCGCCACCTCCTTGAGTTACCGTCCCCCGCTCGCCAGTACGAAGTGGTACGAACTGCCGTTCGCTGTCCGGGCGTTCATTCCCTTCCGGCTCCGGATTCCCGTTCCGGATTCCGCTTCGGGACGGCGCCGCCGCTCACTCCCCGGCGGCCGGCGCGCTCCCCGCGCCGCTGCCCGCCCCGCTCGCCATCGCCGCGGGCCCCCTCGGCGGCCAGGCCGGCCAGCCGTGCACCGGCGGCACCGCGGCGGCCCGCCACCACGGCTCCACGGTCAGCTCGTCGGCGGGCTCGAACGGCTTGCCGGGCACCGGCGCCGCGAGCTTCGCGCCGGCCGCCATGGCCGCCGCTGCCGTGCGCTCCGCCGGCTCCGCCCACGGGTGCGGCGCCAGGTTGAAAGTGCCCCAGTGGATCGGCAGCAGGGCGCCGGCGGGGCGGCCGCCGCCGAGGTCGAGGTGGGCGCGCAGGCCCTCTTCGGGCGTCATGTGGATGTCGGGCCAGAACTCCTCGCTGTACGCACCGATCTGGATCATGGTGAGGTCGAACGGGCCGTGTGCCTTCCCGATCTCCGCGAAGCCGCCGAAGTAGCCCGTGTCGCCGCTGTGGAACACGCGGTGCTCGGGCCCGGCGACCACCCAGGACGCCCACAGCGTGTGCTGCGGGCCGCGCAGCCCGCGCCCGCAGAAGTGCTGCGCCGGGGTGGCGGTCAGCGTCAGCTCCCCCACCCGCGTCGATTCGTGCCAGTCCAGCTCCGTGATCCGCTCCGGCGGCACGCCCCAGTACTCCAGGTCGGCGCCGATGCCGAGCGGCACGACGAAGGCGGTGCCGGTGGTGATCAGGCCCTGGATGGTGGGCATGTCGAGGTGGTCGTAGTGGTCGTGCGAGATGACGACGGCGTCGACCGGCGCCAGCTCCGTCAGCGGCAGTGGCACCGGGTGCAGCCGCCGTGGCCCGATCCAGGTGAACGGCGAGCAGCGCTCGCCCCAGACCGGGTCGAACAGCACCCGCTGCCCGTCGATCTCCGCCAGCACACTCGAATGGCCCATCCAGGTGATACGCAGCCCGGAGGCGGGCGGCCGGGCCCAATCGGCCGCGGTCGGGTGGTGCACGGGAATCTCGCCCACGGGTGCCCTGCGCAGCCGGCCGTCCCTGTTCAGCTGCGTACGGACCATGGGCAGGGTCGAGCCCTGGAGGAGCTGCCGGGTGGCGACCGGGTTGCGGAACTGCCCGTCCACGAACTGCGGGGAGCGGCGGATCCTGGCCAGGCGCTCTCCTGTGGGCACGGCGCCGAATGCGGCGGTGCGCCACGAGCCGGTACTCATGCGCCAAGAGCGGGGAGCGGTCACGACACCTCCAAGTTCGGGACGGTCACAACACCATCACCCTCAACGGGCAACCGCGCGACCGGCCCGGGCATTCCGCGTACCACCGGTCGGGGGACGGGTACCCAGCCGGAGGGCGGGGGACACCGAGTGCCTTACGGGGGCGGCGTGCCCTGCGGGAAGTCGTAGCGGCGGTGGTCGCCGACGGGCCGGTAGCCGAGCCGCTCGTACAGGGCCGTGCTGGTGCGGTTGGCGGTGTCGGCGAAGAGGAGCACCTGCTCGGCTCCGGCCGCGAGCGCGCCGCGCGTCACCGCGGCCGTGGCGCCCGCCGCGTAGCCGTTGCGGCGCAGCGCGGGCGGTGTGTAGACGGGGCCGACCCGCACCATGCCGCCGACCGTGCGGGTGAGGCCGGCCAGCGACGCCGGGCGTCCGTCGGCCTCCCAGAGCGTGAGCCCGCCGTAGGACAGCCGGTCGTCGACCGCGCGGTCGTGCCCGTACGGCTCGCCGCCGCTCTCCCGCGCGAAGGCGCCCCACCAGTCCACGAGGAGGCCGCGGTCGGCGGCGGTGGCGGCGCGGGCGCTGCCGCGCGGCGCCGGGTCCGGCGGGGCCGGCTCCCCCAGGCGGTACAGCCGGAGGTGCGTCCGCAGCCGCGCGGCGCGGCCCGTGCGGCGCTCCCAGGCGGCGGTGAACGCGTCGGCGGCGGGCCGCGCGCCGTTGGCCCCGCCGACCGGCAGCGGCCCGGCCGCGAGGACCTCCAGGAGCTCGGCGGCGGCCCGGTCGGGCATCGGCGAGAGCACCGGCAGGCGCGGCGGGGTCCACAGGAACGCGCCCGTGGTCCGGCCGTCCGGGCCGCGCCACCAGCCGTACCGGGGTGGCTCGTCGCCATAGGCCGCGGGGCCCGCGGCGGCCAGGGTGGCCGCGACGCCGAGCAGCACCGTGTGCTCGGCGGGTCGAGAGTGCACGAAGCCGCCCGCGTGGGTCAGGAAGGTGTCGAGGTCATCCGTCGTCGTCCAGCTCATGGTCCACAGCGTGCGACCGGCCCCAGGGGGCGCGCAGCCGCTTTTTCAGGACGCGGCCCGCTCCAGCGCGCCAACACGGAGCGTGAGGTTGACGCGGCCCTTCAGGCCGAGCTCCGCGGGGGCGGTGCCGGGTGCGGTGCGCGGTACACCGTGGTACGCCCACCGGGACGGGCCGCCGAACACGAAGAGGTCGCCGCTGCGCAGCTCGACATCGGTCCAGGGCCGGTTCCTGGTCTCGGTGTTGCCGAACCGGAAGACGCAGGTGTCGCCGAGGCTGAGGGAGATCACGGGCGCGGCGGAGCGCTCGTCGATGTCCTGGTGCATGCCCATCCGGGCGTCGTCGCCGTAGAAGTTGAGCAGGGCGATGTCGTACGGCGCGTCGGGCGCGTACGGTGCCGCGCCCAGTCCGCTGCCGTACGCGGCCCGCAGCGCCCGGTCGGTGAGCGCGCGGAGCCGTTCGGGGAAGGGCTTCACGGGCGCGCCGTCGCCGTCCACGACGGTACGGGTGTAGGCGTACGGATAGGAGTGCCGGCCCGGGCAGTCGGGGTTGCGCCGGACCGCGCGGCCGCAGTCCGGGCAGCGGGGCACCGCGCTCCAGTGCCAGCCCAGGCAGACCTGACGGACGGACATCACGCCGCCGCCCGGAGTCCGTACGGTCCGCAGCCCGGCCGGCTGCCCGGCCCACTCCCGGCACGCCGCCAACAGCTCCCGCTGCTCCCCCGGGTCCAGCCAGTCCGGCACGTGTACCGCGCCGGGCGCCACCTCCGTCCGCTCGCGCGGGAACACCTCGCGCGGGAACAGTCCGTCCGCTTCGCCCTCCATGTCTCCATCATCCCCCGGGGCCGCACGCCGTCGGGTATCGGCCAAGTGGCGCCGCGCCCGGCGGCCCCCGAGCGCGGGTCCCGCGGGCTGAGCAACACGCGGGGGCGGGGCCGCCGGGCGGACCGCACGGGGCGGGTGCGGCGCGCGGGCTGTCCGGAAAGCGGTGGTGGAGCGGCGCCAGGCACGTTCCGGCGGGTGACGGGGTAGTGACTTGCCGTTGCGCGGGGTGCGTGGCGTCTACACTCCCCGAAGCGGCCCCAATGGGCCGTTATCGGTCTCACCAGCCAGGGATTCAAGGACACTTGTGACATTCCAGCAGGGACTCCACCAGGACACCCGGCCGACGCAGCCGTACGACGTGCTGGTCGTCGGCGGATCGGGTGTGGACACGATCGTCCGGGTCGGCGCGCTGCCGGTTCCGCAGGCCGACTCCTTCGCCGTACCGCCGATCCGGGAATGGGCCGGGCATACGGGCACGGGCGTCGCGCTCGGCTGTGCGGCGCTCGGGCTGTCCACCGCGTTCGTGGACTTCATCGGTGCGGACCACGAGGGCGAGCTGGTCAGGGAGCGGCTGAAGGGCACCGGCGTCGACTTCGATCCGATGGTCTCCCCGCACGGGACCCGCCGCGCGGTCAACCTCGTCTCCCCCGACGGCCGCCGCACGTCCTTCTACGACGGCCGGGACCCGCTCGAGCTGCGGATGCCGCCCGAGCACTACTTCCCGTACCTCCGCCGGACCCGGCACGTGCATCTGTCGATCATGCACTTCGCGCGGTTCCTCTTCGACGACATCGCGGAGCTGGGCGTCCCCGTCTCCACCGATCTGCACGACTGGGACGGGCTGGCCGACCACCACCGGGAGTTCGCGCTCCGCTCGGACCTGGTGTTCCTCAGCGCGGCGGGCGCCGGGGAGCGGATCGGCGCGGTGATGCGGGAGATCCTGCGCGAGGGCCGGGCCGAGGCGGTGATCGCCACGGCGGGCGCGGGCGGCGCGTATCTGCTCACTCCGGACGACTCCACGCCGCGGCACGTTCCCGCGGCCGTGCCGGCGGCGCCGGTGGTGGACAGCAACGGCGCGGGCGATGCCTTCGTGTGCGGCTTCCTGCACGGCCGGCTGGCCGGGCAGGACCTGGAGGAGTGCGCCCGGCTGGGTACGCTCGCGGGCGCGCACGCCTGCACCTCGGAGGGCACGCACACCGCGCTCATCACGGCGGAGGAGCTGCGCGCGGCAGCGGCGGAAGAGGAGGAGCCCGCAGCCGAGCTGCGGACTCCCTCCCTCACGCCGTGAACTTCACCCCGTGAACCCCGTGAACCTCGTGAGGCTCACGCCTTGATGCCCACCCCGCCGTAGAAGATCGTGTTGTTGATCTCTTCGGCGGTGGGCACGGGGCCGTCCGGGCGCCACAGCGGTACCCGGACGACGCCCGGCTCCTGGAGCCGGAACGGGCCGAAGAGCCGCTGGACCGCGGCCCGGTCGCGGAGGTTGAGCGTGGCGGTGGTGTTCTTGTAGACGTTCAGGACGCCGTCCCGCGCCACCTCGTCCGTGCGGCCCTCCGCGTACTCCTCGTACGGCTCACCCGTGGCGTGGGAGAGGATCAGCCGGCTGCCGGCGGGCAGTGCGTCGGCGAGCGCCGCGACCACGCCGGCCGGGTCCTCGTCGTCGCGTACGAAGTGCAGTACGGCGACGAGCAGCACGGCCACCGGCTGATCGAAGTCGATCAGCGCGCGGACCTCGGGGGCGGCCAGCAGCTTCGCCGGGTCGCGGACATCGCCGAGGACGAAGCCGGTGCCCGGCGCGTTGGTGAGCCGGGCGCCCGCGTGGGTGGCCACGATCGGGTCGTTGTCGGCATAGACCACTCGCGCGTCCGGCATCTTCTCGCGCGCCACCTCATGGGTGTTGGGTGAGGTGGGGATGCCCGTGCCGAGGTCGAGGAACTGCCGGATGCCGGCGCGTGCCGCGTCCCGGACGGCGCGCTGCATGAAGGCGCGGTTGGCGCGGGCGCTGTCGCGGACCTGCGGGTGGACGCGGATCACCTCGTCGGCGGCCTCGCGGTCGATCGCGTAGTTGTCCCAGCCGCCGAGGTAGTAGTCGTACATCCGCGCGGGATGCGGCCTGCTGGTGTCGATCTCGTCTGCCGTGAAGCCCTGCTCCGCCGGAAGACTGTGGTCCGCGAGCGGACTGGGGTCCGCAGGGAAGGTCGCGTCGCTCATGCGCTCCTCCGGTCCGCGCAGACACAGGGCGCCGCGTGCAGCAGGAAGTCCGCCTCGCCGGCCTTCGCGCCCCGGATGAAGCTCTCGATCTCGCCGTGGGTGTAGATCAGCGCCGGGCCGTTGGGATCGGTGGACTGGCGCAGCGCCACCCGGCCGTCCTTGAGTCTCATCGCCTCGACGCACTCGCCGCCGTTGCCGCCGCTCCACGGCTTGTGCCAGCCCTCGCTGCCCAGCTCGCTGGCCGGCATGCCGTTGTAGATACGTGTGCGATCCATGGGGGGTTAGATCTCCTTGCGAAAGCCCGTCAGAAGGGCTGCGGTGCGGTGTGCGGGCGCGGCCTGCGCGCACATCCGGTCCAGCGCTTCCAGGAACTGCGAGACATCGCCGCGCTGGTCGAAGTACACGGCGCCGACCAGGCTCTCCGCGTACGCGATGTCGGGCAGCTCCGGGATGGGGAACCGGAAGATGTGGAACGGCCCGTACATGGCGGGGTGCGGGCCGGTGGCGAAGGGGATGATCTGCAGCCGTACGTTGGGCAGTTCGGTGGCCTCGATCAGCCGGTCGAGCTGTTCGCGCATGACATCGGAGCCGCCGACCGGGCGGCGCAGCACCGTCTCGTCCAACACGGCCCACAGCATGGGCGCGTTGTCGCGGCGGAGCAGCGACTGGCGTTCCATGCGCAGGTCGACGGCGCGGTCGATCTCCTCGGGGGCGGCGTGCGGCATACCGGCGCGCAGCACGGCGCGCGCGTAGCCCTCGGTCTGCAGCAGGCCGGGTACGTAGTGCGGCTGGTAGGCGCGGATGAGGTTGGCGGCGCTCTCCAGGCTGACGTACGCGCTGAACCAGTCGGGCAGTACGTCGCGGAAACGGTGCCACCAGCCGGGGCGGTTGGCCTCCCGGGCGAGTGCGACGAAAGTCTCACTCTCCTCCGCGTCGGTGACGCCGTAGGTGGCGAGCAGCTTCTCCACGTACGGGATCTTCAGCCCGACCTCGGCCTTCTCCATGCGGCGTACGGTCGCGTGCGTGACGTCCAGTGCCTCTGCGGCCTGTTCGAAGGAGAGTCCGGCCTTCTCTCGAAGGTCCTGCAGCCTCTTGCCGAGGACAACCCGCAGGACGGTCGGCGCTCCGCCCGACCGTGCGTCCACCACTTGTGATCTCCTCCAACTGAGTTACGTGCTCAGCAGTGTGTCATGCCATCAGAAGCGCCAACAGACTGTCATGACGATTCTGCAATTTACAGGTTGGTCCTTGCCAAGCTTGTTCAACATCGCACATAGTTGCGGAGTGCCTTCCTCCCACCACGCGGAATCGTTAAGGGGATGCGGCGGCGTCGCCGTCCAACTCCTCAGCGACGCCTTCCATTTGCCGGCGCTGCGCACCTCCGTTCCGGAGGCCCGCCGAAGAGTCACCTCGGCGCTGCGGACCTGGGGCGTGACCGAGCAGCTGCGCGACGACGCCGAGCTGGTGGTCTCGGAGCTCTTCACCAACGCCGTGCGGCACACCGACAGCGAGCGGGTCTCCTGCGAGCTGACCCTCGACGGCACGCGGCTGCGCGTGGCGGTCACCGACCAGGGACACAGCGACTCCCGGCCGCAGACCCAGCCCCGCAGTACGGACCGCGAGTCCGGCCGCGGCCTGCTGCTGGTCGGCGCGGTGTCGGAGGACTGGGGCGAACGGCCCGCCGACACCGGCCGGGGCCGGGTCGTGTGGGCGGACCTCGCGTACTAGTGGGTCTTCGGTGCCAGGAGACCCCGCGTACTAGCGAATGGTGGCGGCCGCCTGCGCGAGCGCGGCGGCGTCGGCCTCCAGCAGCGCCAGCTCGGGCCGCTTCGCCGTGACGCGGTCGCCCGAGGACTCGCCGCGCAGCCGCCGCCCGATCCACGGCACCAGGTGTTCGCGCGCCCAGTGGATGGTCTCGCGGCGGGCGTCGGCGGCGCTGCGCGCGGCCTCCGGCGGCCAGGGCTGGTCCGGCTCGGCCGGCACGTCCAGGCCGAGCACCTGCCCCGCACGGAGCGCCACCCGGGTGTGCCCGTCGGGCGAGAGGTGCAGCCGGTCGTCGCTCCAGGCGCGGCGGTCCTGCACGGACTTCAGCGACCACAGGTCCAGGACCGGGCAGCCGTACTGGTCGGCGATGGCCCGGACATGGGCGGTGTACGTGGCGATCTTGCCGCGCAGGTGCCTGAGCACGGGGATGTCGCGGGTGTCGAAGCCGGTGCACAGCAGGACCGTGCCGACCGACTCCTTGAGGTCGGCGACGGCGGCGGCGTAGCGCTCGGCGACGGCGTCCGGGTCGGAGCCGGGCCGGAGGATGTCGTTGCCGCCGGCGCAGAAGGTCACCAGGTCCGGGGCGAGCTCCTTGGCGCGCGGGACCTGCTCGGCGACGATCTGGTCCAGGAGGCGGCCCCGCACGGCGAGGTTCGCGTACCGGAAGTCGTGCTCCGGGCGGCGGTCGGAG
This sequence comes from Streptomyces sp. NPDC050315, assembly GCF_040655775.1. Classification (NCBI taxonomy): domain Bacteria; kingdom Bacillati; phylum Actinomycetota; class Actinomycetes; order Kitasatosporales; family Streptomycetaceae; genus Streptomyces; species Streptomyces sp. NPDC050315. The sequence continues at coordinate 990,837 of NZ_JBFAKN010000001.1, forward strand.
AGCAGGACCGCGAGCCGGTCCGCCCAGCCGATGAACGTGCCGTCCGGACCGGGGTCGCCGACGCCCTCGGTGAAGCTGTCCCCGATGGCCGCGTACGACCCGAACGGGCCACTTTCCCTGCTGCTTATCTTCTTCGAATCCTCTGCCACGTCAGGACATACTTCACCTTCAGGAGTGACCTACGCCACCGTAACCATGGGTTGACGGCAGGTGATGATCGCCACTCAGTCAAATTCTGCCCAAGTCGGAATACGAGTGGACAGCAGCCCCGCGTCGAGACGGACGCCGAGCGACGGAGCCCCGACCGCATACCGACCGCTTCCCGACCACATACGGTCACGATCAGTGGCCGGACGAGCTAGTTGCCTATTGCACCAGTGCCGTATGGTCGAATCAGCCCGCTCGCCGACGAGCAGCGTCGGCGGCCGACGTAAAAGGAGCGCGCCCGTGACGACGCAGCAGCCGCCCCAGGTCAGGTCGACCGAGCCCCTGCTCACCGAGGTGCGCAACTTCCGGGACGTCGGCGGGCTGCCGACGGTCGACGGGCGGCGGGTGCGGCACGGCCGGCTCTTCCGCAGCGGTCACCTGGCGCACGCGACGGAGGCGGACGCCGCCTTCCTCGGCACGCTCGGCCTGCACACCATCTTCGACTTCCGCAACGCCGCCGACATCAAGCTGGAGGGCCCGGACGTCACCCTGCCCGGCGTGCGGCACGTCAACATCCCGCTCACCGACCCGGCCGACGGCGCGGAGTTCTGGGCGATGGTGCGCGACGGCGAGCTGGCCCAGCTGCGCGCGGCGCTGGGCGACGGGCAGGCGGCGGGCCGGATGGCGAAGACGTACCGGCACATCATCTCGACCCGCACCGCCGACCACAGCCGGGTGCTGCACTCCATAGCCGAGGAGAGCGTGCCGGCGCTGATGCACTGTGCGGCCGGCAAGGACCGCGCGGGCCTGTCGATCGCGGTCACGCTGCTCGCGGTGGGCGTGGAGCGGGAGGCCATCGAGGCGGACTACCTGGAGTCCAACGACCCGCGCCGGCGGTACAAGGTGCGCCGCTCCGACCGCTCGGCGGCCGGCATGTCCGAGGAGGTCATGGCGCTGCTCGCCCCGCTCTTCGACGCCCGCGCCGAGTACCTCCACGCGGCCTTCGACACCATCGAGTCCACCTGGGGCTCCACGGAGACCTACCTCACCGAGGGCCTGAAGCTCACCCCGGAAACCCGCGGCCGCCTCCGGCAACGGCTGCTGGAGGACTGAGGCGCCGATCGACGGCGGCCCCCGTACCGTCCAAGTGACGGGCCGGGGGCCGCCGTGTACTCGCCCTCAGCGGTTCGCCATCGCCTGCTTCACCAGCGTCCGCCCGAAGTCCCAGATCAGCCCGCCGCCCGCATGGGCGTCGTCCATGACGGCGGTGAACGCCGCGACGAAGCGGTCCACCTCCTCCGCGCCGATGATCAGCGGCGGAATGAGCTTGATGACTTCGAGGTGGTCGCCCGAGACCTGGGTGAGGATGCGGTGCTTCTGCAGCAGCGGTACGACGACCATCTGCGCGAACAGGCCCTTGCGCGCCGCCTGGAGCATCGTCCAACGGCCGCGCAGCGCCAGCGACTTCGGGCGGCCGAACTCGATGCCGATCATCAGGCCGCGGCCCCGCACGTCGTGCAGCAGCTCGTACTTGGGGATCAGCTCGGCCAGGCGGGTGCGCAGCAGGTCGCCCGTGGACCGCACGCCGGCGACGATCCTCTCGTCCTCCATGACCGTGAGGACCGCGAGCCCCGCGGCCATCGCCTGCGCGTTGGAGCCGAAGCTGGCGGAGTGCACCAGGACCCGGTCCATCGAGGAGTAGACCTTCTTGAAGACCGACTCCTTGCCGAGCGTGGCGCCGACCGGCACATAGCCGCCGGAGAGCGCCTTGGCCACGCAGACCAGGTCCGGTTCGACGCCGGGCTCGTGCTGGTACGCGAAGAAGTCGCCGGTGCGGCCGAGGCCGGTCTGCACCTCGTCGGCGATGAGCAGCGCCTTGTGCTTGTGCAGCAGTTCCTGTGCGGCGCGCAGGAAGCCGGGCGGGGTGGGGTGGACGCCCTTGCCCTGGATCGGCTCCACGACGAAGGCCGCCACGTCGCCGCGCTTCAGCTCCCGCTCCAGCGCTTCCAGATCGCCCATGTCGATCGCGGTGTCCGGCAGCAGCGGCGCGAAGCCGTCGCGGAAGCCGGCCTCGCCGTTGACCGAGAGCGAGCCCGTGGTCAGGCCGTGGAAGGCGTGGGTGCAGTACAGGACGCGCGGGCGGCCGGTCGCGTACCGGGCGAACTTCAGCGCCGTCTCGACGGCCTCCGTACCGCTGTTGCCGAAGAAGACCCGGTCCAGGTGCGGCGCGTACCGGAGCAGCTTCTCGGCGAGCAGGCCGGGCAGCGGCGGGCAGTCGAAGCGGGTGAGGTCGGCGAGCCCGGCGTCCAGTACGTCGTGCAGCGCCTGCCGGACCACGGGGTGGTGCCGGCCGAGGCCCATCACGCCGAATCCGGCGAGCATGTCCAGGTAGTCCTGCCCCTGGTCGTCCCAGAAGTACGCGCCCTCGGCCCGCTCGTAGACCTTGTCGAAGCCGATGGTGTGCAGCATCCGCGGCAGCTGGTGGTTCAGGTGCTTGGCGTGCAGGTCGTAGCGTTCGGCGCCGCGCTCGGCGAGCAGCTTGGTGAGGTCGAATCCGGTCATGCGTCGTTGGTCTCCTTGACGGCCGCGACGGCCGCCGCGCGGTCGTCCGTACGGGGCAGGCTCTCGGCGATGCGGCCCGCGATCTCCGCCGGGGTCAGCCCGATGTCGGCCAGCACCTCGCCCCGCTTGGCGTGCGCGAGGAACTGTTCGGGGATGCCGAAGGTGCGCAGCGGCAGGTCCACATCGGCGTCGCGGAGCGCCTGGCCGACCGCGGCGCCGACGCCGCCGGTGCGGCTGCTGTCCTCCACGACGGCCACCGCGGCGTGCCGCGCGGCCAGCCGCGGGATCTCCGGGTCGACGGGCTTGACCCAGCGCGGGTCGATCACCGTGGCGCCGATGCCGCGCGCCGCGAGCAGTTCGGCCGCCGCCAGGCAGACCGGCGCCATCACGCCGACCGCGACCAGCAGTACGTCCTCCCGCTCGCCCCGGGCGAGGACGTCCACTCCCCCGACGCGTTCCAGCGCGGGGATCGGCTCGCCGACGGACTCCTTGGGGTAGCGCACGACGGTGGGCGCGTCGGTCACGTCAACGGCCTCGCGGAGCTCGGCGCGGAGCTGGTCGGCGTCGCGCGGCGCGGCGATCCGCAGGCCCGGCACGACCTGGAGGATCGACATGTCCCACATGCCGTTGTGGCTCGGCCCGTCGGTGCCGGTGACGCCCGCCCGGTCCAGTACGAAGGTGACCCCGCACTTGTGCAGCGCCACGTCCATCAGGATCTGGTCGAAGGCGCGGTTGAGGAAGGTCGCGTAGACCGCGAAGACCGGGTGCAGGCCGCCGGTGGCCAGCCCGGCCGCCGAGACCGCGGCGTGCTGTTCGGCGATGCCCACGTCCCAGACCCGGCCCGGATACGCGGCGGCGAACTTGCCCAGCCCCACGGGCTGCAGCATCGCCGCGGTGAGGGCCACCACGTCCGGCCGCTCGGCACCGATGCGGACCATCTCGTCGGCGAAGACGGAGGTCCAGGACGGCGGGCCGGGCGGTGCGACCGGCGCGCAGGTGAGCGGGTCCATCGCGCCGACGGTATGAAAGCGGTCGGCCTCGTCCTCCAGGGCCGGCCGGTAGCCGCGGCCCTTTTCGGTGAGGCAGTGCACCAGTACGGGGCCGTGGAAGCGGGCGGCGCGGCGGAGCGCGGACTCCACGGCCTCGATGTCGTGCCCGTCGATCGGGCCGACGTACTTCAGGCCCAGGTCCTCGAACATGCCCTGGGGCGCGAAGGCGTCCTTGAAGCCCTTCTTCGCGCCGTGCAGCGACTCGTACAGCGGCTTGCCGACGACCGGGGTGCGGTGCAGGACCTCCTTGCCCCAGGAGAGGAAGCGCTCGTAGCCGTCGGTGGTGCGGAGGGTGGCGAGGTGGTCGGCGAGGCCGCCGATGGTGGGCGCGTAGGAACGCTCGTTGTCGTTGACGACGATGATCAGCGGCCGGTCCTCGGCCGCGATGTTGTTGAGCGCCTCCCAGGCCATGCCGCCGGTGAGCGCACCGTCCCCGGTCACCGCGACGACATGGTCGCTCCTGCCCAGTACTTGATTGGCCTTGGCCAGCCCGTCGGCCCAGCCGAGCACCGTGGAGGCATGGCTGTTCTCGATGACGTCGTGGACGGATTCCTCGCGCGAGGGGTAACCGGACAGGCCGCCCTTGCCGCGGAGCTTGGAGAAGTCCTGCCGGCCGGTCAGGATCTTGTGGACGTACGACTGGTGCCCGGTGTCCCACAGGATGCGGTCGGCGGGCGAGTCGAACACCCGGTGCAGGGCGATGGTCAGCTCGACCACGCCCAGGTTGGGTCCGAGGTGGCCGCCGGTGCGGGCGACCGCCCGGATGAGGAACTGGCGAATCTCCGCGGCCAGTTCGCCGAGGCGGTCGGCCGGCACCTCCTTGAGGTCCTGCGGTTCCCGGATGTATTCGAGCATCGACATGCTGGGTCCCCCTCCTCTTTGTTCTTGCCGACGGAGCCGCCGGGTCGTCGGCCGACGGCGGCGCCGGGGGTCGGTTCAGCCGACGGTGACGTCGGGGGCGCCGGTGGCCGCTCCCTCGGCCGCCATGCGTTCGGCGATCTTCATGGCTTCCTCGATGAGGGTCTCCACGATCTTCGACTCCGGCACGGTCTTGATGACCTCGCCCTTCACGAAGATCTGCCCCTTGCCGTTGCCGGAGGCGACGCCGAGGTCCGCCTCGCGGGCCTCACCGGGGCCGTTGACGACACAGCCCATCACCGCGACGCGGAGCGGCACCTCCATGCCGTCCAGCCCCGCGGTGACCTCCTCGGCCAGCTTGTACACATCCACCTGGGCGCGGCCGCACGACGGACACGAGACGATCTCCAGGCGGCGCTGGCGCAGGTTCAGCGACTCCAGGATGGAGATGCCGACCTTGACCTCCTCGACGGGCGGCGCGGAGAGGGAGACACGGATGGTGTCGCCGATGCCCTCGCTCAGCAGCGCCCCGAAGGCCACGGCGGACTTGATCGTGCCCTGGAACGCCGGGCCCGCCTCGGTCACGCCCAGGTGCAGCGGGTAGTCGCACTGCGCGGCCAGCTGCCGATAGGCATTGACCATCACGACCGGGTCGTTGTGCTTGACGGAGATCTTGATGTCGCGGAAGCCGTGCTCCTCGAAGAGGGACGCCTCCCACAGCGCCGACTCCACCAGCGCCTCGGGCGTGGCCTTGCCGTACTTCTGCAGCAGGCGGCGGTCCAGCGACCCGGCGTTCACACCGATCCGGATGGGCGTCCCCGCTGCCCCGGCGGCGTGCGCGATCTCCTTGACCCTGTCGTCGAACTGCTTGATGTTGCCGGGGTTCACGCGGACCGCCGCACAGCCCGCGTCGATCGCCGCGAACACGTACTTCGGCTGGAAGTGGATGTCCGCGATCACCGGGATCTGCGACTTCTTGGCGATGACGGGCAGCGCGTCCGCATCGTCCTGCGTGGGGCAGGCCACCCGCACGATCTGGCAGCCGGACGCCGTCAGCTCCGCGATCTGCTGCAGCGTCGCCCCGATGTCGGCCGTACGCGTCGTCGTCATCGACTGTACGGAGACGGGCGCTCCCCCGCCCACGGCCACCGGCCCGACCTGGATCCGGCGCGAGACGCGCCGGATGGCCAGCGGCCGGGCCGGGACGACGGGCAGCCCCAAGGTGACAGGACCACTGGTCATGACGTCACCCGCGGCTTCCGGCGACGGTCTCGCGGGCGGCGCGCAGCGACTCCTTCAGGGAGCCCATGGTCGCCAGGACGGCGGTCGGCTCGTAGCCGCAGTGCGCCATGCAGTTGGCGCAGCGCGGGTCCTTGCCGCGGCCGTACTTGTCCCAGTCGGTCTCCTCGATCAGCTCCCGGTACGTGGGGACGTACCCGTCGCTCATCAGGTAGCAGGGGCGCTGCCAGCCGAACAGGGAGTAGTTCGGGATCGCCCAGGCGGTGCAGGGGAAGTCCGCCTTGCCTTCCAGGAAGTCCAGGAAGAGCGGGCTGTGGTTCAGCCGCCAGCGGCGTCGGTTGCCGCCCGCGAACGCCTTCTTGAACAGCTCCCTGGTCTGCTCGACGCCGAGGAAGTGCTCCTGGTCGGGGGCCTTCTCGTAGGCGTAGGCGGGCGAGAGCATCATCTCGTCGACCTTGAGGTCGTCGTTGAGGTAGTTGAGCACCTCGATGATGGTCTGCGGGGTGTCGGTGTTGAAGAAGGTGGAGTTCGTGGTGACGCGGAAGCCGCGGCGCTTGGCCTCCTTGATGGCCTCCACGGCCTCGTCGAAGACGCCTTCCTTGGCCACGGACTCGTCGTGGCGCTCGCGCATCCCGTCGATGTGCACGGCGAAGGCGAAGTACGGCGAGGGGGTGAACTTGTCCATCTTCTTGCGCAGCAGCATGGCGTTGGTGCACAGGAAGACGTACTTCTTCTTGTCCACCAGCTGGCGCACGATCTCGTCGATCTGAGGGTGCATCAGCGGCTCGCCGCCCGCGATGGAGACCATCGGAGCGCCGGACTCCAGTACGGCACCGACCGCCTGGGCGACCGGCATCCGCTGCTTCAGCACCCCGGCCGGGTGCTGGATCTTTCCGCAGCCCTCGCACGCGAGGTTGCAGGCGTACAGCGGCTCCAGTTCGACGATGAGCGGGAACTTCTCACGCCGCCGGAGCATTTTCTGTTCAAAGAGATAGGTCCCGACCCTGATGGTCTGACGGAGCGGCATGGCCATCTGGCTCACCTCCTGGGGAGCAGCAAAGAACGGTGCCATTCAAAGAAAACGGGAAGGACGGCACACAAGACACGGAAGGCCGATATTCCCCCGCGTATCGTGCCGATGCGGACGAGTTCGTGCTCTGGAGCGTCCACGACCACTCGGACGGCCGCAATGGGGCGGGGCCCGGCCCGCAGCGCGCTGCCGAGCGTCGCGGCGGATTCCATGTCCACCGCGACCGCTCCGGCGGCGTGCAGCGCGGTCCGCTCGGCGCCGCGTACGACGTGGTCGCTGCCGAGCAGCAGCCCGGAGTGCACGGTCAGGCCGCGCTCTTTCAGGGCCGCGACCAGCGGTGCGTTGTCGCGGCAGACGGCCTCGGGGCGGTCCGGCCGGTGCTCGCGGGTGGCGTCCGCGACGACCACGTCACCGGGGCGCATGCCCGGCGCGAGCCCGGCACAGAAGCCGCTGGCGACGACCGGTGAGGCCGCGGTGGGCGAGCCGGTGGCGAGCGCGGCGCCGATGGCCCGCTCCGCCGCCTGCGGGCCCATGCCCGTGCGGAGTACCGTGCCGGCCGGGCCGCCGCGCAGCGCGAGGCGCTCGATGCCGAGCGCGCAGGCGACCAGCAGCGGTGGCGGCGGGCCCGGGGACGGGCCGTCCGAGTCGGTCATCTAGGACCTCACGGCCGCTCCGGCCGGACTGCCGCCCAGATAGCGGCCGAGGGCCGTGAGCGGGAAGACCTGCCGGTAGAGGTGGTAGTTGATCGAGAAGTCCCAGGGGAAGCCGGTGCCGGTGAAGTACGGCTCGTCCCAGGAGCCGTCGGGGCGCTGTGTGGCGGCGAGGTACTGCACGCCGCGCTCGACGGCCTTGCTGTCCCGCTCGCCGGCCGCGAGCAGCGCCATCAGTGCCCAGCCGGTCTGTGAGGCGGTCGAGGCGCCGCGCCCGATCCACTGGCGGTCCTTGTACGAGCGCTGGTCCTCGCCCCAGCCGCCGTCGTCGTTCTGCACCGACTCCAGCCAGCTGACGGCGCGTCGGATCGCCGGATGTGAGGTGGGGATACCGGCCGCGACCAGCGCGGGCAGCACGGACCCGGTGCCATAGACGTAGTTGGTGCCCCAGCGGCCGAACCAGGCGCCGGTCGGGTCCTGCTCGCCCAGCAGCCATTCGATGCCGCGCCGGACGCGCGGATCATGGGTGGCGCCGACGTCCGCCGCCATCTCCACGACGTGCGCGGTGACATCGGCCGACGGCGGGTCGATGACCTCGCCGAAGTCGCAGAAGGGCAGCCGGTCGGGGAAGGGGCTGGTGTTGTCGGCGTCGAAGGCGCCCCACGCGCCGTTGCGGGACTGCATGCCGAGGTTCCAGCGCACGGCGCTGCGTACGGCGTCCTCGACGCGCTGCGGGTCCGGATGCTCGACCCGGCGCAGCGCGAGGACGACCTCGGCGGTGTCGTCGATGTCCGGGTAGTTGTCGTTCTCGAACTCGAAGGCCCAGCCGCCGGGCGGCAGCGTCGGCCGTCGGACGGTCCAGTCGCCGGGCCGGTCGATCTGCTCGTCCAGCATCCAGTCGGCGGCCTTGACCAGCTGCGGGTGGTCGCGGGGCAGTCCGGCGTCGGCGAGCGCGATGGTGGCGAGGCAGGTGTCCCAGACCGGGGACTGGCAGGCTTCGATCATGCGGACGGGAGCACCGTGACCGTCCTCGCGCCAGACGGCGAAGCGGTCCAGGGAGGCCAGGCCCTCGCGGAGCACGGGGTGGTCCAGGTCGTAGCCCAGCAGGTGCAGGGCGATGACCGAGTACACCGCCGGGGGCTGGATGCCGCCCCAGCAGCCGTCGTTCTCCTGCCGCTCGATGATCCAGCGGGCTGCGGTGCGCATGGCGCTGCGGCGCAGCCGGCGCGGCGCGACCTTGTGGTAGACGTGCAGCGCCTTGTCCAGGCGCTGGAAGACGCCGTCCCAGGTGGTGACGGGGGCGAGCGGCCGCGGTGGGTTCGGGTGCCGCGGGTCGGTGTGCAGCTCGTCGAGGGCGAACGGCGCGGGGCGCACGGGCCGGTGGGCCGAGACGATCGTCAGCGGGACGATGGTCTGCCGGGCCCAGCAGCCGAAGTCGTAGATGTTGAGCGGGAACCACTTCGGGAGGGCGATGAGCTCCGGCGGCAGGTCCGGCAGGTCCTCCCACTTCCACCAGCCGAAGAGAGCGAGCCAGATGCGGGTGAAGACGCGGGAGGCGGCGATGCCGCCGTGGTCGCGGATCCAGGCGGACGCCTTGGCCATGTGCGGGGCGTCGGGCGCGTCACCGGCCAGGCGGAGGGCGACATAGCCCTCGATGGTGGTGGAGAGCTCTCCGGGGCCGCCGTAGAAGCCGGCCCAAGTGCCGTCGTCGCGTTGCTCGCCGCGGACGAAGCGGGCGGCGGCTTCGGTGGTCTTCGGGTCGCTGACGCCCAGGAACTGGCGGAGCATCAGGTCCTCGGCGTCCATCGTCACATTGGTGTCGAGGTCGCCCTTCCACCAGCCGGCGGGGTCCTGGAGGGAGAGGAGGTATGCGGTGGCCCGGGCGGTCGCCTGCCGCGCCGCACCCGTCAGGTCGTCGGGCGCCGGGGGCGGGTTCGCGGGGCTCCGGTCGGTGGTCTCAGCGGTGGCATCGCTGGCCGCGGGTGCCCGGGACGGCAGTGCCCCGGTGCTTCCGTCGGTCGTCGCTGTCATGGCTTCCCCTTCTGCAGTGATCAAAGAAAAATGCATGGGGCTTCCGTCGGCCGGGGCCGGCTCCCGGTATGGCGTACCGGGGCGGCCGGCACCGGCCGGCGACTGCGAACTAGTTCGGTGTAATCGTGATCATCTCTTCCGTACGACGACGAAGTCCGCGAGGGCGGTCAGCTGACTGCGGACCTCTTCGGGCATATCGATCTCATCGAGTGCGGCGATCGCGGTGGCGTGCTGGCGGCGGGCCTCCTCCGAGGTCCACTCGCGGCCACCGGCCTCCTCGATGAGAGCCGCGCGGGAGGCGAACTCCGCCTCCGTGAAATCGGCGATCTCGGTCTCGCTCTTCTTGGCGTCGGCGGCCAGGATGCGGGCGAGCTTCTCGGACGCCGGGCCGCCCGCGTCCAGGGCGGCGACGACCGGCAGCGACTTCTTGCGCTGCCGCAGGTCGGACCAGGTCTGCTTGCCGGTGGACTCCGGGTCGCCCCAGATGCCGAGCAGATCGTCGACGGCCTGGAAGGCGAGGCCGAGGTGGTAGCCGTACTTCTCCAGGATGTCGGCGGTGCGGTCGTCGGCGCCGCCGAGCACCGCGCCGATGGAGACGGCGCAGGCCAGCAGCGCGCCGGTCTTGTTGCCCTCCATCTCCAGGCACTCCGCGACGGTGACCCGGTCGCGGTGCTCGTACGAGATGTCCTGGGCCTGGCCGTCGATCAGCTTGCGGGTGGCGGCGGTGAGCCGGCGGGCCGCGCGCCCGGCGTCCACGGTCCCCAGCTCCAGCAGTATTTCGTTGGCAAGAGCGAAGAGCGCATCGCCGACCAGGATGGCCTGGGCCGGCCCGTGCACCTTCCATACGGTGTCGCGGTGGCGGCGCTGCTCGTCGCCGTCCATGAGGTCGTCGTGCAGCAGCGAAAAGTTGTGCACGAGCTCCACGGCGACGGCGCCGGGGATGCCCGTCTCGGGGGCTGCGCCCGCGGCCTCCGCCGAGAGCAGGGTGAGCGCGGGGCGTACGGCCTTGCCGCCGTCGCCCGCCGACGGCGCTCCCGCGGCGTCGATCCAGCCGAAGTGGTACGCGGCTACGGTGTCCATGGGAGGCGCGAGCCGGTCAACGGCGGCCCGCAGCACCGGAGTGGCGAGCCTGCGCCCGCGCTCCAGGAGTGCGGTGACGCCCTCGGTGTCGATTACTGGGGAAGCCGGATTCACGGTTTCTCCTCTGTTTCCGGTGCTCGTGCTCGTGCGAGCGCGCGTACTCGTATTCATGCCGCCTCCTGGGGCAGTGATCCCTGGGGGAAGCCGAGTTCGGTGAGTGCCTCGCGGGCGGCACTGATGCCGCTGCGAACAGCGCTTTCCATGGTCGCGGGCCACCCTGTGGCGGTCCACGCACCGGCCAGGTACAGGCCGGTGGACTGAGTGCGGGCGGCGGCGCGTAGACGGCCGACGCCCGGTGCGGGTGCGAACGTCGCGGTGCGTTCGCGGGTGACGAAGAAGTCGCGGACCTTCGCGCCGCGCGCGGCGGGCAGCACGCGGGCCAGCTCCGGGAGGTACCGCTCGCGCAGCACGCCCACCGGCAGGTCGATCTCGTCCTGCGCCGCGGACTGCGAGACGGCGAGGTACTGTCCGCCGCCCTGCAGCCCGGACGCCTCCGTGCGGTCGAAGACCCACTGCAGCGGCGAGCCGAGCGTCGCGAAGAACGGGCGGCGCAGGACCTTGCGGTCGTAGAGCACGTGCACGTTGAGGATGGGGGCCGTACCGATGTCCAGCAGCCGGTCCGGGCGGTCCAGCGCGCCGGGCGGCAGCAGGCCGTGCGTCTCGCGCTGCGGCAGGGCGAGTACGACTGTGTCGGCGGCCAGCTGCTCCTGGCTGTGCGGGCCGTTCTCGACGGTGACCTGCCAGCGCTGCTCGTCGGTGCGGATCACGGCGGTGGCCCGCGTACGGGTCTCCACGCGCACCCCGGCCTTCTCCAGCGCGGCCCGGGCGAGGGTGTCGTGGACCTCGCCGAGCGGGACGCGGGACCAGCCGATGTCGGCGGCGCCGGGGTCGGAGAGGAGGCCGGTCTTGAAGACCATGGCGGCGAGCCCGGCGGAGGCGTCACCGGCGCGGGCGTTCAGCGTGGCGACGCCGACCAGGTCCCACAGCGCCTCGACGGCGCGCGGCGACTGGCCGTGCCGGGCGAGCCAGCTCGCGAAGTCGATGCGGTCCAGCGCGGGGTCGGCCGGGTCCAGGCTCTTCAGGGCGAGCGCGGCGCGGCCCACGGAGGCGCGCTCGGCGAGCGAGAGGTGCGGGTAGCCGGCCAGGCTCGCGGCGAGGTGCAGTGGTACGGGCAGGGCGGTGCGGCGCAGCCGGCCCAGGCGCATGCCCGCCGCGGCGCGCGCCGGATCGGCGTCCAGCACCGGCACGTCCATCCGGTCCTGGACCGGCATCAGATGCGCCCCGCCGACGCGCTCCAGGAAGTCCGTATAGGCGGTGCAGCAGCGCAGGTACACATGCTGGCCGTTGTCCACGCTCAGCTCGCCGGCCGCGGAATCGCGACGGAAGGAGAAGGCGAGCCCGCCGAGGCGCGGCCGCCCCTCGACAAGGGTGACGCGCAGCCCCGCATCGGCGAGCGCGAGCGCCGCGGTGGTCCCCGCGAGGCCACCCCCGACGACAACCGCGGTGGCGCCCCCGTCTCTGGAGGCGCCCGCGGCGATGTGCGCGGCCGGCCGTGTGTCGGCGGAAGTCATGCGTCCTCCCGGGATGCCGCTGTCATGGACGCAGCATTACCCCGCTGGGTTGCCCGGCACTCGGGCGTCCGCACGCCGCGTACCTGCACAGACGCGCCCCAGTTCGCTCCGAGTGTCATGCGCGCCTCCTGTCCGCCTGGCGGCGGCCGATTGCTCGGGCGTCGAGGCCGGAGAGGCCGCGGACGGCGACGAATGCCTTTTCGTGGCCGGGCAGCGAGACGCGACCGCGCAGCACCGCCTCGGGGTCGTCGGCGATCCGGCGCAGCAGGCGGTGGTAGATCCCGGCCATCGCGGCGACGCAGGCGCCGGAGCGCCGGTCGAGCATGGGCAGCAGCCGGAAGCCCTCGGCGAAGAGAGCGAGCGCCCGGCGTACTTCGAAGTGGACGAGGCCGGCGAAGTCCGCGCCGGAGGGCGGGACGGAGCCGTGGAAGCCCGCGGCACAGCCGAACTTCTCCAGATCCTCGGCGGGGAGGTACGTACGGCCGTTGGCCGCGTCCTCCCGCACGTCCCGGAGGATGTTGGTCAGCTGCAGGGCGAGCCCCAGCGTATTGGCGTACTCGGGGGCTCGGTCGGCCTCCGGCGCGCCGGGCACGGTGCCGAACACGCCGAGCGAGAGCCGCCCGATGGCCCCGGCGACGCAGCGGCAGTACGCCTTGAGGTCGTCCCAGGTCTCGTACGTCTCGCCGTGCACGTCCATCAGGACGCCGTCGATCAGCTCGTCCAGGCCGTCCAGCGGCAGCGGGAAACGGCGCGCGGCGTCCGCGAGCGCGACCGCCACCGGGTCGGTGTCGTCCTCGGCGACCCGGCCGTCCCTGATGCGGGCCAGCAGTCCGCGGGTGTCCGCGAGCCGCTGCTCCTTCTCGGCGGGCGCCAGCGCGCCGTCGCCGATGTCGTCCACCCGGCGCGAGAACGCGTACAGCGCCGACATCGCCTGGCGCTTGTCGACGGGGAGCAGTCTGATCCCATAAGCGAAGTTGCGTGCCTGCTGCCCGGTAACGGCCTCGCAGTAGCGGTACGCAGCGAGCACCGGCGCGGACGCGTGTGTACTTGCCTCCACGGTCCGACTCACCCCTCTCTTCGCAGTGTCGCCCCTACCGCGCGCAGCAGACTGAGCTTGCTGGGCTTGGGCGGTCCAGGGAGGACGTCGTGATCGGCGGCCGCCACCGCCTGGAGAGCGGCGCGTCCGCCGGCTACGAAACCGGCGAGCAGCAGCTTGAGTCTGCCGTGGACGCTACCCACCAGCGGGGCACCTTCATTCAGCAGGTCATGGGCGCGTTCCGCCTCGAATGCAACCAGCGCGCGCGCCTGTGCGCCCCCTGCCGGAGCAGCCAGGTCGGTTTCCGCGACGCCGAAGCGCTTCATGTCCTCGGCGGGCAGATAGATGCGGTCCCTCCGGAGGTCCTCGGCGACATCCTGGATGTGCTCGACGATCTGGAGGGCGGTGCAGATGGCATCCGAACGGCGGACCCGCTCGGGCGTGGTCGTGCCCGTGATGCCCAGAACCAGCCGGCCCACGGGGTTGGCGGACAGTTCGCAGTAGTCCAGCAGATCCGCGTAGCTCTCGTAACGGCTGACGCGCTGGTCCTGCCGATTGGCTTCGATCAGCCGCTCGAACGGCTCGGGGCTCAGCCCGCAGCGGCGCACGGTGGGGCCGAGGCGGCGCATGAGGGGGTGCCGGGGACCCGGCGCCCGGTCGCTGTAGACCCGGCGAAGATCGGCTTCCAGCGCGTCGAGCATGGCGAGCCGGTCCCCGGCCTGCGAGCGGTCGAGGCCGAGCAGTACCGCGTCGCCGCCGCCCGGCGCGAGGTCGCCGTCGCCGATGTCGTCGACCAGCCGGGCGAATCCGTAGACCGCCATCAGGTCGGCGCGCCAGGCGCGGGGCAGGAAGAACGGCGCGACGGGGAAGTTCTCGTGCGCGGCCTTGTCCAGAACGGCGCGCTCGGGCGCGACAGGCTCCGGGCTCACCGGAGGCTGCCCGGCGCGTTCCGGAGCCGGAGAGATCCCGTAGCCATTGCCGTCACGTCTCCCGTTCTACACCGCCACGCTAAAACTTCATATTTCGGACACGCCGCACGCGCAGCCGGTCCGATCAAGGCGCTCATCGCCGCCGTCGGACCATTTTGCCCGACTTGTACCACATGTGCCGTTCCGCACCCGTACAGCTTACGCCGTACATCTCACGCTCGTCCGAGTGGGTACCGAACCGCGAAGCAACGATCCGGACAACTCCACCAGGCAGGGCAACTGTTCCTGCTGCGGCCGGAGTTGACCATTTCTTCAACATCGAAGGCCCCCGCGCCCGGACACGCGGGGGCCTTCTCTCCAGGTACGGGCTACTTGCCCGTTTCCTTCTCGTACGCCTTGATCACTTCGTCCGTGGGGCCGTCCATCAGGAGCTCGCCCTTCTCCAGCCACAGCACCCGGTCGCAGGTGTCCCGGATGGACTTGTTGTTGTGGCTGACCAGGAAGACCGTGCCGGCCTCCTTGCGCAGCTCCCGAATGCGGGCCTCGGAGCGCTTCTGGAACTTCCGGTCACCCGTCGCCAGCGCCTCGTCGATCATCAGCACGTCGTGGTCCTTGGCCGCGGCGATGGAGAACCGCAGCCGGGCCGCCATGCCCGAGGAGTACGTGCGCATCGGCAGGCTGATGAAGTCGCCCTTCTCGTTGATCCCGGAGAAGTCGACGATGTCCTGGTAGCGCTCGCGGACCTGCTCGCGGGTCATGCCCATGGCCAGCCCGCCCAGGATCACGTTGCGCTCGCCGGTCAGGTCGTTCATCAGCGCCGCATTCACGCCCAGCAGGGACGGCTGGCCGTGCGTGTAGACATGGCCGCGCTCGGCCGGCAGCAGGCCTGCCACCGCCTTGAGCAGCGTGGACTTGCCCGACCCATTGGTGCCGATCAGGCCGATCGACTCGCCCCGGTAGGCGGTGAAGGACACGCCCTTGACCGCGTGCACCTCGCGCACCCCGGTGGAGGGCTTGCGGCGGATGATCCGGTTCAGCGCGGCGGTGGCGCTGCCCCGGCCCGCGCCCGAGCCATAAACCCGGTACACGATGTGCAGATCGTCGGCGATGACGGTGGGGATGCGCTCCTCGGCGGCGGCTGCGTCCTCCACCGCGGGCTGTTCGAGTTCGGTGTTCTGCTGCTCAGCCACGGCCGTACCGCTCCTCCGCCTTCCAGAAGTACACAAAGCCCGCCAGGCCCATCACGACCGCCCAGCCCAGCGCCAGCGCCCAGACATGGGTCGGCAGCTGCTCGTACGTGAAGGAGTCGATCAGCGCGAAGCGCACCAGGTCGATGTAGACCGCGGCGGGATTCACATCCAGCAGGAAGTGCACGAAGCCGGGGACGGGCTTGCTCTTCATGATCTGGTCGATGCTGTACATCACGCCGGACGCGTACATCCACGTCCGCAGGATGAACGGCATCAGCTGCGCCAGGTCCGGGGTCTTGCTGCCCAGCCTTGCCATGATCATGGCGAGCCCGGTGTTGAAGATGAACTGCACACACAGCGCCGGGATCGCCAGCAGCCACGACCAGCCGGGCACCTGCCCGAACGCCAGCAGGATCACCACGAGCACGCCCATGGAGACCATCAGCTGCTTGAGCTGCATCAGGCAGAAGGAGATCGGCAGGCAGGCGCGCGGGAAGTGCAGCGCCCGCACCAGGCCGAGGTTGCCCGAGATCGCCCGCGTCCCCGCCAGTACCGAGCTCTGCGTGAACGTGAAGATGAAGACGCCCGTCACCAGGAACGGCACGAAGTCCGGCACGCCCCGGCTGGTGCCGAGCAGCAGGCCGAAGATCAAGTAGTAGACCAGCGCGTTCAGCAGCGGCGTGGCCACCTGCCACAGCTGGCCCAGCTTCGCCTGGCTGTACTGGGCGGTCAGCTTGGCGCTGGAGAACGCCGAGATGAAGTGGCGCCGCCGCCACAGCTGACGGACGTACTCCGGCAGGCTCGGCCGGGCGCCGCTCTGCGTCAGCCCGTACTTCTGGGCCAGCTGCACCGGCTTGAGCCCGCCTTCGGGGGCCCGCGGCGCATTCATGGCGACCGCACTGTCGTGCCTGGTCTCGCTCACAGTTGACACTTTCGTCCTCAAGGTGCGCTTCCCACGGGGTGCCACAGGCTCTGGTACCCCCGGGTCGCGCCGGATGCTGCTCTCCGACCCGAGCTTGTCAGATGACCGGCGGACGGCCCAGTCGGGTCAGGCGCCACACGGTACGCCACTTCATGGGGCGCCTGGGGCCGCATGAAGTGGTCCAGCCCTCCTTGAAGCCGCCCAGCCAGGCTCGCAGGCCCGGCAGGGACGGGCGCCTGGCCAGCGTCAGCAGCAGCCATACGCCGAGGTAGACCGGGACCAGCGGCGCCGGCAGGTTGCGGCGCGCCAGCCACACCCGATTGCGCGCCACCATCCGGTGGTAGACGGCGTGCCGGGTGGGCGCCACGGTCGGGTGCAGCAGGACCATGTCGGCGCGGTAGTCGATCATCCAGCCCGCGTCCAGGGCCCGCCAGGCGAGGTCGGTCTCCTCGTGCGCGTAGAAGAAGTCGTCGGGCAGCCCGCCGACCTCGTCGAAGACCTTCGTGCGGACCGCGTTCGCGCCGCCGAGGAAGGTCGTGACGCGCGAGGAGCGCAGCGGGTCGGCCACGCGCAGCCGCGGTACGTGGCGGCGCTGGGTCTCCCCGGTGTCCGGGTCCGCGATGCGGAAACTGATGATCCCGAGCGCAGGGTCGCGGGCGAACGCCTCGCGGCACAGCTCGGCGGTGTCCATGTTGGCGAGCAGGCCGTCGTCGTCCAGGAAGAGCAGCACGTCCTTGTCGGCGCCCGCGGGGCCGAACGCCTCGATGCCGACGTTCCGGCCCGCCGGGATGCCGACGTTCTCCGGCAGCTCCACGGTCCGTACGCCCTCGGGCAGCTCCGGCAGCGGCGAGCCGTTGCCGACGACCACCACCTCGACCGCGTCGCCGTGCTGCTTGGCGACGGAGTCGAGGAGCGCGCGCAGCTCCTCGGGGCGGTTGCCCATGGTGAGGACAACCGCGCCGAGCTTCAGGTTCTGTGGGGGGTGGGTCACTTGAGCCTGCTTGAAGCCAGGATGGACACGAGGTGCAGCAGCGTCTGGAGGAGCGCGATACCGGCCAGCACGGCGACGCCGAGCCGCGAGAAGAACAGGTCGTCCCTGACCGCGTCCAGGACCGCCAGGACCAGGATCAGCAGCGACGCCTCGATCCCGAGGATCAGCCGGTGGAACTTGAGCGCCCCGGCGGCCTTGCGGGCCAGCGCCATGCCGGACGAGCGCGGCTCGGACGCCGCCTCCTTGACCGGCGGCAGCCCGCCCTGATGCCGGGCGACGCCGACGAGGTCGGTCTCCGCCTTGATCAGGATCGCGCCGAGCGCCGCGAGGGTGCCCAGGAAGGCCCAGAGCCAGTCGATCCGCCCGGAGCCGAACAGGTCGGCGGCGCGCAGGCCGAAGCCGACGAGTACCGCGGCGTCGGTCAGGTAGGCACCGACCCGGTCCAGGTACACGCCGCCGAGCGAGTACTGCTTGCGCCAGCGGGCGATCTCGCCGTCGACACAGTCGAGCAGCAGGTACAGCTGGACCGCGACGACGCCGAGCACGGCCCCCCACACCCCCGGCACCAGCAGTGCCGGGGCGGCGAGGACGCCGCAGACGGTCATCAGGTAGGTCAGCTGGTTGGGCGTGACCCGTGTGTTCACCAGGTGCCGGTCGACGCGCAGCGAGATCTCGCGCATGTAGAGCCGGCCGCCCCAGTGCTCACCGCTCCGCCGGTCCTTCACCCCCTCCGGGTGAACGACCGGCCGGAGTTCAGCTACCGATGGTTTTGGCATAGTCGGCGTATGCGTCCCTGATCTGATCGGTGGACAGGTCCAGGTGTTCGAGGATCGTGTAACGGCCCGGCCTGGTCTGCGGGGCGTACTCCACGACCTGGACGAACTCGTCCACGGTGAAGCCGATCTCCTCCGGCAGGACCGGAAGGCCGTGCCGGCGCAGCACCTCCGCCATGTACGCCGACTCCTCGCGCGCCCCGCGCAGATGCATCGCGAAGGCCGCGCCCAGGCCGCACTGCTCGCCGTGGCTGGCAGCGCGCTTGGGGAAGAGCAGGTCGAAGGCGTGGTTGATCTCGTGGCAGGCGCCGGACGCCGGACGCGAGTCGCCGGAGACGGACATCGCGATACCGGTGAGGACCAGGCCCTCGGCCAGCACCTGCAGGAAGCCGTCGTCGCCGACGCCGCCGGGGTGGCGCAGCACGGCCTCGCCCGCCTGGCGCGCCATCGCGGCCGCGAGGCCGTCGATGTCCTCGCCGCGCTCGCGCGCCGCCAGCTCCCAGTCGCGGATCGCGGAGATGTTGGACAGCGCGTCGCCGATACCGGAGCGCACGAAGCGGACCGGGGCCTCGCGGATGATGTCGAGGTCGATGACGACCGCGATCGGGTTCGGCACGCCGTACGAGCCGCGGCCCGCGTCGTTGTCGAGGGTGGCGACCGGCGAGCACAGGCCGTCGTGCGACAGGTTCGTCGCGACGGCGACCAGCGGCAGGCCCACGCGCGCCGCGGCGAACTTGGCGCAGTCGATGATCTTGCCACCGCCGAGGCCCACGACCGCGTCGTAGCGCCCCTTCTTCTTCATGGCGTCGGCGAGCTTGATGGCGTCGTCGAGCGTGCCACCGTCCACCTCGAACCACTCGGCGCTGGGCAGCGCCGGCGCGAGCCGCTCACGCAGCACCGCGCCGGAGCCACCGCTGATGGCGATGGCGAGCTTGCCGGACGACGAGATCCTCTGGTCGGCGAGGACCCCGGCCAGGTCGTTGAGCGCCCCCGGCCGGATGTCGACGACGACTGGCGAGGGGATGAGCCTCGTCAGTACTGGCATGCGATTTCACGGCCCTTCGCGAGGTCGTCGTGGTTGTCGATCTCGACCCACTTGACGTCGCCGATCGGGGCCACGTCGATCCGGAAGCCGCGGTTCACGAGCTCCTGGTAGCCGTGCTCGTAGAACTGCTGCGGGTCCGCCTCGAAGACCGTCTTCAGCGCGTCGGCCAGCTCGTCGGCGGCCTCGCCCTCGATGAGGGTGACGCCGATGTACTCACCGGTCGCCTCGGCCGGGTCCATCAGCTTGGTGATCTTCGTCATACCCTTCTCGGGGTCGACGACGACCTTCATCTCCTCGTCGGCCAGGTCCTTGACCGTGTCCAGCGCGAGGATGATCTTCTTGCCGTCGCCGCGCGCGGCGAGCAGGGTCTTCTCGACGGAGACCGGGTGCACGGTGTCGCCGTTGGCAAGGATCACGTCGTGCTTGATCGCGTCACGGCCGCACCACAGGGAGTAGGCGTTGTTCCACTCCTCGGCCTTGTCGTTGTCGATCAGCGTCAGCTTGAGGCCGTACTTCGCCTCCAGCGCCTCCTTGCGCTCGTACACGGCCTCCTTCTTGTAGCCGACGATGATCCCGACCTCGGTCAGGCCGATCTCCGCGAAGTTGCCGAGGGTCAGGTCGAGGATGGTGGTGTCACCGTCGACCGGCACCAGGGCCTTGGGCAGAGTGTCGGTGTAGGGACGCAGACGCCGTCCGGCGCCGGCCGCCAGCACGAGGCCGATCATGCGGGTTCTCCTTCGTCGTGTACGGCGGGTGCATTCGAGGACACCCAGAAGCGGATGCTCTCGATGAGCACCAGCAGCGCCAGGGCCCCCGCGAGGACCGTGAGCGCGATTGTGAAACCTGAGGTGGGCAGTGCGGCCGCGGCGATCGAGACCACGAGGGCACGGCCCTCGTGTCCGCCGGTCGCCCGCACCAGAGAGCGCGGAGGCGCGCCGCTGCCGCCGCGGATGCGGTACACCGTGTCGTAGTGATGGTAGGCGACCGCGGCCACCAGCCCGAATGCCGCCGGCAACGCTCCGTTCACCTCGGAACGGGCCGCAATCACCAGAATCGCGACGTATTCCCCGACGCGGAAGAGGGGCGGCACGAGCCAGTCCAGCGCGCCCTTGAGGGGACGGGCGACGGCCAGGCCGGAGAGTACTGCGTAGACCAGCGCGGCAACACAGAGCCAGGGGCTGCCCCAGCCGGTGAACGCGGCGGTGGCGATCATCACAGCGGCGCCGGCAGCGGCGATCACGGGCGCCGCGAAGCCGGGGAGCTTGCGCGCCGCGCCCTTGAAGGCGGCGGCGAAGCCCTCGGCGAGCGGCCCGGAGTCGCCGAGGTCGGCGAGGGCCTGCGCGGCCCGGTCGGTACGGCGCGCGCGGCGGGTCAGCGAGCGCAGCACCCGGCCCGCCGTGGTGTAGCAGGCGGCCAGCGCGCAGCCGATGAGCAGCACCCAGAAGACGATGCGGGGCGTCGAGACAGCCGTGAGGACGGCGATCAGGGCCCAGCGCTCGCCGATCGGCAGCACGATCATCCGGCGGGCCCAGACCGTCCAGCCGACGCTGTCGAGCTTGTCGGAGAGCGCCGCGGTCGGGCTGGTGTTGGCGGTGGCGTCGTGGTTCGCCTCGTTGAAGGAGAAGTCGACGACGTGCCGGACCGTCTGCAGCACCATCGCGCCGAGCGCCAGCGCCCATACGTCGTCGCCGCCGCGCGCCGCGCCCAGCGCCAGGCCCGCGTAGTACGCGTACTCCTTGGCGCGGTCGAACGTCGCGTCCAGCCAGGCGCCCATCGTCGAGTACTGCAGGGAGTAGCGGGCGAGCTGCCCGTCGGTGCAGTCCAGGACGAAGGAGAAGAGGAGGAGCAGGCCCGCGGCGATGAAGCCGCCGCGGGTCCCGGTGGCCGCGCAGCCCGCCGCGATCAGCGCGGTGAGCAGGGACGCGGTGGTGACCTGGTTGGGCGTGAGGCCGCGGCGGGCGCACCAGCGGGCGATGTAGCGGGAGTACGGGCTGATGCAGTACGTCGTGAAGAACCCGTCCCGGGACTTCACGGCGGTCCGCAGGCGCACGGCCTCGTCGTCCACGGCGCTCACCGCGGCCCGCGCCTCATGACGCTGCTGCGCGCCGGAAGGTACGGAAGCGACCAGCGAGCCGAGCTCGGGGCGGTGCACCGATACGCCCTCGGCGTCCAGCGTCTCGGCGACGGCGTCCGGGAGCGCGTCGGCTTCCGGAAGCGCGTCGGCGGAGCCCGCCGTGGCGAGCGCCCGGGTGAGCGCGGCGCGCGCCTCCGGCTGCGCCGTGAGCGCGCCGGTGACCGCGGCGGCCGGGAAGCGCGGGTCGGTCAGCGCCAACCGCAGGCTGTGCAGATGGCCGACGAACCGGGGGTCGACCAGTGCGACCCGCCGGCCTGCGGGAACCTCGGCCAGGAGCCGGGCCGCCTCGGCGGCGTCGGCCGCGCTGCGGACATCGAAGCCCAGCTCGCGCAGGTCGCCTTCGAGCGACGACCCGGCGACCGGCGCACCGGTGAGGATTGCGGTCGACAGACGAATTCACTCCCTGAATGCTGGCAAGGCCGCCGGCCGGTCCGCATTCGGTACGAACTACCCGGGCAGCAGTCGTGGCACACCTCGGTCCCCGGAGGGGTCGGTGGCACGTCGGCAGAGGTTATCGGATCGCCGGATGCGGCCGTTCACCACGCATTCACCGGGCGGTGGCCGTCCGGCGGTGGCGTCTGCCGCGATCATCATGGTCGATCTTGCCGTCGATGAACAACTGCGGCCCTGGTTAGGGTGCCGGTTATGACATGGCTGATCACAGGTGGGACGGGTTATATCGGCGCGCATGTGGCGAGGGCCATGGTGGCGGCGGGGGAACGGGTCGTCGTACTGGACGACGTCTCCAGCGGATTCCCCGAGCGGCTGCCCGCGGGGGTGCCCCTCGTCCGTGCTTCGGTACAGGACCGTGACGTGGTGGACGCCACGCTCGCGGAGCACGGCGTGACCGGCGTCATCCACCTCGCCGCGAAGAAGCAGGTCGGTGAGTCGGTGGAACAGCCGCTGACGTACTACCGGGAGAACGTGCACGGGCTGACCGTGCTGCTGGAGGCGGTGGCGGCGGCCGGCGTGCGGCGCTTCGTCCTCTCCTCGTCGGCGGCGGTGTACGGGATGCCGGATGTGGACCTGGTCACCGAGGACACCCCGTGCCTGCCGATGAACCCCTATGGCGAGACCAAGCTCGCGGGCGAGTGGCTGGTGCGCGCCGCGGGCCGGGCGCACGGCATCGAGACGGCGTGCCTGCGGTACTTCAACGTCGCGGGTGCGGCGGCGCCGGAGCTGGCGGACGTCGGGGTCTTCAACATCATCCCGATGATGTTCGAGAAGGTCACGGCCGGTGAGCCGCCGCTGATCTTCGGCGACGACTACGACACCCCCGACGGCACCTGCATCCGGGACTACATCCACGTCGAGGACCTGGCCGACGCACACGTCGCCGCCGCACGGCGGCTCACGGGCCAGGACGGCCCCGCGGACCTCACGCTCAACGTCGGCACCGGCCAGGGCGTCTCCGTACGGGAGATGGCGGATCTCGTCCTCGGGATCAGCGGCCGCTCGGACCTGGCGCCCGTCGTCAAGGGGCGGCGGGCCGGCGACCCGGCGCGGGTGGTCGCCTCCTGCGAGCTGGCCACCAAGGAGCTGGGCTGGCAGGCGCGGCACGGCATCGACGCGATGGTCGCCTCGGCCTGGGAGGGCTGGTGCCTGCGGCACCCGGAGGCACTCGGTGCGGTGGGGGACGGCGCCCGGTCCGTCTGAGCCGGCGCGCGGCCCCTGCTGCGCGCTGTGCCTCACGCTGCGGGTTCTGCCACGCCGCACACGAGGCGCCGCCGTACGTCTGATACGGGCGCTACTAGGGCAGACTTGACCATCGAGGACCGAGGAATCACAAAGGATGGGCATGCCGATCACACCTGCCAACGGACAGACCACCGGGACCGCCGCGATGACGGCGACGGACACGGCCGACGAGCCGATCATGCTGGAGTTGGTGGACGAGGACGGTAGAACGATCGGCACGGCGGAGAAGCTCGCCGCCCATCAGGCACCCGGGCAGCTGCACCGGGCCTTCTCCGTTTTCCTCTTCGACGAGCAGGGCCGGCTGCTGCTGCAGCGCCGGGCACTGGGGAAGTACCACTCCCCCGGCGTGTGGTCCAACACCGCCTGCGGCCACCCGTATCCGGGCGAGAAGCCGTTCGCGGCCGCTGCCCGGCGCACCGCAGAGGAGCTGGGCCTCGCCCCGTCGCTGCTCGGCGAGGCCGGCACCGTGCGCTACAACCACCCGGACCCGGAGTCCGGGCTGGTCGAGCAGGAGTACAACCACCTCTTCGTGGGCCTGGTCCGGGACACTCCGCAGCCGGACCCCGAGGAGGTCGGGGAGTACGCCTTCGTGACGCCGGACGAGCTGGCCCGGCGGCACGCCGAGGCGCCGTTCTCGGTGTGGTTCATGACCGTGCTGGACGCGGCGCGCCCGGCGATCCGGGAGCTCACAGGGACGACGGCGGGCTGGTAGGCGCCGGCACACGGGCGAGCGGCAGTTCGGCCCAGACGACCTTGCCGCCGCTCACCGTGTGCTCCACGCCGCACTTCCCGCCCGCCTCCGTCGTGATCATCTTGATCAGCCAGAGGCCGCGGCCGCCGAGGTCCTCCTCGTCGGCCTCCAGTGCCTTGGGGCGGTAGGGGTGGTTGTCCTCGACGGCGACCCGCACCCAGTCCGCGCCGACCGCCAGCTCGACGGCGATCTGCGGGGAGAGCAGGGCTGCGTGCTGCACCGCGTTGGTGACCAGCTCGGACGTGATCAGCAGCAGGCCGTCCACGATGTCGGGCCCCGCCGGCACGCGCCGGTCGCGGAGCAGATCCCGTACCGCGTGCCGCGCCTGTGGCACCGAGGACTCCAGTGCCGGAGCGGTGAACCTCCAGACACCTTCGTACGCGAGCGGGGCCGTCAGCTCCTCAGGGGGTTCGGCTGGGGGTCCGGAAGGCATCCTCACCCTTCGAGTGTTGGGAATCCCATCGTCCGGACTGGCCTGCTGACAAAAAGTCAGCACTTATCGACAGCTTCCGACCGCTTTTCTGCGTGGCGATCACGCCGGGGATCGACTCTGCCCCTTTTGTTCTTGTTCAAGAACTGCCGGGAAGAGATGCCTTTTCTCCCGCTTCGCCCCCGGCGCATACAGCAGAGGCCCCTTCCCGGAGGAAGGGGCCTCTGACACGCACTGTTGCGTCAGTAGCGGGGACAGGATTTGAACCTGCGACCTCTGGGTTATGAGCCCAGCGAGCTACCGAGCTGCTCCACCCCGCGTCGGTGAACACAACCTTACGGGTTCCGTGCCACAGGGCCAAATCCATTACCGGACGCCGTACGGCGGCTTCCGGTCAGCGCACTCGACGGGCCGTGCGCCGGGCTGCGCGCTCAGCGCTCGGCGACCCGCCCGTCCGCCACCTCGATCCGCCGGGTGGTATGCACCGCCTCCAGCAGCCGGCGGTCGTGGCTGACCAGCAGCAGCGTGCCGTTGTACGACGCGAGCGCCGACTCCAGCTGCTCGATCGCCGGGAGGTCGAGGTGGTTGGTCGGCTCGTCCAGTACGAGGAGGTTCACCCCGCGGCCCTGCAGGAGGGCGAGCGCCGCCCGGGTCCGCTCCCCCGGCGACAGCGTGGCCACCGGGCGCAGCACGTGACCGGCCTTGAGCCCGAACTTCGCCAGCAGCGTCCGCACGTCCGCCGGCGCCATGTCGGGGACGGAGCGGCGGAAGGCGTCCAGGAGCGGTTCGCCGGCCGCCTCCGGACGCTGGAAGAGCTGCCCGCGGGCCTGCTCGATCTCCCCGACGACCACGCCGGGCCCCAGGTACGCCTGCCCCTCGTCCAGCGGGAGGCGGCCCAGCAGCGCACCGAGGAGGGTGGACTTGCCGGAGCCGTTCGGGCCGGTGATCGCGACCCGGTCCGCCCAGTCGATCTGGAGGTCCACCGGGCCGAAGCGGAAGTCGCCGCGCTTGAGGCACGCGCCGCGCAGCGTGGCGACCACCGCTCCGGAGCGCGGCGCCGCGGCGATCTCCATCCGCAGCTCCCACTCCTTGCGCGGCTCCTCGACGGCGTCCAGGCGCTCGATCATGCGCTGCGTCTGCTTGGCCTTGGCTGCCTGCTTCTCGGTCGCCTCCACCCGCCCCTTTCGGGCGATCTTGTCGTTGTCCGTGGCCTTCCGGCGGGCGTTCTTGACGCCCTTCTCCATCCAGTTCCGCTGGAGATGGGCGCGCGCCTCCAGGGACGCCTTGGTCTCGGCGTACTCCTCGTACTCCTCGCGCGCGTGCCGCCGCGCCCGCTCGCGCTCCTCCAGATACGCGGCGTACCCGCCCCCGTAGGTGTTCACCTGCTGCTGCGCCAGGTCCAGTTCGA
Source organism: Streptomyces sp. NPDC050315 (assembly GCF_040655775.1). NCBI lineage: Bacteria > Bacillati > Actinomycetota > Actinomycetes > Kitasatosporales > Streptomycetaceae > Streptomyces > Streptomyces sp. NPDC050315. Next base: position 1,016,421 of record NZ_JBFAKN010000001.1, read on the forward strand.
CCACCCGGTCCACGGTCCTGGTCAGGAACTCGCGGTCGTGGCTGACCAGCACGGTCCCGGCGCGCAGGCCGGTGACGAACCGTTCCAGCCGCTCCAGGCCGTCCAGGTCCAGGTCATTGGTCGGCTCGTCGAGGAGGAAGACGTCGTACCGGGAGAGGAGGAGGGAGGCGAGCGAGGCGCGGGCCGCCTGGCCGCCGGAGAGCGCGGTCATCTGCTGGTCCAGGCCGACCGCCAGGCCCAGCTGGGCCGCGGTCTCCTCGGCCCGCTCGTCCAGGTCGGCGGCGCCGAGCGCGAGCCAGCGCTCCAGGGCGGCCGCGTACGCGTCGTCCGCGCCCGGCTTCTCCTCGACCAGCGCCTGGGTGGCCTCGTCCAGGGCTTGCTGGGCCGCGGTCACACCGGTACGGCGGGCGAGGAAGTCACGGACGGACTCCCCCGGTCGCCGCTCGGGCTCCTGTGGGAGGTGGCCGACGGTCGCGGTGGCGGGGCTCAGCCGCAGGTCTCCCTCCTGCGGGGAGTCCAGCCCCGCGAAGAGCCGCAGCAGCGTGGACTTGCCCGCTCCGTTGGCACCGACCAGCCCGATCACCTCACCGGGCGCGACGACGAGGTCGAGCCCGGAGAAGAGCGTCCGGTCGCCGTGCCCGGCGGCGAGATTCTTGGCAACGAGGGTGGCAGACATCAGACCGCCGATCGTAGCGGCGGGACGGGCAGGGGGCGCGCGGATATTGGGGCGGCGATACAGGGCCGGGCGTGGTGGTGATCACGCTCCTGCGGCCGGGACGCGGCCGGTCCTGCCGCTCTACGATCCCCACCATGACCCCAGGGCTCAGTACGCGCGTCAGCGACGGCACGGCGATCGTCACGATCAGCAACCCCGCCAAGCGGAACGCCATGACGGCCGACATGTGGCGGGCGGTGCCCGAGCTGGTGGGCCGGCTGGCCGATGACCGTTCCGTACGCGTACTCGTACTGACCGGCGCGGGCAACACCTTCTGCGCGGGCGCGGACATCGGGTCGCTGCGGGAATCGGGGGACGAGAACCGGGGCCTCGCACAGACCGCCGAGGAAGCGCTCGCCGCCTTCCCCAAGCCGTCGCTGGCCGCGATCCGCGGTTACTGCGTGGGCGGCGGCAGCCAGCTGGCGGCCGCCTGCGACCTGCGGTTCGCCGAGGAGGGCGCGCTGTTCGGCATCACGCCGGCGAAGCTGGGCATCGTCTACCCGGCCGCGTCCACCCAGCGGCTGGTGCGGCTGGTCGGCCCGGCGACCGCCAAGTACCTCCTGTTTTCGGGTGAGTTGATCGGCTGCGAGCGGGCGCTGCGCACCGGGCTCGTGGACGAGGTACTGCCGGAGGGCGAGCTGGACAAGCGGGTCGCGGACTTCTCCGCCGTACTGGCGAGCCGGTCGCAGCTGACCCAGGCGGCGGCGAAGGAGTTCGCCGACGGCCCCGCCGACGACGCGCGCATCGCGTACTGGGAGGAGCAGGCGCGCGGCAGCGGTGACACCGCGGAGGGCGTCACCGCCTTCCTGGAGCGCCGGGCGCCGCGCTTCGAATGGACGGTGTGAGCGCCCGGTAAGCCCACGTGGCTCAGCCGACGCGCAGCGCTTCGACGATCGCGGCCGGGGCCTTCTCCGGCGAGCCGCTGTCGTACGGGGGCTGCGGGTCGTACTCGATGGCCAGCTGGACCGTCTGGGCCAGCTCGTCGCCGCCCAGCCGGCCGAGCAGGCTCAGGCCCATGTCGATGCCGGACGACACCCCGGCCGCCGTCACGTACTTGCCGTCGAAGACGACCCGCTCGCCGGTGGGTTCGGCGCCGTACTCCTTCAGCCGGTCGAGCGCGAGCCAGTGAGAGGTGGCGCGCCGCCCCTTGAGCAGTCCGGCGGCGGCCAGCAGCAGCGACCCCGTACAGACGGACGTGGTCCAGGTGGTGGCGGCGTCGACGGTCCGCAGCCAGTCGAGCAGCGCGTCGTCCGTCAGCACCGCGGACAGGTCGGGTCCGCCGGGCACGACCAGGATGTCGGGGCGCGTCACCTCGTCCGGCGTCGCTTCCGCGACCATCGCCAGCTGCCCGCTGTCGTTGCGCACGGGTCCGGTCCGCCGGGCCACGAACACGGTCTCGGCGCCCGGGAGCCCCCGCAGCGTCTCGAAGGGCCCGATGGCGTCGAGTGCGGTGAAGCGGTCGTAGAGAAGGATGGCGATCTGCATGGCTGTCCCTTCGGAGGGTGCTTCGGAAGGCGGTTCAGAAGGCGTTTCGCAAGGTGTGGGGCGCGCGGTCTGTTGGGTCACGCGGTCTGCTGGTGCGGCCGGAAGCGGCGCCGGTACTCCGCCGGGCCGGTGCCGAGTGCGCGCATGAAGGCACGGCGCATGGCTTCGGGAGTGCCGTAACCGCAGCGCCTGGAGACGCGTTCGACGCCGTCGGTGGTGTCCTCCAGGAGCCGGCGCGCGGCCTCCAGCCGGACTCTGTCGACATAGCGACCTGGCGTCATACCGACTTCGTCGCGGAAAGCGCGGGCGAAATGGCGAGGTGAGAGGCCGCAGCGGGCAGCCAGCGCGTCCACCGAGAGGTCGGCGGCCGGGTGCTCGGTGATCCAGTGCTGCACCTCGCGCAGCGGGGGGCGCTCCGCGGTCTGCGCGGCGAGCTGGGCGCTGAACTGCGTCTGATTGCCGGGCCTGCGCAGGAAGACGACGAGATGGCGGGCGACGGTCAGCGCGACGTCCCGGCCGAGGTCCTCCTCCACGAGGGCCAGCGCGAGGTCGATGCCCGATGTGACGCCGGCGGAGGTCGCCAGGTCGCCGTCCCGGATGAAGATCGGTTCGGGGTCGACCTCGACGCCGGGAAAGCGGTCGGCCAGCTCGTCGCTCAGGGCCCAGTGGGTGGTGGCGCGGTGACCGTCCAGCAGCCCGGCGGCGGCCAGCAGGAACGCGCCCGAGCACACCGAGACCATGCGGCGGGCCCGCGGCGCCTCCGTACGCAGCCGGTCGACGAGCCGTGGGTCGGGGTCGTGGGTGCCCGGCCCGCCGGGCACGAGGAGGGTGTCCGGGGGCGCGGCGTCGGCCAGCGCGAGGTCCGGGGTGAGCCGCAGGCCGCTGGAGGTGCGGGCCGGTCCGCCGTCGAGCGTGGCGGTACGGATCCGGTAGGCGCCGGGCACGCAGAGGTCGGCGCCCGCGAAGACCTCCAGCGGGCCGGTGACGTCCAGGCTCTGGACGTCGTCGAAGAGGACGACCAGTACGTCTCGTACGTCGTGCGGTGGCATGAGGCCATCCTGGGCGCGCAGCCGGATGGCGGCAATGACGACTTTCCCACCTTTCCTGCCATGCGCCGGGTCCTGCCCCCGGCCTACCCGACATACCGACGGGTCGGTAACGTGCCGCCATGACTACAACGGCTTCCCCGCAGGACCACTCCGCGCTGCCGGACCGCGCCGGACGGCACTGCCACAACGTCATCAACCCGCTGCACTCCACGGTGTACTTCGCGCCCGACTTCCCCCAGGAGCTGGCGAAGCTCGGTATCGAGGACCGCAGCGCCGCCTACTTCCTGGGCCGGGCCGCCGCCATGGGCCCGGTGGGCCCCGGTGTCATCGCCGCGACGTTCTACAACTTCAAGTACGAGCTGATCGCCCGGCACATCCCGGACGCCTGGGCGGCCGTCACCCCGCAGCAGGTGCTCGACGCGCGGCTGCGCGCGGCCGACAGCACGCTGCGCAGACTGCTCGGCGACGAGCTCGTGGAGTCCGACAGGATGGCCGAGGCGGCCCGGCTCGCGCTGTGCGCCGCCGAGGCGTGTTCCCGGCACGCCCGTCCGCTGTACGCCGCCCACGCCGACCTGCCCGTACCGGACGCGCCGCACCTGGCGTACTGGCACGCCGCGACCCTGCTGCGCGAACACCGCGGCGACGGCCACCTCATCGCGCTCGCCGACGCGGGCCTGGGCCCCCTGGAGGCGCTGGCCTCGCACACCGCCAGCGGCCGCGGCATGAGCACCAAGTGGATCCTGGCGACCCGCGGCTGGTCCGCCGAGGAGTGGCAGGACGCGCGTGAGGCGCTGCGCGACCGCGGCATCCTGGACGCCGACTTCGGCCTGACCGAGGCCGGTACGAAGCTCCGCGCCGACCTGGAGGAGGCCACCGACCGGCTCGACGCGGCCCCGTACGAGCACCTCGGCGCCGAAGGTGTCGCCCGGCTGACCGAGCTGGCCACCGAGTTCACCACCACCGCGGTGGGCAACGGGGCTTTTCCCGCCGACCTGTTCGGCCAGGGCTGAGCCGCCGCCTTCGGGGGCGGGCCGCCCGCCCCCGAAGGCCGTGCCTCTTGTCACACCTGTGCCCTCCTGCCCGGGTCACGCGACAGGCCGTACCGCGACCCTGCACAATGCAGGCTCAAGCACAGCGCGAGAAGGCAGGTCGGGAGCATCGTGACGGCAACCACCGAGTCCACCGGACCCACCCGGGCCCCCGGGGCCGACGGGGCCCTCGGGTCCATCGAGAGCAGGATCGCCGGAGAGCTCGGCGTCAAGGAGCGGCAGGTGAAGGCCGCGGTCGAACTGCTCGACGGCGGCTCGACCGTGCCGTTCATCGCCCGGTACCGCAAGGAAGCCACGGAGATGCTCGACGACGCGCAGCTGCGCGCGTTGGAGGAGCGGCTGCGGTACCTGCGGGAGCTGGAGGAGCGGCGGACGGCGGTCCTGGAGTCCGTACGGTCCCAGGGGAAGCTGGACGCGGCCCTTGAGGCGCAGATCCGGGGCGCGGAGTCCAAGGCCCGCCTGGAGGACATCTACCTGCCGTTCAAGCCCAAGCGGCGGACGAAGGCCCAGATCGCCCGTGAGGCGGGTCTGGAGCCCCTCGCGGACGGCCTCCTGAGCGATCCGTCGGTGGAGCCGCAGGCGGCCGCTGCCGCGTTCGTGGACGCGGACAAGGGCGTGGCCGACCCGGCCGCGGCCCTCGAAGGCGCGCGGGCCATCCTCACCGAGCGGTTCAGCGAGGACGCGGACCTCATCGGAGAGCTGCGCGAGCGGATGTGGACCCGCGGGCAGGTGGCCTCGAAGGTGCGCGAGGGCAAGGAGGAGGCGGGCGCGAAGTTCGCCGACTACTTCGACTTCGCCGAGCCGTTCACGGAGCTGCCCTCGCACCGCGTACTGGCGATGTTCCGCGGCGAGAAGGAGGAGATCCTCGACCTCGCGCTGGAGCCGGAGACCGAGCCGGTCGAGGGCCGGACGTCGTACGAGGTGTCCATCGCCCAGCGGTTCGGGATCGCCGACCGCGGCCGCGCGGCCGACGGCTGGCTGCTGGACACCGTGCGCTGGGCCTGGCGCACCCGCGTCCTGGTCCACCTCGGCATCGACCTGCGGCTGCGGCTGCGCCAGGCCGCCGAGGACGAGGCCGTACGGGTCTTCGCGTCGAACCTCCGCGACCTGCTGCTGGCCGCGCCGGCCGGCACCCGCGCCACGATGGGCCTGGACCCCGGCTTCCGTACGGGCGTGAAGGTCGCCGTCGTGGACGCGACCGGCAAGGTGGCCGCGACGGACACGATCTACCCGCACGTGCCGCAGCAGAAGTGGGACGCCGCGCTGGCCACGTTGGCGAAGCTCGCCCGTGAGCACAATGTGGAGCTCATCGCGATCGGCAACGGTACGGCGTCGCGCGAGACGGACAAGCTGGCCGCCGACCTGATCGCCGCGCAGCCGGAGCTGAAGCTCACGAAGGTGATGGTTTCGGAGGCCGGCGCCTCGGTGTACTCCGCCTCCGCGTTCGCCTCCCAGGAGCTGCCGGAGCTGGACGTGTCCCTCCGTGGCGCGGTCTCCATCGCGCGCCGCCTTCAGGACCCGCTGGCGGAACTGGTCAAGATCGACCCGAAGTCGATCGGGGTCGGTCAGTACCAGCACGACCTCTCCGAGGTGAAGCTCTCGCGCTCCCTGGACGCGGTGGTCGAGGACTGCGTGAACGGCGTCGGCGTGGACGTCAATACCGCCTCCGCGCCGCTCCTCTCCCGCGTCTCCGGCATCGGCTCGGGCCTGGCCGACAACATCGTGGCGCACCGCGACGCCAACGGCCCGTTCCGTACCCGCAAGGCGCTCAAGGACGTGGCGCGGCTGGGCCCGAAGGCGTACGAGCAGTGCGCGGGCTTCCTGCGCATCCGGGGCGGCGACGACCCGCTGGACGCCTCCAGCGTGCACCCGGAGTCGTACCCGGTGGTGCGGCGGATCGTCACTGCAGCGGGCAGCGACGTGCCCTCGCTGATCGGCAACACCGCTGTGCTGCGCACCCTGAAGCCGGCCGACTTCGTGGACGACTCCTTCGGTCTGCCGACGGTGACGGACATCCTGGGCGAGCTGGAGAAGCCGGGGCGCGACCCGCGGCCCGAGTTCAAGACGGCCACCTTCAAGGAGGGCGTCGAGAAGATCGGCGACCTGCAGGCCGGAATGCTCCTGGAGGGCGTCGTCACGAACGTCGCCGCTTTTGGTGCCTTTGTCGACATCGGCGTCCACCAGGACGGTCTCGTCCACGTCTCGGCGATGTCGAAGACGTTCGTGAAGGACCCGCGTGACGTGGTGAAGCCGGGCGACATCGTGCGCGTGAAGGTGCTCGACGTCGACATCCCGCGCAAGCGCATCTCGCTGACGCTGCGGCTGGACGACGACCACACGGCGGCGGCCGGTCAGGGCGGTCAGGGCGGCGGCCGCGGCGGTCGTCGCGAAGAGCGCGGCGAACGCGGTGAGCGGCGTGGCGGGGGCGCCCCGCGGCAGCGGCAGGGCGGCAGCCAGGGCGGTGGCGGCGGCCAGGGCCGGCGCGGCGGCAATGGCGGCAACGACCGCGGCGGCCGCGGCGGCAGCCGGGACGCGGCCCCCGCGAACGGCGCGATGGCCGACGCACTGCGCCGCGCGGGCCTGCTCGGCAAGGACAAGGGCGGGCGCTGACGGCCTTACGGGGCGGCGCTGACGGCCCCTACAAGGGCGGGCGCTGAGCCCGTAGACGGAGCGGCGGGCGGCCGGGGCGTAAGGACGTCCCGGCCGCCCGCCGCTGTGCGGGGACCGGCCTCAGTCGTCGCCGACGTGTGTCAGGCGGTCGTCTCCGAGCCGCTGCTGCACATCCTGGAGGAGGGTGCGGAGCAGGTCGGTCAGCTGGTCCTGCCGGGCCGGATCGAGACCGTCGAGCAGTTCGGCCTCCCGGTGGAGCACCTGATCCACGGTCGCCTCGACGACCTCGTGTCCGGTCTCGGTCAGCGTGACCTCGACGGTACGCGGACGCCCCTGCGCGGGGTGGCGCGCCACCAGGCCCTCCCGTTCGGCACGTGCCACGCGCTGCGAGACGGCGCCGGCCGTGATCATGCTGCGGCGGCCGATCTCGCGGGTGCTGAGCGTGTAGGGCGCGCCGCTGCGCCGCAGCACGCTGAGCAGGTCCAGGGTGGCGGTGTCCACACCGGCTCGGGCGAGGACCCGGCGCCGGTCGTCGCCGAAGAGCTTGGCGAGCTGCCAGATGCTCGTGACGATCCCGATGGAGGAGACGGGCGTACCCGGTCGCTCGCGCTCCCACGCGGCGGCGATGTCGCGCACCGGGTCGGAGGGCACCCCGCCCTCCGGTCGGCGGTCCCCGGCCTCCGCCCTCGTTTCTCTTGCCACGGTGCCCCTTCCGAGTGCTACGTTTAGCTCTAAATTTAGACCTGAATGAATGCGAGGAACTCAGCTTATGCCACGCAACGTCCTGGTCACCGGCGGCAGCACGGGTATCGGCCGCGCGATCGCCCAGCACTTCGCCGAGCAGGGAGAGGCCGTCGTCGTCACCGGCCGCCGCATCGGCCCGCTCAAGGAAGCGGCGGACGGGATCGGCGCCCGGGCCGTGGTCTGCGACCACACCGATCCCGAAGCGGTCACCCGGCTGCTCACCGAACTGCCCGACAGCATCGACGTACTGGTCAACAACGCGGGCGGGAACACCGACTTCGACACCGACGCGGCGTCGGACCTGGCCGCGTACGCCCGGGATTTCCGCGCCAACCTCGACGCGAACCTGGTCAGCGCCGCGCTGACGACGAAGGCCCTGGAGGGGCGGCTCTCCGTGGGCGGTGCGGTGGTGCACATCGGGTCGATCGCCGGCGCCCGGGGAGGCGGCTCGTACGGCGCGGCCAAGGCCGGGCTGTCGGTGTGGAACATCGACCTGGCCGGTGCCCTGGGGAAGCGCGGGATCACCTCCAACGTGGTCGCGCCCGGCTACATCGCCGACACCGAGTTCTTCCGGGACCGGCTCACGGACGAGAGGCGTACGGAGCTGGTGACCGAGACCGCCGTCGGCCGGGCCGGCTCGCCCGCGGACATCGCCGGCACGGTGGCGTTCCTCGCCTCCCCGGCGGCGCGGCACATCACGGGCCAGGTGCTGCACGTGAACGGCGGCGCGCACCGCACCCACTGAGGCACCTCCAGGCGCTGCGCCGCCGTGCGGCTCACACCGCCCCCGCGTACCCCCGCATTCGCTCCAGTTCGGTCGCGACGTCGCTGAGGGTGGCGCAGTTCGGGGCCGAGTCCAGGGCGGGGGGTGGGAGCGGGCGGGGGCGGTGGGGGCGGGGGGAGTTCAGGGCGGTCGCCATGTCCGTGAGGACGGCGCACAGTCGGCGCGCGTCCTCCTCGCTGGGGCGCTGCGCGCCCTGGTCCAGGCGGACGGCCGCCGCCGTGGTCGCGTCCACGATGCGCTCGGCGGCCTTGACGACGGTCGGCCAGTCGGGGTCGCCGCGGCGGTGCGCGAGCAGCTCGGCGGCCGCCGTCTCGGCGGCGGTACGGGCCTCGCCCAGCGCCTGGTAGGCCGCCCGGCGCAGCGCCAGCCGCTCCCCCGTGTCCGTCCCCGGCTCGGTCGCCAGGACCTGCCGCAAGTACGCCTCCGTGCAGTGCAGCGCGGCGCCGACCCGTGGGCCGACCCGGCGCCGCGGGTCCGCCAGCCGCGGCAGGTGGCCGACGACCAGCACGATGAGGCAGGCGATCGAGGTGTCGAGGATCCGCTCGGGCGCGGCCTCCGGTGCGCCGCTGACGTGCACGAACGACAGCACCATGAGGGTGATGGCGACGGTCTGCAGGGCGAAGTGCCGGGTCGCGAAGGGCAGCAGCGCGCCGCCCGCCGTGGCCATCACCACGGGCCACCACGCGTCGGGCAGCGCCAGTCCGGCCACGGCGAAGACCAGCACGCCGCAGGCAGTACCGGCGAAGCGGTTGACCGTACGGGAGAACAGCGGGCCGAGGTCGGGCTTGACGAGGAACGTGGCGGTGGCGGGCAGCCAGTACCAGTGCTCCGCACGCAGCAGCAGCGCCATGGCGGTGCAGGCCGCGATGCAAACGCCGACCCGCAGTCCGTAGTCGCGCCCGGCGGGCCCGAAGACGCGGCGGCCGGGCCCGCGCCGCCAGGCGAACACGCCCGCGACGCCGCGCACGAAGGAGGCCCAGCGCCCGGTCTCGAAGGCGGCGCGCGACCCGAAGGGGGCCCAGGCGCCACTGTCCTCCTCCGGTACCCGGTGCTCCGGTGCATCCACGGGAGCGGCGGAACGCAGCCCCCGTAGGAGCCGTTCGTCCGTGGCCCCCGCCGCCGTGCCGGCGGCCGGTGGCTGGGTGCGGGCGAAGACGACCGCCGCGTCCAGCAGTGCCCGGTCGAAGGCGCTGCGCGCAGGCGTGGAGGTCTCGGGTGCCGGGAGCCGGCCGGGGGCCCGACCGGTGCGCAGTGACCTGGCGAGGGCGCGCGGGCCCTGTGCCACCCGGGCCGGCAGCGGGCGGGCCTCCCAGAGCAGGGCGACGCTGGCTTCGCAGAGCGCGGTGGCGGCGGCGAAGCGTTCGATGAGGCGGCGCTCGTCGGTACGGGGCCTGCGGCGCAGCAGCCGGCGCAGCCGCATGGCCTCGTCGGCCCGGTCCAGTGCCGTGGTCAGCCGGCGCCTGGCCGGTTCGGCGCCCGGCGTGCCGACGGCCGCCAGCGCGTCGGCGAGCGCGTCGAAGACGGTGGCGACGGCCCCGCGCTCGCCGCTGAGCGACCCGCCCGGGGGCCGCGGCGAGCGCAGCACCAGCCGCAGCAGGAGCAGCCAGCCGGCGCCGGCCAGCGTCAGCAGGCCCTTGGTCCACGGCTCCAAGTGCGGCAGCGGCATGCCGGCGCCGAGGATCGCGGCGGCCAGCATCTGCATGCCGGCGGCGGAGCGTACGGGCCCGGCGACGCTGCCGGCGCCGGAGACGAACCCGATGCCGAAGAGGGCGAGCACCAGCCACCAGCCGACGTCCGCGAGGGAGGCGCCGGCGAACATGCCCAGGGCGACGGCCAGCGCGGGCAGCCCGATGTGCACGACGCCCCTGCGCCGGGTGCCGGGCCGGTCGTTGACGCCCGCGAGCATCGCGCCCAGGCCCGCGAGGACGCCGGCCGCCGGGTGCCCGGTGGCGACGCCCGCGCCCAGCAGCGGTCCGGCGCACAGCGCCCCTCTGACCACCGCCGGCCACGGCACAGGGAGCCGCTGCCAGCGGAAGGGGTGGGCGAGCCAGACGGGTACGGCGCGGGGCATGGGCCTCCTTGAGTCGGCTGCGTACGGATGCGGGACGGTGCGTAAGAGGTCTTCGCTGCGTACGAGTACAGGACGGTCCGTGGGGCGTCGTCGGCCGACGGTGTGCTGGTACCAGCCTAAGGTCCCGGTTTGTCCGAGTCGCTGCCGGAGGGTTAACCCAAGATCACAAAAGTGCGGCGAGGCTCCGGATACGGTCCCCTCATGACGAACGATGTGATCGTGATCGGGGCCGGTGTCACCGGACTGACCTGCGCCTTCCAGCTCGCCGAGACCGGCCGTACGGTCCGGGTGCTCAGCCGTGACGAGGCCGCGGGGACGACGTCCTCGGTGGCGGGCGGGCTGTGCTGGCCGTACCGCATCCAGCCGGAGGAGGCGGCGGTCGAGTGGTCGGTGCGCGGCTACGAAGCGCTGGCGGGCCTCGCGGAGACCGAGGGCGCGGGCGTACGGATGGTGACCGGCACGATGGCGGAGGCGTCGGCACCGGAGCGGTGGCGGGCGGCGCTACCGGGGCTGCGCGCCGCGCGCCCCGAAGAGCTGCCCGCCGGGATACCCCAGGGCCTGCGGGCCCGCACCCCGTTGGTGGACATGCCGGCCCACCTCGCCTATCTGGAGCGGCGGCTGGCCGCGGCCGGCGGCACCGTGGAGCGGCGCCCCGCCGGCTCCCTGGACGCCCTCGCGCGGGAGGCCGGCGCGGTGGTGAACTGCTCGGGGCTGGGCGCCCGGGAACTGGTGCCCGACCCGGACGTACGCCCCGTACAGGGACAGCTGGTCATCGTCGAGAATCCCGGCATCGAGGAGTGGTTCGTCGCCGCCGACGGCCACGCGGACACCACGACGTACGTACTGCCGCAGCCGTACGGCGTCGTGCTGGGCGGCACCGCCGTGGAGGGCGCGTGGTCCACCGAGCCCGATCCGGCGGTCGCCGAGGCGATCGTGGCGCGCTGTGCCCGCATCCACCCCGCGCTGGCCGACGCGCGGATCCTCGCGCACCGGGTGGGGCTGCGCCCGGCCCGGCCCGCGGTGCGGCTGGAGGCCGAGCGACTGCCCGGCGGCGGGCTGTGCGTGCACAACTACGGGCACGGCGGCGCGGGCGTCACCGTGGCGTGGGGCTGCGCGGACGAGGTGGTCCGGCTGCTGGACGCGGCAGTGTGAAAACGCCCGGCCGCGGCGGTGTGAAAACGCCCGGCCGCGGCGGCCCGAGCGCGTCCGGACGCGCCGGAGCGGAGGGCCGCGACGGCCCTCCGCTCCCTTGACGCGCCTACAGTCGTTCCCGGTCAGTCCCTTCCGGTCAGTCCTTCCCGGTACCCGCCGGAGCCGGACCGTCCTTGTCGCTGACGACCGTCGCCGTCTCCCCCGAGCCGCCGTTGGACGGCCCGATCCGGATCTCGAAGTCGCCCTCGTACTTCTCGTGTCCGGCCACGACCGCGGCCTCGATGACCTCCTCGCCGATCTGGCCGCGCACGATGAGCGGGTCGCTCCGCAGGTCCTTCAGCAACGACCAACACATGGCGATCATGACGAGTGTGAACGGCGCCGCGACCAGGATCGTGAGGTTCTGCAGACCTGTGAGGGCGTCGCCGCTGCCGCCGCCGATGAGCAGCATGATCGCGGCGACCGCGCCGGTGACCGTGCCCCAGAAGATGACGACGGGCTTGGTCGGCTCCATGGTGCCCTTCTGGGACAGCGTGCCCATCACGATGGACGCGGCGTCCGCACCGGACACGAAGAAGATGCCGACCAGGATCATGACAATGACGCTCATGAGGGTGGCGACCGGGTACTGGTGCAGCACATCGAAGAGCTGCCCCTCCACGGAGGAGGTGTCCGACAGCTGCTTGCGCTCCTTCAGGAACATCGCGGACTGCCCGAAGATCGCGAACCAGATGAGGCTCACGACGCTGGGCACCAGGATGACGCCGCCGACGAACTGACGGATCGTGCGGCCCCGGCTGATGCGCGCGATGAACATGCCCACGAAGGGCGTCCAGGAGATCCACCACGCCCAGTAGAAGACCGTCCAGCTGCGCAGCCAGCCGTCGACACCCTCACCGCTGCTGGCGCCCGTACGGCCGGCCATCTGCGGCAGTTCGTCGAAGAACGTGGCGACTCCGGTGGGCACCATGTTCAGGATGAGGATGGTCGGCCCCGCGACGAACACGAAGACGGCCAGGATCAGCGCCAGCACCATGTTGATGTTGGACAGCCACTGAATGCCCTTGGCGATGCCGGAGACCGCGGACAGGATGAACGCGATCGTCAGCACGGTGATGATGCCGACCAGCAGGGTCGTGCTGACGCTGTCCATCCAGCCGAGGACCTTGATGCCGCTGCCGATCTGCAGTGCCCCCAGGCCCAGCGAGGCGGCCGACCCGAAGAGCGTCGCGAAGATCGCGAGGATGTCGATGATCCGGCCGCCCGTTCCGTTGGCCCGCCGGGACCCGATGAGCGGGGTGAAAACGGCACTTATCGTCTGCCGACGGCCCCGCCGGAAGGTGCTGTACGCGATGCCGAGTCCCACCACCGCGTAGATCGCCCACGGGTGCAGCGTCCAGTGGAACAGCGTGGTGGCCATCGCCGTATCCATGGCCTGCGCGGCGTCCCGGGGGTGGGTGCCCGGCGGATGGGTGCTGAAGTGCCCCAGCGGCTCGCTCACGCCGTAGAACATCAGGCCGATGCCCATGCCGGCGCTGAACATCATCGCGATCCAGGAGACCGTACGGAACTCCGGCTGCTCGCCCTCCCTTCCCAGTGTGATGCGCCCGTATTTGCTGATCGCCAGCCAGATCGCGAAGATCACAAAACCGGATGCGGCCAGTACGAAGGCCCATCCGCCGTTCCTGATGAGCCAGTCGAGCATCGTGCCCGATGCGCTCTCGAGTGACTCGGTGGAGGTCGCTCCCCAGACAATGAAGGCCAGGGTGAGCAGTGCCGTCACGCCGAAGACCACTCGGTCGGTCCGGGCGGGGCGGGCACCTTGCGACTCCGGGGGCAGGTCGATCGGGGTCATTGCCCCGTTCCCGCCCCCCGGTTCGTTCTCTCTGTCCGTCACGTGGTGACCTTTCGATGGGCTGGATTTCCCCTAGCCATTACCCCCTACCACGGTTTAACACGCGGTCGACGGCTTCGCGGCCGTAAGGTGATATGCCGATCGTTCATCGAGCAGCAGCGGCACGAGCGCCCGCTGGGACTGGCGCAGCCGCACGACGGCACCGTCACCGTCGCGCTCGGCCCGTATACCGTGCAGTGCGAGCTCGTCTCCGACCTGCGCATAGCTTTCCTTGTTCAGCCGGTAAGCGCACGGCGGGTCCTGCAGGATCTCCTCGTCCGTTGCCGGATCGTTGTCGGCGCCGCCGAAGTAGACGGGTCCGCGGTCCGCGTATCCTGCCAGCCGCGCCGCTGTGGTGGCCGCCTCGATCCGGCCACGGCGCTCATCGAGGAAGGCGAACGTGCCCTTCAGCCCGGCGAGCTGGGAGTCCACCCGGCGCCGGTTGTTCACGGCCGGGTCGTCCTTCTCGGCCTGCGTGAGCGGCGTCGTACGGGTCTCGACGAGCAGCCCGACGGAGTTCTTCACGCCTGCCGCGTTGCGCAGGATGCGCTCCTGTCCGTCGCCCGCCACCTGCTTGATGGGCTCGCCGGTCTCCGGGTCGGTCCAGATGCCGTAGATGCCGGTACTGAAGCCGCTGTCCTCCACGGTGGGGCGTACGTACCGCTCGGAGAGCGTACTGGCCTCGTCGTGCACCCCGTCGTGGGTGTTGAGGCTGCGCGGCCACAGGGACAGCAGGTCCTTGTCGTAGTACGGCGGGGTGGCTCCGTACTCGTGCAGGTCGTAGACGGTGTCCGGGCGGTAGTCGCGGAACAGCGCAGCCATCGTGCGGGCCTCGGCGGTCTTCAGGGCGAGGTGGTCGCGGTTGATGTCCACGCCGTCGGAGTTGCCGCGGGTGTTCGCGGCCCGGCCGTCGGGGTTGGCGGTCGGGAGGACGAGGACGCTGGTGTGCTCCAGGAAGCCGCGGGTGGCCGCGTCGGTGGCGTAGGCGAGGTCCCGGACCGTGGACAGGCACGCCTCGCGTCCGGAGGGCTCGTTGCCGTGCTGGGAGCAGATCAGCAGGACGGAGTTGCCGCGGCGTACCTGGTCGGCGGTGGGCGGCTGCGTGGCGCCGATGCGGACGAGCTGGAGCGGGCGGCCCTGCTTCGTCGAGCCGATGCGGTCGACGCGTGTGCGGGCGCTGTCCCGGTCGATGCGGGCGAGGAGCTCCTGCTCCTCGGGCTGGGTGGTCCAGCGGGCGCCGTTACTGGTCTCGAAGCCGGTACGCGGCCCGTCGTGCGCCGCGGCCGTGGCGGGCGCCGGCGCGGCCAGGAAGGTCGTGGTGAGCGCGGTGGCGACGGCGCCGAGGAGCGTGGCGCGGAATCTGTACCTCACGAAGTACCTCACGAAGTGGTGCCTCCCTCGGTGGAGCGGACAGGGTGCTCCGGGCCGGGGCCGCGTGCGTACGCCGCGGCCCCGGCCCGGTGGTCAGCGGGCGTCCGGTACGGGCCGGCCGGGGCGCGGCGCGTCCAGTCCGGCGAGCGGGCCCGCCCCGGTGGGCGGGGCCTTCGGCGTACCGGAGAGGGCGCGCGCGGCGCCCGTAAGGGGCAGTTCGGCCTTGGTGCGGGACAGGTCGAGGGTGAGCGTCGGCCGGGTGGACGGCGGGTCGATGAGCCCGGCGTCCGTGCCGCCCACGATCAGCGCGAGCCGGTGCCCGGCGGGTACGACATGGTCGGTCGCGGCCAGGTCCAGGGTGATCGTGTACGGCTTCCCGGGCGTCAGCGGGCGGCCCTTGTGCGGGTCGGCGTACGTACCGAGGTCGGCCCAGCCGCGGCTGAAGACGGTCTGCCGCACCTTCTCGGTGTCGGGCGCGGTCTCCTTGAAGCAGGCGCTGTCGCCGTCCCGGCTCGCGCCCCAGCAGGAGCGCCGGTCCAGCGTGGTGATGCCTTCGCCCTGCCCCGCGTAGTCGCGGATCGTGGCCGGGCCGAGGTCGACCAGTACGGCCGAGAGGTGCGCGGTGGCGGTGGACGGGGTGGCGGTCACGGTGACCTTGCCGGAGCCGGAGAGGCGCAGCGGTGCGGCCAGCGGCGCGGTGCTGAACGCGGCCTTCGCGGCGGTCGGTTGGTCGGCGTGCGCGGCCCAGTCGGTCTCGCTCAGCTTCGGGTCGTCGGTGAAGGTCTCGGTGGCGCCGGGCGGCGCGGGCTTCGTCCCGAGCACTCCGACGCCGGGCTGTTCGCCCTTACCGGGCCGCAGGGTCGTACGGGCTGCAGTGCCGGGCGCGGGCCAGACGCGGTCCGTCGTCCACTCCCCCGGGGCCCGCTCGATGTCGGCCATCGGGGCGCGGTCGACGCCGTTCTCGTAACCCATCAGGTAGTGATCGAACCATCGATGCAGCGCGGAAACCCACGCCTCCCGCCGGAAGTCGAACGGATCGACGTGCCCGGTCTGCGAGAGCCAGATCTTGCGCTCCACCCCGTTCTCCGCCAGCACGTCCCACCACTGCCCGAAGTGCTTGGTGCGGACATTGAGGTCCTGCATGCCGTGCACAACGAAGACGCTGGCCTTCACCTTGTGCGCGTCCTGCACGTAGTCGCGCGCGTCCCACAGGCCGGTCCAGTCGCCGCTCCTGGGGGCGCCGTCGACGAGCTCCTTCTGTACGGCGGCGCAGCGGGTGCGGGCCGCGGGGCTCTCGACGTAGTCCGACAGCCACTCGGGGCCGGAGTCGTAGAGCGGCGCGCCCTGGGAGAAGTAGTAGTCGTACCAGGAGGAGATGGCGCCGATGGGCACGATGGTCTTGAGGTTCGGCACGCCTGTCGCGGCCACGCCGTTGGCCACGGTGCCGTCGTAACTCTTGCCGATCATGCCGGTGCGGCCGTTGGACCAGTCGGCGGTGACGGCGCGACCGCCCGTTCGGGAGTCATAGGCGCGGGCCCGGCCACCGAGCCAGTCGACAACGGCCTTGGCGGAGAGGACGTCGGAGCGCCCGCCGACGTCGACACACCCGTCGGAACGGCTCGTGCCGGCGAGGTCGACCAGGACCGTCGCATAGCCGCGCGGCACGAAGTAGTTGTCGTAGAAGAGCGGGAACTGCACGGGGCGGCCGTCGGCGTCGTAGGTCTTCTTCTGGCTCTCGTTGCCGCGGCCGCAGCAGGAGTAGTACGGACTCGCGTCCATGATCACGGGTATGCGGCGGCCCTGCTGCGCCGGTTCGCGGGGCCGGACGATGTCGACGGCGACCCGGTCGGTCCGGCCGTCCGAGTCGCCGTCGATCTTCGTGTCCACCCATACCGACTCGCGGATGGCGCGGTCGTAGGAGTACACGGCTCTGCTCTCCCCGGGGGCGCCGGGTGCGGCCTGCGCGGCGCCGCCGGGCGGGAGCAGGACGGCCAGTAAGGCGGCGGTGGCCGCCACGACGAACGCTTGCCACGGTATGCGGCCCAGCCGCGTGCGTATGGTCACCCGCGGGACCGTAGCGCGAGGTCAGGCGATGACGTAAGGGGCTGTCAGGGACGGAAGTGACCATGACGGCCCGGTGTCGGTCATGTGTCAGATATGGCCATGCACCTGACGTGGGACGTGCGAGTACATAAGGTCGGGAGCGACCCCGACCAGGGTCGCACCACCCCCCACGAAGGCCGGAACCGACCGGCCTCTCCGACGAGTTGGAGGACTCGTGCGTCACAGACTCCTCGTGCCGGGCGCCGCCGCACTCAGCCTGCTGCTGGCGATCCCGGCATCGGCTGCCGACTACTCCCCCGGCGCGCCAGGCGTGGGCGACTCCTACTACCCCGAGAGCGGCAACGGCGGGTACGATGTCTCCCACTACGACCTGCGCCTGAAGTACCAGCCGAAGACGGATCTGCTGGAAGGCACCGCGACTCTCCTCGCGAAGACCACGCAGGACCTCTCCCGCTTCAACCTCGACTTCGGCCTGAAGGTCAGCGAGGTCCGCGTCAACGGCAAGAAGGCGGCCTTCAAGGCGTCCGGCAAGCACGAGCTGGAGGTGACGCCGGCCGCGCCGCTGCCCAAGGGCAAGGACATCAGCGTCGTCGTCCGGTACGCGGGCAAGCCGTCCGAGCTGAAGATCGACGGGTTCACGGCGTGGGCGCGCACTCCCGACGGCGGCGTGGTCGCGCAGGAGCCGGACGCGGCGGTGTGGTGGTACCCGAGCAACGACCACCCCACCGACAAGGCGACGTACGACATCTCGGTGGCCGTGCCGGACGGCACCCAGGCGCTCAGCAACGGCGTGCTGCTCTCGCAGTCCTCCAAGCTCGGCTGGACGCGCTACAACTGGCGCTCGGACAAGCCGCAGGCGACGTACCTGACCACGCTCGCGGTCGGCAAGTTCGACATCACCAAGGACACCACCGCCAACGGCCTGCCGGTCATCAACGCGGTCAGCAAGGACCTGGGCAGCAACGAGGGCGCGGCGAAGGCCAGCATCGAGCGCACCACCGAGGTCGCGGAGTGGCTGGAGGGCGTCTTCGGCCCGTACCCGTTCAACGCGCTCGGCGGGTACGTGCCGAACGTCCCGGCCGGTTACGCGCTGGAGACCCAGACCCGCCCCTTCTACGGCAAGAAGGCGTTCGACGCGGGCACCAACGTCTCCGTCGTCGTGCACGAGCTGGCCCACCAGTGGTACGGCGACAGCGTGTCCCTGAAGGACTGGAAGGACATCTGGGTCAACGAGGGCTTCGCGCGTTACAGCCAGTGGCTGTGGTCGGAGAAGGAGGGCGAGGGCACCGCGCAGGAGCTCGCCGACTACGTATACGACCGGCATCCGGCCGACGACGCCTTCTGGACGGTGAAGCCGGGCGACCCGGGCCCGGAGAACCAGTTCGACATCGCGGTCTACGACCGGGGCGCGCTGGCCCTCCAGGCGCTGCGCAACAAGCTCGGCGACAAGACCTTCTTCGCGATCCTCAAGTCCTGGCCGACGGAGAACAAGTACGGCAACGCCTCGGTCGCCGACTTCGTGAAGTTCGCGGAGGAGAAGTCCGGCAAGCCGCTCGCCGCCTTCTTCGACACCTGGCTGTACGAGCCCGCCAAGCCGTCGGCCCCGGCGGCACAGGGCGCCACGATCGCGGCCGCCAAGTCCCCGGCGGCGCAGCCGAAGTCCTGGAAGAAGATCGCCGCGACGAACAACGTCCACGCACACGGCGACATCCATGCGCACGACGACGTCCACACGCAGGACGGCCACCGCCCGGAATAAATCCTTCCGCCGACCCGCGGTTACCAGAAGGTAACCGCACCTGATTGGATGTGCGGCGCCGGATCAACCCCACACCCCCACAGGGAGATTCAGTGCCGCACTCCACTCGGCGACGCCTGCGCGCCGCCGTCCTCGCCACCGCGACAGCCGTCGCCGCGTCGCCGCTCCTCACGGCCACCAGCGCGTCGGCCGCACCGGCCTCCGAGGCGGGCACCCCCGCCCTGAAGGTCCTCACATACAACGCCTTTCTGTTCAGCAAGACGCTCTACCCCAACTGGGGCCAGGACCACCGGGCGAAGGAGATCCCGGCTGCGAACTTCTTCCGCGGCCAGGATGTCGTCGTCCTCCAGGAGGCGTTCGACAACTCCTCCTCCGACGCCCTGAAGGCGAACGCCGCCGCGGAGTATCCGTACCAGACCCCGGTCATGGGCCGCGGCAAGGACGGCTGGGACGCCACCGGAGGCGCGTACTCCGCGCTCACCCCGGAGGACGGCGGCGTCACCGTCCTCAGCAAGTGGCCGGTGCTCCGCAAGGAGCAGTACGTCTACAAGGAGGCCTGCGGCTCGGACTACTACTCCAACAAGGGCTTCGTCTACGCCGTACTGGACGTGAACGGCACGAAGGTGCACGTCGTCGGCACCCACACGCAGTCCACCGACCCCGGCTGCGCAGCGGGCGAGGCCGCCGCGACCCGCGCGAAGCAGTTCAAGGAGATGGACGCCTTCCTCGACGCCAAGAACATCCCGGCGGGCGAGCAGGTCATGGTGGCGGGCGACTTCAACGTCGACTCACGGAGCACGGAGTACGGGGCGATGCTGAGCGCCGCCGGCCTCACCGCCGCCGACGCCCGCACCGGACACCCGTACTCCTTCGACACCCAGGACAACTCCATCGCCCGGGACCGCTACCCCACGGACCCCCGCGAGGACCTGGACTACGTCCTGCACCGCACCGGCCACGCCCGCCCCGCCGACTGGCAGAACCAGGTCGTCAAGGAGGAGTGCCCGCCCTGGACGGTCACCAGCGGCGGCAAGGACTACACGTACACCAACCTTTCGGACCACTACCCTGTAACAAGTACAGCGGGCTAAGCCTCCTTGGAGGCGTCCGGCTGCCCTGCCGGCGCCCATACCGGCACGACGAACACCTTCTTGTTCGGGGCGATCTCCACGCGTCGGATGATCGAGGCGAGGGTGACGCGCTTCGACGTGACGCTGATCGTGTCCCATTCCTCGATCAGCCCTTGGATGGTCTCGCGATAGGGCACCGGGCTCAGGTTCGGCGCTTTCTCGCTCGGCAGCGCGTCGAGCTCTTCTTGGAGCTCGGCGTGCTGCTTCTTGAATTTGTCCCGTGTACGCAGGTACGTATCGCGCGGAATGTCTCCCAGGGCGAAGCCCTCCGCGGCCCGGTCGAGCGCGCCCGCGACTCTGGCGATCTTCGCCTCAAGGTGCTTCCGCTGCTTCTGAGTGTCGGGGACTTTGCGCGGCTGTGGGATAACGATCCGGCCTGCGGCGATGCCGTCGATCTCGGCGCGGACTGTCAGCAGCCAGCGGTGAACCTCCTTCTCCACCAGCACTCGCCGAATCCACACGACGTCATGCCGGACGGCGTGCCGGGCAAGCGGTCCGCAGTTGTAGGCGTAACGGGGCCCCCGTGAGTTGTCGTTGAGGGGGAACCCTTGGCAAGACGCCACAGCGAATCAGCCCGGAGAGAGGGTACGCAGGGGTGAGGGATCGGCGGGCGGTACTACCGCTTCACCCCCAACGGCGCGGAGCAGGCGCGCATCGCTCTCGCGCAGGCCTACAAGGGAGACTCGAAAGCTGGCGCACTGCGTCCTGCCCCTGGCGTCATGGGTCGGTGAACGGACCATGCCGCTGCAGCCCGGCGAAGAACCCCTGCACAGCAACCTTTTCGCCGCGATCAATGCGAAGGGTACGCACCTCTCCCGAGAAGAGGTGGCGACCATCTGGGGCAAGCAACCCAGCATGCTCGTGGTCTCCACTCCGCCCGGCTCAGGAAAAACTAATTGCTCGCCGCGCGAACACTCCACAGCGAAGGAGTGGAACACTCTACGCAAACATCGGAACAGACCAACGCGCAAAGGCACTTCCTCCGCAAGCGCTACCATCGCCCGCCTCCGAGTACGCAGTCCGGAAGCGAACGAGTAGGACCATAGAGGCGATTGCTCGCCTCCTCCCCTCGGCTCAGCGCGAACGCTGGCTGGAGGAATGGCTAGCTGAATGGGCATCGATCCGCAGTCGCCCGCTGCGGGACCGCATCGCTTACGTCACCCGTATCGCACTGTACGGCGGGCCCCGGCTCGCATGGTCACTACGCCGAGCCGGTAAGCGGGAGATCGCCTGATGATGAACAGGCACTTCGCACCGATGCTCGTGGCCGGCATGATAATGGCAGGAATGATCGCAGCGATCTTGGGATCGTCGAATACCACTGCAACCACAGTGGCGACCGCTTCCGGGGGTAGCACGACCATCACCTTCGTAGCGCTTTCCGTGCGACATTCATTTAATCGGGGCGATAGAACATCACGTAGGAGCAGGACTTTTCCCCTCGCCCACCTCCTCCCTTCGCGCTTTGCTGAAGAGATGCAAGCAGAATGGCACGACATCCAGGAGTGCCATTGGAGCCTGCGAACCACCTACTTGATCCGCATCCTCGTTCGCACCCCCGCATTGCACTGGGCTGCCCGGCGTCAGCAACGGGAACGAGCATGATCACAGCTGCACGCCACCACCCACACATAAGCATTCCGCCGCCCCCGGGTTCCTAGGCCACAAGGGGAGCGGCGGCACCACCAGGAAGCACCCGAGAACAGGAGCACACCCGATGAGCCTCCAGGATCCCACGCTCCCCCGCCGGAGCCCAGCCCGCCCGCATGTTGTCCGTACGCCTGCCTAAGACGGTGCGCATTCCCACAGGCGCTGGCTTCGTCGTCGCCGCTGCCACCGTCTACGCCATCAGCTCAGGACAGGTCAGCGAAGGTTCACAGGTGTGGCCGCTCACGGCGATCACCGTGGCCGCCATGGTGTGCGACGTCCTCATCGCGTTCGCACGCCGCCCCCTCCGCAGGTAGCCGGCAACCGCCGACATAGCGTCATGCGCCCCGTCGGCGTAGCTGACGGTGCGCGAGCGGTGGCAGCTTCACCGCCGGGCGAACTGCCTCTACCAGTAACCGTGATTAGCACGAGACCGACGGCAGCTCCGCGTGATGTGATCAACCCATGACCACGTCGACACCTCCGGACTGGCCACACTGCACTCATGAGGGCTGCCAGGGCATCCAAGTGCCCGGCAGTTCGGTGTGCCTCGCTCACCTTGCGCCAGCGCAGCTCGCCGCCCACCTCGGCACTCTGCGCCCCGGAGGCAGCATTGACCTGCGGGGCACGGAAATTGATGGCACGTTGCTCAGCCGCATCCTTGACGCAGTACGCGACCCGGGCACGTCTCAGGTTCGCCTCGCGGAAGCCCATTTCGATAAGGCGACCTTCCTCGATGAAGCCGACTTTGAACAGGCAACTTTCATAGGGTCGGGACCAGCCTCTTTCGCCGGAGCGACATTTCAAGGATTGGCATATTTTGTGTCAGCATCATTCTCCGTTGCCCCCGACTTCTCTGGCGTCACCTTCGCCGACCGAGCCCTCTTTAATGATGCGATATTCCATCGAACCGTCTTGTTCAAGAGTGCAACTTTCGCCGATCAATCGGAATTCGTTGGGGCGCAATTTAAGACTGGAGTGACTTTCGGTTCCGCCACCTTCGCCGGGCCCACCGATTTCGAGAGTGTTGTTTTCTCCGGCGGGGCCACATTCGAGGCGACGAAGTTTCTCGATCAAACTTTTTTTCACGGAGTCACATTCGAAGCTTCAGCCTGGTTCGCCTCGGCGACCTTTGGAGATATTACCACTTTCGATGCATCGCGGTTTGCCCGTGATGCCAACTTCATAGAAGTGAAATTTCAAGGTGTCCACTACCTGGGCCCCTTCGTCTGCGAGGGTACACTTAACTTGATTCGGGCAACCTTTGATGGACCTGTCACCATTGAAGTTGCGGCACAAGCGTTGCAGTGCCATCGCACCCGCTGGGAGTCCACTGCAGCTTTGCGTCTTCGCTATGCCAAGATTGACTTGTCAGATGCTGTTCTCATGCAGCCAATTTCCGTTACGACCGCCGCAGCTCCATACGGTGACTGGCCCCCTCTCGACGAATCAGGAAGCACCATGGGGGAAGCCAAAGTGACTGTTATAGATTTGCGTAGCGTGGATTGCGCCATGCTGTCGCTTTCCAATATCGACCTGAAGACTTGTCGGCTTGCTGGCGCCTTTCACTTGGACCAGCTCCGCCTTGAAGGAAACTGCACTTTCAATAAGCCACCGAATTCTCGTACTTGGGTGCGGGGCGTACCTCTCTCGTGGATGGAACGCCAGGTCATCGAGGAAGAGCGCCAGTGGCGGACGCTCTGCGGCCGCCCGATGTCCGCTGGCCACGCCTGGGGACCTCCTCCGCAAAATGATCATGATGTGCCTGACCTGACGACGCTGGCAACTGTGTACCGCCAACTCCGCAAGGGCCGAGAGGACGCCAAGGACGAACCTGGTGCCGCCGACTTCTACTACGGCGAGATGGAGATGCGCCGTCACAGCCATGGATGGCGAAAGGCCGAGCGCTGGCTCCTTCAGGCGTACTGGCTGCTGTCCGGCTACGGGCTCCGCGCCTCCCGCGCCATCGGGTGGCTCGCCGTCGCCATGATGGCGACAATCCTGCTCATGATGGGCTACGGCCTGCCCAACGACTCTCCGAAGCAGACGGCAAGCGGAACCGTTCCGGCAGGCGGCGGCAAGGTGACGTTCGAGATCGACAAAGAAGACCCCCGCAACCCAACCGGCGCCCGCTTCACGACCAAGCGGTTCGAGAAGGCGCTCAATGTCACCCTCAACTCCGTGGTGTTCCGCTCCAGCGGACAGGATCTGACGACGGCCGGCACCTACATCGAGATGACCTCGCGCCTCACCGAACCGATCCTCCTCGGCTTCGCCGGCCTCGCGATCCGGGGCCGGGTCAAGAGAGGAAGCTGAGCACGGCAGCGCTACGAGTTTTCCGCGCCCCAGACGTCCGGCCCGCCGCCACACCACCGACGGCTGCAGCGCCTCGACACGCCTGGAGAGGGGCTACGAACTGCTGGGCACCGAAAAGAGCACGGCGGAAGCGAGGTGATCTAGAGGGAATCCGAGTGCTTCGGGCAGAAGACCTTGACGGCTGCCTGGACCACGACGTCGGCCTCACTGTCGTCCAGCGACGGATCATCATGCTGCAGCCTGGCGGCCACGAAGTTCGGGAAGCCGTCTAGCAATTCGTTCTTGCAGACGTCGTTGCGGCCGACCTCCACGAGTTCGGCATCCGACTTTGTTGAGAGCACTGCATTCTCGTCGAGAATGGACAGGTACCTATCGTTCGCCCTTTCCCTCGTGCTCTTCGTCGGTGGGCCATTTCCCGTGTCACCATCGCCGCACGCTGTAAGGGTGGTGGCCCCCGTTGATAGAAGCAGCGTGAGAACGGCGGTGACGATCGCTCTGCGAGTCACGGCGGATCACCTTTCACTGCAGATCTCCCTGATCGCCCCCCTGATCAGCCGGCCAGGGGACGCCGCTAGCATCGCGCCTGCGCCCTCTTGCGGGTTGCCATACTCGCCTCCCGCCGTAGAACTACTCACTCAGTATCGAACAGTGCTCGACAGCTCGCATTTCATCCCCGACCACGGCCGCCCGTTGGGGCGCAACTGGGCGCCCGGCAGCTATCCCGCAGCCCACACGTCCGGCCCGCCGCCGCGCCACTTGACGAGGTGCGGTGCTAGTCGTCCCCTTCAAAGATGACGACCGGGTCGGCATCAGAACCAAAGTCAGGCAGTGGCCACAGAGCACGTACGGCCGTAACCCGGTCAGCACGCGGCGGCAACGGTTCACCGCGCAGGTATGCGCCCAGGCAGGCGATGGCGTCAGCCGAGAGGAGCATGATATCGGCCCTCCGCTCTTGCTTGGTTCTCGTATCGCCAGGCGGGTCGAGAGGCATGAGGAAGGTGTCTTCCTGTACTCGGCTACGGAGAGCGGCGTCGGGAACGTGCTGCAGCAAGACCCGTACATTCAGCACGCGTTCATGAAGCTGCCGCTCGCGTGCGCTGTCCATGGGGCCGGCCCGTCGGGCATCGCGCTGGACTTCGAACAACTCCGTCAGCGCCGCCTCAATCGCCGTGGACGTACGAGCTCTCCGGCGCTCCTTACGTGCGTGAGCTGCTTGCTGCCGCTGAGCCACGACCGAGGCCCAGACCGAAAGCCCTCCACCAACCACGGTGCCAACCAGACCGAATACTGCCCCCACCCATACCGATGCATCCATGCAGACATCCTGACGGAGCACGTGGGAGGCGAGAAGGGGCGACCGCCGAGACCGTAGGCGGTGTGCTCGTTGCCCGCTCTCATGCGCCGCTGCTGCGGTTATCCCCACACATCGGGGCCTCCCCCGCGCCACTCAATGAGCCGCCCGTCGTCCTGATCGATGACGTCCTCCTCCAGGCCGGCCCGGCGCAGGAAGCGACGTCCCGTGGGCCGTACGCGAGGCCGAGGAGCTCCCCGCCGACCGTGACGCGCCGGCCGCCGGACGGGGACGGAAGATGCACGACCACAGGGGGCTGCTCGGCCATGACTTCAGCGTGCGGGCCGGGCGGTGGCGGGGCAGCCGCAGGGCGGCTGGATGGGCGACAACAAATCTCAGCGGGCTGGCTGGGTCTTCACCTGGAACAGCGGGACACCGGAGCGATCCGAAAATTCGACCACCCCGGGCTGAGTACTGGGAACACTGAGCGGGGTGGTGCCGCGCACGAATTCTCCGGGTCCGGGATTCGGTACGTTGGTGAGGTCATCGCCCTGCTGTCCGAGGTTTTTACAGTCGACGCCGAGGAGGATTTCGAGACCTTTAGTCTCGCCGTCCTTTCCGGTCCAGTCCGCGGTGGTGAGCGGGAAAGTGTCGAATTCCTCCTGGCCAGTATTCTTGACCTTGAACTCCAGGCAGACAAAGCGCTCTCCCGGATCGGCCGCCGCCGGGGTGTCGCCGTACGGATCAGGAACGGATTTCGCCGTCTTCACGCTCACCAACGTGACGTCCGCAGAACCTCCGCTCACGTCGGTGAACTCATCGTCACTGGTCGTGATCGACGCGGTCTTCCCTGCGGCGAGGGTGGGAACAGCGGCAGACTCCTTGGGCGCCTCCGTCTCCTCCTTAGCACCGATCGCCGGGCCGACCCCCTCTCGACCCTCTCCATTCTGGCCGTTGCCGCCACACGCAGAGATGATCAGCGCGGCCGCGAAGCCGCAAGCCACACCCCCAACGGTCGAGCCGTTCCTGTAGATGCCGGGCCTCTTCATGGCCACTCCCTGCCGTGAGCCATCCCCCCTTTTTTCTTCAGCTTCTTCCTGCTGGGCGCGCGGCGCATCTCGACGCGTCTGGTCGCCGGCCTGCTCTCACTGAGGCGGGTAGTCGGGGTGATCGGCACACGGAAGGGCCAGGGAGCGGAGGACGGGCCCCAAGACGTCGAGCTTGTTGATCAACTCGCTCTCCTGCCGATACAGCCTGCCGAACTCGTCCGCGTCTGTACCGATCACCTCGCGCATCCGCACTCTGATGCTTTCCCGTGCCTGGAGCGTGGTCGCGTAGGAGTCGACGATCTGCCGCTTCGCCTCGACCTCGGCGAGCACCCGGGCCGGGTCGTGGCGGGCGATGTGATCAGCATTGGCGGTGCCGTAGCCGAATCCTCCGGGCACTCGGCGACAGTCAGCGACGGCCGAGCCGAAGGGCCGCTCCTGTGTCGCGTCGTCGGCGTGCACTCCGGCGACGTGGTCGCGCCGGGTCCAGGGTGCCGGGAAGGCGGCCCGTGCAACGGCTTCGTCTTCATCAAGGCGGGCGCGGAGGAACGCCACCAGATCAGCTGTCACCGCTGCCCTTCTTCGGTGTCACCGCTGGGCCGCACCCGGATCCTCGGGCCTGTGCTGGCGTATCCGGAAGCCGTACGCGCCTGGTGGCTCGTGCCGCTCGGCGCCGCCGAGCAACTCACGGACCTGCCGCAGCTCACCATCCACACCGCGGGCTGTCTCTGCACCGCCCACCTGCCGAACGCACCTTGCACGGCCGGGCGTGGTTGGAACGCCCCGACGGACGCGGGCATCTCACCGATCCCGTCAAGCTCGGCGCCGCGTTCAGTCGGAGCACCAGATGTCCACGGCTCTTAGCGGACGCGTTCGGATGAGCGACGTCGACAACCTCCCGATCGACGTGGCCACGATCCACAGCGCCCTCGCCCGTGCCCAGAGCACCGCGCAGATCGAGGCGCTGGCCGAGGTGGAGCAGCTCCTGCGGGGGCATATCGCCCTGCTGCTGCCCGAGGTGCAACGACAGGTCGAAGACCTGTCGCCCCGCTGCGGCGATTGGTACCGAGGCACCGCGCACCTTCGCGCCATCCGGGCCCAGGTACGGCACGGCCTCGGTGACAGCTCGACGGACGCGCGCCGCCAGATCGACCAGCTCGCCAGCGACTGCCGCTGGCTCCTCACCCAGCACGAGGCGGCCTCCCGGTGACCGGCCCGCCAGGCCCCATCGAACGGCTCCACTGCGCCTGCGCCGCCCGCGGCTATCAGCCGCAACCCTCGCAACCCCGCTCCTAAAAGACTCCGCTCCGGCCGCCATTCCCTGGCAGGACACGGCCGGAGCGGGCGGGCCCACCAAGGGGCCCGCGCACGTGCAGGACCGGCGCCCGGACAGCCCGGAGCGCCGATACAGCACAGGAGGTCACCATGCGCGACACCTTCGGCACCGTCAAGTTCCTCGGCGGCGAGGACGAAGACGACGGCCAGGGCGGCAACCCCTCCGGCGGCTGCGGCGACGGCGACGGCTGCGGACGCCAGTAGCAGCCGGTCCGGGTGGCCCCGCCCCCGTGGGCGGGGCCCCCTTCTTCTCGGACAGGAGAGAGATGGCAGACAGGCATCACCACGCGTACGTCTGGCTCGGCCACGGCGACACCCTGATCAAACCCGGCGACGCCATCCGACGGCCGAACCATCCCGAGTTCCGCACCACCCCGGTGATGCCGCTGGAGTGCGCGAACTGGCTGCTGAAGACTTCTTCACTGATCGTGGAAACCTTCGCCGAGCCGGACAAGGCCGCGCACTGGTTCGCCGAGCAGCGCGACGAGCACGAGAGCACCTTCGCCGGCGCGTACGGACCGCCGACGCCGCGCGAAGACGTGGCACGGCAGCTGGCGGACGGCCAGGATGCCGTGGGCGGCTGGTGGTTGACCGGCGGCCGGTTCCTCTCGGTCAATCTGATCGCGTGCAGTCCGCACAAGGTGCGGACGGAGTACGCCTGCCCGGGACCGTAGCGATGCTGCCCGGTGTGCAGACGCCAACGGTGCGGGACGTAGCCGCGCTGCTCCGCATGATGCACCACGACCGTCCGCTATCTGCATGCGCATATATGCATTTCACGTATCGCGCGGCCTTCGCGGGTGCAAGGTGGCGGCGTACGGCGAGCCGAATCGGAGAGGGCAGTCATGACCGCCGAAGCGTTACGCAGCCGACGCGGATACCAGATCCGGGCCGCCGCCCTCCACTGGGACGCCCTGCACGGCAAGGTGACCGACGCCACTGTCCTGCACGCGGCGCTGACGGGCCAGGAACGCTCGTGGCCCGTCCTGTGACTCGCCACCCGGCCCGACGCCTCCCCGCGTACGGGGCCGCGCGGCGGTAGACGCCCGTCCTGGGGGCCGGGGGCGGTCCCATACCCCGGGCGGGCGCTGGCCCCGGTCGTCCCGTGACGGCCGGGGCTCAGTGCTGCGTCCGCAGGTCGGCCGTACATGTTTTTCCGTGATGGTCGTCCGACCACTACCCGGTGACCGCGGGCTGAGCCGGACCGCCGACCCGGTCAGCGGCGCGGGCCGGGCACCTTCGGTGCGGGCGGGCCTTCCAGGCCGTCCGTGCCGTCGGTGGCGGTGCGTTCCGCGGCGATGCGGCTGACGCGGCCGCGGACGGCGAACCAGCCCGCGAACAGGGCCACGCCGATCACCGGGGCCAGCATGACCGTGTCCCGGCCGACGCCGCCGTCGAACCACATCAGGACGATGACGCCCAGCAGGAACGCGATGGTGACGATGTCCGTGACCGGCGTTCCGGGGAGCCGGAACTTCGGGCGCTGCAGGAGGCCCTCCTTGGTCCGGCGGACGAACACCATGTGACAGATCATGATCACGACCCAGGTGCTGATGACGCCGAGCGCCGCGATGTTGATCACGATCTCGAACGCCTTGCCCGGCACCACGTAGTTCAGCCCGACGCCCAGCACACAGACCGCCGAGGTGAGCAGGATGCCGCCGTACGGCACCTGGTGGCGGTTCATCCGGCCGGTGAACTTCGGCGCGGAGCCGGCCGCCGACATCGAGCGCAGGATGCGGCCCGTGGAGTACAGGCCGGAGTTCAGGCTGGACATCGCGGCGGTGAGCACGACGAGGTTCATCACGTCGCCCGCGGCCGGCACGCCGACGTTGGAGAGCACGGTGACGAAGGGGCTCTCGGAGCCGGTGTACTTGTCCCACGGCATCAGCAGCGTCAGCAGCACGACGGAGCCGACGTAGAAGATGCCGACCCGCCACATGATCGAGTTGACGGCCTTCGGGACGACCTTGTGCGGCTCGCTGGTCTCGCCCGCGGTGACGCCGACCATCTCGACGGCGGAGTACGCGAAGACGACGCCCTGGAGGACCACCACGACCGGGAGCAGGCCGGTCGGGAAGAGTCCGCCGTTGTCGCTGATCAGGTCGAAGCCCGGCGTGTGGCCGCTCACCGGGTGCTGGGTGGCGAGCAGGAAGATGCCGATCAGCATGAAGACCACCAGCGCGGCGACCTTGATGATCGCGAACCAGAACTCCAGCTCACCGAAGATCTTCACCGAGATCAGGTTCACGGCGAGTACCACCGCGAGCGCGATCAGCGCCATCACCCACTGGGGCACGTCGGTGAACATGCCCCAGTAGTGCGTGTAGAGCGCGATGGCGGTGATGTCGGCGATACCGGTGGTCGACCAGTTCACGACGTACATCCAGCCCGCCACGTAGGCGCCCTTCTCGCCCAGGAACTCCCGGGCGTAGGACACGAAGGAGCCTGAGGAGGGGCGGTGCAGCACCATCTCGCCCAGCGCCCGGACGACGAAGAAGGCGAAGAGGCCACAGACCGCGTAGGCGATGGCGAGCGCGGGGCCCGCGGAGGCCAGCCGGCCGCCGGCGCCGAGGAAGAGGCCGGTGCCGATCGCGCCGCCGATGGCGATCATGTTGATGTGCCGGGCCTTGAGGCCCTTGCTGTATCCGGCGTCGCCCGCGTCGTGCGGGGCGGCGTCGTTCCCCCCGTCCGGCGGCCGGTAGGCGTCTTCCTGGACGGTTTGCGTGCTCACAGGTGCGTCATCTCGCTTTCGGGAGGGCGGTGGAGCGATGGCCGGCCGCCGCGGATCGCGCGAGCCGGCCGACCGCACACCTTCCCCGAAGTAACGTCATCCGTCTGTGAAAGGGATCACAGGACCATGATCGACGTGTGCCGGATCGCCGACCATCACCGGCCTCTCTCAGTCTTGAAGATCAGTCCTTGAAGATCAGCACCAGCGCCGGCACCACCGCCACCGGCCAGCCCGCCAGCAGTACGACCGCCCACAGCCCGCCGCCGGGCCCCCTGAGCAGCGCCACCAGCCGCCCGACCAGGCCGAAGCGGTCCTCGGGGCCGTCCTCGCCGTTCTCGCCGTCCTGCGGCCGCTCCGGCCCGTCGGCCGCCTCGGGCCCCGGTGCCTCCTCCTCGGGCCCCGACGGGGCGGCGGACGCGTCCTTCGCGCCGGGCGCGGCGGGCGCCGGCTCCGCCGCCTGCCCGGGCTCCGGCACCGGCACGGTCCCCGCGGCCAGCTCCGCCACCGTCACCCGCGCGGAGACCGCGGGCGGGAACGCCCGCTCGTCCTCCAGGAAGCGCGCGAAGACATCGAGCACCATCGGGCGCAGCCCGGGCAGGTCGGCGTCCGCCACGGACATCCGCGCCCGCGCGCCCGACCCGCCGGTGACGACCACCCCGTACGCGAGCTCGATGGGCCGGCCGCTGCGGTCGCGCAGCACCACCCCGTCGGCGCCGGGCGGGGACGCCTGGACGATGCGGTACGAGAGCACGATGCGCCCGCCACCCGGCAGCGGCGCCTCCGCGTGCCGGCTCTCCCCGTCCTGCGTCAGGCTGCCGGTGATCGCGTCGCGCAGCAGCCCGGACAGATTGCGCTCGCTCAGGAAGCCCGGCACGAGCAGCGTGCGCTGCCCCACCTTCCGGCCGCGCGCTACCAGGAAGGGCCAGCAGCCCGCGTCCCGGGAACCCCTGCGGCTCACGACGCCTCGCCGTCGCGCAGTACGGAGGCCGGCATCTTGGCCACGAAGGAGGCCAGCTCGGCGTTCATGCGGTCCATCGCGATCCGCCGCGCGGAGGCCGCCTCCTCGGTGAGCCGGTCGACCTGCCCCAGCTCCTGCTCGCGCAGGCCCATCTTGCGCTCGCCCTGCTCGGTGAGCCGACTGGCGAACATCTCCACCGCGGCCTCGCTCACCTTGTCGAGCTTCTTGCCGCCCACCACGGCGCCCAGGACGCCGCTGATGGCCTTGCTGAGCCGGGCGCTGAGGGTGCCGCTCAGCCACTTGATCCGCTCGGTGGCGGTCAGTGCGGTGCAGCGCTGGATCTCGCGGATGAGCCGGCGGCGGGTCTCCTCGTCCAGCCGGCCGAGGATCGAGGAGAAGATGTCCGGCAGGATCGCGAGGAACGGGATCTCGACGTACTGCGGGTGTGGCAGCGCCCCTGGGTGCTTGCGCATCCGGCCGTCCGGCTCCAGCGTCGCGTAGTCGGGGCCCACCGAGCTCACGGGCAGCAGCCGGACGGCGGGCTCGTACTCGTTCCCCGCCATCGCGACGTTCCCCACGAGGTGGGCGAACTCCTCCATGCCGCACAGCGCCTCCTGGACAGCGGCCAGCGAATCCGCTTCCGTACCGGCGTACCCGGCGATCAGGTCCCACTTGGTGATCACGAAGTGCACCGGCTTCTCCGCCGACTGCAGCAGCCCGAAGATCATCGACATTTCGTGGTGGAAGTGGCCCAGGCCCTCATCGGTGCCGCGCAGCAGCTCGCGTACGTACTGCCCGTCCAGCAGGCACAGCACCGTGTCGGCCGCCACCAGCCGCTCGGTCAGCTCCTCCTGGGCCCGCGAGGCGGCGTCGTCCTCGGTGGCCTCGGTGAGCAGCTCGCCCGCGTAGTCCAGGTACTTGATGCGCAGCACCGAGTGGTTCGTGGCGTTCCGCCGGGTCTTGCAGTCGAAGGTGTACTCGCGGTCGTCGTGCACCCGCGTCGAGGCGGGCCACTCCCCGGGTCCCCGCACCTGGCGGTAGACGCCCATCAGCTCGACGCGCTGCGCCTGCGAGCACTCCAGGAAGATCGCGGCGCTGCTCTGCACCTGCAGGCGCTTGAAGAGGCTGGAAAGATAGACCGTCTTGCCTGATCCGGACGGCCCGACCACCAGTACCCGGACAGTGAACGGGTCATCGCTGAGTTCGAGCATGCATCCCCCGAAGAACTCCGTACCGAACACTGGATGCTACTGACGGGGGCAGGTGGGCCGGGAGGTGAATCGGCACTCCCTCACCCGCAGGAGTGGTGACACAGGAGTGGTGACATCGATGGTGAGACAGCAATACTGTTCAACATGATGGAGTCCGCTGCCGAGCTGAGCCTGACCGTCGACGAGCTGGCCGCCCGGGCCGGTGTCACGGTCCGTACGATCCGGTTCTACAGCACCCGCGGGCTGCTCCCGCCCCCGGAGATCGGCCCGCGCCGCGTCGGCCGGTACGGCCCCGACCACCTCTCGCGGCTCGCGCTCATTGAGGAGCTGCAGCACCAGGGCATGACGCTGTCGGCGATCGAACGGTACCTGGAACAGCTGCCGCCCGACCTCAGTGCCGAGGATCTCGCCATTCACCGCGCCCTCGTCGCCGGCTGGCTCCCGGACCGGGCCGAGGAGCAGACGCTCGCGCAGCTGGAGCGGCGGGTGGGCCGGTCGCTGACCGAGCAGGACCTGGACCGGCTGGCCGCGATGAGCGTGCTGGTGCGCACCGAGGAGGCGGGCGTCTTCCAGGTGGATCCGGGGCTGCTGCAGCTGGGCGTGCGGCTGCTGGACGTGCCGATCGCACTGGAGACCATCCTCGCGGCCCGTACGGTCGTGCTGGAGCACACCCGCTCGGCGGCCCGGGAACTGAGCCGGCTGTTCAGGGACGAGGTCGGCGCCGCATACGAGGACGGCGGGCCGGACGCCGCCGAGGTGGCCCGGCGCAAGTCCCTCTCCGCCGACATGCAGCCGCTGGTCGTGCAGGCGCTGGTGACGGCATTTCAGCGGTCGATGAAGGAGGAGCTGCGGGAGTGGTTCGGCGGGCAGTGAGCGCAAGGGGACGGGCCGCTCGGGCCCGCCCCCGTACGCACGCCGTCAGTCCTTGAAGGGCTCGCCCTTCGCGGCCTTCTCCAGCAGCAGCGCCGACGGCGCGAAGCGCTCGCCGTACGCCGCCTGGAGCTCCTTGGCGCGGGCCACGAAGCCGGCCACGCCACCCTCGTAACCGTTGATGTACTGCATCACGCCGCCGGTCCAGCCGGGGAAGCCGATGCCGAAGATGGAGCCGATGTTGGCGTCGGCGACGGAGGTGAGCACGCCCTCCTCGAAGAGGCGCACGGTGTCCAGCGCCTCGGAGAAGAGCATCCGCTCCTGCATGTCCTTGAAGGGGATCGACGCGTCCGGCTTGGTGTAGTGCTCGCGCAGCCCCGCCCACAGGCCCTGTCGCTTGCCGTCCTCGTCGTACTCGTAGAAACCCGCGCCGCCGCTGCGTCCCGGCCGCCCGAACTCGTCGACCATGCGGTCGATGAGCGCGTCCGCCGGGTGCGGCGTCCAGCTGCCGCCGGCCTCCTCGATCGCCTTGCGGGTCTCGTTGCGGATCTTCCGCGGCAGCGTCAGCGTCAGCTCGTCCATCAGGGAGAGCACCTTGGCCGGGTAGCCGGCCTGGCCCGCGGCCTGCTCGACGGAGGCCGGGTCGACGCCCTCGGCGACCATCGCCACGCCCTCATTGATGAAGTGGCCGATGACACGGGAGGTGAAGAAGCCGCGGCTGTCGTTGACCACGATCGGGGTCTTGCGGATCTGGCGTACCAGGTCGAAGGCGCGGGCCAGCGCCTCGTCGCCGGTCCGCTCGCCCTTGATGATCTCCACCAGCGGCATCTTGTCGACCGGCGAGAAGAAGTGCAGACCGATGAAGTCCTGCTTGCGCTGGACGCCTTCGGCGAGGCCGGTGATCGGCAGGGTCGAGGTGTTGGAGCACAGCAGCGCGTCCGGCGCGACGATGCCCTCGATCTCCTGGAACACCTTGTGCTTGAGCGCGGTGTCCTCGAACACCGCCTCGATGACGGCGTCACAGCCCGCCAGATCCTGCGGGTCGGCGGTCGGGGTGATGCGGGCGAGCAGCTCGTCGCGCTTGGCCTCGGTCGTACGGCCCTTGGCGAGCGCCTTGGCGAGCAGACCCGCGCTGTACGCCTTGCCCTTCTCGGCCGCCTCCGGGGAGACGTCCTTGAGCACCACCTCGATGCCGGCCTTGGCGCAGCTGTAGGCGATGCCCGCGCCCATCATGCCCGCGCCGAGCACCGCGACCTTGGTGACCTTGCGCTCCTCGATGCCCTTCGGGCGGTTGGCCCCGGAGTTGACGGCCTGGAGGTCGAAGAAGAACGCCTGGATCATGTTCTTGGAGATCTGGCCGGTGACCAGCTCCACGAAGTACCGCGCCTCGATGGTCTGCGCAGTCTCGAAGTCGACCTGGGAGCCCTCGACGGCGGCCGCGAGGATGTTGCGCGGGGCCGGGTACGGTGCGCCGTTCAGCTGCTTCTTGAGGTTGGCGGGGAACGCCGGGAGGTTCGCGGCGAACTTGGGGTTGGCGGGCGTGCCGCCGGGGATCTTGTACCCCTTGACGTCCCAGGGCTGCTGGGACTCGGGGTGCGCGTCGATGAACGCGCGGGCCTTGGTGATCAGCTCCTCGGGGGTCTCCGCGACCTCGTGGATCAGCCCGTTGTCCTTCGCCCGCGTGGCGTTGTACTGGGTGCCCTGGAGGAGGACCTTCAGCAGCGCGTCGGCGATGCCGAGCAGCCGTACGGTACGGGTGACGCCGCCGCCGGCCGGGAGCAGGCCGAGGGTGACCTCGGGCAGGCCGATCTTGGTGCCGGGCGTGTCGAGTGCGACGCGGTGGTGGCAGGCGAGCGCGATCTCGTAACCGCCGCCCAGCGCCGCGCCGTTGATGGCCGCGACGACGGGCTTGCCGAGCGTCTCGATGCGCCGCAGATCGCGCTTGATGCCCTGGCCCGCCTCGAACGCCTCCTGGGCGTTCTCGCGCCGCACGGCGATCAGTTCGCGCAGGTCACCGCCGGCGAAGAAGGTCTTCTTGGCGGAGGTGAAGATGATGCCGCGGATGCCGTCCTTCTCGGCCTCCAGGCGGTCGGCGACCGCGGCGAGGGAGGTCTTGAAGGCGTCGTTCATCGTGTTCGCCGACTGGCTCGGGTCGTCGAGGACGAGGGTGACGACGCCGGTCTCGTCCTGCTCCCAGCGGATGGTGCTGGCTTCACTCATGGTGCGTTCTCCGTAAGGGGTCGGGACGGACGGTCAGAGGCGCTCGATGACGGTGGCGATGCCCATGCCGCCGCCGACGCAGAGGGTGGCCAGGCCGTAGCGCTTGTCCTGGCGCTCCAGCTCGTCGATGAGGGTGCCGAGGATCATCGCGCCGGTGGCACCGAGCGGGTGGCCCATGGCGATGGCGCCGCCGTTGACGTTGACCTTGTCCAGGCTCAGGCCCATGTCCTGCACGAAGCGCAGCACGACCGCGGCGAACGCCTCGTTGATCTCGACGAGGTCGATGTCGTCGATGGTCAGGCCGGCCTTGGCGAGCGCCTTGCGGGAGGCGGGGGCCGGGCCGGTGAGCATGATGGTGGGCTCGGAGCCCGAGACCGCGGCGGAGAGGATCCGGGCGCGCGGGTTCAGGCCGTACCGCTCGCCGACCTCCTTGGAGCCGATCGCGACCAGGGCCGCGCCGTCCACGATGCCGGAGGAGTTGCCCGCGTGGTGGACGTGGTCGATGGCTTCGACCCAGTGGTACTTCTGCAGCGCCACGGCATCGAAGCCGCCCATGTCGCCGATGGCGGCGAAGGAGGGCTTGAGGGAGGCGAGCGAGTCGGCCGTGGTGCCCGGCCGCATGTGCTCGTCGTGGTCCAGGACGGTCAGCCCGTTGCGGTCGGTGACCGGGACGACGGACCGCTTGAAGCGGCCGTCCTTCCAGGCCGCGGCGGCGCGCTCCTGGGAGAGCGCGGCGTACTCGTCCACGTCGCGGCGGCTCCAGCCCCCGATGGTGGCGATGAGGTCGGCACCGATGCCCTGCGGGACGAAGTTGGTGTCGAAGTTGGTCATCGGGTCGTTGAACCAGGCGCCGCCGTCCGAGGCCATCGGCACCCGCGACATCGACTCGACGCCGCCGGCCAGCACCAGGTCCTCCCAGCCGGAGCGGACCTTGGCGGCGGCCATGTTGACGGCCTCCAGGCCGGAGGCGCAGAAGCGGTTCTCCTGTACGCCGGCGACGGTGTCGGGCAGCCCGGCGGCGACGGCCGCGATACGGGCGATGTCGGATCCCTGGTCGCCGACCGGGCCGACGACGCCGAGCACGATGTCGTCGACGGCCGCCGGGTCGAGGTCCGGGAAGCGCCGGCGCACCTCGTGGATCAGGCCGACGACCAGGTCGACCGGCTTGGTGCCGTGCAGCGCGCCGGCGGCCTTGCCGCGGCCGCGCGGGGTGCGGATCGCGTCGTATACGTACGCTTCGGAAGTCACGGTGTGCAGCCTTTCAAAGGGGTGAGGGTGAGCCCGGCGTGGCGGGACGTGATCAGCCGAGCAGC
This sequence comes from Streptomyces sp. NPDC050315, assembly GCF_040655775.1. NCBI lineage: Bacteria > Bacillati > Actinomycetota > Actinomycetes > Kitasatosporales > Streptomycetaceae > Streptomyces > Streptomyces sp. NPDC050315. The sequence continues at coordinate 1,053,239 of NZ_JBFAKN010000001.1, forward strand.
GAGCGGCCGATGATCTCCTTCATGATCTCGGTGGTGCCGCCGTAGATCGTCTGGATGCGGCCGTCGGTGAACGCCTTGGCGACGCGGTACTCGTTCATGTAGCCGTATCCACCGTGCAGTTGCAGACAGCGGTCGGCCACCCGCTTCTGCAGCTCGGTGGCCCACCACTTGGCCATCGAGGCGTGTACGGCATCCAGTTGCCCGGCCGAGTGGTCGACAATGCAGCGGTCGAGGAAAGTGCGGGTGACGGCACACTCGGTGGCCATCTCGGCGATCTCGAACCGGATGTGCTGGAGCTTGGCGAGCGGCCGCCCGAACGCCTCGCGCTCCTTGACGTACTGCGTCGTGATCTCCAGCAGATGCTCGGCGGCGGCGATGCCGGCCACCGCTATGCCCATCCGCTCCTGCGCGAGATTGGTCATCAGATGGATGAAGGCGCCGTTCAGCTCGCCGAGCAGGTTCTCCTTGGGCACGCGCACGTCATTGAAGAACAGCTCGGCGGTGTCCTGGGCCTTCTGCCCGATCTTGTCGAGGTTCCGGCCCCGCTCGAAGCCCTCCATGCCGCGCTCGACGACCAGGAGAGACAGCCCGTGCGCGCCGCCCTCGGGGGTGGTCTTGGCGACGACGATCACCAGATCGGCCAGGATGCCGTTGGAGATGAACGTCTTGGAGCCGTTCAGCACCCAGTGGTCGCCGCGGTCCTCGGCCGTCGTTCTGATGCCCTGCAGGTCGGAGCCCGCGCCCGGCTCGGTCATGGCGATCGCGGTGATGATCTCGCCGCTGCAGAAGCCCGGCAGCCAGCGCCGCTTCTGCTCGTCGGTGGCCAGCGAGGTGAGGTACGGCCCGATGATGTCGTTGTGCAGGCCGACGGCCAGGCCCGCGGCGCCGGCCCGGGTGAACTCCTCGGCCAGCACCGCGGAGTAGCGGAAGTCGGCATTGCCCCCGCCGCCGTACTCCTCGGGCACGGCGAGGCCCAGCAGCCCCTGGCGGCCGGCGGCGCGCCAGGCCTCCCGGCTGACGATGCCGTCCCGCTCCCACTGCTCGTAGTGCGGCTCGACCTCCTTCTTCAGGAAGGTGCGCACGGTCTCGCGGAAGGCGTCGTGGTCCTCGGTGAAGATCTGGCGCGGCAGCTGTGCGGGCTGGGTCATCGTTGCGGGCCTTCCTCGGTGCCGCCTTCGGGGCGCGGCTCGGGACGTGGGGTGGTCAGGGCGGGGACGTCCCAGTCGCGGGCCACCGCTGCGGTGTCCGCGCCGGGCAGGGCGGGGCCGCCGCGCACCGCTCCCGGCGTACGGGAGAAGCGCGGCGCGGGCGCCGGCTGGGTGACACCGGCGTGTTCGACGAAGGTGCCGCGGGCCGCGAGATGGGGGTGGTCCGGCGCCTCGCGCAGCGACAGCACGGGCGCCACGCACGCGTCGGACCCGTCGAAGACGGCCGTCCACTCCGCGCGCGTACGGGTACGGAACCGGTCGGCGATGGCCGTACGCAGCGCGCCCCACTCCGCGAAGTTCTCCCGCGGCGGCACCTCGTCCGCCAGGCCGAGCAGCCGCAGGAACTCGGCGTAGAACCGCTGCTCCAGGGCGCCGACCGCCATGTGGCCGCCGTCTGCCGTCTCGTACGTACCGTAGAAGGGCGCCCCGCCGTCCAGGAGGTTGGCGGCGCGCCGGTCCTGCCAGGCGCCGGCCTCCAGCATGCCGCGGATCATGGTGGTCAGGTGCGCGGTGCCATCCACGATCGCGGCGTCCACGACCTGACCACTGCCGCCTTCGGTGCGCGCGTGCTGGAGCGCGGCGAGGATGCCGATGACGAGGTAGAGCGAGCCGCCGGCGTAGTCGCCGAGGAGGTTGGCGGGGGCGACGGGCGGGCCGTCGGCGGTGCCGGTCATGCCGAGCGCGCCGGTGAGCGCGATGTACCCGATGTCGTGCCCCGCGGTGTCGGCGAGCGGGCCGTCCTGGCCCCAGCCGGTCATCCGCCCGTAGACGAGGCGGGGGTTGCGGGCCAGGCACGCCTCGGGGCCGACGCCGAGCCGCTCCGCGACACCCGGCCGGTACCCCTCGATCAGCACATCGGCGCGCTCGGCCAGGTCCAGCACCTGACCCGGGCCCTCCGGAGTCTTCAGGTCGACCAGCACCGAGCGCTTGCCGCGGTTGGTGAGGTCGTGCGCCGGATCGATGCCGATGCCGGAGCCGCCGGGGCGGTCCACGCGCACGACATCGGCGCCGAGGTCGGCGAGGTGCATCGCGGCGAACGGGCCCGGCCCGATACCGGCGAGTTCCACCACGCGCACTCCGCTCAGCGGGCCGTTCCCTGTCTGCGCCATCGCGCCCCCAGATCAAGAGCGGTGCTCTGTGACACCAATGCTGTAACACTCGTGATGTTAAGAACGTGTTCCACTTTCCACAAGCCCTTCCGGGCGGCTTTGCGCGCGGGTCGGTCCCCGCCGCCGTTGCCTCCTCGCGAGCGCCGGTGACAATGGCCGGATGCCTTCCTCGAACCTCGCCGCCGCACTGTTCGACCCCGCCACCGGCCAGGGCTGGCGCCAGATCATCGAGCTGGCCATGGCGCTGCTGCTGTCCTCCCTCATCGGGCTGGAACGCGAGGCGCGCCAGAAGAGCGCGGGCCTGCGCACCCACACCCTCGTGGGCGTGGGCAGCGCGCTCTTCATGGAGGTGTCGATCCACGGCTTCGGCGCGGTCACCGGTATCGAGGGCATCGGACTCGACCCGTCCCGGGTCGCCGCGCAGGTCGTCTCCGGCATCGGCTTCATCGGCGGCGGCCTGATCTTTGTGAAGAAGGACGCGGTACGCGGCCTGACCACGGCCGCGACCATCTGGCTGACCTGCGCCATCGGCATGGCCTGCGGCGGCGGACTGCCGCTGCTCGCGCTCGCCTCGACGGCCGTGCACTTCCTCGTCGTACGCGGCTTCCCCAAGCTCACCGACCGGATGTCGATGGCCCCGTCCCTGGAGCGCTTCGAACTCCGGCTCGCGTACCGCTCCCAGCGCGGCCTGCTCGGCCGGATGCTGGAGATGTGCACCAGCAGCGGTTTCCAGGTGACCGACGTACAGGTCGAGACCGGGCCGGAGGAGCCCGACCGGGTCGCCAGTGAAGTACTGCTCCGCCTGGAGGGCACCGCCTCCCCACACGATCTGCTGGAGCGCCTGGCGGAGCTGGACGGCGTCCGCGGGATCACTATGGGGCGGGAGGCGGATCGTACGGAGTGAGGGCGGGCCTTATGGGGCGGCGGCCGGATGCCTGTTGACGTCACGTCCAACAGTCCATAGCGTGCGGAACCTCGCCGAGTAGATCACGCCAGAGGAGACGCACCATGGGACGACAGGACGACGCGGGGCGGGCGTACGACGTCGTCCTCTTCGGCGCGACCGGCTTCGCCGGCCGGCTCACCGCCGCCTATCTGGCCGCGCACGCGCCCGAGGGCTGCCGCTGGGCGCTGGCCGGTCGCAACCGGGCGAAGCTGGAGCGGCTCCGCGACGAACTGGCGGCCCGTCACCCGGCCTGCGCCGATCTGCCCCTGCTGCACGCCGACGCCGCCGACCCCGCGTCCCTGCGCGAGGTGGCCGCCGCGACCCGGGTACTGGCCACCACGGTCGGGCCGTATCTGAAGTACGGCGAACCGCTGGTCGCGGCCTGTGCCACGGCGGGCACGGACTATGTGGACCTCACCGGTGAGCCGGAATTCGTCGACCGGATGTATCTGCGCCACGACGCGACGGCGCGAGCCACGGGCGCGCGCCTGGTGCACGCCTGCGGCTTCGACTCCGTCCCGCACGACCTCGGCGCGCACTACACGGTGGGGCTGCTCCCGGAGGGCGTACCGCTGCGGATGGCCGGCTACGTCCGCACCAACGCCACCTTCTCGGGCGGCACGCTGGCCTCCGCGCTGACCGCGGTGTCCCGCCCGCTGGGCATGGTGCGCGCCGCCCGTGAACGGCAGCGCGCCGAGCCGCGCCCGGTGGGCCGCACGGTACGCGCGGTACTCGGGGTGCCGACCCGGGAGCAGGGCGTCTGGGGCGTACCGCTGCCGACCCTCGATCCGCAGGTGATCGCCCGCTCGGCGGCCGCCCTGGAGCGGTATGGTCCGGACTTCCATTACCGGCACTACGCCGGCGTCAAGCGGCTTCCGGTGGCGGTCGGCGGCGTACTGGGCGCGGGCGCGGCGTGCGGCCTGGCCCAGCTCCCGCCCGCGCGCCGGTGGTTGTCGGCCCGGCTCGCGCCGGGTGAGGGGCCGGACGAGGCGCGCCGGGCGAGCAGCTGGTTCGCGGTCCGCTTCGTGGGCGAGGGCGGCGGCCGCCGCGTCGTCACCGAGGTATCGGGCGGCGACCCCGGCTACGACGAGACAGCGAAGATGCTCGCCGAATCGGCCCTGAGCCTGGCGTACGACGAACTCCCGGACACGGCGGGCCAGGTGACGACGGCGGTCGCGATGGGCGATGCGCTGAGGGAACGGCTTACGCGGGCGGGGGTGCGGTTTCGGGTGGTCGGTTCGGAGTGATCGAGGTGAGGGGTCCGGGCGGGGTACGGCCCCCGTTCACGCCTCCGCGAGCGCCCTCCGGCACAGCGCGTCGGCGGCCCGAGTGGTCTCCGGCTGCCGGTACTTCGCCGCCAACCGCAACGTATGGGCACACGCCCGCTCCAGCCCGACCCGATGCCCCACGGACACAAAGACCGGCTTCACTCCCGGCTGCGTCCGCAGCGCGCGCCCGACCTCCTCGCCACCGTCCAACAGCGCGGAGGCGTCACCGCGCGTCGGCCCAGGAGCCTCGTACGTAAACGTGAACGGGTTCTTCGCGACGCCGATCACCGGCAGCCCCGTGAGCACGCCGAGGTGGCAGGCGAGCCCGAAACGGCGCGGGTGGGCGACCCCGTAACCGTCGCAGACCACGAGGTCGGGGACGCGCGCGAGCCGGTCGAGGGCGTCGAGCACGGTCGGGATCTCCCGGAAGGCGAGCAGCCCGGGAACGTACGGGAACGACACCGGCCCCACCGCCGTCACCTCGTCAACGACGCGCAGCGTACGGGCGTCCAGCGCGACGGCCGCCGCGGCGACGACGCCCCGCTCGTCGTCGTACGCCACGTCCACGCCCGCCACCGTGCCGTCGAGGTCCGGCTCGGGTCCCGGCTCGTCGAGCACCACGTGGCGGCGCAGCCGGTCCTGGGCGGCGCGGGCCGCGGCCTCGTCGGCGGGCCAGTTGCGCAGTTCGTCGTCGCGGGAAACCGTTCCGGAGATCATCACGATCCGGCACGCTACCGGGTCCCTACCGGGTGCAGCGCGCCCTCCTCGGGTGCAGCCGCCCGACGACCTTCTTGCCGGGGGCTCTCCGGTCCCGGATGGGGCTTGTCGGCCCATGGTGATGCGCGCGCGGGTGCACCACGCTGGGCTCGTCGGACCGGACAAGGACAAGGACGGAGCCGAGACCATGACGGAGCCCGGCGGTGCCAAGGCATCCCCCATCCGCGTCTTCCTGCTGGACGACCACGAAGTGGTCCGCCGCGGCCTGCGTGACCTCCTGGACGCCGAGCCGGATCTGACCGTCGTCGGCGACGCGGCCGACGCCCGCCAGGCGCTCGCCCGCGCCCCCGCACTGCGCCCGCATGTCGCGGTGCTCGACGTACGCCTGGGCTCCAGTACCGACAGCGGTGACCATGAAGGCATCGACGTCTGCCGGGAGTTGCGCGGCGCGCTCCCCGGCCTGGCCTGCCTGATCCTCACCTCCTTCGATGACGACGAGGCGCTGTTCGACGCCATCATGGCCGGCGCCGCGGGGTACGTACTGAAGCAGATCAAGGGTTCCGACCTGGTGACGGCCATACGGACGGTGGCGGCCGGCCAGTCGATGCTGGACCCCGGAGCCACCGCCCGCGTCCTGGCCCGCGTCCGCGGCCCGGTGGCGCCCGCCGGCCCGCCGGAACTGGCCCGCCTCTCCCCCAGGGAGCGGCAGATCCTCGACCTGATCGGCGAGGGCCTGACGAACCGCCAGATCGCCGACCGCCTCTTTCTCGCCGAGAAAACCGTCAAGAACCGGATCTCCGCCATCCTGACCAAGCTCAAGGTCGGCCGCCGCATCCAGGCCGCGGTCATCGCGGAACGCGTCCGGGACCGGGAACTCGTACGGGATCGGGAACTCGTACGGGATCGGGACCGGGATCGGGACCGGGAAGTCCTACCGCCGGTTCTCGAGCCGGAGGAGATCCCCCCGTCGCCCCGCGCCTGACCTCCCGCGTCGACGGCGTTCGTCGAGGTCACCGACCATCTCGGGAAAGCGCCACAACCCCCAGGAAGCGCCATGGCCAAGCCCCGCATACTGATCGCCTACGCCCACGGCACCAAGGCCGAATTCACCCGGGCCATCGCGGAGGAAATAGCCACCGTGCTGCGCGAGGACGGCTTCGATACCGAGCTGCGCCCCGCGGCGGAGGTCGTCAGCGTGGGCCCGTACGACGCCGTCGTACTCGGCGGCGCACTCCACGCGAACCGCTGGCATCGCGACGCCCGCCGCTTCGCGCGCCGACACGCCGCGCAGCTGCGCTCCCGCCCGGTATGGCTATACAGCAGCGGCCCTTCGAGCACTTCGGCGAACGATCCCGACGCACCACCGGTCCCAGGCGCGGACCGCGCAATGAACCGGGCGGGCGCCCGCGGACACATCACGTTCGGGGGTCGTACGGGTCGACCGGGTCGTCCCGGTCGGCTCGGGCGGCTCGGGCGCTACGGCCGCTCCGAGGGCGCCCGGGGCGCCGGGGGCTACGGCTCATCCGGCGGCCCGGCCGGTCCGGCCGGCCCCGTCCGCCGCCTCCGCGGCCTGTTCGGCCGCTCGACGACGGACCGGAGCCAGGACCGGGACCAGGTCAGGGACCAAGACCGGGACCGGTCCGACGACAGCCGGGCTCCGTCCGCCGATCACCCGGACATGGACCTGACCCGCGTACGCGACTGGGCCCACCACATCGCCAACGAGGTGACCGGCCCCTGAGAACCGAACGAAGGCGAGCCGTGGGCCACTATCACCGCGCGGGACCGGCGTTCACTCCGGCGCCGCTGTACGACGGCGGCGTCACTGTGCGGTGCTGTCGGCCAGGCCGCCAGCCGTTCAGCGCGGACCGCCGCCGAAGAGCCCGGCGAGCACATCGCCGGCGAACTCCAGCCCCGCCTGCTCCCTCGGGGTCAGCTGGTCCGGTTCGTCGGCGGGCGCCGCAACGGCGGACCCCGTGGCGAGGAGCCCGGCGGCGAAGAGGGCGGTGAGCATGACAGTGAGACGACGCATCATGTGCTGTTCCCAACCGTGAGGAGACAGGTGCGCCCTCCATCCTCGGCCGCCCTCCGACCCCCCGCCACGCGACGCCCCACCCACTGCTGCGAACGGACCACCCGACCGTCCCCATCACCCACCACACCCTCCTCACCCCACCTGTCTTATATTCCAGGGATGTTCGTACTCGAATTGACCTACACCGCTCCCTTCGACCGCGTGGAAGCCCTGCTCGACCAGCACGTCACCTGGGTGGAGCAGCACTTCGCCGCGGGGCATTTCCTCATCGCGGGCGTCAAGCAGCCCCGCGACGGCGGCATCGTCATCGCCTCGGTCGACGACCGTGCCACCGCGGAGAAGATCACCCAGGAAGACCCGTTCGTCGTGGCCGGCGTGTGCGAATACCGGATCACGGAGTTCATCGCCACCAAGACCGCCGCGGACCTGGCGAGCTACCGCCAGCAGCCGCCCGCCTGACGACGACCGCCCCAGAGGGGTGCGCGGCCAGAACCGGCCGCGCACCCCTTCTCTTTTCTTCGCCCCCTCCCCTCCCCCAGCTAACTCGAACGAGGGATGGCACACCCTCCCGCCCGTGCGTACAGTTGATTGCAGTGAAGCCGAATCTTGCACTTTCGCGCATCACCCCGGCATTAAAACGCAAGACTGATGGACCGATGGACTAACGGACTGACGGACTGACGGAGGGGCGGCATCACCATGACCGGCACGTCGTACATGGAGCAGGAGCTGAGCAGCCAGCCGGAGACGTGGCGCGAGGCCGCGCGCCTCGGCAGTGAAGACGGCCCGCTGCCGAAGCACGGCCTGCGCGTCGCCGTCATCGGCTGCGGCACGTCATGGTTCATGGCGCAGTCGTACGCCGCACTGCGCGAGTCCGCAGGCGCCGGCGTTACCGATGCCTTCCCCGCTTCCGAGAGCTTCCTGGGCGCCGACCGTGGCTACGACGCGGTGGTGGCCATCACCCGCTCCGGGACCACGACCGAGGTCCTGCGCATACTCGAGGCCGTCCGGGGCCGGATCCCCACGGTGACCCTGCTCGGCGACCAGGACACCCCGGCGAGGGAGCTCTCCGACAAGACCGTCGCACTCCCCTTCGCCGACGAACGCTCCGTCGTACAGACCCGGTTCGCCACCACGGCCCTGGCCCTGCTCCGCGCCCATCTGGGCGAAGACCTCTCCGCTGCGATACGCGACGCCGAGGAAGCACTGACCACCCCCGTCGAGCCGGAGTGGGTCGACGCCGAGCAGTTCTCCTTCCTCGGCACCGGATGGACCGTCGGCCTGGCCAACGAGGCGGCTCTCAAGTTGCGTGAGGCATCGCAGAGTTGGACCGAGTCCTACCCGGCCATGGAGTACCGGCACGGCCCGATATCCATAGCCGCCCCGGGCCGTGTCACCTGGCTCTTCGGCGACGCGCCGGACGGGCTGGCGGAGGAAGTCACCCGCACGGGCGCCCGGTTCGTGGCGCACGACCGTGACCCGCTCGCCGACCTCGTACTGATCCACCGCGTCGCCCTGGCCCGCGCCCGCGCCCGCGGCCTGGACCCCGACAACCCCCGCAGCCTCACCCGCTCAGTCATGCTCAGCACCACCCCACCCACCCAACTGCCCTGACCGCCCCCTTTCCTCATCCCCTGACCGCCACCTTCCCTCATCCATCGTCCTGGCTGTCTTTCCTCATCCCTCATCCCTCATCCGTCCCTACTCCAGGGAGGCCGGCTCCATGCCACTCGTCCCCACGTCAGAGATAGTCCGGGCCGCCGATGAGGCACGGGTCGGCGCGGTGTCGTTCAACGTCATCCACCTGGAGACCGCCGAGGCGCTGGTCACCGCCGCCGAGCGCACGGGCATCCCGGTCATCCTCCAGATCAGCGAGAACTCCATCCGCTATCACGGCAGCCTGCTGCCGATCACCCGAGCCACCCTCGCGCTCGCGGAGGCGTCCCCCGCACGGACAGCGGTGCACCTGGACCACATCACCCAGCCGCAGTTGGTGCACGAGGGCGTCGCGGCGGGGGTGAGTTCGGTGATGGTCGACGCCTCGGCCCTCCCCTACGAGGAGAACGTCGCGACCACCGCCGAGCTGACCGCCTGGTGCCACGAGCGGGGGGTGTACGTCGAAGCGGAGCTGGGCGAGGTCGGCGGCAAGGACGGTGTCCACGCACCGGGCGTGCGCACCGACCCGAAGGAAGCACTGGCATACGTCACGGCCACGGGGGTGGACGCGCTCGCCGTGGCGGTCGGGTCGTCACACGCCATGCGGGAGCGTACGGCCGTACTGGACAAGGAGCTCATCGCCGAACTGCATGAGAAGTTGCCGGTTCCCCTGGTACTGCACGGCTCTTCGGGCGTACCGGACGAAGAGCTGCGCCGGGCGATAGCTGCCGGCATGACGAAGATCAACATCTCGACCCACCTGGTCTCGGTCTTCACCCGCTCCCTCCGGGGCACCCTGGCCGACGACCCGGACCTGGTGGACTCGCGGAAGTACATCAAGCCGGCCCGGGCAGCGGTCGCCGACGAGGCAGCCCGAATACTGAGCGCCCTCGGCGGGACGACGGCACTCCCGGGCCAGTACGCCCCCGCGACCTCAGCCCGCGGCTGACGCCCAGGCGGCGGTTAGGGTCTTCGCATGAAGCGCCATGAACGGATGAATGCCCTGCTGGAGCTGCTCGGGGAACGCGGCAGGGTGGATGTCGACGAGGCGGCGACCGCGCTGGAGGTCTCGGCCGCGACGATGCGCCGCGACATGGACGCGTTGGCCGAGCAGCAGCTGCTCACCCGGACGCGTGGCGGTGCAGTGCTGAGCTCCGTGGCGTACGACCTGCCCATCCGTTACAAGCACACCCATCGAGCGGCGGACAAGGAGGCGGTGGCCCAGGCGGCGGCCAAACTGGTCGAGCGCGGCGATGTCGTCGGGCTCAGCGGCGGTACGACCACCACGGAGATCGCCCGGGTCCTGGCGACCCGGCCGGAGTTCGCGGAGGCCGGCCCGCAGCCGCACCTGACGATCGTCACGAACTCGCTCAACATCGCCAACGAGCTCGCCGTACGGCCGCAGATCAAGATCGTGCTGACGGGCGGCGTCGCGCAATCGCGGTCGTTCGAGCTGGTCGGTCCGTTCAGTGAGCTGGTGCTGCAGCAGATCTCGGTGGACATCGCGTTCATCGGCGCGAATGGCATGGATCCGCAGATGGGGGCAACCGTGCATGACGAGGCGGAGGCCCGCGTCAACCGCCTCATGGCCGAGCGATCCCGACGAGCCGTCATCGTCGCGGACTCCTCCAAGATCGGCACCCGCTGCTTCGCCCGAGTCGGCGACGCCGATGTCTTCGACACCTTCATCACCGACAACAGGGCGGAGGAATCCACCAGAAAGGAGTTCACGGACCGCGGCCTACACGTCATCACCGCCTCGACCCAGCAATACGAGACGGTCACGAGTGCGGAGGGCTGACGGGGACCGCACGTCCGCCCCGTGCGCCGTGGTCGGCGCGGGCCCGCCTCGTGCGGTCGCACTGAGTGCGGGCGTCACGTGGGGCGGAGGAGGGCTTCGGCTCCGCCGTCCAGGAAGAGGAGTTGGCCGGTCATGTGGGTGTTCTCGGGGGAGGTGAGCCAGGTCAGGAGCGGGGCGACCTGTTCGGGGCGGGCGTGGCCGTTGAGCGGCATCGGGACGGCGGCGTCGACGAGCCGGCGCGTGTCGGGGTCGGCGAGCATGCCTTCGGTCATCGGGGTCAGGACGGTGCCGGGACCGATGGCGTTCAGGGGGATGCCGGCTCCCGCCCAGTCGGGGGTGACCGCGGTGCGCCGTACCCAGCGGGCGATGGCAGCCTTGGACGAGCCGTAGAGAAGGTGCCCCTCGCCCCGGTCGATGGCGCTCTGCGCCGCCGCGGTCGTCGCCGCCTCGTCGCCGGCCAGGGCGGCGTCAACGATGGCCGGGTCGGAGGGGTGTACGGCGGCGACGGAGGCGACGACGGCAGCGCGCGGGTCGGTGCCGGCGGCGAGCAGCGGGCGCAGGCGTTCCAGGGTGGCGACCGCGCCGAAGTAGTTGACCTTGACGGTGGCGGGCGTGAAGTGCGCGAGGCCGGCGCAGGCGATGACGGCGTCGAGCCGGCCGCCGGTGAGTTCCCGGGCGCGGGCGGCAAGTTCGGCGCGGCCCTCTTCCGTGGCGAGGTCGGCCGCTATCGCGACGCCGGGCGCCTCGGTGGTCCGGTCGGCACCGATGACGGTGTGGCCCTCTGCCCGGAGACGGGCCGCGGTGGCCTCACCGATGCCTGATGCCGCTCCGGTGACGAGGTAGGTGCGCGAGGCAGGGGGCATGGCCGGTAGCTCCTTCGCTGCCGGCACCGCGCCGGCCTCGGGCGAGTGGAGTGACCAACCTAGATTAAATGGCATGGCGTGCCAATAAGAGTGACGAGGGGCGGGGGTGGGGGTGGGGGTGGGGGCGGGGGGAGCCCCCCCGGGGGACAAGGGGCTGCGGTCGGGGGCCACAGGGAGCGGGCGCAGGCACTGTGGGTGCTGCAGGCACTGTGGGTGCTGCAGGCGCCGCGGCGCTTCCGGCGCTGCGGGTACCGAGATGCCGCAGGTGCTGCGAGTGCTGCGAGTGCTGCGAGTGCTGCAGATAAGAGGGGCGACAGAGTTGTCGGAGGTGACGGGGTGATGTGGGGACTGTGACAGAGTGACGAGGTTCCGGGAGGGGGTGCCGGGGTGCGGGACGGTGGGGAGCGGGCGGAGAGGGGCGACGCGTATGGCAGTGGGGCGGGGGCGGCCGGCGATCGACGAAGGGCGGCGTCAGGCGACCCGGATGGCGATTGCCGAGGCGGCGGCGGAGTTGTTCTCCGAGCGTGGGTACGAGGCGACGACGGTCGAGCACATCGCGGGGGCGGCCGGTATCTCGCTGCGTACCTTCTACCGGTACTGCCCGGCGAAGGAGGACGCGCTCACGCCGGTCTTCACATCGAGCGTCAGCGGCCTGGCCGACGAGCTGGCCGCGCGGCCTGCCACTGAGCCGTTGAGCAAGGCCGTCGAGGCCGCGTTCGCCGACGCGGCGTCGCTGCGCCGCCTGGCGGACGCGGATCGGGCGCGGCGGCTGCTCCGGGTGATGGGCTCGGTACCGGCACTCCGTACGCGCTGGCTGGCAGCCGGGCGGGAGTTGCAGGACCGGCTGGCACCGGTGCTCGCGCCGCGTACCGGCGGCGGTTCCGACAGCATGGAGACCCGCCTGCTGGCCGCGGCGCTGATCGATGCGATCACGGTGGCGATGGAGTACTGGGCACGAGGGGATGAGGAGGAGGACGTCATGGCGCTGACCGCTCGGGCGTTGCGATACCTGCGGATCGACCACCTGTAGTCGATCGACACCACCTATAACGGTCCACCACCGATAGTGGGCCCACGACCGCAGCACGGGGCGGAGCGTCCTCGGGGGCGTGCTCCCGTGTCGGGCGCCCCGCGTGCCCCCCGTACCGCAGCGTGCTCCCTTGTACGGGTGGGGTGCCCCTTGTCCGGCTCGCGGAAAATGCGATAGTCAAGTGGACCGATCACGGGGGGACCCATGCGTAGATTTCTGGCTGCAGTCATCGCTGCCGCCGTACTGAGCGGGACGCTGGGCATGGCGTCGGCGGAGCCGGCCGCCGCCGCGTCCGGGCACCATCGGACACCGCAGTGCGTCAAGGTCGTCAAGTACTTCACGAAGAAGCACAAGCGGTACGTCCGGCTGGCGAACCTGTGCGACAAGCGGACGGCCTGCTTCACGGTCGTCGTACCGATGCGCCCCGATACGCGCGGCCGGCTGAAGAAGGGCACGACGAAGAACGTGCGCTACGGGACGGACCGCGACCCGCGAGCCCTGTACGTCAAGAACCGTCCCTGCTAATCCTTCACCTGTAAAACACCTGCTAATCTTTAAGCATGGGCAAGCATGCTGGACCGACGCGACTGAGACAAAGGGACACGAAGAGCGACACAACGAGCGACACGACGGGCGTTGTCCGGGTGCGGCCGTTGCCGGTCAAGAGCACCGTGCGGCTGCGTCGGCCCCTGGAGGCGCGGCACTGGCACAAGCCCGCGTTCAGCGCGGCCGTCGCCATTGCCGTGCCCGACCTGGCGCTGCTCGCCCTGGACCGGATGGACCTGGTCCTGTACACCTCGGCCGGTGCGATGTGCGCGCTGTACGGGCACAACAAGCCGTACGCCGCACGTGCCCGGACCGTTGCCTGGGTGGTCCTTTCCATGATCGCCAGCCTGGCCGTCGCCCTGGTCAGCTCGGCCTTCATCGGCAACACCGTGCTGCTCGTGCTGATCGCCTCGGCGCTGGCGGCGGTGCACAAGATGATGTGCGACGCGACCCGTATCGGACCGCCCGGCAACCTCATCATCACCTTCATCTCGGCCTCGGCCTTCTTCGTGCCGCAGCCGCCGGGCCTGATCCCGTTCCATCTGCTGCTCGCCGTCGCGGGCGGCGCCGTCGCGTGGCTGGTGTGCATGGCGCCCTGGCTCGTACGGCCGGAGGGGCCGCAGCGGATCGCCACGGCGCGGGCGCTGGAGGCCGCGGCCGGGCTGCTGCGCGCCGCGCCCGACGCCGCCGGTCCCCGCCACGCGACCGCGGCCGCGGTCAACGCCGCGTGGCAGACGTTGTTCCTCGTACCGGCCCGCAGTGCGGCCAAGTACACCGCCAGAGCCCGGCTGGAGCGCCTGCTCATCCAGGCCGAGTCCGCCCTGTCCGAATCGGCCCCGTCCAAGCCGGCCGCCGGGGCCCGCGCCGCGGACGCCGCGCGCTTCGACGCCTGGGCGCATGACCTGCGCCGCGGCCGGCCGCTCCCTGAGGTGGCACTGGACGCCGGGCAGACCGCGGAGCTGGCGGGCATCGCCGCCGATCAGGCGGCACTGGCCGGCACCGGGACCGAGACCCGCACCGGCTCCGGCGCCGACGCCGGCTCCGGGCAGGGCGGCGGTGTGGCCGGTCTGCGGCGCCCCTCCCCCGACCACCTGCGTGGCTTCCGGCCCGTGCTGGCGCAGCTGCGGCCCGGTTCGCCGCTGCTGCCGGTCGGGGCGCGCGTCATGATCGGCTGTACGCTCGCGGGCTGGGCCTCCATGGCCATCGGCTCCGAGCACCCGTACTGGGCGGTGGTCACCGCGGCCTCGGTCTTCCAGGCCAACACCACGCTCTCCTGGCAGCGCGCCGTCCAGCGCGCCCTGGGCAACCTCCTCGGGCTGCTGCTCTTCACCGCGCTGCTGCCGGTGATCCACACCGGGCACCTGGCGATGGTCCTGCTGGTGCTCCTCTTCCAGATCGGCGCGGAGGCGTGGATCCCCCGCAACTACTGGCTCGGCTCGGTCTGCGTCACCCCGATGGCGCTGCTGCTCACCTCGTTCGGCAACGCGATGCCCGCGGGCGTTCTCGTGCGCGACCGGTGGGTGGACACGGTGGTCGGCGCGGTCATCGGCCTGATCTGCTGCGTACTGGTGACCAACCGGCGCGCCACCGACCGCATCGAGGCCGCGGTGGCCCGTGTCGTCGCGGCCCGGGAAGCGGCGGACGAGCTGCTCGCGGCGGATCCGCCGGACGACGCCGACCTGCCGAACGACGCCGATCCGCCGGACAGCGCCGGCCTGCCGGACGATCGTGAGGTGGGGTGGGCCCGCGACCGGCTCGCCGCGGCGCTGGTCGAACTGCGCGAGGCCGTCGAGGTGGCCTCCGGCGAATGGTGGCAGCGTGCCCTGCCCGCCGAGCGCGTCGCCCTCACCGAGCGCGACGGCCACCGCACGCTCGCCCGCCTCGTCCGGCGCCTCACCGCGCCCACACTGGCGGCGTAGCGGCCGGCGGCCAGCAGCAGACCCAAGCGTACGAACCAGGCGTACGAGCCAGGCGAGCGTACGCACCTCGTACGAACCAGTCGTACGCACCAGTCGTACGAGGCAAACAGCGTCGGCGGTCCGGCCCCGGCGTGAGACACGGGCACGCGCCCCGTGGGCAGAATGGGCGCGGAAGAACGGCGGAAGAAGGAGAGCTGAGCGTGGCCGAGGACATCGTCGCAGGGGTGCTGCGGCAGTGGCAGCAGGTGCACCCCGGTCTCGACACCGGGCCGATGGCCGTGATCGGACGGCTCAACCGCTGCTCCGCGCTGCTCCAGCAGGCGGTGGACGCTCCGCTCGTACAGGAGGGGCTGACCCGCGCGGAATTCGACCTGCTCGGCACGTTGCGGCGGACCGGACGCGAGCTGACACCGGGGCAGCTGGCGCGGGAGACGTTCGCGTCGGGCGCCGCCGTCACCAAGCGGCTGCGGCTGCTGGAGGAGCGCGGCCTGGTCGCCCGGCGCGCCGACGCGCGCGACCGCCGGGTCGCCCACCTCAGCCTCACCGACCAGGGCCGCGACCTGATCGACCGGCTGCTGCCCGATCAGCTCTCGTTCGAGTCCAGCCTGCTGTCCGGGCTCTCCGGCGAGGAGCTGGGGAACCTCTCCACGACCCTCTCCGACCTGTTGCTGCACCTCGAGGGGCGGCTGGGCGCCCCGCGCACCTGACAGCGACCCGCCGGCCGTCAGGCACCCGGCCCGGCCCTCACGGCAAAGCCTCGTCGCGCCGAATCGCGGCCGAGTGCGCCGCTTCCTACAGTGAGCCGTAAAGGCCCTGGGGCTTGTCCGGTAGTGAGGAGTGACCCATGGACCAGCAGGAGATCCTCTCCCGTATTGCGGCGATGGTGGAGACCGAGAAGGCGCTGCGCGAGCGCATCGCCACCGAGGAGACCGGCGGTGACGAGGAGCGTACGCAGCTGGCGGCGCTGGAACGGGAGCTCAACCAGTGCTGGGACCTGCTGCGGCAGCGGCGCGCCAAGAGCGAGTTCGGGCAGAACCCGGACGAGGCCGCCGTCCGCCCGTCGTCCCAGGTGGAGCAGTACCGGTCATAGGAACCGATACCAGTCGTACGACAGGCTCCCGGCGCGGCACCGCTCCGGAGTGGCGTACGCATGTCCCGCCGCGGCGGCCGGTACGTTCGGCGTATTCGGTGGTCGCCCCGGGCGCCGGGGTGCGTACGGCAGCCGGCGGGGAGCGCACGCGTTCTGCTTCCGGCCGCTGGCGCCGGGAGGCGGTGCGCGGTCGGTGTGAGGAGCGGTTGTCCGCTTCCCCCGGAGGCCGTGACGCAGCTCACGCGGAAATCCGGTGCACTGCCGTAACGATGCGGCCGTCATAGATGTCGTACAGGCAAGGAACCGCACCGGACAGACACCAGGGAGCCGACGATGCCGGACATCATCGATCACGCTGTTCAGGCCGGCCTCATCGCGACGGCACCGCAGTCGCGCGCCGTCCTCGCCCGTCTGCGCTACAAGAGCACCGATCCGTTCGCCGTTCAGGCGATCTTCCCGGCCGCGGCTTCCCTGGACGGCGCCGAGGTCCGCTGGACGTTCGGCCGCGACCTGCTGGCGGCGGGGCTGCTGGGTCCTGCCGGGGAGGGCGACGTGCACGCCTGGCCGTGCGGGCCGCGCCACACGATGCTGGAGTTCCACGCCGCCGACGGCATGGCGATGGTGCGGTTCGCCTCCGCCGATCTCCGGCGCTTCCTGGCGAGTGCGTACCTGGTGGTACCGCGCGGCGCCGAGCCCCGGTTCCTGGACGTGGACGCCGACCTCGCGGCGCTGCTGCGCGAGGCGTGAAGTACCGGGCGCGAGAAGAACCCGGGCATCAATGGCGGAACCCGGACGTGAAGGCCGGGTTACGGGCACGAAAGGCGGGACCCGGGTGCGTGCCCCACAGGAACACCTGATATTCCGTATCTGACACAGCAGAACAGGAGGGCCCGAACGTGGGCGCCTCCCCCAGATAACGCGGTTCACACCTGACATGACATAGATCACACCCCTGTCACATGCACGGCTCAGCCGGGCACAGCGTCTAGCAGAGTGAGCCGTGTGCACACCCGGCCACCATCACGACCCCACAGCCGTAAGGGAGCAGCCGCGATGCAGAGCGCCATCGACCAAGCCGTGCAGGTCCGTCTGATCGCGACCGCGCCGGGGTCGCGTCCGGTGCCCGCCGCCCTGCACTACCACCCGGCCGACCCGCTGGCCGTGCGGATGACCTTTCCGCCGGAGATCTCGCTGGACGGCGCCGCGGTGGAGTGGACGTTCGCGCGGGAGCTCCTCTCCCAGGGGCTGCGCGGGGCGGCCGGTACCGGCGACGTACGGGTGCGGCCGCTCGGCGACGACCGGACCGTACTGGAGCTGCACGTGGCGGACGGCGTCGCGATGGTCCAGATGAGCTCCGCCGACATCCGGCTCTTCCTGGCGCGCGCGTACGAGGCGGTGCCCGCCGGGGAGGAGCGGCTCGACGTGGACGGCGGCCTCGCGGAGCTGCTCGGCGGCGAGGGCTGAGAGGGCTGAGAGGGCCGAGGGAAGCCCAAGGGGCGCCAAGAGAGCCGGGAGGACTGAGAGGGGCCAACGGGCCCCGTCACGTGCCCCTGTTACCGACCCGTCAAGAAACGTATCGATACTGGTCACATGCCACGAGTACTGCTCATCGAGGACGACGCCGCCGTTCGGCACGGAGTCTCGCTCGCGCTGCGGCGGCGCGGCCACGAGGTGGCGGCCGCGGCCAGCGGCGAGGAGGGGCTGACCACACTGCCGGCCTTCCGGCCCGACATCGTGCTGCTGGATCTGATGCTGCCGGGCAAGGACGGCTTCGAGGTGTGCCGTCGCATCCGGGCCGACCGGCAGCTGCCGATCATCATGCTCACGGCGCGCGGCGACGACCTCGATGTGGTGCTCGGCCTGGAGGCGGGCGCGGACGACTACATCGTGAAGCCCGCCCGGGGCGAGGTGCTGGAGGCCCGTATCCGGGCGGTGCTGCGGCGTACCGCGCCGCCCGCGCTGGATGATGGCGGAGCGCCCGAGCCCGGTCCCGTACCGGTGGAGGCGCACGGCGAACTGATCGTGGACCGGGCCGGGCTGGTGGTGGCCAAGAACGGGCAGGATCTGGCGCTGGCACCGTCGGAGATGAAGCTGCTGCTGTTCCTGTCGGCGGCGCCGGGGCAGGTGTTCAGCCGTCAGCAGCTGCTGGAGCATGTGTGGGAGCACAGCTACCACGGGGACGCGCGGCTGGTGGACGCGTGTGTGATGCGGCTGCGGACGAAGATCGAGGACACCCCGCGGAGTCCGAAGTACGTCCAGACGGTCCGCGGCTTCGGCTACCGCTTCGGCCCGCTGTGACGGGAACAGAGCCGGGAACGGAGACGCGAAGGAAGACGGGAACGGACGCGCCGGACGCCCCGACCGCGCCCTCGGCGGAATCCCGCCGCACCCGGCTGCGCCAGCTGCTGCGCGGCCTCCGCGCCCGCCTCGTCGTCGCGTTTCTGCTGGTCGCGGCCGTCAGCGCGCTGACGACTGCCGCGCTCACGTACCGGGAGGCCCGGAACGCGATCCTGGAGCGCTCGCAGGACACCGCCATCAACGATCTGCGGGCGCAGATCAATTCGCTCGCGCCCGACCTGCCCGTGCCGCCCAGCCGGGCCGATCTGGACGAGTTCGCCCGGCAGCTGGACCGGTCCGGGAAGGCCCGGGACTGGGACGTCGAGGCGGACTACGAAGGCGTGCCGGGCGAGGGCTCGGGCGCGGACGTGGCGGTGCCGGACGCGCTGCGGGAGTCCGTGGAGCAGCGGCATGTACCGGCGTTCCAGCGGGTCGAGCGCGAAGGCGAGCCGTGGCTGCTGATCGGTATGCCGGTCACCCGGGCGCGCGATCACGCCCCGTCCCGGCTGTCCGTGTACGCCCGGGTGCCGCTGCGCGCCGAGGAGGCCAATGTCGAGGAGCTGGTGAGCGCCGCGCAGCGGGGTGCGTTGCCGGTGCTGGCGCTGGCTCTCGTACCGGCGCTGTTCGCGGCCCGCGGCGTGCTGCGGCCGGTACGCAAGCTGCGGCAGGCGGCCGGGCGGCTCGCCGAGGGCAAGCTGGACACCCGGCTGGAGGTCAAGGGCGGGGACGAACTGGCCGAGCTGTCCCGTACGTTCAACGACATGGCGGCGCATCTGGAGGAGAACGTCGCGGAGCTGCGCCGGCTGGAGTCCAACTCGCGGCGGTTCGCGGCGGATGTGTCGCACGAGCTGCGGACGCCGCTCGCCGCGATGACCGCGGTCACGGACGTGCTGGACGAGGACGCGGAGGCCGGGGAGCTGGACCCGGACACCGCGTCGGCGGTGCGGCTGATCAGCCAGGAGACCGGCAAACTGGCCCGCATGGTGGAGGACCTGATGGAGGTGTCGCGGTTCGACGCGGGGGCCGCGGCGCTCCATGTGTACGACGTGGACGTCGCCGAGGCGATCCGCAAGACGCTGCAGGCCAGGGCGTGGCAGGACCGGGTGACGACCGATCTCGCGGCGGACGTGCGGGCCCGGCTGGACCCGCGCCGGCTGGACGTGGTGGTCGCCAATCTGGTCGGCAACGCGCTGCACCACGGGGGCGAGCCCGTCGCGGTACGGCTGCGCGCCCCGGAGGACGGCCGGCTGGAGATCGAGGTGGCCGACAACGGGCCGGGCATCGACCCGGAGGTGCTGCCGCATGTCTTCGACCGCTTCTACAAGGCGGATTCGGCCCGTGCGCGGTCCGAGGGCAGCGGGCTGGGGCTGGCGATCGCGATGGAGAACGTACGACTGCACGGTGGCACCCTGCGTGCGGCCAACTCCCCGGAGCCGGACGGCGGCGCGGTCTTCACGATCGAACTGCCGCTGCGCTCGGGCGAGGAGGAGGCGTGAGAAGGAACGCGAGAGGGAGCGGGTACGGACGCGCGGTACGAGGCGCGCGCGGGCGCCCGGGACACCGGGCGGCCGTGGCCGTCGCCGCGCTGCTCGTCGGGGCGACGCTGGCCGGCTGCGGCATCGAGCCCAGCGATGTGATCGACGCCGGGGAGCCGGCGACGGGGCTGAAGTCGGACGGGCAGGCCCCCGCCGACGTGCAGTTGTTCTTCCTCGCCTCGACCGGGCTGCGGTCCGCTGCGCGGTCGGCGGACCGCCCGGCCACCCCGCAGCGCGCCGTCGACCTGCTGCTGACCGGCCCGAATGCGGCCGAGCGGCAGCGGGGCCTGACGACCGCGCTGCCGGATCTGCGCGGCCGGGTCACCGTCACGGAGCACGCCGGCCGCCTCACGGTGACCATGCCGACCGATCCGGAGAAGCTGGACCAGCCCGCGCTCGGCCAGTTGGTGTGCACGGCGGCCAACGGGCAGGTGCCCGGCGACCGGCCGCCCGAGGAGGTACCGGTGACCGTGCGCGGCAAGGACGTGGAGGTCGGCCCGCTGGTCTGCGGCGGCAACAACGCCTACCCGTACCTCACGCCGCGTACCGCGTCCCCGAGCGCTGCCCCCACTGCCCCGCACTCCTGACCGGGCGGCCCACTTCCTCTACGCTGCTGTCGGCGATCACTCCGGTCACCATGCCGACGGGGCAAGGGAGTTGCGGATGGTACGGCGGTCAGCGGTGCGTGGGAACGCGGCTTCGGGAGCGTACGACTACACGTACGACTACATCGTCGTTGGGGCGGGTTCGGCGGGCTGTGTGCTCGCCGCCCGGCTCTCCGAGGACCCGACGGTGCGGGTCGCGCTGGTCGAGGCGGGCGGCCCGGACCGCCGGCAGGAGGTGCGCATCCCCGCGGCCTTCCCGAAGCTGTTCAAGACGGCGTACGACTGGGACTTCAGTACGACCGCGCAGGCTGCGCTGGACGGCCGGGCGCTGTACTGGCCGCGCGGCCGCACCCTCGGCGGCTCGTCCTCGCTGAACGCGATGATGTGGGTGCGCGGGCACCGCGACGACTACGACGCCTGGGCGGCGACTGCGGGCGAGGAGTGGTCGTACGACCAGGTCGTACGCTACTTCCGGCGGGCCGAGCGATGGGCGGGGCCGCCGTCGGGCGGCGAGGCGCGGAAGGCACCGGCGCACGGCTCGGCCGGTCCCCTGTGGATCTCCCCGGCGCGCGATCTGCACCCGCTCTCCACCGCCTTCCTCGACGCCTGTACGGAATCCGGCCTGCCGCTGCTGCCGGAGCTCAACGGCCCCGACCACAGCGGCTGCGCGGCGACCCCGCTCTCGCAGCGGCGCGGGCGGCGCTGGAGCACGGCGGACGGCTATCTGCGGCCCGCGCTGCGGCGCGCCAACCTCACGGTGCTGACGGACCGCGAGGCGCGCCGCGTTCTCTTCGACGGGGACCGGGCGTGCGGGGTGGAGCTGGCGGACAGCGTGCTGCGGGCCCGGCGCGAGGTGCTGCTGAGCGCCGGTGCAATCGGCTCCCCGCAGCTGCTGCTGCGCTCGGGCATCGGGGACGCCGAGGACCTCAAGACGCTGGGGATCGCGCCGGTGGCCGATCTGCCGGGCGTCGGGCGGCACTTGCAGGACCATCTCTCCGTGCCCGTACTGCGGTACGCGCAGCACCCGGTCACCCTCACCGGTGCCGGTACGCCCGCCAACATCGCGCGCTATCTGCTGGCCCGGCGCGGCCCGCTGACCTCGAACGTCGGCGAGGCCGTGGCGTTCGTACGCAGCGCGCCCGAGCTGGCGGCACCGGACCTGGAGCTGATCTTCGCGCCCGTGCCGTTCGTCGGCCACGGCCTCACTCCGCCGACCCAGCACGGCGTGACCATCGGGGTCATACTGCTGCAGCCGGAGAGCCACGGCCGGATCACGCTGACCGACGCCGATCCGGCCGCGCCGCCGTGCATCGAGCCCGCGTACCTGAGCGCGCCGGCCGACCTGCGGCGGATGGTCGCGGGGGTGCGTGTCGCCGAGGAGCTGTACGGCACGGCGGCGCTGCGCCCGCACGTCGGCGGCGCGCTGCCGCCGTGCCCGGAGCGCACGGACGACGCCGGGACCGAGGCCATGGTGCGGGCGCTGGCGGAGACGCTGTACCACCCGGTGGGCACCTGCCGGATGGGCACGGGCGACGATGCGGTGACCGATCCGGCGCTGCGGGTCCGTGGCGTCGAGGGCCTGCGGGTGGTGGACGCTTCGGTCATGCCGAACATCACCCGGGGCCACACCAACGCCCCGACCGTGATGATCGCCGAGCGCGCCGCCGATCTGATCCGGTACGGGGACGGGGCCGGCGACGTGGGGTGAGCCGGCGGCGCGCTGCCGCGGTCAGTGATGTCCGTCGTGGCCGGGGATCGTGCCGTCCGGCTTGGCGATCAGCAGCATGCCGGCCATGCCCATGTCGGAGTGGCTCTGGACGTGGCAGTGGTACATCCAGGCGCCGGCGCCGACCCCTTCCCCCGCGATGAACTGGAAGCCGAAGGAGTCGGCCGGGCCGGTGATCTTGTTGTCGACGATCCGGCTCGGGTCGTCCGGCCCTTCCAGTAGGCCCGTGCGGTTGTCGGCCCAGCGGTGCCCGTGCACGTGGAACGTGTGGTAGTACTCGCCGTGCGTGATCATGATGATCTCGACGCGGTCGCCGATGGTGGCCTTGAAGTCCGGCCCCTTCGGCAGGTTGTTGATGGTCATGTCGTTGAAGACGATGGTGAACTGGCGGTCCGGGTCGGGCAGGATGTCGCCCTCCCGGCGGACCACGACCGGGCCGTAGAGGCCCTTGCGGATGCCGCCGGTGCCGTGCTCGGTGCCGACGACATGGTCGTGGTAGTGCCAGTAACCGGCGCTGCCGGGACGCCAGGTGCCGTCCTTGCGTCTGCCGGGGGCGTGCGTGCGCCAGGTGTAGGTGCGGGTGCCGCCCGGCTCGATGTGGCTGCGGTTCATCTTCGTGCCGTCGCTGGCGGTGTCGTAGTCCACGCCGTGGACGTGCAGGCTGGCCGCGACATCGAGGGTGTTGGTGACCTCGATGTGCAGGGTGTCGCCTTCGGTGCACTCGATGAGCGGGCCGGGGATGGTGGCCTTGCCCTTCTCCAGGCCGTAGCCGAGCTTCCCGTCGGGGAGTTGCTCCATGTAGAGCTTCAGGTGCTTCACCTCGCCGCCGGCGCCTGCCCGGCGGACGGTGCCCTGAGGCGCGGCGGCGGGCGCGGCGGCGGGCGCGGTGGCCGAGGCCGTGGGGGCCAGGCCGATCGTGCCGAGTGCCGCGGCGGCTGCCCCGCCCGCGAACAGCCGGCGGCTGAACGTGCCCCGCACGGTGGAGTTTTCGGCTGTCTCGGTCATCGTGCTCCCCTCGCAGAAAGCGCTCTCGGCAGTGCGCCGCTTGGGACGGTAGCGCCGTGATCTTCGTTTATCCACGGCAAGGACAAAGTTTGGTGAGTTGCGGTCATAGCTATTGGCGGGCCGCCGAAAGAGGTCTAGCTTCGTCGGCTGTCGCTGTGTCTTCACGGCACAGCTGTGTCCTCAGAGGGGTGGGTGAACCATGCGTCGCGCACCACGTCAGAAACGCACCACCACCGGACGGCTGAGACGGACGGCCGGGCTGTCCACGTTGGCCGTCACGGCGGCCCTGCTGGGCGGAACCCCCGCGCTGGCCGGGGCCCCACCGGAGCCGTCCGTACCCGAACTCGCACTGCCCTCGCCGCCCGGTGGCGAGAACGTCCGCGTCCTGGTCTTCCACGCCTCGGCGGGCGAGGAACCGCCGACGGTGAACGCCGGTATCGAGGCCATCGAGAAGATCGGGCGGCAGGGACCGGCCGCCGAACACTTCACGATCGAGGCCACGGCCGACCCTTCGATCTTCACCAAGCCCCGGCTCGGCCGGTACAACGCGGTCGTCTTCCTGACCGGCGGCGGCGATGTGCTCGATCCCGAGCAGGAGGCGGGGCTGGAGAGTTACATGGAGGCCGGCGGCGGGTTCGTCGGCATCCACAACGCGGCGCGCGCCGAGCCGTACTCCGACTGGTTCACCGGCCTGATCGGCGCCCGCCCCACGGGGGGTACGGACAACATCCAGCGCGCCACCGTCGAGGTCGGCGACCGGGACAACCCCGCCACCAAGAGCCTGCCGCTGGAGTGGAAGCGCCCCGACCGGTGGCTCAACTGGGCGGAGAACCCGAGCGGTTCAGTGCATACAGTCGCTCGTGTACGGGAGACCACATTCCGGCCGGGTGCCGGGGCGACCGGCGCCGACCATCCCATCTCCTGGTGCCGTGACTACGATGGCGGGCGGTCCTTCTACACCGGCATGGGCGGCACCGCCGCCGGCTTCCAGGAGACGGACTTCCGCGCCCATCTGCGCGGCGCGCTGCTGTGGACCACCCGGCTGGCCCGCGCCGACTGCCAGGCCACCATCGCCGCCAACTACAAGGCCGAGCGGGTCACTCAGCCCAATCAGCCCGGGCAGCACGACCAGATCGGCGAGCCGCACGGTGTGGTGACCGCCAAGGACGGCCGGGTCTTCTACATCGGCCGCGGCGGCGAGGGCTCCGACGCGCCCGTGATCACCGACTGGAACAACCCGGACATCGGCAAG
Organism: Streptomyces sp. NPDC050315; assembly: GCF_040655775.1. NCBI lineage: Bacteria > Bacillati > Actinomycetota > Actinomycetes > Kitasatosporales > Streptomycetaceae > Streptomyces > Streptomyces sp. NPDC050315. Next base: position 1,077,887 of record NZ_JBFAKN010000001.1, read on the forward strand.
GGCAAGGGCACCGTCCACGTCTACGACCCCGAGACGAAGAAGGTCACGCTCGCGGGCGAGGTCACCGTCTTCGGCAACAAGGGCGGCGGCGGTGAGCTGGTCAAGAACGAGGAGGGGCTGCTCGGCATCGAGCTGGACCCGGACTACCTCGCCAACGGGTGGGTGTATCTGCACTACACGCCGCACTCGGAGATCAATCGCGACACGCACATGGCCGAGCGCCGCGTCTCCCGCTTCACGATGGATCCGAAGACGAACAAGCTGGACCTGTCCTCGGAGAAGGTCCTGCTGAAGTGGCCGGTGCAGATCCACAGTTGCTGCCACTCGGGCGGCGGCATGGCGTGGGACTCCAAGGACAACCTCTACATCGCCACCGGCGACAACAACTCCAGCCAGTTCAGCGACGGTTACTCGGGAAACAACCCGGAGCCGAACTTCAAGGGCGTGTCGTTCGCCGACGCCCGCCGCACCGCGGGCAACACCAACAACCTCAACGGGAAGATCCTGCGGATCCACCCCGAGGACGACGGCACGTACACCCTGCCCGAGGGCAATCTCTTCACGGGCAAGGAGACCGACGAGGGCGGCGGCAAGACCCGCGGCGAGATCTACGTGATGGGCGTCCGCAACCCCTCCCGCATCTCCGTCGACAAGAAGACCGACACGCTCTACGCGGGCTGGGTCGGCCCGGACGCGACCGACCCGAGCGAGACCTGGGGCCCGGCGAAGTACGACACGTTCGCCGCGATCACCCATGCCTCCAACCGCGGCTGGCCGTTCTGCATGGGCAACAACCAGCCCTACCGCGACCGCAACCTGCCCGACCCGAGCAAGCCGCTGGGTTGGTACGACTGCGACAACCTCAAGAACGAGTCGCCCAACAACGACGGACTGGTCAACATCCCGCCCGCCGAGCCCAACAACATCTGGTACGCCCCCGCCGGCGGCGGCCCGGACTATCCGCGCGATGCCAACGGTGTGCCCAGCTACAAGAAGTCCGAGCAGAAGTTCCTGCTGCCCTGGCTCAAGGGCGGCGGGCAGGCCGCGATGGACGGCCCGATCTACCGCTACGACGCGCAGACGGCGGGCAAGAACGCCTGGCCCCAGTACTGGGACGGCAAGTGGTTCGTGGGCGACTTCTACGACGGTGAGCAGCCGCGGAACGCGGTCGTCATGGACCCGAAGACGGCGGGATCGGGCGGGCTGCCCGTGCACGCCGAGACCCTGGACAAGATCATCCCGGTCGGAGCCGACGGCATCCGCAACCTGATGGGCTGGACGTTCGCGCCCGACGGCTCGCTCTACGTCCTGGACTACGGGCGCGGCTTCTTCACCCACGACGCCAAGTCCGCACTGTGGCACATCACTTACCACGGCGGCCCGGCAACTCCGCTCCCCGCGGACCTGGCCCGGAAGGCGGTCAAATGAACCGGCGGCTGACCGCTCTGCTGTCCGTGCTCTTCCTGCTGCTCGGTGTGGGCGCCACGGCGGCCTACGGGCAGCCCGCGCCCGCCGCGGAGCAGCAGGTGCTGACCTGGACGGCGGGCGACGACATCACCAAGTACGCCTCGGCGCCCACCACCGCGGTGGCCGGGAAGACGACCATTGTCTTCGAGAACAGCGAGGCCACCGGCAACACGATGGGCATGCCGCACACCCTGACCTTCGACGTCTCCGACCCGGAGTACAACCAGGACGTCAGCCTCAACATCCTGGCCAACCCCGGTGACTCCTCGGGCGGCAAGCACACCGCCGAGGTCACGCTCACGCCCGGCAAGTACCGCTACCACTGCACGATCCCCGGCCACGAGCAGATGCAGGGCATCCTCGTCGTCACCGACGGCGGCAGCGAGGACAGTACGGCGCCGGAGACCTCGGCGAAGGTCGAGGGGCAGAAGAACGCCGACGGCGCGTATGTGGGCAGCGCGACCGTGAGCGTGTCGGCGACGGACGACGGGTCGGGCGTCGACCGTATCGAGTATGCAGTGGGCGATGGCGGCTTCCAGCCGTACACCGCGCCGCTCGTGGTCGACCAGGTCGGTACGCACAAGATCCGTTACCGGGCGGCCGACAAGGCGGGCAATGTCGCGGCGGAGAAGTCCGTGGACTTCACTGTCGTCGCGCCACCGACGGACGACACGACCCCGCCGGAGACGAGCGCGACCGTGTCCGGTGAGAAGAACGCGGACGGCGCCTACATCGGCATGGCGACGGTCACCGTCAGCGCGTCCGACACCGGGTCGGGGGTCAACACCATCGAGTACGCGCTCGGGGACGGTGCCTGGCAGCCGTACACCGCGCCGGTGATGGTCCACGAGGCGGGCAGTCACAAGGTCCGCTACCGGGCCGCCGACAAGGCCGGCAACGCGGCCGCGGAGAAGTCCGTGGACTTCACCGTCGTCGCGCCGCCGCCCGAGGACACCACCCCGCCGGACACCGCGGCGAAGGTCGAGGGCGACAAGAACTCGGACGGCGCCTACATCGGGAAGGCGACGGTGACCCTCACGGCCACCGACGAGGGCTCCGGCGTGGCGAAGACGGAGTACTCACTCGACGGTGGGCCGTACATCGCATACGAAACACCGGTGATCGTCGACCGGGTGGGGTACCACTCGCTCGCGCACCGGGCGACCGACAAGGCGGGCAACACTTCGCCCGCGCGGACGGTCTCCTTCACCGTCGCCACGGGCGGCGGGGTGCCCGCGCCGCCCTGCCCCGAGCACGACGAGCGGCTGACCGTCATCGTCGGCACGGTCGACACGGGAGTACCGAACCGGGTCACCGGCAACCGCTGCACGATCAACGAGCTGATCGAGGACGAGAAGGACTGGTCCTCGCAGGCGCTCTTCCTCAAGCACGTCACGGAGGTGACCGACAAGCTGCTGAAGGAAGGGGTGATCGACAAGCGGGAGTACCGCGCGATCAACAAGGCGGCCCGCCAGTCCGGCATCGGCAAGCCCGGACAGCACACCGGCTACCGCGACCTCTTCGACGGGACGCAGGCGTCCTTCGAGAAGTGGCAGCACGTGGGCGGCGGTGCCTTCTCGCTCACCGGTGACGGCGCCATGACCAGCAGTACGACGGTCGACGGCATGGGCATGCTGTGGTTCCCCGAGCGGCGCTTCGACGACTTCTCGCTGAAGCTGCAGTTCCGGGACGACGCGCCGGGCACCGGCAACGCCAACGGCGGGGTCTTCGTCCGCTTCCCGGACGTGCACGACCACCCCGAGGAGTCCCGTCCGGAGTGGGTCGCCATCAAGTACGGACACGAAGTCCAGATCCTGGACCGGCCGGACGGCGACATGTACAAGACGGGCTCGATCTACGGCTTCGACCGGGTCGGCCTCGGCGGCGCCGGGGTCACGCCCAAGGGCACCTGGAACGACTACGAGATCCGGGTGACCGACCAGCACTACGAGATCTACCGCAACGGCAAGCTGATCAACGAGTTCGACAACACGGGCGGGCAGAGCTTCTACCCGCCGCGCTCCGACGACCCGGGCACCGACGGCCGGCGCTACGCCTCCGGCTACGTCGGCCTCCAGGTCCACGGTACGAGTGATGTCATCTCGTACCGCAATATCCGCATCCAGGAGCTGTGAGCACACGTACTCGCAGTGACGGCGGCGGCCGCCGGGGAGCTTCCCCGGCGGCCGCCGCTCTGTGTCCGTGTCGGGCGCTCAGCAGACGCCGTCCCCCGGCTTCGGGTTGCCGAGGCCGAAGGCCGGGCGCAGCCGGAGCCCCGCCCAGGTGCCGACCAGGGCCGCCGCGCCCCAGATCCAGCCGTGCAGGCTGCCGGAGGCGATGCCGGCGAGGTACGCGCCGATGTTGCAGCCGCCGGCCATCCGGGCACCGATGCCCATCAGGATGCCGCCGAGCACGGCGGCGAGCGCGGTGCGGGCGGGCAGGCCGCGGTGCAGCTTCCAGACGCCGCCCGCGGCGGCCGCGACCGCGGCGCCGATCATGATGCCGAGGTCGGTCAGGCTGGTCTTGTCGGCGAGGACCGGGCCCGCGTACGAGGCGGCGTTCTTCGGGTCCTGCCAGAACGCCCAGGTCTCGGGGGAGCCGCCGAGCAGCCCCACCAGCTTCGAGCCCCACAGCGCGAAGGCGCTGGTCACGCCCCATGCGCCGCCCGAGACCAGCAGCACGCCCGCGCCGAGAACGGCGAGCACCAGCGCACCGGCCCACAGGGTCCAGGAGCCGCGGAAGATGCGGGCCAGGGTGGTGCGCGCGGACGGCGGGGTGCCGACCGGCGGCGGGTTGCGGCGGGCCTGGACGCGCCGGGTGACCAGCACGATCACGGCGAGCAGGGCGATGGTCAGCGCCCAGGAGCCCGCCCAGCCGAGGTGGTCGGAGAAGAGCACCGGGTCGAAGGCGGGCAGATCGCGCCAGAGGTCCCACTGCCAGGCGGCCAGCGTCGAGCCGGCGATGAAGCCGCCCAGGGTGAGCACGATGGTGCTCTGCCCCGAGCCGACGGCGAAGAGGGTGCCGGAGGCGCAGGCGCCGCCGAGCTGCATGCCGACGGCGAAGAGGAAGGCGCCGACCAGCAGGGCGACGCCCAGCGGTCCCGCGCTGGGCGCCGGTACCGAGCCGAACAGGCCGGTGCCGGTGCCGATGAGCAGCGCGAAGAGCGTCGCCGTGGTGCCGAGCAGCAGGGCGTGGGCGCGCAGCCCGGTGCCGTTGCCGACGGCGATCAGCTGCCGCCAGGCGGAGGTGAAGCCGAAGCGGGAGTGGAAGAGGGCGAAGCCCAGGCCGATGCCGAGGAGCAGCAGGATGCCGGGCTTGGCGCCGTGGGCGCTCCACACGTAGGCGCTGAGCCCGGCGCCGATCAGCCCCGCGACCACCAGGGGCGTCCGGCGGACGGGCGGCGCGGGGTCGGCCTCGGGCGCGGGCGTGCGGGTGGGTGCCGGGGTGAGCAGGGCGCCGGTACGAGGCGGCGCCTCGGCCGCCCCGGCGGGGGAGGCGGTCGTCACGTGGGTCTCCGTGGGAGGGATGCGGTACGTACGGTCGTACCAGGGGGGAATGGCCGGACAGGGGGCGTCAGCGGGTACAGAGCGCGTCGTCGACGTCCCACGGCGTCGCCGCGAAGAGCGCGAGCGTGAGCACACTGGCGGGTCCGAACATGCGCTCCACGGTAATACCGGGTGTAAGCCCCATGTAACGCCGTCTCGGATGCCGAGACACGGCGTCCGGGATGTGTCCGCCCGGCGGCCCGGCAGAATAGGCGCATGTCCCGTCGCCGTACCCCGCGCCCCAAGCAAGCCGCAGCCCCTGCGATCACCGCGTCCTCGCCCTGTCCCTGCGGCCTGTCCGCCCCGTACGGGGAGTGCTGCGGGCGGTGCCACGCCGGGACAGCGGCACCCACCGCCGAGCGGCTGATGCGCTCGCGGTACAGCGCCTTCGTGGTCCGCGACGAGGCATACCTGCTGCGGACCTGGCATCCGGACACCCGGCCGCCCCGCATCGAGTTCGACGCGGGGCAGCGCTGGCTGGGCCTGGAGATCCTGGGGACGTCCGAGGGCAGCGCGTTCCACACCACCGGCACCGTCGAATTCCGGGCGCGGTTCCGGTACGGCGGCGCGGAGGACGCGCTGCACGAACACAGCCGCTTCGTCCGGCACGACGGCGCGTGGGTGTACTTGGACGCGCTCTTCGCGGAGTGAGCGCCCCGCTTTCCAGGACGCCGGTCACTCCTCCGGGGCGGAGCCCGGTACGAGTGTGATCCGCCGCGTCGTGTGCTCCTCGATCCGCTCGCGCGAGTACAGCAGCGGGAACGCCCCGTCCGCCGCCCACGGCTCGAACAGGTCCCGGTAGTGCGGGCTGCCCGGGTCGCCGGACTGGCCGGGCGCGTTCATCGCCACCGAGTCGTCCCACGAGCCGACGTCCACGACCAGCCGGAACGTCGCGCCGCCGGACTGCCGGAAGCCGGGACCGTACGCCGTCGCCGAGACCGTGTCCCCGCTGCCGCCGCGCGGCGCGGGACCCACCGAGGACCAACCGGCGGCCTCCTCGCCGAGCAGCTTGGCGAGGGGGTGGTGGGGATGCGCCTGATGGAGCGCGCCCCATCGCCACGCCCCAGGATCGGGCCCGAGCAGCTCCGCGGTCTCCGCCATCGCGGGGCCGAGGCTGCTGAGTATCGCGGTACGGATCGCCGCATCCGGGTCGGGTCCGAGCCGGTCCCCCGGCGCCAGCAGCAGCGAGAGGTCGACCCGGGCGTCGGCGCTGGCATCCTCGGCAGGCAGCACGCGGGCCAGCGCCGCCGCCACCCGGTCCGCCGGGAGCAGCCGGGCGAGGGCCCGGCGCAGCAGCTCCGGGCGGAGGTGACGGCGGTACCAGATCTCGAAGAGCGCGGCGGCGGGCGAGTCCGCGTCGAGCGACGCGTCCCAGTCCCGCAGCAGCTTCAGCCCTTCGGCGACCCGGTGGTCGTCCGCCGTCAGATCCGCCAGCAGCGGCTGGATGAGCCGCGCGGGCAGGCTCACGTAGTCGTTCTGCAGGGCCACGCAGTCCGCCGCGGTCCAGTCCGACCGCGCGTCCAGCACCTCCGCGATGCGCTGGTGGCGGTAGGGCGCGTACCAGTCGTAGGTGACGGTCCGCTCGGCGTTCGGGTACTCCGCGGGGAGGTTGTTCTGGTTGGCCGTGGCGAACCAGCCGTCCTCCGGGTCCCGTACGGAGGGCAGCGCGCCGACCGGATGGTGCCCGTCCCATTCGTACCGGCCGTCGCCGGGCACCGGGAGCGTGCCGTCCCAGCCGCGGCGCACGGGGACGCGCCCGGCCGGGCGCCAGCCGGTCGTGCCGTCCGGGGATGCGTACACCTGGTTCTCGCCGGGCGCGCCCCACCGCTCCATGGCGGCGACGAAGGCATCGGGCCCGGCCGCGCCCATGTAGTCCATGCTGCCGAGGTAGGGGGCCATGCCCGGCTCCAGCCAGGCGGCGCGGACCGCGAACGCGGCGGCGCGGTCGGGGCGTTCGTCGATGACCGGGCCGTGCCGGGTGAACCACAGGTCGGCGGTGACGGGCTCGCCGCCGCGCACCGGGATCGTCTCGGTGACCTTCGTCATCGCCTCCCAGCCGTCCCCGTAGGCGTAGCGCTTCGGGTCGGCGGGGTCGGTCCGGTAGATGTACAGATCCTCCTGGTCGATGGGGAAGATCGTGAGGCCGAAGGCGAGGCGGCCGTTGTGGCCGATGGAGACGCCGGGCAGGGCCGGCTCGCCCGCGCCGATGACGTCGAGGCCGGGGGCCGAGAGGTGGGCGAGGTAGCGCAGCGCGGGGAGGGTGACGGCGCGGTGCGGGTCGTTGGCCAGCAGCGGGCGGCCGGTGGCGGTGCGGGACGGGGCGAGCACCCAGTTGTTGCTGCCGTCGATGCCCTGGCGCGGCGCGTTGGCGGCCCACGGCGGGGTGGTCGCCATCCGGTACACGCGCAGCACGTCGTCCGGGATGACGGAGAGGTCCAGGCCCTCCGGTACGCGCAGCTCGTGCGCGGGCTCGCGGACCTTGCGCAGCTCCTCGACCTCGGGCCCGAAGTCGCGCAGTGTGAGGGCGCGTTGCACCTCGTCGTGGAGGTTGTAGTAGAGCCCGTGACTGCGGATGCGGGCGACGTCGGCGGGCTCCCAGTACGCCGGTTCGTAGTCCAGCAGCCGGAACTCCGGTGGCAGGTAAGCACGTTGGGTTCTGCAGAGGGTGACGAAGGCGTTGATGCCGTGCACGAAGGCGGTGGTGACCCGCTCGGTGTCCGGGCCGTACGCCTGCCACTCGGCCGCCATGTCGCCGCGGTAGAGGAACAGCCGCGCGGCACGGTCGTGTTCGGCGTACTCGGGGCCGAGGACCTCCGCCAGCAGCCCGAGGCCGCGCCGCCGCCACAGGTCTATCTGGAAGAGCCGGTCGCGGGCCGCATTGAACCCCTGCGCGAGGAAGAGATCCTCGCGCGAAGCGGCGTAGAGGTGCGGCACACCCCAGCGGTCGACCAGGATCTCCACCGGCTCGGCGAGCCCCGGTACTTCGAAGGTGACCGTGGCGTCGGACTCGGTCATCGGGTGGCCTCCTCGTGTACGCACTCGCCGCCCACGTACGTCGCGCGTACCGGGATCGCGGCGATGCCGTGCGGGTCGGCGGTCAGTGGGTTCTCGCCCAGTACGGTGAAGTCGGCGAGGTGGCCGGGGGCGATCCGGCCCTTGTGGTGCGCCGTGCCCTCCGCCTCGGCCGAGCCGAGGGTGAAGATCCGCAGCGCCTCGGCGGCGGTGACCCGCTGGGCGGGGCCGACCTCCGCGCCGTCCTCGATGCCCTCGCGGGTGACCATCGACTGCAGGCCGAGGAGCGGCTCGTACGGGCCGCAGGGGTAGTCCGAGGAGCCTGCGACGGTGACGCCCGCGTCCAGGAACGAGCGGTGCGCGAACATCCGCTCCGTACGCTCCGGGCCGTACCAAGTGTTGAGCGCCCCGCCGTGGTAGCCGGCGTACCCGGCGAACGGCACGGCAATCGCGTCCAGCGCCTTCATCCGGGCGAGGATCGCGTCGTCGATGAGCGTGCAGTGTTCGATGCGGTGGCGCAGCCCGGGGCGCGGCAGCTCGCGCTGCGCCGCTTCGAAGGCGTCCAGGACCAGGCGGATCGCGGCGTCGCCGTTGGCGTGCACGCCGATGCGGTTGCCGTCCGCGTGCACCTGTCGTACCTGCGCGAACAGTTCCTCGGTCGAGGTGGTCTGGATACCGTGCCCGCCGCACTCGGGATCGGCGTACGGCTCGGCCAGCAGACAGGTCCGGCCGCCGATCGCGCCGTCCAGGAACGCCTTGACGCCGACGAAGCGCAGCAGGTCGTCGCCGAAGCCGCTGCCGACGCCGAGCGCGCGGGCCTTGGCGTAGTGGTCGATGGAGAGCAGCATGCCCGTACGCATCGTCAGCCGCCCCTGGTCGCGCGCGGTGCGCAGCAGGGCGATGTCGTCCGCGGCGATCAGCGCGTCGCAGATCGAGGTGAGCCCGGCGGCGTGCCACAGCTCCTGGGCGCGCAGCAGGCCGCGCAGCCGGTCGTCCGGGGAGGCGGGGGTGAGCGGCGACTCGCCGCGGGCTGTGGCCGGGTAGACGACGTTCATCAGGGCGCGTTCGATCAGCCGTCCGTCGAGGCGGCCGTCGGCGGCGCGCCCGTAGTCGCCGCCGTCCGGGGCCGGGGTCTCCTCGTCGATGCCGAGGGCACGCAACGCGGTGGAGTTGACGACGCCCCAGTGGCCCGCGACATGGACGACGAGGGCGGGGTGGTCGGGCGCCGCGCGGTCCAGGTCCCAGCGGGTGATCCGCCCGGTCTTGACGTCGTCGTACCGGCTGCCGCGCACCCACTCCCCCGCTGCCGCGCGGCCCGCCTCGGCGGTCACGGCGGCGAGCAGTGCGTCAGTACTCGGGACCGCGGCGGCCGACAGGTCGAGGTGGAGCAGGTCGGTGGCGGCCATCGCGAGATGGATGTGCGCGTCGTTGAGGCCGGGGACGACGGTGGCGCCGCCGTGGTCGATCTCCGGCGCGCCGGGGAAGCGATCGCGCAGCTCGGCGATCGACCCGGTCGCCCGGACACGGCCCTCCGCGACGGCGAACGCCTCGGGCTCGGGGCCGCTCTCGCGCTGGCTGACGATGTGGGCGGCGCGGTGGAGTACGGGGGTGGTCTCGTCGATCACGGAGCCTCCTTCGGAGTGGCCGGGGCCGGGGTGGCGTCGGCCGTCACCTGTGGCACGCGCTGGTGTCCCGCGGGGCCGGCGAAGGTGACGGCCGCGGTCACGGCGAGGTTCACGGCCAGGCCGATGATGCCGCCGTTGATGCCGTGCCAGGGGTCGTTGCCGGTGGCCCACAGGGCCACCACCACCGCGAGCCCAGTGAGCAGGCCCGCCACCGCGCCGGCCTTCGACATCCGCCGCCAGAACAGCGCGAGCAGCACGGTCGGCACCAGCTGGGCCACGCCCTCGTACGACAGGACCGAGAGCTGGACCAGTGTGTTCGGGTAGAAGAGCGCGCCCGCCAGCGCGATCAGCCCGGCGATCAGACAGACCAGCTGGGAGAGGCGCTTGGTGCGGACGTCGTCGGCGGGCGCGGCGCCCGTACGGCGGCTGCGCGGGTCGGCGCCGTTGCCGCCGCCGAGCAGCGTGCGGCCCCACAGCGTGCCGATGGCGAGCATGAACACGCTCATCGGGACGATGGCGGAGAGCGCGCCCGCGACACCGATGATGGCCACGGCGGGCGCCGGGAGCGAGTCGGTGACCAGGCTGAACAGCGCCAGGTCCGGATTGCCGAGGGTCGGCATGACGAACAGCGCGGTGGCGCCGATCATCATCGGGACGAAGAGCAGGAGTTGGTACCAGGGCAGCAGTACGGCATTGCGGCGCAGTGCGTTGGGGTCGCGCGCGCTGAGGTAACCGGCGACGGTGGTCGGGAAGATCGTGATGGTCACGGCGTTGAGCAGCAGTGTGCTGATGAACCAGACCGCGTCCCGGCCGCCGGATTCATGCCCTGGGAAGGTCAGCCACTCGGGCTTCTCCGCGACCATGCGGTGCATGAAGTCGCCGAAGCCGTCGAGGTAGTGCATCGGCACGTACACCGCGAGGAAGACCACCGCGCCGATGACCAGGACGTCCTTGAGCGCGCTGACCCACGCCGAGCCGCGCAGCCCGGACACCAGGATGAAGACCTCGGCGACGACGAACGAGATGACCGCGGCGACCCGCAGGTCCACGCTCCCGTACGTCATCGCGTTGACGACGACGCCCATGCCCTGGATCTGCACCTGGATGTACGGCACGAGGAAGACCGTGGCGATCACCGCGACCAGGATGCCCACGGGCCGGGAGCGGAAGCGGTGTTCGGCCATGTCCGCGATGGAGATCAGGCCGTGCCTGCTGGCGTACGTCCAGATGGCCGGGCCGACGACGTACGCCACCGCGAAGCCGACGGTGAGGTACGCGACGAGGTAGAGGATCGGCACGCCGAAGGAGTACGACCAGCCGGCCGTGCCGAGGAAGGAGAAGCTGGTGTACGTCTCGCCGGCCATCAGCAGCCAGATGAAGAGCACGCCCAGGCCCCGGCTGGACACCGACCACTCGGACAGGCCCTTGTCCCGGCCGCGTGCGCTGAGGATGCCGATGACGATGGTCGCGACCATGGCGAGGCCGAAGATGGACGTCGCGATCGCTGCCGAACTGCTCATGCGGCGCCTCCTTCGGTCTCCCGGCCGGTCTCCCGCTCCGCGGGCAGCGGTTCGGCCGCGCCCGTGCGGTAGGCGGGGTCCAGGCGGGTGACGGCCCAGATGACGAGGGGGCTGATGACCGTGGCGGCGAGGATCCAGAACAGCAGGAACGGCACGCCGAGGATGCGCGGCTCGATGCGGTTCGCCACGAGCGGCGCCAGGGAGTACAGGACGGCCGGGACGAGCAGCAGCCACAGCGCGGGGCGCCGGGCGCTCACTTCGGGCAGGCCGTCGAGCGGGTGCGCGCCGGCCTCCGCCGGGCCCTCCCGCCCGCGGTCCTCGGGGGCGTGCGACATGGGGCTCCTTCGAGGGGTCGAGGGGTACGGGGTGACGTGCGGCGGTCACCGGCCGCTCGGACGTTACCGCAGGTCAGAACGGCGGTCAGACCGTGGGCTCGTACCGGCCGTCGACTGCGGTCCAACCACCGTCGACGGTCAGCACGCTGCCGGTGACGAAGGTGGAGGCGTCCGAGACCAGGTACTGCACGGCGCCCGCCAGCTCGTGCGCCCCCGCCCACCGGCGGAGCGCGGACGCCTGCGCGTACGCGTCGTACCACTCGGGGTCGGCGGCGATCTGGTCGGTCAGCGGGGTCCGCACGACGCCCGGCGCGATGGCGTTGAACCGCACCCCGCGCGGCCCCCATTCGGCGGCCGCGGTCCGCAGGAACTGCACCAGGCCCGCCTTCGACGCCGCGTACACGCTCTGGCCCGGCTCGACCTGTACCGCGCGCATCGAGGCGAGCCCGACAACGCTGCCGCTGCCGCGCTCGGCCATGGCCGGGGCGACGGCCTGTACGAGCGCGAAGTGCGCGCGGAGGTTCAGCGCGACCACCCGGTCGAACTCCTCCAGGGTGTAATCGGCGATCCGCTTGCGGACGTTGGCACCGACGGTGACGACCAGGCCGTCCGGGGCACCCCAGTCGGCGGCTGCCGCGCGCACGGCGTCGGCGTCCAGCACATCGAGCTCGTACGCGGTCGCCGTACCCGTGCGGCTGCCCGGCGCCGCCGGCTCCTCCTGGGCGAGCCGGGCGGTCTCGGCCGCGCCCTTGAGGTCGCGGTCGGCGACCGTCACGTCCGCACCGTGCGCGGCCAGCGCCCGCACGGCCTCGCGGCCGATGCCGCTGCCACCGCCGACGACGACGATGTGCCGGCCGTCCAGGCGGAAGAGGTTCGCGTAGGTCATGCGGCTCCTTCATAGGCTGTCGGCGGCGTGTGTTCCTCGTGGTGCGCGGTCATGTCCGGATCACCGCCATCCGCGTCACCGTCAGCTCCTCGATGGCGAAGCGCGGGCCCTCGCGCCCGATGCCGGAGTCCTTCACGCCGCCGTACGGGGCCACATCGCTGCGGTAACCCGGTACTTCGTTGATGACGACGCCGCCCACGTCGAGCGCGTCGATCGCCGTGAACGCGGCGCCCAGGTCGCGGGTGAAGACCGCGGCGTGCAGGCCGTACCGCGAGTCGTTGACCAGCGCGTACGCGGCGTCCAGGTCCGGCACCGTACGCAGCGCGACGACCGGCCCGAAGATCTCCTCGTCCCAGGCGGGCAGCCCGCCGGGCACCTCGGCGAGCAGCGCGGGCGTGAGGCAGCGCCCTTCCCGCACGCCCCCGGCGACCACCCGTGCGCCGGCCGCGCGGGCCTCCTCGATCCAGGTGAGCACCCGGTCGGTTGCCGCCTCGTCGATGAGCGCGGACACCCGCGTCGTCTCCTCGCGCGGGTCGCCGACCACGACCTCGGCGAGCCGTTCGGCGATCCGCTTCTCCAGCTCCTCGGCGATCTCCTCGACCGCGATCACCCGCTGGACGGCGATGCACGCCTGGCCCGAGGCGTAGTAGCCGCCGCGGAGCACGGCGTCGGCCGCCGCGTCGAGGTCGGCGTCGGCGGCCACCACGAGGGCGGCGTTGGAGCCCAGTTCGAGGACGACCTTGCGGGGCGCGGCGTCCCGGGCGATGCGGTGGCCGATCGCGGCGGAGCCGGTGAAGGAGACGGCGGCCACGGCGGCGTGCGTGGTGAGCGTGCGGCCCACCGCCGCGTCACCCGTGACCAGCTGCACCGCGCCCACCGGTGCCGCGGCCGCGGCCAGTTGCTCGCGGACCAGGTGGACCAGCCAGAGCGTGGCGAGCGGGGTGGCGGGGGCGGGCTTGACGACGACGGGGCAGCCGGCCGCGAGGGCGGGCGCGATCTTGTGGGAGGCCAGCAGCATCGGGTAGTTGAAGCCCGCGATGCCCACCACGACGCCGATCGGGCGGCGGGTCCAGAAGCCGGTCATGCCGTCCCCGGAGGGCAGCAGGTCCAGCGGCACAGTCTCGCCGTGGATATGGGCCACCTCGTCGGCCGCCGCCTCCCACGTGGCGACCGCGCGCTGCACCTCTGTACGGCAGTCCACGCGCGGCTTGCCCGTCTCCAGTACGAGCAGGTCCTCCATGGGGCGCGCGACCTCGGCGAGCGCTGCCGCCACGCCTCCGAGCACCCGGCGCCGGACCCGGGTGGGCAGCCACGCCACGTCCTTACGGAGCGCCGCCGCGTGCTCCACCGCGCGCCGCGCCAGTGCCTCGTCACCGACGGGCGCCTGCGCGACCTCGCTGCCGTCGTACGGAAAGGTGACGGGTGCGGTGGCGGGCGCGGGCAACCAGGCGTCGCCGATGGGCAGCCCTTCGGGGAAGCGTCCGGTGAGCTCCTCAGGCGTCATCGCGGCGCACCCCCTGGGTCAGAAAGTGCCGCGCCGCCTCCGCGTACACCCGGGTGTACTCGCCGATCTCGCGGACCTCCACGTACTCGTCCTTCTGGTGGGCGATCCACTTGCCACCGGGCCCGTAGACGACCGTGGGCAGGCCGGCGTCCCGGGTCAGCACCGTGCCGTCGGTGGTGCCGGGCACGGCCCCGAAGGGCGGCGGGGCGCCGTGCACCCGTTCGTGCGCCGCCACCAGCCCGGCCACCACCGGGTGGTCCTCGGCGATCTCGATCGCCGGGCGGTCGTCGACGACGGTCAGCCCGACCGTGACGCCGGCCGTCGCCGCGGCTTCCTCGGCCTCGTGGCGGATGCGGTCGATCAGCTCGGCGTGGTCCGTGCCCGGGATCGTCCGTACGTCGACGCCTACCAGGCCGTGCGCCGGGATGACGTTGAGCTGGTCGGGGTCGCCGCCGTGCAGCACGGTCGGGGTGACGGTGACGCTGCCGGCGTGCGGGTGCGTGCCGAAGCGGACCTCGGCCCAGGTCTGGGCGCGGCCGAGCGCCTCCACGATGCGGGCCCCCGCGACGATCGGGTTCTTGCCCTCCTGCGGCATCGCGCCGTGTGCCATCACTCCGGTCAGCTCCAGCCGGAGCCGGATGCCGCCGCGGGCCGAGGTGCACACCTCGTACCCCTCCGGCTCGCAGACGATCACTCCGTCGATCTCCGCGGCGAGCGGCGACGCGGCGAACGCCTTGGCGCCGAGCATCATGCCTTCCTCGTCGCACAGCACGCCGAGGACGATCCGCCCGGGGAACGGTCCGGCCTGCTGAAGCGCCCGTACGCCGTAAATCATGGCGGCCACCCCGGACTTCATGTCCGCGGCGCCCCGGCCCCACAGCTTGCCGTCGCGGATCTCCGCGCCGTACGGGTCGACGCTCCACGCCGCCGGATCGCCCTCGGTGACCACATCCGTGTGGCCCTCGAACATCAGGGTCGGCCCTTCACCGCCCTTGCCGTCCACCACGGCGATGACGTTCGGCCGGCCCGGCGCGACCTCCACCACCTCGTGCTGCCAGCCGAACTCCGTGAACAGCGCGGCGACCAGGTCGGCGGCCGGCCGTTCGACATCGGTGGCGCCGGTGGCGTTGACCGTACGCAGCCGGATCAGGTCCTGGGTGAAGGCGACGGCCGCGGCTTCGTCGATCGCGATGCCGGTCGGCGGGGCGTACTGCGCGGTGTCGGGCGGGTCGGTCGGTACGGCGTTCGGGCCGGCGTGCATAGAACCTCCAAAACACCTGGCCGGGAGGCCAGTCCACTGGTCAGACCAGTTGATTTCCCGTACTCTGCTCGCACGTTCGTGCATGGGTCAAGAGGCCACCAGCAGCAATCGGCACGGAAAATCGGTACGGAAAACGGAACGGGGTCCCGATGGCCGCCTTCGACGCTCCCTTCACACCCGTCGAGCCGGTACGGGCCTACCAGCGGGTGGCCGAGCAGATAGAGAACCGCATCCTCAGCGGCGAACTGCCGCCCGGCTCCCGGCTTCCCGGCGAGCGGGACCTGGTCAGCCAGTTCGGCGTCGGCCGCTCGACCGTCCGCGAGGCCCTGCGCGTACTGCAGTCCGCGGGCCTGATCCGCTCCCGCCCCGGCGACCCGCTGGGTGCGGAGGTGCTCGGCGTCTCCGGCGACAACCTCAGCCAGGCACTCGGCCGGCTCACCCGCTCCCACCTCTGCAGCCTCGGCGAACTGATCCAGTTCCGGATGGTCCTGGAGGCCGAGAGCAACCGGCTCGCCGCCCGGCTGCGCACCGAGGACGACCTGACCCGGATGGCCGAACTGATCGAGCGGATGCGGTCCCTGACGGGGGCCGGGGCCGGACTGCGGGCGTTCAGCGAGGCCGACGCGCTGTTCCACCAGGCCGTCGCGGAAGCCAGCCGCAACGCTCTGCTCGGCCTCTGCGCCCGCGCCGTCCACGACGCCGTCGTGGAGATCATCGAGCACAAGATCGCGAACGCCGCGGACGCCGCCGCCTGGATGGCCCGCTCCATCGACCACCACGAACAGGTACTAGCCGCCATCCGAGCCGGCAACGCCCCGCACGCGGCCCAACTGGCCCGCCGCGCACTGCACGCCTACTACGCCGACCATGTCGAACCGGACACCCGCGCGCTCCTGACGGCCGCTCTGGACGAAGAGTAGGGCGTATCCCACGGGTCGCCGCGCCCTTCAGGGGCGCGGGGAACTGCGCCCTTCAGGGGCGCGGGGAACTGCGCCCTCCAGGGGCGCGGGGAACTGCGCCCTCCAGGGGCGCGGGGAACTGCGCGAGCAACCCCCGCGGCGGGACAGCCGAACGCCGACCCCCGCGGCCGGACAGCCGCACTCCGCACCAGCCGCAACCGGCCGCCACCGGCACTGACCCGCCCCGACCGCCCCTGCCGCTAAAGCTCCGCCGCCGCCGTCAGCCCCTCCAGCACCGCCTCCTCCACCGTGCGCGGTGACACGCAGTCGCCGATGGCTATCAGGCCGCCGGGCGGCAGCTCCGGCAGATCGGTCTCCGCCGCGGGCGCGGGCACCGGCTCGTGTCCCTGGGCGAGGACGACCGACCCGACCCCTTCGAGCAGCACCGGCTCCTCGGTGAGCGTGTGCTGGAGGTAGACCGTGTCGCTGTCGGCCCCGTACAGCCGGACGTTCGGCACCACCGCCACCTTCGCCCGCACCGCCTCGCCGAGCATCGCCGCGCGTACGTACTGCTGCAGATGCTCACCCGCGCCGAACCCAGTGACGCACAGCGTGACCTTCCGCCCCATCCCGGCAAGCTGAACGGCCACCCCGAGCCCGATCCAGTCGCCGCGCCAGTCCGCCACGACCACCCGCCCCCGCGGCACCTCGGCGCCCCGTATGACCTCCCAGGCGTCCAGCACGACCGGCTCGTCCACGAGCTCCAGCTCCGGCCGGCGGGGCCGGGCGCCGGTCGCGACGATCACGGCGTCCGGTCGCTCGGCACGCAGCAGCTCCCCGTCGACCCGTGAACCGGTGACGATACGCGCCCCCGCCTGCCGCGCCTCCCGCTCCAGGTTCGTCACCGCACCACCGAACTCCGCGCGCCCCGGCAGGCGTTCGGCCAGCAGCACCTGTCCGCCGGTCCGGCGCGCCGCCTCGTGCAGCGTGACGTCGTGCCCGCGGGCCGCCGCGACCGCCGCCGCCTTCAGCCCGGCGGGGCCGCCGCCCGCGATCAGTACCCGCTTCCGGCGCGTGATCGTCGGCAGCACCGCGAACCGCCGCTCCCGGCCCGTCTCCGGATGCTGGATGCAGGAGATCGGATAACCCCGCTGGAAGTGGCCGATGCACGCCTGGTTGCAGCCGATGCAGGCCCGGATGTCCTCCGCGCGCCCGGCGCCGGCCTTCGCCGGCATCTCGGGATCGCAGATCAGCGCCCGGGTCATGGCGCAGGCGTCGGCCTGCCCCCGCTCGATGATCCGGTCGGCCTCCTGCGGCTCGTTGATCCGCCCCGCGACCATGACCGGCACGCGCACCGCGGCACGCACCTTCGCGGCCAGCGGCGCGGTGTATCCGGCGGGCTCGGACATCGGGGGCGCGATGTGCAGCGCGCCGGACAGCGTGGCCGAGCTGCCGGCGCACACGCTGAGGTAATCCAGCAGCCCGTCCTCGTCCAGCCGCGTCGCCACGTCCACGACCAGCGCGGACGACAGCCCGTCGTGGCTCAGCTCGTCCCCCGAGATGCGCAGCCCGACCGTGAACTCCCGTCCCGCGGCCTCCCGTACGGACGCGATGATCTCGCGCAGGAAGCGCAGCCGCTTCTCGTCGCTGCCGCCGTAGTCATCGGTACGGCGGTTCACCTGCGGGTTCAGGAACTGGGCCGGGAGATAGCCGTGGCTGGCCACGATCTCCACGCCGTCCATGCCCGCGGCCCACAGCCGCCGGGCCGCCGCGCCGTATCCCCGTACTACTTCCTGGATCTCCGCCACCGTCATGGCCCGCGGCATGACATGGAACCGCTCGCTCGGGGTCGCCGACGGCGCCCAGGCGACCGGCGCCGAGCCGTCCCGCGACTCCAGGATCTCCCGGCCGGGGTGGAAGATCTGGCCGACGGCCCGCGCGCCGTGCCGGTGCACGGCGTCCGCGAGGCGGCGGTATCCCTCGATGCAGGTGTCGTCGGTCGCCATGAGGACGTGGGTGGTGTACCGCGCGGACTCGTGCACCCCGGCGACCTGCACGACGATCAGCCCGACCCCGCCCGCGGCCCGCGCCTCGTGATACGCCACGAGGTCCTCGGTCACCTGCCCGTCCCGAACGAGCACGGTGTCATGCCCCGACGACACGATCCGGTTCTTCAGCGTCGTGGACCCGATCCGCAACGGCCGGAAAAGATGCGGGAATTGCTCAGACGCCCGCTCAGGAAACTGCTCGCCACTCACGAAAACCCCTCCCCTGATCACTGACTGGCGCCACCCGCTCGCGCCCCTCACCGCAGCCCCCCGGGGGCCCTCCCCTCCCCCCCACCCCGCCCCCTCCCCTGTCGGTCGACGGCAACAGGCCGACTCCCGCGCAGCGTCACCCCAGCCCCCGTCACGCCCCGCCCCGCACCCCGAACACCGCCCTCCCCGTCCCCAGGAGCACCTCCGCGTACCGGTCCGGTGTCATGCCGCCGTCCGTCGCGATGGCCATGTCGCAGCCGTCGACCACTGCCATCACCGCTCCGACCGCCGCCTCCTGGGACATGACGGGGGCGAACGCGCCGGTCGCCACGCCCTCGGCGAGGATGCCGGAGACCAGGGCCCGCCACTCGTCGTGGACCCGCCGTATCCCGCCCCGCAGCTCCTCATGGCGGGCCGCGCTGGCGCAGAACTCGGTCCAGGTCGCGCAGCGCCGTATCAGGTCCGGGTCGCCGGTCAGCTCCCGCACGAGCAGCTCGAACCGGCGCCACGGGTCCGGCTCGCCGACGGCCGTGCACCGCCACCGGCCGATCAGCTCGCTTATCGACCACTCGAAGGCCTGCCGGAAGAGCGCGTCGCGGGTCTCGAAGTGATGCTGTATCGAACCTATGGAGACCTGCGCGGAGTTGGCCACGTCGCGCAGGCGCGCGGCGTCGAAGCCATGCTCCGCGAGGGCGAGGGCCGCCGCGCGCAGTATCCGCTCGCGCTGGACGTCAGCCCCGGCCGGGACCGCTCCCGTCCGCTCCGGCACCCCGCGCTCGGCCACCATGCTGCCCACCCCTTCACCGTTTTCCGTCCAGTCCCGTCCAGCCTCTTGCCTTCCAATAATACCCAATTATTGTGACGGCGAACACATTTTTGGCACGGCTGAACAACGGACGTGCGTTCAGCCGGAGTTCTCACGAGACGGGCGGCAGAGCATGGACAACCTCCGCAAGTCCCTCACCTGGCGCGACGGGTTCGCGATCGCCCTGGTCATCCCCAACGGCCTGTTGCTCACCGTCGGTTACGGCATCGGCGCGATCGGCGCCTGGACCGCGATCGCGCTCTGGGTCGGCGGCGCGCTGATCGGCCTGCTGCAGAACATGCTGTTCGCCGAGACCGCCGCGATGTTCCCCGGCAAGTCCGGCGGCGTGAGCCGGTACGCCTCCGAGGGCTGGAAGCGGTACTTCGCGCCGCTCGGCGCCGTCGCCGCGTACGGCTACTGGATCGGCTGGTCGTTCAGCATCGCGGTGAACGCGGCGGCGATCGGCGCGCTCGTCACCGCGCACTGGTTCCCCGGCACGCCCGAAGTGCCCCTGCTCCCCGGCCACACGGTGGGCCTCGCCGAGCTGATCGGCGTCGCCGCCGTCTTCGCCGCCTGGGCCTGCAACTACTTCGGCGCGCGGCTCACCGCCCGCGCCTCGAAGATCACCAGCGGCATCGTGCTGTGCGGCCTCGTCGTGGTCGTCGCGGCCCCCTTCATGAGCGGCCACACCTGGCACGCGGCCAACCTCACCTGGTACCACGGCGGCAGCTGGACAACGTTGATCGTGTGGTTCTACGTCACCGCGTGGACCACGTACGGCACCGAGATCTGCGCCTCGTTCGCCCCCGAGTACAAGGACACCGTCCGCGACACCGCCAAGGCGCTGCGCGCCACTTCCCTCCTCTCCCTCGTCCTCTTCTTCGTCGTGCCGCTCGCCATGGTGGGGTCGGTCGGCGAGGACGCCATCCGGAAGGACCCGGTCGGCGCGTTCGCGATCGCCTTCGAGCAGGCGCTCGGCGGCTTCTCCTCGCTCGGCGTCCTCATCCTCGTCTCCTCGATGTTCCTCGGGATGGTGTCCACCACGGCGGACGGCGGCCGGGCGCTGTACGGGCTGGCGCGCGAGAGGATGACCGTCCGGCAGCTCGACCATCTGAACCGGTGGGGCGTACCGGGTCGCGCGCTCACCCTCGACGCCGTACTGAACAGCGCGATCCTGCTGCTCCTCGGGGAGCCGCTGAGCATCCTGATCGCCAGCAACTTCGGGTACTTGGTGGCGATCGTGCTGGCCGTCTCCGCCTTTCTGCTGCTGCGCAAGGACCGCCCGGACTGGCCGCGCCCGATCCGCCGCGGCCGCGCCTGGATACCGATCGCCTGGGCGGTGCTGGTCATCGATGTCGTGGTGGTCGCGGTGGGCGTCACGCACCCCTCGCTCGCCGCGCACGGCGGCCCGAAGGACACCCTCATCGCGGTCGGCATCCTGCTGCTGTCCGTCGTGCTGTACGCGTACCGCCGCGTCGTCCAGGACAAGGAGCGCATCGCCTGGCGCATCGAGACGCCGAGCCTCCCGGAGCCCGAGCCGCCCGCGGAGTACGTCACCCGGTGGCCGCCCCGGTAAGCGCTGCGCCGGGTCGACCCGTCCGACCCCTTGTCGATACGCGAACGTATCCCATACATTCGCGTATCGAACGGCGCACGACGGAAGCGGGGCCGGGGATGACAGCTTCAGAGACCGCGACGCCGAAGCGCGTGACGCGGCGGCGGGCGCAGACTCGGCAGCGGTTGCTCGATGCCGCACTGGAGGTCTTCGCCGAGGAGGGCTTCGGCCGGTCCACGGTGGACCAGGTGTGCGAGCGGGCCGGGTACACCCGGGGCGCCTTCTACTCGAACTTCACCTCGCTCGACGAGCTGTTCCTCGCCATGTGGGAGCAGCGGTCGGCGGCGATGCTGGACGATCTGCGGGGCGCGCTGGACCGGCTCGGCACCCTGGAGTCGGTGTCGGCGGACGAGGCGCTGCGGGCCGTGCTGGACGCCGTACCGATCGATGACGCGTGGTATCGCGTGACGGCGGAGTTCACGGCGCACGCGCTGCGCAATCCGTCATTGCGCCGGGTCATGGCCTCCCGCGAGGAGGCCATCCACGACACGCTGCTGCCGCTCGTCGAGACCGCGCTCGCCCGCGCGGGCCGGCGGGTCACCGACCGTACCGGGCTGGGCCACGCGCTGGTCGCCGTGCACGACGGCACCGCCGTGCAGTGCCTGCTGGAGCCGGCCGACGAGGGCGTGCGGCAGCGGCGCGAAGAACTGTTCCGGCACGTGGTCAACGCCTACAGCACCGCCTACAGCACCCAGAGCGAAGGGGCTCTCGATGAGTGAGCGCGAACAGGCCGATGTGATCGTCGTGGGGGCCGGGCTGGCCGGGCTCGTCGCGACGTACGAGCTGGTCAGGGCCGGGCGCAAGGTGCTGCTCGTGGACCAGGAGAGCGCGGCGAACCTGGGCGGCCAGGCGTTCTGGTCGCTCGGCGGGCTGTTCCTCGTGAACAGCCCCGAGCAGCGCCGGATGGGCATCAAGGACTCCTACGAGCTGGCCCTGAAGGACTGGCTGGGTTCGGCCGGCTTCGACCGCGAGCGGGAGGACCACTGGCCGCGCCAGTGGGCGCAGGCGTACGTGCAGTTCGCCGCCGGGGAGAAGCGCGCCTACCTGCACGAGCTGGGGTTGCGGCTGATGCCGAACGTCGGGTGGGCCGAGCGGGGTTCCGGGCTCGCCTCCGGGCACGGCAATTCGGTGCCGCGCTTCCATCTGACGTGGGGCACGGGGCCGGAGGTCGTACGGGTCTTCCGCGACCCGGTGCTGGCCGCCGAGCACCGCGGGCTGGTCACGTTCAAGCACCGGCACCAGGTGGACGAGCTGATCGTGGAGAACGGCGCGGCGGTCGGCGTCCGGGGCACGGTGCTGGAGCCGTCGAGCGCGGCGCGGGGTGTGAAGTCCTCCCGTACGCCGACCGGTTCCTTCGAACTGCGCGCGCAGGCCGTCGTCGTCACCTCGGGCGGCATCGGCGGCAACCCGGACCTGGTGCGCAAGAACTGGCCGGTGGACCGGCTGGGCCCGGCGCCGGAGCGGATGATCTGCGGGGTGCCCGCGCACGTCGACGGGCGGATGCTGGAGATCACCGAGAGCGCGGGCGGCAACATCGTCAACCGCGACCGCATGTGGCACTACGTCGAGGGCATCAAGAACTGGGACCCGATCTGGCCCGACCACGCCATCCGTATCATCCCCGGCCCGTCCTCGCTCTGGCTGGACGCCACGGGCAAGCGGCTGCCGCCCCCGTACTTCCCCGGCTTCGACACGCTCGGCACGCTCCGGCACATCCGGGCCGGCGGCCATGAGCACAGCTGGTTCATCCTCACGCAGTTGATCATCGAGAAGGAGTTCGCGCTCTCGGGGTCCGAGCAGAACCCGGACTTCACGGGCAAGGACCTCAAGATGACGCTCGGCCGGACGAAGAAGGGGCCGACCGGTCCGGTGGCCGCGTTCATGGAGCACGGCGCGGACTTCGTCGTCCGCGACAACCTCCGCGACCTCGTGTCCGGGATGAACGCGCTGGGCAGCGACCCGGAGCTGGACTACGACCAGGTACGGCGCGAGGTCGTGGCCCGCGACCGCGAGGTGGGCTCGGCGTACTCCAAGGACATGCAGCTGATGGCGGTGCGCAACGCGCGCGCCTACCTGGCGGACAAGATCGTACGGGTGGCCAAGCCGCACCGGCTGCTGGACCCGGCGCACGGCCCGCTGATCGCCGTACGGCTGAACCTGCTCACCCGTAAGACGCTCGGCGGCCTGGAAACCACCTTGGACGCACAGGTCGTACGGCCGGACGGCACGCCCTTCGAGGGGCTGTACGCGGCGGGCGAAGTGGCCGGTTTTGGAGGGGGCGGGGTGCACGGGTACAACGCGTTGGAGGGTACGTTCCTCGGCGGCTGCATCTTCTCCGGCCGCGCGGCGGGCCGGGCACTGGCGAGGGGGCTGGCATGAGGGACGACGCGGCGGGCGGGGTACCGGGGCGCGCGCCCGGTGGGAGCGGTACGGAGCGGCGTACGGCGCTGGTCACCGGCGCTTCGTCCGGCATCGGTCGAGCCGTCTGCAAAACCCTCCTGGACCGCGGTTACCACGTGATCGCCACCAGCCGCTCCCCCGAGAAGGTCGCCGACGCCGACCGCCTCCCGGGCGCCGCCTACCTCCCCCTCGACCTCACCGACCCGGCGAGCATCGAGGCGTGCGCAGCGGCGGCGGGCCCGGTCGACGTACTGGTCAACAATGCGGGCGAGAGCCAGCTCGCCGCCCTCGAAGAGCTGCCGATGGACGCCCTGGAGCGCCTCTTCCAGCTCAATGTCTTCGGTGCGGTGCGGCTGACCCAGCTGCTGCTGCCGGGGATGCGGGAGCGCCGCAGCGGCCGGGTCGTCATGGTCGGGTCCATGCTGGCCAGCTTCCCGCTGGCCTTCCGCTCCTCGTACGTGGCCTCGAAGGCGGCCGTCAAGGCGTTCGCGACCGCGGCCCGCCGCGAACTCTCCCCGTACGGCGTCTGGTTGACCACGGTGGAGCCTGGCTCCATCAACACGGGCATCAGCGAGCGCCGCACGCGCTACCTCGCCGACGGCTCCCCGTACACCGACGCCTTCCGTACGGTCTCCGACCACCTCGACCGCAATGAAGCGTCCGGCGTCAGCGCCACGACCGTGGCGGCGACCGTCCTCAAGGCGATCGAGGCGCCCAACCCGAAGCCGCTGTACGCGGTCGGCAGCCGCGCCCCGCTCGTCTTCACCCTCCGGAGGCTGATCTCCCGCCGGCTCGCCGAATCCCTGGTGTCCCGGGCGCACGGCCTCAAGTGAGGCGCTGTCGGTACGGGTCCAGGAACACGGTCAGCGCGGCGAGCATCGCCTCCGGGGCTTCTTCGGCCGGGTAGTGGCCGCAGCCGGGGATGACCACGCTCTGTACGTCGTCCGCGGCGAGCCGCATCGTTGCGCCGACCGACTCCCCCAGGTTCTCCGCGCCTGCGATCGTCAGGACGGGGAGGGTCAGGCGTCGCTGCCTGCGGTGCTCGTTCTGCGCGATGGTGGCGTCGAGCGCGCGATAGAACTCGAAGCTCGCCCGGCGGGCTTCCGGGTCGGTGGCGAGGGTGTCGACGTAGTACTGGACGGCGTGGTCGGGCAGTGGCTTCGCGGCCTTCGTGGCGAACTGGTGGCCGAAGTAGAGGTGCTCCCGGCCGCTGATCAATTCTTCGTTGAGGCCGTCGAGGCGGTTGAAGGCGAAGTGCCAGAGGCGGTCGTTGGCTTCCCGGCCCCCGAAGAGGGGTGGCGACGGAGACAGCCCGGGGATGGCGGCTTCGGCGAGTACCAGACGGTCGAGGCGGTCCGGATGGTCGGCGGCCAGGGCGTAGCCGGTCCACATCCCGACGTCGTGACCGACCATGGCGAAGCGGTGGTGTCCGAGCGCGGTCATGAGCGCCGCCACGTCGGCCGCGAGGGTGCCGGTGTCGTATCCGTCCAGCGGCTTGCCGGAGAGCCCGACACCGCGTGGGTCGACCGCGACAACCCGGAACTTCTCGGCGAGCGCCGGCATCAGGAGGCGCCAGGCGTACCAGGTCTGAGGCCAGCCGGCCAGGAGGAGCAGCGGCGGGCCTTCGCCGCCGGTGACAGCGTGCAGGCGCAGCTCACCGGTGTCGACGTACTGGCTGGTGAAGGTGTCGGTGAAGCCGGGCGGGAGGTGCGGCGGCATGCCGTCGATCATCGGGTGACCTTTCGAGCGCGCGGAGCGGAGGGCACTACGCTAGCCATGTTGGAACGATCGGTCAAAGATGGTGGTTCATAGGTAAGGTCCATCGGGGAAGTACGGAAAACGGGAGGTGCGCCGCATGGCCGGCCGGAAGCAGTTCGATGTCGAGGCGGCGCTGGACCGGGCGATGCGGGTGTTCTGGCAGCGCGGATACGCGGACGCCTCGCTCGACGCCCTCGCCTCTGCCACCGGTCTCGGCCGCGGCTCCCTCTACGGGACCTTCGGCAACAAGGACGCCCTGTTCCGGCAGTGTCTCGACCGCTATTCCTCGCTCTACGGCGCACGGTACGAGGAAGCGCTCGCCGCTCATCCCGGTGAGCCGGTGCGGGCGGTGGAGGCGTTCTTCGATGTGGTGCTGGACCGTATCGCCGACCCGTCGGTCCCCGCAGGGTGCCTCATCGCCCAGTCCGTCGCGCAGTCGGAGACCATGCAGGAGGAGAACAGTACGAAGGTGCGCGGCCTACTCGATGTCCAGCGCGCGCGGGTGCGGGCGGCGCTGGCCGGCTCCGCGGCCGATGACGGGACGCTCGAAGAGGCCGCCTTGTTCGTCGTCGCCGTCACCCAGTCGCTGGCCGTACTGAGCCGGGCCGGCGCGCCGGACTCGGAGCTGCGCTCCGTGGCCCGGCTCGCGAGCAGGACGGTGGCGGACACCCTCACCCAGTGACCGGCGCCGGCCGCGTCAGAGTGCCGTCTCGGGTGCCGTGCCGCGTGCCGGGCGGTGGAGGGCCAGGCACGTTGCGCTGAGGGCTGCCATTGCGGCGAAGGCTAGGGCCACCGGGGTCCAGGAGTTGCCTGTTGTGGTGAAGAGCCAGGTTGCGGCGGAAGGGGCCGCGCTGCCGATCAGGCCCGCCAGTTGGAAGCTCATGGAGAGGCCGGTGTAGCGGACGCGGGGTGTGAACCAGCCGGACAGCAGCGTGCCGATCGATGCGTACGCGATCGTGCTGGCGAGCATCGGGAGGCACATCGCCGCCCACAGGCCGCCCAGCGTGCGGGTGTCGGCCAGCCAGAACATCGGGAAGGCGACGACGAGGTGCAGGAGGATGCCGGCCATGGTCAGCCTGCGCATCCCGAAGCGGTCGGCGGCGAGCGCGGCCAGTGGGGTGCAGACGATGACGACGACGGAGGCTGCGGTGCCGGCGCCCGCGGCCTCGGACTCGGAGAAGCCGAGCTGCCCGACCGCGTATGTCGACATGAACGTGACGATCACGTAGTAGCCGCCGACCGTGATGAGGAAGGCGCCGGTCGCCAGCAGCCAGGTGCGCCAAGCATCGCGTACCACGCCGATGACCGGCGCCGACTGCTTCGCCTCGGTCTCCTCGGCCGCGCGCGCCGCCTCGAATTCGGGCGATTCCTCGATGGAGGAGCGGATGACCAGGCCGAGGAGGACCAGGACGGCGGAGAGCAGGAAGGGGATGCGCCAGGCCCAGTCCACCAGGGCGTCGTGCCCGAGGAGGGCGATCAGCGCGAAGACGCCGGTGGAGAGGAAGTAGCCGACGCCGTCGCCGACTTGGGGGAAGGAGCCGAAGAAGGCGCGGCGGCGGGGTGGGGCGTGTTCGACGGCGAAGAGCACCGCGCCGCCCCATTCGCCGCCGACGGCGAGCGACTGCGTCATCCGTATCAGGACCAGGAGGATCGGCGCCGCGACGCCGAGCGTGGCGTAACCGGGCAGCAGGCCGACGGCAACGGTGGCCACCCCCATGAGCAGCATCGACCAGATCAGTGCCTTCTT
The DNA here is from genome assembly GCF_040655775.1 of Streptomyces sp. NPDC050315. Lineage (NCBI taxonomy): Bacteria > Bacillati > Actinomycetota > Actinomycetes > Kitasatosporales > Streptomycetaceae > Streptomyces > Streptomyces sp. NPDC050315. Next base: position 1,104,524 of record NZ_JBFAKN010000001.1, read on the forward strand.
GCGGCCGTACCGGTCGCCGATGTGCCCGAAGATGATCGCGCCGAGCGGGCGGCCGAGCGAGCCGACGAAGAGGGTGGTGAACGAGAGCAGGGTGCCGAGCGCCGGGCCGGCGTCGGGGAAGAAGAGATCGGGAAAGACCAGCGCGGAGGCGGTCGCGTAGATGCCGAAGTCGTACCATTCCACGCTGGTACCGATCAGCGAGGCACTGGCGACCTTCCAGGGGTTGGCGCGGCGGGGTGGGGCGTCGCCCGGTGGTGGTGCGGAGTCCTCGGCACCTTCGGCGTTCTCGGCGGATGCGGCTGCGGTCATGCTCCCGTGCTCCTTCCGAATGGGTCCGAGCGGACCCGAATGAGATGCACGGGACGGTATGGTCGCTCCGGAAGGCTGTCAATAGGGTCTGAGAAAAGCCCTTTAACCGACCGGGGGTCGCAGGTGAACGGCACGGGCGCGGAACAGGACGGGGCGCGGCGGTCCGCCTCGCGGGACCTCGTCGCCGAGGCGCTGCGCAAACGCATCGCGCTCGGCGGCTTCGAGCCCGGCGACCGGCTGCCCAGCGAGCGGGAGCTGGCCGCGGCGTTCGGCGCGGGCCGCAACACGGTGCGCCAGGCCCTGCGGCTGCTCGCCGAGGAGGGCCTGGTCGTCACCACGCTCGGCCGCAGCGGCGGTACGCGGGTGGCCGAGGCCGCCCCCGTGGGCACCGCCGGTACCGGAGCGCAGGGCGCGGTGGCCGCCGAGATCCGGGCCACGCTGCGCGACTACATGGAGTACCGGCAGGCCATCGAGCCGCTCGCGGCCCGGCTCGCCGCCGAGCGCGGCTCCACCGCCGCCCGCCGTGACCTGGTGAAGCTCCTGGACGCGGAGGTCGGCGAGCTGCCCGACATCGGCGCGTACCACCGCGTGGACAGCCGCTTCCACCTCGCCGTCGCGGCCGCCGGCGGCAACGAGGTGCTGCACGAGGCGGTGGCCAGGGCCCGCTCGGAGATGTTCGCGGGCGGCAATGCGCTGTGGCTGCGCTCGGACTGGCATGTGGTGTACGGCGCCGAGGCGGAGCTGGGCTGCGTCTTCCGTGACGAGCACGAGGCGATCGCGCTGGCCGTGCTCGCCGGGGACGGGGCGGTGGCGGAGCGCCGCATGCGGGAGCATCTGCAGGACTCCTACCGGCAGTTCCTGACCCTGCTCGACCACTTCGAGGGCCGGGACTGAGAGGCCGGGAGCGGCTTGACCTTGCCCGGGCGGCGCCATACCCTCCGAATTGGATCCGGTCAGACCCAATTAGAGAACTCTCACGGCGATGCCGCCGCCCGCTCAGGAGGTACGAGCCCATGCACACCCACGACGAGGACCTCACCCGTCAGGTCATGGATCACCTCCGCCACCGCCTCGCCCTGCCCGAGCCCCCGCTCGGCCGCCCCGGCGACCACGCCGAGCTGGATGTCGCCCTCAAGGGGGCGATAGGCGCGGGTCCACGCCCGGCCGCCGAGGTCCTGCGTACGTACACCGAGGACATCGAGCCGGCCGTCATCTCCTGCGACCACCCCGCCTTCCTCGCCTTCATCCCCGGCGCGCCCACCAAGGCCGCCGCCCTCTTCGACATGATCGTCTCGGGGTCCTCGCTGCACGGCGTCTCCTGGCTGGAGGCGTCCGGCGCGATCGCCGCCGAGAACCAGGTACTGCGCCTCTTCGCCGATCTCGCGGGCCTCCCCGAGGGCGCCGGCGGCTGCTTCGTCAGCGGCGGCTCGGCCGGCAACCTCTCCGCGCTGGTCGTCGCCCGCGATACCGGCCGGCACAAGCTCGGGCTCGCCGGGCACGCCCCCGTACGCATCGCCGTCAGCGACCAGGTGCACTCCTCCGTCGGCAACACGCTGCGCATCCTCGGCATCGACGCCCTCGTCGTACCGACCGAGGACCACCGGCTGACGGGTGAGGCCGTACGCGTCGCGCTCGACGCCGCCGAGCGGGACGGCGGGGCGCCCGTCGTCGCGGTCGTCGCCACCGCGGGCACCACCAACGCCGGGATACTCGACGACCTCGCGGGCGTCGCCGCGCAGGCGCGCGCCCGCGACCTGTGGTTCCACGTCGACGCGGCGTACGGAGGCGGCGGCCTCTTCGTGCCCGAACTCCGCGCCCGTATGGCCGGTATCGAGCACGCCGACTCGCTCGTCGTCGACCCGCACAAGTGGATGTTCGCGCCCTTCGACTGCGGCGCGCTGCTCTACCGCGACCCGCGCCTCGCCAAGGCCGTCCACACCCAGGACGCCTCCTACCTCGACGCGATCCACGGGGACGGCGCGGGCGCGGACGACCTGGAGTGGAACCCGAGCGATTACGCGTACCACCTCACCCGGCGCCCGCGCGGTCTCCCCCTGTGGTTCTCGCTCGCGGTGCACGGCACGGACGCGTACCGGGACGCGGTCGCCCGCGGCGTCCGGCTCGCCCAGTACACCGCCCGCCGCGCCGAGCGCACCGACGGCCTCGAACTCCTCCGCGAACCCGAGCTGTCCGTCGTCCTCCTCCGCCGCACGGGCTGGCAACCGCACGACTACTACACCTGGTCCAAACGCCTCCTGGCCGCGGGTACGGCCTTCATCACCCCGACCGTATGGCAAGGCGAAACCGTCGCACGCCTCGCCTTCCTCCACCCCGACCTCACGGAGCAGACCGTCGACGCCATCCTCGACTCGCTCACGACCGACGGCTGACCACGGCGAGTTCACACCACACGGTCTTGGTATACAGGTTGCTGTTTTCCGTACCCCATCGGTCGGCCAGGGTCTCCACGAGGAGCAGGCCGCGGCCCGATACCGCGTTCGCGTTCGTGGGATGAGTGGGTGTGTGCGGCAGGCGGTCGGGACGTGCGTCGGTTACCTCGATGCGGAGTGTGCGTCCGTCGTCGTTGACGCTGAGCCGGAGCCGGAAGTCGCGGCCGCGTACGTACCCGTGCGTGACCGCGTTCGCGGCGAGTTCCGCGACGAGGTGGGCGGCGGCATCCGATACGGCGTGGCCGTGCGGCCAGCCCCAGGCGGCCAACTGCTGTACGGCCAGCCGCCGGGCGAGGCGGGCGCCTCGCCGGGTCGCGACGAGCTGAACGCCGAACACGGGATGACCCGTCAGTGAATTCATGTCACGCAGCGTGGTCGTTGCTGCGTACGCTGGACAGGGAGGTCGGTGGTACTGGGTTGCTTGTCCGGCTGCGGTCCGGGCCTGTACGGGAGGAGCTGACATGGATGTCGGCTGGGTCGTCAAGATGTGCCGCGAGCGGGCCGGGCTCACCCAGGCGGAACTGGGCGACGCGATCGGCTACAGCGAGGAGCAAGTGTCGTCGGTCGAACGCGGCCGCCGCCTCCCGAAGCCGCAATTCCTGGACGCGGCGGAGGAAGCGCTGCGCGCGGACGGCGCGATCGTCGGCATGAAACGGGAGGTGGAGGAGGCCCGTTACCCGAAGAAGGTGCGGGACCTGGCGAAGTTGGAAGCGGTCGCGGTCGAAATGGGTGCGTACAACAACTCCGTCATCCACGGGCTGCTTCAGACCAAGGAGTACGCACAGGCGGTGTACACCCTGCGACGCCCACTGTTCAGCGAGGAGGACCTGGAACAACGTGTGGCCGCACGGATGGCGCGAAAGGACGTCATCCACAGCACGCGAGCCTTCCTCAGCTTCGTGCAGGACGAGGTGACACTGCGACGCCCGATCGGGGGCAGAATGGTGATGCGCCAACAGCTCGAACACCTGTTGGAGGTAGGTCAGTTGCGGAACGTGGACATCCAGGTGATGCCGACAGACCGCGAGGACCACGCCGGCCTGGACGGTTCGTTCCGGCTGCTGACTCTTGAGGACGGCACCACTGTGGGACACAACGAGGTGCAACTCGTCAGCGGACTGATCTCCGACGCCAAAGAGGTGCGCATCCTTGAGATGCGCTATGGGATCATCCGTGCCCGAGCGCTCACGCCGCGGGAGTCGCTGGCCTTCATCGAGAAAGTGCGGGGAGAGACATGACCACTCAGCTGAACTGGTTCAAGAGCAGCTACAGCACGGCCGACGGCCCCGACTGCGTCGAAGTCGCCGTTGCCGCGGGCAGCATCCGGATACGTGACTCCAAGGACCCGGAGGGCCCCCAGCTCGCCGTGGGGGCCGCTTCCTGGGCCGCGTTCGTTACATACGCGGTGCGCGGTAGCCGAGGCTGAGGGACAGGTCGTTTGCGCCCTTTACCGCCAGTTCGGCGAGTTCCGTCTCGCTGGAGTCGGTCCAGCGGATCATCGGGACGGAGACCGAGAGCGCAGCGACAACGCGGCCCGAGCTGTCGCGGACCGGGGCCGCTACGCAGGAGACGTCCGGGTTGGACTCGCGGTGCTCCGTGGCCGTGCCGCGCTCCCGGATCGCGGCGAGTTCCGTACGCAGCGCGTCAGGGTCGGTGATGCTGCCGGGGGTCAGCGCGACCAGTTCGCGGCCCTCGATGCGGGCGGACAGCTCCGCTTCGGGGAGCGCGGCGAGCAGCATCTTGCCAACGGCCGTGCAGTGCGCGGGCAGTCGGCGGCCGGCCGCCGAGACCATGCGGACGGCGTGGGTGGAGTCGACCTTGGCGATGTAGATGACGTCGGTGTCCTCCAGGATCGCGACGTGCACCGTCTCGTCACACGTGGCGGCCACCTCGCGGGCCACCCGCTGGCCCTCGGCCGCCAGGTCGAGCTGTTCGGCGTACCGGCTGCCGAGCTGGTACGCGCGCACGCCGAGGCGGTAGCGGCCCGGCTGGTCGGGGACGGGGACCAGGTAGGAGCGGGCCGCGAGCGTGGTGAGCAGTTCGTGCACGGTGGTGCGCGGCAGTTGCAGCTTGCGCACCACGTCGGGGGCCGACTGCGGGCCGTCCGCCTCCAGGAACAGTTCGAGTATGTCCAGTGCCCGGGTCACCGCTGGGACCAGTCGCCCCATGCCGTTCACCCACCCTCCGCCGCGCCGACTGTGTTCGTGATTCCGGTCAACGGCCGGAATCACGAACACAGCGTAGGGCGATGAGGGTTCGGCTGTCGACGGCCGGGACGTACTACGTACCGGCCGTCGACAGCCCGTCGTCGACAGCCGACCGCCCACTGACGATCGACGACAACCGACCGACGACCAGCGACCGGCGACCGGCGACCGGCGACCGGCGCGGTCGTGCCTACCGTGCCTCCAGCCCCTCCAGGCCCGCCGGCAGCGCGCCCGTGTGCAGCACCCCCATACGCTGCGTAGCCCGGGTCAGGGCGACATAGAGGTCGCTCACGCCGAACTCCGTCGGTTCCGCGACCAGTACCATGTCGAACTCCAGGCCCTTGGCCTGGCGGGGGTCCAGGAGGACGACCGGGCTGGTCAGGTCGGGGGCCTCGCCCGCGGACGCGTCGGGTAGCGCGGCCAGCAGGGCCTCGTGGTGGTGCCGCTGGGCGATGACCGCGAGGCGGCCTTCCGCGTCGGCCTCTCGCGCGACCGCCTCGGCGACCGCGCGCGGCAGGTCATCGGTGCGGTGCGACCAGGGCGGTACACCGGTGGAGCGGACCGAGCGCGGCGGCTCGAAGGCCGCGGCGGTCGGCGTACCGGCGTACGCGGCCCGGATCATCTCCGCCGCGACCTCCATGATCTCGGCGGGGGTGCGGTAGTTGACGCCGAGGCGTACATGCTCCCAGCGGTCGCCGACGTACGGATCGAGGATCGACTCCCAGGTGCCGCAGCTGCCGGGCTCGGCCGTCTGCGCCGGGTCGCCGACCAGCGTCATCGAGCGGGTCGGACAGCGGCGCATCAGCAGCCGCCACATCATCGCGGACAGCTCCTGCGCCTCGTCGACGATGATGTGGCCGAAGGCCCAGGTGCGGTCGGCGGCGGCGCGTTCGGCGGCGGTGCGGTGGTCGGCCTCCTCGTGCCGGTCGGCGAGGCGTTCGGCGTCGATGAGGTCCTGGACACCCAGCACCTCCGAGTCCTCGTCATCCTTGCCCTCGAACTCGTGCGTGCGCGAGGCGTACGCGAGGTCGATCACGCCCTGCGCGTACTCGATCCGCTCCAGGCGCTCGGCCTCGGCCGCCGCCTGCGCCGCGGAGTCGTCCTCGCCGAGGAGTTCGGCGGCCTCGTCGAGGAGGGGGATGTCCGCGGCGGTCCACTCGCCGCCCTCGCGGCGGATCGCCGCGGCGTCGGCCTCGGGCAGGTGCACCGGCTCCGCGAGGAAGTCGGCGACCAGCTCCTGCGGGGTGAGGGCAGGCCACAGGTCGGCGATGGCCGCGTGCACCTCGCCGCTTGCCGCAATCGCCTTGCCGAGCTGGGCGATGTCGTCGGGGCCGAGGAAGTTCGGGCCGCCGTACGGGTCGGCGCCGAGCCGGTCGGCGAGCTGGGCGGTGAGCGCGTCGATGATGCGGAAGGCGAAGTGCGGGCGGGCGAGGTTGTGCGGCAGCTTCGTCTCGCGCGCCTGGTGGCGGGCCTCCAGGACGATGTCCGCGTCGAGGAGGAGGTCGCCGTCCTCGTGCGGGATGACGGTGCCGGGCTCGGGGAGCCGCTGGCGGTCGCGTACGAACGCGGCGAGCGCGTCGGCCATCGCGGCGCCGCCCTTGACCGCGGCGGCCTCGGGGGTGTCGGTGCCGGTGGCGTGGACGCCGGGGAAGAGCTCGCCGGGCGAGGCGAGCAGTACGCCGGTCTCGCCGAGCGCGGGCAGCACCTCGCCGATGTAGCCGAGGAACGCCGGGTTGGGGCCGACGATCAGTACGGCGCGGCGGGCGAGCAGCTCGCGGTGCGCGTACAGCAGGTACGCGGCGCGGTGCAGCGCGACGACGGTCTTGCCGGTGCCGGGGCCGCCCTCGACGACCATGACGCCGCGGTGCGGGGCGCGGATGATGCGGTCCTGCTCGGCCTGGATGGTCTGCACGATGTCGTGCATCCGGCCGGTGCGGGCCGCGTCCAGGGCCGCGAGCAGCACGGTGTCGGCGTCGGTGCCCTCGTGGCCGGTGCGCACCGTGTCGGCGAGGTCCATGATCTCGTCGTGCAGTGCGGTGACGCGGCGGCCTTCGGTGGAGATGTGGCGCCGGCGGCGCAGGCCCATCGGGGTGTGGCCGGTGGCGAGGTAGAAGGGGCGGGCGACGTCGGCGCGCCAGTCGATGACCAGCGGTGTGCGCTCGGCGTCGTCGCGCCGGATGCCGATCCGCCCGATGTGGTGGTCGGCGCCGTCGCGGAAGGAGAGCCGGCCGAAGCACAGGCCGTGCTCGCCCGCGTCGAAGGCGGCGAGCAGCCCGGCCTGCTCGGCCACGGTCACATCGCGCTCCAGCCGCGCCTGCAGCGTGCCGGTGTCGGCCGCCGCCAGGGCGCCCTGCACCGCGGCACCCGCCCCGGCGCGCAGCTCGCCGAGGCGCTCGTAGAGCATGTCGATGAATTCCTGCTCACGGCGCATTTCCTCGCGGCGCGTCTCCTCGTCGGCGGACCGGTCCGGCCGTACGCCCGATTCTTCGCCCGGCACCTGGATTGACAATTCGACTCCCGCCTGGTTAAGATGACTCCAGTAAAGCTTCGCCATGCTCAAATTCATTTCAGGGCATGGAAACTCCCAATATACGCGGAGAGCCGCCCCGGCCGCCAATGCGACCGGGGTTTTGTTGTGTCCGCAGGCCTTTTCAGTTTCCGCGCGCGCCGCGCAGCCGAAGCGGTGCGTAGACCGCGACCGAGACCAGGAAAGTCACGAAGTACGCCAGGTCCGCGCCGTGCAGCGCCTCGGCGACCGGGCCGATGTACAGCGAGGTGTCCATGAAGGGCACGGCGGCGGCGAACGACACGACGAAGGCCAGTACCGCCGGCCACCACGGCTGCGGACGGGCGAATTCCTCGTGCACCTCGACCGGCCGACCGCTGCGGGCGCGGGCGCGGGCGAGCCAGTCGATCGCGACGACGCCGATGAAGCCGGGTATCCAGTAGCCGACGAAGAGCAGCACGTTCTGGAAGCGGGCCGTGGTGTCGGCGGCGTGCATCCACAGGACGAGCAGGAAGCCGAGTACGGCGGCGACTGCGGCGGCGATGGGGCGTGGGATGCGGACCCCGGCCGTCTGCAGGGCCAGCGAACCGCTGTAGTCGTTCATGGCGTTGCTGCACACCGCCGAGGCGGCGATGGCCAGCAGCCCGAAGGCGCCCAGCGCCCCGCCGCCGAGCAGCTTGTGCACGCCCGCCGCCGTCTGGTCGGTGAAGAGGCCCGCCGCCCACAGGCCGAGGGTCTGCACCCAGAGGTACGCGGCGGCCATGCCGAGCAGGGTGTACCAGAACATCCGCGGCCGGGAGGACGAGCGCGGCAGGTACCGACTGAAGTCCGAGGCGTAGGGGGCCCAGGAGATGGCGAGGCTCAGCGCGACGGTGGTGGTCAGGACGAAGGCCCCGGCCCGGTCGGCGCCGTGTGCGGTGGCGGCCGACGGGAGCGGGACACCATCGAGGAGCTTGACGCTGAGGGCGAGGAAGGCCGCGCCCAGCACGAAGGTCATCACGGTCTGGAGGCGGTGGATGGCCTCGTACCCGAGGACGCCGACGACGCCCTGGAGGAGCAGGACGGTCAGCGCGCCCAGCCAGAAGGGCCAGCCGAGCAGGCGGGCCAGCGCGTCGCCGCCGAACAGTCCGATCAGCGCGTCCCAGGCGATGGAGGACAGCCACTGCAGGATGCCGGGCAGTACGACGCCGCCGCCGAACGCCAGCCGGGCGAGCGGCAGTTGACCGGTGCCGGTGAGGCTGCCCCACGTACCGAGGTAGGCGGACGGCGCGGCGCCGAGCAGCGTGCCGAGCGCCATCGCGGCGAACGCGGTCCAGAAGTCGAGTCCGAGGCCGATGCCCACGGTGCCGGTGAAGACGCCGGTCATGGTCAGGTTGGGCGCGAACCACACGGTGAACAGGCGGCCGGGGCGGCCGTAGCGGTTGTTCTCGGGCACGGGGCCGATGCCGTGCCGTTCGACGGACAGATCGCCGGCGCCGGCGGGCATCCGCCCGTCGAACACGGGACGCTCGATGGTCATGGGTCTTCCAGGGGTCGGGGTTCCGGATCGGGAACGGGGTGCGGGTAGCATGTGGGCACACAGAGACACGGGGTGCCCATCTCAAGGGCTGAGATCACACCCGTCGAACCTGATCTGGTTCGCACCAGCGAAGGGATGTCACAGAGGAATGCCCCTATGACGCGTCCGGCCGACGACCTGCTTGCCACGGCCCGGCAAGCGCTCATCCGCGTACGCCATGAAACACCACTGGTGCAGTGCCTCACCAACCAGGTCGTTTCGAACTTCACGGCCAACGTTCTGCTCGCGCTGGGGGCCGCCCCGGCCATGGTGGACATCCCCGAGGAGGCCGGCCCGTTCGCCGGGGCCGCCTCGGGACTGCTGGTCAACGTGGGCACACCGCACGCCGAGCAGCGCGCGGCCATGACCGAGGCGGTGGCGTCGGCAGTCCGCAACGGGACGCCGTGGGTGCTGGACCCGGTGGCGATCGGCTCGCTGCGGGTACGGACCGCGCTGGCGCACCGGCTGGCCGCGCAGGGCCCGTCCATTGTGCGCGGCAACGCCTCGGAGATCATCGCGCTGGCCGGGACCGGAGGCGGCGGGCGCGGGGTGGACGCGACGGACGAGGTCGAGTCGGCGGCCGGGGCCGCGGGCACGCTGGCCCGCGCGACGGGTGCGGTGGTCACTGTCTCCGGACCGGTCGATCTGCTGACGGACGGCGCGCGGACGGTACGGGTCGCCAACGGGGACCCGCTGCTGACGCGGGTGACCGGCGGTGGCTGTGCGCTGGGCGCGGTGCTGGCGGCGTTCGCCCCGCCGCACTCGGCTCCGGACGGTGACCGGCTGGCCGCCGCGGTCGCCGCGGTGACGGTCTACACCGTGGCCGCCGAGGTCGCGGCCGAGCGCAGCGGCGGCCCCGGCAGCTTCGCGGCCGCCTTCCTGGACGCGCTGTACGGCCTCGACGAGGACACGCTCGACAAGCGGGCGGCCATCTCGTGGGCGTGACCGGGGACCCGGAACTGCCCGCACCGCTGGACCTCTCCGTGTACCTGGTCACCGACGCGGCGCAGGCCGCCGCGTGCGGCCGGGACGTGCCCGGCACGGTCGCGGAGGCGGTGGCCGGCGGGGTCACGGCAGTACAGGTGCGGGAGAAGGACGGCGCAGCACGGGAGTTCCTCGACACGGTGCTGCGGATCTCCGCGGTACTGCCCGAGCACGTCGCGCTGTTCGTCAACGACCGGGTGGATGTGTACTTGGCGGCGCGCGCGGCCGGGGCGCGGGTGACCGGGGTGCACGTCGGCCAGTCCGACCTGCCGGTGGCCGCGGTCCGCGCGCTGACCGGGCCGGAAGCGGTGATCGGGCTGAGCGCCGCGACGGAGGACGAACTGCGGGCCGCGGCCAAGGAACCGGCGCGGGTCGACTACGTCGGCATCGGCGCGCTGCACGCGACCCGTACCAAGGCGGACGCGCCACCGGAGTTGGGCATCGAGGGCTTCGCCCGGCTGGCGGCGCCCACGCCGCTGCCGGCGGTGGCGATCGGCGGGGTGACGGTGGCGGACATGGCGCCGCTGCGGGCCGCGGGCGCGGCGGGCGGCGCGGTCGTCTCGGGCATCTGCGCGGCCGCCGACCCCCGTACGGCGGCGCGCGCTTACGCGGAGGCGTGGGGCCGGGCCTCCTGAGCCACTCTGCCCCTCCCCCGACGGGCCGTCAGCCGCCGCGCCGCCGACGTAACCGTTGGCGGTACTGGTGACGGCCCACAGCGTGGCGCCGGCCGCGTCCAGCAGGACGAAGCGGCGCAGCGGGAACCGCAGGCTGCCGGTGGACAGTGCGGACGCCACCCGGCCGCCGGGCAGGAAGCGGCCCGCCACTATCAGTGTCGTGGCGTGCCGCCCGACCATGGCGCGCCCCCACGTGTACCGTTGCCGGCCCTTCTCGCCGCGCAGCAGCCGGTCGATGGCCCGCGGTCCGGCCCAATCAGGTGGTCGGCGAGGCCGTCGAAGGGGCCGGGTCTCCGTTCGCTGGGTGTCCGCGGCGCGGGAGCGGGTACTCGACGGGCCCGCACCGTTCCCGATCGACGGTAGGAGCCGGGTGAACCGCGCCGCAGTGCCCGAAGGTCCGAGGCGGCCCCTGACCTTCGTCAGGGGTCCCGTTCCGCCGGGCGGAGGAGCGCGGTCCCGGTGCGTGCCAGGGGTATTCCTAATCCCCCAGGAAGAAGCGCCGGTAGCGGTCGTCGATCCGGTCCATGTCCAGCAGCACAAAGAAGTCCGCGACATCGGACTCCGGGTCGTGGGCCGGTGCCCCGCACATCCAGGCGCCGATCCGGAGGTAGCCGCGAAGCAGCGGCGGCAGCAGCGCGTAACTCGGCTCGTTCTCGATCACGCCCGGCGGCGTCCACGGGCGGTACGGGTGCACTCGCAGCTCGGCCGGGGAGCAGTGCTTCATCGTCCCCAGCAGCCAGGCGTGCGAGGCCGCTTGGCCGCCGTCGGCCAGCGGTACGGAGGCGCAGCCCGCGAGGTAGCGGTGGCCGGAGAGCAGGACGTACCGGGCGAGCGCGGCCCACATCAGGTTGATCACCGCGCCGGTCCGGTGGTCCGGGTGCACGCACGCGCGCCCGGCCTCCACCATCCGCCCGCGCACGTCGTGCAGCGCCCGCAGGTCGAACTCGCCCTCGCAGTAGGAGCGTTCGCCGCGCCCCGGGGGCAGCAGGCGATACGTACCGACCACCTCGCCACTGGCGGTGTCCGTCACGATCAGGTGATCGGCCGACGCGTCGAAGCCGTCGACGTCGTGGCCGGCCGGCCGGGTGCGCAGCCGGGCCCCCAGCTCCCCGCCGAAGACCCGGCGGCGCAGCCGCTGCGCGGCCCGTATCTCCCCCGTCGTGTCCGCGATGGAGGTGACGTACGAACCAGTGGTCGCGGCAGCGGTGGATACCGAGAGCATGAGAAACGATCTCCCTTCCTGGGGATCTTTCCGGGGCTTTCCGGGGATCTTTCCGGGGACGGCCGGCGCCGGCACGCACGCCCGGCGGAGGCTCGCGCCGGAACGGCGGGTGCGCCGCTCGACCATGAAAGCCACGAGTGCCCCTCGGGACCCGGCATCGGCCGAAAGACACCGGCCGTTCCCGCCTTTGGGCAGGCGCCCCTACCGCGCCCCGGCGCCGGGCCCAACAGAGCCTGCCGGTCCCAGTACGAGGCCGAGCGGCCCTGCCCGCCGGGCGCCGCGGGGTGGCAGAATCCCAGTCGCTCCCGCGTCGCGGCACGGCGGGCCGCGACGGCTTGTCCCACCAGGTCTTGATGCCGAGGGAGACCGCGATGACGTGGACCGCCCCTTCCCTGCACCCGTTGTGGACCTCTGTCCGCCGCCGGCTCCGACCGGCCCTCCTGCCGGGCCTTTTGCCGGTGCCTTCCCGAACGGCCCGAACGGCCCGAACAGCTCGGACTGCCCGAACGGCCCGAACACCCCGAACGGCCGGTGCTGCGGCAGCGGTCGGCGACGATGACGGCGGGATCGGACCGTCCCCGGTCGCGGTACGCCGGTACGCCGACCGCACCGTCATCGAGGTGCACCGCCCGATCCGCCCGGCCGCCGAGCCCCACTTGGGACGACTCCTGAACGCCGTCATCCGCCCGGGCAGCGGCGATGTCGTCGTCGATCTGCACCGGGTGGGCCGGGCGGACGACGCCGCGGCGCTGGTCCGGCTGGCCCAGGTGCTCTGCGCCCACCACGAGGTGGACTGCTCGGTCGCGTACGACGCGTCGGACGTCGTGGCCCGCCCGTCCCCGAGCAGACACCTGCCCGCCGCGGGGGCAGCACCGCGCCGAAGCGGCCCCCGCATACCGGGATCGCTATCTGATAACGGACTTCCACTCGAACATCCCTTTCGACACGTCCGCCCCGTACCGTGCTTCTCAATGCCCCTTTGATCTTGTTCGAGGGGCTCTCGGGGAGGGGAACGGGGAATGCGCAGCGGGGTGAAGACCGCCATCGTCGGCGGGGTGTTCGTCGTGGTGGGCGGGGTCGTGCTGTACGGCGGCTGCAATCTGGTGACCGGGATCGCCGGGTACGGCAACGGGGGTGGCACTCCGCAGACGGTACGGACCGGCCCGCCCAGCGCCGAGGAGACGACGGAGACCGCCAAGGACTTCCTCGCCGCCTGGGCGAAGGGCGACAGCGCGGCCGCCGCCGCGCTCACCGACAACCGGGAGGCCGCCCGGACCGAACTGGCCGGATTCCAACGCCAGGCGCGCCTCACGCACCTGGTGATCACGCCCGGCGAGCGGACCGGCACGACCGTTCCGTACAAGGTCACGGCGAAGGTGTCGTACAAGGGGCGGACTGCTCCCCTGTCGTACGCCTCCGAGCTGCGGGTCGTCCGCGGCCGGACCACGCACAAGCCGCTGGTCGACTGGCGGCCCTCGGTGCTGCATCCGCAGCTCAAGGAGGGCGAGTACCTCGTCACGGACACGGGCGCTCTGCCTGCGATCAAGGCCGTCGACCACCGCGGCCGCCCGCTGACCGCGGAGCGCTACCCCTCGCTCGGGCCCGTCCTGGACGCTCTGCGGGAGAAGTACGCCAGCGAGGCCGGCGGCACCCGCGGCATCGGCCTGCGGATCGCGGACGAGGAGGGCGGGACCTCCCGCACCCTGGTCGCCCTCCGGAAGGGCCGGGCCGGGACGCTGCACACGACGCTGGACGCGGACGTGCAGGCGGCGGCGGAGCGGGCGGTGCAGGAGTACGACGAGTCGTCGGTCGTCGCGGTCCGGCCGAGCACGGGCGAGATCCGGGCGGTGGCCAACAACCGTACGGACGGCTACAACGCGGCGATGCTGGGCAGAGTCGCGCCCGGCTCCACGATGAAGATCGTCACGGCCGCGATGATCCTGCAGAACGGTGTGGGGGACGCGGCCGGCAAGGCCGACTGCCCGTCGACCGTCTCCTGGGAGGGGTACACCTTCCACAATCTCGACGACTTCTCGATCGCGGACGGCACGCTGACCGACGCGTTCGCCCGGTCCTGCAACACCGCGTTCATCAAGGCCGTCAAGCCGCTGAACGACAAGGGCATCGCGGGCACCGCGCTGGGCACCACGGCCCGGGACTCCTTCGGGCTCGGCGGGGACGACTGGAAGACCGGTATACCGTCGTTCGACGGCAGTATCCCGGAGTCGTCCGGGGTGGAGACCGCCGCCTCGTACATCGGCCAGGGCAAGGTCCAGATGAGCCCGCTGGCCATGGCGTCCGTGACCGCGACAGTGGTCAACGGCGGCTTCCGGCAGCCGGTCCTCGTACCGCAGTCGCTCGACGGCCGGACCCTGGCCACCGCGCGGCCGCTGTCCCCGTCCGTCGCCCGGCAGTTGCGGCAGATGATGCACGCGGCGACCGTCGGGCAGGGCACGGCGGTCGCGGCGATGGCAGGCGTCGGCGGGGACAAGGGCGCGAAGACCGGCTCCGCCGAGAAGGACGGACAGGCCCGGTCCAACAGCTGGTTCACCGGCTACAGCGACGACCTCGCGGCCGCGGCGCTGGTCCAGTCGGGCGGACACGGCGGGGACGCGGCGGGGCCGGTGGTGGCACGGGTGCTGCGGGCGGGTTAGGCCCTGGGGCCTTGGGCCGGCTTCAGCGTGCGCGCTTCGGCCCGCGCGCGGCTCAGGCCGGCTTCAGCGTGCGCGCGAAGAGGTCCTGCAGCGCTTCCCAGTGCCGGGCCAGGCCCGCCTCGCTGTAGGCGGCGGTGTCGGACATGGTGAAGCCGTGGATGGTGTCCGGATACACCTCGGAACGGTACGTCGCGCCCGCGGCCTCCAGCGCCGCCTCCAGCTCGGCGACGTGCTCGGCGTTCATGCTGTCGTCCTGGGACGCGTGCCCGAAGTACAGCTCCGCCGCGACGTCACCGGCCAGCCGGTGCGGGCTGTCCGACGCGTCCGTGACGAGGTTGCCGCCGTGGAAGCTCGCCGCGGCGGCGACCCGGTCCGGGTACCGCGCCGCGGTACGCATCGAGAGCACGCCGCCCATGCAGTAACCCGTCAGACCCACCGCACCGGCGCGCACTTCCTCCTGCTCCGCCAGGAAGTCGAGGTAGCAGCCGGCGTCGCGCATCCCGATCTCCGGGGTCAGCTCGCGGACCATCGGCATGACCTGCGCGAAGAACGCCTCCCGGCTCTCCTGCCTGCTGAGATCGGGGAGTTCGACGACGGGCGCCTTGCCGTGCCGGTAGAAGAGGTTCGGCAGCAGGACGTAGTACCCGTGCTCGGCCAGCTCGCGGGCCATCTCCTCCAGCCGCGGACGCAGGCCGATGGCGTCCATGTAGAACAGCACAGCGGGGTGGCTGCCGCCGCCTGCCGGGTGCGCGACGAACGCGTCGCACGCGCCGTCCGGCGTGCTGATCGTCACCGACTTGGATACTGTCTTCGCCGTCTCCGCTGCCATGCCTTCTCCCATCGTCTCCGGGAACGCCTCCGGGATCGCCTCCGGGCGTCGCTTCCCGCGCGTACATCGTGCCTCATGCGGGGGTGTCGAAGGCGTCCGGGCCGATGTGCGGCAGGGCTTGGCTGGTAATGCGGTAGCGGCCGTTGGCGAGCCGGTGCCTGGTCTCGGCGACATGGACGGTGAGCGGCCCGGCCCACTCGTAACCATGCTCCGCGGCGTGTCGGGCCAGCGCGTCCGTCAGCGCCCGTCCCACGCGCCCGTCCCGCTCGCCCAGTTCCCGGTGGAGCTTCTGGTGGACGTAGTGGGCGAGTTCGATGTCGTAGGCGTTGGGCACCAGTATCCGGTGTTCGCTGCACACGACAGCGTGGTCGTCGCACTCCCGTCGCAAGGCGTCGACCAGCCGCACCGGATCGCTCCGGAACACCCGATTGATCATGGTGTGTTCCCAGTGCTCCACCGCGTCTTCCATTTGCGTGAGCAGTCCCATGCCGCGCCGGGTGCCCGCCGCCGCCCTTGTCATGCCCGGGGAGCCATTCCGGCCATTGGCACGCTTGGCAGGAAATCACACGCTTTTCAAGAACAGGACCCGCTACTGTCGGCAACGTGAGAGTCGCTCATCTCTCCCCACATCTCCCCGCACGATGAGGTTGCCTGATGCCGCTCCCCGACGGCTTAGAGATGACCGCGCTCGCCTCCTGTGAGGCCGGCGCGGTGCTGCGCATCAGCGGCGAGCTCGATCACTGTACCGAGCAGCTCTTCCGTACCTCCATCGGTACGTTCCTGGACCGCGGCCACCGCCATGTCGTCCTGGACTGCGCCACTCTCACCTTCTGCGACTCCCGCGGCCTGAACTGCCTGCTCAGCCTGCAGTGGCTGCTGGAGCGGCGCCAGGGCCGGCTGATGCTTGCCCGCGTCCGCCACAACGTCGCCCGCGTACTGCACCTCACCGGCTCCGGCGAACTGCTGCGCACGTACCCGACGGTGTCCCAGGCACTGGGCACGTTGCCCCGGGAGGAACGACCGGGGTGGCCGGGGGCCGGGTCCGGGGTCGGTTCTGGGGTCGGCTCTTTGGAGGGGCGGGGGGCGTATCCGTCCGGGCCGTCGGGGCGGGCGTATCCGTCGGGGCCGGGGTACGGGTATCGGTCGGGGGCGGAGCCGGCCTGAGGGGCGGCGGTCGACTGTCTGCGGTCCGCGGTCCGGTGTCTGCGGTATTGCAGGAGTGCGAAGAGGTGGTCGCGGCCTGCGCGACGGGCAGCTACTGCCTTCCGACTGCTACGGTAAGGAGTAAAGCCGCTTTTACCCCTTAGCAGGAAGGGCGCCAGTCCAGTGACCGACACCCGCGGATGGCAGTTGAGCAGGACCTTCGCGAGCACGGCGGGCACGGTCCGCTGGGAGCGCTTCGGGCCCGAGGACGCGGACCCGGTCGTCCTCCTGCACGGCACGCCCTTCTCCTCGTACGTCTGGCAGGAGATCGCCCGGGCACTCGCCCCGCGGTATCAGGTGTACGTCTGGGACATGCCCGGATACGGCGCGTCCGAGAAGCGCGAGGGCCAGGACGTCTCCCTCGCCGCCCAGGGCGAGGTCTTCGCCGAGCTGCTCGCCCACTGGGAGCTGACGCGCCCCTCCGTCGTCGCCCATGACTTCGGCGGGGCCGTCGCCCTGCGGGCACACCTGCTGCACGGTGCTGAATACAGTCGACTGGCGCTGGTCGACCCGGTGGCGCTCGCGCCGTGGGGCTCGCCGTTCTTCCGGCTGGTCGGCGAACACGCCCCGGTCTTCGAGCAGTTGCCGCCCGCGCTGCACCTCGCATTGGTACGCGAGTACATCCGCTCCGCGAGCCATCGGGGGCTGTCCGACGACGTGGCCGGGGAGCTGGCGCGGCCGTGGTCGGGCGAGACGGGCCAGGCGGCGTTCTACCGGCAGATCGCGCAGGCGGACCAGCGCTACACCGACGAGATCCAGGAGAAGTACGCCGGTATCGACCTCCCCGTCGCCGTCTGCTGGGGCACGGAGGACACCTGGATCCCCGTCGCCAAGGCACACGAACTGGCGGCGGCCATCCCCGGCGCCCGGCTCCAACTGATCGCCGACGCGGGCCACTTGGTACCGCTGGACGCGCCCGCTCCCCTCCTCGCCGCGCTCCTGGACTTCCTCACCGCTCCGGCGTGAAGTCCGGAAGACCAGGGAGATCGGGGAGCTCCGGGAGATCCGGGCTGCCCGTGAGGGCCCGCGCGGACAGCCCGGCCGCCCGCTCCGCCGCCGCGGCCACGGCGAGAAGCAGGGCTTCGCCGCCGTGCGGGGCCACGAGTTGCAGGCCCACCGGGCAGCCGTCCGCGCCGAACCCGGCCGGGATGCTCGCCGCCGGATGCCCGCTGAGGTTGAACGCCCAGGTGAGCGCGGTACTGTACCGGTCGCCCGGGCCCTCGTGACCGTGCGGCGGATTCGGCGTGGCCGGCGTCAGCAGGAGCGGAACGCGGGCGAAGAGGGCGGCGAGCCGACGGTCGTTGGCCGCGCGTATCCGCTCGGCGGCGGTCCGGTCCGCTCCGGGTGTCCGCAGGGCGAGCCAGGCGGGGCCGGGGTCGGCCAGGCGAACCGTATCTTCAGCCACCAGCCGGACGACACCCGCCTCAGCGAGCCGGCCGGCCGCCCGCCGGGCGATCTCCACCTGTTCGGCATCCGGCCCGGCGAAGCCGAGATCGGCGGACCAGAGGGCGGGGAGGGGCGCGCGCTCCGCAGCCACCGCGGCTGACGTACGCGCGGCGACACCCCGCACCGCGCTCCAATACGCCACCGCGTCCCCCGCGCACCGGCTGAGCACACCGGGCGCGGCGAGGCCCGTGCGGTCGGGCGAGGGCAGTGCGCCGTTGGTGACTTTCAGCCCGAACACTCCGCACCAGGCGGCGGGGATCCGTATCGACCCCGCGCCGTCGCTGCCGGTGGCCAGCGGTACGAGACCGGCCTCGACCGCCGCGGCGGACCCGGCGGAGGAGCCGCCTGGCGTCCGGTCCGCGCGCCAGGGGTTACGGGTACGTCCGCCCCGCCCCAGCCCCCAGGTCTGCCACGGCGTGCCCGGCCCCGGTACCGCCGTCGCGCCGACCGGTACGCACCCGGCCGCCACCAGGGCCCGCGCCGCCGCGTACCGCGCGCCGCGCGGCCCCTTGACCGCCAGCGGTACACCGGCGAGGGGCAGGTCGGTCCCGGCGGCCACCAGCCGTTCGACCTCGGCCGCCCGGTCCAGCGCGGCGTCCCGCCACACCTCGGTAAAGGCATGCAGCTCCGGATCGATCTCCTCGATCCGCGCCAGTGCGGCCGCGACGACCTCGACGGCACCGGTCTCCCCCGCCCGTACGGCCGCCGCGATCCCGGTGGCGGTGGACGCCGGGTGGGTCACTCCCCGCTCTCCCCCGCCCCCACCCGGCACGCCGGGTGGCCCCAGCCCTGCGGGTTCTTGGCGATGGTCTCCCCGGCGGTGTAGGCACGGCCGCAGCGGCAGCGGCCGGGGAACTTGGCCTTGAGGGTACGGCCGGAGGCCCCCGAGCCGCGCCGCTTCGACGCGGTGGACGACTTGGCGGCGGACGACCCGGCGGCGCCCGGGGCGCGGCGGGCGGCGCCGGTACGGACCGGGGCCGACGAGCGCGGCGGCGCCGGGGAACCGTACTCGCTGCCCGCGGCCTCCTGGGCCGTGGCGGCCTGGCTCGCGGCGCGGTCGGCGAAGTCGTTGAGCGGGTCGCCGTCCACCTGGTGCGCGGGCACGTACTGGAAGTCCACGTCGCGGCCCGTGAGCAACGCGTCGATGCGGACGACGAGCTCCTGGTTGGCGACCGGCTTGCCGGCCGACGTCTTCCAGCCCTTGCGCTTCCAGCCGGGCAGCCAGGTCGTGACCGCCTTCATCGCGTACTGGGAGTCCATCCGGACCTCCAGCGGCACATCGGCGTCGACCACCGTCAACAGCCTTTCCAGCGCGGTGAGTTCGGCGACATTGTTCGTCGCCGTGCCCAGCGGTCCCGCCTCCCAGCGGGCGGGCAGGCCCGCCTCGTCGGCGATGACCCAGCCCCAGCCCGCCGGACCGGGATTTCCCTTCGACGCCCCGTCACACGCGGCGATCACACGTTCAGCCATACCCCGATCATCCCAGCCCGTACGGCCCGCGAATCCCACAGCTTCCGCCGGAGCCCGGAATCCGGCCGGGGCTGGGACCGAGAGGGTGAGAGAACTCATAATGGACAGCCGCGCTCGGACCATCGCGCACGGACCATGGGGGACGAATGGCACGGCTGCCCGATCCACGAAGCTCACAGGCCGTTCTCATTGGCTGCAGTCGCTATGCGGAGCTGGAGGACATACCCGCGATCCACAACAACCTGGTGGATCTGAGCGCCATCCTCGAAGAATCGGATGGATTCCGGCAGCCCGTGGTCGTCGCCGAACCCCGCGATATCGGCGAGGTCGGCTCTGCGCTCCGGCTGCAGGCAGACTGGACCGACGATGTGCTGCTCGTCTACTACGCGGGCCACGGTCTCGTCGGCGACGACGGGGAATTGCATCTCGCTTTGTCGAACACCAGACAGGAGGAACTCTCCACCTCGGCCCTGCCCTTCACGACCGTACGGCGCATCCTGGAGCGAAGCCCGGCACGGGTCAAGATCGTGATCCTGGATTGCTGCTACAGCGGCCGCGCGCTGGCCACCATGGCCGGCAGCCCCGCCACGAGCCTCGCCGCTCTGAGCGAAATCTCCGGAACCTTCACCCTGACGTCGTCCTCGGCCACCAGACTGTCGATGGCCCGCAGCGGCGAACCGTTCACGGCCTTCACCGGCGAGCTGATCAGACTGCTCAAGCAGGGCATTCCCGGGCCGGCCGAGCTGCTGACCCTCCAGGCCGTCGCGGTCGAGCTGCAGCACACCATGCGCGCCTTGGGGTATCCGCCACCGCAGGTGCAGAGCGTCAACAGCGCCGGCGAGCTGGGCCTGGTCCGTAATCCGGCATACGACCGGGCGTACGGCGGGGTGACCGGCCCGGCCGCCTCGGCACCGCCAATTCCCCCGACGACCGATGCGTACGCGCGCTCCGAGGAGGCCGTCTCCGACGACGACACCCAGGACGTCCGGGAAATCGAGGACATCGGGAATGTCGAGGATGTCGAGGACGTCGAATGGTTCCATGACGCGCCCGCCACTGTGGACCTGCTGAACCGCGCGCCGGTGGCGAAGGTGCTCGCCCTGCGTCTGGTGGAAACCCATATGACGCAGCCCGACACCTCTTTTCTCGTCCATCTCGACGGCCCGTGGGGCAGCGGCAAGAGCAGTCTGCTGAATTTGCTGGAGGAGCACGTCGACGGCTCTTTCCGGGTCGCGCGGTTCGACGCCTGGCAGCAGTCGCGGCTGGCGCCTGCCTGGTGGTCCCTGCTCACCTGCCTGCGTCAGGAGGTCACGCGTGGCCGCCCCTGGTGGCGGCGCCCTTTCATCCGGATCAGGGAATCGGCCGCACGCGCCCGCAGGACCGGCGCGCCGTATGCGATGGCCTTTGTCGTCGTGGCCGTTCTCGCCGCCCTCATCGGCTATCTCATCTGGCCGAAGAATCCCAGCCTGCTCAACTGGCAGGAACAGGCAAAGGCGGTCACGGCACTACTGGCCGCTCTCGGCACGCTCGGCGCCGGGGTCCTGGTCGCCGCCCGCCTCTTCCTGTGGGATTCGGTACGCGGCGCCAGACTGTTCGAGCAGACCCAGGCCAATCCGATGGCGGACATCTCGGCCCACTTCCAGTGGCTGCTCCGGCGTGCCGATAAACCGGTCGCCTTCTTCATCGATGATCTCGACCGTTGCGACCGGGCGTACGTGGTGGAATTCCTGGACATGATCCAGACCCTGGTGCGCACCATGGGGGCCGCACGGAGCGGCGACAAACAGATCGGCAACAACGGGGCGAATGCGGGGGCCTATTTCGTCGTCGCGGCGGACGGCGCGTGGCTCCGACGCAGCTATGAATCCGCTCATGAGTCGTTCGTCGACTGCATCACCGAGCCCGGCAGACCGCTCGGCTATCTCTTCCTGGACAAGCTCTTTCAGCTCTCGCTCCCGATGCCGGCACTCTCCGCCGCTGCTCGGTCCTCGTTTCTGGACGAGATGCTCAGGGTCACGGATACGCGCCCGGAGGCGGAGAGCGCGCCGCTCCAGGAGTCGCCGCGGCCACGGGCCGACGGGGATTTCCTGGACCGTCTGCGGCGGTTCGAGGTGGGCCGTGCGGAATGGGTGTCGGAGGCGATGAACAGCGTCACGGAGCGCCGCCGCGCCGAGCACACCCTGCGGAAATTTGCTTCCGTACTCGGCGACAATCCGCGGGCGGTCAAGAAATTCCTCAACACGTACAGCATCCTGCGTTCGATCCGGATTCTGGAGGACATCCATGTGGATCCGGACGCGCTGGCCCTGTGGTGCCTGCTCTGCGTCCGCTGGCCGAACATCGCGGACCGGCTGGCCGCCTGTCCGGAAGCGGTGGAGGGCATCGCCGAACCCCTGTGGCGCTCCGAGCACTTCCCGGAGCCGCTGCGCGCCGCGGCGGAGTCGCCCGAGCTCCGGGCCGTGGTGACCTCACCGGACGGCGGACCGCTGACGCCCGACCTCATCCGCCAGTGCTGCGGCGCCCGCCGCAGCAGGACCGGCGGACGGTGAGTGTCCACACACGTCCGCCGGTCGACTGCCGGGTGTCTGCGGTCTACTGCCGGGTGTCGACGATCTACTTCGGTGCGGCGTCGGCGCGGAGGACGATCACACTGGTCATCTTGTCAGCGAACGTCTGGCTCTTGGCATCCCAGAGGGCCCACCACCAACCCAGCCCGAACACCACGTTGTTGAGGAACTGGAGCAGTCGGCGGCCGAGGGCCGGACCGACGCCGAGCGGCCGGCCGTCCCGCTCGCGGACGGCGCGGATACCGAGGACCTTCTTGCCCACGGTCTGCCCGGTCCGGCCCTCGCGCCGCAGCTGGAAGACCACGGCCACGATCATCGCCAGGATCCCGATCCAGGCCACGATGTTCGCGAAGACCTCACCGCTCTCGCCCGAGCCGGCCTCGATGCCGCCCCCGATGCCCACCAGCAGCCACATCGGCCCGAAGTTGATCAGCACATCGAGCACGAACGCACCGGCACGCTGCCCCCAGCCGGCATACGGAGGCTGCTGCGGTGCATACGGAAACCCGGCTTGTTGCGGCGGCGGGTAGGGCGACCCGTATGCCTGCTGCCGGGGCGGATACCCGTACGCCTGCTGCTGCGGCGGCCCGGGGTGACTCACTACGAATACTCCTCTTGTTTACTGAAGATGGGCACTGAAGGGTAGCCCGGTCCCCCGGTAGCGCTCAGCCACCGGCCCCTCCCTCCCGCCCCTCCCGAGCCTTCGGCTTCGCGCGTACGTGCATGCGCTCGCCCTGACGGCCGAAGAGGCTCAGCAGCTCGACCGGCCCGTCGCCGGTACTGCCGAACCAGTGCGGCAACCGGGTGTCGAACTCCGCCGCCTCGCCCGCCGCCAGTACCAGATCGTGGTCGGCCAGGACCAACCGGAGCCGCCCGGAGAGCACGTAGAGCCACTCGTACCCCTCGTGCGTGCAGGGCTCCGGTTCGCACCGGGTGGCCGGGATGATCATCTTGAAGGTCTGCAACGGGCCGGGCTGCCGGGTGAGCGGCAGCACGGTGTTGCCGTTCACGCGCTGCGGCGTGAGGCGGATGCGGGGATCGCCGACCTCGGGGGCGACGACCAGCTCGTCCAGCGGCACTTGGTGCGCCTGCGAGATCGGCAGCAGCAGCTCCAGGCTGGGGCGGCGCTGCCCGGCCTCCAGACGGGAGAGCGTGCTCTTCGAGATACCGGTCGCCTCGGAGAGCGCCGCCAAGGTCACGCCGCGCTGGGTGCGCAGGCGCTTGAGGCGGGGGCCGACTTCGGTGAGGGCGCGGGCGATGGCAGGTGAATGCTCCACACCGCCCATTGCACCGCTCCGTCCCGGAAATGGCAACAGAAATTGCCTCTTCTGGGCGGCAGTCGCACCCTGGGGCCACACGTCACCACCGCGAGCAACAGAAGGGCCGTGAGCACCATGACAACGAACACAACAGCCAACGATTCGGCGTATGACGTGGTGGTAGTCGGTGCGGGTGCCGGCGGGCTCAACGCCGCGTTGGTACTGGCCCGCGCCCACCGCCGGGTGGCGGTGGTGGACGCGGGACAGCCGCGCAACGCCCCCGCCACGCACATGCACGGCTTCCTCTCCCGGGACGGCATGGCACCGAAGGAGCTACTGGCAGCCGGTCGCGCCGAACTGACCGGCTACGGCGTGAACCTGATGGCAAGTCAGGTAGACCGAGTGGACGGAGCAAGCCCTCATTTCCACGTACAGCTGGCCGGCGGCCCCGTACTCGCCGCCCGCCACGTCATCATCGCGACCGGACTGCGCGACGAGCTGCCCGATATCCCGGGTGTCCGCGAACGGTGGGGCAACGACATCCTCTTCTGCCCGTACTGCCACGGCTACGAGGTCCGTGACCAGCCGATCGGGGTGCTGGGCACGCACCCGGGCGCGGTCGGCCACGCGCTGCTGGTGCGCCAGTGGTCGGACGACATCGTGTACTTCTCGCACACCGTGGAGCCGGGCGAGGAGGACCGCGAGCGGCTGACCGCCCGCGGCGTGCGCATCGTCGAGGGCGCGGTCAAGCGGCTCGTGGTGGCGGACGACCGGCTGCGCGGGGTCGAACTGGCCGACGGCCGCGCAGTACCCCGCAGCGCGGTCTTCGTCGTCCCGACGATGGTGCCCCGCGACGCCCTGCTCACCGGCCTGGGCTGCGCGAAGGACGACAACGGCTGGGTCACCACCGACCGCGCGGGCCGCACCGACGTGCTCGGAGTGTGGGCGGTGGGCAATGTCATCGACCCGCGCGCGATGGTGGTCACCGCGGCCGGCATGGGCGCGGCCGCGGCCTTCGCCCTCAACCAGGAGCTGGTGAACGACGACATCACCCGCGCCGTCGAACACCACCGCACGGCCACGGCCACGCCCCTGCCACCCCTCGTGCACTGACTCCCTCTACCGCCGGGACCCGACACGAGCGAGGCTTCTCCGTATGTCCGTGAACCTGAACAAAGGCCAGCAGATCAGCCTGAGCAAGTCCGACGGCGGCACGCTCAGCGTCGTACGCATGGGACTGGGCTGGCAGGCGGCCCAGCGCAAGGGCTTCCTCGCCAAGCTCGCCGGCGCCCGGGAGATCGACCTGGACGCCTCGGCGGTGCTCTTCTCCGACAAGCAGCCCGTGGACGTTGTCTTCTTCCGGCACCTGACCAGCGACGACGGTTCCGTACACCACAGCGGGGACAACCTCGTCGGCGGTACGGGCCAGGGCGACGACGAATCCATCGCGGTCGACCTCCGGCGCGTCCCGCCCCACATCGACCAGATCGTCTTCACGGTGAACTCCTTCACCGGCCAGACATTCAAAGAAGTGCAGAACGCATACTGCCGACTGATCGACGAAAGCACCGGTGAGGAACTGGCGCGCTACACCCTCACCGGCGGCGGCGAGCACACCGCCCAGATCATGGCCAAGGTCTACCGCTCGGGCACCACCTGGCAGATGGCCGCCCTCGGCGAACCGGCCATGGGCCGCACCTTCCAGGACCTGATGCCCTTCATCGGCCCCTTGCTCTGACCACCCCGGCGGGGGCCGCACAAGGCCCCTGCCGGCTACCCACACCCATCTATACATCGCGCGTATACACACCATGTATAGTCCGACGGACCGGCGAACCCCGCCTCACGTTGGAGTACTTGGAGTTCTACGCATGGCCACGAAGAAGAACCTGGTCGCCAACCGCGCCGCCCTCGCCCACAAGGTCCGGTACGCCATAGGCCACCCGCACCGGATCGCCCCGTACGTCAAGCGCGCGGCCCGGGACCGCTGGCTGGCCTTCAAACACCCCGACCACGTCGGGTACTACCGCGCCGTCATGGCCTCCGACACCCGCCGCAACCCCGAGGCCGCGGTCGGCAGCCGGACGCACGACCGCTGGCTGGCGCTGGGGAAGATGCAGTTCGACTACCTCCGCGAGCACGGCCTCACCCCGCAGAGCCGGATGCTCGACATCGGCTGCGGCAACCTCCGCGCCGGGTGGCACTTCATCGAGTACCTCGACGCCGGGAACTACTACGGCATCGACATCTCCCCCGACATCCTCATAGCCGCGAAGCGGACGCTGACCGGCCAGGGCCTCCAGGACAAGGTGCCGCATCTGACGATCACCCAGGACCTCACCCTGGACTTCCTCCCCGACGCCCACTTCGACGTCGTACACGCCCACAGCGTCTTCTCGCACTCCCCCATCGAGATCATCGACGAGTGCCTCGCCCACGTCGGCCGCGTCCTGGCCCCCGGCGGCTACTTCGACTTCACCTTCGACCGCACGACGGGTACCGAGCACCAGGTCCTCCGCGAGGACTTCTACTACCGCACCGAAACCCTCATCGCCCTCGCCGCGAAGCACAACCTCCATGCCCGCTTCATGGAGGACTGGGAAACCCGCGGCCACGGCCAGTCCAAGCTCAGAGTCACAGCCGCCTGACGCGCCCGGGGACGCTCTCCTCGCGGGGCTACTCCTTGTCCTTCCTGTCCTTGTCATGGCGCGGCAAGTGGCCCTGACGGAGGCCGATCCAGACGTCGCGGGCGCGGCGGCCCGCGCGGGTGCGGCTGTGGGCGACGAGCTGGCGGGCCTGTTGTTCGTCCTCGACCATGTGCGAGGAGCCGCGCAGCGGCTTGCCCGCCGTCTCGTGGAGGAAGACGGCCGAGATGACGCCGATGATGCCGGCCGCCATCAGGTAGTAAGCGGGCACCATCTTGTCGCCCGTGGACTCCACCAGCGCCGAGGCGACCAGCGGGGTCGTACCGCCGAAGAGCGAGACGGAGACGTTGAAGGCGACGGACAGGCCTCCGTAGCGCAGGTGGGTGGGGAAGAGCGCGGGGAGGGTGGACGCACTGGTGCCCGCGAAGCAGACGAGCAGCAGGCCGAGGATCACGCAGCCGATGGCGGGGAGGAGGATGCCGCCCTGCTTGATGAGGAGGAAGGCGGGGATGGCCAGGACGACCATCGCCGAGCCCGCCCAGAGGAACATGGGGCGGCGACCGTAGCGGTCCGAGGAGCGGCCGACGGTGGTGATGGTGAGGACGACCAGGACCATCGTGCCGAGGACGAGCAGTTGGGCGGTCAGGCTGGGTTCGCCGAGGGTGCTGGTCATGTAGGTGGGCAGGTAGGAGGTGACCATGTAGTTGGTCACGTTGTAGAGCAGCACCAGGCCCATGCAGATGAGGATGGCCTCCCAGTGGTGCGTGAACAGCTCCTTCAGGCGGCCCTTGCCGGACATCCGGGCCTGCTCGACCGGGTCCTCCTCCATGGAGCCGCCGTCCTTCTGCGCCTCCTTGTGCTTGGCCTCGACCTCCTGGAAGGCCGGGGTCTCCTCCAGCTTCATCCGCATGTAGAGGCCGATCAGGCCGAGCGGCCCGGCGACGAAGAAGGGGATGCGCCAGCCCCAGGAGAGCATCTGATCGTCGCTGAGGACGGCGGTCAGGACGGTGACGAGGCTGGAGCCGAGCGAGTAGCCGACGAACGTGCCGAAGTCGAGCCAGCTCCCGAGGAAGCCGCGTTTGCGGTCCGGTGAGTACTCCGCGATGTAGGTGGTCGCGCCCGCGTACTCACCGCCGGTCGAGAAGCCCTGCACCAGTCGGCACAGCAACAGCAGTATGGCCGCGGCCAGGCCGATGGATTCGTAGCCCGGCAGGAAGCCGACCGCGAAGGTGCTGATCGCCATCATGATCATGGTGGCGGCGAGCACCCGCTGGCGTCCGATGCGGTCCCCCAGCGGCCCGAAGACCAGGCCGCCGAGCGGGCGCACGAGGAAGGCGGCGGCGAACGTGGCGAAGGTCGAGATCACCTGCGCGCCGGGCGAGCTGGAGGGGAAGAAGACCTTGCCGAGCGTGGGGGCGACGTAGGCGTAGACGCCAAAGTCGAACCACTCCATCGTATTGCCCAGGGCCGCGGCCGAAACCGCCCGTCTGACCTTGGGTTTGTCGACGACCGTGACGTCCTCGGGGGCCACCGGGCGCTTGCGTCGGCGCAGCAGCGTACGCACCATGCGCTCGGTCCGTACGCTGCCCGATCCGTACCCGGCGGACTGCGTTCCCTTGCGCGCTTGCCTGGATCGTTCGTTGTGCCCGTGTTTCATGGCTCCGCGTACTCGTCGTCGGGTCGGGTGGCGTGGGCGGGTGCCGTCCGGAGCGCGGATGACCGCCGCGACTGGCACGCTTTCGTCATCCTATTGCCGGTTTGCCCCGCTGAGCACAGTTTGCCAGTGCGCGCGCCGTACGGGCCGTAAGCCCCCTAAGCTCCTCAAGTTCCCACCGGCCCCCGCGTACCCACATGACCGCGGGCAAACGGCCCCCGCCCGCTCCCGCCGCTCTCAGTCCCGCTTCGGGGCCGGCCCGGGCTTTTCGCCTCGTACGGACGGCTGGTCCGCGTTCACCTCCTCGGCGCTGCGGTCCCGCTCGTCCTTGGCGGGCTCGCGTTTCTGGGCCGGTGCCATCCGCTCCTCGCGCGGGTCCCGGTCCGTACGCTCCTCAGCCATGCTTCCTCCCTGGTCCGCGGCGACGGGCGGGCTCCCGCCGCCGCTTCCATCTGCTCACGCCCGACCGCCCCGGGCGACCTGCCACTGCTCCGAACGGCGGCGTGTCCCTCGCTTCCCTCACTCGCCACCCGGGCGCAGCCACTCCGTCGTCACGGCGAGGAGGTTGCGGATGCCGGCCGGGAGGGTGGGGGCCGGGTCGGGGGCGTAGTGCGGGGAGTGCGGCGCGGGGATGCCGGGCGGCTGGGCGCCGCGGTGCAGGGCGGCGATGCCCTCCTCGGAGAAACGGTCGTGCGCGATGCCGCCGAAGTGCCAGAAGACCGAGGGGCAGCCGGCCGCGGTCCCCAGGGCCCCGAAGTCCTCGCTGGCTGCCAAGGGGGCGGACAGAACGTGGACGGGGACGTCCGTCGCCTCGATCGCGGTCAGTACGCGGTGTGTTGCGTCCTCGTCGTTGAGCGTGAGCGGGAAGGGGTCGTACGGGGTGATCTCCGGCGGCCGCGGCACGTCGAAGGACTCCGCCTCGGTCCGTACGATGCGCCGGATCGCCTCGAACGCCTCGTCCCGTGCCTCCGGGCTGAACGTCCGCAGGCTGAGCAGGAGTTCGGCGGTATGCGGAATGATGTTGGCTGCCGACCCGGAGTGCAGCGCGCCGGCGGTCAGGATCGTCGCCCGGGAGTACGGGGCCTGGCGGGCCGCGAAGGTCTGCAGGCGGAGGACGACCGTGGCGGCCAGTACGAGCGGGTCGACGCAGTACTGCGGGGTCGAGGCGTGCCCGCCCGCGCCGTGCAGGGTGACGCGCAGGCTGTCGGCGGCCGCCATCAGCGGGCCGGGACGGGTCACCACCAGGCCGGCCGGGAAGGGCCCGACGTGCTGGCCCAGGCACACGTCGGGGCGCGGGAAGCGGTCCAGCAGCCCGTCCGCCAGCATGGCGCGTGCGCCCTGTCCGACCTCCTCGGCGGGCTGGAAGACGGCCACGACCGTGCCGCGCCAGGCGCCCGGGTGCGCGGCGAGCTGGCGGCAGGCGCCCAGCAGACAGGTGACATGGACGTCGTGGCCGCAGGCGTGCATGCGGCCCGGCTCGGCCGACGCGTACTCCAGGCCGGTCTCCTCCTGTACGGGGAGCGCGTCCATGTCGGCGCGCAGCAGCACGACCGGGCCGTCGCCGTTGCGCAGTACGGCCACCACTCCGGTACCGCCGACGCCTTCGCTCACCTCCCAGCCGGCCTCGGCGCGCAGTTGTGCGGCCACGGCGGCGGCCGTGCGGTGCTCGGCGAAGGCGAGTTCGGGGTGGGAGTGCAGGTCGCGGTAGAAGGCGTCCCAGTGCGGGAGGTGACCGGCCAGGTCGGCTTCCAGGGAGACGGAGGTGGTGGTGGGGGCGGTCACGGGAATCGGGGTCCTTTCGGTCGGGAGGGCGACGGCGGCTCAGGCGCGAGGTATCTGCGTACGGCGGCTCAGGCGCCAGGCGTCTGCGTACGATCGCCTGCCGGCTGCGTACGATCGCCCGTCGGCTGCATACGGTCGTCCGGCATACGGTCGTCCGGCCGCACCCCGGTCGCGCCGTCGGCGGCCGGGAAGCCGGCCAGGAAGCGCGGCGTCGTCTGGGGCACTCGCAGGGACACGAGGATCGCGAGCGCCGGGCCGACGATGAGCATCGTGAAGGCCGCTTCGTACGAGAAGTGGTCGACCACCGTGCCGAAGACGGTGGGGGTCAGGATGCCGGACAGCTGGCCGCCGAACAGGATGATCCCGGAGGCGACCCCGCTCAGCCCGGGCGGCAGGCTGCGCAGCGGGACCGAGAAGCAGGGCAGATAGCACAGGCCCGCCGCGCCGCTCAGCAGCGTTCCGCACAGGACGAACTGAGGGATGGTGGCGGTGCGGGGCAGCAGGAAGAGCAGTACGGCGACGGTCAGCATCGCGGGCACGATGATGCGGCGCGGCCGGCCCTCGAAGCGGTCCGACAGCTTGCCGCCGAGCACGGCGCCGGCCGCGGCCAGGACGGTCGGGCCGAGGGTGACCAGCCCGGCGGAGCCGACGTGCAGGCCGCGCTCCTCGATGAGGTACGAGCCGCTCCAGGAGTTCAGGCCCCAGATCACCACGTCGTAGGCGAAGAACAGCAGCGCGAAACCCCAGATGGCGGGCGAGCGCAGCACCGCCCGCACCGCGCCTTCCATGCGCGGGGCGTCGGCCCCGGTGTCGGCCTCGGGCAGCGGCGCCGGCATCCAGCGCCGTACGGCGACCAGGACCAGTACGCCCAGCAGGCAGACGGTCAGGAACATGGCGCGCCAGTCCCACAGGGACAGCAGTACGGACGCGATGACGGAGGCCAGCAGGCCGCCGACCGCGTTGGAACTCTGCAGCCAGCCGGTGGCCGTCATGCGCTGGGCGGGGGTGCTGCGCCGGCTCAGCGTGCTCAGCGCCGCGCCGGGGAACAGCCCCTGCGCCGCGCCGAAGAAGCAGCGGATGACCAGCAGCGCGGCGAACGACCAGGCCACGGCCGTCAGTCCGGTGAAGAGCGACCACTGGACCAGCGCCAGGGAAGCCATCCGTACGCCGCCGAAGCGGTCCGCCAGCAGGCCGCCGGGTATCTGGAAGAGCGCGTAGGTGAGGAAGAACGCGGAGACGATGAGGCCGCGCGCGCCGTGCGAGAGGCCGAACGTCTCGCCTATCGACGGCAGCGCGAGATTGATGACGAGCCGGTCGATGTAGTCGACGGTCCAGGCGGCGAAGAGCAGTACCACAGTGATGCGTGTGGTTCTGTGCATCGGCACCCGGGGGGTTCTGCGCATCCGCACGGCATGATCCTCCTGCTCTACCGGGTGGGCGGGGGTTCGGCCACAATGCACGCCATGGCGTTTCCCGTGGTCCCCACGCCGGTTTCCGGCGCAGTGCCCCGCCGTCCGCCGGAATCCGCCGCGCTGAGCGAGACGGACCTGGCGCTCGTCGAGGCGCTGCAGGTCGCGCCGCGGGCCCCGTGGACGCGTATCGCGGCGGCCGTCGGCATCGACGCCACGACCGCGGCCCGGCGCTGGAACTGGCTGGCCGGGCACGGGCTGGCCTGGATGACCGCGTACGCCTCGCTGCCGGGGATGCCCGTGGCGTACATCGACGTCGCCTGCCGGCCGGAGCGGCTGCTCGCCGTCAGCGCGCGGCTCAGCGCGTCACCGTACGTCTTCAGCATCGAGCGGACGGCCGGGCCGCATCAGCTGCTGCTGTACGTGATCACCCGCGATCTGGCGGGCATGGACGCGTTCGTGAGCGGTTTCCTGGGGCGGCTGGACGGTATTTCGGCGGTACGGGTGAGCCTTCAGGCGCGTACGTACCGCGAGGGCAGCGGATGGCTGCTGCACACGCTGGACAGCGACCAGCGCCGGACGCTCGGCCCGCGCGAGGGGCCGGGGCCGCAACGCGCGGCCGCGCTGGGCGAGGCCGACACCCGGCTGTTGCGGGCGCTGGGCGAGGACGGCAGGCGGGCGTATGCGGATCTGGCGCGGGAGTGTGCGATGAGCGAGACGACCGTGCGGCGGCGGCTGGCGCGCCTGCTGCACCACCCGGAGGTGCACTTCCGCTGCGATGTGGCGCAGCGCGCCGCGGGCTGGCCGGTCATCGCGACGTACCGGCTCGACGTGCCGGCCGATCTGCTGGACAGCACCGGACTGGCGCTGGCCGCCTTCCGGGAGACCCGGCTGTGCGTCGCGGTGACCGGCGCCGCCAATCTGTTGTTCTCCGCCTGGATACGGTCGACCGCGGAGTGCCATGCGCTGGAGACCCGTATACGGCGCCGCTTTCCGCACCTCCGGGTCGAGGAGCGGGAGCTGACGCTGCATACGATCAAGCGGATGGGGCGGCTGCTGGACGCGGAGGGGCGGGCGGTCGGGCACGTACCGTTGCGGGCGCCGGGCCCGGCCGCCGGCCCGTACTGAGTCTCAGGTACCGAACGGCAGCACCCGCCGGAAGAGGTCCAGCGCCTCGTCCGCCCAGCCGATCACCTTCAGCGTCGGGGTCAGATTCTCCGGCGGCCGGTTGATCAGCGTGTCGCGGCGGATGAGCCGGTCGAAGTCCACCAGGACCGGGTCGGGGCGTGGCGTGGTCCCGTCGAGGTGCCGGAATTCGACGCCCGCCCGGCGCATGATGTTGATCGTCTCCTGGGCGACGATTCCGTACGCGACGGTGGTCGGGTGGACGCCGTCCAGCGAGAACAGGCCGCCGTCGATGCGCCGTTCGCCGTTGCTCGCGAGGAAGTGAGTGTTGGGCGGCGGGTTGAGGGCCTGCAGCTCCGGCGGCAGCGGGTACGGCTGCCACCACTCCGGGCGGGCGAGCGGGTCCTCCAGGTAACGACGTGCGGCGAGCCGGTCGAGCAGGCCCGCGGTGTCCAGCAGGTACCAGTCCCGGCCCGTCTCCCGGGCCTGCCGCACTTCCGCGGTGATCGCGTCGTTGTACTGGTCGATGGCGTGGTCGATGGCGCGCGCCTGGTCGCCGGTGATGTGCGGGTCCTGGCGCGGATCGAAGGAGCGGTCGCTGATCCAGGGGCGGGTGTAGTACGGGAAGTAGGCGGAGCCCGGCTCGGTCTTGCCGCCGACGCCGCGCGCGAGCGGCGCGACGGTCACGTGCGGCACGGTGCACCAAATGACGTGCCGCGCCTTGATCTCCCGGACCTCGCGGACGACCTCCCGCAGTTCGGCGGCGAAGTGCTCGGGCCGCCAGACGGTGAAGGCGCCCTTGCGCGCCAGGTCGTCGTAGCCTTCCTCACTCCAGACGACGCGAAGGTCGGTCACCGCCTGGAGTGCGTTGTTGGATCCCAGGAACACGATCAGTGTCTCGATGCCGTGCTCCGGGTCCGTGTCACCGACCTCCTCGCCGAGCGCTTTGGCCGCGCCGAGCTGCGAGAGGGCTCCGGCCTCCGGCGGTTCGGTGGGCAGTACGCGCAGCGCGGCGCGCTCACCGGCGTCCTGCACGACCTGGTACACCAGGTCGTCCTTGGGCTTGGCGATCCGCGCGCGGCAGACGTCGGCGGACTTCTCCAGCGCGTCCCGCAGGTCCCAGCCGAACGCTCCGAGGTTGTGGTTGACGGCCCGGGTCCGCGGCACCGCCGTGCCGGGGCCGCGCTCCCAGTAGTCCTCCACCCGGTCCATGAAGCCGCGGACCCGGAAGAGCGCGGGGGCCACCTCCCACCAGTCCACGTCCCGGCCGTAGCGCGCTGCCAGGTCGCGCAGCAGCAGTTCGATGTTGAGCGGGAGCCCTCCGTGCCCGTTGTAGGAGGGGTACCGGAAGGAGGCGCCCCACCCCATTTCGTGGGCGATGATCGCGGGGAAGGACAGGTCGGTGTTGAAGATCGAGCCGCTCTGGAATCCCTGGGTGAGGGAGTCCCCTATGGCAACCAGCCGGTGCCGCGGCTGTCCCTGCCACTCGTGCGCGGCCGTCTCAATGTCCAGTGTGGGATCGGTAACCGGTACTCGTGTGCCGTGCTGCCGTCGTCCGGAATCGTTCATGCTCTCCCCTGACTGACGTACTGGGCCCCTCACCTGCCCTCACATGACAGCGCAAGTTGCCCCCGGAGGCTATGGGGCGCTCGTCCGTGCGGTGGTTTCCCGCCGGTACGTCTCGCCCGTCATCGATTCCAGTTCCCGCTGTTTGGTCTCGGGGACCTTCCGCTGCACGAAGAAGAAGGAGGCGAAGGCGAAGAAGGCGAAGGCACCGTAGAGCCAGGAGAGGCCGACCTTGGTGGTCATCGGCTCGAAGGAGAAGGTGACGATGAAGTTGAAGATCCAGTTGGAGGCGGTACCGATCGCCAGCGCCATCGCCCGCATCCGGTTCGGGAACATCTCGGCGAGCATGACCCACATGACCGGGCCCCAGGAGAGCGCGAAGAAGACGACGAAGGCGTTGGCGCCGATGAGCGCCAGCGCCCCGTACGGGCTGGGCAGCGTCACGTCCTCGCCGCTGCCGCGCTGCTGCGAGAAGGCGATCGCGGTGAGCAGCAGCGAGACGAACATGCCGGCGGAGCCGATGGAGAGCAGCCGGCGGCGCCCGACCCGGTCCACGAACAGCATGGCGACCACGGTCATCACCACATTGATTCCCGCGGTGATCACCGATGTGGTGAACGAGTCGGACTCGCTGAATCCGACGGACTTCCACAGCGTCGTGGAGTAGTAGAAGATCGCGTTGATGCCCACCAGCTGCTGGAACGCGGCCATCACGATGCCGACCCAGACCAGCGGCTGCAGCCCCAGCCGAGGACCGCGGATGTCCTTGAAGCTGCTCTTGTGCTCCTTGTGCAGCGTCTCCCGGATCTCCTCGACCTTCCGCTGCGGGTCGGCGACGCCGGTCACCCGCTGCAGCACGCCGGCGGCCTTCTCGTACTGCCCCTGGAGCACCAGGTAGCGCGGGGACTCCGGGATCAGCAGCGCCAGTACACCGTATACAAGCGCCGGAATAACGCCGACCAGGAACATCCAGCGCCAGGCCGGCATGTTCAGCCACAGCTCCTCCGACGCGCCTCCCGCGGCACCGGCCAGGCCCTTGTTGGAGCTGAGGACCACCAGCTGCCCAATGGTGATCGCCAGCTGCTGGAGCGAACCCAACGCACCGCGCCCGCTCGCCGGTGCCACCTCCGAGATGTAGGCGGGCGCGATCACGGACGCGATGCCGATGCCGAGCCCGCCGATCACCCGCCAGAGCATCAGATCCGGCACGGAGAAGGCGAAGGCCGAGCCGGCCGAGCTGATGAGGAACATCACCGAGCCGAGGATCATCACGTTCCGCCGCCCCCACCCGTCGGCCAGCCGCCCCGCGTACCAGGCGCCGACGGCGCAGCCCAGCAGCGCGATGGAGACGACGAAGCCGGAGAGGAAGGCGTTGAGCTCGAAGTGCGAGCTCAGGGAGTCCACCGCGCCATTGATGACGGAGGAGTCGAAGCCGAAGAGAAAACCGCCGACCGCGGCCGCGATGGAAATACCGACGGCCTTGCCGTGGTGGCCGGAGCTGGGGCTGGACGGCTGTGGTCCGGAGGCCGTTCGGGCCATGAGCGGGTGTCACCTTCTCTGGAGTCGACGCGGTCTGCTGTGCTGGATTACCAGGGCATTGTCGAGCAGCGACCCGGCCCGGCCGTGGACGAACCGCCGCAATCCGCGCCCCCGACGAGGGCCGGCATCCGAACGGGTGACGGCGACCGCGCGCCCCGGGCGCCACCCGTAAACACGTACGAACCATGCCACCACCGGGTCATCTCCATGGATCACCACCGGACCGCCCAATGTCGGCAGCACACAATGTGCGCATGAAAGAGGACTGGAAGCAGCAGATCGACCGGCTCCACGCTGATCTGGTGCGCCGGGACGACCCGGTGGCCTGGGTGAACGAGGCCGACGCCGTCAAGGCATCCTGCCGCTATCCGCACATCGCCGTGCGCGGGGCGCTCTTCGGTATCGCCACCCAGGACACCGCGTCCGGTACCGATGCGTCCGGTGCCGATGCGTCCGGTACGGCCTGGCGGTTGCAGGGGCCGATGGCGGACGGCACACCCCAGCAGGCCAGGGACGGCCTCAACTCGAAGCTGTGGTTCAGGGCCCTGGAAGACACCGATGACCCGGCCGAACGCCGCGAGCTGCTGAAGGCGGTGGCCGTCCTCGAACGCGAGCGGGTGGACGAGTTGGAGGTGCTGGGCGTGCGCTACCGGGTGGTGCGCGCCGATGAGTTCGCGCGGAGCGGCGAGGACGGGCTGGAGCCGCCGCGGCCCACGGACACCGAGCCCACCGTCCGGTCCTGGACCGGCCGCCACCAGCCGCACTCCCGCGACGCCGGCCATGTCCTCGACCCCGGCCGCGCGGACGGCCTCATGGCCGGTGCCCTGAAACTGGGCCTGCGGGACTTCGCATACGCCGGCGCCAGATACCCCGCCGATGTGCGCAGGGACTCCGAACGGGCCGCGCGCACGCACCCGGACATCGCCCTGCTGCCCGTCGGCTTCGGCATCGCCGAACGCGTCGGGAAGGGCTGGCGGCCGCGCGGTTCTCTCATGCCGACCCCGCACGACGCGCGGCGGCTGCTGCACGACGGGCTGGCCGACATCTGGCCCCGGCTCTACGAGCTCGGCGAAGCCGAGCGGGCCCAGTACGCGCGGGCCGCCGAGCGGTTCCGGGCCGCCGGGCGGGACAACGAAGTACGCGTGGGCGACCGGCTGTTCCGCATCTGCCGCATTGAACGGCTGGTCAGGTGGGGGCCGGACGGGCCGGAGCCGCCGCGCCCCTCGGACCAGGTCAATGACTACGCGCCGATGAAGATCCATCCCACGATGGACGAGGACGGCACGGTGCACCACGAGGGTTGAGCACTGACACTGCCTACTTGCCTGTCCTTTCCGTTTGCCTTTGCGTTTCCGCGGCAGGGCGTACGCCCATCCCGTACGCCACCCGGCAAGCCGATTCCAGCGCGCCCTCGATCCAGGCGCGGTAGCGGGTGCTGGTCTGGTCGCCGGCGAACCAGAGTCGGCCGTCGGCTTCCGGGGTGCGGGTGTGGGGGCCCAGTTCGACGGCCTGACCGGGAGCGTAGTGGGCGGCCTCGCCGCAGGCGTACTCGTTGCGGGCCCAGGACGGGGATGCCCAGCGGCCGGTGTACGAGCGCTCGACCTCCTCTCCGTACAGCTCGGTCATCAGCTTCAGTGCGTGTCCGGCGCGGGCCTTTCCCGGCATGCCGTCCCACATGGCCGCGTCGTCGTCCCGGGTGGTGGAGGCGAGGACGACGCCGCCGCGGCCGGAGGGGTGGGAGGGGTAGACCGTGCAGCGCAAGGGGGTGTCGGAGAGGTCGGCGCCGCCGTCCGTGCCCCACCAGCGCTGGTCGAACTCCAGCAGGACCTTGGTCGCGGCGCCGTGCCGGAGCTCCTGCATCGCGCGGCGTTTCCCGTAGGAGAGCCCGGGCGTGAAGGTGACGTAGCGGAGGGCGGGGAAGGGGGCGGTGATGATGACACGGTCGGCCTCCAGGTTCTCCTTCTGTCCCGTGTCGGTCTTCTCGACCGCGAGGCGGAGCTTGGTCGGCCGGGAGTCGACGCCGGTCAGCCGCCAGCCCGGGCGCAGCGTCCCCTCCTTGAGCTTGGAGGCCAGGGCCTTGGGCAGCTGGTCCATGCCGCCGGGGACCTCCCACTGCCGGGCCTCCGGGGGGTGTGCGGTGGCGGCGAGGAGGCAGTGGGTCAGGGAGAGGGGGAGCCGGGCGGTGCTGCTTTCCAGGGTGGCCAGCAGGTCGAGTTCCCGGGCCGTCAGCCCGGCCCGGTCGGTGAGGAAGCGTTGCAGCGACCAGGAGTCGTAGCGGTCGAGGAAGCGTGCCCAGCCGTCCGTCCGGTCGTCCTTCACCATGGTCCGTACGGGTTTCAGGGCGTCGTCGAGCAGGGCCTGTGCGGTGCGGTCGTCGGTGACGCCGAAGGTCTTGTTCAGGGACCGCGGGTGGCGTTGGTACTGGCCACGGGCGGCCATGGAGCCGTTGACGTGCAGGAAACGGCTCTCGCGGTGGAGGATGAACGGCCGCAGGCCGACGCCGAGATGGCGGGCGAGGCCGGTGACGAGGGTGTGGGTGCCGGGGATGCGCAGGGCGCCGGCTTCCGCATAGGCGGCGGGGTGGTGCCAGTCGCGCAGGGTGTGGATGCGGCCGCCGATCCGGTCCGGGTGGGCGTCGATCACCCGTACTTGGTGTCCGGCCTTCTGCAGCATGTACGCCGCGGCGAGCCCCGCCATGCCGGCGCCGACGATCGCGATCCGCATCCCGCGGGGCTCGATGTGCACGTTGTCGGTGAGGAGTTGGCGGTAGGTGGGGGTGAGGACGGTGCCGTCCTCGGCGGTGCGGGTGAGGTCACGGGCCACCGACCGTACGGCAGAGTCGGCGGGCCCGCCGCCACGATGGGGTGCGGCATCGGATGTCGTACTGGCGAGCCCGGCGGCGGCCGCGGCTCCGCCGGTGGCGGCCAAGGCTCCTGTAGCGACGAGGACTTGGCGCCGACTGACCGGTTGATTCATGGACTGAGCGTGCTCGTACTACCACCATGTGTAGTCATGGGATGAGCTTTTCTCACTCTGGCTGGTGACATCTGCCCACCAGTCGACATCCGTTGGGGTGGTGGGGCGAGGGGACAGCGGGCGCCCCGGCGCGCCGCCTCCGCCACCGTGGGGCGGTACGGGCGATGGTGTCGAGGCGCCGCGGACCATCTCGGCCACTCGGCTGCGGAGCTCCCGCATGCTCAGGCCCCGGGGGTCGGGCTTGCCCGGCTGCCATTCGTTGTGTCCGATCAGGGAGGTGTCACCGGTGTGGTCCCAGCCGTGTGCCCTGATGAGCGCGGCCGAGGCGCGCACCATCGCGTTCACCTGGGCGGCGGGCCACGGGTCGTAACCGTCGCCGAGATTGACGCACTCGAAGCCGTAGAACCACGGATTGCCGTCCGTCGTGCCCTCGTTGTCGGGCGGGAGGGGCTCCTCGTAGATCACCGCGCCGAGTACGTCGGGGTCGCCCCGGCCCGCGTGGTTCGTACGGCCCCAGCCCACCAGCCACACCACGCCCCGCTTGTCGATGACGGCGTGGCAGAGCGGGCCCGGCAGGCCGGGGTAGCCGTCGCGGCACAGCTCCACCGTGTGCTCGGTGCCGCGGGTACCGGTGTGGTGGAGTATCACGCCGTGGACGGGGCCCCACCGTCCGTGCTGGTTCCTGTTGTGCGTACGCCAGTTGCCGACCTGTTTCACCGTCAGGCCGGCTGCCCGCAATGCGCGCAGGGCCTGTGAGGGTGTCAACGGAATTGCCACACCTCAACTCATTCCTTATGTCAAGGGAGTTCAATCGGAGTTCTGCTGTCATTTCGTGACCGGTGAATGTTTGTCGTCTGTGGCGGCAGGGGCGTGCGCGGCACTGCGCACGCGGGCGGCGGGCGGTGGATGCGCCGTCTGCGCGCGCGTGCCCCCGACGGGCGGGCGCCCGGCGTTTGACTCTGCGCGCCGGGCGGGCAGGTGCTGGGGGGTTGCAGAGAGTAACGGTGGGGGGCTGCCCTGCCGCGCTCGGGTTCGCCCGTTCCGCACGCGAAGGAGTCGCCTGTGTCGTCCGCCTCCGACCCGCTGCCCGCCCTTCTCATCGTCGTTCCGGTCGTGATCGTCGCCTGTCGGGCGGGGGCCGCGGTCTGCCGCCGCCTCGGGCAGCCGCCGGTCGTCGGCGAGCTCGCCACCGGCATTCTGCTCGGCCCCTCGCTGCTCGGCTGGTTATGGCCCGAGGGGCAGGCGTGGCTCTTCCCGCCGGCCGTCGCCCCGTACACCGGGGCCCTCGGCCAACTCGGGCTGCTGATCTTCATGTTCCTGGTCGGGTTGGAGCTGGACCTGGGGAACCTGCGGGGGCACGGCCGTACGGCCATCGTCGTGAGCCAGGTGAGCATTGCACTGCCGCTGCTGCTGGGCGCGGCGCTGGCGGTCGGGATGTACGGCTCGCTGGCCCCCGAGGGCACGCAGCTGCTGCCGTTCGTCCTGTTCATCGCCGTGGCCATGAGCATCACGGCCTTCCCCGTGCTCGCCCGCATCCTCACCGACCGCGGGCTGTACAGGACGCGGCTGGGCGCCCTGGCGATGACGTGTGCGGCCATCGACGACGTGAGCGCATGGTGCCTGCTGGCGGTCGTCGTGGCCGTCACGCGCAGCGGCTCCCCGCTGGACGCGGTCACCACGGCGGCGCTGGCAGCGGTCTTCTTCGCCTTCATGTTGTATGCGGTCCGGCCGCTGCTGGCGCGTTGGGCGGCACGGGCGGCCCGGATCTCGAAGTCGGCCGCCGGCAGCCCGGGAGGCTCCGCCGCTCGCGACAGTCTCGTACTCGTCGTCCTCTTCGCCGGGCTGTGCCTGTCCGCGTTCGCCACCGACCGGATCGGGGTGCACGCCCTGTTCGGCGCGTTCGTCTTCGGCGTGATGACGCCCCGCGGCTCCCTCGAAGTCGAGCGGTGCGCCACCCGGCTGCGTGCCGTCGCCGTGCCCTTGCTGCTGCCGCTGTTCTTTGTACACACCGGACTGCATACAGACATCGGAATGCTGGTCGGCGACCCGGTGCAGTGGCTGTGGGCCGGTGCCGTGCTGTCCGTGGCCGTACTCGGCAAGTGGGGCGGCGGCGCCCTCGCGGCCCGCGCGTGCGGCCAGCGCTGGCCGGGCGCCCTGTCGCTGGGCGCGCTGATGAACTGCCGCGGCCTGACCGAGCTCGTCATCCTCAACATCGGTCTCGAACTGCACGTGATCGGCCCCGATCTGTTCACGATGCTCGTACTGATGGCGCTCATCACCACCGCGATCACCTCCCCCGCGGTGACCTGGCTGCGCCGTCGCGCCCGGTCGGCGAGCGAGCCGCAGCGCCCGTCCATTTATGAGGGGTCGCACACGCCGGTGCGTAACCAGGAGTGAAAAGGCATTCAGTCGGGGCCCCGGCCCGTGCCGGGCCCCGGCGGTTTCCGATCATTTCTTGGAGCGCCCGTGGACGCCAAGAACACATTCGAGACAAAGACCACCTTCGCACTCTCCCGGCTCGAATGGCTGGCCGTTCTGGCAACGTCAATCGTGCTGACCTACCAGCATATTTCAGAGATTCGCTGGGGCGTATTCGCGGCCTTCTTTCTGGTGATCGACGTCGTCGGTTACATTCCCGGGGCCATCGCCTTCAGGCGCAGCCCGGACAAGCACATCGCCCGCGGCTACTACGTGGCGTACAACGTGATGCACAGCCTGCTCACGGCGGGCGTATTGGCCGGAGCCTGGGCGCTGTTCGTCCGGCCGGAGTGGGCGCTGCTCGCCCTCCCCATCCATCTCATGGGCGACCGGGCGCTTTTCGGGAATTCACTGAAACCCTTCGGCGTCACCTTCGAGCCGCACACCCATCCCGCCTATCGGGAGTTCAAGAAGCAGTACTCGGACACGACCGTCGGCGGCGCGCGGCCCCCGCTGGAGGGCTCCCATGCCGTCGGTTCTTGACACCCTCACCGAATACAGCGACAACCCCAGTGCTTTTCTCGCACTGAACAGCGGGAACGAATACTTCCAGGACGACCGGTTCGCCGGCACCTGTGCCTATATCCGCTCCGGGCGGCATGTTTTCCAATTCGGCGGGCCATTCACCGCGCACGAGCACCGGGCGGAGCTGCTGGACGCATTCGTGGCGCACGCGGGACGGCGGCTGGTCGCCGTACAACTGCAGCGCGCGGACGCCGAGTTGTATGCAGAACACGGTTTCACGGTCAACCAGCTCGGTGCTTCGTATGCCGTCGACCTGTCCTGCTTCACGCTGCGCGGCTCACGTTTCGTACGGCTGCGGAACAAGATCTCGCGGGCCCGGCGCGCCGGTCTGGAGGTGGCCGAGGTCCGGGCCGATGACGACTGTGCCGAGCTGGACCGGATCGACCAGGACTGGCTGCGGGACAAGGGCCGGCACGTCAAGGAGCTGCGGTTCCTCGTCGGCCAGCGGGCCGGAGCCCTGCAACGGCACCGCCGGCTGTTCGTCGGCCGCATCGACGGCACGGCGGTCGGCTACATCAATTACTCGCCGGTCTTCGGCAGCCGTCCCGGGTGGCTGCACGACCTCAGCCGGCGGCTGCCCGGCGCGCCGCCCGGTGTGATGGAGGCGCTCAACGCCACCGTCATCGAGCGCCTCACGGCCGAAGGCGCCGAGTGGCTGCATTTTGGGTTCACACCGTTCACCGGGCTCGCGGCGGAGCATGAAGTGCCCGGTGCCAGCCGCACGCTCGCCCGGTTCACCCGCCTGCTGGCGGAGCGCGGACAGGCGATCTACCCCGCGGCCTCCCAGCTCGAATACAAGGAGAAGTGGGCCCCGCACGCGGTGCTCCCGGAGTACATCGCCTTCCGGGGCAGGCCCCGCATCGGCGCCATCTGGCAGCTGATGCGCGCCGCCAACGCCCTGTGAACGGACGGTCCCGGTGACCGAACGGTCCCACCGGCCGTCATGCACTTCCACTTCCCACTCCATCACCCCGCACCCTGGAGGGCGCACGTCCATGAGATTTCTCGAACGCGAACGCACCACGCTGGCCAAGCTGTTGCCGGGTCTGGACCCCGCTCTCCGGGAGATCCCGCTGCGGGATCTGGAGCGGCCCGGCAGCCCGGGCATCGGGCTCTTCCGGGACAGCGGCGGCCCGGGGCTCCTGGTCCCCGAGGCGCACTACGGGCGGGGGGCCAGTGCCCTGGATGCGGTGCGGGTGCAGCGGGCCATCGGCAGCCGCTCGCCGTCGCTGGCCGTGGCCACCACCATGCACCACTTCTCCATGGCCACCCTGGTCGGCCTCGGCACCCTGGGCGACGGCCTGGAGTGGCTGCTGATCGAAGGCGCGGCGTCGATGAACCGCATCATCGCCTCCGGCTTCGCCGAGGGGCGGAGCGGCGCCGGCATCCTCGATCCGTCGATGACCGCCACGGTGACCGACGGCGGCGTACAGCTCAACGGGGTCAAGCGCCCGTGCAGCCTGGCCCGCTCCATGGACATGCTCACCGCCAGTGTCGTCATCCCCCGCGAGGACGGGCAGGGCGATGAGCTGGCGGTGGCGCTGGTGCCCGCCGAGAGCGAGGGGCTGAGCGTCAGCGGCTTCTGGTCCAGCGCGTTCCTGGCCGGTGCGGAGAGCGAGCAGGTCACCCTCACCGATGTCCTCGTACCGCCGGATCTCCTGCTGCGTACGGGCACGCCGCCCGGGCAGCGACTGGACGACCTCCAGACGGCCGGCATGATCTGGTTCCAGCTGCTCATGTCGGGGAGCTACCTCGGCGTGGCCAGTGCCCTGGTCGAGCGGGTACTGCTCAACGACCGCGTGCCCGGCCACGACCGCGTACAACTGCTCATCGAGACCGAGGCCGCCATGGCCGCGGCGGAGGGCATCGCGCGCCGCGTGGACGAGGGCGATCTCGGCGAGTCCGCGCTCGCCGCGGCGCTGTATACCCGATACAGCATCCAGGACACCGTCGCCGGCGTCGTCCCGCGCGCGGTCGAACTGCTCGGCGGGCTCAACTTCATGGCCTCCGACGAGATCGGCCACCTGGCCGCCAGCTCCCACGGACTGGCCCTGCACCCGCCGTCCCGCTCCCGGATGACCGGCCCGCTCGTCGACCACCTCGCCGACCGGCCGCTCGTCATCGCCTGACCCACCCACCGTCCCACGACAACCGTCCCACGACAGCCGACACCTGCCGGAGGAATCCATGCCACAGGACCCCTTGCGTCCCACCGTCCCGTCCACGTCGCGCTCCGCCGCACGCGAGCGTCCCACTGTGCTGCTCACCGGAGGCTCCGGGGTACTCGGGAGAGCCCTGATCGACGAGCTGTCCCCCGACTTCGACCTGGTCTGCCTGCGCCGCAACAGGCCGCTGAACGATCCCCGGGTCCGGGAGATCCAGGGCGACCTCCTCTCGCCCTCTCTGGGCCTGACCCCCGCGGCCCGCCACCGGCTCGCGCTGGAGGTGGACGTGGTGCTGCACTCCGCCGCCGAGACCAGCTTCCGCACCCCGCCCAAGGACATCGTGCGGACCAACACCCACGGCACGGAGACCATGCTCGACCTGGCAGCGCGGGCCGACGCACCCATGTACCTGGTGAGCACCGCTTTCGTGGCGAGCGCGTTGACCGAGGAGGACAGGCAGCGCTTCCCCGGCGCTGCCGCCTACCTCGACTCCAAGATCACATCCGAGCAGATGATGCGCACCTCCGGCCTGCCCGGCGCGATCGTGCGCCCGTCGGTCGTGATGGGCGATTCCGTCACCGGACGGATCTCCGCGCAGCAGGGGCTGACCAAGGCGATCGGATCGGTCGTGCTGGGGCAGGTGCCGGTGCTGCCCGGTGAGTTCGATTCCCGGATCGACATGATCCCGCAGGACCTCGTGACCCGTGCCATCGGCGATCTGATCCGGGGCGGGGTGAGCAAGGGCGAGTACTGGCTGACGGCCGGTGAGCAGGCCCCGCTGCTGCGTGAGATCACGGACATCTGTGAGGAGTTCGCCGTCCAGCATGGTCTGCCGCGGCCGGCCCGGCTGCGGCTCATCCCGGTGGACGCGGTGCACCGGCTGCTGCTGCCCATGCTGGAGGACACACCATTGCCCCGATCAATGCGCCAACGCTTCCAGTCCTACGCGGAGCTGCTGCTGGTCTTCCAGCGCGAGCTGCCCTTCGACACCTCCCTCGGCGGCCCCGACTGCGGCAGCCGCCCCGTCCGCGCCGACATCTACCAAGCCCTCGTCCGCAACCTGGAGAGCTGGGCCGAAATGCACTCCGCGCTACTGCGCCGGCATCGTGTCCGGGCAGCCGGCGCGTCTCCCGCGGAGGTGGCGTCGTGACCCGGACACCGTCGACGGCCAGCGCCCCGGAGGGCACCGCGGCCGCACCGCTGCCGAGCGGCTCCGACCTCGTCGAGCTGTACCGCAAGCATCTCG
This sequence comes from Streptomyces sp. NPDC050315, assembly GCF_040655775.1. NCBI lineage: Bacteria > Bacillati > Actinomycetota > Actinomycetes > Kitasatosporales > Streptomycetaceae > Streptomyces > Streptomyces sp. NPDC050315. The sequence goes on from NZ_JBFAKN010000001.1 coordinate 1,148,972, forward strand.
GCTCCGGCCGGGCGGTCCTGGGCTGGGTGCTGGGCGGCATGAGCGAAGTACGCTCCGAAGGACCCTGGGTGTATGCGGACGACGGTCGCCGCTTCCTCAATTTCGGTGGCTACGGCGTCTTCATCCTCGGCCACCGGCACCCGGCCGTCATCGCGGCGGTGCACCGCCAGCTCGACGCCCACCCGCTGTCGACCCGGGTCTTCCTCGAACCGGTCGGGGCGCGTGCCGCCCAGGCCATTGCCGCGCACACGCCGCCCGGGCTCGACCACATCCACTTCGTCAACTCCGGTGCCGAGGCGACCGAAGCCGCCCTGAAGCTGGCTCGCGCGAACGGGCGCAACGCGATCATCACCACTCGGAACGGGTTCCACGGCAAGACGCTCGGCGCGCTGAGCGTCACGGCCAACGCCAAGTACCAGGCGCCGTTCGAGCCGCTGCTCCCGGACACCACGCAGGTCACCTACGGCGACCCGGCCGATCTCAAGCAGGCACTGGCCACCCGCCGCGACCGCGCGTGCGTCATTCTGGAACCGGTGCAGGGCGAGGGCGGGGTGCGCATCCCGGAGCCGGGATACCTGACCGAAGTGGCCGCCCTCTGCCGTGAGTTCGGTGCGCTGCTCGTCGTGGATGAGATCCAGACGGGGATGGGGCGGCTGGGTACGTGGTGGGGTGTGGACGCCGAGGACGTCCGCCCGGACGTGCTCCTGATGGGCAAGGGGCTCAGCGGCGGCGTGATGCCGATCGCGGCGATGGCCGCCACCGAGGAGGCGTACGCCCCCTTCAGCCGCGATCCGTTCCTGCACACCTCCACCTTCGGCGCCTCCCCGATCGCCTGCGCCGCCGCGCTCGCCACCGTCGAGACGATGGAGCGGGAGCAGATCGTGGCGCGCGCGTCGACGCTCGGCGAGCGCATCCTCTCCGGTGTCCGTGCCGCCTGCGCTCCTCACCAGGACAGCCTGGTCCGTGAGGTACGCGGCAAGGGCCTGCTGATCGGGATCGAGTTCGCCGAGGAGCGGGCGGTCGGCGAAGTCCTGCTGGAACTGATCGCACGCGACGTGCTCGTCAACCACTCCCTCAACTCCACGCGGGTGCTGCGGCTGTCCCCGCCGGCCCTCGTCGATGGTGCCGCGCTCGACCTGTTCTTCACCGCCCTCACCGAGGCCCTGGGCTCGACAGCGGCCCGCATGTCCGGCTGACACCCCGTTCGGAAAGGAATCCCATGCCCCATGTAACCGTGCACGCGATCGCCCGCGGCCTGGAACCGGCCGACGCCTACAACAGGATCACCGACCTCGGTCGGTATCCCGAACTCGCCGATGTTGTACGGGAGTTGAACGTACGGACTTTGCCCGACGGCTCGGTGATCTCGGAGTGGGCCGTCTCCTTCCGGGGTGGTCTGATGCGGTGGCAGGAGCGGGACACGTTCTCGCCGGAGCAGCTCACCTTCACCTTCGAGCAGACCGAAGGTGACTTCGAGAGCTACGAAGGGAGCTGGCGCTGCGCGCCGTCCGACGACGGCACGCTGATCGTCTTCTCCGCCACCTTCGACCTCGGCATCCCGACCCTCGCGGAGATCATCGACCCGGTGGCCGAGTCCACGTTGCGTACGAATGTCACCAGCATCCTCACGGGCCTGGTCGACGTGGAGGTGCTCGATGACTGCCCGGCTGCGGCCCGTGGCTGAGCGGACGGCGGCCGCCGCGCCCGCACGCGGGCCGCGGCCCTGGACGGGCGACGACCCGGCCGGGGCGCGGTGGGACCCGCTGCGCGAGGAGCCGGGCCCCGATGCGGCGCGCTGTCTGGCGCTGTACGCCAAGCTGGCCTCCGGGGTGACCGTCGTGACGGCCCGGGGCGAGGACGGCCCGCTCGGCATGACCGTCTCCGCCGCGACTTCGGTGTCGGCCCGGCCGCCGCTGCTCCTGGCCTGCCTGCGCGACGGCTCCCGCACGCTCGGTGCCGTCCGTGCCTTCGGAGCCTTCGCGGTCCACCTGCTGCGCGAGGAACAGCGCGACCTGGCGGCCCGGTTCGCGAGCCCGACGACGCCCGCGGCGCAGCGGTTCGCCGGTACGGACACCTGCGACGTGCTCGGTGTCCCGGTGTTCACGGAGTCCCTGGCCTGGTCGGTGTGTCTGGTGGAGGACGTGCGCCGGTACGGCGACCACCACCTGGTCGTCGGGCGGGTGGCGGCCGTGCACGTGGGCGCCGGGCAGCCGTTGCTGTGGCACGACCGCGGGTTCCGCTCGCTCGCCGGGCCCCCCGTGGCGAACGGCACCGGATGAGCCGGCCCCCGGCCGGTACACCCTGCTGGGAGCCGGCGGACGGTCCGGCGGGCGCGGAGCTGCCACCGCTGCCGCAGCTCCGCGGCGTGGTCACGGCGGACGTGGCGGTGGTCGGGGCCGGTCTCGCGGGGCTGGCCTGCGCCTACCACCTCACGGAGCGGGCTCCCCAGCTCTCCGTCGTCGTGGTCGACGCGGAACAGCCCGCCTCCGGGGCCAGCGGCCGGGGCACCGGCCTGCTGGGCCCGCGCGCCGGCCCCCCGGTCGACCAGGCGCTGCGCCGCTTCGGCCGGTCGACCGCACGTCGTATACACCAGACGAGCGTCGACGCGGTGGATCTGGTACTCGATCTGTGCGCGCGGCTCGACGTGCAGTGCGGGCTGCGGCCCGGCGAGCAGTTGATGGTGTCCCGCGCGCCCGCCGGCCTGGTGTCCCTCGCCCGGCAGGCCAAGGCGTACCGGGCGCTGGGCCTGGACGTGCCGGTGCTCACCCGGGGCGCGATCCGCGCCCGGGTGGGCGTGCCGTACAGCGCGGGGCTGCTCCACCGCCCCGCGGCGACGCTCGACCCGGCCGCGCTGACCCGCGCCCTCGCCCGCGCCTGCGCCGCCAAGGGAGTGCGGTTCTACGGAGACAGTCCACTGCGGACGGTACACACCGGTGAGCTGATCGGCCCCGAGCTGCGCTTCCCGCACGGCAGCATCCATGCGGGACAGGCGGTACTGGCCGTCAACTCCGCCGCCGGTGCGCTGAATCTGCCGGTCGGCACGGTCCTCCCGCTGGAGGTGTACGCCGTCGCCACCGCTCCCCTGAGCTCGACGGCGTACGAAACGCTGGGCGGCCGTGCGGGGTGCGCCGTGGTCGACGCGATGCCGATGGCGCCCTACTTCCGGCTGCTCCCGGACGGCGGGCTGGTGGCCGGGGGCGGCACGGCGCTGGCCCCGGACGGGCTCGGTGCGCAGCGGGTGCAGGCCGTCCGGGAGCGGGCCTGGGCCTGGCTGGAGCGGTGGGTCGGGTCCCTGCACCCGGAGCTGTCCGGGGTGCCGGTCACGCACCGCTGGTCGGGCCGCATCGGCATGACCGGCGACGGCCTGCCGGTGGTCGGCCGGGTCCCCGACCGCCCCGACGTCTGGTACATCGGCGGCTGCTGCGGACACGGCCTGGCGATGTCCGTGGCACACGGCCACTACGTGGCTGGGGCCCTGCTCGGCGATCCGGGGCCGGGCGGGCCGCTGCCGTGGCACCGGCCGGCCGCGCCGCGGCTGCCCGTCCAAGGGGTCGGCCGCCCACTGCTGCGGGCCTACGTGGACGCGATCGGCCGGGCCGCGCGACGACCGTGCTGAGAGCCGAACCGGTCCCGGCCGACGACGAACGTGCTGAGAGCCGGTGCCATGACCCGGCCGGGGTCATGGCACCGGCTCTCGGGCCCCCGCAGGTCCGAGTCACCCCACACCTCACAGGGAGTTCCACCATGCGACCACACCTCGGCGCCGACGGTGCCCTGCCGCCGGCCCTGCCCATGGGGACGGCGGATGCCGCCTATCACCGGGCCATGCGCGGCCGGCCGTTGCCGCTCAGCCTCACCTTCGACTTCGGCGGGCGGCCGCCGACGCTGGACGCCGTACGCGCGCGCGTCGCCGAACGTGCCGACCGCATCCCCGCGTTGCGCTACCGCATCATCCGTGACCGCAAGCTGCTCCTGCGCGTCGACAGACTCGGCCTGGAGCAGCACGTGCACGAAGCCTGGCTGCCGGACGACGCCGACGGATCGGTGGCCTCCCGGCTGATGCTGTCCATGCCGATGAGCGCGGGCGACCGGCCGCCCTGGGAGGTCTGGCTGATCCACGGGCCGACGGGCCGCTACACCCTGGGTTACCGCACCGACCACACGCTCCAGGACGGGGTGGGCGCCGTCCATACCGTACGGGCCCTCCTCGACGACGATCCCAAGGGCGGCGGACTGGTGCCGCAGCGCCGCTCGTGGCCCACCGCCAAGGGGCTCGCCGGTGCCTTCGGCGACGTGGCCGCCGCCCTCCGCCCGCCCGGCGTCCAGCCCGCCTTCCAGGTGCCGGGCAGCGGCCGCACCAGCGTGTGCCACACGGCCACGCCGCTGGCGCGGCTGCGCGCCGTCGGCCGGGCGTACGGCGGCACGGTGAACGACGTCTACCTCGCCGCGCTCTCCCACGCCGTCCACGCCTGGCACATGAAGGAGACCGGGTCGCTGCATCCGCCGCTGCCGGTGGCGGTGCCGATGTCGGTCCGGGCGCCGGGTGAGGAGTACGCCCCGGGCAACCGGATGGTCACCGCCCGGCTGCTGCTTCCCTGTGACGAACCGTCACCGCACCGTGCCCTCGCCCGCGTCATGGCGGACACTGGCCGCCTGCGCCGCACCCGGCAGCGTGATGCCATCCGCCTGCTGATGGCGGCCACCCCGCGTGCGATCGGCGCCCGTATCGGCATGCGGATGGTGAACAGCGAGGTGATCGGCGCCCCCACGAGCAGCGTCAACTTCGGCGGCCCCCTCGTCCACCGCGGCGCCGCCTCCCGGCGCTCCGCCGCCTTCGCCGACCTGGCCGCCGGCATCCGCTGCCTGACGACGCTGACCAGCCAGCACGACACCGCCTGCCTGACCGTCGTCCACGACGACGCCCTGCCGACCGCCGACGAACTCCCGGACCTGTGGCTCGCGGCCCTGCTGGAGCTGGAGCGGGCGTAGGGCGAGGCTGCGGTAACCAAGAGGCGGGAGCCCCGGACTCGGCGTCCGGGGCTCTCCGTATGCAATGCGCCGTATGCGGTGCGTCGTGTGTGGTGCGTCGGGTGCGGTGCGCTGTATGCGGTGGGCCGTGTTCAGTCGCCCGGGCCGTCGCGCAGCGTCCCGGTCGTCAGGAACACGCACTTCGCGGCGCCCGCGGTGAGGACCGGGAGGTACGGGGAGAGGCGCTGGATCACGTACGGCAGTGTGAACAGGTCGGCCACCTGGGCCTCCCAGCCGTGCTCCGCCCACCAGCGTTCCGGCTCGGCCAGCTGCCAGCGCCAGCCGAGCCCGGTGCTCGCGAGCGCGTCCAGGAAGGGCGCCACGAAGGACGACGAGGTGGCATCCGCGTTCACGCACTCGGCCGCGAAGGTGCTGCCGGGCGCGGAGAGCTCCGTCATCGTGCCGACGATCGATTCCACCGACTCCGGGGGGAGGTGGTAGAGGAGCGTTTCGGCGAGCCAGGCCGTGGGCTTCCGCGGGTCGAACCCGGCGGCGACGAGTTCCCCGCCCCAGGGCCCGGCCGGGTCGGCACCGACGGGGGTGCGGCGGCCGCAGGACGGGCGGCGGTCACCCAGTACGCGTGCCTTGAAATCCAGTACGGCGGGGTGCTCGATCTCGAAGAGGTGCACCCCGGCCGGCCAGTCGAGCCGGAAGGCGCGTGCGTCGAGGCCGGCTCCGAGGAGTACGACCTGGTGACAGCCCTCGCGGGTCGCGGCATGCAGGTACTCGTCGAAGAAGCGGGTGCGTACCACCGCCCAGTCGGGCAGCAGCCGCTGCAGCAGGCCCTCGCCCGGGGGGCCGCCGTGGAATCCGGCCGCGTCGAGGAAGGCGGCGGCCAGTGGGTCATGGACGTACGGTGTGGTCTGGTCGCACTCGGCGGCGTGCGCGGCCGCGGTCCAGAGTGTGACCGGCGAGATGCCGTCCGGCAGTGCGCTGCCGGACGGGGACGTGTTCCGCGGTCCTGTGGTTTCGGGCATGGGGAATCTCCGTGTCGTCGTGGTGTGTTACGGCAACCGGCCGGCGGCCACCGGCCACGCCGCCTGATGCGCGGCCCCGGCCACCGGCCGCGGCCGGCCGCGGCGCCTGGCTCGCGGCAACCGGCCCCCGGTCAGCGGCTGCGGCGATGGCTGATCAGCAGAGCCAGCGCGCCCAGCGCCAGCAGGCCGCCCGACGGGCGCGTGCTGCGCTGGCCGCCCATCGCGGCGGGGGTGCGCGGTTCGTGGATGTTCAGGGCGAACTGGCGGTTGGCGATGTCGGCCAGTACGCCGCGGGCCTGCTCGGGGCTGGTGACGGCGGCGAGCAGCATCTCCATGGAGTTGCGGGCGAACTGGCTGCCGCCGAGGAACTCGCGGCCCAGTGAGAGGAGGATCTTGGGCACCTCGCCCTTGAAGACCTCCGGCAGCGCGATCTCGGGAGCGAGGCAGCGCACCGAGCCGTCGAGGTTGGCGAAGGACTTGCCGAGCAGCGAGACTGCCGGCGGCGAGCCGATGCCCCGCTTGGTCGCCTTGGCGAGCACGGTGGTGAGCGAGACGCCGAAGTTCAGGTCGTCGAGCGAGAGATGGGACACCTTGGGGACGAACGCCGCCATGTCGGCCGTGAAGGCAGGCATGTTGGCCCACGGCGTCAAGCGGCCCATTTCGGCCCAGTGGTGGGCGAGGCCCACCCCGTCGTTCTGCGCCAGCGTCATGAAGAGCGGCAGGAGTTGGAGGCTCGTACGCCGGTCGAGGCGGCCGACCATGCCCCAGTCGATCACCGTGGCGGGCCCGCCGGGCACGGCGAAGACATTGCCCGCGTGCGGGTCCGCATGGAACATACGGTGGACGAAATACCCGTGGTACATGAACCGCAGCAGGTCCTTGCCGATCTCGATGCGTTCGTCGTCGCTGAAGTGCGCGCGGTCGATGTGCCGTACCGAGGAACCGGGTGCGAGCGACTGGACCAGGACCCGGGGGCTGGCGTGCATCACCCGGGGCACGTCCAGTGTGCGGAAGCGCCGGATGTGCTGGCGGGCCTCGTCCATGTTGCGCGCCTCGCCGGTGAAGTCCAGCTCCGGCTCCATGGCGTCGAAGACGGAGCCGAGCATCGCCTCGGTGTCGATGACCTCGTTGAAGCGGGGCGCGACCCGGGCGACGATCTTGGAGGCCCGCCGCATCAGGGCCATGTCGGCGAGGACGCCCTCGCGGATGCCGGGCCGCTGGATCTTGACCACGGCCGGCCGGCCGCCGGGCAGCGCGACCCGGTAGACCTGGGCGAGCGACGCCGCGCCGAGCGGCTTGGTCGTGTCGATGTCGTCGAACCGCAATTTCCAGTCCGGGCCGAGGTCCCGCGCCAGTACGGGTTCGAAGACGGAGAACGGCTGGACGTCGACCTGGTCGTGCAGGTTCTGCAGCTCGTCCCTGATCGACTCGGGCACCATGTCGGGCCGGGTCGAGAGGATCTGGCCGAGCTTCACGTAGAAGGGGCCGAGGCTCTCCAGCGCGTGGCGCACCGCTTTGGCGCGCCGCTCCTCGGATCCGGCGGAGGCCGTGTCGGCCTCCGCCGGGGAGTGTTCGTCCCGTTTCGACCGGCGGCGCCTCCGGGTGGCCTGTCCGACCTCGTCGGCGACGAGGTTTCCCAGGACCTTGACCACGAGACGCAACCGGTCACCGACTACAGACGCCACCGTGTGTGTTCCTCCTCGGTCGACTGTGTACGAGGGCCGACAGCCGGGGTGCTCGACACGAGACCGGCCGAGCGGGCGAGCGGCGAGCGGGACGGATGGGTGGGCGGGTCAGCTGCCGGTGGCCGGCTTGCCGCCGCCGGCCTGGCCCTGCAGTGCCTGCATGAGCTTCGGGAGGATCTCGAGCAGCTGGTTGAGCTGGTTCGGCAGCGTGGCGAGCGACGAGAGCACGTCGCCCGCGCCACCGGCGGCCTGGCCGACGCCACCGGCCAGCTGTCCGAGGCCACCGAGCGCGCCTGCCGCACCGCCGAGCGCGGCGAGCGGGTTGGCGGCCCCGCCGAGGGCGGCGAGCGGGTTGCCTGCGCCGCCGAGGGCGGCGAGCGGATTACCGCCCGCGCCCCCGAGCGCGGCCAGCGGATTGCCTGCCGCCCCCTGGAGCGCCGCCAGCGGGTTGGCCCCGCCCGCCGCGCCGCCCGCGGCGTCGGTCAGCGCCTTCAGCGGGTTGCCCGCCGCATCCGCCACCGCGCCCAGCGGACCGGCCGCGCCCGCGAGCGCGGCGGCCGGGTTGGCGGCGCCGGAGAGGGCGCCCAGGGCGTTCCCGGGCAGCCCGGCCAGGGTCTGGACGGGATTGTCGTCGTTCTTCTTTTCCGGCCGGTTGAGGATGTCGTCGAATGCTTGCTTTCCGCTGTCGGCCATGTCACCCGCGAGGTCCTTGAAGATGTCCTGCATGTTTTTGTTCGACATGAGCGGAGTTCCTTTCTTTCGTGGTGCGGAGAATTCGTGCGCGGCGCTGCGCCACCGTGCACGCAGGGATTTCTTTTCGGGGCGCAGGCTAATCGCGAAAAGTCATGACGCCCGGCCTTCCAGGGCCTTCGCGCAGGCCGTCCGGAGCCGCGCGCGCCCTCTGGTGAAAGCGCCTTCGGCGGCTTTGATGGAGATGTTGTGGCGCCGGGCGAATTCCGCCGTGGAGATGCCGGCGGCGCGCGCGAGTATCACCTCCTGCTCCCGGCCGTGCAGCAGTCGGACCTGGCCCAGCAGCCATCTGCCGAAGTCCTCGTCACAGACGTCCTCCTCGGTCGTCCAGGGTTCGTCCAGGACCGCCGCACGCTGCAGCAGGCGCCTGCGGCGCTCCACGTCCCGGTAGAAGTCGATGCACAGGCGGAGCGCGACGGATGTCAGGAAGGGGCCCAGCCGATTTCTGTCCAGTGCCGCGTGTGCGGCCGCGCGCGCCATGGTCTCCTGTACGCAGTCCTCGGCGTCCTGGGCACTCGGCAGTCTTCTGCGAACCAATCGCATGAGGCGGTCCCGGTGCTGTAAAAGCTCTTCCCAGGAGCACGCGGAGAGTGATTGGCCAGCGGTCTTTTGCACCATGGAAATCGTGGTCCATTACCTCTCGGTCAAGGAGGGGAAACCACGGTCCGAATTTCCTTTTCTCGGCCGTATGGATTTCCTACCCGAAGCCCTGGACCGACAAACCGGAAGTTCGCTCTTCCGCATGAGCAGGAATGATTTTTCGTGCACCGTCGGATTTTCTTATCCCCATTTCGAGCGACGCCCCGGGGCGGTACTGTCAGCTAGGCATATGAACTCCCCTTCCGGTATTCGCAGGAAAGGGTCAGTCGCGCGGCTCGGGCGCCGAGCGCGGGGCCGGCCGCCGCGTCCAGTCGCGGTTCCAGTTGAACCACATGTCCCGTACGTTCTGGTGCACTTGGGAGGTGCTGCGGCGCAGTTCGGTGGTGTAACTCTGGACCGCCTCCTTGCTCACGAGCCGCGCGCCGCCGGTGAAGTACTTGCCGCGTACGTGCTGCGGCGAGCGGAATTTACCCCACAGCAGGATCTTCATCAGCGGCCAGAGGGTGAACACGCCGGCCGGGCAGCGGTCTTCGGGGTCGAGGGTGCCCCAGACCGTCGGGCACAGCCCGCTTTCCCGCAGCAGCTCGTAGATGCGCGCAATGGCCTGGTCCTTCGTCAGTTCACCGGCGCGGTAGGCCAGCATGGCGTCGCGCGAGTGATTGAAGAGCTGCTCGACCCAGGGATTGTCGACGCCTTGGAGCCCCCGGTAGGGCGCCGTTTCGAGCGCCTCGAACGCCCCTGGATCGTGGGTCTTCTCGAATGCCACGGCGGTCTGGTTCTGGGCGTTCGTGCCGTAGAGCGTGGTGATGGTCCAGACGCGGTTCCAGGCGTTCCACAGCTCGAAGTCGTCGAAGGACACGTAACTGCAGGACACCAGGTCGTCGTAGAAGCGGAACATCCGCTTGGTCCACTCCTGGAGGTAGGCGAACCGGGCGGTGTCGAAGTCGTTCTGCCGCACCGATTCGATGAGCCGGTGCCCCAGCGCGTTGAGCGCCATCACCGTGACCGCGAGTCCGCTGGAGAAGAGCGGGTCGATGAAGTCGCTGGCGTGCGGCAGCAGGCACCACCGGTCGCCGACCACGGTTTGCGAGGAGAACTGCGTACGATCGGTGGAGACGTACGGGCGTACGGCACGGGCGTGCTCGAACTGCTTGGCCACGCTCGGGAATCGCCGGATGTGCCGCCAGAATTCCTCCTCCGCCGACAGGGAGTCCGGGCGTGGGTAGCGGTCCAGGTCGAGATTGATGCCGACGCTGCACAGTTCGCTCGTGCTCGACGCGTGATTGTCGAACGGAATGACCCAGAGCCAGCCGCCCTCGAAGAGGTGGTGGAGCGTGCCCTCGCTGAAGGGGCTGGGCATGTTGTGCTGTTCGCGGGCGGGCGCCACGGAGTCAAACGGGCGCACGTTCACCATGTGCGTGAAAATCGTGCGCGACTGCGTACGGTACGGCGGTTCCTGCCGCAGCCCGAGGCGTTCGGGGAGAATGGCCCGCATGCCGCCGGCGTCGACCACGTACGACGCCTGGAAGTCGCCCCTTTCGCGGGTGACGATGGTGGCGCCGCCGTCGTCGAACTTCACGTCGTCGACGAGGGTGTGGGTGTAGGCGGTCGCGCCGTAGGAAACGGCGACGTGGAACATATAGGCGTCCACGTCCTGCCGGAAGTAGTGCGAGTCGGGGCCGAGCGGCGGCCCCCACGTCGGGTATTGCGTGCATTCCTTGGGCCGGGTGGGCTCGCCTTCGCGGTGGTAGACGAAACTGAAGTTGCGCTTGACCCCGCAGTTCGACGAAACGTGGTGCCGCAGCGCCCCGTTGGTCGCCAGATGTTCGATCTCGGGGACGTCATAGCGGCGCGCCAGCACCCGCAGTCCGAATGTGGTCTCGGGCACGGTGGACTCGCCGATGGCGAACCGCGGGTGGCCGCTTCCTTCCAGAAGCAGTACGCGGACGCCGTGGCGGGCGAGGATCGCCGCCAGCATCGTTCCGCCGATGCCGCCCCCCACAATGGCGACATCAAATACACGCTGGTCTTCCTGCATCTGCACGGTCCTTTCGCGACAGAGAAGTGATGGGTGGGTGTCCGGTGTTCAGCGGGCGGCGGCCGAAAAGCCCGGCAGCGCCCGGCGCAGTCCGCAGCCGGCCACCCGGGCGGGGAAAGAAACGGCGAACCAGGGGGTGGGCGCCAGTTCGGCCAGCCGCCGCCGTTCGCCGGGCAGCGCGCGCCGGCCGCGGCCGGTGACGTCCAGCCAGGCCCCGAAGTGCAGCAACCGCGCCTCGGGGCCGCCGTCCCGCGGGGGAAACGGCCGCATGTGCCGGCGCACCGCACCGGTCAGCGCCCGGCGCCGCGCGTCCGCCACTCCGTGCTCGGTGAGAAAGCGGTCGAGCAACGCGGCGGAGCGGTACGGAAATCCACCGCTCACTCGCGGCGCGTCCCCGGTCAGCCCGGTGTCGTGGAACGCCGCGGCGGCGAGCAGCCCCGCCCGGTCGTACCCGGTCCCCCGGGCCGCCGCGCACGCGTCGGCCAGCAGGAACGTCCGCAGCGAGTGCAGCGCGACGCGGGGCGGCAGGAGCCGGTGCGCCGCCAGCAACGCCCCGTCGACGAGGGGCTCCCCGAGCAGCCCCGCCAGCGCGGGCTGGGCGAGCAGCGGGCGCCACGACTCCGGAAAGACCTCCGGCGGGACGCCCGGCGGGCCCCCCTCGCCGGGGCCGGGACCACACCCGTCGGACTTCGATGCGGCCATTGCCCTGTCCCCCTTGTCCGTTCACCGTGCCGGTTGCCGGTCTCATCTGTGCTTACGCACCGGGTTCCGGCGACCCTGTCCCCTTATCCGTATGCCGGGAAATCGCCGAGCGGTGCATATTTGCGCGCGGCCACGTCATGTCCCCAATAGGTGTGAACGTAGCGGGGCTCCGCTTTTACCGCGCCGTAAAAGCCGTAAAGACTCCACCGGCGGGCCTCACGGTGAGGCGCGCCGAAGGGAGAACCCATGAGAGCCGTGCTGAACGTCCACGAACGCTCGCTCCCCACTTCGCCGGAGGCGGTCGGCGCCCTGCTCGACACCCTCGGCAGCGAGAACGACCGGCTGTGGCCGCCGGATTGGCCCCCCGTACGTTTCGCGGGCCCGCTGGCCGTCGGAGTACGGGGCGGCCACGGCCCGGTCGAGTACGTGGTGAGCCATTACGTGCCGGGCCAATGGGTGCGTTTCGCATTCACCGGCCCGAAGGGATTTCACGGTTTCCACGAATTCAGCGTCGAGCCCCGCGGCGAAGGCCGCACGGTCCTGCGCAACACCTTGCTGGTCCGGCCGCGCGGAATGCGCTGGCTGAGCTGGCTGCTGTTCTTCCGGCCCGTGCACGACGCGGCGTTCGAGGACTGTCTGGACTGCGCCGAGCGCGCGGTCACCGACCGCGTGGCCCGCCCGGCCGAGTGGAGTCCGTACGTACGGCTGCTGCGCGCCATGGCCGCGCGGTACGCGCCGACACTGCAGAAACCCGCAGGCACCCTGCGGGAAAGGAGATCGCCATGACGTTCCCGAACCCGAAAATCCCCGGACTCAACACGGACGACATCACCACGGACATCACCGAGGCACCGAACCGGGTGCAGGGACTCTGCGAGGCAGGCGCCGGCGAGCTCATCGCCACCGTCGATGTGCAGGCGGGCGAGGACGACTGGGACCTCCCGCTGACCGAGGAACACCCGCGTCCGGTGGTGCTGGTGCACGGCACGTTCGGCAATCGCGGCTACACCTGGACGAAGGCCGCGCCGCTGCTGCGGCAGCACGGCTACCGGATCTTCCGTCCGGACTACGGCCAGCACATCAGCCCCCTGCTCTTCGGCCTCGGCGACATCAAGGAGTCCGCCGAGCAGCTCGGGAAATTCGTCGACGAGGTGCTGCGGCGCACGGGTGCGGAGCAGGTCGACATGGTGGGCTTCTCGCAGGGCGGCATGATGCCGCGCTACTACCTGAGCGCGCTCGGCGGTGCGCCCAAGGTGCACCACTTCATCGGGCTCTCCCCCAGCAACCACGGCATCACGGCCCAGGGCCTGATGAACCTGGCCCGCCAGATCCCGGGCGCGCGGGAGCTGGTCGAGCAGGGCGCGGTCCAAGTGGCCGTGCCCGCCTGGCCGCAGCTCCAGGTGGACCACGCGTTCCAGCGGGAGCTCGCCGACCTCGGCGAGACCGTGGAGGGCGTGCGCTACACAGTGATCGCGACCAAGTACGACGACGTGGTCACTCCGTACGAGTCCTGCGCGCTCGCCGAGACCGAAGGCCACTACGTCAAGAACATCGTCCTCCAGGACATCGACCCGGAGGACCACACTCCGCACGCGAGCATGCCGTACAACGCCACGGTGCTGAACGAAGTGCTCAAGGCGCTGGAGTCCTGACGCCTGCCGGGGCGTTCAGAAGCGGTGCAGTTCAGAAGCGTGCAGTTCAGAGGCGGTGCAGGCGGGCGAGGGTCTCGTCCAGCTCGGTCTGGAGGATACGCGCTGCCGCTTCGCCGTCGCCACGCTCGACGGCCTCCACCAGGGCGGCGTGCGCCTCGTCCCCGTGGTTCGGCTCGCGGTCCCGCAGCGAGAGCATGTCCAGCAGGTCGATCAGCCCCTGGCGCAGCGCGGGGACGAATTCTGCGAACAGATCACTGAGTACAGGATTGTGTGCACCGGCTACGACCGCGGCGTGCAGGGAGATGTCCGCGTCGACGAAGGCCGCGTCGCCCTCCCCGGCAGCGGCGGCGCGGCGGGCGTCGAGCGCCGTCCGCAGGGCGGTGAGGTCGGCTTCGGTACGGCGCTGCGCGGCGAGGCGCGCTGCCTGCACCTCGACGAGCATGCGGACCTCGTAGATGTCGGTCACCGCGGCCCGGCGGAGCCGGGTGGGCCAGCCCTCGTCCGGCTCCGTGGCGATGACGAAGACGCCGGCCCCCTGCCGCGCCTCCAGCAGCCCGGCCCCGGCCAGCGCGCGCAGGGCTTCGCGCACGGTGGAGCGGCCCACGCCGAGGGTCTTGGCCAGGGCGGTTTCGGCGGGGAGCTTCGTGCCGACCGGCCACTGGCCCTCGGTGATCTGGTCGCGCAGGTGCTGGGTGGCCTGTTCGACCAAGGGGCTGCGGCGGAGGGCACCGAGCGGCATGTCCGCCCACCTCTCAGGTTGTCCGACAAAACTTAGCGGTCAGTTTACGCGGCGGGTTGCGTCCGGTTGCTGACCAGGGCTGGGCCCATTGGCCGCTGACACCTCAGCTTGTCTGAGGAGTTCTTTCCCGTTACTGTTCCCGGCATGTCGCTGCGCGAGCTTCTTCTCCTCGGCCGCCGCTGCGGGGTCTGATCCGACCGGCACCCCGCAGCGGGGTTCCGGGCTGCGCCGGTCGTCACCGATGACCGAGGGAAAGAAGTACCGCCACATGGCTACCGGCGAAACCTGCAAGTGGAATCCGCAGCGGCCGAGCGCGATGCCGCATCACCGCTATCAGCCCGTGCACGACCGGGTGCCACTGCCCCTGACGGACCGCACCTGGCCGTCCCGCCGCATCGAGCGGGCGCCGCTCTGGGTGCCGGTCGACCTGCGCGACGGCAATCAGGCGCTGGCCGAGCCGATGGACACCGCGCGCAAGCGCCGGATGTTCGACCTGCTCGTCGCCATGGGGTTCAAGGAGATCGAGGTCGGCTATCCCTCCGCGAGCCAGACCGACTTCGACTTCGTACGCCACCTGGCCACCAGTGGTGTCGTGCCCGAGGACGTGACCATCTCCGTCTTCACGGCGGCCCGCAACGACCTCATCGACCGGACCATCGCCTCGATCGAAGGCCTCCCGCGCACCGTTGTGCACCTCTACACCGCCACCGCGCCCACGTGGCGCGACGTCGTACTGGGACGTTCCCGCGCCGAGGTGCACGCGCTGATCCGGGATGCCGCCACCCATCTGATGCGGCGCGCGGAGGAACAGCCCAGTGCCGACATCCGGTTCGAGTTCTCCCCCGAGGTCTTCAACCTCACGGAGCCGGACTTCGTCCTGGAGGTCTGCAACGGCATCACCGAGCTGTGGGACGCGTCCCCGGACCGGCCGGTGATCCACAATCTGCCGGCGACGGTGGAAGTGGCGACCCCCAACGTGTACGCGGACCAGATCGAGTACATGGACCGTCACCTGGCACGGCGCAACGCGGTGATCCTGTCCGTCCATCCGCACAACGACCGCGGCACCGGCGTGGCCTGCGCGGAGCTCGCCGTCCTGGCCGGCGCGCAGCGGGTGGAGGGCTGCCTGTTCGGCAACGGCGAGCGGACCGGCAACGTCGACCTCGTCACCCTGGCCCTGAATCTGTATGCACAGGGCGTGAATCCGATGGTCGACTTCTCCGACATCGACGCCGTACGCGAGACGGTGGAGCACTGCACCCGGTTGCCGGTCCACCCGCGCCACCCCTACGGCGGTGAACTGGTGCACACCGCCTTCTCCGGTACGCACCAGGACGCCATCGCCAAGGGCCTCGTCCACCACGCCAAGCAGGCGGCCGAGTGGGGCCTGCCCGTGGAAGAGGCGCCGTGGGCGGTCCCGTATCTGCCCATCGACCCGGGCGACATCGGCCGTACGTACGAGGAGGTCATCCGCATCAACTCGCAGTCCGGCAAGGGCGGTGTGGCCCATCTGCTGCACACCCACCACGGCCTGGACCTGCCCGCGACGATGCGCCCGGACTTCTCCCGCACGGTGCAGCGGACCACCGACGCGGAGGGCCGGGAGCTGTCCCACAAGGACCTGTGGGATCTCTTCCACACGACCTATATCGCGCCGGGGCAGGGCGGGCCGGTCGAGTTGGTTTCGTGGAGCACAGCGGAAAGCGGCTCGGACGGGCACGGCTTCTCCTGCGCGCTGCGCGTCGACGGCGAGGAGCGGCACTGCCAGGGCACCGGAAACGGTCCGCTGTCGGCCTTCACCGACGCCCTCCGCACGGCCGGGTACGCGGTCGACATCATCCAGTACACCGAACACGCCACCACGACGGGTCCGGGCAGCCACGCCATCGCCTACGCCGAGTGCCGCGTGAACGGTGTCACCCGCTGGGGCGCCGGCTGGGACACCTCCCTGCTGACCGCCTCGGTGCAGGCCGTCCTGGCCGCCGTCAACCGCGCGGAGGGGCGGGCCGCCCGGTGAAGAAGGGGCAACTCGGCTTCCTGGCCGGTACGCACCTGGTCAACGACCTCTACCAGGGCGCGATCCCCGCGATGCTGCCCTTCCTGATGTCGCAGCGGCACTACAGCTATGCCGCGGTCTCCGGCCTGGCGTTCGCGGCGAGCGGCATCTCCAGCCTGTTCCAGCCGCTGTTCGGCGTGCTCTCCGACCGCAGGTCACGGCCGTGGCTGGTGCCGGCCGGGTTCAGCACGGCCGCGCTGGGCGTGGCCGCGGCGGGCCTGTCCGGGAGCTATCTGCTCACCTGGCTGTGCGTGGCACTGGCAGGGATCGGCATCGCGGCCTACCACCCGCCCGCGACCAGTCAGGCCCGGGCCGCCGGTGGCTCGTCGCAACGGGCCATGAGCGTCTTCTCCGTCGGCGGGACGATCGGCGGCGCCCTCGCGCCGGCGCTGGTCACCCTCGTCATCGGCGCCGCGGGCTTCTCCGGGAGCTTTCTGCTGGCGGTCCCGGCCCTGGTCATGGCCGTACTGTGGGTCCTCAGGGGCCCCTGGCTGCGGTGGCGGGGGCACACCGCGGCAGCCCCGTCGGCCGGCACAACTTCCGGTACGGGAACGGCCGTTGCCGGGACGGGCGAGGCGCGGCGGGCGGACGACTGGCGTTCCTTCGGCCGCCTGGTGGCCGTCATCGTCGGCTGGTCCATCCCCTACGTCACGGTCACGTCGATGGTGTCGCTGCACGCCCAGCGGGACCTGGACCAGTCGGTGGCGGCGGGTGCGGCCGTGCTCACCACGTACACCGCGGCCGGTGCGGTCGGCACGCTGCTCGGCGGCTGGGTGGGTGACCGGTACGGCCGCAAGACCTCGCTGCGGGCCGGGTACCTCTTGGCGCTCCCCGCCCTGGCGGGCATCGCCTTCGCCCCGGTATACCCCGTACTGGTGCTGAGTACCGCGGTGTTCGGCGTGGCGATGTTCCTGCCGTTCGCCGCGCACGTCACGCTCGCCCAGGACTATCTGCCGCACCGCCCCGGTACGGCCAGCGGATTGACCCTGGGGCTGGCGATGGCGGCGGGCGGCCTCTGCTCCCCCGCGTTCGGCCGGCTCGCCGACACCAGTGGACTGCCGACCGTATTCCGTGTGCTGCTCGCGGTATTCGTTGTACCGGTCGTCATGGCCGTCCGGCTTCCCGACCCCGCCTCACAGCAGGGCGTCCTCCCCGGCGCGCCCCGCGCGGCGTCCGCTCCGCGTGAGGATGGCGCACGCGTTGGCAGCGACGATGGCTCCGATACCGGCTCCCTCCGTCCAGCCCAAGTGCTGGTCGAGGAGCAGGAAACCGACCACGGCGGCCAGTACGGGATTGACGCTCATGAAGAGGCCGAAGAGCTGGGCCGGAACGCGGCGGAGGGTGAGCAGGTCCGCGAGGTACGGCACGGCTGAGGAGAGGACGCCGGCGACCACGGCGTAGACAATCGCGCTTGCGGTCGGCGGTTGCCGTACGGCAACGACGAGTCCGACCGGCAGGAACATCAGCGCTGAGAGTGCGGCCGCGGCCGCCGATCCCTGCGCACCGGGGATGCGGCGGCCGACCGTACGGTTGAGCAGGATGTACGACGCCCAGCAGGCGGCGGCCAGCAGGCCGAGACCCATTCCCAAGTAGTCGGCGGACGGGCGCGGGCGCATCAGGACGACGACGCCCGCCACGGCGACCAGCGCGCAGCACGCGTCCACGCGGCGTCGCGAGGCGGCCAGGGCTATGGTCACAGGGCCGAGGAACTCCAGGGTCACGGCCAGCCCGAGGCCGATGCGGTCGATGGCGCTGTACAGGGACAGATTCATCGTCCCGAACACCACGGCCAGCAGCAGGACCGGCCACCACTGCCGCCAGGTGAAGGCGCGCAGCCGGGGCCGGCCGACGGCCAACAGGACGAGCGCGGCGACGTACTGGCGTACCGCGACGACACCGACCGGGCCCAGCACCGGGAAGGCGAACGAACCGACCGCGGCACCGACCTGGTTGGACAGGCCGCTGGCGGCCATCGTGACCACGCCGACCAGGCGCCCGGCGCGGGAGTCCGGAGCGGGGGCGGCGGAGGTGGCGGAGGTGGCGGGGGCTGCGTGCATGTGCCGATCGTGCGGGAGTCCGCTGCTTCCGCATAATGCATGAGCGCTTTTATCTATACGCTGAGCGTATGGATAGAGAGGCCGTCGTCAGGTGGCAGAGGCCGTCCTCAGGTGGCGATGGCCACGTAGAGGGATTGCGCCGGAATGCGGCGCAGCCGGGTCCGTTCGGGCTCGGTGAAGCCCGCTTCGCGCAGCCACTCGTTGAGCTGCCCCGGGCTGTACACGGACGCGCCCGAGGTGAGGTGGAAGAGGAGGCCGAGGCAGCTCGCCGCGGCGTCGGGGCGGTGCGGGTGCGGATGCGATCTGCCGGGGTCGCTGAAGAGGTCGAGGACGGCAAGGACGCCTCCCGGCCGCAGCGCCGCGTGGATCCGGCGGAACAGGGCGGTGATCTCGTCCGGCTGCAGGTGGTGGATGAGGTTCAGGCAGAGCGCCACGTCGTAGCCGGAGCCGAAGTCGGCGCTGCGGGCGTCGCCTTCGCGATGCTCGACCAGGTGGCCGTAGCCCGCCGTGCGGATGATCTCCCTGCCGACGGCCGCGCTGCCCGGAAGATCGACCACCGTGGCGCGCAGCCCCGGATGCCGGCGGCACAGCTGCGCCGCGAACCAGCCGTGCCCGCCGCCGACATCCAGTACCCGGCGGGCGCCGTCGGGCACGGGGAGCGCCGCCGCCAGCTCCGGTGCGCTGAACCGCGCCAGCTCGTACTGGCCCATGATGTACTCCCGCCAGTACGGGTCGTCCGTCGCCGCGGTGTGATGGTCGACGACCGTGCCGCCGCGGGCCACGTCCGGCAGGCTCGCCCACCAATTCCAGTAGTCCTGGTGGCTGGCGACGAAATGGGCGACGGACCTGGGGGACGCCGACAGGAGCCAGCGCCGGGCCCGCCGGGTCGGTACGTAGCGGCCGCGTCGTCTGCGCAGGTAGCCGAGCGCCTCGATGCCGTCCAGCAGGAGCCGGGTGGTGTCGGTGCGCAGGGCGAGCCGGGACGCCAGTTCGTCGGCGGTGGCGGGCCGTCGGGCGAGTTCTTCGAACAGGCCCAGCCGCACGCCGGCGATGAGCGCGCCCGACAGCGCCATGCCGGCCAGCGACTCGAAGGCGGGCACGGGGGCCAGCCGCGTACGCAGCGCGACGCGCTCCAGGAACGTCTCGCCGCGGACGACCATGCGCACGGGTGCATCACCCTCTCATCGGGCTCATCGGGCTCATCAGTCTCATCGGGCCAGTTGATCGACCGTTCGCCGGAACGCGCCGGGTGCGGCGGCACAGCAAGGCAGCAGCAAACCGCGTACGGGGGCAACAGCGGTCGCCATGACCAGTCCCCGGGTGAGCAGCCGGTACCGCCGGGTGAGCCTGCGCCAGCGCTGCTCGTAGCCGCCGGGCGCCCCGGCCACCAGGGCATCGACGGCGGCCCGCGCCTGGGCGACGGCCAGGCTGACGCCCTCGCCGGTCAGCGCGTCCTCGTAGCCCGCGGCGTCGCCGACCAGCAGGACACGTCCCTGCACGCGCCGTTGCGGACGCTGCCGCAGCGGCCCCGCACCGCGTACCGCCGAGGCCGCCGGGGCTCCGGCGAGCCGCTCGGCCAGCTGCGGGAAGCAGCGCAGCAGCGCCGTGTAGGTGTCGGGGGCCTCCTGTGCGTACGCGGATTGTGCGTACGCGGGCGGTGTCAGTGCCCGCCGGTACAGTACGGCGACGCCGACCTGGTCCGGGCCGACGGGCGTCACGTACGCCTCCGCGTGCTGCCCCCAGGTCACCTCCACGGCGTCGGTCCAGGGAGCGCACTGCCAGTGACGGCGCAGTCCGAAGCGCGCGGGGGTGCCACTCCGGACGGGGATGCCCAAGTGGCGTCGTACGGGCGAGTGCAGGCCGTCGGCGGCGATCAGCCACCGCGCCCGCACGCCCGCGGCCGTGACGCCGGAGGTGTCCTGCGCGACATGGGTGACGCGCGTGGGGCTCCACTGGGCGCCGGCCTCCTTGGCGGCCCGCGCCAACGCGGAGTGCAGCTCGGTGCGTCGTACGCCCAGGCCGGACCCGGCGCTGAAGGACGCCCGGACGCGACGGCCGGCGAGGTCGGCGTACTCGATACCGGAGAACGGCATGCCGACGGGGCGCACTCCCAACTCCGCGAGCCTGCGCACACCACCCGGCATGATGCCCTCGCCGCACGCCTTGTCCACCGGGGCGGTGCGGGGCTCACAGACGAGTACGGAGAACCCGGCGCGGGCCGCGTACACGGCGGTGGCCAGACCCGCTGGCCCGCCCCCGGCGACCAGCACGTCGGTGTCGTATCCGGTACCCGGCCGACTGTATGCGGTACTCGGCACGCTCACGAGGCCGACGGTTCCAGCGCCGCGTTCTCCACCCGCAGCCGGACGGCGAGTACGAGGGCATTGGCGACCGTGAACAGCAGCGCGGTGAGCCAGGCCGAGTGCACGAGAGGCAGCGCGGCCCCCTCCAGGGTCACCACGAGGTAGTTGGGGTGCCGCAGCCGGCGGTACGGGCCGCGCTCGACCAGTGGCAGCCCGGGCACGACGATCACCCGGGTGTTCCAGCGCGGGCCGAGGGAGCGCACGCACCACCAGCGCACCACCTGCGTCGCCACCACGATGCCGAGCGCCGGCCAGCCGACCGCCGGCACGAACGGGCGGTGGGCGAGGGCGACCTCCGCCCACATGCCGATCAGCAACCCGGTGTGCACGGCGACCATCGCCGGATAGTGGCCGCTGCCGTGCTCGACGCCGCCCCGCTCCCGGGCCCAGCGGGTGTGGCGTACCGACACCAGCAGTTCCGCCAGCCGTTCGAGGGCGACGGCCAGCAGCAGCACGGCGCACCACACCGGCACGGAGGGGAACGTCGCGGGGAACGTCGCGAGGGGATCGAATACCGGATCAGGCAGTGGTGAAGACAAGAACGGCATTCTGCCCTCCAAAGCCGAAGGATGAGGTCAGTGCGGCGTCCATCGGCACCGGGCGCGGGCGTCCGGCGACCACGTCCAGGTCCAGGGCCGGATCGGGATGGGCGAGGTTGGCGGTCGGCGGCACGGTCTGCTCCTGCAGGGACAGCACCGTGGCCGCCGCTTCGATCGCCCCCGAGGCGCCCAGGACGTGGCCGGTGATGCTCTTGGCCGCGGTGACGGGCGGCGGCTCGCCGAAGACCCGCCGCAGTACGGCCGCCTCCACGGCGTCGCCCACCACGGTCGCCGTGCCGTGTGCGTTCACGTGGTGGATGTCGCCGGGGGTGCAGCCCGCGTCGGCCAGCGCGCTGCGTACCGCCTGTTCGGCGCCGCGCCCCTCCGGATGCGGGGCCGTCGTGTGATGGGCGTCGGCGGACGCGCCGTAGCCGCGCAGGAGTGCCCGGACGGGGGCGCACCGCGCACGGGCGTGCGCGCCGGACTCCAGTACCAGGACGGCGGCGCCCTCGCCCAGTACGAAGCCATCGCGTGCGGTGTCGAAAGGTCTGCAGGAGGGCTCGCGGCGCCCGGTACTGCCGTCCGTACTGCCGTACGCACCGTCGTCCGTTCCGCGGTCCGTTCCGCGGTCCGTTCCGCGGTCCGTTCCGCCGCGCGAGAGCACCCCCAGCTGTCCGAAACCGGCGACGGCCATGGGTGCCAGGCCCGACTCGGTACCGCCGGTGAGTACCACGTCGCAGGTTCCTGAGCGCAGCAGATCGCGTGCGACGCCGATGGCGGTGGCTCCCGAGGCGCAGGCGCTGCTGGTGACGAAGTTGGGGCCGCGGCAGCCGAGGTGGATCGCCACTTCTCCGGCGGCCATGTTGGGGACGCTGCGGGGCAGTGCGTACGGGGAGATCTTCGTGGGGCGGCCCGCTGCCAGGCGGCCGAATTCCGGTGCGTAGCGGTCCAGGCTGTTGCTGCCCACGCCGAGGACGACGCCCACGCGCTCCGGTGCCCACGAGGCCGGGGCGTTTTCTGTGCCCGGGTCGAGCTTGGCGTCCAGTACCGCCTGCTGCGCCGCGTACAGGCCGAGTTGGGTGAAACGGTCCAGCCGTCTGCTCAGCCGGCCGCCCAGCTCCCGTTCGGGCTCGAAGCCGTCGGCCCGGCAGGAGAAGGTGTGCGGGAGGGCGGCGAGCGCGGGGTCGCGCCGGGCGGTCGACCGTCCGGCGCACAATGTATGCCAGAACTCTCCGGCGCCCGTTCCCGCCGCGGTCACCAGCCCCAGACCGGTTACCGCGACGTCATCCGCGCGCATGGGGAACACCCGCGTCGGCCGCGCCTGGTCCTTCTGCCGCGCCCGGCCCCTCGGCGGCCGTCACGCTGAGCGTTTCGAGGACGCGGGCCGCCTCGGCCAGTGTCGTGTCGCGGTCCACCCCGGGCAGCTCGGGCGGCAGGTCGAGGCCGGTGTCGTTCTCGATCGCCACGATCAGCTCGACCAACGCGAGCGAATCGATGTCCAGTTCCCGGAAGGTCCGCTCGGGCAGCAGCTCCTCGGGCGGCAGCGCGGTCAGCTCGCCGATGTGCGCCACCAGGCGTTCCTGCAGGTCCGGACCGGATACGGAGGAGGACATGAACAGCTCCTTTGCGTGATTGTGCCGGCTTGTCGTGAGCCCGTATCGGCTTGTCGTGGGCCCGTATCGGCTTGTCGTGGGCCCGGCGGATTCGTCGTCACCAGCGCAGCAGCACCAGCTCGCTCGCGAATCCCGGGCCCATCGCGGTGAGCAGGCCCCAGCTCCCGGCGGGCGGTGGCGCGGCCATCGTGCGGCGCAGGACGTCGAGTACGGAGGCGGAGGAGAGGTTGCCGAGGCCGGCCAGCGAGTCGCGGGTGTGCGCCAGCACATCGGGCCCCAGCCCGAACGCGCGCTCCACCGCCTGAATGACCTTCGGCCCGCCCGGATGGCAGATCCAGGCATCAAGGGATTCCGGCGACAGTCCACGGTCGTCGAGAAAACCGTATACATCCTTGGGCAGTTGCTCCTCCGCGACCGTGGCCACGTCCGGTGACAGCACGATGCCGAAACCGTGGGCACCGATGCGCCAGCCCATCACGTCCTCGCTGTCCGGGTAGAGACGGCTGCGGGTCGCCACGATCTCGGGACCCGCTCGGCCCTCCGTACGGCCCTCCGCCCGGCGCTCCCCCACCGCCACCACCGCCGCGGCCCCGTCACCGAACAGGCTCAGCGCCACCAGGTTGGCCGTCGACGCGTCGGTCCGCTGCACAGTCAGGGAACACAGCTCCACGGAGAGCAGCACGGCCACCTGATCGGGGAAGCCGCGCAAGTAGTCGTGCATCCGGGCCACACCCGCCGCGCCGGCCGCGCAGCCCAGGCCGAACAGCGGGACCCGTTTGACGTCCTCGCGCAGCCCGAGCCGCTGCACGAGCCGGGCTTCCAGAGAGGGGACGGCGAGGCCGGTCACCGTAGTACTGACCACCACATCGACTTCCTCGGGAAGGATGCCGGCGGTCTCCAGGGCCCCGCGCAGCGCCCGTTCACTGAGGTCGAGGGCGGTCGTTCGCCAGACCTCGTTCGCCGCGGTGAAGCCGTCCAGCTTCCGGTACTCCGCCAGCGGCAGCGCCATGTGCCGGGTGCGGACGCCCGCGTTCGCGGAGATCTTCTCGAGCACCTGGCGCGCCGCCCGGTCGTGCCCCAAGCACGCCTTCGCGAAGGCCGAGGCGATCTCCTCCTGCCGGTAGCGGTACGGCGGTGTGACCACCTCCGACGCCAGAACCGTCGGCCCCGCCGCGACAGAGCCGGGCCGACGCGGCCTCGTAGGAACAGAGCCGGAAGGTGGGCGCATGACCTGGCCTCTGCTGTCGGTGACGTGGCGATGACTGCGGCGCACTCATCCTAAATCATGCAAAATCCACATTCCGCCCAATTCGCCGTGTCGCCGGCCGGCCGGGAGCTCGACGCGCCGTTCAGTCGAGCTCCGCCGCGATGGTGCGCAAGGTGTTCAGCAGCGCCTGTGCCGACGGGCTGAGGGGGCGGCCCGTGGGCAGTGTGACGCCGACGCTGTGGCCGATGAGGTCCAGAGAGAGCGGGAGGGCGGTCAGGCGCGGGTCGTCGCGGCCGATGAGGCCCGGCAGTACGGCGACGACATCGGTCTCGATGAGCAGCTGCCGGACCGTGAGGAACGAGGTGCATTCGACGCGGTTCTCCGGCAGGGCGATCCCGTTGCGTACGAAGAGCTCCTCCAGCTCCCGGCGCAGCACCGTCTCCGTACCGGGCAGGATCCAGGGGAAGTCCATCAGGTCCGGCAGGGCGAGGTCGGCGCGCCGGGTCGCCGGGTGGTCGGTGCCCACCACGACCCTCACCGACTCGTCATGGAGGCTCTCGACGCTGGTGGACCCGGTCGTCGGCGAGGTCAGCCTGCCGACGATCAGGTCGATCCGGCCCGCCTCCAGATCGATCAGCAGCGCCTCCGGAGTCGCCTCGCGCACCACAACGGTCAGCAGCGGGTGGTCCGCTTTGAGGGCCGCGATGGCGCGGGGCAGCAGCAGGTTGGATCCGGCGAGGTGCGTGCCGACGACCACGGTGCCCCGGTCGGCCTCGGCGATCTCGGCCACGTGCTTGGCAGCCTGGTTCAGCTGCGCGAGGACGGCCCGGGCGTGGTCGGTGAACGCCGCCCCGAAGACGCTCGGGGTGATCCCGCGCGGCCCCCGCTCGTACAGCGAGACCCCGAGGATCGCCTCCAGGTCGTGCAGTCCGCGCGTCACGACCGGCTGGGTGACGTGCAGGGCGGCCGCGGCGCCGACGACGCTGCCCTGCTCGGACAGGGCGTCGACGAGGATCAAGTGCCGCAGCTTCAGGCGTCCGTCGAGGAGGCGGGGGAGGTCCATGACCATGACCGTATAGCCGATTGCCCAGCTCCGGGAAGGCACCTATAGCCGGACGGGCATGGGGCGGGGGCGAACAAGTATTGGCGCGATCCGCGCCGCGTCGGCAGCATCCACCACAGAGCTCAGCACGCATTTCGGCCACGGCCGACGCACCCGACTGCCCTTGCACGGATACACCGGAGGACATGCCATGCCGGAGGTTGTTTTTTCATGAGCGTCACGCGGACCGTGGTCACCGGAGGCCATGTGATCACGATGGACGACGAGCGCGGCGAGCTGCCGTCCGGCGCCGTCCTCATCGAGGACGACCGGATCGCCGCCGTCGGGCGCACCGCGGAGGAGTTCGCGGGCGTCGACGCGGAGGTGATCGACGCGGGCGGCGGTTTCGTGCTGCCGGGGATGGTCGACAGTCATCGGCATACGTGGCTGGCGCTGTTGCGTGCCGTCTCCGCCGACCAGTCGCTGCTGGAGTTCCTCGCGTCGACCTTCCACGGCATCGGCTCGATCCTCCAGGCCGCGGATCTCGGCGCTGCCTCGCTGGTCGGGGCGTTGGAGGCGTTGGATTCCGGTGTGACGACCGTCTTCGACTGCTGTGACTGCGTGAACAGTCGCGAGCACGCCCGCGCCGGCGTCGAGTCTCTGCGCGCCGCCGGCATCCGCTCCGTATACGCCTACGGTATGCAGGCATACGATGTGCAGCCGACTGCCTTCACCTCGCCTGTCTTTACTTCACACGACGACCGCCTCAAGGATGCCGCGGCGCTGCGTGCCGAGTACTTCGCCACCGACGACGACATGTCGCGCATGGGCATGCTGCTGAGCGACTTCGGAACCGTGCCGTTCGCCGCCACCGCGGCGGAGATCCGGCAGGCGGGCGAGCTCGGCATCATGGCGGCCTCGCACACGGGCGCCGCGCCGAATTCCGTACTCCTCCGGGGCCTGCGCGAGCTGGACCGGCACGGACTGCTGCGCCCCGGCCACCTCCACATCCACTGCCCCGCACTCGACGACGCCGAGTGGGAACTCATCGCCCGCACCGGCGGGAAGGTGACCATCGCCCCCGAGACCGAGATGCAGATGGGCATGGGGTTCCCGCCCTTCCGGCCGGCGCTCGACCACGGCCTGGCACCGGCCCTCAGTACGGACATCGTGTGCGTCGGCTCCGGCGACCTCTTCTCGCAGATGCGGCTCGGGCTGCAGTTCCAGCGCTGTCTCGACCACGACGCGGTGCACCGGAGCGGCCGGATGCCGGTCGGTGTCGGCCTGGGCGTACGGGACGCGCTCACCTGGGCCACCCGTAACAGTGCGGACGCGATCGGACTGGGCGCTGAGATCGGATCGCTGACCCCCGGCAAGAAGGCGGACCTCATCGTCGTCTCGCCCCGCATGGACCTGGTCCGCTCCAGCTTTCCCGCCGGGTCCGTCGTACTCCAGTCGACCGCGGCGGACGTGGACACCGTCCTGGTCAACGGCCGGGTCCGCAAGCGCCACGGGCGGCTCGTCGGTCACGACCTCAACGCGGTGCGCTCCCGGGCCAACAGCGCGCTCGACCGTATACAGCAGACCGCAGCCAGTCTTCCGAAGCACGGCCCGGACGACATCCTCCAGTGGTTCGCGCACGCCGAACGCATGGCCTCGGCCCACTTCGCGGCCGCCTACCCACAGGGAGCCGACCGTGTGTGACCTCGTATCCCACGCCCTGCGCGCGGGCCTGGACCGCCGCGCGGCGCTCGCCGGACTGCTCGGCGGCACCGCCGCGCTGACGGTCGGCGCCGCCACACCGGCAGCAGCGGCCACCCCGGCGGCAGCGGCCGGCCAGGCCGCCCCCGAGCAGGCGGCCCCCGACCTGCCGCCGCGCCAGTCCGGCAGCGACCACCACACGCGCCTCGTCCTGCTCGGCACGTCCGGCGGCCCCGCCTGGTGGCCGGGCACCACGCGACAGGGCATCGCCTCGGCCCTCGTGGTCGGCGACCGTTACTACGTGATCGACGCGGGCTACGGCGTCGGGCCGCAGCTGCGCAGGGCGAAGCTCGGTACCTGGGACGATGTCGACGGTGGACCACTGAACCAGCTGCGCGCCATCTTCCTCACGCATCTGCACTCCGACCACATCGTCGACCTCAACAACCTGCTCACCGAAGGGCTCGCCAACGGCCTGCCACAGGTCGACCGGCCCGTACAGATCTGGGGCCCGGGAGACCGCGGCGCGCTGCCGCCCCGCTTCGGTCCGCCACCCACGCCCCCGGTGACGGCGCCGGACAACCCCACCCCCGGAACCGCCGACATGGTCGGCCTCCTCATCCGGGCGTTCGCCACCGACATCAACGACCGCGTCTTCGACAACCGCAGACCGGTGCCCTCGGCCGTGTACTCCGCACACGACGTCCCACTCCCCGCACACCTGGTGGCGGACCCGAACGGGAACCCGCATCCCCGGATGAGCCCGGTGCCGTTCTACGAGGACGACCGGGTCCGGGTCTCGGCGACGCTCGTCCAGCACGCCCCGGCCTTCCCGGCCCTGGCCTTCCGCTTCGACACGGACGACGGCTCGGTGGTCTTCTCCGGCGACACCAGCCCCAGCCCCAACCTCGTCGAACTCGCGCGGGACGCCGACATCTTGGTCCACGAGGTCATGGACCGGGAGTGGCTCGAAGGCTTCATACCCGAGCCCCGCGACGACGCCGCGGAGGCACTGTTCCAGCACATCCTCACGGCGCACACGGTCGTCGAGGACGTCGGCCCGATAGCCGACGAGGCCGGCGTCCCCACGCTCGTCCTCACCCACCTCGCCCCCGGCAACTGGCCGGAACACAAGTGGCGCCGCGCGCAACGCCACTACTCCGGGAAGCTGATCGTGGGCCGCGATCTGGACGTCGTGGGCGTGGGCACCCGCAAGCGCACGTAACACGCGCAGGAGCGCGCCCGGGCCTGGCTGCTGTGCACCAACACAGCAGCCAGGCCCGGGTTCAGCCAAAGGCTCTTATGCGTTCTCCGTACCGTGGAACAGTTCCAGCGCCTTCCTGAACAGCACGGACGTCGGGTCTGCCAGGTCCAGGAAGACGTCGTAGTGGTGCCGTCCGGGTACGACCAGGAGTTCGCCGGCGGAGTGCGCCGACCAGGCGGCGTGGAACCGCCTGCTCTGGTCGAGGAATCCCGTCCCGTCGTGCTCGGCGACGGCCACCACGGCGCGCGGGCCGCAGGTGTCGGCCGACAACAGCGGACTCAGATCGGCCGCCCGCTCTTCGTCCAACCGCAGCCATTCATTGGTGAAGGAACGCACGAGCGGGCGGAGGTCGAATAGCCCGCTGATCGGCAGCCCGCCCTTCACCACGTCCGCGGGAAGGCCCCATTCCTCCTGCCATCCCCCGACCATGGTCGCCGCCGTGAGGTGCCCGCCGGCCGAACTGCCGCCGACGACGATCCGCCGCGGGTCCAGGCCGTATTCCGTACCGTGGTGATGGACCCACGCCACGGCGGCCCGCACCTGCCGGACGATTTCCTCCAATGTCACGGCAGGGGCGAGCGAGTAATCGACGGCAACCGTCGCGATTCCGGCATCGCTGAACGCCCGCGCCATGAACGCGGTGTCCTGGCGCGACAGCATCCGCCAGTAACCGCCGTGAATGACGAGGAACACCGGACGTGGCCGGTCGCCGATTCCCCATACGTCGAGCCGTTCGCCGCTGCGTTCGTCGTACGGGATCGCCAAGTGGCCGGGCAGGTCGCGCGTCGCGCGCTCCGACTCGGTCCGGTAAGCGGCGACGGTGCGCTGAAATTCTTCTTCGTCGACGCTCAGCCGCACGTTGTACGCGGCGTCGATACTCGGGTCGGATGCCTCGGTCACGTCGGACACGTCCGTATCAGACGGCCGACGAGGACGTGCAGGATCGGATTTCCTCCGCGACCACGCCCGGAGAATCCAGGGTCGGGAAATGCGTCTCGCCCCGCACCTGCCGGTAGGAGAACCAGGAGTGCGCGGCCTGGAAGTCGGCCTGCGCCTGCACGTACTCGGGCGCGCTGGGCTGCGAGAACAGGTGCCTCATCGGCCGGTGCTCGCTCATCGCCTGCATCCGCTGCAGGGGCGAGTCCCAGCGCCCGTAGGCATCGGCGATGACGCGGCAGGAACGGGCCCACATCTCGTAGTCGAATGCGGCCATTTCCTTTTCCAGGTGGTGTCGCACGATTTCGTGGGAGCTGCCGGCCAGCCATACGTCGAAAAGGCTCTGGCGGGCCTCGGTCCAGTGCTCGGGGTCCTGGCTCGCTTCGAGGCCGGCGAGGAACTCCGGGGCCGCCGGCGTCATGATCCAGTCGATGACGAGGGACCGGGGTACGCGCGCCGTTCCGAGCCGGTCCGCGATTTCCACATTGGCCCAGCCGCCGTGCGAGGTGGAGACGGGAAGGAAAGTCCCGATGCCGAGTTCGTCCAGTACGGCGATGACGTCATCGGCCTGTTCCCGGTAACCGAAGTCGGCGACGGGACTGCGGTCCTCGCCGTGGCCGCGCCAGTCGATCCGGATGACGTGGTGGGTGTCCGCGAGGTGCGGAAGCAGCGGATCGAAGAGGCGGTGGTCCTGGCACCAGCCGCTCAGCAGGACGACGGTGGGATTCTCCGCGCTGCCGTGCACGTCGAAAGTGAGGGGGTGTCCGGCGATCACGGCCGTCCTGAGCGGGGAAGAGGTCATCGGCTTTCCTTTCGGCTGCCTTGAAAAGACGCACCGGTAAGCAATCGGCGCCCGTCGGGGGTGAGGACGGTACGGCCATCCTCGGACGGGCGCCTCATGCATGTCGAATACCAATTCCCGGGTCTGCTATGCCTGCGCGGGCATGGAGACGGGGATAGTCCGCCGCCCGTCCTGCGCAGCCGCGGAACCAGGAACCCCAGCGACCCCAGGCCCAGGAACTCAGAGCTCTCCGCTTTTGCGGCGGGCAGGCGTGGCCGGCCGGTGGCCGGCCGGAGCCCCTGGGCCCCTCGATGGCTGACAGGCCGTCACAGGACCGCGATTCCCAATGGACGTTCCCCCGCCGCGAGGCGTCGGGTCTTACCGGAGTCCAGGTCCACCACCGTGATGCCGTTCCAGTAGCCGTCGCGGGTGAAGCCGCCGGTGACGTATGCAGTATGGAGGTCACGGGATACGGTGACGTCCTCGTGGGGGCCGTCCAGCGGGATCACCTTCTCCCGGCCCTCCGGGTCGCGCACCGTCAGCGACGGGCCCTTGTCCTGGGCCGGGTCGATCGGGCCCGTGCCGACGGCGAGCAGTGTGCCGTCGGCGGTGATCGTGGCACCGTGCTGATGAGTGTTGGCGGTCATCTTCTCGATACGGGACCGGCCCGTCTTCGGGTCGAGGACGACCAGCCGCTCCCCCTCGAACGGCAGCAACAGCTTTCCGTCCGACGGGCGTACGGCGGCGTAGTGCGGCTTGAGCCAGGAGCCGAGGCCGCCTTCGGTGCCGTACGGGGCGACCTCGATGCGCCGGGTCCGCAGGGAGCCGGCCGCGACGACGGTCACGTCGAAGGAGTCATGGTCCGTGGCGTACACCTCGCGCCCGTCACGCGAGACGTCCACATCGAACGGTCGACGGCCCACCTCCGCGACGCCCGTGACCTTCAGAGTGCGGGTGTCGACGGCTTCGACGGTGCCGTTGCCGCCGGGCCGGTTGACGCCGACGTATACATGACGGCCATCGGGGGCGAGGGCGATCCCCATGCCGCCGCCGCGGTACTCGCCGTACGTCGGCTCCCCGATACCGTCGGTCTCATACGGTATGCGGTCGACCCGCTTGCGCTCCGCGGTGTCGACGACGGCTATGCCCTCCGCGGTGGCGACCCAGGCCCGGCCGTCGTCGCCCACGACGAGCCCGTACGGGGCGGTGCCGACCCGCACGGAGTCGAACGCGCCCCGGTCGGGGTCGATGAACGTCACGGTGTCGGCGCCGAAGTCGGCGACGAGGAGGGTGCCGGAAGGGGTACGACCGGAGGGCGCGGGGGCCTTCTTCGCCTTGGGTGTTGTGGATGAACTCGCCTTTGCGGGCGGCTTTGAGGACGGGGAGTTGTCGCTTCCCTGAGGCGCGCACCCAGCGACGAGCGCGAGGGTCGTGACGAGGCCGAGCCCCAGCCCCAGCCCGAGCGCCCGCGGCACTGCGAGCCCGGCCCGCCTCACCGTACGCCCCTCACCGTCACCATCACCGCCCCTCACCTCACAGCCCTCAGCAAACCCGCGATCTCCGTGAAACCGCGCCGCTCCGCATGTTCGAGCGCGGTGACACCGTCGGCGTCCGGCAGGCGCGAGGTGGCCCCGGCGGTGATCAGCAGGTCGACGATTTCCTGGTGGGCGCGGCCGCCGTCGCCGAGGATGACGGCCTCCAGCAGGGCGGTCCAGCCGAGCTGGTTCACATGGTCCACATCGATGTCGGTCTCGCGGAGCACGGCCCGGACGTAGTCCACGTGACCGCGCTCGCTCGCCGGGATGAGCGAGATACCGCCGAATCGGTTCGTCACCCTCAGGTCGGGCCCCGCCGGGAGCAATGTACGCATCATGGCGACGCTGCCGGTGACGCCGGTGACCAGCCAGGGGCTGTCGCGGCGGTCGTCCTGGGCGTTCGGGTCCGCACCGGCGGCGACCAGCACTTCCGCCGCGGCCACATGGTCGCCGAGCGCGGCCAGCAGCAAGGGGGTACGCCGGTGCTCGTCCCGGGCGTCCACCGCGGCGCCCCCGTCGAGGGCGGCGCGCACGGCGTCGACGGCACCGTTCGCCGCTGCTTCCAGCAGCTCGCGGTCGAGCGCGTTCATGGTGGTACTCCTTGAGTTCCGGGGCATGCGTGCGCAGATACGTGCACGCAGCACGGACGTGGTCGTCGCCATCTTCGTACGCACCGCGATACCGATCCCTGCCCTCAGCGCTGCACGAACGCGCGGTGCCGTCGACATGTCGATGGTTACTCGCCGGCCTTCGCGAGCTCGGCGACACCGGCCCGGGCGAACTTCTCGTCCAGGTCACCGGACGGGGCACCGGCGACACCGATACCGGCGATCGGCGCGCCCTTGGCGCTGACCGGGGCGCCGCCGGCGAGGAACAGGGTGCCGGGGATGTCCTTCAGCGTCGGGGCGTTCTCCAGGCGCTTGACCAGCTCGGAGGTCGGGGCGTTCCAGGAGACGGCGGTGTACGCCTTCTTCACGGCCGACTCGTAGGACTGCGGCCCGGCGCCGTCGCCGCGCAGCTCGACGATGGTGTTGCCGTTGCGGTCCACGACGGCGACGGAGACGCGCTGGTTCTCCTTCTTCGCGGCGTCCAGTACGGCCTGGGCGGCGTCGGTGGCGGCCGCGACGGTCAGGTGGGTGGACTGCATGAGGTTGTCGCTCTGCGCGTCGGCCTTGACGGCAGCCGGGGCGGCCGGGGCCGCGGAGGACGCGCTCGCCGACCAGGCGCCGACGCCGCCGAGGACGAGGGCGGCGGCAAGGGCACCGCCGCCGACGACGCGGGCGCGCTTCGAGACCTTCTTGGCGTGGTGGCCGTGGTTGACGTGGTTGACGTTCTGGGCGTGCTCAGCGTGCTCGGCGTGCTTCATGGGTGCCAACTCCAGGGAGTCTCGGATTCTCGGGGCCGGTTCGTCCGGTGTTCGTGCCGTCCGGCTCTGAGATCCATCCTGGAGCCGTATCCCCCTGCTCCCCGTCGGTGTGTCGGCTGCATACAGCACGCGGGATGGTGGATACAGGGGTCAACCGATCGGATGACCCCGGCCCTGCCCGGGCGGGGAACAATGGGAGCGTTTGCCCAGTTCAGAGGGTGCTGGGGCGCGAGGGCCCGGACAGCGGCCCGGGTCGGCCGGAAGGACGGTACACAGTGCACGCAAGCGGACAGCAGCCGCAACCGCTGCCGCGACCATCGCAACCCGTACAACAACCACAACCGCGCGACGGCGATCCGGACGCCCGTCGGCTGGCGACCGTCATGCATGTGACGTTCTTCCTGCTGCTCGGCTCGTCCATGGCCCGGTTCATCCAGCGGCACGGCAGCGAGGCGCACGCGCCGTGGGTGATCGCGCTGGCGGTGGTACTGGCCGTGCTGTACGTCGCGGGGCTGTACGTCACCGGGCCCGGCCGGAGCGCCCCGGCCGTCCCCCAGCTGCCGCCCGGCGCCCGCGTGCCCTGGCCACCGGCCCGCCGCCTGGTGTGGCTGGGCACGGTCGTCGTGGTGTGGGCGGTACTGGTGGACCTTGCCCCGAGCTTCGCCTGGGTCGCGGTCCCCCTCTTCTACGCGGCGCTGCGTACCCTTCCGCCGCGGGCCGCGTACGTCCTGGTCGCCGTCCTCACCGTCTTCGTGATCATCGCCCAGCTCACCCTGGCCCAGCGCTTCGATCTGGACCTGGTGATCGGCCCGGCAGCCGTCGCCACCTTCGCCACCGCGATCTTCATGTACATGCAACGGCAGGCGGCCCGGCAGCGCGCCCTGATCGACGACCTGGTCCGCACCCGCCGCGAACTGGCCGCCACCGAACGCCGCGAAGGCACCCTCGCCGAACGCCAGCGCCTGTCCATGGAGATCCACGACTCGCTCGCCCAGGGCCTGTCCAGCCAGCGGATGCTGCTCCAGGCCGCCGAACGCACCTGGGACGCCGACCCGGCCAAGGCCCGCGGCCACGTCCGTACCGCCGCGTCGATCGCCGAGCACAACCTCACCGAGGCCCGCCGCTTCGTCCACGACCTGGCCCCCGCCGACCTCTCCCGAGGCGGCCTCCCCGAAGCGCTGCACGCCCTCGCCGCCCGCGAGAGCCACGACCGCCTCACGGTCCGCGTCCACATCGACGACGCCACCGGCGCCCCGCTGCCCGACCTGGTGCAGTCGGCCCTGCTCCGTATCGCCCAGGGCGCCCTGGCAAACGTACGCGAACACGCCGCCGCAACCACCGCGGCGCTCACCCTCACCACCCTCGACGACCAGGTCGTCCTGGACATCGCGGACAACGGCCGCGGCTTCGACCCGGCAGCGCTCCCCGACACACCCACCGGAGTACGCGGCCACGGCATCCCGGCGATCCGCGCCCGGGTCCACCAGCTCGGCGGCACCCTCACCGTCGAGTCGGCCCCCGGCGAGGGCACCGTCCTGACCGCCGCGATTCCGCTGGAACGACCCTCGCTTCCCCTGGAGCAAACACAGTGAACACGCCCCCGAACGCGGCCACTTCCCCAGGACAATCACCCGTACGCATCCTGCTCTGCGACGACCACGTGGTCGTACGGGCCGGCCTCCTGGCCCTGCTGGACAGCGCACCGGACATCGAGGTCCTCGGGGAGGCGGGCACCGGCGAGGAGGTCCTCGCCCTCGCCGCGAAACTCCACCCCGACGTCGTCCTCATGGACCTCCAGCTCGGCGCCGGCATCGACGGCGTGGAAGCCACCCGCCGCCTCACCGCCACGGAAAGAGCGCCCCACGTACTGGTCCTGACCACGTACGACACGGACGCGGACATCACCCGCGCGATCGAGGCGGGCGCAACCGGCTACCTCCTGAAGGCCGAACGTCCCGAGGAACTCTTCGCCGCGATCCACGCCGCGGCCCGGGGCCGTACGACCCTCTCGCCCCCGGTGGCCAGCCGCGTGATGGCCAACATGCGCGCCCCGCGCCCCACCCTCACCGACCGCGAACGCGACATCCTCACCCAGCTCGCCCAGGGCCTGGGCAACCGCGACATCGCCAAGGCCCTGTTCATCAGCGAGGCCACGGTGAAGACCCACCTGGGCCGCATCTACGCCAAACTCGGCGTGGACACTCGCGCCGGGGCGGTGTCGGTAGCGAAGGAACAGCGCTTGCTGCCGTGACCAGCGCCATCAGCCCTTAGGTCTTTCCGGGGCGTGCCGGGCGGAGTTGCGGCCCCGACGGCGATTGTCAGTGGTCTCCTGCATCATCGTTCCCATGACACAGAGCACCACCGCCGACGCGCTCCACGCGCTTGCCCGTAAGCACCTGCCCGACGAGATCGCCGAGCGATGGATCGGCCTGCTGCGGCCGGGCCTGCGTCTGGAGAACGCCGGTGGTACGGGCAGGTGTTCAGGTACCGGGGCCGGGGCCGGTGGTGGTGCCGGGGCCGGTGACGGTGGCGGTGCGTGTACAGGGGCGGGCACGGCTCCGGTCGTCGGTCGGCTCGGCGGTCTGCCCGAGCTGCCGGAGCACGAGGAATGGCCAGTGTGGCCGGGGCAAGGCCCGCTCTCCTTCATCGCGTCCGTCGACTGCGCCGTACTCCCCTCCGCCGCCCTCGACATAGCCATGCCGGCGGACGGCACGCTGGCCTTCTTCTACTTCGACGGGCAGCTGGACGACGGCTGTGCGGTGGTCGCGCCCGACGACCCGGACAGCTGGGCGGGAGCGCGCGTGCTGTACATACCGGCGGGCGTCCCCGTCGCCGAACGGGCGGCGCCGGAGGGGATCCAGCCGTATCCCGAGGTGCCGCTGGCAGCGCGCCTGGAATCGACCGCACCGTATCCCTGGCACCCCGTGATCTACCGTGAGTTCGCGCCGATGCCCGACGACCACCCGCTGTGGGACGAGGAGTTCCAGGAGGCCGTGTGGGACCACTTCAACGGCACGGAGCACCGCATCGGCGGCCACGCACACCCGGTGCAGGACGAGGTGGAGAGCGAGGTCGCCCACGGCGTCCTGGGCAGCCCGCCGTGGGATGACCCCCGCATCAAGGAAGAAGCCCTCCGCTGGGTGCTGCTCGCCCAGTTCGACTCGGACGACGACGCCGACATGATGTGGGGCGAC
The DNA here is from genome assembly GCF_040655775.1 of Streptomyces sp. NPDC050315. Taxonomy (NCBI): domain Bacteria; kingdom Bacillati; phylum Actinomycetota; class Actinomycetes; order Kitasatosporales; family Streptomycetaceae; genus Streptomyces; species Streptomyces sp. NPDC050315. The sequence goes on from NZ_JBFAKN010000001.1 coordinate 1,184,797, forward strand.
TGTGGCGCCCTCTACTGGCTCATCCGCCCCGAAGACCTGGCCGAACGCCGCTTCGACCGCGCACTGTTCACCTGGCAGTGCAGCTGACACCGCCGGAGGGCCGCCAGGCCCGAGTCCGAGCCCATGACCGGTCAGGACGAGGACTGGGCCACCCCAATCCGCGGCCCCTTCGATCCTGGCCACGACGACATCGTCGGCCTCACTCAGCTCCCACAGTCGGGAAGCGGGTGAGAACGGTATGGGCGAGTTCTCGGGCGTACTCGGCGTCCAGCAGGCCCGGACGGAAGAGGATGCGGTACATCATCGGCGCCACGACATGGTCGAGGACCGTGTCCACGTCGGGCGCCGGCTCGCCCCGCTCGGCGGCACGGTCGAGGAGCACGGCGACCTGCTCGACGGCGTACGCCGAGCACTGCCCCGCGTTACCGCCCTCCCGGTCACCGGCGAGCGCGTCCTGGATATAGGCGCGGCCGGCCGCCGAGGACATCTCCTCCAGCCACTCCGCCGCCCAGGTCTCCAGGTCCGTGGCCAGGCTGCCGCGGTCGGCGGGCGGCCCCTCCGGGCGCAGCCGCTCCACCGCCACGTCGGACAGCAGTTCCTGCAGGTCCCCCCAGCGCCGGTAGATCGTCGAGGGGGTGACCTCGGCACGTGCCGCGATCAGCGGCACGGTCAGCCCCGCACGCCCCACCTCGGCTTCCAACTCGCGCACGGCCCGGTGCACCGACTCCTGAACGCGTGCGCTCCGCCCGCCCGGGCGGCTCCTCGGCTTTGCTCCCATCCCCTCAGCTTAACGCTACTTCTTAGCCACAAGCCCTTCGCTACGAGCTCTTCGCCGCAAGGCGGACGTCCACCACCTGGGCATCCGCCACCTGAGCGCCCACCGCCTGGGCATCCACCGCTTGAGCATCGACCGTTGCCCGCGGCGCAGGCCCGAATTCCTGCTCGTACGCAGCCGCCGCACCCAGCAGCGCGGCCTCGCCGTACGGCCGCCCGATCAGCTGCATACCGATCGGCAGCCCCTGCCGGTCGAACCCCACCGGCAGCGACAGCGCCGGCAGCCCGGTGATGTTCGCGGGCGCGCAGAACCGTACGTACGCGTCGGCCACCGCCTCCGCCGTCCCGTCCGGCCAGCCGAACGCCTCCTGCCCGACCTGCGCGGCGGTCGCCGGTGCGGTCGGCGCCGCTATCAGGTCCACCTGCTCCAACAGCCCGTGCCACTCCCGCCTCATCAGCGTGCGGGCCCGCTGGGCACGTATGTGGTCGACCGCGGGCAGCAGCGCGCCCGCCTCCAGCAGCACCCGTACGTCATCCCCGTACAGCTCGGGCGCCTGGCCCAGCTGCGCGGCGTGGTACGCGGTCGCCTCGGGCACCATCAGCCCCCACTGGGCCGCCTGGATGTAACGGTGCAGCGGGATCTGCACGTCCACCAGGCGGGCCCCGAGGTCGGCCATCCGGTCCAGGGCGGTGCGCACGGCGGCTTCCACCTGCGGGTCGACGCGGTCGAAGAAGTAATCGGAGGGAACCCCCACCCGGACGCCGTCCAGCCCACCGCCTACCGATATCCCATATCCGCCTCCTCCATCTCCGTGTCCGCCTGCTCCGTCTCCATATCTGCCTTCTCTGTCTCCGTGTCCGTACTCGGGTCCGGGGCTGTCCGCGCCGCGCTCGGCGATGGCCTCCAGTACCAACCCGGCATCCCGCACCGTGCGCGTGATCGGGCCGACGTGGTCCAGCGACCAGGACAGGGCCGCCACCCCTTCCCGCGGCACCAGCCCGTACGTCGGTTTCAGGCCGACCGCTCCGGTCAGCGCGGCGGGCACCCGGATCGACCCACCCGTGTCCGTCCCCAGCGCGAACGTCGCCGACCCGGCTGCCACCGCGGCCGCCGACCCGCCGCTGGAACCTCCCGGCACCCGGTCCGGCGCCCACGGGTTACGGGTCTGCGGCGTCGTCAGGCCGTAGGCGAACTCATGCGTGTGCGCCTTGCCCAGCAGCACCGCACCCGCTCGCTTCAGCCGCGCGGCGACGGCCGCGTCCCGGTCCGGTATCCGGCCGGCGCGAACCGCCGAACCGGACGCGGTCACCACACCGGCGGTGTCGATGAGGTCCTTGAGCGCCATGGGTATGCCGTGCAACGGGCCGCGACGCCGCCCGGCAGCTATCTCCCGCTCCGCAGCCGCGGCCTGCTCGCGTGCCGAGTCCGCCGTGACCGTCGCGTAGGCGTTCACCAGCGGCTCGGTCGCCTCGATGCGCGCCAGGACGGATTCGGTCAGTTCCACCGGGGACAGCTGCCCGCTGCCGATCGCGTCGGCCGCTTCGGCGAGGGACAACTCGTAGGGCTGCACGGCCGTCACCGCTCGTCGACGCGGTAGGAGGGGGCGGGCGGGATGTCCGCCAGGTCGAGCTCCCGGAGGCGGCGGACCACGCTCAGGATGTGGTCGGCGGTGGCGGCCACGACCGCATGCCGGTCGTCACGCAGCGGAACCCCGGCGCGCTCGGCCGCCGCCGCGGCGCTCTGCGGCGTATGGCCAGGAAGGGGCGAAAGGGGATCAACGGGGTGAGAGGGAGTCAGGGGCATGGCTGGTCCGCGTCTTTCGTGAGTGTTCGTGACGTGACTACGACGGTAGGCCACCGCAGCCACTAACGCAATATATTTGCCTTAAGAGCCTTGCTCCTCTAATCTTTAACGCAACATATGCGCTTTAAGTTTCCCGACTCACCCACGCGCCCGCACCCTCAAGGACCCCCATGCCTCCCCCTACTCCCCCCTCCATCTGGACCATCGGCGACATCACCATCCACCGCATCGACGAAACCGAACTGCCGCCGGAGACCGGCCCCTGGCTGCTCCCCGACGCCACCCCGGACGTGGTCACCGCAAACCCCTGGCTGCGCCCGGACTTCGCCCGCCCCGACCACGGCCTGCGCCTCGCCAGCCACTCCTTCGCCGTGCGTGCGGGCGGCCGGCGCATCCTCGTCGACACCGGCATCGGCAATGGCAAGGACCGCGCCAACCCCGCCTGGAATCACCTCCGTACGGACTATCTGGCCCGACTTGAACAGGCAGGCTTCCCGCCCGACTCCGTCGACCTGGTCGTCCTCACCCACCTGCACACCGACCACGTCGGCTGGAACACCCGTTACCGGGACGGCGCGTGGGTCCCTACCTTCCCCCGCGCACGTTACGTAGTGGCGCGCGACGAGTGGGCGTACTGGTCAGCCGCCGAGCTGGACGCCCCGCGGCAGCAGATGTTCCGCGATTCCGTCCACCCGGTGCATGAGCACGGCCTGCTCGACACGATGGACGTCCCCGCGGGAGGCGCGGAGATCGCCCCGGGCGTGACCCTCGTACCCACCCCTGGGCACACGCCCGGCCAGGTCGCCGTCCGACTGACCGACGCGGGAGAGTCGGCGCTGATCACCGGCGACTGCATCCACCATCCTGTCCAGCTCAGCCGACCCGATCTGAGCAGTTGCGTCGACATCGACCCGGCCCGCGCCGTGGCCACCCGTCGCGACCTGCTCGCCGCCCTCGCCGGCACCGACACGCTCGTCCTCGGCAGCCACTTCCCCCCACCGACCGCCGGGCTGATACGCACCGACGCCTCCGGCTACCGCCTCGTCCCGGTACAACGCACTTGATCGTCACAGGGTTGACGGGTGCCCACCGGTCCCGCGATGTGCCTTGAGCGGCGCCGCGGGCAGGCGCGTCCGATGAAAGCCAAAAAACTCGGCCGGCGATGTCGAGAACCCGTGTTCGGCTCCGTCCCTGCAGTGAACGCGACCACAATGGGTCGCCCAGCATCGAGGAGAACACGATGGCCAAGTACCTGCTGCTCAAGCACTACCGTGGTGCCCCGGCCGCGGTCAACGACGTGCCCATGGACCAGTGGACGCCGGAAGAGATCTCGGCCCACGTGCAGTACATGAACGACTTCGCGGCCCGGCTGGAGAAGACCGGCGAGTTCGTCGACGGTCAGGCCCTCGCCCCCGAGGGGACGTGGGTCCGGTACGACGGCGAGGGGCGTCCGCCGGTCACCGACGGCCCATTCGCCGAGACCAAGGACCTCATCGCCGGCTGGATGGTGATCGATGTCGACAGTTACGAGCGCGCCGTCGAGCTGGCCGGGGAGCTGTCCGCCGCACCCGGGGCGGGCGGGAAGCCGATCCACGAGTGGCTCGAACTGCGCCCGTTCCTGACCGCGCCCCCCACCATCACGGAGTGAGCTCTCAGGAGGGGCCTCGCAAGTGAGCTCTCAGTTGAACGAGGCACTGCTCCGGAGTCTCACACCGAGCGTGCTCGGGATCCTCGTCCGCCGCGGAGCCGACTTCGCGGCGGCCGAGGACGCCGTACAGGACGCGCTGGTCGAGGCGGTCCGCGTCTGGCCGGCCGAGCAGCCGCGGGATCCGAAGGGCTGGCTGGTCACCGTGGCCTGGCGCCGGTTCCTCGACGCGACCCGTGCGGACGCCGCCCGCCGCCGGCGTGAGGACCTCGTCGACGAGGAGCCGGCGCCGGGGCCCGTGCCCTCCGTGGACGACACGCTCCAGCTCTACTTCCTGTGCGCCCACCCGTCTCTGACACCGTCGTCCGCCGTCGCGCTCACGCTGCGCGCCGTCGGCGGGCTCACCACCCGCCAGATCGCCCAGGCATATCTGGTGCCCGAGGCGACCATGGCCCAGCGCATCAGCCGGGCCAAGCGCACCGTCTCCGGCATTGGGGTCTCCGCTGCTCGAGCGAAACCGGGAGGTCGGGGAAGGTTCGACCAGCCCGGCGATGTCGCCACCGTGCTGCGCGTCCTGTACCTGATCTTCAACGAGGGCTACTCCGGCGACGTCGACCTCGCCGCCGAGGCCATCCGGCTCACCCGGCAGCTCGCGGCCGCGATCGACCACCCCGAGGTGGCGGGGCTGCTCGCCCTCATGCTGCTCCACCACGCCCGGCGCGCCGCCCGGACCGCGCCCGACGGCAGCCTGGTACCGCTCGCCGAGCAGGACCGGGGCCGGTGGGACACGGAAGTGATCGCCGAGGGCGTCGAGATCCTGCAGGCGGCCCTCGCCCGCGATCGGCTGGGCGAGTTCCAGGCCCAAGCCGCCATCGCGGCACTCCACGCCGACGCGCCCAACGCCGAGGAGACCGACTGGGTGCAGATCGTCGAGTGGTACGACGAGCTCGCGCGCCTGACCGACAGCCCGGTCGTCCGGCTCAACCGCGCGGTGGCCGTCGGCGAGGCCGACGGACCGCGCGCCGGGCTGGCGGCGCTCGAGGCGGTGGACAACACCTTGCCCCGCCACGCAGCGGTGGCGGCGTACCTCCACGAGCGCGACGGCGACCTGACGACGGCGGCACGGCTGTATGCCGAGGCGGCCCAAAAGGCACCCAACCTCGCCGAACGCAACCACCTGACGCGCCAGGCCGCCCGACTCAACGCCCGCCTGCATCACTGACGGATGGCGCACTGATGATCCTGCTGATCCTGCACGGTCTGCAGTGTGGAGCAGGTGGAACGACTCGACCGCCCAAAGGGGACCGTCCAGAGGGAACTCAGTCGTCCCGGAGGTCATCCTCATCCTGTAGACACCATACGGAAATCCGCTGTACGAGATTGTTGCCGAAGCCGCCGCGGTTCCAGGGCTGGGTGACGGGCTGGGTGCATCCTGAAGCGTCGGTGGCGCGGACGCTGAGTACATGGTGGCCGGGCGCGGCCGTCCAGGGCGCCTGCCAGTACCGCCAGGCCCAGCCGTGCCCGTCCGGCGGCGCGAGTGAGGCATCGTGCCAGGATTGCCCGTCGTCCGTGCTGACCTCGACCTTGGCGACCGGGGCGCGGCCGGACCAGGCGCGGCCTTCCAGGCGCACGGCGCCGGGGCGTACGACGCGGGCGCGCGACATGAAGTCCGGGAAGCCGGGCGGGATCATCAGGGCCCGCGGGGCGATCCGGGTGACCGGCTCGCCGGGTTCCTCGGCCTCCTGCCGGTAACGGTAGGCCACCTTCTGCTGGAATCCCGTGAACGGGCTGTCGACGAGGGTGATCTTCCGTAGCCACTTCACGTGCGCCATGCCGTACCAGCCGGGAACCACCAGCCGCAACGGACAACCGTGCTGCGGCGGCAGCGGCGCGCCGTTCATCTCGTACGCCACCAGCACCTCCGGATCGGTGCCGGTCGCGTCCGCCAGTGGCAGGCTCCGCTCGTAGTCCTGTTCCACGCCGCGCTCGATGCCGTGATCGGCGCCGGTGAAGACGGCCTCGACCGCATCCGGCTGCACGCCCGCCCTGTCGAGCAGCGTGCGCAGCGGTACTCCGGTCCACTCGGCGGTGCCGACCGCCTCGACCAGCCATGGCTGGCTTACGGGCCGTGGCGTGAGCCGGGCCCGTCCGTTGCCCGCGCATTCCATCGTCACCCGTTGGGTGACGGCCGGGAAGGACCGCAGGGCGGCCATGTCCAGGGTCAGCGGGATACGTACTCGACCGCGCACGGTCAGCTCCCACGTGCGGGGATCGGCTGCGGGGATGTCGTAGTGCACCAGTACGTAGTGCAGCCCGGGCGGGGTGAGGTCGTACCGCAGGGCCTCCAGCGGCAGCCCGTGATTACGGGCCGCGAGCGCGAGTTCCTCCGGGCTGATGCCCTCAGCGAAGGCCGCCAGACGCGCCGGCCCACTGAGGCCCTCACTGCGATCCCCACTGAGGTCCGCATTGAGGTCCGCATTGAAGGCACTGGTGCGGCCACCCATATGTCCATGGTGCGCGTCCTGACCGGTGCCGTACAGCGGTGGCGAAGGCATGTCCGGCGTGTGCGGCGGTGGCGGTCGCGCGTACCGCCACGCCACCCCTATCGCCGCGTCGCCCCCCGCTGCCGGAGACGTGCCCTGGTCAGTCGCGGCGAGCGGTCTTCCTCGCCAGCGACAAGGGCCTGGAGTATGTCCAGCAGGGCTCCCACGCTCTCGACCGGATTCAGTTCCGCCGCCGAGATGGCCGGGCGGCTGTTGCGCGCGTGCTCCGAGTCCGAGCCGGCAACCACCATGGTCCGCTCGGGCCCCCCGACACCACGCGCCATGAGCCCCTGCTGCACACCAGCCGCATGCCGCCCGGTGAGACAGAAAACCGCATCCGGTATACCGTCGTCCGCGGCAATCCGATCGGCGTCGGGCTCTACTCCGGCGCAGCGGCACTCGTCCTGTCACTCTGCGCGTGGGGCCTGCGGGAGACCTTCAAGGTCCCGACGGCAGAGCTCGGCACGCGCCCGCCAGCGAAGCGTGACGCAGGGGCTGTCCTGGGCTCCACGGCCAACTGAACCTCCTCTTCGGTTTCTCCTCTTTCTCGTGGCCTTGGGTGAGGTCAGGTAGCGGGGCGAGGCCTTGGGGCGGAGTGCCGAGGGAGTACGGGAGTTGGCGGGCGGGGTGGGGTGTCGGCACGGCCCTTTTCGTAGATGGTCAGGCCCGTGGAGCAGCCGAGGGGGACCAGGAGGAGTTCTACGAAGAGGGCCTTCCAGGCGTAGATGAGGTTGACGACCTTGGTGGCGTAGACGCAGGGGAGGTTGATCAGGACAGTGGCGAAGCGGAGGCGGCGTCTGCGGACGGCGTAGAGCAAGGGTGGGGTGGTCAGGAGGAGTTCGGCGCCGGCCCACCAGGCGAGGGAGGTGCCCAGCGATTGATCGGTCATTGCGGCCGCTACGAAGGGTGTGGCCCACCAGAGTGGAGCGGTGAGGATCTCCAGGAGGGCGAGCAGCACCCAGACGGCGAGCAGTGGCTTGCGGGTGATGAGGGCGCCGAGATGGAGGCGGACGTTCTGGCAGAAGCCGGCCATCCAGCGCCAGACCTGTTTTCGGAGGTAGGTGAGGGTCTCCGGGTCGGCGGCCCAGGCCATGGCGTCGGGGACGTAGCGCGCCCGTCGGCCCTGGATCTGTTGGGACCAGGTGAAGTCCATGTCCTCGACGATGGTGCGTTCGGGAAAGCCGCCGAAGGCCATCAGGTCGGCGCGGCGGAAGACCGAGCAGCATCCGGAACAGACCATGGGGCTTCCCGCGAGGGCCTGGATGGGTCGGTGGAAGTGGAAGCCGAAGAGATACTCCGTGGAGCGGCCGCGCTCCCAGAGGGTGCGGGTGTGGCGGGTCTGGACGTTGCCGGCGGCCACGGCGACCGTGGGGTCGGCGAAGGCCGGGATGACGCGCTCGATGTAGTCCGGCGCGAGGACGGTGTCTGCGTCGACCGCGAGGATCAGGTCCGTATCGCAGTGCGACAGGGCGTAATTCTGGGCTCTTGCTTTGCTGCCCAGTTGGCGGGGCGGGCGCAGGACAGTTACGTCGTGTGATGCGGCGACGTCTGCTGTACGGTCCGTCGAGGCGTCGTCGATGACGATGACGCGGTCGGGCGGGACGGTCTGGGTCCGCAACGCCGCGAGGGTCGAGGGCAGACCGGCTTCTTCGTTATGAGCTGGGACGATGGCTGTGACGCTGTACATGTCCTACTCCCCCGAGTTTGCGGAATCCGGCGGCGGCGAGGGCGATGAGGCCGATCGCGCCGTAGACGATGGTGCTGATGCCGATGAACGGCAATCCTCCGTGCATGTCACCGACGGTAGCGGGAAAGTGAGTTGGGATTTTCCGGAGGTTGCCTCCTGTGGATAACTGTCAGCAGCTTCGCCCGAGGCCCAGCCCTGCCCGGCCCTGCCCGGCCCGCCCCTACCCCACACGCGCCCCACTTCAGCTCACCTGACGCACCTGGCTCATCCGTCCCCTTGCCGCCTGGCCTCCCGGGCGTCAAGATGCGGGTTGCGGCGGGCCCTTGGCCCACGCGCCGACCGTCCCCACCGGAGGCCCTATGCGTCTGAGCCGCGCCGTTCTCGCCCTGCTGTCCTTCTCCCTCGCCTTCAGCACGGCCCTTCTTCCGGCGGCTTCGGCGTCGGCCTTACCGGAGACATCGGCGTCGGCCTTACCGGAGGCATCGGCGTCGACCGTTGCCGAAGACGTCGAAGGTGTCGAAGACGTCAGAACCAACACCACCGCCGCGCCGACCAGCACAGTGACCACCCCGGACGGCCGCACGCGCCTCGCCGACCGGCACGGCCGGGTCCTCGCCCTGCGCGGCCTCAACCTCGGCAAGACCGACACCGTCACGGAGCACCGCGTCGCGCGGCTGGCCTCCGAGGGCTTCACGCTGATGCGGCTGAACATCCAGTGGGAGAAGGTGGAGCCGCAGCGCGGCCGCTACGACACCGCCTACCTGCGCTACCTCGACCGAGTGCTGGGCTGGGCCGACCGGTACGGAGTGCTGGTACTCATCGACTGGCACCAGGACGTGTTCGGCCCTGCCTTCGGACACAACGGCATCCCCACCTGGGCCACCCGCACCGACGGCCTGTCCTTCGAGCCGAACCCTGACGACTGGTTCTCCGACTACTTCCAGCCGGCCGTCCAGGCCGCCTTCACCCACCTGTACGACGACCCGGACCTGCGCGCCGCCCAGGCCGCCGCCTACGCCCGGGTCGCCGCAACGCTGCGCGGACACCGCTCGCTGCTGGGCTACGACCTGTTCAACGAGCCCTTCGGCCCGGTCCCCGGTGACCCCACCGACCCGGCCAACCAGTTGGCCGCGTCCGTCGCGCTCGAACAGGGCCGGCTGCCGGCGATGTACCGGCGCCTCATCGGCGCCGTGCGAGCCGTCGACCGCAACGCATGGCTTTTCGTGGAACCGACCGTCCTGGTCGGCCAAGGAGTCCCGACCAGCCTGCCCGGCTTCCACGATCCGCGCCCCGGTGCCGACCGTATCGGCTACGCGCCCCACTACTACGACACGGCCGTGGAATCCGGGCAGGACTGGGACCCGAAGGGCAGGTTCATCGAGCAGTACGAGGCGGCCATCGGCGCCTACCCGGCCGCGCACCGACTGCCTGTTCTCGTAGGCGAGTGGGGACCGCCCCGGGCCACCACACCCGGGAACGCGGAGCTGATCCGCCGTCAGCTGAGGTCGATGCCGGGCTTCGCTTCGGGGTGGGCCATGTGGTACGACTGCGACGCGCCCGAAGGGGGCGGCTACTGCGTACGAGGCGCGGATGGCCGCCCGGCGCCGGGCAAGGAGCCCGCGTTCGGCCCGTACGCGCGGGCCGTCGCCGGGGTTCCCGGGCGTGAGTCGTACACCCCGACGACCGGCGAGTACCGCCTCGCTCTCACCGCCAACCGGTCAACGCGGCGGGCATGGACGGAGATCACCCTGCCTGCCACGGTGTATCCACACGGTGCACGGGTGACAGTCGACGGTATACCGGCTCCACCGGATGCCGTGGTGCGGGTCGCAGACAGCATCGCGCGGGTGCGACTGCCCTCAACGCCCCCAGGCACCACCGTCAGCCTGACCGTGACCGCCGCCGCCCACCAATAAGCCCGAGCAAGGGAGTACTCACTGATGCAGCGCCCCGTCCCCCCGCCCTCCGGCCTCTCGTCCTCCGGCCCCTCGTCCTCCGCCCCCTCCCCCGCTCCCGTTCACCTGGTGGCGGGTGGCAGCAGTGGGATCGGGGCCGCCGTGGCCGAGCAGGCGGCGGCTTCCGGTGCGCGGGTCGCCGTGTGCGGACGACGGGGCGACGCGCTGCGCAAGGTCGCGGACGGTTGCGGGGCGACGGCGTACGTCGCGGACGTCACCGACCGGGCGCAGGTCGAGGAGCTGGTGGCCGCCGTCGTACGGGATCACGGCCGCCTCGACGGCGTTGTCGCCAACGCGGGCGTGATGCGCCCGGGCGGAGTGCTCGACCTGACGGACGAGGACTGGGACGCAACGCTGCGCACCAACCTCACCTCCGTCTTCCTCCTCGCCCGCGCCGCGCTGCCCCATCTCATCGACTCCAAGGGGTCGTTCGTGACGGTCGGCTCCATAGCCGGGCTGCGCGCCTCGGGAGGGATGGCCGCGTACGCCGCCTCGAAGGCCGGTGCGGCCATGCTGACCACGACCCTCGCGGCCGAGTTCGGACCGCGTGGTGTACGTGCCAACACCGTGTGTCCCGGCTGGACCCGCACCGAAATGGCGGATGAGGAGATGCGGGAATTCGGCGAACCGTTGGGGCTCGGCGTCCAGGAATCGTATGCCGAGGTCACCGCCCTCGTACCGCAACGCCGGCCCGCCGAGCCCCGCGAAATCGCCGATGCCGTCCTGTGGCTTCTCGGCCCGCACTCCTCTTACGTGAATGGCACCACCCTTACCGCGGACGGAGGTACCACCATCGTCGACCCGGGTGCGGTGCCATTCGATTTCCGCCTGTCGGAACGGTAACAACGGGCGGCGTGACAATAAGTAGTCAGACGCTTTTGAATACCTCGTTGTACGTCAGGCGGGGTGCGCGGGGGCGGAAGGCGTCCGGGGCCGGGCGGCCGATGTTTGCCACGACCAGTGCGCGGTGTTGGCCGTCGGGGAAGAACTCCTCGGTGACGGCCTTGGCGTCGAAGCCCGCCATGGGGCCCACGGCGAGACCGGCAGCCCGTACTCCCACGATGAAGTAGGCGATCTGGAGCGAGGCGTTGACCACGGCCGTGTCGTGCCGCAGCGTCTCGTCGGCGAAAAGGTCGCGGGCATTCGGTACGTGCGGTGCGACTTTGGACAGCGTCTCGTGGAAATCGAGGTCGGCGGCGAGGACGGCGACGAGCGGGGCCTGGCGCACCTTGGGCTGATTGCCGGGTGCCATCCGCTCGACGAGTCGTGCGCGTGCTTCGTCGCTGCGGATCAGGACGGCGCGGAGTGGCTGGCTGTTGAGCGAGGTCGGGGCGTTCTTGATGAGTTCGTGGACGGCGGTTACCTGCTCGTCGGTCACCGGTTCGTCGGTGAATGCGTGTGCGGTGTGGGCCTCCTTGAAGAGAAGGTCCTGCGCGTCAGCGGCAAGGGGAGAAATCGAGGAACTCACAGGGTTTCACCTCGTGCAGTAAGAGAGCTGTTGGGATCGATCAGGCGGAGCATTTCGGCGGTGTCGAAGTAGTCCTCGAAGTGCACGGCCAGGCCGTCGGCGCCGAGCGTCCAGGAGTGGACGAAGCGCAGGGTCGCCGTTCGGCCGTCGCGGGAGGTGACCTCCCGGGTGCCGAGCACGATTACCCGGTTGCCGTCGACCAGGAATTCGTGCGGGTAGAGGACCATTCCGCCCAGTACGTTGGGCACTTGGGCGAGGAATTCCCGCATGCCGTCGTGCCCGTACTTGGGTCCACCCAGGCCCACCTCTCGCATTCCGTCGGGGTGCACCCAGACGACGGCGGGGTCGAAGCAGGACAGGATGGCGTCGATGTCCCGGCGGTGGAATGCGTCGTAGGCGGACCGAATGCGCTTCTCCGCGTCGGTGGTGTTCACGTGGAAACCTCCGCCAGGTCCGCAACATCCGCCAGGTCCGCAACATCCGTCAGCGCGATGTCGGGGAAGTGTGCTTGCAGTGTGCGGCGGATGCCGTCGTGCCATTCGACGGTGCAGTCGCCGATCAGGGACCGCCGTTCGGTGCTGTCGAAGGCGTACGTCTCACGGGTGACGGCGGTCCTTTCGAACTTCGCCTCGACACCCGTGAGTGCGGCCATGTACGCAACGCAGTCGGTCATGCCGACCGGCTCGTCACCGCCCCAGTTGACGAGGGTCGCGGGCGTGCTCGCGATGGACCACAGCAGTGGGACCTGGTGGACGAGGTCGTCGGTGTGGATGAGGGAGGACCAGTTCTGGCCTTCGAGGGGGATGGGGATCGGCTCGCCGGCCAGCATCTTTTTGAAGTACATGATGGGCACGCCGCCGTAGGAGGCCGGTCCGTAGGAGATGTTGAGGCGGGCGATGGTCGTGGGGACGCCGAGCGTGCGGGCGTACGCGCGCGCCGTGCCCTCCGCCGCGATTTTGCAGACGGGGTACGTCGGCAGCCAGTCGGCCACGCCGTCCAGCGGGTCGGTCTCCTTGTACTGGTGGTCGAGCGTCTGGCGCTTGTAGAGGGCGCCGGTCGACACGTGCAGGAATGCCTCCGCCTTGCGGCAGTGGGTCATGAGTCGTCCGACGGCGACCGAGTTGACCTCGATGGCGGTGTTGAAGTCGCCGTCGTGGCCGCGGTGCACCGCGGAGTGCATGACGTGGGTGAAGTCGTCGGGCAGTGTGTCGAGGGGGTCGTCGCCGCCCATGTCCCAGTGGTACGTCGTGATGCCGCGGGCGCGCAGCTCGTCCTCGACGCCGGGGGTGGTGAAGCGGCCGAGGCACCAGACCTCGTTGTCGGCGGCGAGGGCCTCGGCGACCGGGCGGGCCGCCTGACCTGTGCCACCGGTGATCAGAATCTTCTTGCCGTCAGTCAAAGGAACCTCGTCTCTGCTCACTTGCCGTCGAGGGACCGGTCGAGTTCGGACCGGAGGATGGTCTGGAAGGCGGCGACGTGTTGCGGGCCCATGAGTGTGTAGTGCTCGCCGGGGACGTCGAGGTAGCGGTTCTCCTCGCGGGTGTGCTCGTCCCAACGGCGCAGCTCGTTGTTGAGCCAGTCCTCCTTGGTGCCGCGCAGGGGGATGGCGTAGAAGACGCTCATCGTGCGCACGGTGCCACTCGGGGTGTACGTCCGTCCGAGCCCGGTCAGGCCGTCGGCGAGGTCCGCCCAGGCCGTGAACCGTTCCAGGTCCAGGTCCAGTTCGGTCAGCCGTTCCGGTGGGGCGATGTCGATCAGGTGCTTGAGCTGGGCGTCCTTGCCGAGCGGTCGCAGCTGCGCGGGCAGCTCGGCGGCCTGCTGTTTGGAGACCAGTTCCAGGAACATCGCCAGGTTGACGGCGGTCTCGATGTAGTCGAGTTCGTCCATGCGGTACTTGATGTGGGGCGGGAGGTTGAAGCTGCCGAGGAAGTCGACGCGCTCGCCCTCGGCCTCCAGGATCTTGGCGATCTCGAAGGCCACCGCGGAGCCGAAGGAGTAACCGGCCAGCGCGTACGGGCCGTGCGGCTGCTTTTCGCGGATGGCGGCCGCGTAGGTACGGGCCATCTCGTCGAAGGACTCGAAGGGTTTCTCGCCGGGGTTGAAGCCGCGCGCCCGCAGCGCGTAGAAGGGGCGCTCCTGTACGAAGTACTTGGCCAGGTTGACGAAGACGAGGACCTCGCCGACGCCCGGGTGGACGCAGAACAGTGGTGTCCTGTCGCCACTGGTCTGCAGGGGGACGATCGGGTCGTACGCGGCCGGGTCGGCGCCCTCGCGTACCGTGAGCCGCTTGGCGAGCTCGCGGACGCTCGGCGCGGTGAGGATGGCGAGTACCGGCAGGTCCACGGCGCCGAGCCGGCTGCCCACCAGCCGTTTCATGCGCAGGATGTCCAGCGAGGTGCCGCCCAGGTCGAAGAAGCTCGCCGTGGCGCTGACCGTCCCGGGTGCCATGTCGAACAGTTCCGCGTAGATCTCCGCCAGTGCCTGCTCGGTTTCGCCCTCGGGGGCGGTGTATCCGCCGAGGTGGCGGGTGACCACGTCGTCGACAGTGGCGCGTTGCGCGGCGTAGTCGCCGGCCTCCAGGCGCTTTCGCAGGAGGGAACGCTGGATCTTGCCGAGGCTGGTCTTGGGGAAGGCGTCCGCGGGCAGTGGCAGCAGCAGCGCCGGGCGGAAGCCCCAGGCCATGACGGTGCTGTTGCGCATCGCGATCAGCAGGCGGTGCAGACCGGCCTCGTCGTCCGGGGCGAGGGTGGTCGCGAAGGCCACGACGAGCTGTTCCGTGTCGCTGCCTTCGGGGCGGGTCGGGGAGGCCGCGACGTACGACTTTCGTACCCCGTCCAGGTCCTCCAGGAGCGCTTCCAGCTCGTGGCTGAAGTAGTTCACGCCGTTGACGATGATGCTGTCCTTGCTGCGCCCGACGAGGGTGAGCCTGCCGTCGACGAGGCGTCCCAGGTCGCCGGTGCGGAACCAGCCGTCGGGGGTGAAGGCGTCCTTGGTGGCCTGTGCGTTGTGGAAGTACCCGTTGGTGATCATCGGGCCGGTCAGCTGTACCTCGCCGATCTCGGCGTCGTCCTCCAGCACCCGTACTGGGTCGTCCTCGGCGGCGATCCGGATGGCCAGCCCGGCCACCGGGCGGCCGACCGCGGCGAACTCCGCGCCGAGGTCGCCCTCGGGGAATTCGCGGTTGTAGATGCTTCCGGCGCAGGTCTCGGTCATGCCGAAGGCCGGCCACAGCACGTCGCGGGCCAGGCCGTACCGGGCGAGCTTGTCGAGGAATGCCACTCCGGTGGTGACGAGGTTGGCTTCACCGCCGGAGACGATGTGCCGGACGCTGGACAGGTCAAGCGAAAGACCGTCCGGCAGTTGGTCCAGCGCCTGATTGATGAGGCCGAGCAGGAAGTTGGGCGTGAAGGTCATCGTCACGCGGTGTGCGTCGATGAGCCGGAGGAAGCGAACCGGGTCGCCGAGGATTCTGTCCGGGGTGGTCTGCAGTTGGTTCGCGCCGACCGACAGTGGCAGCAGGTGCGCCTCCAGCAGGGCGGCGACGTGATCGTACGAGATCCAGTTGAGTGTGATGTCCGTCGAGGTGAGGCCCTGTGTGTCGGCCTTCGCCGCCATGGAGGCCAGCAGGTTGGCGTGGGTGAGCAGCACGGCCTTGGAATTGCCGGTGGAGCCCGAGGTGAGCACCATCAGGGCGACGTCCGAAGGTCGGGCCTCGGAGATCTCCATGAGGTCGTTACCGGGGCGGGCGTCGGCGGTGAGGTCGTTGAGGTTGTTGAGGTCGTCGAGGACCGCCACCTCCAGGTCCGGGATCTCCGGTATCTCCTCGCGCAGTCCCGCCGTGGTGATCAGCAGCGGACCATCGAGCAGGGCGTTGACGTGCACGAGCTGGGCGCTCCACCGCTCCTGGTCGTTGCGGAGGGGTACGAGGGGGCAGGCGGTCATGCCGCCGAGCAGGCAGGCCCAGAAGGCGGGCAGGAAGTCGTCCGGCCGCTCCAGCAGCAGCGCGACCTTACGGCCGGGCTCCGCGCCACGGGCGCGCAGGCCCGCCAGGATCAGCCGGGCCTCGTCCAGCAGCTCGGGGTACGGCTGGAGCCGGGTCTCGGCCGGATCGTCCGTCAGGCAGTACTGCAGCCCGTTGCCCGGGTGCTGCTGGGCAGCCCGGAGCAGCAGGTCAGCGAGGTGCGTGGGCTGTACGGACAGTCGTTCCTGACACATCGTCATCGTTCATCGCCCCTCTCTCGAACCAGAACCGAAACGAGACGCTCCGCCGATTGCTCACCCATGTCCCGTGAGTCACTCACCCGTTAAATCAGCCTGATTCCGAAAGGGAATTGACGGTGAGTCACAGTTCTTGACCCGGCAATCGGAGAGAAACCACACCCGGTCGGAACCGTGTTGGAGTTCTTCTCGCAACCCAAGGACGTCAGGCCATCCGGCCGACTGTCGCCGCGCTGCGAAGAAGGGGTAATTCATGAGTGTTTACCGCCGCAATAACCGAATCCGCGCCGGCCGCCGGCGGTGGGTGGGGTTCGCCGGGACGGTGGTGGCCGCGGTGGCGGTCATGGGTGTCGGTGGGGCCGGTACGGCTTCGGCGGCCACGATGACGACCGCGCACGCGGGCCACGGGACGGCGCCCGCGGCCGGCCTCACCAGCCCGGTGGGCGAGTCGGTGGACGCGCTGTGGCAGCACGTCGAGATGTACCACCTGAGCGATCCGTCGTGGGAGCTGACCAGTATGCTCACCGACCCGTCCGGGAACCTGAAGGTCCACGGGCAGATGCTGGACGACACGCTCTCCCCGGTCGTCGGGGCGGCCACCGGGGCTCTCGGCGGCTGAAAATGTGCGTCATGATCCCGCACGGGCCGCCCGGCTGGCCCAAGTCGCCTCTGCGGGGCTAAGCTGATCATTGGCCCGGATGCCGCATCCCCCGTCGGTATCCGGGCCGTTTCGCGTATGCCGCACCGCGGCGGCAGCACAGAGGGCCCCAGGTTGCAGAACCTGGGGCCCTCTGTCGTACGGGCTCTTCCTGCCCCACCCCCGTGGAGGCCGGACGAGCCCGGGTCAGTGGCGCTCGCTCACGCGGTGAACTCGGTGAAAGCGGGCGGGCGGACGGGCTCGGGCAGCAGCCGGGCGAGGTGCTTGGCCACGTCGAGGACCGTGCGGTCGGCCAGGTAGGGGCCGATGATCTGGATGGCCAGCGGCAGGCCGTCGGCGGTCTTGCCGGCGGGGATGACGGCGGCGGGAAGCTTGACGTGACCGGCCATGTTCAGCCATGCCGTCTGGTCGAAGTACGGCCGCTTTTCGCCGTCGACGGTGATGGACCGGCCGGGGACCGGGGTGGCGGTCTGATCGTCGACGGCCACGGTCGGGGCGGCGGGCGTGATCAGTACGTCGTGGTCGGCGAAGTAGTCGGCCCAGCGGCCGCGCAGCTTCTCGCGCTCCTCGTTGGCGAGCAGCCAGTCCCGGTGCCGCATCGTCCGCGACTTCAGGAAGAGGGCAGCCGGGGCGTCCGCGTCGGTCTTGTCGGCGGCCTCGATGTCGGCGGCGAAGCCCTCATCGGTGGCGGTCGCGCTCGCCGTGGCGTACATGAGGCGCTGGAACAGCTTGTCGCTGTCGGCGAGGTCCACGGGCCGGGTGGAGTCGTCGAGGGTGGCGCCGGCGGATCGTACGATCTCGGCGACCCGGTCCAGGAGTTCGCGGGTGTCCTTGTCGACGTGGCAGTACGGGTCGTCCTGCCAGAGGCCGATCCGGTAGTCGGCGAGGCGCTTGTGCTTCGGGGCCGGGAGGTCGATCTTCCAGGCGGCGGCGTCGGCCGGGGCCGGTGCGGCGAGCACGTCCAGGAGGGCGTCGAGGTCCTCGGGCGTACGGGCGATCGGGCCGACGGTGAGCATGTCGGAGCTGGTGAGCCAGCCGGGCGGGCGCGGGATGTGGCCGCGGGTCGGCACGATGCCGAAGCTGGGGCGCAGTGCATACACACCGCAGTATGCAGCCGGCAGTCGGAGGGATCCGGCGAGGTCCGAGCCGACTTCGAGGCTGGTGAGCCCGGCGGCGACGGCGGCGGCCGGGCCGCCGGAGGAGCCGCCGGCGGTCTTGGTGTCGTCGTGGGGGTTCTTCGTCGTGCCGAAGAGGGGGTTGGAGGTCTGGATGTCCTGGCACATCGTCGGGACGTTGGTCTTGCCGACGAGGACGGCGCCGGCGGCGCGGAGCCGGGCGACGGCGTCGGCGTCCTGGTCCGGGACGTGGTCGGTGAGGTCCGGGGAGCCGCTGGTGGTGCGCAGACCCCGGGTCTCCAGGGCGTCCTTCACGGTGAGGGGCAGGCCGTGCAGCGGGCCGAGCGGCTTGCCGGTCTCGGCCAGGTGACGGTCCGCGTCGTCGGCGGCGGCGCGGGCGGCGTCGGCGTCGAGGGTGACGACCGCGTTCAGGTCGTCGGTCTCGGCGATGTGCTGGAGGTACTGCTCCAGCAGGGCCCGGCTGGTGATCCTGCGCTCGCGCAGCGCGGCGAGCTGTTCGTGCGCGGGGGCCAGGTGCAGTGCCTTGTGGGGGGTCGTGCGCGGGGCCTTCGTTGCGCCGCCGCGGGCGCGGGCGGCGGCGGGTGAGGCCATGGCGGCCGCTGCGGCGATGGCCGTGGAGGTGATGAGGAGGGTGCGTCGGAGAATCACGAACGGGCTCCAGGTGTGGTGCTGTGGGAGGTGGCGGCGTGAGGGCTCTCGGGTGGAGGCTGGGGGCCCTCGGACCGAGTGTGGGGGCTCTCGGATGGAGGCTGGGGGCTCCCGGACGGCGGGGTGAAGTACGAGGCGACGCGCTGAAGATGCGTCAGTTCGTCTTCGGTGGTGGCGAGGGGCAGCTCCGCGTCGGCGTACTCGGCGGGGGTTTCGAGGGGGTCGTTCGCGCGGTGCCGGAGGAGGGCGGCGCGGATCTGGTCGGCGGTGACGGCCGCGGCGAGGTCCGCGCCGGTGAGTCCCTCGGTACGGCGCCGGGCCTCGGACTCCTCGCGCGCGGCCGGGTCGAGGTAGCGGCGCAGCAGCTTCTGGCCCTGGCGGATCTCGACGCGGCGGCGCAGCAGGGGGAAGTGGGCGCTCCGGCCGCGCAGCAGGTCGTCGCGGTGCGGGGCCGGGCGGCGCAGGGTGATGCCGGGGTCGGCCTGGTCGAGTGCGGCCCACAGGTGGCGCAGTTGCCGGTAGCGGAGGTGTGCGGTCGTCCAGTCGCGGGCGGCTGCGGTCCGGCGGGCCAGGGTGGGGAGGAAGTAGCCGATCTGGGTGGCGGTGGCGCCGATGTCGCCGCAGGCCCAGGCGAACGGGTCGAGGTGCCGGACGTCGAAGCCGGCCTCGGCGCCGACGACCGCGCCGATGCGGATGGTGCTGTAGCCGAGGGTGATGATCGCGCCGACGGTGATGAGCCGCAGGCCCCAGGTGATCGAGGGGTTGGTCGCGGTGCGGGCGTACTTCCAGCAGGACCGTGCGAGGTAGAGCTCGGCGACGGTGTACATGCCGAAGTACAGCAGTACGTACGCCTGGTAGTACGGATCGTGCGCGTAGTACGTCGCGAAGTCGGCGGGGCGGGTCGTCGCCGGGGTGAGCAGGGCGAACAGTACGGCCATGGCGGCGATGACCGCGGCGGCCGCGATGAGGAGGAGGCGGCTGCGGCGGCGGGCTTCCGGGGCCGGCTTCGACCAGTACGCGAGGACGGTGGCCTGGAGCGCGAAGACGAGGATCACGCAGCTCTGGGCGAGCGGTACGGAGATGTTGGTGATGCCGAAGACGCCGTCGATGCGCACCCACACCCAGGTGAGGGAGACGGCGTAACTGATCGCGGAGAAGCCGTACGTGAGGGCCAGCGCGACCAGGGCACGGTCGCGGCGGCTCTTGGCGAGGTCGCGCAGCAGAAAGAGGAATCCGCTGCCGGCGATCGCCAGACACAGGGGGTGGAGTATGTCCTTCACGAGGCTTTCACGGGGCCAATTCGGTCAGCGCAGCAGCGTACGGGCGATGGGGTCGGAGTCCCGGGAGATTCGGGAGGTGCGGGAGGCCGTGGCGCGGGTGTTGCTCACGTGCTCCTGCAGGAGGGAACCGAGCATTTCGGCTTCGAACTCCTCGGGTTCGTTGTAGCGGGTCCGGCCCAGGACGAGTTTGACCGTGCTGGGGTCGATGCCGTCGATCAGGCCGCCGAGGCTGCCCTGGGCGATCGGGGCCTTGCCGCGGTGTCGCCTGAGCATGTGCGCGAACTCGTGGCCGACGATGATCTCGGCGTGTGCGCGGCTGATGCCGGTGTCGTAGAAGACATAGTCCGTTGTCTCCGTGGCGAGCCACATGCCGCAGGGGGCTGAGGCGTCCAGGGAGTCCGCGTCGGCCGGGTCCGGGGTGAACGGCATGAGCCGGATCGACCGGCCGAACCGATTCTCCATGAACGGTACGAGGTCGAGGACGCTGTCCACGGGCGGCAGGTCCAGCTCCGCCACGAATGCGCGGCTGCGACGCTCGATCTCGTCGGCCGCGCGGTCGCGGCGGCTGCGCCGCATACGGCTTCCTCTCAGGATCGACGCCTTGGGGCCCGTCACGGCGAGCCCCTCTCGGGGTCGGCGGGCAGCTCTTTCCCGGGGTCGGCAGGCAGCCCTTCCATCTCCCGTACCGCGTCGATGGCCTCCAGGACCTTGCGCTGGCTGGTGTCGGACAGGCCCATCGCGCGGAGGGCGATCTCCCGCACGCCGGCCTCGCTGAGCTTCCGCAGGAGCTCGAACTGGTCGGCGACCTTGCGGGTGATCTCGTCCTCGACGAAGTAGCCGGCCTCCACGCCGAAGAAGCGCGCGAGGAGCGGTACGAGGGTGATCGTCGGAGTCCGTTCGCCCTTGCGCAGCATCCCGATGTAGGCGCCGGTGAAGCTGTCGTCGCCGTACGAGGAGATCGTCCGTGCCACGTGCGCGTTGCTGAACTCCTTGGTCCCGGGTGCGCGCACCCGGTCGAAGAGGAAGTTCAGCCGCTCGGCGAACGAAGCGCCCGGCCCCGGGACGGGTACCGGAGCGGGGGCCGCGGGGTGCTCCCCCGGCGTCCCTGCGTCGGCGCTGTCGTCCACTATGGCCACGGCTGCTTCCTCTCGATCCGCCTAAACTATAGTTGACGCCGCAGCGTGACCGGAAGCCCGGGTTCTGTGAGGAGCGCGACGCAAACGAGAGTGAGCCGACGCAAACGACAGCGAACCCCGGCGAATGCCATCGCCGGGGCCCGCTGTACGTGTACGACCGGTGACCGGCCTCAGTCCGTGCCGGACTCCATCGCGGCGCGGTCCAGCGCCGCGTCCTCCGCCGAGACCTCGCCGCGCGAGGCGATCGCCTGGGCGCCGCCCTGGTCCATGGCCCCGATCAGACCGGTCGAGGCCGCCTGAGCAGCACCGATCGGCGTCGGGTGGACGCTGCCGACCAGGCCCAGACCCGCGTACTGCTCAAGGCGCGCACGGGAGTCGGCGATGTCCAGGTTCCGCATGGTCAGCTGGCCGATCCGGTCCACCGGGCCGAACGCCGAGTCCTCGGTGCGCTCCATGGAGAGCTTGTCCGGGTGGTAGCTGAACGCCGGGCCCGTGGTGTCGAGGATCGAGTAGTCCTCACCGCGCCGCAGCCGCAGCGTCACCTCGCCGGTGACGGCCGCGCCGACCCAGCGCTGCAGCGACTCGCGGATCATCAGCGCCTGCGGGTCCAGCCAGCGGCCCTCGTACATCAGCCGGCCGAGCCGCCGGCCCTCGTTGTGGTACGCGGCCAGCGTGTCCTCGTTGTGGATCGCGTTGACCAGCCGCTCGTAGACGATGTGCAGCAGCGCCATGCCCGGCGCCTCGTAGATGCCGCGGCTCTTCGCCTCGATGATCCGGTTCTCGATCTGGTCGGACATGCCCAGACCGTGCCGGCCGCCGATCGCGTTGGCCTCCATGACCAGGTCGACCGGGGAGGCGAACTCCTTGCCGTTGATCGTGACCGGGCGGCCCTGGTCGAAGCCGATCGTCACGTCCTCGGTGTCGATCTCCACCGACGGGTCCCAGAACCGCACGCCCATGATCGGGTCGACCGTCTCGATGCCGGTGTCGAGGTGCTCCAGAGTCTTCGCCTCGTGCGTGGCGCCCCAGATGTTGGCGTCCGTGGAGTACGCCTTCTCGGTCGAGTCCCGGTACGGCAGCCCGTGCGCGACCAGCCACTCCGACATCTCCTTGCGGCCGCCGAGCTCCGTGACGAAGTCCGCGTCCAGCCAGGGCTTGTAGATCCGCAGGTGCGGGTTGGCGAGCAGCCCGTAGCGGTAGAACCGCTCGATGTCGTTGCCCTTGTACGTGGAGCCGTCGCCCCAGATCTGTACGCCGTCCTCCAGCATGGCCCGCACCAGCAGCGTGCCGGTCACGGCGCGGCCGAGCGGGGTGGTGTTGAAGTACGGGCGCCCGCCCGACCTGATGTGGAACGCGCCACACGCGAGCGCGGCCAGCCCTTCCTCGACCAGCGCGGCACGGCAGTCGACGAGCCGGGTGATCTCGGCGCCGTACGCGGTGGCACGGCCGGGCACGGACGCGATGTCCGGCTCGTCGTACTGACCGATGTCGGCGGTGTACGTGCACGGGACGGCACCCTTGTCGCGCATCCAGGCGACGGCGACCGAGGTGTCGAGCCCGCCGGAGAAGGCAATGCCGACGCGCTCGCCGGTGGGGAGGGAGGTGAGGACCTTGGACATGGCAAGAGTATGCAACATCCTGTATGACCATGCAAGGCGGGTCGCGGCGATGACTTCTCCGGCATATGCGCGGCCGTCGGACCCCGGCGGCCGTCGGGCGACACCTCGGCGGCCGTCGGGCGATACCTCGGCGGTCGTCGGGCGATACCCCGTACGGGCCTCTCCCCTGCGTGGCGGACGGCGCCCCCGCCGCAAAAGTGGTGCGCTCTGACCTGTACAGGGGGGCACACCACGACAGGAGAGTCATGCGTACCGCTCTGCAGAGACACGGGGCGAGGGCTGTGACCGCCGCCCTCGCCTTCGCCCTCGCCTTCGCTTTCACCCCGCTCGGCGGCGTGGCCACCGCCAATGCCACGCGCCACGGCAACGATGCCCACAAGCCCGTCGAGGTGTCCGTCGGCGACTCCGGCATCCACGCACCGGACAGCGCGCAAGCCGGTCTGGTCGACTTCCACGTCAAGACCGACGACCCGAAGGGCCGCTCCCTCCAGGCGCTCCGGCCGCGCCACGGCGTCTCGATCCACAAGGTGCTCACCGACCTGGCCATGGCCGTCGGCGACAACCCCGCTGCCGCCGCCAAGGCCGTCTCATCGATTCGCGACGAGGCGGAACTGTACGGCGGGGCCCATGTCACCCCGTCCGTGTCGGAAACCTTCACCACTCCGATCACGGCGGGCACCGTCACCCTCCTGGACTTCACCGCCTTCCTCAAGGACCCGGCGCATCCGGTCACCCACACCCTGGAACTGCACGGCAACCCGTCGTCCAAGGAACGTGCGGACTTCCCCGACTCCATCGTGACCACGAAGCACACCGAAGCCGGTCCCCGCTTCGAGGTGCACGGCCTGCACAAGGCCGAGGAGAACATCCTGGCCCACAACGCGTCGGACGAAATCCACGAGGTGGCGCTCCAGCCCGTGAAACCGGGCACCACCGACGAGCAGATCCAGAAGGCATTCAGCAGCCCCTCGGCCGGCGAGCCGCCCTTCACCGGCCCGCCCCTCGGCCTCGGCGCCATCTCCCCCGGCCGCACGACTCTCCTGACTATGCATCACCTCCCGCCGGGCACCTACGCGTTGATCTGCTTCGTCCCGGACGACAAGACCGGGCACCCGCACGTCGCCATGGGGATGCACAAGGTCGTGGTGTTGAAGTGACATTGAAGTGAGACATGGCGGCCGGCTCCACGGCTGACATGCACCGACGGTGCGCTGCTCCTCGGGGAGCAGCGCACCGCACGCGTCCGCACCACCGCGCCGCCCGCGCAATCGGAAAATTGATTACTGGTCAGCAGCGGCCATCCGACTGAGAAACTCTTGGCGTTACTGTCGGGCCTCTTTACACTGAGCGCGCAGCAGATTCCGCAGACGCGTCCGACCGGGCAGCCATCATTCCGCAACGGGGCGACTGGAGGGCACCGTGTCCGTCTCGATCGAAGAACTCTGCGAGACCGCAGGCGAGATCCTTCGCACGACTCGTTATATGACACTGGGCACCGCTTCGGCCGCAGGAGTCCCGATGGTGACTCCGCTGGCGCACGCCTGGGACGACCAGGACGCTTTCTATTGGATTTCCGGATCGGACGCCGTGCATTCTCTGAATATCGAGCACAATCCGGCGGTTTCGCTCGTCGTATTCGACTCCAATCCGACCGACGGGGGTGGCCAGGGTCTCTACGCACACGGTCGGGCGGAGATGCTGCACGGCGACGCCCTGACCGAGGGCTGCGAGGTCTACTACTCCCGCCGCTACCCGGACCCGGCGGCCCGCGCGAAGCGGTACCAGCCGCCCGCGCGGTTCCGGGACCCCGCCCCCAACCGGCTGTACCGGGCGCGGATCGAGTCGTACTCGGTACTGGACCCCAATGGTCACCCCGTGCACGGGGACGAGGTCAGCCACCGCGTCACCATTCCGTTCCGCACCGGGCGCCTCAGCGGGGCCGCGTGAGCCGCCCGCCCGGCGAGAGCGCCGTGCTCGGGCTCGACATCGGGGGTACGGCGATCAAGTCGGCGCTCGTCGCCCCGGACGGCAGACCGCTGGGCGCCGTCACCCACCACTCCGTACAGGCCGCTCGGCGCGACCCGGAGGCGATCGTCGGCGCGGTGCTCGACCGTGCCGCGGGTCTCCTGGAGGCGGCGGTGGCCCAGGGGGTGGCGGTCCGCGCCCTCGGCGTCGCGGCCTGCGGGGTGATCGACGAGTCGGCGGGCGTCGCCGTCTTCTCGGCCTCCTTCGGCTGGCGGGACGTGCCGCTGCGCAGGCTGCTGGCCGAGCGCACCGGCCTGCCGGTCGTCCTGGGACACGATGTACGGGCCGGAGGCGTGGCCGAGGCGCGGCTCGGCGCCGGCCGCGGGCACGAGGTGTTCCTCTTCGTGCCCGTCGGTACCGGAGTGGGGGCGGCGGTCATGCTCGGCGGGCGGCCGTTCACCGGCGGGCACTGGCGGGCCGGTGAGCTCGGGCATGTGGTGGTGCGGCCCGGGGGCGACCGGTGCGGCTGTGGCCAGCGCGGCTGCGTGAGCACGCTGGCGGGCGGAGCTGCCCTCGTCAAGCGGTACCGGCGGCTGGCCGAGTTGGACGGCGGCGCCCCGACGGATGCCGCCACGGTCGTGCGGCTGGCCACCGAGGGGGACCGGGTCGCGGCCGGAGTGTGGGCGGAGGCCGTGGCAGCGCTGGCCGAATCACTCGCTCTCGGCGTCACGCTCTTCGACCCTTCGGCCGTCATCGTGGGCGGCGGACTCGGCCGCTCCGGCGACCTGCTGTTCCATCCTTTGCGCGAACAGCTCGCCGGGCGGCTGACGTTCCAGATCATGCCGGAACTGCTGCCCGCCGCTCTGGGGGACGAGGCCGGCTGCCTGGGCGCTGCACTGCTCGCCTGGGATTCGCTGGGCGAACGCACGGGTGTCGGCACGCCGACGATCTGAACGTCAGGGAAAACGCTCCGCTCGGTCGCGAATGCACATGAGCCGCGCGCTGCGCAATTCCCGTGGCGCGAAAAGGGAATGGCCGATAAGCGCCGCCCGAATGGCCTTGTGTTCGACCTTCCCGCCCCGCACACTCGGCAAAAGAAAAACCGTCGCACTTTCCTTCATTCGCGCGAGGAGACCTGCATGGCTACTCCCAAGATCGTCGGAGGCAACACCCCGGTCGAAGACTGGAAGCAGCACCAGGAGCAGGAGAACGGAACCGGCATCTACATCGATGTCGACACCTCGGCAGGAAACTTCACCAAGACCCCGGTGTACACGGCGAACTTGTGCGGCCGTGATTCCATGTGGACGACGACCGGCGGAAACACGATCTACACCCCCACGCCCAAGGGATTCCGGATCTATGTGCGGTGGCAGGACGGCCGTCCGCTGACCGTGGACTACGCCGTCAGCCACGACTGGTACATCAGCTGGATGGCCATGGAGGCATAACGTTCCGCCGCCAACGGCCCGGTACGGCCGCCCTCGCCCGCTCCCCCGCGGGCCGGGGCGGCTCGTTCGACCGGTCCTGGAGGTCTCATGGACGTACAGTTCCTGCACGAGCGCGAGGTGAAGCGGTTCAGCGGACGCACCGTCCCGTACCGCGCGGACCATTCCGTACCCGACCTCGTCCAGGAGGTCGCCACGCGCCACCCCGAAGCACCCGCGGTGGAGTTCGGCAACGATGTGCTGTCCTACCGCCGGCTGCTGACCGGGGTCGATTCCTTGGCCGGCCGGCTGGCCGCCCGGGGGGTGCGCCGCGGCGCACTCGTCCCGCTGGTGATGCGCAACGGCCCCGAGCTGCCGCTCGCCATGCTGGCGGTGTTGCGGGCCGGCGCCGCGTTCGTACCGCTCGACGAGCAGTGGCCCGCATCGCGGTTGCGCACGATGGTGAGCGCCTGCACGCCGCAGCTCGTTCTGTTGTCCCCCGGCGGCCCCAGGGGCGCTGCCTGGAACGGAATACCCGCCCTGACGGTGGATGTGCGGCGGACCGCGGCCGGGCCGAAGGGGCAGGTCGACGGGGTGCCCGGCCCGGACGACCTCGCCTACGGCTTCTACACCTCCGGCTCGACCGGCACCCCCAAATGCGCCCTGAACCGCCACCGAGGGCTGGTCAACCGCCTGCACCACATGAGCCGTCGCTTCCTCGACGGGCACGAGCGGCCCATCGTCCTGCAGAACAGCCGGCACACCTTCGACTCGTCGCTGTGGCAGTTGTTGTGGCCGCTGACCTGTGGTGGCCGGGTGGTCATCCCCGAACGGCGCGGCCTCCTCGACCTGCCCGGGACCGTTGCGGTCATCGACCGGCACCGGGTGACGATGACGGACTTCGTCCCGACGATCCTGGCCGCCCTGGTCGAACTGCTGCGCTCGCGACCGGAGTTGGTGCCACGGCTGTCCTCGCTGCGTACGCTGCTGGTCGGCGGCGAAGAGATCAACCACGGCAGCGTACGAGCGCTGCAGGAGATGCTGCCGGGCTTACGGATCACCAATACCTACGGCCCCACCGAGGCGTCCATCGGCATGGTGTTCCACGATGTGTCCCCCGACGACGCCGCGCCCCTTCCCATCGGGCGTCCCATCGACAATACGTGGGCCGCGGTCCTCGACGAGGAGTTGCGGCCGGCCGCCCCCGGTACGGTCGGTGACATCTGGATCGGCGGTGACTGCCTGGGCGCCGGTTATCTGGGCGCCCCCGAGCGGACCGCGCTGTCGTTTGTACCGAATCCCTTCCCGCAGCTGGCCGGCCCGTTGATGTACCGCACCGGGGACCTGGGCCACTACGGCGCGGACGATCTGCTGCGCTTCGACGGGCGCCAGGACCAGCAGGTGAAGATCGGCGGCGTGCGGGTGGAGCTCTCCGAGGTCGAGCACGCGATCGCTTCGCACCCGTTGGTACGCGAGGCCAAGGTGCTGGTCCGCGAGCACGGCGGCAGGTCGCACCTGGCGGCGTTCGTCACCGTGCGCGGCGCCCCGCCGACGGACGACCGTACGGCCGGGGGCGGCACGTCCGGGGCCCCCACGGCCGCCGAACTGAAGCGCCATGTCAGGACGCAACTCCCCGCGGAACTGACCCCCGGGCGGTTCACCGTCCTCGCGTCGATGCCGGTCAATGGCAACGGCAAGGCGGACCGCCAGGCCCTCGCCGACATGCTCGACACCGCGGCGCGGGCGGCCGCGCCCGCTCCCGTACCCGCGCGCAACGCAACAGAGCAGGCGCTGCTGGAACTCTGGGCCGAGGCCCTCCCGGAGCCCGTGGACAGTGCGGAGGACGACTTCTTCGACAGCGGCGGGGACTCGCTCGGCGCCCTGCGGCTCGCGCTGGCCATCACCGAACGGTTCGGCACCGCCTTCTCGGTCGGCGATGTGGTCGCCCTGTCCACGGTGGCCGCGCAGGCCGCCCATCTGGAGAACACAACGGGAGTACACGAACGAGCGGCGGCACACGGGCGCGCGGCCGCTCCGCCGCAGCGCCCGCAGACCCCCGCCGACTTCCCGGCGGACCTGCGGCTCCCGGCGGACATCAACCCCACCGCTGCGCACGGCCCCGCCCCTCCCATCGAGCGGGTGCTGCTCACCGGCGCCACCGGATTCGTCGGCGCCCAGCTCCTCCACGACCTGCTGCGGCGCACCGGCGCCACCGTCCACTGCCTCGCCCGCGCCGACACTCCGCAAGCGGCTCTCCGGCGCATCACCGCCAACCTCCAGTGGTACGGACTGTGGTCGGAGGAGACGGCCGACCGCATCGACGCCGTCCCCGGCGACCTCACCCGGCCGGGGCTCGGCCTGTCGTCCGCGGACCGCCGGCGGCTGTGCGAAGAGGTCGACACGGTGGTGCACGCCGGGGCCATGGTGAATCTCGTACGGGGTTACGCAGCCCACCGCTCCACCAATGTGGCCGGTACGGTCGAGCTGCTCCGGCTGGCGGCCGCCGCCCGGCCCGCGCACCTGCACTTCGTCTCCACCCTCGCCGCTGTCACCCCGCCGCGCGTACCGGAACCGTCCCGCGTACCGGAACCATCCCGCGTACCGGAGGCGCCGTTCGATGACGCGGAGCCGCCGGAGACCGGGTACGGCCAATCGAAGTGGGTGGCGGAGCAGCTGGTGCAGGCGGCGGCCGAGCGCGGGATGACCGTTGCCGTCCACCGCCTCGGCGAGGTCATGCCCGCGACGCGCACCGGTGTGCCCCATGCCGGCTCGCGCATCGAACTCCTCGTCAGGGCGTGCTTGCGCGTGGGCATGTACGTCACCAGCGATGAGTCCATCGACTACACGCCGGTCGACCACGTCGGGGAACTGCTGCTCGCCGCCGTCACCCACCGCCGGGACGGCTACTTCCATCTGCTGCGTCCGCACGGCCTGGCGCTCGACGAACTGCTGGGTGCCTTCGGGGACGCGTTCGGGCTGCGCAAGGCGGCGTACGACGAGTTCTGGCACGTACTGCAGGCGGCCTCCGCAGCCGCTCCGCGGGATCGGGACCTGGCCCGGGCCCTCGCGGTGCTGCCGCTGCCGTCGACGGTGCAGGACGATGTGCTCGGGCAAGGGCTCGCCCGGGTGTTCCGCGACGGCACCGCGCACTTCAGCACGGACCGCGCGGCAGGGCTGGCCGGGCTCGCCGGCCTCGACCTGGCTCCCGTCGGCCCGGGTGACATCGAGCCGTATGTCGCGCACCACCGGGATCGATTCCGGTAAACCGGTAAGAGCTGTGTCATAACCCTGGCCGGGCGCAGCACTCCGAATCCGACCGAAGGGCGAGCAGTGCGATCAGTGCACATCCGGATGTCCGGCGGCAGGGCGCTGCGCGCGCTTCTCGCCGCCGCGCTCCTCGCCGCGGTCAGTGGCCTCGCGGCGTGCGCGCCCGCCGGGAAGGCGGACGGGAGTGTGACACTGACGTTCGCGTCGTGGGTCCCGCACATCGAGCAGGTCGTGGAGAAGTGGAATGCCACGCACGACCGGGTCACGGTGCGGTACCAGGCGATGTCGGGCGATGACCAGACCAAGGTGCAGACGGCGATCGATGCCGGCGCGGGTCCCGATGTCACGCAGATCAGCCAGTTCCTGGTGCCCGACTACGCGATCAGCGGCCGGGCGGCGCCCATCGGCGAGTACGTCGGTGCCGCCGCCGGCCGGTTCTCCCCCGCCGCGTGGAAGTCGGTCGCCTTCGGCGGCGAGGTGTACGGCGTCCCGCAGGACACCGGGCCGACGGTCCTGTACTACCGGAAGGACCTCTTCGCCCAGTACGGCATCACCGTCCCGCGCACCTGGCAGGAGTTCCGGGCCGCCGCCGAGGCCGTGCGCAGGGCCGATCCCGATGCCCGGCTGACGGCCCTGCCGCCGAACGACGAGCGGTGGTGGCAGGGGCTCCTGTGGCAGTCCGGCACGCGGTGGTCCGGGATCAAGGGACAGTCGTGGGTGGCTGCCATCGACACTCCGGCGTCACAACGCGTGGCCCGGTACTGGCAGTCGCTCCTCGACGCGGGGTTGGTCGTGCCGCGTCAGGCATACGGCCCTGCCACCTGGAACGCCATCCAGCGGAACGAGATCCTCGCCCTCTCGCACGCCTCCTGGTTCTCCGAGCTCCTCGCGACCAACGCCGCCGATCAGTCCGGCAAATGGGCCGTGGCTCCCCTCCCCACGTGGGAGGGCTCGGAGGCCACCGGTGACACCGGGGGCAGTGCCAACATCGTCTCCGCCGCGTCCGACCACCCCCGGGAAGCAGCGGAATTCGCCCTGTGGCTCAACACCGACCCCGACAGCCTGCGAATCCTCATCCACGCGTCCGGACTGCTGCCGGCGGCCACCACGGGGCTGGACCTGGCGGCCGCCGCCCCCGGAGTCGCGTACTTCGGAAACCAACGGATCAACCGGCTCTTCGTCGACGCGGCACGGCGCCTGTCGACGAGGTGGTCCTACGGACCGGGCATGGAACATTCCTACGCCACGTTCACCGGCGGCCTGGCCGACGTGGTCGACGGCCGTCGCAAGCTGCCCGGACTGATGACGGAAGTACAGTCCGCCACCGTCGCGCTGCTGACGGCGAAGGGGCTCAGTGTGACCGTTCCCAGCGCGTCGAAGCAGAGCTCGGGTGGCAGCCGGTGAGCGGCCGACAGTCGATGAACGCAACGCCCGCCGGCAGCCGGCAGCGCCGCATCGACCGCGTGGCCTACCTGTTCCTCGCCCCCTTCCTGGCGCTGTTCCTCGTCTTCACCGTCCTGCCGATCGTCCTCGCCGCGTACGACAGCCTCTTCACCGTGCGGTACTCGGGGCTGGGCCTGGGCGGGGGAACGCTGCGCTTCGTCGGCCTCGACAACTACGCGACCGCGCTGACCTCGCCCGATCTGCTGCTCGGTGTGTTGCGGATGACCGCGTTCGGGCTGGTGCAGGTGCCGGTCATGCTCGGTATCGCGCTGGCCCTCGCCCTCGTCTTCGACGCCGTCACGTCCCGCCTGTACTCCGTGCTGCGCACCGTCTATCTGCTGCCGTACGCGGTCCCCATCGTGATCGGCACGCTCGCCTGGGGGTTCCTCTACACGCCCCGCACCAGCCCGTTGAGCGGCGCCGTCGCGGCGTTGGGCGGGCCCAACGACCTCTTCGACGACTCGATCGTGCTGTGGTCGATGGGGAACGTGGTGACGTGGTCGTACATCGGCATCAACATGACGATCCTCTACACCTCCCTGCGCGGACTGCCGCGTGACACCTACGAGGCGGCCCGTCTGGACGGCGCCGGAGAACTGCGGATCGCCTGGTCGGTCAAGACGCCGCAGCTGCTGCCGGCGCTCATCATGACCACCGTCATGTCGATCATCGGCACACTGCAGATCTTCACCGAGCCGACCATCCTGCGGAATCTGACACCGACCATCTCCAGCACCTACACGCCCAACATGACGATCCGGACGATCGCCATCGGCCAGCAGAACCCACAACTCGCCGCCGCGACGGCCATCGTCCTCGCCGCGGTCATCTTCGTGCTCTCCTTCGGATTCCTCGCCCTCGTCCGACGAAGGAGCACACCGTGACGCGCCGGCGGCTCTGGCGGGGCCTGACGACGGTGCTGCTGCTCCTCACCGCGGCGTACTTCCTGCTGCCCATCTACTGGCTGGCGCTGGCCACGTCGAAGAGCCGGCCGGACCTCTACGGCACCCCGGGGCTCCTCCCCGCGGAGTTCCACCTGTGGGAGAACCTGGCCGCCCTGAGCGAGTACGACGGCGGCATCTTCTGGCGCTGGATGCTCAACTCGGTGCTGTACACCGGCGGTGGCGCGGCCGCGTGCGCGTGCATCTGTGCCCTCGCGGGCTACGCGCTCGCGGTCTACGACTTCCGGGGCCGGAACCAGGTCTTCACCACCATCATCGCCAGCGTGCTGGTGCCCAACACGGTACTGGCCCTGCCCATCTTCCAACTGGAGCGCAAACTGCACCTGGTGGACACCTACTGGGGGATGCTGCTCCCCCTGCTGGTGCTGCCGTTCGGGGTCTACCTCGCGCAGGTGTACACCGCGAGCGCCCTCCCCGCCGAACTCCTGGAAGCCGGCCGGGTCGACGGCGCCGGTGAATTCCGGCTGTTCCTCAAGGTCGGCGTCCGGCTGATACTGCCGGGCGTCCTGCTCGTCTTCCTGTACGCCTTCATCAGCATCTGGAACAACTTCTTCCTCCCGCTGATCCTCCTCTACGACGAGCGGCTGTACCCGCTGACGCTCGGCCTGCACAGCTGGAATCAGAGCGGCCTGACCGAGCCCCAGTTGCAGCAGCTGGTCGTGGTGGGTTCCTTCGTGTCGATGATTCCCCTGGTCATCCTGTTCCTGACGCTGCGGGATTACTGGAAGTCCGGGATCACGGCGGGCGGCCTGAAATTCTGACCTCTACAGATACACGGGATGGGCGCGCCCGGAACGTGCGGTGTTCAGGCGGGCTCCGGTTCCCACCCGGCTGAACGCCCCGACGAGCCTGCCGTTGACGGCTCCCAGCGCGAGATCGTGTGTACTCGGCGCTCCGTGCGGGTCGATATCGATCCGGGGAGCGGGGCAGTACTCCTGCACCAGCCACCGCTCCGTGAGCGCCAGTGTGACGGCGTCCTCCCAGGCCGAGGAGCCGGGCGAGCCGGGCAGCTCCCTGCCGACCACCACCCCCTCCCCACGGGTGTCCAACGGCCTCTTGAGGACGTACCGCTCCGGGCAGGCCCGGATCTCCCGCACGGTCGCGGCATCGCACAGTGCGATATTGCGCGACCAGGGAATGCTGGGCTTGACCAGCGCGTATGCCTGCGGAGGGAACAGGTCGGCGAATTGCGGATCGGAGAGCACGGCCAGGCACAGTTTGTTGTCGCCTATCAACCGGCCGCGCAGGCCGTTCTGGACGAACAGCGTGCGATCGCGCAGCGCACGGAGGTAGGGAGCCACTTCGTGGCGCATGGGCAGCAGGTGCTTGATCCTGATTTTGGCATAGGCGTGCCGCACCGGCTCGCCGTCCAGTACCACGCCCCCGTTCCCCGTGCGCAGGTCACGGGGGTCGCCGACAACGACTCGTACTCCCGCCTCGGCAAGGTCCGCGACGATGCCGTCCACGCTGCCGCTGCTGCTCCCCCGCGGCCGCAGTACGGCCACCGTCCCGGGCCTGGTGCCGGTCTCCTGCTCGGCGAGGTCGAGGAACCACTGGCCTGCCCACATTTCCGCGTCCGACGGCAGCGCCTCGGGCAGCCCGATCCCCCGCTCGGTGAGAAACGGCCGCCATGCGGCCCGGCAGAGTCCCGCGCTCCGCAGCCCGGACGGGCAGTTGGCGTTCGTCTCCAGGACCTTGAGTCCGTTGTCGGGCTGCGGCAGCAGATCGACGCGGAACAGATGCACCCGGTCGTCGTCGGCGGTCAGGACGTCCTGAGCCCAGGCGTCGGGGACGTTGACCACCTGCTGCACGCGTGGGTCGGCGGCGTGGGCGGACACAACGGTCTCGATCAGTCGATGGTAGGCGGCGACGAACTCCGTCAGCCGCGCACGCCACCCCGCATGCAGGCGCAGTGGTATCCCGTGCGGCGTCGGCGGCTGCCCGGCGGTCCCCTGCCACACCAGGCGCTGCTGGAGTCGCCGGCCTTCGGGGGTATCGGCCAGCCCCGCGACCCGGCGGAGGAACGTCGTATCGACCGCGGACCAGGAATGCACCATATTCGGAGAACCTCCCGCAGGAGTCAGCACGAACGAGCACGAAACAGGCACAGGCTATGTGCCGAACGCGACGGTCCACCCGGTCCCCACCGGCCAGATCCCCGGTGGCCGGACTCTCGGGTCGCCGCCGCGCACACCGACGGCTCGGTGCGGGTACTGGCGCTCTGATCCCATAGATCACCGGGGGCGTCCGCGCCGGGCGCCCCCGGAGGCGTACGCACCGTCCACCACCGAACCCGTTGGAGCACCCATGACCACCTCCTACCGCCACAACGGCCTGCTCTGCACCGACCACACGTGGGACGTCCCGCTCGATCACGCCCGCCCGGACGGCCCGTCGATCAGCCTCTTCGCCCGCGAGGTCGTCGCCGCGGAACACGAACACCGCGAGCTGCCGCTTCTGCTGTGGCTGCAGGGCGGCCCCGGATGCCGCGCCGAGCGGCCCAACGCGGCCGGCGCCTGGCTGCGCCGCGCCCTCAAGGAGTACCGCGTCGTCCTCATGGACCAACGCGGCACGGGCCGCTCCACCCCCGCGGACCGCCGCACCCTCGCCGTCCACGCGGATGCCGCCGCGGCCGCCGAGTACCTCGGACACTTCCGTGCCGACGCGATCGTGCGCGATGCCGAACTGCTGCGCCGCGAGCTGTGCGGGGACCGCCCCTGGACGGTCCTCGGCCAGAGCTTCGGCGGCTTCAGCGCGCTGACCTATCTGAGCCTCGCGCCGGAAGGGCTGGAGCGGGTGCTCATCACCGGCGGCCTGCCGCCGCTCACCGGCCACGCGGACGAGGTGTACCGCCCCGCGTACCGTCGCACGCTCGCTCACAACGAGCGCTACTTCGACCGTTACCCGGGCGACCAGGCGCTCGCCGATGCGGTCGCCGCCCACCTGGCCGCGCACGACGTACGGATGCCGTCCGGCGAGCGCCTCAGCGTCCGCCGTTTTCAGACCATGGGCATCGCCTTCGGCACGGCCTCCGGCTTCGACACCCTGCACTACCTGCTGGAATCCGCCTTTGTCGACGGTGCACGGGGGCCCGAGCTGTCGGACACCTTCCTGCGCGGCGTCGACGACGTCGTGTCTTTTGCCTCGCGTCCCCTGTACGCCGTGCTCCATGAGCCGATCTACGCCCAGGGCGGGCGCCCTACCAGCTGGTCGGCCCACCGCATCCGCGAGGAGTTCCCACAATTCGACGCGAACGGCCCTGGCCCGCTCCGCTTCACCGGCGAGATGGTCTACCCCTGGCAGTTCGAGGAGGACCCCGCCCTCGTACCGCTGGGCGAGACCGCGGACCTCCTCGCCCAACGCACCGACTGGCCGGCCCTGTACGACCTGGACCGGCTCGCCGACAACAACGTCCCGGTCACCGCCGCCGTCTACTACGACGACATGTTCGTCGACCGCGAGCAGTCACTGGCCACCGCTGACCTGGTACGCGGCCTGCGCCCGTGGATCACCAACACCCACGCCCACGACGGCGTACGAGCGGACCCCGCGGTCCTCGACCGGCTGCTGGACATGGCCTCCGGCCGGATCTGACGCGGATCAGCAGGTCAGCGGGTCAGCGGGTCAGCTGTGGAAGCGGATGTAGCCGTCGCGGTCGGGGTCCGAGCCGCTCTTGGTGTACGCGTGCACGTCCGAGCGGCTGCCGGACGGCTTGTACAGGTAGATCGTGTCGCGGTCGTTGTTCCACAGGAAGTTGCAGTTGTCGCGGTAGACCACGTTCCGCGCGTCGGAGTCGGAGCCGTAGCCGCCGCGCAGCTTCACATAGTCACCGGGCTGGAGGTAGTGGCTGGCGCTGAACTTGAAGCGGTTGCCGGCGGCGTCCTTGACGACATAGCCCTTGAGGTTGATGGTCGCCGAGCCCGAGTAGTTCTTGATCGTCAGGTACTCCTCGTCGGTGTTGCCGTAGGAGCAGCTGTTGGAGTCCCGGCCGGGGGCGTCGTACTGGACTCCGCGGATCTTCAACGCCGAGTGGTACTCGGCGGCCTGGGCCGGAGCGGCGGCGAGCACGGCCAGCGCGCCGGCGGCGAGGGCCGTGGCGGTGGCGGTGGCTATGACAGGGCTCTTGCGCAAGGGAATTCCCCCCATGTTTCACGGTCTGATGGAGCGACAGGAGCTTATACGTGATGTGAAGGATTAGTGAAGGGCTGGTGATGATCTCAGCGGGCGGTTGCCCCGCCCTGCCACCGGCGCCGCGCCCGGAGGAAGCTCGACCAGTCCTGGTAGCCGAGCAGCCGGGCGATCTCGTACCGCGGGATCGAGGGGTCGCGCAGCAGGTTCTCGGCGACGCCACGGCGCACCTCGTCGAGGATCGCCCGGAAGGTCGTCCCCTCGTTCGCCAGGTGTCGCCGCAGGGTCCGCGGGGCGTAGTGCAACCGCTCGGCGACGCCCTCAAGGCTGATGTCGAGCGAGTCCAGGCCGCGCAGATGGGCGCGGACCTGGGCCGAGACGCCGGTGCAGTGCAGCCGTTCGGTCCGGATCCGCTCACACTGCTCGATCATGACCAGCGCGGTGTGTGCGTTCGCCATCGGCGGCACTTGATCGAGGTACCGCTCATCGAAGACCAACTCGGCACGGGGCTGCCCGAAGCGCACCGGAACCTGGAAATGGTCCTGGTAAACGGGTGGCCGCCGGGCCTCATCGCTCTCGAACGGCAGCCTGACCTCGCGCAGCGGGACCCGGTTCGGCCCCGGGAAGACCTCGCGTTGGATCTGCACGATGGCGGCGACATCCCGCTCGACGACGAAGCGCCGGATGTCCCCGGGCACATCGTCGGCCTCCATCCCGAGGACGTACTCCCCCGGCTCCCTGATCTGCGCCGTCATCGTCGAAAAGGCGAAGGTGAGCAGCGCGTACCGCAGGCCGTACCGGATCGTCTCCCGCACCGACGAGCACGCCGCGAGCAGATAACCGAAGTAGCCGTACGCCGTCAGGTGGTAGAGCCGGCCGAGCTCGATGCCCAGTCCCGGACGGTGGTCGAAGGCGTCGAGCAGGTTGCGGATCACCGCGATCTCCTGCTGTGCTGCCAACAGTTCATCGGGATCGGCGAGGCTCCGCGGGGTGATGCGGGACCCCCGCAACAGGGCGCCGACATCGACTCCTTGCCGAGCGGCCCACTCACACAGGATCGCGACGCCGACCATCGTGCGCGGGTGATCCCATGGATCCCGCGTGGTCGCGATGACCCGGGACGCCGCCTGGGATGACGCGTCAGCCGCGGATCTCTCGGTCACTTTGGCCAGTCTCGCCAACGGGAGATCCGGCGTCAATCGGGCCGTACCGCTTCGGTGGCCGGAACGGCCGAGTTGTGGCCTCCCGTGCTCTGCCGGTGCGCGGAACCCGTCCATACCGTGGACTGCCAGGGAGCGTCACCCGCGTCACCAGCCGGTATCACGAGCCGGTATCCCAAGTCGGCACCACAGGAGAGAAGGCGGCATGCCCCTAGACCCCGCATCCCAGGCCCTGCTCGCCCACTTGGCCGAGGCCGAGGGCCCGGCGATCCACGAGTCGACGCCGGCCATCGCCCGGATGAGCGGGCTGATCCTCGCCGGCCTGAGCGGACCGGGCCCGCAGGTCGGATCGGTACAAAATCTCAAACTCCAGGGCCGGGACGGGCAGTTCAGGACCCGAATACTCAAGCCCGAGGGCGAGCCGAAGGCGATCGTCGTGTACTACCACGGCGGCGGCTGGGTGCTCGGTGACATCGACCTGCAGTACGACCACCTGGGCCGGCAGCTGGCGAACACAACGCAGTCGACAGTGGTACTCATCAATTACCGCAAGGCCCCCGAGCACCCCTTCCCGACCGCAATCGAAGACAGCTACGCCGGTCTGTGCTGGGTGGCCGAACATGCCGCGGAGCTGGCGCCCGAGGGTGTTCCGCTGATCGTCGCCGGGGACAGCGTCGGCGGCAACATCAGCGCGGTGATGACGCTGTGGGCGCGCGACAAGGCGGGCCCGAAAATCGACTACCAGGTCCTCGTCTATCCCGTGACCGACTGCGACCTCAACACGCCCTCCTACCTCGCACCCGAGAACCAACTGCTGCTCAGCCGGGACACCATGATCTGGTTTTGGAGCCACTACCTCGCGGACGAGGCAGCGCGCAAGAACCCTGACGCGTCCCCACTACGCGCCGAAAGCCACGCGGGGCTGCCCCCGGCCCTGGTCTACGTCGCCGAGTACGACCCACTGCACGACGAAGGCGTCGCGTATGCGAAGGCGCTGGAGGCCGCCGGGGTAACGGTCACACTCGAAGAGGCCAAGGGGCAGATGCACGCGTACTTCCAGATGGCGAACCTCCTGCCCGGCCAGGAAGCGGGGATGGGACTCGTCGCGGACCACATCAACGACTTCATCGCCTCGTACGAGCCGTACGACAAGGAGGGCGTACTCCATGTCTGACCACTCTGACCACGACGTGATCATCATCGGAGCCGGGTTCGCGGGCATGTACCAACTGCACCGGCTGCGCCAACTCGGCTACGACACACGGGTCATAGAAGCCGGCGAGGACGTCGGCGGCACCTGGTACTGGAACCGTTACCCGGGTGCCCGCTGCGACATCGAGTCGATCGAGTACTCGTACTCCTTCGATCCGGAGCTGGAGCAGGACTGGAACTGGAGCGAGCGGTACGCCGCGCAACCGGAACTGCTCTCGTACGCCCAGCATGTCGCGCATCGCTACGATCTGCGCAAGCACATCACCTTCAACTGCCGCGTCGAGGAAATGACTTGGAGCGATGACGCGCGCCGCTGGACAGTGACCACCGACGACGGCACGTCGCGCACAGCGCAGTACGTGATCGCGGCCACCGGCTGCCTTTCGGTACCGTCCCGGCCGCAGTTCGAGGGGCTGGCGGACTTCAAAGGAGAGGTGTACTGGACGTCCCGCTGGCCGCACGAGGGCGTCGACCTGTCCGGCAAGCGCCTCGCCGTCATCGGCACCGGCTCCTCCGGACTGCAGACGATCACCGCGATCGCGCCGGTCGTCGACGCACTC
This sequence comes from Streptomyces sp. NPDC050315, assembly GCF_040655775.1. Taxonomy (NCBI): domain Bacteria; kingdom Bacillati; phylum Actinomycetota; class Actinomycetes; order Kitasatosporales; family Streptomycetaceae; genus Streptomyces; species Streptomyces sp. NPDC050315. Next base: position 1,223,492 of record NZ_JBFAKN010000001.1, read on the forward strand.
ACGGTCTTCCAGCGCACGCCGAGCTACGCCGTACCGGCACACAACGGCCCCATCGGCGAGCGGCTGGCCGACGCGAAAACGCGCTACCACGAAATCCGGGAGGCCAGCCGGATGACGCGTACCGGATTCCAGTGCAACAGCGGTATGCGGTCCCTGACGGAGACCGAGGCCGAGGAGGTGCGGCGCGAGTTCGACGCGCGCTGGGCCGACGGCGGCCTGTGCTTTCCCAGCGCTTTCAAGGACATCCTCAGGGACATGAAGGCCAATGACGCCGCCGCCGAGTACGTACGCGGCCGGATCCGGGAAAGGGTCAAGGACCCGGAGCTGGCGGAGAAGCTGTCGCCGCGTACGTATCCGATCGCCAGCAAGCGGATGTGCGTCGACACCGGATACTTCGAGGTCTACAACCAGGACAATGTGTCGCTGGTCGACATCAACGAGCAGCCGATCAGGCGCATCACCGAGCGCGGCATCACCGCGGGCGACACCCCGCACGAATTCGATGTGATCATCCTCGCCACGGGCTTCGACGCGATGACCGGCGCGCTGAACGCCATCGACATCCGGAGCGGCGACGACCGCTCCCTGCGGGAGAAGTGGGCCCACGGTCCGCGCACGTACCTCGGCCTGATGTCGGCCGGCTTCCCGAACCTGTTCATGGTCACCGGCCCGCAGAGCCCGTCGGTGCTGTCCAACATGATGACCTCGATCGAGTACCACGTCGACTGGATCACCCGCGCGCTGGAGTACCTCCGCGAGCACGGCCTGAGCCGCATGGAGCCGGCACTCGACGCCGAGGACAACTGGGTGAACACCACCAACGACCTCGCGGCCCTCACCGTAATGCCACAGGCCGCGTCCTGGTACATGGGCGCCAACATCCCCGGAAAACAACGCGTGTTCATGCCGTTCGCGGGCGGCGTCGGCACGTACAAACTGATCGGCGACGGGGTGGCGGTGGCGCACTACCACGGGTTCGAGCTGTCCTAAGAGGCGCGGTCGCCGGGCCCGCCGTCGTCCCCGAACAGCATCCGCAGTGCCACATCCCGGTAGTGCCGTACATGGCTCAATGCGGCGGCGGCCGCACCCTCGGCGTCGCGTGCCGCGATGGTCTCGTGGAGTCGGCGATGCTCCTCCCACAGCGTGCCCGGCTCGTCGATCTGCTGGAAGAGCCAGCGCAGCCGGCCCTCAAGGGGCTCCACGGTGGTGGCGAGGAGCTCGTTGTCGGCGAGTTCCATGATCTGGTGGTGGAACGCGGCGTTGGCGCGCGAGATGCGTTCCGGCTTGCCGGAGAGGGTGGCACGGCGGGCGTTCTCCAGCAGTCGGGCCAGGGCTGCGAGCCCGGTGGCGTCGGCACGCTCGGCGGCTCGTCGGACGGCAAGGACCTCCAGCGCCTCGCGCAGGTCGAAGAGGTTCTCCACGTCCTTGCGGTCGTGGCTCTTGACGACGATGCGGCGCGGCGAGGCGGCGATGAGGAAGCCCTCGCCGAGCAGGATGCGGATCGCCTCGCGCACGGGCACCCGGGAGACGCCGAATTCCTCGGCCAGATCGCGTTCGACGAGCCGGTCTCCCGGTGCCAGGCGTCCGGTGATGATGCGGTCGCGCAGGTCCTCGCAGACCTGGTCGCGCAACCACGCCGTTCCGGCGAGAGACGCGGCGGGCTGCGGTGTGTTCCGGCTCATGTGTCCCCTCCACGAAGACCCGATTACGGTATACCAAACCCTTGACGGCCCTCCGCGGCGTCCCCATTATTTGGTATGCCATAGCGCGGAACGCCGAGGTCGTGCGCATGGCGAATCTACCTGAACTGCTGTACCCCGCCATGCCGAATCGAGGGTCCACCATGAGTTCACCCGCGGCCGGACAGGCCGCCGTTTCCCCCGGCAGAGACACCGGCGAAGGCCGGCCCACCCGGGTCCGCTGGAAGATGTTTCTGCTGCTCCTCGCAGTCGTCGCACTCAACTACATCGACCGTGGTTCGGTCTCGGTGGCCCTCCCCCTCATCACCGAGGACCTGAAGCTGAGCAAGGAGACCACCGGTTTCGTGCTGAGCGCGTTCTTCTGGACATACGCGCTGATGCAGATCCCCGGCGGCTGGCTCATCGACCGGTTCGGCCCGCGCGTCATGGCCTCCGGCGCCTGCGTCGGCTGGGGCATCGCCCAGGCCGTCACCGCGGCCTCCACCGGGGCCGGTTCGCTGCTCGGCTACCGGCTGCTGCTCGGCGCCGTCGAGGCCCCGGTGATGCCGGCCGGCGGCAAGCTCAACGCCCAGTGGCTGCCCGCCAAGGAGCGCGGCCGCGGCGCCGTGCTCCTGGACGGCGGCGCACCGCTCGGCGCGGCCCTCGGCGGTATCATCATCTCCGGCCTCATCGCCTGGACCGGCAGCTGGCGGACCAGTTTCGTCATCGCGGGCGTCGCCACCGTGGTCGTGGGCCTCCTCGCTTACTGGTACGTCCGCAACACCCCGCGCGACCACCCCGGCGTCAACGAGGCGGAGGCCGCGTACATCGAGCGCGCACACGCCGAGGAGGACGCCGAGGCGCCCGGCAGCGACGAGCGCACCGGTCTGCGCCCCTACCTCAAGCACCGCTCCTTCTGGGCGATGTGCCTGGGCTGGATGGGCTTCAACGGCGTCTTCTACGGCCTGCTCACCTGGGGCCCGCTCTACCTCTCGGAGTCCAAGGGCTTCGACATCAAGACCATCGGCTGGTCGACCCTGGCCATCTTCGGCTCGGGCTTCGTCGGCGAACTCCTCGGCGGCTGGCTCGCCGACCACTGGCGTTCCAGGGGCGCGGGCGCCAACAAGGTGATGCGTACGCTCATGGGGGTCGCCGGGGCCGCGGTCGTCGCCGGACTGCTCGGTGTGGTGCTCGTCCCCGACGCGCTGACCGCCGTACTCCTGCTGTCCGGCGTGCTGTTCTTCCTCCGCTGGGCGGGTCTCTTCTGGTCACTGCCGTCCATCCTCGGCGGGCGCGCCAACGCCGGTGTCGTGGGCGGTGCGATGAACCTCGCCGGGAACATCGCGGGCATCGTCACCCCCATCGTCGTCGGCTTCATCGTCGGCGGCACCGGCTCCTACACCTGGGCGCTCCTCTACTTCGTCGGCGCCGGAATCCTCTTCACCGCCGCGTCCCTCGTCCTCGACTACAGCAGGAGGCTGGCCGTCCGATGAGTACGGAACGCATGAGCACGGTACGCATCGGAATGCTCACCCCGTCCTCCAACACCTGCCTGGAGCCGGTCACTTACGATCTGCTGCACGGCAGCGGCGCGGCCACCGCGCACTTCGCGCGCGTCCCCGTCACCCGGATCGCCCTCGACTCGGGCTCCGACGCCCAGTTCGATCCCGCGCCCATGCTCGCCGCGGCCCGGCAGCTCGCCGACGCGCGCGTCGATGTCATCGCCTGGAACGGCACCTCCGGCTCCTGGCTCGGCGTCGACCGCGACCGCGCGCTGTGCGAGGCGATCACCGCGGAGACCGGCGTCCCCGCCACCACCTCCACACTCGCGCTGCTGGACGCCTGTGCCGCGTACGGTGTGACCCGCCTCGGGCTCGCCCTGCCGTACACGGCGGATGTCGCCGAGCGGATCGTGCAGACGTACGCCAAGGAAGGCATCGCCTGCACGCTCGCCGAACCACTCGGCATCAGCGAGAACGAGGCCTTCGCCCGCGTCCCGGAGCCCGAGGTCGCCCGGCAGATCGAGGCCGCGGCCCCGGACGCGCACGCCGTCGCCGTCGTCTGCACCAATGTGTACGGGGCCAGGCCTGCCGCCGATCTCGAACCCGCCCTGGGCATCCCGGTGTTCGACTCGGTCGCCGCCACTCTGTGGCAGGCGCTCGACCTGGCGGGCGCCCACCCGGCGCTGCCCGGCCACGGCGACCTGCTGCGCTCCGGCAGCCTGCGCGCCCGCTTCCAGGAAGCCCTCACCGAGCTGCTCGCGGCCACCGGCGCCGATCGCACCACCTTCCGGGTGGATCTGCCCGCGCACGGACTGCATGTGGACCTCACCGCGGGCGAGGCGCTGGGCGAGGGCATCCGGTCCATCCGCCGCGACGCCTCCCTCGACCAGCGCCGCCTCAACACCGTGCAGTGGCTGGAGCGCCATCGCGCGCCGCTGGTCCAGCCGCACTTCCGGGCCGACCCGCATCCGCCGCAGGCGCTCATCGACGTGTACGGGGTCAATGCCCAGCTGCTGGCGCCCGTGGAGCGCGACGGCGCGATGGCCGGCTGGATCTCCGTACACAGCATGGCCGAACGCGACTGGACCGACGGCGACACCGCGGCCGTGGCCGACGCCGTCGCCCGCATACAGACCGCCCTCGACCGTATGCAGTCCGCCCCCGACTGTATGCAGACCACCCGCGACGCCCACTGACCCACTGCTCGAACGGACGAAAGACGACTCATGACCAAGGACATCAAGATCGCACTCGGCGTGGACGTGGACGCCGTCGCCGGCTGGCTCGGCTCCTACGGGGGCGAGGACTCCCCGAACGACATCCAGCGCGGCGTCTTCGCCGGTGAGATCGGCACCCCGCGCCTGCTCAAGCTCTTCGAGCGCTACGGCATCCGCACCTCCTGGTTCATTCCTGGGCACTCCATCGAGACCTTCCCCAAGCAGACCGAGATGGTCGTCGCGGCGGGCCACGAGGTCGGCGCGCACGGCTACTCGCACGAGAACCCCATCGCGATGACGCCGCAGCAGGAGGAGGACGTCCTCGCCAAGAGCGTCGAGCTCATCGAGTCGTGGACCGGCCGCAAGCCGCGCGGCTACGTCGCCCCGTGGTGGGAGATGTCCGCCCACACCGCGGCCCTGCTCCACAAGTACGGCTTCTCCTACGACCACTCCCAGAACTACCGGGACTTCACCCCCTTCTACGCCCGCGTTGGCGACAGCTGGACGAAGATCGACTACACCGCGGACGCCAAGGACTGGATGAAGCCGCTCGTCCACGGTCACGAGGTGGATCTCGTGGAGTTCTGCGGCAACTGGTACGTCGACGATCTGCCGCCCATGATGTTCAACAAGCACTCCCACAACAGCCACGGCTACGTCAGCCCGCGCGCCCTGGAACAGGACTGGAGAGACCAGTTCGACTGGGTGCACCGAGAGCTGGACTACGCCGTCATACCCGTCACCCTGCACCCCGACGTCAGCGGCCGCCCCCAGGTCCTGCTGATGCTGGAACGCTTCATCGAATACGTCTCAGGGCACGAGGGCGTCAGCTTCTGCACCCTGGAGGACGCGGCCGACGACTTCCGCCGCCGCTTCCCCTTCGAGAGCAGCGAACGCCCGGCCGACATGCGGTGAGACGCACGTCACGTCCGCCCATGTCACATCCCGCCGAGGCGAGCCGTCCAAGAGGTGAACCAGTCACACCGACAGCACAGGAGTCCACCATGGATGCTCGGTTGAACCTCATGGCCAGCCCGATCGCGGGCAAGGCCCTGAAGCACTTCGTCGCCGCGGGCAAGGCGCTCGCCGAGTCGTCGCTGCCGCTCGCGACGCAGCACCTGATGATGCTGCGTGCCAGCCAGATCAACGGCTGTGCCGGCTGCATCGACATGCACACCAAGGACGCCGCTGCCGCCGGGGAGACCTCGGTACGCATCAACCTGGTCGCGGCCTGGCGGGAGGCCACGGTCTTCACCGACGCGGAGCGCGCCGCGCTGGAGCTGACGGAGGAGGGCACCCGCATCGCCGACGCGGCCGGCGGGGTCTCGGACGAGGTCTGGGCGAACGCCGCCAAGTACTACGACGAGGAGCAGCTGGCCGCCCTGGTGTGCAGCATCGCCATCATCAACGCCTTCAACCGCGCGAATGTCATCACCCAGCAGCCCGCCGGCAACTACCAGGTCGGTCAGTTCGACTGACGAAGAAACAGCAGCGTACGTCCCGGGCCCCGCTCGCCGGAGCCCGGGACGCCGCTCCGTTCTCCTCGGCGCTCATTCAGCGGGTTCGGCGATGAGCGCCGTGCCGATGCGGCGGAAGCCGAGTCGGGCGTAGATTCGCGCGACGTCCTCGTCACCCGCCGACAGAAAGACGGTGTCCGCGCCCCGCGACCGGGCGTCGGACACCAGCGTCGCGGTCACCGCAAGCCCGAGCCCACGACGCCGAGCCGCGGGGAGCGTCCCGACCCCAACGATTTCACTCACTCCCGCGAGCGGTTGGTGCTGGCCCGCGGACAGCACCGCCTCCTGCTCGACAGCCGCGGCGACCACCGTCAGCCCCGCGCGAATACGCACCCTCGCACGGTCGACCGACCCATCGCGGACACAGGCCTCGGCCGCCTCCGCCAATTGCGGCGTTCCCGCGAGCCCGACGCGCGTTCCCGGCTCGGCGAAGGCGAGATGAGGAACGGCCAGGGCACTGGCCAGCACGGGATCGTCCGCATCCACTGTCCGCACCGATATACCGTCGCTGCCGCTGCCGCTGACATTGCCGTTGCCGTCGCCGTCGCCGGAATCGAGCACCATCAGCGGGTGTTCATGGACCACGAGTCCCGACTCCTCGACCGCCGCACGCAGCGCGGGCGTGGTCTCGGCGACCCATTCAAAACTCTCCGGAATCCCCAACTCCCGCTGGCGGGCGCGCACCTTGCGCACGTCGCTGACATCCGGCCGTGCGGAAGACCCACGTGCGGGACGTGCGTAGAACGGCCACCCCTGGCCCTCCCGTACGAACAGGGTGAGCGGCCCGTAATCCTCGACGCGGGCGCCATGGCGTGGCACCGCGTCGTAGTACTCCTCGATCCGGTCCAGCAATGCCCGCTCACGGTGCTCGTCAAAATCGGCAGAAGTCACGCCGGGCATCCAAGCAACAGAACACCAGCACACGCCACTCCATTTTGCCTCTGAGATCAGGCCACGATGCGTTCGGCGTCTGCCGCGTTGCCTGCAGACGGTCGGGGCTGCGGCGCCGGCCGTCCGGTACCGCGCGGGCGGCGGGCCCTGGCCAGTAGGCGCAGGCAGGTCAGTGGGTTGTCGCGGGCCGGTCGGCGGGTGACGGCCGGGCCCATGGTCACCACCGTTTGCAGACGCTGGTGGTGCAGGTCCAGTACGAAGCGCATCAACGGGCCGTACTCATCGGGGAGTTCGTCCAGGAGGCGGGACGCCTCGCGGAGTGTGGCGTGGGCCTTGTCGGCGGCTTCGGAGAGCAGCGTTCGGACGCCGGGGACGTTGCGCCCCGCGGCGAGGTCGGCGCGGTCGACACCGTGCTGCGCGAGTGCGTCGAGGGGCAGGTAGAGGCGCCCGTCCCGCAGGTCCTCGGCCAGGTCCGTCAGGATGTCGGTGCGCTGGCCCGCGTCGGCGACCAGTCGGCAGCTCTGCGCGAATTCGGGGCTGCCGCCGCCCTGCTGGGCCAGTCCCGTCGTGATCATGAGGAAGGGCCAGGTGAGCTGGTCCACGTACGCCTGGTAGTCGGCCTCCGTGGCGAACCCCGGGAAGTCCAGGTCGATGCGCGCGCCGTCCAGGTAGGACTCGATCCAGTGGCGGGGCAGGTCACGCAGTGATGATGTGTACAGGAATGCGCGCAGGAGGGGGTGCCGGGCGGTACCGGAATCCAACGCTGCCCGGATCTGGCGTGCCCAGGCGTCGAAGCGCCGCATCCTCTCCGACACCGTGCCGTGGTCACAGAGGTCGTCGGTGAACGAGGCGAACGCATAACCGGCCAGCACATGGGGTTGGAAGTGCGCAGGTGTCAGCAGCCGCACCGCCGCGTACCCGGCCGGCTCCCTGCGTTGCATGAACTGCGCGACCTTCACATAGTCGGCGCGTGCTTCACTCCCCCGCACCTCAGCCGCGTCCATACAACGTCGCCACACTCGCACGCAAACCCTCCCGCACCAAGAACACCATGAGTAACAAGCAAGGTGCCGAGACTACCGGTGTCGGGGCACAAGGGTGCAGCGGTGCGGTAGCGGGGCGGTGCTGCAGGGGTTACGACGGCGCGGGGGCCGTCGGGCGCAGTTGGGTCTGGACGCGGGTGAGGAGGCGTTCGAGGGGCGGCATGGCGCGCGGCCCCACGATGGTGGTCGCGATGGCGGCGGCCACACCCGCCAAGGCCACGGGCCCCAGCGGCGTGCAGCCGAAGAAGTGGCTGAGGCCGGGTGTCTGTACGACGGCCATCAGCGCGGCGGCGGAGCCGAGCGTGGTCGCCCACAGCAGTGGGCTGCGGTGGCGGCCGGTCAGGGTCTGGGTGAGCTGGGCGCCGACGACACCGCACAGGGCCATGGTGCTGGTACGGCGCGCGGTGCCCGGTGTGAAGCGGCCGATCAGCCAGGCGACGGTGGCACCCAGCGCGGTCACCACACCCCGCTGGCGGATCTGACGCAACAGCGGCGCCCCCAGTGCGGTGGTACCGACCGGGGCACTGGTACCGACCGCGCTCGTACCGTCCGCACTCGTACCGTCCGGCGCGCTGCCCGCCGTGGCGGACTCGGGCTCCTCCGTGTTGCGAACGTCCGAGGGTGTGACGGCCACGGCCATCGCGGGGAACATGTCCGTCAGCAGGTTGACAAGCAGCAACTGGCGGGTGGACAGCGGCGACACTCCGGAGAACAGCGTGCCGAGCACGGTGAAACCGACCTCGCCCGCGTTGCCGCCGATCAGGATGCTGATGGCGTCCGCGACGCTGCGCCAAAGGGCCCGTCCTTCCGTGATGGCGTCGACCAGCACGGACAGGTCCGGTTCGGTCAGTACCAGGTCGGCGGCGTTGCGTGCGGCGGCCGAGCCACGGGCCGCGAGGCCGACACCGACATGCGCCGCCCGGATGGCCGCGGCGTCGTTGGCACCGTCCCCGACCATCGCCACCACCTTGCCCGCGGCCCGCAACGCCTCGACCACCTGGAGCTTCTGCTCGGGAGCGACGCGCGCGACGACCCCGGCGTCCCGCAGCAGACGGGCACTGCCCGCCCGGTCCGAGGCCGCGAGCTCTTCGCCGGTGACCACCTTGGTGTCGTCCGGCCAGCCCAGCGCCAGAGCGACCGCACGGGCGGTATGGGGATGGTCACCGGTCAGCATGACCGGCCTCGCCCCGGCCTCCCGCAGCCCTTGAATCATGGGTGCGGAGCCCGGACGCGGGGCGTCGGCGAGTGCGACAAAACCCTTGAACTCGAGTTTCTCCAGTGGTTCGTTGACGAGTACGTCGGCGTCGAGGCCGGTGGTGAGGCGGCGGGTGGCGACGGCGAGGACGCGCAGTCCCTCACCGGCGAGGGACTGGGCCCACTCGGTCGCCTCCGCCGGGAGTTCCACGCAGGCGTCCAGCACGATTTCGGGCGCTCCCTTGACCACGAGCAGGCAACTCCCGTTCCCCGTCTCGCCGATGGCGGCGGTGTAGCCGCGGCTGGCTTCGAAGGGGAGGCCGGCTGTGGGGGTCCACTCGGGGTCGGCGGGGGCGGCGGCCAGTACGGCTTCGTCGGTGGCGTGCGCCTGCCGCCCCGCGGTGTCCTCGGTCTCCGGCGGGCAGGCGCGCCCCGCCAGCCGCAGTACGTCGACGGCTTCCTCGTCCTGCGGTCGGCAGACGGTCCCGTCGGCGGTGGCGACACGGACCGCGCGCAGCCGGTTCTCGGTCAGTGTGCCGGTCTTGTCGAAACACACCGTGTCCACCCGGCCGAGGGCCTCCAGGGCGCGGGGAGTACGTACCAGAATGCCGCGGCGGGACAGCCGGCGGGCGGCCGCCAGCTGCGCCACCGTTGCCACCAGCGGAAGTCCCTCGGGTACGGCCGCGACCGCGACGGCCACGCCGCCCCCGATGGCCTGGCGGATCGGACGGCCCCGGAGCAGGGAGAGCCCGGCGACCGCGGCGCCGCCCGCGAAGGTGAGCGGCAGTGCCTTGCGGGTGAGTTCCTGCAGGCGCCCCTGGACGCCGGCGGCCGGCGGGGTGCGGGAGGCGAGTGTGACGGCCCGGCCGGCTTCGGTGTGTTCCCCCGTGTCCACCACTACGGCGGTGGCCTGCCCTGCGACCACGGTGGTGCCCTCGAAGACCATGCACCGGCGGTCGGGGATGGCTGCCTGCGGTGTTGCGGTGAGTTGTTTGGTGGTGGGGAGGGATTCGCCGGTCAGCGAGGACTCGTCGACCTCCAGGCCGTTCAGCGCCAGCAGCCGCGCATCGGCGGGGACGACATCGCCCACGTCCAGTTTGATCACATCGCCCGGGACCAGCCGTGCCGCGTCGACCGTGGTCGACACCACGTCAGTCGCAGCCGACGCATCGTCAGTCGTGGCCGACGCAACGTCAGCGCGGCTCGCGGCGCGGCGGGCCTTCCGCTTCTGGCCCCTGGCCAGCGCGGTCAGGGCCTGTTCGGCGCGTTGCCGCTGCACGCCGCCGACCAGCGCGTTCATGCCCATCGCCCCGACGACGAGGGTCGCGTCGACGGCCGATCCCACGATGGCGGAGGCCGCCGCGCCGACGGCGAGTACGGGGGTGAGGGGGTCGTCCAGTTCGGCTCGTACCGCGTTGGCGAGCCGTACCGACCAGCGGGCCGGCGCGAGGACGGGATGGCCCGTCACCCGTGCGGCCACGGCACGGGTCGTCGCCATCGCACCGGCCAGGGGGGTGGGCGCGCCGGGGCGGCTGCTCTCCAGCCGGGCCACCGCCTCGTCGGGTTCCAGCGCGTGCCACGGTACGCGGGGCCGTGGCTGCGGGGCCGATGCGGCGGCCACACCGACGGCCGCCCGCCATCCCGCCACGAGTGCTCCCATGGCCGCGGCGTTGACCGGGGCGTGCTGCGAGCCGGTGAGGAAGGCCAGCCCGCGCCGTTGGGCGCCGGTGGCGACCAGCAGACCGGACAGCGCCGCGCCGGCCCGGGCGAGGATCATCGACTGCCGGCCCACGGACCGTGCCGCGGGCACGGCCACCAGCAGCCGCCACACATCCTTCAGGCCGCCGAAAGCCATCACGTCCGCGTCCCACACGACGGCGCTCTCGTCGTCGATGAGGGCCACCGCCACGTCACTGCCCAGCAGCCCGGCCAGCAGCTCTTCGTCCTCCGGGTGGTCCGCCAGGTAGTCCTTCGGGTGCTTCTGCGCGTCGGTCACGTCGTGCGGGGCCGGTACGCGCGCAACGGTCAGCACCGCGTGCCCGTCGGCCTGACGGCTCCGTACGTGGTCCACCAGCGGGCGCTCGGCGGAGACGACCTCGTCGGCCAGGGCCGTGAAGTCGGCGAGCGACGGATCGTCCACGACGATGGTGTACTGGTCCGCCTGCCGGGCCGCGTCCAGTACGGCTTCGGTCAGCGGGTCGAGTTCCCAGCCGATCGTCACCGTACCGACGTCCCGCCCGCCGTCGGAGGCGATCATCATGCCCGTCTCGGCAGAGGGCTGGCCCGGTACCGGACGCAGCTCGACCCCGGCCGCGTCGTAGCTTCCTTCTGGATTCAGGGCCGCGGCAGCTGCCCGCCAGAGCCGGTCGTGGTCCCAGTCCTCCGCACTGGTATGCACGTCGCAGAGCGTGCGCCTGCTGCCGCGCAGCGCGCTGGGATGCAACACCACCGTGTCCACCAGTTGCAACTGCTTCAGCCGCTCGGGGTCTCGGATCAGTACGCCCTCGCGCGCGAGGGCACTGCCCAGGGCCGTGGAGAAGGCCACCGGCCCGTACCGGGCGGCCTTCGGGGAGCCCGACAGCACCGCCTCCGCCGCCTCGTTGAGGTTCCGCCTGAGCAGCAGGGTCGCGGCGGCGCCCAGCATGCTGCCGGTGGCGGCATGGGCCGCGTACTCCTGCGCCGGAGTCGGACGCAACGGTGGCCGGGCGACCTCCCGCGTTGTCATGCTGCATCGTTCCGGCGCGCACACCCGGTCATGGGCGGCGTCGAAGACGGCCGCCCGCGCCACGCTCTCCACGAGCTGTCCCGCGCGCAGCATCCCGTCCAGTACCAACGAGCTGGGGGACTGCCCGGCGCCGTGCACCGCGGCGTTCACCGTGGCGAGCGCCAGGTCCGCTCCGGCCGCACCGAACCGGCTCTTCAGCAGTGCGCGGAAACGCGGGCTCTCCCGCAGCAGCGTCACACCCGCCGTCACCACCCGGGACGAGCGCGGTACGCGCCATGCGCGCGCCGCCGTCGCCGCTGCCACGCCGACGGCGTCCAGTGCCAGCGCCGTCGCGGCGACCCGCACCGCCGTGGTGCCTTCCGGGTGCGCGAACTCGTGCAGCGGCGCATGCGTCAGCCCGTACCGTTCGGCCAGGGCGTTGGCTTTTTTCACCACGCGGTCGGTGGCCGCGTCCTGCGAGGCGGTGACCACCAGCCGCGCGAGGCCGCCGTCCCAGTAGGCGAGCAGTACGTCCGGACGTTCCGCGAGCGCGGTGGCCACCTTCTGGGCCACCGCTTCCACTCCGCCCGCACGCCGTACCCGGGCGTCGTCGGTGTCGGAGGACGGTTGCAACGCCAGGTGCACCCGGGTACCGGCGCGCCATTCCTCCATTCCGCCCGGCATTGCGTTGCGTGCCACATGGGCCACGTGGACCGTGGTCTCCGCGACCGCCGCCGCGCCGTCCGACGCGGCACGCCGGCCGATGTCAATGGCCTCCCCGGCCACCGTGGCGCACGCCTCCAGCCCACGGGCGACATAGCCGGGCGCGGCCTCCAGCCCGCGGGCGACGTAACCGGGCGCGGTCTCCAGCCCGCGGGCAACATAACCGGGCGCGGACAGGGCTACGCCCAGTCCGGCCGCGGGCAAACGGGTCAGCAGCCCCAGAACCATGTCCCACCCTCATCACACGTCCGACGCGCACGGTCACCCGTCTCCTCGGGTACGGACGCCGTGCCGCCGACCGCCCCCTGGACAAGATGCACGGTCAGGAAGCCGTTGCCTTTGCCCGCGATGCGGGCCGCTTCGTCGCCTTCGTACCCGATGCGGTACGCGAGCGTCCGCCGCTCGTCGTCGCCTTCCCGGTCGCCTTGCCCGTGGACTTGGCCGCGGATTTGGTCTTGCTCGGGGAGTGGCTCGTCGCCGTGGTCTTCGCCTGGCTCTTCGCCGGGGTCTTCGCATGACTCGTCGACTGGCTCTTGGTCTGGCTCTTCGCCGGGGTCTTCGCGTGGCTCTTCGTCTGGGTCTTGGCAGCCGGTGTGTGCCGGCCGTGGCCGTCGTGCGCCGCGCGGTGTCCGTCCTCTTCGGGGCGGGGCTGGGTCAGCCACACGGCAGCCGCGCCGGCCACCGCGATCGGCCATTCGATGACACCGGCCACGCCGAGCAGCCCGGCACCGGTGTACGCCGCGACGCGTCGCCCGCGCGGTGACACGATGCCCACCGCGTTCAGCGCGCCTTCGGTCGCCTTCGTCACCTCTTTGACGACGGGCATATGGCTCAGGTTCGACGAGATCGCGCGAAGCGGTCCCGGAAGCCTGCCTGACGATGACGATTGCTTCTCGTTCATACCGCCTCCGCACCTTGTCGGGCTTTGCCTGCCTCCTGGTTCCCCAAAGTTCACCGGCTAATCACACATCTCACCCATGAGGGCGGAAATCGGCGCCATCCGCGCGTGCCGACTTGCTGTAACTGCTACATCTGTACCAATCCGGCGGGAAGATTTGTGACAGGCGGCGGAGTCGGCCGCCCGCGGGGGCGTGTTACAAAAGGAGCACTTCAGCTCAGCGCCTCGGCCCGTGCCGCACCCTCTGGCACGTGACGGCGAGGCACGCGATCCGTACGGGCTGAGCAGTGGCACTCCCGCCCCGCCTCGACCAGGCAATGCCGGGCCCTCCAAGTCCAGGGGCAGCTCGGGCCCCGACGTTGCAGAAAGGCCGACGGGTTGAGCTCACAGATACCCCATGCCGACGCACGCCTGCACGCCCCCACGGCGGGGCAGCGCATTGTGATCATTGAGGACGACGAAGCCCTGGGCCGCTCGGCCGCCGCGTGCGTCGAGCGCTGGGGCGGCACCGCGTACCGGCTGCCGCGCCCCGACGACGACACCCTGCGCCGGCGGCTGCAGCACCCCGTCGACGCGATCGCCGTCGTCTCCCGCGACGACATCGTCGCCCTGCGCTACGCGCTGCTGGCCGAACACCTCAAGCCCGGCGTCCGGCTGGTGGTGACTCTCTTCGACCGCACCGTTGCCGACGAGGTCAGCCGGACCGTGCCCAACTGCACCGTGCTGAGCATGACCGATGCCATCGTGCCCAGCCTGCTGGCCAGCTGCCTCGCGCCCCAGTACGCCATCCTCCAGCCCCTGGAGAGCGACGTCGTCGGCGTCCGCCGGGAAGGCGTCACCACCGCGATCGAGCATCTGCCCAAGCGGTCCCTCACCACCGGTGCGGACCACCGGCCGCGGTCCGGCGTTGCGTCCTGGTTCCGGTCCCTCGGTACGTCCGCCAAGGTGCTCGTCGCGAGTTTTACCGCGCTGTTGCTGGCCCTGGCGGTGGACATCACGCTCGGTGTCCTCGTACTGCACGAGCCCTTGCCGGATGCCACGTGGAATGCCGCCCGCACGCTCACCACGGTCGGCTCCTCGCCGCACGCGGAGCACGGTCCGGGCTGGTACAAGATCTTCTCCGCCGTCTCCATGCTCGGCGTCCTGGTCCTGGCCGCCGTCTTCACCGCGAGCGTGGTCGACCGGTTCACTGGACACCGGATGACCAGCATCCTCGGCGCCCGCTCCATCCCGCGCCGGGACCATGTCATCGTCGTCGGCCTGGGCCAGGTGGGCCTGCGGCTCTCCGCCCAGCTGCGCAACCTCGGCGTCAAGGTGGTCGCCGTGGAACGCAATCCCCAGGCCGCCTGCCTGCCACTGGCCCGCGCCCGCGACATCCCCGTCATTCTCGGCCGCGGCGGCGACCGCTTCCTGCTGGAACGTCTCTCCGTACGGCGGGCACGCGCCCTGGCCGCGGTCGCCTCGGACGGACTGGAGAACATCGCCGTCGCCGTCACCACTCGCGCCATCGCCGCCGATCAGCGCATCGTGCTGCGCGCCGGGGGCGACGAGGTCACCAACGAATCCCGGTCGCTGTTCCGCATCGGCGCGGTCTGCGACTTCACCCACATCGTCGGTACGTTCGTCGCCGCGTCCGTGCTGGACACCGCGCCGCGCAGTGTGTTCGTGGCCGACGGCCGGACCTGCGCCCTCTTCCCGGACGACGAGGTCGTCGACCTCGCCACGTGGGACGCGCGCCGCGACGGGCAACCGGCCGGGGCGACCGAGGACGGTATCGACCTGGCCTCCACGCCGGGCAGGTAGGCCCTGCTGCCCGGGTTCGGTGGCCGCGGTCGGGAAGACTGGGATCATGGGCATGCAGGGTTCCTTCCGCCGGTTCGCGGTACCGCCTTCCCGTCGGCCGCGTCGATCTCCTCGGCCTCGTCCGCCACGGGAGCGGCGCGGATGGTCCGTGCTGAGCCCGCGGAGCGTCGCCGGCCAGGTGTTTCTCCTGCAGCTGGCGGTGGTGGTACTGCTCGTCGCCGTCACGGCGGCGCTGCTGGTCGTGCAGGCCAGGCGGCAGGCCACGGAGGCGGCCCGCAGCGAGGTACTGGTCGCCGGCGAGGCGTTCGCGAATGCCCCGGGGACCGCGGCGGCGCTGGACAGCCCCGACCCGCACGCGGTGCTGCAGCGGCGTACCGACGAGATCCGGAAGCGGTCGGGGCTCGACGTCCTCGTCGTGATCAAAACGGACGGGACCCGGTACACCCACCCGGACCCGAAGCAGGTCGGCAGGCGATTCATCGGCACCATCGGACCGTCGCTGGCCGGCCGCACCATCATTGAGAACGCCCGGGGGCCCGTCAGGCCCGGCGGAGAGGCGCAGGTCGTCCAGTCAGTGGTGCCGATCTTCCGGCCGGACGGCTCGGTGGCCGGCATGGTGTCCCCCTCGGTCACGGTCGCGGACGTGAACGAGAAGGTGGAGCGGCAGCTGCCGGTGCTCCTCGGTGCCGCGGGTGGCGCGGTCCTCCTGGCAGCGGGCGGGTCGGCGCTGGTCAGCCGGCGGTTGCGGCGCCAGACCCGCGGCCTGGGCCCGCTGGAGATGACCCGGATGTACGAGCATCACGACGCGGTGCTGCACTCGGTACGCGAAGGTGTACTGATCGTCGGCGACGGGCGGCTGCTGCTGGCCAACGACGAAGCGCGGCGGCTCCTCGACCTGCCGCCGGACGCGGAACAACGGCAGGTCACCGACCTCGGCCTGGCACCCGGCACCGCCGAGCTGCTGGCCTCCGGCCGCCGGGCCACCGACGAAGTCCACCTGGCCGGTGACCGGCTGCTGGCCGTGAACGTGCGACCCGTGGACCGCCACGGTGGCCCGGCGGGCAGCGTGGTCACACTGCGCGACACCACCGAGTTGCGGGCGCTGGCCGGGCGGGCCGAGGTGGCGCGGGAGCGGCTGCAGTTGCTGTACGACGCCGGGGTGCGGATCGGCACGACGCTGGACGTGGTGCGTACCGCCGAGGAACTGGCCGAGGTGGCGGTCCCGTTGTTCGCCGACTTCGTCACCGTCGAACTGCTGGAGGCCGTGCCACGTGGGGAGGAGCCGGACGCGGCGAGCACGGAGATGCGCCGCACGGCCCTGCGCGGCATCCACGACGACCCACCGCTCCTCCCGGTGGGCGAGCCGATCCCGTCCGTGGCGGGCGGCCACGCCGTGCTCGTACCCGATCTGGCCGCCTCCGACGGCTGGCGCGCGCAGAATGCGGAGCTCGCCGAGAGCGTCCTGGACTACGGCATCCACTCCCTGATTTCCGTACCACTGCGGGCGCGCGGAGTGGTGTTGGGGACGGCCGATTTCTGGCGCTCGGAGAACGCGCCGTTCGAGCAGGAGGACTTGTCCTTCGCCGAGGAGCTGGCCGCGCGCGCCGCGGTGTCCATCGACAACGCCCGCCGCTACACCCGCGAGCACACCATGGCCGTCACCCTGCAGCGCAGTCTGCTGCCGCACGTGCTGCCCGAGCAGTCCGCGCTGGAGGTGGCGCACCGTTACCTGCCCGCGCGGGCGGGGGTGGGCGGGGACTGGTACGACATCATTCCGCTGCCCGGCGCGCGCGTTGCCCTGGTCGTGGGTGATGTCGTCGGGCACGGCCTGCACGCCGCGGCCACGATGGGCCGACTGCGTACCGCGGTGCACAACTTCTCGACCCTGGACCTGTCCCCCGACGATCTCCTCGGCCACTTGGACGAGCTCGTCGCGCGTATCGACGACGGCGAGGCCGCACATGGCGAGGGGCGCCGCGTCGAGGAGGGCGCGGCCGTTCAGGGCGAGGCGCGGCGGATCACCGGTGCCACCTGCCTGTATGCGATCTACGATCCGGTCACCGGACGCTGCGCGATTGCCCGGGCCGGGCATCTGGGACCGGCCGTGGTGTATCCGGACGGCAGTGTGCAGTATCCAGAGGTACCGGTCTCCCCGCCGCTGGGCCTGGGCGGCGGCCTGCCCTTCGAGACCGCCGAACTGGATCTGCCCGCGGGCTCCCGGCTGGTCCTGTACACCGACGGGCTCATCGAGGACCGGCACCGCGACATCGACACCGGCCTGGACCTGCTGCGCACCGCCCTGGCCGACGCGGCAGACCGTACCCGGGAGGAAACCTGTCAGGCGGTAATCGATGCGGTGCTGCCGGCCCGCCCCAGCGACGACGTTGCCCTGCTCGTGGCCCGCACCCGGCTGCTGGACCCGGACCGGGCCGCGGACTGGGACGTGCCTTCCGATCCCGCCGCCGTCTCCCGCGTCCGCGCCGAAGCCCTCCGCCAGTTGGAGAGCTGGGGCCTGGACCGGATCTCCTACGCCACCGAGTTGGTGATCAGCGAGCTGGTCACCAACGCCATCCGGTACGGCGCCGAACCGATCCGGCTCCGGCTGCTGTACGACCGCGACAGCCTGATCTGCGAGGTCGCCGACGGCTCCAGCACTTCCCCGCACCTGCGCCGGGCCAAGACCACCGATGAGGGCGGCCGCGGGCTGTTGCTCGTCGCCCGGTTCACCCAGCGCTGGGGCACCCGCTACACCGCCCGCGGCAAGGTCATCTGGACCGAACAGTCCCTGCACAACGGCCCGGACGAAACCGCCGGGGACTCCGATGACAGCCTGCTGGACCAATGGAGCGACACGGAACTTTGAGTCCTAGGTCGTGTCTCCCCCGGCAGGGGCCTGCAGGTTGGCAATGGCGTTGCTCATGTGCTCGTGGAGGATGGCCACTGCGGCGTCCGCGTCTCCGCGCTCGATGGCGTCGACGATGGGGGCGTGATGGGCCGCGGACATGGTGAGCTTTCGTTGCTCGCCGGCGGCGCTCATCACCACGATGCGCGTCGGGCCCTCGAGATGGCGCCAGGTCGTCACCAGCATTGAGTTCCGCGACAGTTCGCAGAGCAGCAAGTGGAAGGCGAGGTCGGCTTCCACCTGGCCTTCGAGGTCGCCTTGCACCTCGAGAGCCCGGTCCAGGCGGCGCAACGCTTCCCGGAGTGCCGCCACCGCTGCCGTACGGTCCGGGGAGGCGATGACCTGTGCCACGGCCAGCCCTTCGAGGGCTTCTCGTACCTGGAACAGCTCGCGCACTTCCTGCGGCGACAGGACGCGCACCCGCAACATGCCACGGGCGCCGGCCACGACCAGCCCTTCCTGCTGCAGATGCCGCAGCGCCTCGCGCACGGTGCCACGGCTGACCGACATGCTGGAGGCGATCTCGACCTCGCCCAGGTGGTCCCCCGGGCGGTACTGACCTGTGGTGATCGCGGTGCGCAGGGCCACCAGGGCACGCTCGCGCAACGTCGATCGATCAAGGTTCGGCAATGCCGGAACGGTCACGGCCGTTTCCCCCTTCAGTGCTGTACGGCAGCGCGTGGCTCGCGAAGTCTACTGTCAACAGTTGACCGCCGACCATCTGCCACCCGTCTCCGTCAGAAGCGTTGACAAGCGCCTGCACGGCACTCAGTATCAACCTCGCTGTTGAGTGTTAACAGTCAACAGCGCCAGGCAGACGCAGTGCGATCGAGGAGGATCCGCATGGTCAGCTCCATCCCACCACCCTCGCCACCGCCGGCTCACCCACGGCCGGAAGGTTCGCCGGAACGCCGCAGAGTGGCCGTCGGCTGCAGCGTCGGCGCGGTCATCGAAACGTACGACTTCATCGGCTTCGGCACCGCCGCCGCGCTCTACTTCGGGGACGTCTTCTTCCCCGACTCCGAGCCGCTCGCCGCGACGCTGCTGTCGTTCGCCACCTTGGGCATCGGCTTCGCCGCACGCCCCCTGGGCGGCATCATCGCCGGTCATCTCGGCGACCGCATCGGCCGCAAGCCGGTGCTCGTCGGCTCCCTGCTGATCATGGGAGTCGCCACCGTCCTCATCGGTTGTCTGCCCACCTACCAGACGGTCGGCGTCTGGGCACCGATTCTGCTGGTCATCGTGCGCATCGTGCAGGGGCTCGCCTTCGGCGCCGAATGGGGCGGCGCCATCCTGATGACCTTCGAGCACGCCCCGTGGCGCAAACGCGGCCTGTACACCGGCATCACCCAGGCCGGCTTCCCGGTCGGGCTGCTGCTCTCCAACCTCGCGTTCCTGGTCAGCACCCGCACGCTGGACGGCTCCTGGGCCTGGCGGGTCCCCTTCCTGCTGAGCGCCGTACTGATCGTCGTCGGCATCCTCATCCGGCTGAAGATCGACGAGTCGCCGGAGTTCGAGGAGCTCAAGGAGTCCGGCGAGGTCGCCAAGAACCCACTGCTGGAAGTACTCCGCGACGACTGGCGCAACGTGTTGCGCGCCTTCTGCCTCCGTACGGCCGAGACCGCCGGCTACGCCGTCTCCATCACTTTCGTACTGTCCTACCTGGACGACGACGCCGCGCCGAACGTCTCGGGGACCGTCTCCCTCACCGCCCTGGTGACGGCCGCGGCCCTCGGCATACTCGCCACCACCTTCTGGGGCGCCCTCTCCGACCGGATCGGGCGACGCCCGGTCTACCTGCTGGGCTCGGCGGTCACACTGTTGTGGGGCGTCCCGATGTTCCTGCTGGTGGGCACCGAGAACGCGGTACTGGTGCTGCTGACGTTCGTGGTCAGCTACTGCATCTGCCAGAACGCCCTGGCAGGCGTGCAGGGCGCCTGGTTCTCGGAGCTGTTCGCCACCAAGACCCGTACGGCCGGCACCTCCCTCGCCTACCAGCTCTCCGCGGTCGTCTCCGGCTTCACGCCCATGATCGCCACCGCGCTGTACTCCACCACCGGCTGGGTGGGCCCCGCCGCCCTGTTCAGCTTCTACGGCCTGCTCGGGCTCCTGGCGACGCTGGTGACCCGCGAGACCTGGCACGCGCGCGACCAGGCATCCCCCACGGCCGGCCCCTCCGCCCACGGCACTCGACGCACTCTCGTCCCGAGCCCGTCAGCCCCCACCCACAAGGAGCACTGAAGAGTGAGCGCTACCGATTCCACACTCGCACCCGCCGTCGAGAGCGACACCGACCGCACCCAACGGATCGACGCACTGCGCGACGCGGCGTACCGCATCCGGCGGCACGCCCTGGACATGGGCGAGGTGCAGGGCCAGGGGTACATCGGGCAGGCACTCGGCGTCGCCGACATCCTCGCCGTCGCCTACAAGGACGTACTCAACTACCGTGCCGAGGACCCGGATTGGGTGGAGCGCGACAGGTTCCTGCTCTCGATCGGGCACTACGCCATCGCCCTGTACGCGGCACTGGCCGAGGCCGGAATCCTGGACGTCGAGGAGCTGTCCACGTACGGCAGCGACGACTCGCGGCTGCCCATGTCGGGCATGGCCTCGTACACACCCGGCATGGAGATCTCCGGCGGGTCACTCGGCCACGGCCTCGGCGTCGCGGCGGGCATGGCGCTCGGACTGCGCCACCAGGGCAGCACGGCACGCGTGTACAACCTGCTCTCCGACGGTGAGCTCGACGAGGGTTCCACCTGGGAAGCGGCGCTCGCCTGCGCCCACCACGGTCTGGACAACGTCACCGCCATCGTCGATGTCAACGCCCTCCAGGCGGACGGTCCCACCGCGGGCGTGCTGCGCACCGAGCCCGTCACGGACAAGTGGAAGGCATTCGGCTGGCATGCCATACGAGTGGACGGCAATGACATCGAGGCCCTCGTCACCGCCTTCGACGCACTCCGCGCGCACCGCGGCTCGCCCTCGGTACTGATCTGCGACACCCGGATCGGGCGCGGCGTACCCCTGCTGGAGACCCGCGAGAAGGCCCACTTCATGCGGGTCGAGGAGCACGAATGGCAAGTCGCCCGCGACGAGTTGGACCGAACCCACCACCGCACCCGGAAGGGAACCGACGCATGAACGCCCCCGCCACGGCCACGGACGCGCCCCGCAAGCTCACCACCTCGGCGATGATCGCCTCGATCGCGGAGGAGGGACAGCGCACCACCAAGGCACCCTTCGGGCACGCGCTGGCCCGGCTCGCCGAGGAGCGCCCTGAGATCGTCGGACTCTCCGCCGACCTGGCCAAGTACACCGACATGCACATCTTCCGGGAGGCCCACCCCGACCGGTTCTTCCAGATGGGCATGGCGGAGCAGTCCATGCTGGGGGCCGCCGCGGGCATGGCCGAAGTGGGACTCGTACCGTTCGCCTCCACGTACTCCGTCTTCGCCACCCGCCGCGCGTACGACTTCCTGTGCCTGGACATCGCCGAGCCCGGGCTCAACGTCAATGTCGTCGGCGCGCTGCCGGGCCTCACCACCGGTTACGGCCCCAGCCACCAGGCCACCGAGGACCTGGCCATCCTGCGTGGCATGCCCGGCCTGACCATTGTCGATCCGGCCGACTCCGTGGACATCGAGCAGGCCGTCCCGGCCCTGGCCGCCAGCCCGGGGCCGACCTACCTGCGACTGCTGCGCGGCGCCGTGCCGACCGTGCTCGACGAGTACGACTACCGCTTCGAACTCGGGAAGGCAGCGGAGCTCCGCACCGGCCGCGACGTGCTGTTCATCTCCACGGGGCTGATGACGACGCGGGCCCTGTCCGCGGCGAAGGAACTGGCGGCCGACAACATCGACGTGGCCGTCCTGCACGTCCCGACCATCAAGCCGCTGGACACCGAGGCGATCCTGCGCGAGACGGCGAAGGGCCGCCTCGTGGTGACGCTGGAGAACCACACCGTCATCGGCGGGCTGGCCGAGTCCGTGGCCTCGTGCCTGGCGTACGCCGGGGCGGGCGTACGCATCGTGCCGATCGGCCTGCCCGACGCGTTCCTGGCCGCGGGGGCGCTGCCCACGCTGCACGACCGTTATGGGCTGTCCGTGTCCGCCATCAAGGCGCGCGTCCGCGGAGAACTGTGACGGCCGGATCCGGCTCCCCACCGTAAGACCTCAACTCAACTGCCGCTGAAGGAAGACGACATGACGACGACCGCCGCCTCCACCCCCCGCACCGCCATCGTCACCGGTGCCGGTTCCCCACGCGGTATCGGCCGTGCCACTGCGCTGGCCCTGGCCGCCGACGGTTACCACATCGCCGTACTGGACGTGGACAAGGAAGCCGCCGAGGAGACCGCGCGGGTGGTGGCCGAGGCCCATGGCGTGCAGGGGCTGGGCCTCGCCGCCGATGTGACCGACCCCGACGCGGTGGATGCCGCCGTGGCAGCCGTCGAGGCCGCCCTGCCGCCGGTCGGCGCGCTGGTCAACAACGCGGGCATCACCTCACCGACCCGTTTCCTCGATGTCTCGGCCAAGGAATGGGACCGCATCTTCGATGTCAACGTCCGCGGCAGCTTCCTCGTCACCCGCCGAGTGGCCCCCGGC
The DNA here is from genome assembly GCF_040655775.1 of Streptomyces sp. NPDC050315. Classification (NCBI taxonomy): domain Bacteria; kingdom Bacillati; phylum Actinomycetota; class Actinomycetes; order Kitasatosporales; family Streptomycetaceae; genus Streptomyces; species Streptomyces sp. NPDC050315. The sequence continues at coordinate 1,246,175 of NZ_JBFAKN010000001.1, forward strand.
ATGGCGCAGCGCGGCTTCGGTCGCATCGTCCATCTGTCGTCCGTCTCGGCCGAGCGCGGCGGCGGGGTCTTCGGCGGCGTTGCGTACTCGGCCGCCAAGGCGGCGCTGCTGGGCTTCTCCCGCGCCCTGGCCCGTGAACTCGGTCCCTCCGGCGTCACCGTCAACTCGGTGGCACCGGGCCTGATCGACACCGACATCACGGCCGGCAAGCTCGATCCGGCGCGCAAGGCGGCCATGGTCGAGGACATCCCGATGCGCCGTGCCGGCAGTGTCACCGATGTCGCCGATGTCATCGCCTTCCTGGCCCGCCCCGCGTCCGGTTACCTCACGGGGGTCACGTACGACATCAATGGCGGGTCGCACATCCACTGAGTGCGTGTACGCCGCGGGAGCGCCCGGAGCCGACCCGGTGCGCTCCCCCTCTATACAGTGGGCTTATGGCGGATGTGGAGCTGCGGCAGTTGCGTTGTCTTGTCGCGATCGTCGACGAGGGCAGTTTCACCGATGCCGCTATCGCGCTCGGCGTGTCCCAGGCCGCCGTGTCCCGCACGCTGGCCTCGCTCGAACGGGCCCTCGGGGCGCGGTTGCTGCGACGGACCTCGCGCGAGGTGACTCCGACGGGGACCGGGCTGCGTGTGGTGTCGCATGCCCGGCGGGTGCTCGGCGAGGTGGACGATCTGGTCCGGGAGGCCGCATCGGGCCACACGCACTTGCGGATCGGCTACGCGTGGTCGGCGGTCGGCCGCCACACGCTCGCCTTTCAGCGCCGTTGGGGTGAGACTCGCCCCGAGACGGACCTGCAGCTCGTGCGCGTCAACTCCGCCACCGCCGGGCTGGCGGACGGCGCGTGCGACCTCGCCGTGGTACGCAGGCCGCTGAACGACACGCGCTTCGACTCCGCCATCGTGGGACTGGAACGGCGCCTGTGTGTGATGGCCTCCGACGATCCCCTGGCCCGGCGTCGCTCGGTCCGGCTCGCCGACATCAGCGGGCGTACGCTGCTGATCGACCGGCGGACCGGCACCACGACGACGGAGCTGTGGCCGCCCGGCGCCCGGCCGGCGACCGAGGACACCCGCGACGTCGACGACTGGCTCAATGTGATCTCCACGGGCCGCTGCGTGGGCATGACGGCGGAATCCACCGCCAATCAGTACCCGCGGCCCGGTGTCGTCTACCGGCCGGTGCGCGACGCCGAGCCGATCGCGGTGCGGATCGCCTGGTGGCGGGATGACCCGCACCCCGCCACGCAGGCCGTGATCGAGCTGCTCACCTCGCTCTATCGCACGAGCTGAGGCACTTCATTGCCGCACCGCTCAGGAGGAATGGAGACGCGGCCCGGCCTGCTGCCCGCCGTTGAAGTCCGCGGCGTGATGGGCGACCCATTCGGCGTAGGTGTGGGCGGGGCGGCCGGTGACCTGCTCGATGGTGGGCAGTACGGGGGTCGGTGTCGTCCGGGAGGCGGCGAGTTGGTCCAGGAGGAAGTCGGCGGCGGGGGGCGGCATGTGATTGATCAGCCGTTGGTGGACGTCCTCGCGGGGGATCTCCTCGAAGCGGGCCGGGAGGCCGAGGGTTTCGCCGATGATGCGGACCCGGTCGATCTGGCTGAGTGCCTGCGGTCCGGTGAGTTCGTACGTCTTGCCGGGGTCCGGGGCGAGCAGCGCGTGGGCGGCGACCGCGGCGATGTCGCGCTCGTCGACCGGGGCCATGGCGCCGCCGCCGTACGCGCCCCGCACCGTCCCGTCATTCCTCAACTGGTGTGCCCAGCCGAGGTCGTTGGCCATGAAGACGGTGGGGCGGACGAAGCTCCAGGACATCCCGGAGTCGGCGACGGCCTGTTCGCAGGCGAGGTGCTGCTCGCCGATCCAGCCGGGCTGGGGGAAGGTGACGGAGTCCGAGGAGAGCAGCACGATGTGTTGCGTACCGGCCTCCTTGGCGTGCTTGAGGAAGGCGTCGAGGGCGCCGTGGACGGGGAACAGGAATGCGCGGTCCACGCCCTGCAGGGCGGCGGGCAGGGTTTCCGGGCGGGTGAGGTCTCCGGGGACGGTCTCGACACCGTCGGGCAGTGCGCTGGTGGCGGGGTCGCGAGTGAGGGCCCGTACCTTCTCTCCTGCGTCGAGCAGTTCACGCACGAGGTTGCGGCCGACGTTTCCGGTGGCACCGGTGACCAGGATCATGGGGGTTGTCTCCTTGCGGGTAGCCGTGCGTACGGTCCCTTCAGTGTGACGTCGGGCGCACGGCGGTGGGGGAAAGTCAGTCGGTGGGCAGGGCGCGCACCGCGCCCGTATCGGCGGACTGGGCCAGCGCCGCGTAAGCGCGCAACGCCGTCGAAACGGGCCGCTCGGCGCGGCGTGGCCGGTACCCCGAACTCTCGCGCTGGACGCGGCGGGCGGCGAACTCAGCCTCGGACAGGTCGAGTTGGAGAGTACGGGCGGGGATGTCGACGGTGATCAGGTCGCCGTCGTCGACGAGGGCCAGCGGGCCGCCGGCGGCGGCCTCGGGCGAGACATGACCGACGGACAGGCCCGAACTTCCGCCGGAGAAACGGCCGTCGGTGACCACTGCCACGGAGTGTGCGAGGCCCCGGCCCTTGAGGTACGCCGTCGGGTACAGCATTTCCTGCATCCCCGGGCCGCCGCGCGGACCCTCGTACCGGATGACCAGCACACTGCCAGGCTCCACCCGCCCGGACAGGATCGCCTCCACCGCCTCCTCCTGGGAGTCGGTGACCACGGCCGCGCCGGTGAACACGGTCATGCCGTCGGGGACGCCGGCGGACTTGACCACCGCACCGTGCGGAGCGAGGTTGCCGCGCAGCACGGCCAGCCCGCCGTCCGGCGAGTAGGCGTGGGCACTGTCGCGGATGCAGCCCTCGGCCGCGTCCAGGTCCAGCGATTCCCAACGGGCCGACTGGGAGAAGGCGGACGCGGAGCGTGCACCTCCCGGCGCGGCGTGGAAGAGGTCGACCGCCTCCGGGGCGGGCGAGGGGGCGCGGACGTCCCATCCGGCCAGCCACTCGGTGAGCGAGTCGGCGTGTACCGCCTTCACGTCCTCGCGCAGCAGCCCGGCGCGGTGCAGCTCGCCCAACAGGGCGGGGATGCCGCCAGCCCGGTGGACGTCCTCCATCAGGTAGTCGCTGCTGGGGGCCACCTTGCACAGGCACGGCACCTCGCGCGAGCGTGCCTCGATGTCGGCGAGGTCGTAGTCCAACCGGGCCTCGTGGGCGGCGGCGAGGAGGTGCAGCACGGTGTTGGTGGAACCGCCCATGGCCAGGTCCAGGGCCATCGCGTTGTCGAACGCCGCCCGGGAGGCGAGCGACCGGGGCAGTACGGAGGCGTCGTCCTTGCCGTAGTACCGCTCGGTGAGCTCCACGACCGTCCGCCCGGCCTGCTCGTACAGGGCCCGGCGGGCGGTGTGGGTCGCCAGCGTGGTGCCGTTGCCGGGCAGTGCCAGCCCGAGCGCCTCGACCAGGCAGTTCATGGAGTTGGCCGTGAACATCCCGGCGCAGGAGCCGCAGGTCGGGCAGGCCGACTCCTCGATGGACTGCATGTCGGCATCGGAGACAGCGGGGTTGACCGCCTCGGACATGGCGGCGACAAGGGTCAGGCCCGTGCGGACCGTACCGTCGGACAGCACCGCCCGGCCGCCCTCCATGGGACCGCCCGAGACGAACACCGTGGGGATGTTCAGCCGCAGTGCGGCCAGCAGCATCCCCGGGGTGATCTTGTCGCAGTTGGAGACACAGACCAGGGCGTCCGCGCGGTGCGCCTGAACCATGTACTCGATGGAGTCGGCGATCAACTCCCGGGAGGGCAGGGAGTACAGCATCCCCGAGTGGCCCATGGCGATGCCGTCGTCGATCGCAATGGTGTTGAACTCCCGCGCGATACCGCCCGCCGCACCGATGGCCTCACTGACGATCCGGCCCACCGGCTGCAGATGAGTGTGGCCGGGGACGAACTCGGTGAAGCTGTTGGCCACCGCGATCACCGGCTTCACACCGATGTCCGCGCTGGGCACACCGGACGCACGCATCAGGGCGCGCGCGCCGGCCATGTTGCGGCCATGGGTGACGGTACGGGATCTCAACTCTGGCATGTGCCGATCCTCGTGGCACGTGGGCGCTCCGAGAAGACGCCCCGACTGCTATTACTCCCACTACCAGCACTTATCCTGCGTCCATGGGAACAGCAGCAGAGCGGCGGAAGGAACTGGGCGACTTCTTGCGCGCCAGGCGTGCACGGCTCAATCCGCCCGATGTCGGCCTGCCCCCGGCCGGTCCCCGCCGCCGCGGCGGCCTGCGCCGCGAGGAAGTCGCCACGCTCTCTCAGGTCAGCGTGACTTGGTACACCTGGCTGGAGCAGGGCCGCGACATCCAGCCCTCCCGGCACGTACTGGACGCCCTCGCCCGCACGCTGCGGCTGACCCCCGCCGAGCATGTCTACGTACTGACCCTGGCCGGGTACGTGCCGCTCACCGAGTCCGCCGCACCGGCGGGTCACACCGCGCCCGCCCATGTGCAGCGGCTGCTCGACGCACTCGTCGGATTCCCCGCGTACGCCATCGCCCCCGACTGGACGGTCACCGGCTGGAACGCCGCGTACCTCGACCTGTACCCGAACGTGGCCACCGCCGCTCCGACGGAACGCAACCTGCTGTGGATGGTGTTCACCGACCCCTACGTCCGTGACCTGCTGCCGGACTGGGAAGTGACGAGCCGTCGCTTCCTCGCCGAGTTCCGCGCCGAGGCCGGGCCCCGGCTCGGCGACCTCGCCGGCTCCCCGGCCATCCAACGCCTGCTCGGAACCAACGAGGATTTCCGTGCGGCCTGGCAGGACCACCACATCGAGGGCTTCACCTCCCGGATGCGTGTCTTCGACCATCCGGTCGCGGGGGTACAGCACTTCGAGCACCACCGGCTGGCCCCTGCCGACCATCCCGACGTGCATGTGATCGTCTACACACCGGTTCCGGCGAACGACCACGTGAACGACAACGCAAACGACAGCGTGAACGGCAACGGGGCGCTCGCCGCGCGCTAGACGACCCAACGGAGGGCGTGTGCCCGGGAGTTCGTACCGGGCACCGAAGCACCCCTGGTTTCAGGCTCAACGGCCTCGACTTTGCCTGCCCGTATGTCCGGTATGCCGCGAATGACTGGCACGTCGGCGGCGACTTTCAAGATCAATCGCGTTGACACCGGCCCCCCGATGTCGAATAGTAAGCGGGCCAGTTGAGGGCAAAGCCAACGTGCTGCGGCCCCAATGCACTCCCGTTCACGCTTTCGTCGCCGCGCCCGACGCCGTGCGCAGCGACAGCATGAGCGGGCAGCTCGCCGACGGTTCGGCGAGCGCATCGCCGAACGCCTCGCCGCCGGCTGCCACTCAGGAGCAGCCCGCATCCGCGCATCGGCTCACTGGTGCTGTTGGGGCATTACATAGGGGGAATGAATTGGCTATTTTGTGTCGTCCTGCCGTCGCCGTTCCGGAATACACCATCACCATGGAACAGACCCTGGATTTCGCCAGGGAGGCGCATGCGGGAAATCCGCAGCTGCCGCTCGCGCTGCGGCTGATACAGAACACCGGGGTGCAGAAGCGCCACCTGGTCCAGCCCATCGAGGAAACCCTCAACCACCCGGGCTTCGAGGAACGCAACCGCATCTACGAGATGGAATCGAAGAAGCGCTGCCCGGAAGTCATCGAAGAGGCCCTGGCGAACGCGCGGCTGAATGCCCAGGACATTGACGCGATCATCTACGTGTCGTGCACCGGGTTCATGATGCCCTCGCTGACCGCATGGCTGATCAACACCATGGGATTCCGGTACGACACCCGGCAGTTGCCGATCGCACAGCTCGGCTGCGCGGCGGGCGGCGCGGCGATCAACCGCGCCCACGACTTCTGCGCGGCGCACCCCGACAGCAATGTCCTGATCGTCTCCAGCGAGCTGTGCTCCCTGTGCTACCAGCCCGACGCCGACGACATCGGCTCGCTGCTTTCCGACGGGCTGTTCGGTGACGCGGTCGCGGCCGCCGTGATGCGGGGCCGCGGTGCGGCCGGCGTCCACGGTGTGCAGCTGGAGCGCAATGCTTCGTACCTCATTCCGAACACCGAGGACTGGATTTCCTACGCCGTCCGCGACACCGGCTTCCACTTCCAGCTGGACCGCCGCGTCCCGGGGACGATGGAGCCGCTCGCCCCGGTGCTGCGCGAGCTCGGCGCGGCCCACGGCTGGGACGCCGGTGACCTCGACTTTTACGTCATCCACGCCGGCGGCCCGCGCATCCTGGACGACCTCGCCAAGTACCTGGAAGTCGACCGCACGGCCTTCCGGCACAGCTCCGCGACGCTGACCGAGTACGGCAACATCGCCAGCGCCGTCGTACTCGACGCGCTGCGCCGGCTGTTCGACGAAGACAGCGCGGTCCCCGGAAACAAGGGGCTGCTGGCCGGCTTCGGTCCGGGTATCACCGCGGAAATGACGCTGGGGACCTGGGTCTAGCCGATATCGACACGGCCGGACCACAGAAGCGAGTGAGGTTACCGAGTGAATGGCATTGTCGTTGGGCCCGGCGGCGGGCGGAAAATCATCACGCCTGCCCAGGAAATCACCTTCAAGGTGACGGGCGCGGACGGCTCGAGTGCGTCGGTGTTCGAAGTCGTCGTGCCGCCAGGATTTGATGTCGGCGCGCACAAGCACCACAACTCCCAGGAAATGTTCTGCGTACTCGAAGGCGAACTGGACATCTTCGCCTTTGAGCCGGAGCGCTACATCGCGGACGGCTGGACGGACTGGAAGTCCACCTCCGGAGACCGTCCGGCGCGGGCCACCCCGGGCAGCATCGCATTCGTCCCGACGGGCTGCCCGCACGGTTTCGCGAATCGCACCGACGCACCGGCGCGGGTGCTCTTCACCGTGAGCCCGTCGCCCCACCACGAGGTCTATTTCGAGAAGCTGGCGGAGATTTTCGCCGCGCCCGGTCCGCCGGACCCGGAGGCGATCGAGCGCCTGCGCCACGACTACGACATCACGCAATTCACCCCGCTGCGCCACGACCGCCCGCAGCCGGGTGCCGCCGACCGCTGAGCCAAAGGGAACACAGAGTGACCAAGAGCGTAGAACTCAACGACGTCTATTCCGCCATCGAGCAGTCCGCACAGCTGCTGGATCTGCCGCTGGAGGCCGACAAGGTCAAGGGCGCGCTGGCCGCATTCGAGCCCGCGTTCACCAATGCCTCGGTAGCCCTCCGCATTGCCACCGGCGAGCGTCGCGAAAAGCTGATGGGTTACCGGTACATCAAGTACACCGGTGACCTGGACCCGTACGAGACCGCGGTGTCCGAAGGGCTGCTGAAGCGCGGCGACCACGCCGCGGACCGGCTGTTCCACGACGTCAAGGAGCGGTTCCCGATCGAGGGGACCGGCGGCGATTTCGAGATAGCCGCCGGCTTCCAGAAGATCTGGGTCTTCTTCCCGAGCAGCCGGCCGCAGCCGCTCGATGAGCTGTCGAAGCTGGAGTCGATGCCGCGCGCGGTGGCGGACAATCTCGAACTGCTGGCGCGCTACGGGCTGCACTCGGCCAGCCTGTTCGCGGTCGACTACACCTCTCACACCCTCAACATCTACTTCGACGGCCTGCCGGACGGCACGTTCGCGCCGGAGCGGGTCCGCGAGCTGACCCGCGAACTCGGAATTCCCGAGCCGAGCGAGTACGAGCTGGAACTGTGCGCGAAGGCATTCGCGGTGTACTTCACGTTCTCCTGGGAAACGTCGAAGATCGACCGGGCGTGCTTCCCCGTGCTGGTCCCGAACCCCGAGCTCGTGCCGACCGACCTGGGCCCGACCATCACGAAGTTCGCCGCCGGGGTTCCGTTCGCCGGCGACGACCGCAAGTGCATTTACGCGACGACGCTTTCGGCCCGCGGGAACTACTACAAGCTGGAGCCGTTCTACCACTGGCAGCCCGCGATCGTGAACGCCATGCACCTGGCGAAGTCGCCGGACGAGCACTCCGCGTAGCCACGTATGACACAGGCTCCAAGGATCGACCACGCAAAGGATTCCCATGCCGACCAGCCCGTCCGACTCCTCGCCGACCGAAACGCCGACCGAAACGTCTGCCGACATCATGCTTGAGCTGGTGGACGAGGAGGGCAACACGATCGGCACCGCGGAGAAGCTGTCGGCGCACCAGGCACCGGGCCAACTGCACCGGGCGTTCTCGGTGTTCCTCTTCGACTCCGAGGGGCGGATGCTGCTGCAGCGCCGGGCACTGGGCAAGTACCACTCCCCCGGCGTGTGGTCGAACACCTGCTGCGGTCATCCCTACCCGGGCGAGCCCCCCTTCGTGGCGGCGGCCCGCCGCACCGCGGAAGAGCTGGGCCTTGCTCCCTCACTGCTCCAGGAGGCGGGAACGGTGCGTTACAACCACCCCGACCCGGCGTCCGGGCTGGTGGAGCAGGAGTACAACCACCTGTTCGTGGGGCTGGTCACGCAGGTGCCGCGGCCCGATGCCGAGGAGGTCGGGGAGACCGCGTTCGTGACGGCGGAGGAGCTGGCGGCACTGCGGGAGAAGGCCACGTTCTCGGCGTGGTTCCCGACGGTACTGGACGCGGCGCTGCCGGGAATCCGCAAGCTGGTGGGCTCCGACAGCTGGTAATCCACCCGGCGGTTCCCGTCCTGTAACGCACCGAAGCTCCGGTTGGAGCAGGCGACAACACGCGCCTCGCCCAACCGGAGCTTCGTCGTGCCCTCGCCCCCCACGTCGCAAATCCCCCGGACCGATCTGGTGGGGGCGCACGCCAAGCGCTAGCCTCCAAAAGGGGCGCAGGGGGCGCTCGTTACGGGGAGGGACGCATGAGAGTCACCCTGTCGGTCGGGGACGACAGCGGCGCGTGTGGTGATCTGCGGCGCTGGCTGTTACGCGATCCCGAACTGCGCAGCCGTGCCGTCGCACCGCCCGTGGCCGCGCCACCGGCCGGCACGATGGGCGCGGCGGGCGAGCTGATCTCCGTACTCCTCGCACCCGGCGGGCTGACGGCCGCGCTGGCAGCAGCCGTGGTGGCCTGGCTGCAGAATCGTCGCGGCAATCAGACGGTCACGATCACCCGCCCCGACGGCACTCAGGTGACCGTCACGTCCGAGCGGGTGCGCGGGCTGACCACGGAGGGGACGGGCGACCTCGCCCGGCAGATCGCCGAGGCGCTCCAGGACCCGGCAACGGCCCGCCCGGCAACGGCACTTCAGGAGTCCGAAGCGCGACAGCAGCCGGAACCGGCGGCCGGGAACGGTCCACGCCCCGAGCAGGGCTGAGCCGTGGGCCTGCCGGGAGCGTGGGGACTGGCCGGGGCCGGCTGCCGTGCGGTGGTGGTCGGCACCGGACGGCATCCGGAGGGTGCCCTGCTGTCGGATCTGCCGGGTGCGCGCCGGTCGGCGGCCGACCTCGCCGCCGCACTGCACACCGCGTGCGGCATGGACCGGGAACACATCACGCTGCTGACCGATCCCGAGGGCCCCACCGAGGTACTGGCCGCCGTCGAGCGGGCGGTCGACGAGGCGGCGGACGGCGTCGTCGTCTTCTGCTTCGTCGGGCACGGGCTCCTCGGCCCCGGCGACCAGTTGTATCTGGCGACCGCGGCGAGCACGTCGGCGGACAGTACCGTGCACGCCGTCCCGTACGCGGAGATCAGGAACCTGCTCAGCGCGTCCCCCGTCCGCCCGGTGGTGATCCTCGACTGCTGCTTCTCCGGGCTCGCCGAAGCCGCCTCGCGGGGGCAGCACCGGAACCCGTACGCATCGGCCCGGCCGGCCGGCAGCTTCCTGCTGACCTCCGCCTCCCACTACGCCGTGTCCTTCGCCCCGGAGGGGCAGCGGCACACCCTGTTCAGCGGTGAGCTGCTGCGGCTGCTGACCGAGGGGGACGCGGCGGGCCCCAGCCGCTTCACCCTCGCCGATGTCTACCGGCACCTGGACCGGCACTTCCAGCACGGGCCGGCGCGGCCGCACGCCGACAGTGTGGGGCGCATGGGAGACCTCGTCCTCGCACCCAACCCGCGGTACGTCGCGGCGCCCGACATCCCGCCGCCCGAGCCGGCGCACGACGGCACGCCCTGCCCGTATCCCGGTATGCGGCCCTTCCTGCCCGAGGAGCGCCATCTGTTCTTCGGCCGGGGCGAGTTGACGCGGGCGCTGCTGGCACGGGTGACCGACGCCGCGGCGCCGGGCCCGGTGGTGCTGGTCGGCCCGTCGGGTGCGGGCAAGTCCTCCCTGCTGCGGGCCGGGCTGGCCGCGGCGGACGGCGTGGGGCCGGTACTGCTGGTGCCGGCGCCGGGGCCGACGCCGTTCCGTGAGCTGGTGAGCTGCTGGGCGGGCGCGGTGGGCCGGCCGTTCGGGGAGGTGGCGGACGCGCTGGGCGCGGGCCGGTTCCCCGGTCCGGCGGACGGGCGCCGGGCCCCCGGCGTGCTGGTGGTCGACCAGCTGGAGGAGGTCTTCACGCAGTGCCGGGACGCGGAGGAACGGGAGCTCTTCGTCCGCGCGGTGACCGCGCACGACAACACCGAAGGCGGCACGGGTCCCCGCTTCGTACTGGGTCTGCGTGCCGACTATTACGGGCACTGCCTGCGGGATCCCCGGCTGTCCCGGGCCGTGCGGGCCGGTCAGTTCACCGTCCCGCCGATGGCCGACGAGGAGCTGCGCCGGGCCGTCACCGGGCCCGCCGAGCACGCCGGGCTGCGGCTGGAGGACGGTCTCGCGGACCTGCTGCTGCGGGAGGTCCGCGAGGAGCACCGGAGTACGGGTGACACCATCGCCCTGCCGTTCCTCGCCCACGCGCTGCAGGAGACCTGGGCCAGGCGCCGGGACGGCCGGCTGACCATCTCCGGGTACCACGCCACCGGCGGCATCCGGGGCTCGGTCGCCCAGACCGCCGAGACCCTCCTCGCCTCCCTCGACCCGGCCGGACAGCAGGCGCTGCGTACGGTGTTGCTGCGGCTGGTGCATCTGGTGGGTGACGGCGGGAAGGCGGTACGCCGCCGGGTGCGGACCGATGATCTCGTCGCGGCCTCCGACGAGCGCGGCAGGCAGCGCAATACGGCGCTGCTCGACCGCCTGGTCGAGGCCCGGCTCGTCGTGGTCGACGACAACTGGGCCCAGCTGTGCCACGATTCGCTCCTGTACGGCTGGCCCGCGCTGCGGACCTGGATCACCGAAAACCTCGAAGTCCTGCTGACCCACCGCAGTCTGGCGGAGGCGGCCGACGCCTGGGACGCGGCGGGCCGGCTCCCGAGCGGGCTGTACACCGGCAAGCATCTGACGGCCGTCGAGCACCGGATCGACGGCGGCGGCCAGGTGCTGGAACTGCGCCAGGTGGAACGGGACTTCCTATCCGCCGGACGGACGGCACAACGCCGCGGCAAGTACCGGTTACGGGCGGGCGTCTCGTTGCTGGTCGTACTGGCGCTGGTCCTCGGCATCGCGATCGTACGGGGCGACCGGGCCGCGAAGGACGCGGCGCACAAGGAGGCCGTGGAGATCGCGCAGGAGATCGCCGCCCGCGCCGACGACCTGCGTGACCAGGACCCGCTCACCGCGCTCCGGCTCAGCCTGGCGGCCTACCGCCTCGCCCCCACCCCGGAGTCCCGGTCCGCCCTGTACTCCTCGTACGTCACCCGTACGCCCCAGGTACTCCAGGCGGCCTCCCGGCCCGTGCTCAAGCTGGCGTTCGCGCCCGACGGGCGGAGCCTGGCGGCGGCCCTCCGGCTGGAGCGCGACGGCAAGCGGAAGAAGCCCGCACAGCTGGTGTTGTGGCGGCTCGGGCCCGGTGCCGCCGCCCGGCGCCCGGCGGCCGTCGTCCCGATGAGCAGCCGCGAAGGCAACCCGGTCCTGGCCTACCACCCGAGCAAGCCGGTCATCGCGGTACAGACCACCGACCGGCTCACCGTATGGGACGTCTCGGACCTGCGGCACCCGAAGCGGCTGGCCGAGCGCCGGACCTCGTCCCGTGTCACGTTCTCCCTGGCGTTCAGCCCCGACGGACGCAACCTGACAGTGGGCAGGGACGACGGGCGGCTCGCGCTGTGGAACATGACCGACCCGTCGGCACCCGCCCTGCGGTGGGAAAAGAAGGCGGCGGACCAGCAGGTGATCTCCGTGGCCGTCAGCCGCGACAGCCGGTACCTCGTCGCGGGAAACGGCATTCCGGAGGGAGCGGGGAAGGACGAGTGGGCGGCGGTGCGGTTGTGGGACATCGGCGATCCGGCGCGGCCGGTGCTGCGGGACACCGCACGCGCCCGCTCGGTCATGGCGGTCGCCTGCCACCCACAACGCAACATGATCGCCGCCACGGGCGCCGACGGACTGTACGCATGGACCGTCGGCCGGGACGGCAAGCTGACGGCCGCCAAGCGCGGGCTGTACGGCTCCACTTGGGGCACGGAGGCCCCGTCCCTCGCCTTCCGGCCGGACGGGAAGGTCCTCGCGGCGGCCAACACCGCCGCGTCGGGATCGGTGGAGCAGCGGAAGACCGGGACCGCGCTGAACGACCTGTTCGACAGCTCGGCGGCGCTCGGGAAACTGCCGTCCGCCCAGCCGGTGCAGTCCGTGGCCTGGAGCCCGGACGGGAAGGTGCTCGCCGCCGGGGACCACCGCGGTGAGATCCGACTGTGGCACGACCGCTCCCCCGCCCCCGTACTCCAGGGCAGACAGGTCCCCGGAGAGCCGGAACGCCCCTCGTTCAGCGACGACGGGAAGCTGGTGATCACCCGTGAGCGCACGAAGGGCTACGAGTCCCGGACGACGGTCTGGGACATCGGCGACCCGGCCGCGCCCCGGCGGCGGTTCACTCCCCCGGAACCGTGGGAAGTCGAGCACTTCCTCCACAAACGTGCGCACCCCGTCCTGCTCACCCATCGGTTCCGGGACGGCGACGACTTCAACACCTTCCGCCTGTGGGAGTTCCCCTCAGGGCCGGACGCTCCGCCGGTACCGGGTAAGGAGATCCGGTTCGACGAGAGCAATGTGCTGTCCAGCGCCAGCCCGAACGGCAGGCTGCTCGCCCTCGGCGGGACCAGGGGCACGGTCGAGCTCTGGGACATCGACGACATCCGGCACCCGCACCGGCGCGGCGTCCTCCGTGTGCCACTGGAGGCCATGAACGGGTTCCTGTGGTGGCTGGACGACCGGACGATCGGCGTGCAGGAGAAGGACGACCTGCGGTTGTGGGACGTGAGCGACCCGGCCCGGCCGAAGAAGGGTGCCCGCTTCCGGGACGCCACCCTCCAGGGCGGCGGCTCCGCGTACCTCCGCTCCGCACGCATGCTGCTGACCGAGGAGCCGGGGGCCAGCCTCCGGCTGTGGGACCTGTCCGACATGCGGCACCCGGTCCGCGGCGAACTGCTACCGGCCGCTCCCAACGGCTACTTCCGGCTGCGGAAAGGCGAGTTGGCCACGGTCCTGACGAGTGGTCAGGTACTGGTGTGGGACGTGTCGGACCCGAAGCACATCCGCCGCCTGGACAGCCTGCGCCTGGAGAAGGACATCAAGGCGCTGACCACCAGCCCGGACGGTGCGTGGGTGATGACCAGCACCCCGTACCGCCTCTGGACGGCCCGCGGCAGCGGCGGCTGGGAGACCCCGGCCTTCACCGCCCTGCCGTTCGCGCAGGATGCCGCCTTCTTCCCGGACAAACGCCCCTACCTCACCGTCGTACCCGACGGCGCGGAAGGCAACGACGACCACACGTTTGTACTGCCACTCGATCCCGGCCGCGCCTACACCAGCCTGTGCCGCCTGCACCCGTCAGGCCTGACAAAAAACCAATGGCGCGACCTTTTCCCCCACCTCTCCTACCGCCCCTCCTGCGGCTGAGCAGGCTCGCGGACGCGGCGGTAGACCGAGGTGAGCAGCTGATCCTTGGCGGGACCGCGGACGGCCCAACGCAGGTGCCACTCGTCCGGCGACAGCACGGTGAAGGTGCCTTCGTAACGGTCGGCGGCACACTGATGCACGGCCGTCCAGCGGCCGCGCCGCAGGTCCAGCGCGTGGAACGGGCGACCGTCCGAGAACGACACTTCAGCGGTGCCGTCCGGGAGCGCCTGCATCCGCAGGGTCCTGGTGGCCTGCCGCGTCGCACCGCCCCACTCCACGGCTCCTTCCTCTACATGCAGCCACTCGTCAGCCTCGTCCCCGTTCGCGATGCGGAACTCCGCCCGGCCGGTGAAGCTGCCGGTGTGCCCGCCGTCGGACAGCTCACGCTGCACGCTCCAGGCACCTGCGAGGTAGGCGAGCGTGTCGGGTACGGGGTGGACCGGGAGGCTGGACGACGACATGGCTCCAGTTTCTCACTGGGGCTCGCGGGAGCGCTCGGTGCCGTTATGGACCAATCGATCCGGCACACTTTGGCCCTGTCTGCCGGACCATAGTGGCGACAGGGTGGGAGGACCATGAACCGTACGGAGGTCCCCTTGAGCATGTGCTTCCGCCACGCGGACGCGATCCGGTCCGACTACCCCGAGCTCGTCGCAGGCGTGCTCCACGCCACCGGCGTCGGCTCCGCCGCCGACGTCGGCCCGCGCGTTGCGGAGTACACCACCCGCGCCGCAGCCCGACTGACCGACACCACCGAGGGCCAATTCCCCGAAGTACTGGCCTGGCGGCGGACCTTCGCCCGGATGGGGCTGAAGCCGACGCAGTACCGGTGTGCCTCGGAGTCGCTGCTGCGGCGGCTGCGGAAGGAAGGGGCGCTGCCGCGCATTCATCCGGTGGTCGACCTGTGCAACGCGATCTCGGTCGCGTACGCGATCCCCGTGGCGGCCCTCGACGCGGACCGCATCGCCGGGCCGCTGCTGGAGGTGCGCTACGCCCGCGGTGACGAGCACTACACGACCTTCGGCGGCGACACCGAGGCCCCCGCGCCCGGCGAGGTGACCTTCGTCGACTCCTCGGGGCGGGCGCATGCCCGTCGCTGGACCAACCGGCAGAGCGGCCACTCCGCGGTCGGCGAACACACCAGCCGGATCCTTGTGGTGGCGGAGGCGATGCACGACGGTGGCGCGGACGTCGTGCCGGAGCTGTTGAAAACCGTCGCCCAGGAACTGGCCGCACACTGGCCGACCGACCCCACGATGGCCGTCCTCACCCCGTCCGCACCGGAGTTCACCTTTGGCGGCTAGAAAGACACCGGCGGCCGGGCAGAAGTGGCAGTGCCCCATGGCACCATGGGCCCGGTGAACCCGGCCTACGGCTCCGATTTCCTGCAACTCGACGCGGGTGACGCGCCCCTTGGCGGCAAGGCGGACTGGCTGGCCCGGCGGCTGCGGCAGGCGATAGCCGACGGTCGGCTCGCGGTGGGCAGCAGGCTGCCGCCCAGCCGGGTGCTCGCCGCCGAACTGCGCGTCTCCCGCGGCGTGGTCACCGAGGCCTACCGGCGGCTGACCGAGGACGGCCACATCGAGGGGCGCCGGCGCGGCGGCACGGTGGTGGTCGCGGCACCCCTCGTACCGCCGCAGGCTCCCGCCGCGCCCCGGCCGCCCAGGGGCCAGGCCCCGGTCACCACCGACCCGCCCGCGCCCGGCACACTGTTCACCGGCGAACCCGGTCCCGATGTCTTCGATGCGCTGCGCGCCACCCGTGCCCGCATCGACTTCACCCCGGGCCGGCCCGACCTGGCCGCGTTCCCCCGCACTGCCTGGCTGCGCGCCGAACGGGCCGTACTCACCGAGCTGGCCGCCGAGCACCTCGGATACGGCGACCCCCGCGGCGCGCTGCCGCTGCGCCGTGCCGTCGCCGGGTGGCTGGCGCGCAGCCGCGGCATCCGGGTCGAACCGGACGAGGTACTGATCGTCGCCGGCACCGCGCAAGCGCTGACCCTGCTGCATCCCGTGCTGCGGGCGGACGGCATCGATGGCGTTGCGGTGGAGGACCCCGGCTCGCTCGGTACCCGCCAGCACCTGGAGAACGGCGCGCTGGCCACCCCGCCGGTGCCGGTGGACGACGACGGCGTACGCGTCGACGCACTGCGTGCCACCGGCGCCCGCGCGGTACTGCTCACGCCCGCCCACCAGTTCCCCACCGGCGTGGTGACGAGCGGCGAACGCCGCCGCGAGCTGCTGCGCTGGGCGGCGGACGGCGGGCTGATCGTGGAGGACGACTACGACGCGGAACACCGCTACGACCGGCGCCCGGTGCCCGCGCTGCGCTCGTTGCTGGCTGATCGGGTCTGCTACATGGGCAGTGTGTCCAAGCTGCTCGCGCCCGCGCTGCGGATCGGCTGGATGGTGCCGCCGCCCCGCTACCGAAAAGCACTGACCGACGCCAAACGCTTCACCGACCTGGGCAACGCCGTGCTGCCGCAGCTCGTACTCGCCCGGCTGATGGAGTCCGGGGACCTGGAACGGCATCTGCAACTGGTGCGCGGCCGGCACCGGCGGCGCCGCGACGCGATGATCGACGCCCTCACCGCACACCTCCCGGGCGCGGTCGTGCACGGCGCGGCGGCCGGCCTGCACCTGACCGTCACATTTACGCCGGAGATACCCGACACCGAGCTCGCCGCCGCCCTGCTCGCCCGGGGTGTGAAATGCCAGCCGCTGTCGTGGCACCGCCAGCGTCCCGGCCGCCCCGGCCTCGTACTCGGCTACGCGGCCACTCCGCCCGGTGTCATCGCCGAAGGGGTGTCGGCACTCGGCGAGGCACTGCGCACACTGACCTGAAGCGTTGCACCCCGGGCGCCTGCCGCTCCCCCGGATCACACTGAGTACTGGTACTCATGCCCCGGCCCGTAGACCCACGCATACTCGCGGCCATGCACATGGAATCGCCCGGTTGCCCGGACTGCGGAACGCCCCTGGGGACGCCTCCGCCCGCTTGGTGCAGCCATTGCCGGCTGCCCCTGACCGGACCGGACGCCCTGGCGTTGTGGCAGGTCACAGGGGAGTTGCACGCCCTGGACGGGCGCCGGCGGTGGCTGGTGCAGCGGCACGGTGAGCTGCTGGGCGCGTTGCGCGCACGCCGGGATGCGCCTGAAGGGACGCCGGTCACCGTGCCCGCGGGCGACAGCGTGGCCGGCAGTGCGACGCGGGAGGTCTCCGCTCCGTCCGCGCGGACCGCGCTGCTGATCGTCGGTGGCGTGCTGGTGGTCGTGGCCGCGTTGGTGTTCACCGTGGTGAGCTGGGGACGGCTGGGCATCGGCGGGCGGGCCGCCGTACTGCTCGCGGTGACCGCGTGCGCGCTCGCACTGCCCCGTCCGCTGCGGCGACGGCAGCTCACGGCCACCGCCGAGGCGGCGGCCGCGGTGGGACTCGCCCTGGTACTCCTGGATGCCTACGCCGCCCGGGAGGCCGGGCTCGGCGGCCTGGACGGCGCCGGAACGGCGGGTTACTGGGCGGTGCTCACCGCGCTGATGTCGGTGGGTGCGCCGGTGTACGGCTGGTGGATGCGGCTCCGGCTGCCACTACCCGTGGGAATTCTGTTGGCACGGCTGCCGGGCCTCCTCGCCGCTGCGGCGTTGGCCGGAGGGCCCGAGGACTACGCGACCGCGATGATCGCCACGGCCGCGGTGGATTTCGCAGCGCTGTACGCATTCACTGCACGCGCCGCCACCGGGTCTGCCGGGTTCCGCGACCGGCTGGGCGGTGAGCGGGCTGTCGGCAGGCTGGTCACCGGGGTCCGGGTGGTCGGCAGTGGTTGGGCGCTGCTCGGTGGGGCGCTCGCGGCCGGGTACGCGATGAGTGCTGCGTCACCGGCCGAGGCGATGTGGGCCTGGCTGCCGTTGGGTCTGCTGGCGCTGTTGGGTATGGCGCTGTGCCGCGGCTTCCGCGCCGCGCCGTTCGCGCTGCGCTCCGGCAGCGAGGGCGTGGCCGTCGTGGCGTTGGTTGTGGCCGTCGGAGCCGGCTTGCGGTGGGTCGCGCCCGCGGGGTGGGCCGTGGCCGGGTACGCGGCGCCTGCCGCGCTCGTCGCGGTGTGGGCGGCAGTGCGCTGTGCGCGGACCGGGCGGTGGGAGAGGCCCGCGGAGAGTGGCCCGTTCGCACCGCCGCGCGAGGCAGCGGCCGCGGTGGGCGAGCTGGTTGCCGCCTCAGCCATGCTGCTGCTGACCGGTGTGGTGGTGCTTCCGGAACTCGCGTACGCGCTGGCCCGGCCCATCGCCTCCGGCATGGAGCTGTGGCTCGGCGGCCACCCGGCACAGTGGAGCTGGCAGCTCGCGGCCGCGCCGCTGGTCGTGCTCTGGATGGCCGTCGCCGTACTGGCCACTACGGCCGTACTGCGCGCCCGTACCGTTGGCGTCGGCGTCGGCGACCGACACCTGGACCGGCCGGCGAACGCGCTGTACAACGCCGCCGCACTGGCTGCGCTCCCCGCGCTGTTCCTGCTGCCGGTGGCACTGGGGCTGCCGTACGAGTGGGTACTGGCGATCGTGGCGGTGGCATCCGTCGCGCTCACGACGGTCGTCGTGCGTCGGCCGGAGACAGCACTCGTACCGAAGCTCGCGGTGCTGGCCGTCACCGACACGGTCGCCCTGTTGTGGTCGTCGGCCGACCGGGTCGCCGTGCTCGTGGTATGGGGAGCCTTCGCCGCGTCCGCCGCTGTGCTCGCCCATGTCCTTTCGGCACCGACCGCTCGGCCCGCCGCGCGCGCCACGGCGCGGGTCGCGGGTGCCTTGGCCGTCCTCGCCCTCGGCGTCGAGGCGGTCGCGGCCGGAATCACCGCCGACCTGCCCTGGCATGTCACCGCGTTCGTGATGCTCGGGGTCGCCGTCGTCATCGCCTGCGCCGCAGCGGCGTGGCGCCGGCTCCCGGGGCGCGAGCAGGTCTCCACGGCCGTCGAGGGCGCCGGGTATGTCCTTGCCGTAACTGCCCTTGCCCTGACGGCATTTCATCCCGATGCGCTGAGCCTCGCCCTCGCCGTGAGCGGGGTCGCGGGCCTGGCCATCGCGCTGCGCCCGGACCGCCGCCGCGCCGCGCTCGCCGGAACCGCCCTGCTCATCGCCTCCTCCTGGGTGCGTCTCGCGCTGGCGGACATCGACCACCCCGAGGCGTACACACTCCCGGTCACGGCGGCCGCACTGGTCATCGGGCGCCGCCGGCGTACGCACGCCCCGGGGACGAGCTCCTGGACCGCTTACGGTGCGGGGCTGAGCGCAACCATGCTCCCCAGCCTCATCGCCATGTGGAGCGACGGGCACTGGGTGCGCCCGCTGCTCCTCGGCACGGCGGCCCTGCTCGCCACCGTCGTCGGGGTACGCACGCGACTGCAAGCACCGCTGCTCGTCGGCAGTGCTGTACTCGTACTGGTCGGCGTGCACGAACTCGCCCCGACCGTGGTCCAGGTACTCGGCCTCCTCCCCCGTTGGGTGCCGCTGGCCGCCGCCGGCCTGCTCCTGCTCCTGCTCGGGGCCACCTACGAGAAGCGGATCGACGAAGCCCGCCGCCTGCGCGACACGGTGCGCAGTATGAAGTGACCTGCCGGTGCCGAGGTCAGCGCCCCACCAGCTCCAGTTGGTCGGCGACCACGGCTCCGTTGTGCAGGACCGTGCGGTCGGTGCCGCGGTCCATGACGGCGCTGGTCGGTGTTTCGCCGTCGACGAGGACGAGGTCGGCGCGGTCGCCGACCGCCAGCCCCGGCCGGTCGTGGACGCCGGCCGGGCGGGTGACGTCGTGGCTCATGATCGAGGCGCCGCCGATGGTCGCGACGGCCAGCGACATCTCGATCAGATCGTCGCGGCGGAAGTTGTTGGTGAAGGCCAGTTGCCAGGTGCGGTCGAGCATGTCGCAGTTGCCGTACGGGCTCCAGTAGTCACGCTGGCCGTCCTCGCCCAGGCCGACCCGTACGCCCGCCTCCGTCAGGTCGACCAACGACAGCTGCCCGCGGGCCGCCGGTGCCACGGTGGCCATCGCGATGTCGAGTTCGGCGAAGTCGTCGATGATGCGGCGGCTCATTGATTCGGAGATCGAGCCGAGTTCGTAGGCGTGGGACATGGTGACCTTGCCCTGCATGCCGAGGGCGCGAGTGCGTTCCAGTATCAGGTCCGTGGAGAACACGCCGAGGTGGCCCGGCTCGTGGAGGTGGATGTCCACCTCCACCTGGTACTTCTCGGCCAGCCCGAACACCACGTCCAGGTGTCCCTTGGGGTCCCGGTCGAGGGAGCAGGGGTCGATGCCGCCGATCACCTCGGCGCCGGACTTGAGGGATGCCTCCAGGTAGTCGACGGTTCCCTTCTCGCGCAGGATGCCCGCCTGGGGGAAGGTCATGATCTGTACGTCGGCCTGGCCGG
The DNA here is from genome assembly GCF_040655775.1 of Streptomyces sp. NPDC050315. NCBI lineage: Bacteria > Bacillati > Actinomycetota > Actinomycetes > Kitasatosporales > Streptomycetaceae > Streptomyces > Streptomyces sp. NPDC050315. Next base: position 1,266,440 of record NZ_JBFAKN010000001.1, read on the forward strand.
CGAACTTCTCCTTCGCGGCCATCACCGCATCGAACTTCTCCAGCTTGCAGTCCACGTCCACCTGGGCGTACGACCGTACGCGGGTGGTGCCGCGGGCGATCATCCGCTCCAGCGTACCGGCCACCCGCTCCTGGAGGGGAACCTCCGCGGTGCGCCAGTTCTGCCGGTCGTTGAGCATCATCGTCCAGACCCCCGGGCCGCCGGTGTGCGGCCGGAACGGCAGGCCGATGCGGGTCGAGTCCAGGTGTACATGTACATCGCTGAATGACGGCAGCAGCAGTCGGCCACGGCCCTCGACCACCTCGCCGGCTGCCGCGGCGGCCGGATCGTGGGGGCGGATCGTTGCGATGCGGTCGCCGGACAGTTCGACGTCGCTGCGCTCGCCGCCCCAAGGGCGGACGTCACGAATCAACACGGAGGTCACCTTTCTCTGGCACGGTGCGGTTGGTGCTCTCGGTGCTGCTGTACGGAGACACGTGATGGCAGGCGATGTCGCCGCGCGGCACGCTGTCGGTGCACAGCTTCTGGTCCTGCGGGTCCAGCCGTGGATATGCCGGACACCGGGACTGGAAGACGCAGCCGCGCGGTGGGTCGGCGGGGCTGGGCAGATCGCCGGCCAGCCGGATCCGTCCGCTGCGGTCCGCTGCCGGGTCGGCCTGCGGGACGGCGGACAGCAGCGCCCGGGTGTAGGGGTGGCGCGGAGCGTCGAAGACCTCGTCGGTGGGTCCTTGTTCCATGATCCGGCCCAGGTACATCACCGCGATACGGTCGGCGAAGTGCTTGACCACGGACAGGTCGTGGGCGATGAAGACATACGCCACGCCGGTGTCCCGCTGGATGTCCGCCAGCAGATTGATCACCTGGGCCTGCACCGAGACGTCCAGCGCGGACACCGGTTCGTCGCAGATGATCAGTTGTGGGTCCAGGGCGAGCGCCCGGGCGATGCCCACGCGCTGCTTCTGGCCGCCGGAGAACTCGTGCGGGAAGCGGTTGTAGTGGTCGGGGCGCAGCCCGACCCGGTCCATCAGGTCCCGCACCTTGGCCTTGACGCCGCCGGGCGGGGTGATCCGCTGGGCCAGCAGTGGTGCGGCGATGGCACTGCCCACGGACTGGCGCGGGTTGAGCGAGGAGGACGGGTTCTGGAACACCATCTGCACCCGGCGGCGGTACTCCTGAAGGTCCGAGCGGCGGAGTTCGGAGATCTCCCGGCCGTCGAGGCGGATGCTCCCGGACGTGGGTTCCAGGAGTCGCATCAGCAGTCGGCCGGTGGTCGACTTGCCGCAGCCGGACTCCCCCACGAGCCCCACGGTCTCCCCCGCACCTACCGAGAAGCCGACCCCGTCGACCGCCTTGATCACACCGCCGCCGGACCGGAAGACGCCGGAGCGGATCGGGAAGTGTTTGGTCAGGTCGGTGACCTGCAACAGCGGCGTCATCGGGCCACCTCTCCGGCCGGTTCCAGGGTCGTCAGGTGGCACCGCGACGGGTGCGCTTCGGGGCCGGTCAGCGTCGGCCGGCGCGTACTGCAGGCGTTGTCGGCTACCAAGTGCGCCTTCCCGCAGCGGTCGGCGAACAGGCAGCCCTCGGGCAGTGTCAGCAGCGACGGCGGGAAGCCCGGGATCGGACTGAGCCGCCGGGACTTCCCCGCGAGCGAGGGCATCGAGGCCAACAGCCCTTGGGTGTAAGGGTGTTGTGGATCGTTGAAGAGGTCGGCGACGGTCGCGCGTTCCACACACTCCCCGCCGTACATCACCACAACCTGGTGGCAGACCTCGGCGACCACACCGAGGTCATGGGTCACCAGGATCACCGACGTGCCGGTCTCGGCCTGCAACTCGCCCAGCAAGTCGAGGATTTGGGCTTGCACGGTGACATCGAGCGCGGTGGTGGGCTCGTCGGCGATCAACAGCTCGGGTTCACAGACCAGCGCCATGGCGATCATCGCGCGCTGCCGCATACCGCCGGAGAACTCGTGGGGGTACGACGAGTAGCGCCGCTTCGGGTCGGGGATGCCGACCCGCCCGAGCATGTCGATGGCGACTGCAGCGGCGGCCTTCTTGGGTACGTCGTTGTGCACCCGGTACGCCTCGGCGATCTGCGCCCCGACCGGGTAGAACGGGTGCATCGCGGACAGCGGGTCCTGGAAGATCATCGAGATCTTCTTGCCGCGGTAGGCACGCATCTGCGCCTCGGAAAGCGGATTGAGATCCGTTCCGTCCAGGAGGATCTGCCCGGTGACGGTGGCCGAGGTGTCCTTGAGCAGCCCCATCAGGGCCTGGCTCGTGACGGTCTTCCCGGAGCCGGACTCGCCGACGATGCCGACCGTTTCGCCTCGTGGCAGGGTCAGATCCATCCCGTTGACCGCGTGCACCACGCCGTCGTCGGTCGGGAAGCTCACCCGCAGATCGCGGATGTCCAGCATGGGCGCGGCATCGGTCGTGGTCATCAGGGCCATCAGGCAACCCTCACTCGCGGGTCGATCACCGCGTAGGCGGCGTCGACCACAACGTTGGCGACGATGATGAAGAACGCGGCCATCATCGTGATGGCCATGGTGACCGGCAGGTCACCGGCCTGCGCGGCGCGCACCGCGGTGAAGCCGATGCCCGGCACCGAGAAGATCTGCTCGGTGAGCACGGCACCGCCGAGGAGGAGACCGATGTCCAGGCCGAGCATGGTGACCACCGGGGTGATGCCGGCCCGCGCACCGTGCCGGAACACAATGTTCCGCCGGGACAGGCCCTTGCTGCGCGCGGTGCGCATGAAGTCCTCGCCGAAGGTCTCCAGCATGTTGCCGCGGGTGACGCGGATGTACTGCGCGCTGAACAGCACCGCCAGCGCCACCCAGGGCAGCAGATAGTTCAGGAACCAGCCGCCGGGACCCGCGGCCCCGAACGGTGAGGCGATGTCGTTGGTGGTGAACGGCAGCACATTCAGGGTGCTGACGAAGAACAACAGCAGCAACAGGCCGGTCACCGGGATGGGCAGGGACACACCGATGGAGGCGGCACCGACGATGAGCTTGTCGGTGAAGCGGTTCTTGCGCAGCGCGGCCAGCAGGCCCAGGCCGACACCGGCGACGGTCCACAGCACGATCGCGCCGCTGGCCACCGACAGCGTGTACGGCAGCGCCCGCTCGATGATGGTGGTGACGTCCTCGTTGGTCTGGAACGACTTGCCCATGCACGGCCAGGAGCACAGTGTGTCGGCGCCGGGCGCACCGACCATGCGGCTGCCCACCAGCCCCGACATGTAGTCGACGTACTGAACGAGGAACGGCTTGTCCAACCCGAGGGCGACCCGGGCCTCGGCGATGCGGTCAGGGGTGCACTCCTGACCGCAGGCCGCCGCGGCCGGGTCGGCCGGGCCGAGCTGGAACAGGCTGAACGTCACGAAGCTGATGACGACCAGCAGGGCGATCATCGCGGCGAACCGCCGCAGCAGGAAGCCGGCCATCAGCGTTCGACGCCGACGATCGACAGGTCGATGGCGCCGAAGAAGTACCCCACCTGCGCGTTGCGGACCTTGGACCCGACCACACTGTTGGTGAAGCTGCGCACCAGCGGCACCAGCGGGTAGTCCTGCATTGCCCGGTCGAAGAGGGTCGCCCACTTCTTGCCCAGTTCTTCACTGGAGCCGTTGGCGCCGCGCAGCTCGTACATGTCGCGGGAGATCTTCGGGTCGAAGTAGCGCGGGATGTTGGAGAACCCGTAGGTCTTACCGTCCAGGCTCGGCCCCAGGTTCGGGTCGATGGTGGTACGGACGGAACCGCTGTCCGCGCCGCCGCACCAGCCGCTGCGGGCGATGTCCGGCATGTGCTCGCCGGCCAGCACGGTGTAGTAGTTGGCGGCCGGGATGGGGCGCAGGTCGAGGTCGATGCCGAGCTTCTTGAGGTTCTGCTGCAGTGTGGTGCCGACGTTCTTGTACCGGGAGGTGGCGTCGGCGTATCCGTACACCAGCTTCTTCGGGACCTTTCTGCCGTCCAGCAGCTTCTTGGCCTCGGCGAGCTTCGGCTTGCCCGTCGGGTCCAGGTCGGTGTGCTGCTTCACGTATCCGCGTTGGGCCGGGTTGATATACGACTGGGCCAGCTTGCCGAAGCGGTTGCCGCCGTACTGCACGTGCATGGCGCTCCGGTCGACGGCGAGCGCGATCGCCTTGCGTACCTTGGGGTCCTTGATGGTCTCGGTGTTGAGGTTCAGCACGTCCGTGCAGCCCAGCAGGCCGGCCGCGGTGCGCTTTTTGATCTCGGGAGTGTTGAGTTTCGCGGTGTCGGACGCCTGGAGGCCGCCGGAGCTGTCCAGTGTGATCGCGGTGGGGTCCGAGTCGGCGAGCAGTTGCTGGCTGATGGTGGCCTGGGCGGTGGAGAGGCTGAAGGTGAAGGTGTCCGGCAGGGCCGGGCGGTTCGGGTCGGTTTTCGGGTCCCACTGGTCGTTGCGGACCAGCTTCATCGAGCGGCCCCGGTCGTACGACTTGATCTTGTACGGGCCCGACGAGACCGGGTGGTTGGTGTAGTCGAGCTTGGTGTCCTTGTCCTTCGGCACCGGCGCCGTGTTGGACCGCGAGACCAGGGCGGGGAACTCGGCGAACGGCTGCTTGAGGTGGAAGACGATGGTGCGGTCGTCCGGCGTGTCGATCGCCTTGAAGTCACTGTCGGCGTAGGGGCCCTTGTAGCCGTCATCGACCAGCGCGGAGTTCAGTTCCTGCGGCGCCTGGGTGTAGACGTCGCGTGCGTAGGTGCGCTCGACGCCGTACTTGATGTCCTTGCTGGTGATCGGCTTGCCGTCCTCGTACTTCAGCCCCTTCTTCAACCTGTACGTCCAGGTGAGGCCGTCGGCGGAGCGTTTGCCCAGGTCGGTGGCGAGGTCCGGCACGATCTTCGGCGGCTTGCCGGCGGTCTCCTTGGCCATGGTCAGGGTGCGGTAGTACAGCTGGCCCACGTTGGCGGTCTGCACGTAGTTGCTGTTTCCGGGGTCCAGCGTCTGGAAGTCCGCGGACATCAGGACGTTGATGTTGCCGCCCTTGCCGGTGAAGCCCTTGCCGACCTGTACGGGGTCGAAGGCGCCGGCGTGGGAGCGGGAGCCGGAACCGGGGGCGGGCTTGGGGCCGCCGCAGGCGGTGAGGGTCAGCCCGGCGGTCACCGTCAGGGCGAGCGCGGCCGTGGTGCCTCTGTTCACTGCGTCTCCTTGCGGATGGGTTGAGAGGAAGGCGCGTCGGGGTGGGCGGTGCGGCTCAGCCGCGGGAGGACTTGGGGTCCAGTGCGTCCCGTACCGCGTCGCCGAGGAGGTTGAAAGCGAGCACGGTGATCACGAGGGCGCCGGCCGGTACGGCCAGGAACCACGGGTCGGACAGGTACCAGTTGCCGGCCTGGGCCGCGTTGAGCATCTGACCCCAGGAGGGTGTGGGGTCCTTGACCCCGACGCCGAGGAACGAAAGTGCCGCCTCTGCGGTGATGTTGGTGGGGATCATCATCGTCGCGTAGACCAGCACCACGCCCATGACGTTGGGGATGATCTGCCGGAAGATGATGCTTCGCCGGGAGGCCCCGTAGGCCCGGGCGGCCTCGACGAATTCCTGCTCCCGGATGGAGAGCACCTGGCCGCGCACGACTCTGGCCAGGTACGCCCAGCCGAAGAAGCCGAGGATGATCACCAGTGAAGTGATCGGCAGCAGGCTGCCCTCGTCGAGCGCCGTACCGCCCAGCCGGGACTGCATGATCGGGGTCAGTGACAGCACCAGGAGCAGATGCGGGAAGGCCAGGAACAGGTCCATCACCCGGCTGATCACCATGTCGACCTTGCCGCCGAAGTATCCGGCGGCGGCGCCGAGCACGGTGCCCAGTACCACCGACACAACGGTGGACAGCAGCGCGATGGTCAGCGAGATCCGCGCACCGTATGCCAGGCGGGCGAAGATGTCCCGGCCGAGCCCGGGTTCGAGGCCCAGCCAGTGCTCGCCCGACGGGAAGCGGTAGTACGACAGCGGGAGGCCCGGCGTGTCGAACTCGTCCAGGTAGTCGGGCCCGGTCCGGGAGGTGTACGGGTCCTGGCCCTCGATGGCCACCAGTACCGGGGCCAGGATGGCGAACAGCACGATCAGGACCACCACGATCAGCGCGGTGACCGCGATCCGGCTGCGTCGGATACGAAGCCACGCCGTGGCGAGGAGCGACCGCGCGGTGGCGGCTTCCACGGTGGGCGGGGGCCCGGGCTTCGCGGCCGCGATGGGTGACTCATGCAGATCCGTCACGTCGGTCCTTCGGCGCTCGGGGCTTGGATGGCCGGGACGGTATACCAAAAAGCAGAGTTGTCACTAGGGTGCGGCGGAATTCTGTAAAAGCACTGGTGCTTTGCGTCCAGCACCTTCCGCTTCTGTATACCAATCCTTACGATGACGGCCCTGTCACGGTTCTCAGGAGGCCGTATGCGTACTCGTTGGCGTGCTCGCCATGTACTCGCTCACCAGGACGGCGGCCATGTGCTGCTGCGGGACGGTGAGGTGGTGTGGGAGGACGACGTCATCGTGTATGTCGGCCCGCGTTATGAGGGTCCGGTCGACGAGGATCGCGACCTCGGTGCATCGCTGGTCATGCCGGGCCTGATCGACCTGGACGCACTCACCGACATCGACCACCTCGTACTGGACTCGTGGTCGGACCCCGACCGCGGCCGCGGGCTGCAGTGGTCGCTGGACTACTTCACCCACCGCCGCCGCGACGTATTCACCCCCGACGAACGCCACACGATCCGCGAGTACGCCCTGGTGCAGCTCGCACTGCACGGCATCACCACCTACATGCCGATCGCCTCCGAAGTGCACAGCGCCTGGGCCGAGCCGTACGAGGAGCTCGTGGCGATGGCCGAGACCTCGCGCCGGCTCGGGCTGCGCGGCTACCTCGGGCCCGCCTACCGCTCCGGCGTCAACGTCGCACTGCCCGACGGCGGCCGGGACGTGGCATTCGACGAAGAGCGGGGCCGCGCCGGGCTGCGGGATGCCATTCGGTTCCTCGACCACCTCGACAAGCTCGCCGATCCACTGCTGACCGGCGTACTGCTGCCCTGCCGCATCGAGACCCTCACCGAGGAGCTGCTGCGCGAGACCGCGGCCACCGCCCGCCGGCGCGATGTCCTCGTACGACTGCACGCCCTCCAGGGCATGTTGGAACGGGAACTGACGCAACGTCGGTACGGCATGACGCCCATTCAACTAATGGAACACACCGGCCTGTTCGGCACTCGACTGCTGGTGCCGCACGGAGTGGTCGTGGACCGGCATCCCGATGTGTACGGCGAGGACCGGGGCGATCTGGCCACGCTGGCCCGCGCCGGGGTGTCCGTCGTGCACTGCCCGCTGACCTCCCTGCGGTACGGCTCGGTACTGCACTCCTTCGGCGCCTACCGGGAGGCCGGCATCAATCTCTGCCTCGGCACCGACTCCTTCCCGCCCGACCTCGTCCGCGGCATGGACGTCGGCGTCCACCTCGCCAAGCTCGCCGACGGGCGGATGGACGCGGCCCCCGCCGAGCAGTACATCGAGGCCGCCACGCTCGGCGGGGCCCGCGCCCTGGGCCGTACCGACCTGGGCAGGATCCAGGCCGGCGCGCAGGCCGACCTCGTCGCCTTCGACATCGGCGACATCCGCGACGGCGTACAGGACGACCCCGTCCGCACCTTCCTCCTCAACGGAACCGCCCGGCAGGCCACGGACTCCGTGGTCGCGGGGCGTCCCGTACTCGTCGACCGCACCCTCCCCGGCGTCGACCTCGCCGCCCTCCAGGAGCGGGCGCAGCGCCTGTTCGCGCGGATGCGGGCGGCGTACGGTGAGCGCGACATTCTGCGCCGGGACGCGGACGCACTGTTCCCGCCGACCTTCCCGCCTTACCGGGACGGGCGTGACCGGTAGGCGTACCAGCGCCCATCCGCGTTCCGTTCGTCGCTACGCCCGTAGAATGGCAGGACAACACCGTTGGTATACCGAAAGGTGTTTGTCAGGCCGTGAGGGGAGAATCTGCGTATGGCAGGAGCAGTTGGTGCCGAGTCGGAAGCGGTGCGGGCAGCACGGCAGATCCGTGACGACATCCTCGACGGTGTCCGCCTCCCGGGGAGCAAGCTCGTCGAGCGGGACCTCGCGAACGAGCTCGGGGTCAGCAGGGTGCCGGTGCGGGACGCGTTGAAGACGCTCGTCGCCGAGGGGCTGGTCACGCCGCGCCCCCGCACCTGGGCCGTCGTACGGGAGTTCACGCCGTGCGACATCGCCGATCTCAACGAGGTGCGCTCGGCGCTGGAGGTGCTCACCTTCAAGCTGGCGGCGCAGCGGTACACCCGTGAGGGGCTGGCACGGCTGCGCGCCACGCTGAACGCCGAGTTCGACGCGGCGCGCTCCGGGGACGCCGTGGCCGCGCGCCGGGCCGCCGCCGACTTCCACGAGTGCGTCATCGAGTTGGCAGGCAACCATCTGCTCAACGAATTGCAACTCACCCTGCGCAGCCGGATGCGCTGGCTGCTGGGCCAGCACGACGACCTGCTGCGGGTCGCCGAGGAGCATCAGCGGCTGTACGACGCGGTCGCGCAGCGCGATGTGGCCGGGGTCGAGCAGCTCGTACTGCGACACCTGGTAACCGGGCGGCACCTGCAGGACGCGCATCGCGGCGGGGACAGTGTCCCCGCCGCGCGCTGACCGAGCCTCGGACTGACCGGGCCTCGCCTCGTATCTACTCGGCGTCCACCGCGATGCTCTCGCCGTCGACATCGCGGATCGGCGCCGCACGGTCCGCGATGACCGCGTACAGCACGGCGGCGAGGATGGCGCCGATGAACCAGGAGAACCCGGCGACGGCGTGGAACGCCGGTACCAGGGCGACGACCACGGCGATCGCGGCGCTGGGGACGAAGGCGGCGACGGCACGCGGGTTGTAGCCGCGACGGTAGTGGTACTCGCCCTGCGCGTCCTCGGTGTACAGGTCGGGCACGTTCACCCGGGACTTACGCAGCAGCCAATAGTCCGCCATGATCACACCGAACAGCGGTCCGAGCAGTGCGCCGAGTCCGCCGAGGAAGTAGTTGACCACGACCGGGCTGTTGTAGAGGTTCCAGGGCGTGATGACCAGGCCCAGGACGGCGCTCACCACGGCGGCCCGCCGGAAGTTCAGCCGGCGCGGAAAGAGATTCACCAGCGCGTAGATGGGCGCGACGAAGTTGGCCATCAGGTTCACGGCCACCGTCAGGGCGATGAGCGCGAGGGACGCCGCCGCCAGCAGGAACATGTTCGGGATGGTCCGGACGATGTCGGTGGGGCTGGTGATGACCTGCCCGTCGAGCTTGAACTGGGCGCCACTGAGGACGGCCACGATGACGGCGAAGAAGAGCATGTTCACCGGGATGCCGACCACGTTGCCGCGGACGATGGAGGTGCGGCTCCTGGCGGACCGGGTGAAGTCGCAGAAGTTCAGTACGAACGTCCCGTAGATCACCACCCACAGGGCCGCGGCCTGCAGCACCTGCAGCCACATCGCGCCGCCGGTGAGCGGCGAGTCGATCGACATAGAGATCGAACCGTCCGCCCTGATGAACATCCACACCGCGAGGGCACACATGGTGATCAGCGTGGTGGGCGCGGCGAACGCCATGTACCGGCGGATCATCTGCATCCCGTAACTCGCGATCACCACCTGCAGGGCCCACAGCACGAGGAAGGTGATCCAGCCCAGCGTCGACTGGCCGAGCAGGGAGTTGGTGTCCAGGCTGTGCAGCCCGGGGAACATCGCCACCAGCAGGGCGCTCAGGACCACGGCGGCGAGGTAGGTCTGGATACCGAACCAGGCGATGGCGACGACACCGCGCACCGCGGCCGGAATTTTGGCCCCGTTGATGCCGAAAGCAATGCGGCTCATGACCGGGAAGGGGACGCCCGTCTTGTGCCCCATGAACCCGGAGAGGGTCAGCAGGAGGTGGAGCAGCACGGAGGCGATGGCGAAGGCTGCGAGGATGCCCCAGACGCTCAGCCCGAGCGCGAAGAGACCGATGGCGAAGGCATAGTTGCCGAGGCTGTGCACGTCATTGGCCCAGAGGGTGAAGACGTTGTAGGCGCCCCAGCGGCGCCCTTCGCGCTTCGTCGGGGCGAGGTCGTACGTGTAGAGGCCGGTGCTGACGGCAGCGCCGGTCTCCACGGTCGACCGGTCATCCAGGGCAGTCATGGAGGCTCCTGGGATCAGGGGGCGGGAGGCGGAGGGATTTGTAGGTTTCCACAAAGCGAAAGCTGATTTCCGTTTCGCAGAACGTAGATTCCGCCACTCGATAGAGTCAAGGGTTCGCCCTGGTCCGCCGAGTTTTTGTATACCAAAACAAAACCCCCAACAAGGGGTTGCTTTCTACGCGCGGGTGTGATGCAGTCGCCGAACCTGCTCACCTTCCCCGCCCGACTCGCCCGCCCCGTCACCACCCGCCAGACTGGAAGCATCCCTGCCGAGCGACGCGAGGAGCGGACCGCATGAGGGTGGCGCTGGCCCAGACGGACTGCGTGCTGGGTGACGTGGACGCGAACCTCGCCCTGGCTCGCGAGCAGGCCCAACTGGCCGCCGAGCAGGGAGCAGACCTCGTTGTCTTCCCCGAACTGAGCCTGAACGGCTACCACTTGGGGGCACTGAAGCGGGACACCTCCATCGAGGTGCGCGATCCGCGGCTGCTGGAGCTGAGCATGTACGGCCCGGACGTCGTCGTCGGCTTCCACGAGCACACGAGCCTGCGCGCGTACAACACCGCAGCGCACTTCGCCGACGGCGCGCTCACGCACACGCACCGCAAGCTGTATCTCCCCAACTACCTGGCCTGGGAGGAGCGCAAGCACGTCAGTCCCGGCCAGTCACTGCGCGCGTACGACCTCACCAAATCGCCCACCGGGGGCCGGGGCGCGACACTGATCTGTAACGACGCCTGGCAGCCCGCACTGCCCTGGCTCGCCGTCCAGGACGGCGCTGAGGTCCTCTTCGTACCCACCAACAGCGCGGCGAGCCTGGACCCGGAGGCGATGGACACCACGCTGTACTGGGACACGCTGCTGTCCTATACGGCGAAGATGCTCCAGTGCTGGGTGGTCTTCGTCAACCGCGTCGGCAATGAGCACGGCGCCTCGTTCTGGGGCGGCTCACGCGTCGTGGACCCACGCGGCACGGTCGTGGCCCAGGCTCCGAAGTGGGAGCCTGCCCTGGTAACGGTCGACATCGACCTCTCCGAGGCCCGCCGCCAGCGCCGCGCCGTCCCCCTGGTCGCCGAGGCCCGCCTCGGCCTCATCGCCCGCGAGGTCCAACGCCTCATCAACGAGGGCGGCGACAGCTGACCGCTCACCGAGCGCGCAGCCACGCCGTGGTGTTTCCGGGGAGCAGTTCCCCTTCTATGGGCGCACTGCTGAGCAGGAGCTCGCCTTCCGGCAGGCGTACGGGCTCGTTGCCGAAGTTGGCGATGCAGTGCCACTGGTCGGGGCCCTGGTCGGCGCGTCGGAAGTGGAGGACGTCTGCCGAGGCGGTGTCGATCCAGGTGAAGTCCGCGCTGGTGTTCAGCGTGGCGCGCAGGTGGATGGCCCGGCGGTAGAGGCTCAGCGTGGAGTCCGGGGCGGTGGCCTGGAGCGCGGCGGCGTGCCGGGCGAACCACGCGGGCTGTGGCGGGCGCGCCGACCCGGGCCCGAAGCCGAAGGACGGCCCGTCCGCCGTCCACGGCAGTGGTACCCGGCACCCGTCGCGGCCCTTCTCGCGCCCGCCGGACCGGGTGGCGATCGGGTCCTCCAGTACCTCCGGCGGCAGGTCCCCGACCTCGTGCAGCCCCAGCTCATCGCCCTGGTAGATGTACGTCGAGCCGGGCAGCGCCAGGTTGATCAGGACCGCGGCTCGGGCGCGCCGCTCGCCGAGGGCGCGGTCGAGTGCGGGCTCGGTACCGTCCGTCAGCAGCCACTGGTGGGCCACCTGCACGGCCGAGCGTTGCGGGTGCGCGGGCAGCCCGTACCGCGTGGCCACCCGCGGCGAGTCGTGACAGCCCAGGAGCCAGGTCGTGGTCGAGCCGCTCTCCCGGGTCTGGGCCAGCCCCGAGTCGATGGCCGTGCGGAAGTCCGCGGACCGCCAACCCGCGTCCTGCATCTCGAAGTTGAACGCCTGACCGAGGCCCTTCGCCGAGGCGTAACGGGCCCGCCGGGTGGGGTGGACGCATGCCTCGGCGACGGCGAAGCGCGGCGGCTCGTACTCGTCGAAGACCCGGCGCCACTCGGCGTAGATCTCGTGCACCCCGTCGCGGTCCCACAGGGGGTGCGAGCCGTCCGTGTGCTGATCCACCGCCGCGACCTCCGCCCAGGGGGCGAAGGGCTCGGACAGGTCCTTGACCAGGCCGTGGGCGACATCGACGCGGAAGCCGTCGACGCCCCGGTCGGACCAGAAGCGCAGGGTTTTCAGGAAGTCCTCGCGGACCTCATCGTGGTCCCAGTTGAGGTCCGGCTGCTCCTTGGCGAAGTGGTGGAAGTACCACTGTCCGTCGCCGACCGGCTCCCAGGCGGGGCCGCCGAAGCCGGATTCCCAGTCGTTCGGCGGCCGCTCTCCGTCGGGCCCGAGGCCGTCGCGGAAGAGGTAACGCGCTCGCTCGGGCGAGCCGGGCCCTGCCGCGAGGGCCGCCCGGAACCACTCGTGCCGGTCGGAGGTGTGGTTGGGCACGATGTCGACGATGACCTTGATGCCCGCCCCGTGCAGCGCCTCGACCATGGTGTCGAAGTCGTCGAGCGTGCCCAGGCGCGGGTCGACATCACGGTAGTCGTCGACGTCGTACCCGCCGTCGGCCAGCGCGGACGGGTAGAACGGGCTCAGCCAGACCGCGTCGACGCCCAGCTGCGCGAGGTAGGGCACCCGAGAGGTGATACCGGCGATGTTGCCCAGCCCGTCCCCGTCGGTGTCGGCGAAGCTGCGGGGGTAGATCTGGTAGACGACGGCGTTCTTCCACCAGTCGCGGCCGGCGGAATCGGTGGTCGTATCGGGCATGCCGAGCTCCTGTAAGGGGTGCGGGACGGGAAGACGAAAGGAAACCGGAGCGCTACTTGATGGCGCCGCGAGTGACACCCGACATGACCCAACGCTGTGCGAAGAGGTACGCGATGAGTGTGGGCGCCATGGCCATCAGGTACGAGGCGAAGGCCACGTTGTAGTCCGAGGAGAACTTGAGCTGGAAGATCTTCTGTACCACCGGGATGGTCTGCAGCGAGGGGTCGCCGATGATCAGTGACGGCATCATGAAGTCGTTCCACGACATCAGGAAGGCGAAGATGCCGACGGTGGCATTCATCGGGGCCAGCAGCGGAAAGATGATCTTCCAGAAGGTCTGCCAGGTGGTGCATCCGTCGATGCGTGCGCTCTCCTCCAGTTCGTACGGGACCGAGCGCAGAAACGCGGTGTAGAGGAGCAGGTTGAACGAGATGCCGAACAGGATGTGCAGTACGGCAACGCCGAACGGGTTGTCCAGGCCCACCATGGACGTCAGCTTCACCTGCGGCAGCGCCACGACGGGGAACGGGATGAACATCGCGGCCAGCAGGTAGAAGTACGACCAACGGAACAGCCGGCGATGCCAGTTGCGCGCGATCGCGTATGCCGCAAGCGAGGAGACGATCAGCTGGCCGGCCACCGCCAGGGCGCTGATCGTCAGCGAGACGGCGAAGGCTCTGGGGAAGTTGGTGAGTTCCCAGGCGGCCGCGAAGTTGCCGAATTCGAAGGGTGCGGGCCAATCGAGTCCGGTTCCCGACGCCGCCTGCCGGCCGGTCTTCAGCGACATGGTGATCGCGAAGTAGATCGGGATCAGCACCGCCAGGGTGCCCAGGACCAGCAGGCCGGTCTGCACCCAGTTGATCCGGTGCTCTTCCTTCGGGGCCTTGAGGTGCCCCTCCGCGCGCGGGGTGATCGTGGGGTCGAGTGCCGTCATGACAGGTTCACCTCGCGGTTGCGCACGAACAGCAGCTGGAGCAGGGAGACAGCGAGAGTGAAGACGAAGAAGACCACGGCGTTGGCCATCTGGAAGGCGTACTCGCCACCGTCGAAACCACTGAAGATGGTCATGGCAACGCTCATCGTGGCGGTGCCGGGGCCGCCGTTGGTCAGGCCGACGATGATGTCGTAGGCGTTGAGGAAGCCCTTGAATCCCAGGATGGTGTTGATCACGACATAGCCGATGAGCAGCGGGAACGTGATACTGCGGAACCGCCGCCAGCCGCCCGCGCCGTCGAGTTCGGCCGCCTCGTACACCTCCTTCGGGATGGCCATGAGGCCGGCCAGATAGATGATCAGGGCGCTCGGTGTGGCCTGCCAGGCCGTCACGATGACCACGGCGAGCCACGCCCAGTTCTCGTTGGCGAGGATGCTGCTCTGTCCGGCGGTCCAGCCCAGTTGCGTCGCGAGTGCCGGGGCCGCGGTGGAGAAGAGGTAATTGAAGACGTAGGCGATGACGATGCCGGAGATCACCATCGGGATGAAGTAGATCCCGCGCAGGCCCGTCTTCCATTTGATCCGGCCGTTGAGGCCGATGGCCAGCAGCAGGGCGACGGCGTTGACCACCACTGTTGTGACCACCGCGAACCAGATGGTGAAGCCGTACGACTCCAGGATGCGCGGGTCACCCAGCATCGAGGTGTAGTTCCGCAGGCCGATGAATTTCCAGTCACCGAAGCCCGCGTAGTTGGTCAGGCTGTAGAACATGCCCACCAGGCCGGTCAGCGAGATGAACACGGTGAACAGCAGGACGGCGGGGACGAGCATCAGGTAGTAGGTCCGGTCGGCCTTGCGGCGCCGCGCGGTGGCCGGGCGCGGTGGTGCGGTGGTGCTGGCAGGGCGGGTTCTTATCGCTGCCGGTGCGCTCATCGTTGTGTTTCCTTCCGGGTCACCACGTCACAGGCTGCGCTGGGCGTACCGGGCCCAGTCGTCGTCGAGCTTGCGCAGGAACGCGTCGGCGTTGCCGCCGATCAGCAGTTCCTGCAGGTAGTTGCCCAAGGGAATGGCGCCCGGGAAGTAGGTCCCGGCGCCCTGGTAGAAGCGGCCCGCATCGACGTACGACTGGATGCCGGCCACCCGTTCGTCGCGCATCGCGGGTGCGTTCCTGGTCGGGGACCAGGCGAGGTGCTTCGCGTTGTAGGCGTCCATCACCTCGGGCCGCATCAGGTACCGCAGGAACGCCGTGGCCGCGTTGTGTTCCGAGGAGGCGTTGGGTATCCACAGGGCGAGGTCGAGGTTGACCCGTACCTTGACGTCCTCGGGGTCCTCGGTCGCCGGCAGGGCGAAGGTGCCCAGCCGCGCCTTCGGGTTGATCTTCTCGACCTCCCCGATGGCCCACGGTCCTTGGAGGTACATCGCCGCCTTGCCGTGCGCGAAGGCGACGTTGCCGTCGTAGTAAGTACGGCTCGGGGCATCGGTGTTGGTGTACGACGCGAGGACGAGCATCTTCTCGACGGCGTCCTTGAAGTCCTTGCCGAAGGACACCTCGGCCCCCGGACCGGCCTTCGGCCCGAGCTCCTTGAGCCGGGTGAAGAATGCGGCGACATCGAGGGCGCTGCCCGAGACGTAGTCGAAGAGGCCCTGGGCGAGCGTCCAGGTCTCCTTGTACGTCTGCAGGACGGGCACGATGCCCCGGGCCTTGAACGTCTTGCATGCCCTCAGCAGTTCGGACCAGGTGCGCGGAATCTCCACGCCGGCCTTCTCGAAGAGGTCCTTGTTGTAGATGACGCCCGCCGCGGTGACGGAGTACGGCAGCACGCTGGTCTCGGACTTGTACTGCGCGTACTGCCCCACGAGGTCCTGCACCTCGGCGTCGATCCGGCGGGCCTCCGGGAGTCGCCCGAGGTCCGACAGCTCACCGCGGGCCAGGAAGTTCGAGGTCTCCAGGTTGTAGTTGTAACAGCCCAGGTCGGGAGGGGTGCCCCGGGCGAACTGCGGGGTCAGCGCCGCGGGCGTGGAGTCGTGTACGACGTACACCTCGGACTGCGCGCGGTGGAATTGCTCGATCAGCTGATCGAAGTACGGGATGGCCTCGGGCTTGTTCTGGAGGAAGCGGATGGTGGTGCGGCGGTTGTCGGACGAGGCGTATCCGGCGAGCAGTGCGCCGCCCGCGGCGGCACCCGCGAGGGCGCCGCCGAGCCGCAGGAGGCCGCGGCGGGAGAGGGAGTGCTGCGACACCGTTGTGGCGCGCGTGGCCGTTCTGGAGCGCATGGCTGTTGTGGTGCGCATGGCCGTTCTCCTCAGTCGGTGAGGTCCGAGTGGGTTTCCGCCGCGGCGGACGGCACCAGCCAGGCGGTCGTGTCCGGCGGGAGCAGCGGCCCGTCGAGCGGTCCGCTGGCGAGAACGGTGCGGCCCGGCGGGAGGGGCACCGGCGAGGTGCCGAAGTTGGTGACACTGACCCAGCCACCGGGGCGCTGGAAGTGGACGACCTCAGGCTTGTCGTCGACCCACGTCAGCGACTCGGTGGTCTGCAGACCCCGGCGCTCCGCGAGGGCACGCCGGTAAAAGCTCAACGTCGATTCGGCGTCGGCCTGTTGGGCCTCGGCTGAGAGCTCGGCGAAGCCGTCCGGCTGGGGCAGATGCGCGCCGCCCGGCCCGAATCCGTACGACGGTCCGTCCACCGTCCACGGCAGCGGGACCCGGCAGCCGTCCCGGCCCTTCTCGGTGCCCTGCGAGCGCTTCCAGGTGGGGTCCTGCAGGGCCTCGGCCGGCAGGTCGGCGACCTCGAAGAGGCCCAGCTCCTCGCCCTGGTAGAGGTAGGTCGAGCCGGGCAGTGCGAGGGCGAGCAGGGTGACGGCGCGGGCGCGCCGCAGTCCCTGTGCCAGGTCCGGCAGCGGGTCCGTGCCCCCGCTGAGCAGCCAGGCGCGCAGGTCGGTGCCGTTCGGCAGGGCGTAGCGGGTGGCGTGGCGTACGACGTCGTGGTTCGAGAAGACCCAGGTGGACGAGGAGCCGGAAGTCTGAGCGAGGTCGAGGTTCTGCTGGATGATCCGGCGGAAAGCGGCCGGGTCCCACTCGGAACGCAACAGATCGAAGTTGAAGGACTGGCCGAGCCCGTCCGGTGAGGCGTAGCGGGGGCGGCGGTGCGTGGGCACCCATGCCTCGGCGACGGCGGTGCGCGGCGGGTCGTACTCGTTGAACACCGCGCGCCACTGGCGGTAGATCTCATGCACCTCGTCGCGGTCCTGCAGGCGGTGGGCGCCGTCGGGGATGCCGTCCGAGTCGAGCTGGTCCTGGCCGGGCAGCGGCTCGGAGAGATCCTTGACGAGCATATGGGCCACATCGACCCGGAAGCCGTCGACGCCGCGGTCGGCCCAGAAGCGCAGGGTCGTCAGGAAGTCCTCGCGCACCTCGTCGTTGTCCCAGTTGAGGTCCGGCTGCTCGGGGGCGAACAGGTGCAGGTACCAGTCGCCGTCGCCCACCGGCTCCCAGGCGGATCCGCCGAAGGCCGCGGTCCAGTCGGTCGGCGGCTCCTCGCCATGGGGGCCGTTGCCGCGGCGGAAGATGTAGCGGTCGCGGGCCGGGGAGCCGGGCCCGGCGGCGAGCGCCTCGCGGAACCATCGGTGCCGGTTGGAGGTGTGGTTGGGGACGATGTCGACGATGACCCGGATGCCCGCGTCGTGCAGGACGGTGACGAGCTCGTCGAACTGGCCGAGGGTGCCGATACGGGGGTCGACGTCCCGGTAGTCGTCGACGTCGTACCCGCCGTCGGCGAGCGCCGAGGGGTAGAACGGGCTGAGCCAGACCGCGTCGACGCCGAGGTCGCGCAGGTGGTCCACGCGGGAGGCGATCCCGGGGAGGTCGCCGATGCCGTCGCCGTTGGCGTCGGCGAAGCTGCGCGGATAGATCTGGTAGACGACCGCCTGCCGCCACCACTGCCCCGTGTCCACCAGCTGATCCGTGTCCACCATCGCGAATCCCTTTCGATGGGCATTAAATCTAGGTACTAGATTTATTAACTGGCTGTAAGCTAGGCGGGCATCCGAAGGGGGTCAAGGGGTTGGTGGAGACAAAGTCGTCGGCGTCGACACGGCAGATCCGGGAGGCCAATCTCCGCGCCGTGCTGCACTGCATGTGGGACGCGGAGCCGGTCACGGGCTCCGACCTGATCGCCTCGACGGGCCTGACCCGGGCCACGGTCCACGACGTGTGCGAGGACCTGACCCAGCGCGGCTGGATCCACGAGGTGGAGAACCAACGCGAGCACGGCGGCTACCGTCTGGGCCGCCCGGCGCGGCGCTATTCCTTCCAGCCGATGGCCGGGGTGATCGTGGGCGTCGACTGTGGTCAGCGGATGGCCCGCGTCACGGTCGCGGATCTGCACGGCCACCCGCTCGCCCGGCAGGACCGCGCCTTCTCCAGCCCCGAGCACACTCCCGAAGAGCGCCTCGACGTGCTCGACCGGACGATCCACGAGGCGCTGACGGCGGCCTCGGTCACGCCCGATCGAGTACTGGCCGTGGCCGTCGGCGTCCCGGCCCCCGTCGACGCCGAAGGACGCACGGTCGGCACGGTCAACGAGTTCTGGGAGCGGATGAACCCGGACATCGCCCAGCACCTGACGCAACGTCACGGATGGACCGTGCTCGTCGACAACGATGCCAATCTCGCGGCGCTGGCCGAGGGCTGGCAGGGCGCCGGCCACGGGCTCAAGAACTACGTCGCCGTGCTCACCGGCGAGCGGCTCGGCGCCGGCATCGTGGAGGAGGGCCATCTTCTGCGCGGCGCCCGCGGCGGCGCGGGCGAGATGCGCTTCCTCGACCTGCTGGAAGGCGTGGGCAACGCGGACGGCCTGGCCAAACTGGCCCGGCAGTGGGCGAGGGAAGCGCTACGCGACCCCGAGGCCCACCCCGCGTCGTTCCTCCGTCAGCGGGCCCCCGAGGACATCGACGCCGAGGCCGTCTTCACGGCCGCGGCCGCCGCCGACCCCCTCGCCACCGAAGTGGTCGAACGCCTCGGCACCCGCTTCGCCCGCATCATCAGCGCCCTCGCCGCCCTCCTCGACACCGAACGCGTCATCCTCGCCGGCGCCCCCGCCGCCTCCTGCGCCCCGGTACTCCGCGTCATCGAACGCGACCTGTCGCAGCACGCCCACCCACCGCTCCCCGAGGTCGTCGCCTCGGCATTCGGCGACGAGATCGTCTCCGTAGGCGCACTCGGCCGGGCCCTGGACCACGTCCGCGAACACGCACTGGAGACGGAGCTGCCTACTCGGTCAACCGTGCCTCACTGAACTCAAGGAGCTCATCGAGGCCGATTTCCTCGGGCTCGCCGGACTGTGTCGTTCATCGTGCTTCCGCTTTCGGCGACCAGGGGCGGCTGACGATACCGCCAGGGACCAAGCGCCCCTGATTCACTGCGGGTTCCTGATGAGCTCCATGAACGCTTCGAGGTGGGCGGCCATGTCGATCGAGTCGTCGTAGAGCCAGGCGATCTGGATGCCCTCGATGAGGGACACGATCTGGCGGGCGAGGATGCCCAGGTCGAGCCCCGGCTTGAGGCGGCCGGCGCCGAGCTCGCGCTCCAATTCGGAGCGGATCGAGCGAACGAAATCGGTGTCCCTGCGGCGGATGAACGCACGGGCCGGGTGGTCCGGCCGGTCGGCCTCGGCGCGCAGGGTCACATCGAGCTGGATGACGCCGCGGATCCCCGCGTTGTGACGCATGACCTCGGGCACGGCCGCCAAGAGGCCACGATCGTCGATGAGCCCCTGACGCCACGGACCTTCGAGCTCTTCGCGGCGTACGAGCACCGCTTCGAGGAGTGCTTCCTTGGAGCCGAAGTGGTGCAGCAGCAGGGTGTGGCTCGTCCCGATGAGTTCCGCCAGCTGACGGACCGACAGGCTCTGGTAGCCCTGCTCCGCGAACGCCCGGAAGGCGGCGTCGACGAGCTCGGCGCGCTTGCGCTCCCCGTTGGCGTACGGGGCCCGCTTGCGGCTGCGGGCGGAGGTACGTGTCGCCTCTGCCATCCCAGCCTCCCCTCCCCTCAGTTCCTTCTGCTGGCCCGTGCGGGCTGTACGTGAGGCTATCCCACCATTTTCTTTTCCACATTGGTCAAAAAGTTGGCCTCAACATATTCCACTCTGGTTCAGGTTGACCTACGGTCCTCACCCAAGGCCCGGCGCGGCGCCAGGCGCCGAAGGAGGAATCCATGAGTGGCTCCATGAGTGACTCCACACCCGCACCGCACACTGTTGTGGCGCGACCCGCACACATCCCGGCGCCCGCAGGACCCACGCGCCGGACGATCGCCCTCGTCCTCGCCGCGGCGGCAGGGATGTACATCATGGTGCTCACCCTGAGCACCGCCCTGTCGCTGCGCCTGGCGAGCATCGCCCCGGACGCGAAGGAGAGCAGCTACAGCCTCGCCGTCTCGGTCAGCGCGTTTGCGCTCCTCATCGCCGTCCCGCTCGCCGGCGCTCTCTCGGACCGGTCGACCAGCCGGTTCGGCCGGCGGCGCCCCTGGATCCTCGGCTGTCTCGTCGCGGCACTGCTGGGTACCGCCGTCATCGGCGCTGTCTCATCGATCCCCGTGATCGTCGTGGCCTACGTGGTCGCGATCATCGCCGCACAGGCCGCCTTCAACGCGTACAGCACGATCCCCGTCGAAGGACTCCCGGACGCGAAGCGCGGTCGGGTGATGGGGGTCATGGGCATGTTCGGTGCCTTCGCCATGTCGGGCGGCTCCTACCTGGCGGCTGCCTTCGTCGACGTACCACTGGTCATGATGACGGCGCCCGTCCTGCTCGCGCTCGCCCTCTGCCTCCCGCTGCTGGTGCTCTACAAGGACCCCGTACGCGACCGCAACGAGCTTCCCCCACTCGACCTCCAGGGGATCGCGAGGACATTCGTCGTCAATCCGCGCAAGCACCCGGACTTCGGCTGGGCGTGGTTGTCACGGTTCCTCGCGGGCATCGCGATGAGCGCGATGTTCTCCTACTTCGTCTTCTTCCTGATGGACGGCCTGCACATGTCGATCGGGGAAGCCGGACAGAAGGCGGGCACTCTCTCGCTCCTCTCGGCCCCGGTAAGCGTGTTGTTCTTCACCGTCTCCGGGTGGGCCTCGGACAAGATCGGCCGCCGCAAGCCGTTCGTCGTCGCCGCCGCGCTGCTCATGGCGGCCGGACTCGTCATCGGTGGCACCTCATCGACCTTCACGCAGTTCGTCGCCGCATGGATCGTCTTCTCCATGGGCCAGGCCATGTACCTGACCGTCGACATGGCACTGTGCGCCGCCGTCCTGCCCGACGCCCGCGACACGGGCAAGGACATAGCGGTCATCGCACTCGCGCTCAGCATTCCGAACATCATCGTTCCCGCCGCCGCGCCGACGCTCCTCGCGACCGGCGGCGGACACAACTACCCACTGCTGTGGTTCGGCGCCGCGGCGATCTGCGCGCTGGGCAGCTTCACCGTCACCTTCATCAAGGGCGTCCGCTGACGCGGCGCAGAGAGGAACCCATGACCGCCTCCCCCACTCCCTTCCCCGACGGCTTCCTGTGGGGTGCCGCCACCGCCGCGCACCAGGTCGAGGGAAACAACGTCAACAGCGACGCATGGCTGCTGGAACAGCTGTCCCACACGCCCTTCACCGAGCCCTCGGGGGATGCGATCGACCACTACCACCGGTACCGGGAGGACATCGCGCTCCTCGCATCCCTCGGCCTCACGAGCTACCGGTTCTCCCTCGAATGGGCGCGCATCGAGCCCGAGGAGGGGCGCTTCTCGTCGGCGGCGCTGGACCACTACCGCCGCGTCCTGGAAACGTGTCGGGAGTACGGCCTCCGAGCGGTCGTTACGTACCACCACTTCACCTCACCCCGCTGGCTCCTCGCTGCCGGGGGTTGGGAGGACCCGGGAACGCCGGAGCGGTTCGCGCGGTACTGCGACGTGGTCACCGCGCATCTCGGCGACCTCGTCGACGTCGCCTGCACACTCAACGAACCGAACCTCCCCTTGCTGCTCGCCGCCCTGGGCATCGGTGGCGAGGCCCCCGAGCGACGGGCGGACGTACCCGTCTGGGCGGCCGCGGCCGAACGCCTCGGCATCGCACCGCGACGGGTGGCCCCCTTCCAATTCACCGCTTCCGAGGCCGGTTACGAGGTGAAGCTCGCAGCACACCGCCGGGGAACGGCAGCCATCAAGGCACACCGCCCGGACCTGATGGTCGGCTGGACCCTCGCGAACTCGGACATCCAGGCGGCTCCCGGCGGTGCGGACCGTGCCGAAGCGGTCCGGCGCGAGGTCAACGAGCGCTACCTGCTGGCCTCCCGCGAGGACGACTTCGTGGGCATTCAGACGTACGGACGCACGGTTTTCGGGCCCGACGGCGTCGCCCCGGTCCCGGCCGGCGCGCGGACGAACCAGATGGGAGAGGAGATCTACCCGGAGGGGCTCGCGGCGACCATCCGCGAGGCGGCGGAAATCGCCGGTGTCCCGGTCGTTGTCACCGAGAACGGACTCGCCACTGAGGACGACTCGGAGCGGCTGGCCTACCTCCGCACCGCGATCGCCGGAGTCGCGGCGTGCCTCGCCGACGGGATCAACGTACGCGGTTACCACGCCTGGTCGGCGTTCGACAACTACGAGTGGGTCTTCGGCTACCGCCCGAAGTTCGGCCTCATCGCCGTCGATCGTACGACCCGGACCCGTACACCGAAGCCCAGCGCCCACTGGCTCGGCGAGCTGGCCCGCACGAACGGTGCCTCGCTCGCACCC
Organism: Streptomyces sp. NPDC050315; assembly: GCF_040655775.1. Taxonomy (NCBI): domain Bacteria; kingdom Bacillati; phylum Actinomycetota; class Actinomycetes; order Kitasatosporales; family Streptomycetaceae; genus Streptomyces; species Streptomyces sp. NPDC050315. The sequence continues at coordinate 1,289,153 of NZ_JBFAKN010000001.1, forward strand.
CACCACCGAGCCGCATGAACAAACACATTGAGCAGACATCTCCCCGCCCAAGCCGTGCAACCTTTCGCCCGCTACACATGTCATGCTCGCGTGAAGAAAATGTTCCTTCCCCGCCGCACCCGCCGTGTCCTGCTCGCGCCCGTGCTGGCTTCCACTGCCGCCTTCGCCGCGGTGCTCGGTCCCGGTGCGCTGCCCGCGGCGGCCGCCTCCGACATGTTGTGGGTCTACTCCGACCCGTACGAGATGACACTGCTCGGTCCGTACGAGGACGGTTCCGGGGCGCCGTCGCAGACGCTGACGATCCTGGTCAGCCATGACAACACCAACACCACCGTGCCTGCCGGCACGCTCTCCGTGGACGTCTCCGAGATCGCCGCGTTCGCCGACGTCAGCTGGCCCGTGAACTGCCGGCCCGAGACGGACACCACCGCCACCTGCGACACCCCCGAACTGCCCGGTGGCGGCTACGCACCGGCCGCCGCGATCGAGCTGACCGCGAAGGCCGACGCGCCGGACGCGAGTGAAGGGTACGTGCGGTACACCGCCCATGGCGGCGGCATGACGTCCTGGCCGGGCGAGACGCGGGTCGCCGTCGGCAACGGCCCCGCACTCGGCGTGACCCAGGCCGCGTCCGTCACCGATCTGGCCCCCGGCACGCGCTTCGACGCCCCGGTCACCCTCGCCAACAAGGGCAACCGCACCGCGGACCGCACCCTCCTCACCCTGTTCACCTCCCGCGGGGTGAAGCTGCGCGGCCCGGTGCCGTCCAACTGCGAGTACAACGACACTCCCACCGGCCGTACCCTGCTCTGCACCCTCGACGAGAAGGCGGCGCCCGGCTCGTACCACACGCTTCCCCTCCGCTTGCGAGCCAAGGACAACGCACTCTTCGACCGCATCGACTACTCGGTGCAGCCCTACTCCGACCAGGCCCTGGACGAGCAGCGCCACGGTCAGGTCTTCACCTCCGGAGCCGGTGACGAACTCAACCTCTCCCCCGCACCCGCGACGGACGAGGAGACCGACCCGTACCGCATACTCTCCGTGCGGGCGAAGAACACCGCCGACTACCGGCTGACCGGCTCGCAGATCACCGGCGCCGCGGGCGAGACCGTGCAGGCGTCGGTGGCGGTGCGGAACCGCGGACCGGCCTGGGTCGCCTCCCTGTCGGCCGGTGACCCGGCCGCTACGGTCGATGTGAACATCCCGGCCGGGACCACGGTCACCGCCAAGCCGGAGAACTGCGAGGCCCGGACCGCCTCCGGCGGCTACCGCGGCGAACAGCTGGGCGCGCCGCGCTACCGATGCTTCACGCCCCTCTACCTGACCGAAGCCGGTACGGAATCCACCCACCGCTTCGTCTTCGACCTCCGCATCGGCGAGGTGATCCCCGGCTCCAGCGCCACCGCTGCCATCTGGAACGACGCCTACGAGCCGCCCGTCCGCGCCTTCGACCCCAACCTAGCCAACAACGAGTCCCGCATCGTGGTGAACCCGTAAGCGGTCTCAGGGACAGGATTCCGGCCGGCGGTCCACGGTGACCGACTCCGGCCGGATTCCGCGCTCTTGCTGGGCCCTGGCCACCACGCGGTCCACCTGATCGGCGACGCAGGTCACCGGGTCCGGTACGGGGTGGAGTTCCCGGAAAGCCGCCGCGAGGGTCCGCTGATCCATTCGGTCCAGACCGGTCACACATTTCTGGGCCGCTTTACGGGTGTTGGCCAGGGCCGCCGACCATACTGCCTGCTGGCGGGGGTCGGGTATCGGGAAGTACGCGGCGGCCCGGTCGGGCAGCCGACGCAAGTTGACGCAAGCCGCTCGCATCGCGCGGACGTCGATGCGGCCATCGGTGTTGGCACTGCGGTCCAGGTCGCCGATGTCCTCCGCGTAGTGCGCAAGCAGGTCACCGCCGCCGAAATACGACCACGCCCATACCTGCGCGTCGCGCACCTCGGTGGACACCGGCCCCTTGAACAGGCCGGTCAGGGTCCGGTCGATGCCGTCCGAGGCCGAGGCATCGTCCGACTCCGTTTGATGGAAATAGCCGAAGTAGCCCGCCGCGGAGGCACCGACGAGCACCGCACAGGCCACCGTCGTCCCGGCCAGGCGAGCAGCGCGCCGACCGGGCCGACGCCGAGTGTCGTGGCCAGTGTGGTGGCAGGCGATGCCACGCTCGCGCCGGTGTAGTGGCGCGGTGATGAGCGCGCCCAGCAGCGCGGCGACCAGCGTGGCCAGCCCGGCCATGGCGAGCAGTTGAGGCAGAAAGAGACTCAGCACGAACCAGTCGTCGTCGGCGACCGGCGCGCAAGTCTCCTTGACCGTCGCCAGCGGCGGCACACAACCATCGGTCTGAGTGACCGCGAACAGTACGACAAGGGCAACGGCCATGGCGGTTCCCGCGGCAGCCATCGCCGTCGCCGCGTTGCCCCGCCCGGTACAGGAAACGGCGAACGACGCACCGGCGGCGGTGCAGAGCAGGATCGCGAAAAACCAGGCGGTGGAGAGGGTCACCGCTTGCAGCACTGGCTGCTTGTCGTCCCAGATCGACTCATGCGCACGGTGGGTGACGACGATCAGGCCCACTGCGGCCACAACACCGCCGAGCAGGCCGATCACGGTACCGGCCGACATACCGCGGACCCCGGACGCACGGCGACGGCGGGCCAGTCCGGCCAACGGAACGATCCACAACGCGCTGGTCAGCCAGACGCTCCACCCGAAGCTGCTCATGGACAGGACGGGCAGCGCCAGCGTCGCCACGACGTCCATGGTGGTGGAAGGCGGCATGTCGCCGTAGAGCCCGGCGAGGATTTCCTCGGTCGAGAGTGGCAAGCCACCGGCGAAGGTTCTGCCGGCGGCCTGCCACCACGCAAACCACCAGGCCAACGCCGCGCCGCTGACGGCCAGCGTGAACACCGCCGCCACACGTCGGCGACCGGGCCGCATATCGGCCCACAACACCGCGCACGCCCCCGTCCACCACAACACGGCGGCAGGCACGAGCACGACCGCCGCCAGCAACAACCCCTGGGGCCATGGCGGCAGCCACCGGTCTCCCAAGGACTGGCTCACCAGCACATCACCACCGAGACAGCCGGCACCCACCCACAACCCCGCCCGCAGTCCCGCCCGGAGGACGGAGGAGGGCGGGGCACCCTCGCCGACGCTGCGTGTCACCCTGCGCCAGACCGCGACTCCGGCGACTGCTGTGGCCAGCGTCGCCGCCGGCCAGGTGCCATAGTCGACCAGTTGCTCGTTGGCCCCCGGCGTGAAGTTCAGGTGGTAACCGAAGATCGTCACTGCCACACCGGTGAGGAACATCGGCATCGCGCTGAGAGTGAATACGGCTGCGGGGTCCACCGTCGCGGCTGCGCGTGCCGACCAGTCGGGGTGGGTACGCAGCGCCGCGCGAACCGCCCTGGCCATCGCACGCAACCGGCTCCAGCTCTGGCTCCCGCTCCTCGGCGTGTCCGTGATGTGACGGGTCCAGTAGCTCCGATCGGCTTGGTTTCCGACCGCTTCGATATCGGCGCACATCTCGCGGGTACGCAGCACATCGGCCATCGCCAGATAGGTGAGGGCCACCAGAAACGCCGACATGACCAAGGTGCGGACCAGCAAGGGCAGGGATGCGGACCAGTACCCCGGCGCGCGTTCCGACAGCGTGGATACCAGATACCCACTGGCGACCACCGCATACGGGGCAAGCGCGCCCACGACGAAGACCCGCCAGATCGCGACGGTCAGATACGTGATGTCGACATCGCCGTTGCGGATGTGCGCGAACTCGTGCAGCAGAGTCGCCTCGAATGCCCGCCGGTCCTTCCGGAACAGCATGACCAGGCCGGCGTCCAGCCGTACGGTGTACCGGCCCAGCCTCCCGTACACGATCGCGTTCGGCCCATACGCCGTCGGGTCCACAACGAAACGGGGCGTGCGACGCAGTCCGGCCACACCCAGCAAGCGGGCCAACTCGGCGCGCAGCGCCCCATCGGCGTCCATGCTCGCCACCGGCACCACGCGGCCGGACCGTTCTTTCCAGTACGGGAGCAGCGCGTACAGCCCCATGGCCAGGACCATCAAGGCCGCGGTGGCGAGATACGGCAGCGCCAGGGTGAGGCTGCCGCCGGCGTTGGCGTCGAGGCAGTGTTCGAAGGCAGGCGTGCCGGTGAGCATTTGGTTCCACAGGCTGTTGGCCTGTGGGTCGTAGCCCGCGGCCAATGCACAGCCGTCGGCCATGTCCTTCGGGTCGGTGAGTGGGCGTAGCAGGTTCGACATCATGTGTGTCGAACTCGCGAGGAACAGCACGATCAACAGCACGAATCGCTGAGTCGTCCCCGCGCGCAAGCCTTCCCGCCTCCGGGCCCGCGCGGGTGCGACCTCGCTCTCAACAGCGCCTGTCATGGGGCGGGTTCGAGTCCGGGTTCGTCACCATCGTCCGTCAGGACCAGCCGTGCCACCACCGCGTCCGCGATCGCGGTGGCCCGCTCCTCCGGCAGGCCGCGTTGTACTGCTGTCTCCAGTACCCGCTGCCGTACCTCCGCGAGCTGCTCACGGCTCAACGGCGGTACGGTCACGGGCTCGGACTGCCTGCGGAACGTCGTACGCCACAGTGTTCTCGCCCTGTTGGTCATGCCGTCCACGGCGGTGCCCACGGCCCTATTGGCCACGTGGTCCAGCACCAGCCATACCACCGGTGTCACCAACGTGAAGACTTCACCCAGGCCGAACCCCAACGGCTCGCGAGACCCGCGTCGGCGGCTCAACCGCCGTACCGCCACGGTGTCATCGAGGACGGCGAGGCCGTCCACCAGGGGCAGCTCCTCGGGTGCGATGTCCGCCACGACATCGCGGACCACATCCCGCACCAAGACTCCGCGCGTGCCCCCTGCGTGCCCACCGCGCGAAGCCGCTCCCTCGCCGCCCGTCATCGCGGGGACGGCAGGTCGGGAAGGGCGGCGACCTTCTCGCGATTGTCGGCCGCGCGGCGCACCAGGCGCTCGTACTCCGCAGTGGTGAGCGCGATGTCGGATGTGTGGATTTCCCCGTGGTACTGACCGCTGCTGGCGCCGCCGCCCGAGACCGGGCGGCCCTTAGCAGTACACGACAGGTCGCTCGACCGGCCCGACTTGATCAGGACGGCACCGGAGCAGTCCCGGTCGAGAGGCACGGAGGTGCCGTCCCGGTCGATGACCCACGCGTAGTTCACCTGCACCTCGCGGTCGGCATCGACGGACGAGGTCTCGCCGAGGAGCGTGACGGTCACCCGTGCGGTAAAGGTGCACGCGGTGGGGCCACAGGCGCCCTTGTAGTCACGGAGAATCTGGGTGGTGACATCGACCCGGGGGTCCACCGCTTTGCGTGCTGTGTCAAGTTTCTTCGGGAAGGCGCTATAGAACCGGTTCACCTCAGCCCGTGGCATCGCCTCGATGTCGAGCACGGCGGATGAGCCAGGGAAAGTAATGCGGTCGACGAACCGAGCGCCGCCCTCCAGCTCCTCACCGAGGCAAATGGTCATGCCGTCGGCGTGGATGGGCGTACAGGTGTGATCGCCAATGGTGACAGGTTCACCCGCGGTGATCTTCTCGTCAGGGACATCTTCCATCAGCAGGGTCTTTGCCAGCGCCGACGGCGCCAGGGTGGCCGCCAGGTCGCGGGAGAACAACAGGCCCGGCGGTGTCATCTGCGGTTTTTCCGCGAGCACCTTGGACTTGTCGGCCATTCCCAGCGACTTCCAGTCGTCGGCGTCTCCCCGTACGAACGATTTGCCGTCGGTGCCCAAGTAGTCGAGCGTGCGGTTACGCGCCGGCTTCAGGGTGCCCAGTGCGTCACCGGGATTGCTGACGATCAGGTCCAGTTTCGCGGCTTTCTGGTCCTTGACCTTGATGGTGCCGGTGTAGTGCAGCGCCGGCGCCTTGCGCAGCATTTCGGCGGACCGGGTCAGATCGGCGCGCAAGGACGAGGTGGGACCGTCAGGACCGATAGTGATCCACAACGTCGCGCCGACAGCGACGATGAGGGCCAGAAGCGCGATGAGCAGTGCCCGCCGGGATCGGCGACGCCGGGCCGAGGGCTCGCGAGCAGGCTCGTCGGGCGGCGGATTCTCCGGCGGTACGGGGCGGTCGGGATTGTCAGTCATGTGCCCTCACTACGATTTCCCGCCGCGCCCGGCGATACAGGTGACCGGAATGATCGTGGGGTAGGTGTACGACTGCTTGGCGACGACCTTGCCGTCGATGGTGATACGACAGGTCGTGGTGCCGGTCCCTTTGATGTCCTTACGCTCCGGAATTGCTCCCGTTTCGCAGGAATCTCCCCCGGTTGCCCGGCCGATGCAGCCGGACCCATTGGCCATCAGATGCACCCAGGGTTTCTTGCCCTCCATGGTGAGCTTCACCTTCCAGGGCGACTCCGCCGACAGTTTCCCCTTGTCCTTGTCGCCGAGCGCCTTTATGCCCTTCGGTCCTGTCGCGTACCCGAAGTAGTGGATCTCCATCGGCCGCCCATAGTCGGACGTGGCCTCCAACACGACGGTATGCCGCTCACCGGGCGCTTTAGCTTTCCCCTCGCCACCCCCGCCGCACGCGGCAAGCACGCACACTCCGCTCACCACGGCGAGTACTACCCGTCCCTTGACAGCACCAGCCACTCTCGTTCCCCCCGTCGTCCCGGACCAGCTGAGCCACACAGAGTAGGGTCTGCGCACACCGGTGTACATAGCCTCTTACGCACCAGTGCAACTCCGCCTCAAGGTCATCAACTGTCCATGTGGCAGCGGCAGTTCATTAAGTTCGTCGGCATCAAGGCAGGCAGCACGTGGAAGCATCTGCGCAGTACGGCTCCTCGGCGACCCTTTCACGGGTTGTGGAACGGCTGGGTGCGACGCTGCTGTCGTTGCGGGCCGGCCGCCCCGATCCCGGCCGGACGGTCACTTCGGTGGTGCTGTACGACGCACTCGCCCCGCCCGCCGTCGCGCCGGGCGCCGTCGTGCTCGGCGCAGGGCTGGCGAGCCAAGAGGAGATCGCGGCGGCCATCCACTCCTTCGCCCGGGACGGCGCCATCGCGCTGGTACTGCGCGAGCCGGTCCCGCACGGGCCCCTGATCCGCGCCGCGCTGGCCGATACCTCCATAGCGGTCTACGGACTCGCGCGCGAAGCCTCGTGGCTGCACGTGGCGACCTTGATGACCTCGGCGCTGAGCACGGTTGCGCCGGACGAGCTCATGCTCGGCGGTCACAACACGGGCACCGACCTGTTCGAGCTGGCGAACTCCCTGACCACGCTCCTCGACGCCCCGGTGACGATCGAGGACCTGTCGTCCCGCGTCATCGCCTTCTCGTCCGACCAGTCGGGCGCCGACGACGGGCGGCACCGCACGATCCTCAGCATGCAGGCGCCGACGGACGTCGGTGAGCTGCAGCGCCAGTACGGCCTGCTCCTGCGCATCCACGAGTCCGACCGCCCCGTCTACATCGACGATGTGATGGAGGGGGCGATGCCGCGCGTGGCCGTCCGCATCCGAGCGGGCGACGAGCCACTCGGTGCGATCTGGGCGGTCGTCAAGGGGCCGCTGACGAAGCAACGCGAGCAGGGCATGATCGAGGCCGCGCAGGTCGTCGCACTGACGATGCTCCGCGCGAGACTCGGCGCCGATGCCGCGATGCGGCTGCGGCTCGGGCTGGTCCTGAGCCTGCTCGACGGTGGGCCGAACGCGCGGAAGACCGCCCGGCAGCTGAACTTCGGGGGCTCGCCCGTCTGCGTACTGGCCCTCGGAGCGAGGGTTACGGAGGGCGAGGACCCTTCCGTCGTCGAAGCCGACCAGCAACGCACTGCCAACGCACTGGCGATGTACCTCAAGCCGATCTGTCCGCGGGCGACGGCAGCGCTCATCGGGTCCGTCCTCTATGCCGTACTGCCCCTGCGCAGCGCGGACGAGCCGGGCAAGCGGGAGGCGATCCGGATCGCCGATGAATTCATCGCGCGACTGGATTCGTCGCAGCCCTACTTCGCGGGCGTGGGGACCGTGGTCGCCGATGCCACGGACCTCGCGTTCTCCCGGTCGGCGGCCGATGCGGCGCTGCGCGTCGTACGGCACCGGCCCGCCGAGCGCCGCCCTGCCGAGCACCGTCGAGTGGCGGCGCTCGAAGACGTACAGGTGGAGCACATACTGCTGCGCGTGGCCGATGCCATGGCCGATGAGCGCATGGTGGCCGGCGGTCCGTTGCGCGCGCTGCGCGAGTACGACACCGAGCACGGCGGCTCCATGGTCGACACACTGCGCGCGTGGCTCGATGCCTTCGGCGATGTGACCAAGGCGGCGGAGACCGTCCGCGTGCACAAAAACACCTTCCGGTACCGCCTCTCGCGTCTTGAGCAGATCGCGGGGGTCGACCTGTCCGACCCGGATGTTCGCTTCTCGCTCTCCCTTCAGCTCCGCGTCTTCGAGTGATGTCGGGGGGGCGCTGCCGCCTTCGTTCCACCGCACAACCTGAGCCGCGACTTTCGTTCCACTGAACGGAGATCGCCGTCCGCGCCGCGGTCATCATGACTGCCACTGCCGGGGCGGTGGGCTTCTCAGCCCTCACACGAGTACTGACGCGAGTCTTCACGCGCCCGGTCGCAGAGCCGATCGAAGGGAACATGCGGTGGAAACGCTCACGGGCACAGATGCGCTGACCACGTCCTTGGACCGCGCCCAGGAGGACTATGCGGCGCTCGTCGCGCGCGGCCTCTCGCTGGACCTCACTCGCGGCAAGCCGTCCGCCGAGCAGCTCGACCTCTCCGCGGAGCTGCTCCGGCTGCCGGCCGACCGTCATACAACGCGGGACGGCATGGACACCCGCAACTACGCCGGAGACGGGGGCATGGGACTGCGCGAGCTGCGCGAAATCTTCGCTCCGCTGTTGCAGGTCCCCGCGGACCAACTGCTCGCGTCGGGCAACTCCAGCCTCGCACTGATCCACGACTGCCTGGTGCAGGCCCTGCTGAACGGCGTCCCCGGCGGTACGTCACGCTGGCTGGACGAGGAGCGCGTTGTGTTCCTCTGCCCGGTGCCCGGATTCGACCGGCATTTCGCGTTGTGCGAGCGCTTCGGCATCGACATGGTCGCGGTCCCGATGACCGAAGAGGGCCCCGACATGGACATCGTCGAGCGCCTGGTCGCCGAGGACCCGGCCGTCAAGGGCATGTGGTGCGTGCCCAAGTACAGCAATCCGGACGGCGTGACGTACAGCGACCGGACCGTGCAGCGGCTCGCCCGGATGCGGACGGCCGCGCCGGACTTCCGGATCTTCTGGGACGACGCCTATGCCGTCCACCACCTCACCGAGGAGCAGGTGGAGGTCGGCGACATCCTCGGCGCCTGCACCAGGCATGGCAACCCGGACCGGGCGCTGGTCTTCGGCTCCACCTCGAAGATCACGCACCCCGGAGCCGGCGTCGCCTTCTTCGGCTCCTCCCCGGTCAACGTGGAGTGGAAGCTCGACTACAACAACGGGCGCTCGATCGGCCCCGACAAGCTCAACCAACTGCGGCACGCCCAGTTCCTGAAGTCCGCGGACGGAGTGCTCGCGCACATGGCCCGCCACCGCGCCCTGCTGCGGCCCAAGTTCGAGGCCGTACAACGCATCCTCCAGCGGGAGTTGGGCGGTACGGGCCTGGCGGAGTGGACCGACCCCAAGGGCGGCTACTTCATCACCCTCCGGGTCCCGGACGGCTGCGCGAAGGCGGTCGTACGGCAGTGCGCCGAGGCCGGCGTGCGGCTGACCCCGGCCGGGGCCGCCCATCCGCGCGGTGATGACCCCAACGACAACCTCATCCGCATCGCCCCCACCTACGCGGGCCGCACGGACCTCGATGAAGCGATCCGGGCCGTCACCGTCTGCGTACGGCTGATCGGCCACCGCAAGCAACTTGAGGAGCAGCGGTAATGGCAAAGGACGCAGAAATGGTGAAGGACGCGGTAACGGCAGAGGACACCGCCACCGGGCTCCGCCGGGGCCTGACGCAACGCCAGATGACACTGCTCGGGCTGGGGTCGGCCCTGGGCACCGGGCTCTTCCTCGGCGCCGGCACGGCGATCGGCACGGCCGGCCCCGCGGTCCTCGTCAGCTACGCCGTGGGCGCCGTCATCGCGCTCACGATCGCGTTCGCTCTCGCGGAGATGGTGAGCGCGCTGCCCGTCCGCGGCACGTTCGGAACCATCGCCGCGCGCTACCTCGGGCCGTTCGCCGGATACGCCGTGCGCTGGCTGTACTGGATCGGCGTCATCCTCGCGGTGGGCAGCGAGGTCGTGGCGGCGGCGATCTATCTGACGTACTGGTGGCCGCAGCTCCCCCTGGCCCTCGCCGTCGCGATCTTCGCGGTGCTCATCGCCGCCGTCAACCTGGCCGGTGTGAAGTCCTTCGGCTCGCTGGAGTCGGTGCTCAGCGCCGTCAAGGTGATCGCCATCGTGGTCTTCCTCGTCATCGGCGCCGCGCTCGTCTTCTTCGGCCTGCCGGACCGGCGCGCGACGGGCCTCTCGAACCTCACCGCACACGGCGGCTTCTTCCCCAACGGCGGAATCGCCGTCTGGCTGGTGATGGCCGTGGTCATCTTCAGCTTCGCCGGCATCGAGCTCATCGCCATCTCAGCCCCGGAGACCGAGAACGCCCCGCGGGCGTTGCGTACCGCGATGCGGTCGATGATGCTCCGGCTCAGCCTGTTCTACCTCGGCGCCCTGGCCGTCATCCTCGCCGTCACTCCGTGGCAGCAGGCCAACTCCAACGGATCGGTCCAGAGCAGCCCCTTCGTGACGATGTTCTCGGCCGCCGGCATCCCCGCCGCCGCGGCCGTCACCAACGCATTGGTACTGATCACCGCACTCTCCGCGGCCAACGCCAACCTGTACGCCGGCACCCGGATGCTGCACTCCCTGGGCAGCGACGGACTGGCCCCGGCATCACTCGCCGCCACCGATGCCCACGGCGTGCCACGGCGGGCGGTCCTGGCCTCCGCGTCGGGGATGGTACTGGCCGCCGTACTCACCGGCTTTCTGGGCTCCGGCGTGGCCTCGTTCATGATGTCGCTCGCCAGCATCGCCGTCATCTCGACCTGGATCATCATCCTGCTCACCCTGATGGCCTTCCGGCGCCACCGCGATCGGCCCGCCTCCACGCTGAGACTGCGCGGCGGCCGCGCGGTCCCCGTGCTGGCCATCATCGCCCTGCTGTCGGTCCTCGCCACCGGCCTGCGCGTGCCGGAAATGCTCGTGGCGGACGCCCTGGGACTGCCCACACTGGCCGTCCTCGGCGCGGTCTACTACTTCCGGTACCACCGCCGCGTACGGCTTCGAAAGAGCCCGCAGCTTCAGGAGAACCAGTGAACCGTCCACGCTCCGACCTGCGCGACCGCCTGACGTACGGTGACACCCCGCTGATCGGCACCTTCTGCACCATCCCGGAACCGAGTGTGGTGGAGATGGTGGCTTCCTCAGGGTTCGACTTCGTGTGCATCGACACGGAGCACTCCCCGATCGGCCGCACCGCGGTGGAATCCCTGATCCGCGCGGCGGACGTCGCGGGCCGCCCCGCGCTCGTACGAGTGGCCGACAATCGCCCCGAGCTGATCGCCGCCGCGCTGGACAGCGGCGCGGCCGGCGTCGTCGTCCCCCGTATCGACACCGCGGCCGACGCCGAGCGGGCGGTACGCGCAACCCGCTATCCGCCGCTGGGCGAACGCAGCGGCTACCCCGGGCGCGCCTCCTGGTACAACCAGGACCTCGCCGACTACACGGCCCGCGCCAACGACGAACTGCTGCTCGTGGCCCAGGTGGAGAGCCCACTCGCTGTCCGTAACACGCATGCCGTCGCAGCGGTGGACGGCATCGACGCCCTCTACACCGCCCCCGGAGACCTCTCGATGGCGACCGGCGCCACCGGGGAACCGCTGGACTCCGCGTTGTGCTCGGTGGTACGAGCGGCCCGGGCGCACCAACGCGCGGCCGGCCTGTTCCAGCCGGACCCCTGCCGCATCGACCAGTGGCACGCCGACGGCGTCGGACTCTTCTTCCTGGCCGCCGACTCCCTCTTCCTGACCGAAGCCGCCGCATCCGCCGCCCGCTCGGCCCGCAAGGCCGGCGCGCCACCGGCCCGCACCTCGGGCGTGCCCCCGACACCCTGATACCAGATCTGGCTCCTGGCCCACCGTGGGCCCTCACGTGCTGGTATGACAGCAGCAGGAGACCCCGACCGCCATCGAGTCGCATCCTCTGCAGGAGGTCCTCATGGACGACATGGACGACACGGACTACATGGACTACTTCGACCTCGGGACCCTCACCCGGCCCGTGTCGACGCGTTCGCCCGAAGCACAGCGATGGTTCGACCGTGGCCTCGTCTGGTGCTACGCGTTCAACCATGAAGAGGCAGTCACCTGCTTCGAAGCGGCTGCTGCCGCGGATCCCGACTGCGCCATGGCGTACTGGGGCATCGCCTACGCCCTGGGCCCCAACTACAACAAACCATGGGACTTCTTCGACGACGACGAACTGCGGCGGACGGTGGCGCAGACGCACGAGGCCGTCGAACGAGCTCAGGCACTGTGCGACCGAGCCACCCCGACCGAGCGCGCCCTCATCGAGGCGCTGCAGAAGCGCTACCCCGCCGCGCACAACGGAGAAGACTGCAACATCTGGAACGAGTCCTACGCCGAGGCCATGCGTGGCGTGTACGACCTCGCACCCGATGACATCGATGTTGCCACTCTCTATGCGGACGCCTTGATGAACCTCACCCCGTGGCAGCTATGGGACCTGCGCACGGGCGAACCCGCCGCCGGAGCACGCACGTTGGAGGCCAAGGCCGTCCTCGACCGCGCGTTGCGGACCGAAGCGGGCTCCGGTCATCCGGGCGCCCTGCACATGTACATCCACCTCATGGAGATGTCGCCGACACCGGAGAAGGCCCTCACCGTCGCGGACCGGCTGCCGGGACTGGTACCGGATGCGGGGCACCTGCGCCATATGCCGTCCCACCTCGACGTGCTGTGCGGGGACTACCGACGGGTCGTATCGGGCAACACCGACGCGATCAGGGCAGACGAAAAGTACCTGCGCCGGGCCGGCGCGATGAATTTCTACACGCTGTACCGCTCGCACAACTACCACTTCAAGATCTACGGGGCGATGTTCCTCGGCCAGTGCAGGACTGCACTGGAGACGGCGGCGCAGCTGGAGGCGTCCATCCCCGAAGAACTGCTGCGCGTGGAGAGTCCGCCGATGGCCGACTGGCTGGAGGGGTTCCTCGCCATGCGGGTCCACGTGCTGATCCGTTTCGGCCGATGGCACGACATCCTCGCCCTGGACATGCCCGCCGACCGGGATCTGTACTGCGTCACCACGGCGATGCTGCACTACGCGCGCGCAGTGGCGTACTCCGCGATCGGGGCGATCGCCGCGGCCGAGACCGAACGAGAGCTGTTCCACCGCGCCGTCGCACGGGTCCCGGAGTCGCGGATGCTGTTCAACAACACCTGCCGGGACATCCTGGAGATCGCCTCCGCCATGCTCGACGGCGAACTCGAGTACCGCAAGGGCGAGTACGACCTCGCGTTCGCCTCCCTGGAGCGCTCCATCGAGCTGGACGACAACCTGCCCTACGACGAACCGTGGGGCTGGATGCAGCCGACCCGGCACGCCTACGGAGCGCTCCTGCTGGAACAGGGCCGGGTCGAGGAGGCCGAGGCCGTCTACCGGGCCGACCTGGGACTCGACAACACACTGCCCCGAGCCTGCCAGCACCCCGGCAACATCTGGGCACTGCACGGCTTCCACGAGTGCCTGCTGAGGCTGGGCAAGACGGGTGAAGCCCGTATCGTCGCCCAGCAACTCACCGTCGCCACCGCACTCGCGGACGTCCCCATCGAGGCGTCCTGCTTCTGCCGCCTCGACACCACGAACGCGAAGAGCAACTGCTGCTCCGAGTGACGCACTGCCCCCGGCCGGCCGCAGCCTCGTGATGGCTGCGGCCGGGCGGGGGCGGCGAAAACAAACGGGCGAAGGCAATCGGGCGACGGCAATCGGCGGTCAGCTCAGCCGATCAGTCCTGTTGTCCGGCCGCACGGGCCCGGCGGCGGCGCAGTACCGTCCAGGCGATGCCGAGGACGATGAACCAGATCGGCGTGACCAGTAGCGCCTGCAGTGTGTCCGGCTTCTGGGTCAGTGCCCAGATCAGAAACACGAAGAACGCGAGCACGACGTAGCACATGGCGATGCCGCCGGGCATCTTGAACGTCGACGCCTCGTGCAGGTGCGCACGGCGCTTGCGGTACACCAAGTAGCTGATCAGGATGATCGACCAGACGAAGATGAAGAGCACGGACGAGATGGTGGTCACCAAGGTGAACGCCTCGATGATCGAGTCGCCCACCGCGACCATCACCACACCGGAGAGCAGGAACACCCCGGAGAGGAACAGTGCGTTGGCCGGCACCTTCCTGGAGGTGAGTTTGCCGAATCGCGCCGGGGCGCCGCCCTCATGGGCCAATCCGTAGACCATCCGCGAGGTGGAGTAGATACCCGAGTTCGCCGACGAGGCGGCCGAGGTCAGCACAACGAAGTTGATGACCGAGGCGGCGATGCCGAGGCCGGCGAGCGTGAACATGACGACGAACGGGCTGCGGTCCGCGCTGATCTCGCGCCAGGGTGTGACAGAGGTGATCACGATGAGCGCGACCACGTAGAAGAGCATCACGCGCACCGGGATGGAGTTGACCGCCTTGGGCAGGTTGCGTTCCGGGTTCTCGGCCTCGGCCGCGGTGGTGCCGACCAGTTCGATGCCGACGAACGCGAAGGTCGCGATCTGGAATCCCGCTACGAAACCCATCGGGCCGGTGGGGAAGAAGCCGCCGTCGTTCCAGAGGTTGGCGAAGCTCGCGGTGGTGCCACCGGGCGCCTGGGAGTGGTTGAACACCATGACGAGGCCGACGACGATCAGCGCCACAATCGCAATGATCTTGATCAGTGCGAACCAGAACTCGGTCTCGCCGAACGCCTTCACAGTGGGCAGATTCAGGACGATCAGCGCGATGACCGCGGCCAGCGCCGGTATCCACAGCGCGAGGTCGGGCCACCAGTACGACACGTACCCGGCGATCGCGATGACATCGGCGATGCCGGTGACGATCCAGCAGAACCAATAGGTCCAGCCGGTGAAGAAGCCGGCACCCGGGCCGAGCAGGTCGGCCGCGAAGTCGGCGAAGGACTTGTACTGCAGGTTGGAGAGCAACAGCTCGCCCATCGCCCGCATCACGAAGAACAACATCCCGCCGATGATCATGTAGACAAAGATCACCGAGGGCCCGGCCAACGAGATCGTCTTGCCCGACCCCATGAACAGGCCGGTGCCGATCGCGCCGCCGATGGCGATGAGCTGGATGTGCCGGTTGGACAGTTGCCGCGAGAGGTGCTGCTGCCCTTCCGGCTGGTCAGTGGGCGCGGAGCCCGGCGGGGAAGCCGGCGGCGCATTCAGGTCGGTGTCACTGCTGTCAGGCATGAGCAAACCTTACGGATCATGAGCGCGTACGGCGAGGGCGGCTTCTCATGCTGCCGGGGCCCGTCAATGTCTCGCTCACGCGGTACGCCGGGACACCAACGCGGCCATCTGCCGATTGCGCTTCCGCCTGGTGTGATGCAGCCGTTCAGGTGTCGGGCCGCCAACGGCGTTTTCCCAGGTCAGCGGGGTGCGCGTATGGAATGCGTCAAGGGCGGGCCGCGCCTCGTAAGGGAGCCGTCAACGGCAATCGCAGTGGCGCGAAAAAGCGGTTTGCTCTAGTCGTCAGTTCACCATTTCCTCTCGTTCAGGAGCTTTCGATGGCCGATGTGGCCTTCGTCGTCACCACGCTCGCGGTCTTCGCGCTGGTGGCTCTCGTCGCCAAGGGGGTCGCAAAGCTGTGACCACCGAAAACATCGTCGGCCTGGTCGTGGCCGCCGCCCTGCTGGGCTATCTCGTCCTCGCCCTCATCGACCCGGAGAGGTTCTGAGCACGACATGAGCCCCGTACTTGCCGGCGTGCTCCAACTGCTGGCACTGATAGCCGCGCTGGCGCTCGCGTACCGCCCCCTCGGCGACTACATGGCCCGGGTCTACTCCTCCCCACGCCACCTGCGCGTCGAGAAGTGGATCTACAAGGGCATCGGCGCACACCCGGACACCGGGATGCGCTGGCCCGCCTACCTGCGCGGCGTGCTGGCCTTCTCCGCGGCCGGTGTGCTGTTCCTGTACCTGCTGCAGCGGCTCCAGGGCGCCCTGCCCGGCTCGCTCGGCTTCGCCTCGATCGACCCGGACCAGGCGTTCAACACCGCCGCCTCCTTCGTCTCCAACACCAACTGGCAGTCGTACGCGGGCGAACAGGCCATGGGCCACGTCGTACAGACCGGCGGCCTGGCGGTGCAGAACTTCGTCTCGGCGGCGGTGGGCATGGCCGTGGCGGTCGCCCTCGTACGCGGCTTCGCCCGGTCCCGTACCGGCGAACTGGGCAACTTCTGGGCCGACTTGGTGCGCGGCACCATCCGCATCCTGCTGCCGATCTCCATCATCGGCGCGATCATCCTGGTCGCCTGTGGCGCGATCCAGAACTTCTCCGGCATCCACGAGGTCGGCCAGTTCCTGGGCGGCCACCAGCAGTGGCAGGGCGGTGCCTACGCCTCCCAGGAAGTCATCAAGGAAGTGGGCACCAACGGCGGCGGCCTCGCCAACGCCAACAGCGCCCACCCCTTCGAAAACCCCAACGGCTTCACCAACCTCTTCGAGATCTTCCTGATCCTCCTCATCCCCACCGCTCTGACACGCACCTTCGGCCGCATGGTCGGCTCCCTCAAGCAGGGCTACGCGCTGCTCGCCACGATGGGTTTCATCTGGCTGGGCTTCGTGGCGCTGATGATGTGGACCGAGTTCCACCACGGCGGCCCGGCGCTGCAGGCCGCGGGCGGGGCGATGGAGGGCAAGGAGACCCGCTTCGGCATCGGCGGCTCCTCTCTCTTCGCCGTCACCACGACCCTCACCTCCACCGGCGCGGTGGATGCCTTCCACTCCTCCCTCACCGGCTTCGGCGGCGGCCTCACCATGCTGGGGATGCAACTGGGCGAGATCGCGCCCGGCGGCGTCGGCTCCGGCCTGTACGGCATGCTGATCATGGCGATCATCGCGGTGTTCCTCGCCGGGCTGATGGTCGGCCGCACCCCCGAGTACCTGGGCAAGAAGATCGGCACCCGGCAGATCAAGCTCGCCGCGTGCTACATCCTCATCACCCCGGCGCTCGTACTGTGTTTCACCGCCGCCGCGATGGCACTCCCCACCCCGCCGCACTCCATGCTCAACCCCGGCGCGCACGGCTTCTCGGAGATCCTGTACGCCTACACCTCCGGCGCCAACAACAATGGTTCGGCCTTCGCCGGGCTCAGCGCCGACACCCCGTGGTTCAACACCACCATCGGGCTCGCAATGCTGCTGGGCCGCTTCCTGCCGATGGTCTTCGTCCTCACGCTGGCCGGCTCGCTCGCCGAGCAGACCCCCACACCGGCCACCGCGGGCACCCTCCGTACGGAGAAACCGCTGTTCACCGGCCTGCTGGTCGGCTCAATCCTCATCATCACCGGCCTCACCTACTTCCCCGCCCTCGCGCTGGGCCCGCTCGCCGAAGGACTGGCGTCATGACCACCGACACCACGAAGCAAGAAGACGTCCTGCCCACCGCACCGCCCACCCGCGCACCGCACCAGGACGTGCCGACCGGACAACACGAGGGCGAAGGGCGCGTCGGCGGCGGGCTGTTCCAGCCCGCGCAGCTGCTGAAGTCACTGCCGGACGCCGTCCGCAAGCTGCACCCGCGCGTCATGATCAAGTCGCCGGTCATGTTCGTGGTCCTGATCGGCTCGGTACTCACCACGGCACTCGCCATCGCCCACCCCGGCGACTGGTTCGGCTGGACGATCGCCGCCTGGCTGTGGCTGACCGTCCTCTTCGCCAACCTCGCCGAAGCCGTCGCCGAGGGCCGCGGCAAGGCCCAGGCCGACACTCTGCGCAAGGCCAAGACCGACACGGTCGCCCGCCGCCTCACCAACGACACGGAAGAGCGCGTAGCCGGTACCGAACTGCGCATCGGCGACCTGGTCGTCTGCGAGGCGGGCGACATCATCCCCGGTGACGGCGATGTCGTCGAAGGCGTGGCGTCCGTCGATGAATCCGCGATCACGGGCGAATCGGCGCCGGTCATCCGGGAGTCCGGCGGCGACCGGTCCGCGGTCACCGGCGGTACCAAGGTCCTCTCCGACCGCATCGTCATCAAGATCACGACGAAGCCCGGCGAGACCTTCATCGACCGCATGATCAACCTGGTCGAAGGCGCCGCCCGGCAGAAGACACCCAACGAGATCGCGCTGAACATCCTGCTCGCGTCCCTCACCATCGTCTTCCTGCTCGCCGTGGTGACACTGAAGCCGTTCGCGATCTACGCGGGGGCCGACAAGCAAACGTCGATGATCGTCCTCACCGCGCTCCTGGTCTGCCTCATCCCCACCACCATCGGCGCGCTGCTCTCCGCGATCGGCATCGCCGGCATGGACCGCCTCGTCCAACGCAACGTCCTGGCGATGTCCGGCCGAGCCGTCGAGGCCGCCGGTGACGTCTCCACACTCCTGCTCGACAAGACCGGCACCATCACCCTCGGCAACCGCCAGGCCGCCGAATTCGTACCCGTACACGGCACCACCGCCGCCGAGGTAGCCGACGCCGCCCAACTCTCCTCCCTCGCAGACGAGACCCCCGAAGGCCGTTCCGTC
This sequence comes from Streptomyces sp. NPDC050315, assembly GCF_040655775.1. NCBI lineage: Bacteria > Bacillati > Actinomycetota > Actinomycetes > Kitasatosporales > Streptomycetaceae > Streptomyces > Streptomyces sp. NPDC050315. Next base: position 1,307,965 of record NZ_JBFAKN010000001.1, read on the forward strand.
GTCGTACTGGCCAAGGAGAAGTACGGCCTCCGCGAGCGCCACCAAGGCGAGCTCATCGACGCCGAGTGGATCGCCTTCACCGCGCAGACCCGGATGTCGGGTGTGGACGTGGACGGGCGCAAGGTCCGCAAGGGCGCCACGGGTTCGGTCATCGCATGGGTCAAGGAGCAGGGCGGAAGTGTCGCGCAGGACGCACAGGAACTCACCGATCGGATTTCCCAGGCTGGTGGCACGCCGCTGCTTGTGGCTGTGGAAGACGCTGACGGGCCCCGGATCCTAGGAGTCATCCACCTCAAGGACGTGGTCAAGGAAGGCATGCGCGAGCGGTTCGACGAGCTGCGCCGCATGGGCATCAAGACCGTCATGATCACCGGCGACAACCCGCTGACCGCGCGGGCCATCGCGGACGAGGCAGGCGTGGACGACTTCCTCGCCGAGGCCACGCCCGAGGACAAGATGGCGCTGATCAAACGGGAACAGGCCGGCGGCAAGCTGGTCGCGATGACCGGCGACGGCACCAACGACGCACCGGCCCTGGCCCAGGCGGACGTGGGCGTGGCCATGAACACCGGCACCTCCGCCGCCAAGGAGGCCGGGAACATGGTCGACCTCGACTCCAACCCCACCAAGCTCATCGAGATCGTCGAAATCGGCAAGCAACTCCTCATTACTCGGGGCGCGTTGACGACTTTCTCGATCGCCAACGACGTGGCGAAGTACTTCGCGATCATCCCGGCGCTGTTCGCCGCGGTCTACCCGGGTCTGGACAAGCTCAACATCATGCGGCTGTCCTCCCCCGACTCCGCGATCCTCTCCGCCGTCATCTTCAACGCACTGGTCATCATCGCGCTCGTACCGCTCGCCCTGAAAGGCGTGCAGTACCGGCCCACCAGCGCGGACAAGATGCTCCGCCGCAACCTCGGCATCTACGGCCTCGGCGGCCTGATCACTCCCTTCCTCGGCATCAAACTCATCGACCTGCTCCTCTCCCTGATCCCCGGGCTGCGTTGAATCAGAAAGCGTGCTGACCACCATGAACAACTCCGTAGGACGCACCGCACGGCTGCTCACAGCAGGTCTTCGCGCCTTGGTGGTACTGACCGTCGTGTGCGGCATCCTCTACCCACTCGCCGTAACCGGCGTCGCCCAGGCCCTCTTCCCCCACCAGGCCAACGGCTCCGAGATCAAGGTCAACGGCAAGGTCGTCGGCTCCGAACTCATCGGCCAGCGCTACGACCTACCACTGAAGAAGGGCCAGGAGACCCCGGATCCGGACCTGAAGTGGTTCCAACCCCGCCCCTCCAACGGCCTCAGCACCAACACCACCAACACCCAGTACAAACTCCTCGTCTCAGGAGCCACCAACCTCTCCGCCGACAACCCGAAGCTGCTCAACCAGGTAAAGGCCGCCAAGGCCGCCGTAATCAAGGACAACAGCGTGCCCGGCTACGAGGTCCAGCCCTCCCAGATCCCCGCCGACGCCGTCACCTCCTCCGCCTCCGGCCTGGACCCCGACATCTCCCCCGCGTACGCCAAACTCCAAGCCCACCGAGTCGCCGTCCGCAACCACCTCCCCCTCACGAAGGTGGAGCAGCTGATCAAAACCCACACCAAAGACCGCATCGCCGGCTTCATGGGCGACCCCCGAGTAAACGTCCTCCAACTCAACATCGCCCTCAAAAAAGCGCAACGGCCCGCGACCGAGTACGAGCGTGGTGCACGGCCCGCCTGGACGGGTGGCCGACCGACCACCGACGCTGGGAGGTGACCGCCGACGCCGGCTCCACAAGCGTCGTGCAGTGTCCCGGGAAGCAGTCACCGAACTCGCAAAGGTCGGTACCGTCCTGGTGCTGGACGTACCGGGCCGGCCCGGCCTCAGCGCGGACCAGCGCCCCCGCCGGGCCGCCGCCCTCGACGCCGCACTCGCCGACCGCGTACGCGCCGACGGCTGAACACAGTGGAGGAGTGTCCGGGTCAGGGCCGGACGCTCACCGCGCGCGCGATGAGGTCGACGACCGAGTCCACAAGGTGGCTGTCGGGTAGTTCCTGCTCGCTCACCATGCGGAACAGCAACGGTGCGGCCACCATCGTGGCCACGGCCCGAACGTCGGCGTCAGGTCGCACGTCCCCGCGCTCGATGCCGCGCTCCAGGATGCGCCTGGTCTGACTCATGACCCGGGCCGTGTACGCACCGTACGCACTGCGCCCGGATCCCGCCTCGGCCGCCAGGCCGATCACGCCGGCGAGCAAACGGTCGACGCCGGGGCGACGGTAGGCCTCCATACGAGTGGTGAGCACCTCGCGCAGCTCGGCGCGGAAGTCCCCCAGGTCGGGGATGGACAGCGGACCGATGCGCGACTCGGCGGCCGCGATGATGAGGTCCTGCTTGGTCGGCCAGCGCCGGTAGATGGCGGGCTTGCTCACCTCGGCCCGCACGGCCACCGCATCCATCGTGACCGCGTTCATCCCCTGCTCGGCGACCAGCGCGACCACCGCATCGAGCACCGCGCGAGTAACCCGCTCCTCGCGCGGCCGCCCCGGCCCCCGTACCGCGCCCTCAGCCTGCTTTTCGACCATGCCCCGAGCCTATGAGCTCGCACGGCGCGCCGACCAGGCAGGGGACCGGCCCACGCCGTACGCGGGCCGCCTCTTCCCGTCCGCGCCGGGGAGGTTCACCTCCCCGGCGCGGCACTCACGATCACGAAATCGGCGTGCGCAGACCCCTTGCCCCGGCGCAATCGAATATCGATACTCCCATTAACGAAATTGCTTCGTCACCGCGGAGGTGCCCCATGGCAACGACCATCCCCACCCCGAAGCCCGCACTCGACAAGCCCCTGATGCACTACGGACGCCGCGTCCTGGACCGCACCGCTCCGGGCAACTCCCCCACCCAGTACCAGATTCTGGACATTTCCCCGCTCACACTGCACATCGGCGCCGAGATCACCGGTGTCGATCTCTCGCAGCCGATTGGCGACGACCTCGCCGAAGAGCTGCGGCAGGCGCTGCTGGAGTGGAAGGTGATCTTCTTCCGTGACCAGCACGCCTTCGGACCGGAGCAGCACCTCGCGCTCGCGGGGGTCTGGGGTGCACCGGAGGAGAACCCGTTCTTCCCGAAGAGCGGTACCGCCGGTGTCTCCCGGCTGGCCAAGGACGCCATGGCGATCGGCAACGAGAACATCTGGCACAGTGACCACTCCTTCATGGCCGCGCCTGCCCTGGGTTCGGTGCTGCGTGCCGTCGAGGTGCCGCCCGCCGGCGGCGACACGATGTGGGCGGACATGGCGGTCGCGTACGACAACCTCTCCGCGTCCATGAAGGAGCGGATCGACACACTCACCGCGGTGCACGACTGGGTACCCAGCTGGGGTTCGGCGATGACCGAGGACCGGGTCACCCGGCTGCGGCAGACCCTGCCGCCCGTGGAGCATCCGGTGGTGGTCCGCCACCCTCGGACCGGACGGAAGGTGCTCTACGTCAATGAGCCCTTCACCACGCGGATCGTCGGCCTGTCCGACACCGAGAGCCGTGAGCTGCTCGGCGAGCTCGCACTCCAGGCACGTATTCCCGAGTACCAGGTGCGCTTCCGCTGGCAGCCGGACTCCATTGCGATCTGGGACAACATCGCGGTCCAGCACTACGCGATCAACGACTACTACCCGCAGCGACGCGTCATGGAGCGCATCGCGATCGCAGGAGTGCCGCTCTCCTGACGAGCCCCGCCACGCTGACGCTCCGTCACCCTGACACTCGTCGTACGCGAACGATCGGCGTGGTCGGCACGATCACACCGTGGAACTACCCGCTGCACCAAATCTCCGCGAAGGTCGCACCGACGCTGTCCGCTGGCTGCACGGTAGTACTCAAGCCCAGTGAGGTGGCACCACTCAACGCCTTCGCGCTCGCCGACATCATGGCGGAAGTCGGCCTGCCCGCCGGGGCGTTCAACCTCGTGAGCGGCAACGGCACAGAGGTCGGCGAAGCCATCGCCGCACACCCCGACGTGGACATGGTGTCCTTCACCGGGTCGACGCGGGCCGGACGCCGATCTCACCGCCGCGCCCAGCGTGTCGCGCGGCGCATCCGCAGCGGCCAGGTCGAGATCAACGGCGCCCCGTGGAATCACCACGTTCCGTTCGGCGGCTACAAGCAGTCCGGCACCGGGCGCGAACTCGGTGCCCACGGTCTGGAGGAATTCCTCGAAACCAAAGCCGTCCGGCAGCCCGCCGAACGGTCGGGTGTCGCCGCGCTCGCCACCACGCTGGGAGCACCTGAAGGCGGTGGCGCGCGGGCCGCAGCTGCCCTGCCGCAGCTTCCCGACGAACAGCACCGTGCAGCAGTCGCGTCGAGGAAACCGATGTATCGGCTCTGGCTATAACCGTGACAGGGAATTCACGCTTGTTGGTTTCGTGAATTCCCGATGAAGTGGGTATGGCGCAGCTCTCGTCAGCGAGGTCGAGGCCGCCGAGGGAGGCTCACATGGCATCAGCCGATATCGGGACGTCCATGGCGTCACCGGAACTCGCCCGCCCGGACCGCAGGGCCTGGGGAATTGTCATCCTGCTTTTCGTCTTCTTCACCCTGAATTTCGCGGACAAGGCGGCGGTGGGGTTGGCGTCGCAGCAGATTCGCCGGGATCTCGGGTTGAGTGCCGGGGAATTCGGGCTGGTCGGCAGCGCGTTCTTCTGGTTGTTCGCCGTCGGTGCGGTCGGGTTGTCGGCCGCCATGCGGTGGATCTCCTACAAGTGGGCGGCAGCCCTCCTGATGTTCACCTGGATCGCCAGCATGCTGCCGCTCACCACGCCCACCACGTTCGGGGTGCTCCTGGCGTCCCGCATCGCTCTGGGTTTCTTCGAGGGCCCGGCGCACGCCCTGTGCCAGAGCGTTGTCGCCGATCGATTCCCGCAGCATAAGCGCGCATTCGCCGGAGCGGTTGTGAATGCGGGGTCGTCGGTGGGTCCGCTGCTCTCCGCACCGGTACTGACGTGGGTCATTGTTTCGTACTCCTGGCACACCGCATTCCTCGTGCTGATCGTCGCGGGCTTGGCCTGGCTGGTCGTCTGGCTGTGTTACGTCGAACGGCAGCCACTGCGAAAGAGGACGACGGCCGCGCCGCGTATCGACGAGGAGGCAGCCGGGCGGCGTGCCGGCGCGGAAAAGGACCCGAACGGCCATATCGATGTCCCATTCCTCCGGCTGCTGCGGTTGCCCAGTTTCTGGGGACTCAGCTTGCTGTCATTCGCGGGTTACCTCATCACCTCATTGAAGGTCTCATGGCTGCCCGCCTTCCTCGGCGAGGGCCTCGGCTACCCGCCGACCACCGTCGGGTGGCTGGTGACGGCGCCGTACGCCACGGCGGTCGTGGTTCTCCTCGCCTCCGGATACCTGTCGGGCACGGCTTCTCGCGCGGGGCTGGAGTTCCCGGGCCGCGCGCGGTTACCTCAGTGCGGCGCTGATCGTCTGCGCCGGGCTGAGCATGGTCGCGTTCACCCTGGTCGGGCCGGGACCGCTGCAACTGGCGCTGGTGGTCTGCGCCTTCTCGGTCAACAGCGTTGCGTTCTCGGTGGCCTTCGCGGGCGCGTCCGACTTCCTCCCGCAGCGCCAGCGCACGGCGTTCTTCGGATGCGTCATCGCCTGCTACAGCGTCGCGGGGATCGTTGCACCGTACGTGTTGGGGCTCGTTGTTCAGGCCGGACGGACGGCCTCGGAGGGCTACTCGAACGGGTTCCTCCTTGTCGGCCTCGTCATCTGCGTGTTCGCCGTCATCGGCGGACGCCTGCTCAACCCAGAGGCAGCCCGCCGGACTCTGGAGGCCGAGACGGTCCGCCGACAGGCCGCGACGACAGCGGGGAGGGCGTCGTGAGCAGAGGGGAGGACGTAGTGTTCGAGGCTCCGCTGGCAGGAGTCCGGGTGATCGATCTGGGCCAGTACATCGCTGCTCCGGGAGCGGGCCAGCAGCTCGCCGACCTGGGCGCCGACGTCATCAAGGTGGAGAGCCTCAGCGGCGATCAGGCACGGTCCATCGGGCCGTTCGGCACGGCCATGCTGCACGCCAACAACCGTGGGAAGCGCAGCGTCGCCATCGACCTGCGGCACCCCGAGGGTCTCCGCATACTCGACGAGCTGTGCGCCGAGTCCGACGTACTGCTGCACAACTTCCGGAACGGATCGGCCGAGCGTCTCGGGATCGGTCCTGAGCAGACGCGCTCGCGCCACCCCCACCTCGTCTACGGCTTCGTCACCGGGTTCGGGAGCCGGGGCCCGTCGGCCGACCGGGCCGGACTGGACATCGCGGCTCAGGCGGAGTTCGGGATCATGCACACCACTGGCGAGGCCGACGGTGAACCGCAGCGCGTGGGCTTCACCGTCGCCGACGTGCTGGCGGCGAACGCCCTGGCTGCCGGGGTGCTCGCCGCCCTCGTCCGGCGGGGCCGGACCGGAGTCGGCGGCGTCGTGGAGACCTCGCTGATGGAGGCGGTGGTCGCGGCCCAGGCCACTCAGTGGGCGGGCTACCGGCTCACGAGTGAGCCACCCCGGCGGACGGGCAACGGCCAGCCGGCGGTGGCCCCTGCCGCGGACCTCGTACAGACCATCGACGGTGCCGTCGTGGTCTCCGCCTACACCGCGACCAAGTGGGCCGCGCTGTGCTCTGCGGTCGGCAGGCCCGAGCTGGTGACCGATCCGCGCTTCGCGGACAACGAGTCGAGGGTCGCGAACCGGGCAGCGCTGAAGGAAGTACTGAATGCGGCCCTCGGCCACCTCACCCGCGCCGAGGCCATCGCTCTGCTGGCCTCGCGAGGGATCGTCTGCGGATCGGTGCGGTCGTTCGACGAGTTCGTGAAGGATGCCGACCTGGCCGCATCGGGGCTGGTCGTCGAGCTGGACGAGCCCGGGCTCGACGCCCCGGCCGCGCCTTTCCGGATCGACGGGTCGGCCCGGGGCCGGACGTCGGCCGCACCCGGACTGGGCGCCCACGCCCGGGATGTACTGCGCGAACTCGGGCGCGGCGAGGACGAGATCGACCGACTCGCCACCGATGGTGTCATCGCCCTGCCCCACCAATGACAACCACCAAGCAGCAGTCGTGACTCTTGAGGGAGAAACCATGACCGTGACGGCAGACCGTACTCTCGCCGGCATCGACTTCGATACGTACCTGCGCACGATCGCCGCGTTCACCGACGACGACCTGATCCCCGCCGAGGCGGACATGGTCGCCGCCGGGCAGGTGCCGGACGCGCTCGTGCGGCGCATGGCCGAGCTCGGTCTGTTCGGCATCTCGATCCCGCGGACGTACGGTGGGCTCGGCTGGAGCATGGAGCAGCAGGTGCTCCTGACGTACGAGTTCACGAGGGCATCGTGCGTCTACCGGTCTCGCTTCTCGACCGTGATCGGGCTCTGCTCGCAGGCGATCCTCGACCACGGCACGGAAGAGCAGCGCCGCGAGATGCTACCGGCGATGGCGGCCGGACGACGGGTGACCTCGTTCGCACTGACCGAGCCGGAGGCGGGGTCCGACGCCACCAACGTCCGGACCGTCGCCCGGCGCGCCGGGGACGGTTGGGTTCTGGACGGGACGAAGCGCTACATCACCAACGCCCACTGGGCGGACACGTTGATTGTGTTCGCGCGCACGGACGGTGGTACGGCCGATGCCCGGGAGATCTCGGCGTTCCTCGTCGACACGACCGCCCCCGGGGTATCGACCCGGATCCCCGAGCTGATGAACGGCCATGCCGAGGGTCCGGTCGCCGAGATCGACCTCGACTCGGTGGCCGTCTCCGCCGACCGGCTGCTCGGCGGTGCGCCCGGCACCGGGCTCGCGGCTGCCATGCGCGGGATCAACCATGCCCGGCTGCATGTCGCCGCGACCTGCGTCGGGCAGGCGACGCGGATGCTTGAGGAGACCACCCGGCATGTCAACGAGCGGCACCAGTTCGGAGCGCCGCTCGCCGAACTCGGGGTCGTGCAGGCTGAGTTGGGCCGTTGCTACGCGGAGATGGAGGCCGGGCGTGCCCTCGCCCTGGACGCGGCTCGCGCGTTTGATGCGGGGACCGTTCCCCGGCAGCGGATCTCGGCGGCGAAGCTGTACTGCTCGGAGATGGTGGGCCGGGTTGCCGACCGCTGCGTACAGCTGCTCGGTGGCGAGGGCATCGTCGGCCCGCACCCGGTCCCCCGGATGTGGCGCGACGTCCGTACTCTGCGCATCTACGAGGGCGCGTCCGCGGTCCACGAGCGGAACCTGGGCCGCGCGATGGTGCGGTCGATCGCCGCGGAGGGGGTACTTCCGGACAGCTACCGCGTACGTTGAACCTCGTCCGCCGATCCGCGAGGGGCCGGGACGATCTGAGGGGTGACGATGGAGCTGCGTCAGCTCGAGTACTTCCTGGCCGTGGTCGAGTGCGAGGGGCTGAACCGAGCCGCGCAGCGCCTCTACGTCTCCCAGCCCACTCTCTCGCAGGCCATCCAGTCGCTGGAGCGCGAGCTCGGCGTGGCGCTGTTCCACCGTGCCGCGCGGCGCAACCTCGTCCTGACGTCCGCGGGGACGCTGCTGGTCCCGAAGGCGCGGGCGATCCTCGACGGCGTGGTGGCCGCCCGGGACGCGATGAGCCGGGCCCGGGATCTCAAGGCCGGGTCCGTTGCGATCGGCACGATGCCGGAAATGTCCAGCGATGCGGTCGCCTCCTGGATCACGTCGTTCCGGGCCCGGCATCCGGACGTACGGTTGGACATCGCCGAGGTTTCCGGCGTCGGAGCACTGTGCGGTGAGGTCGTCGCCGGGCGGTGCGAACTCGGGTTCACGACCCTGCCCGTTCCCACGGACGGCCTGGACTTCGTCCAGCTCGGCGTGCAGCGATTGCTGTTGGTGATGCCCCCGGAGTCGCCGGCACCGGCGGCGGGGCGGCTGCCACTCGACGCCCTCGGCGACATGCCACTGACGGTCTGCTCACCCGCCCAGCGCGAGACCGACCGGGTCGGGACCGCCTTGCGGGACGCCGGGGTCGAACCGCGGCTGATGGCGAGCATGCCCAATCGCCATGCGCAGCTCACGCTCGTTCTCGGCGGCGGCGTACACGCCTTCCTCCCCCTCCGCATGGCTGTCCAGGCCCGTCGGCTCGGGGCCGTCGTGGTGGAGACCGACCCGTTGATATCGGTGCCGTTCGGGATCGTCCACCGTCGCGCTGCGCTGAGCCCCGCGGCCGCGGAAGTGGTCCACGAGTGCAAGACCACCCTCGATGCCTGGTACGCCGCCATCGACAGCCACCAGGCCGAGGGCGCCGGCCTCATCGATGCAGCGAACGCTTCCTACGACGACGTACATCGTCCGATCACGGCCAGGGGGCACTGAGGCCGCCAATGCCACTGATCCCGCGGTTGCCGGTCCGCGCGGGGACGGCTCAGCGCACCAGCCGGGCCCACGAAGGTCACCACGCCTCCGATTCCTCCGCCGTGTCCGAGGTGGGCTTCGCCCGGCCCGTCTTGTCGGTCGCCGACCGCCGCCGCATCGCGAGCAGCGGCAGTACGAGCACGGAGATCATCGCGGCGCCGACCAATGATGCGGCACGGTCGGTGCCGAGCAGTTTCTGGTCCACGCCGATGGTGGTGATGGCGACGACCAGCGGCAGGCAGGTCGAGGCGAACAGCGCGAGGGCCGTGCGGTCCGCACGGCGCAGGTCGCTGGGGGCGAGGACGTACACCGGTCCGCCGCGCACCAGAAGAAACAGCAGCAGGAAGACCGGCACCAGGAGCAGGGCGCCCGGGTCGTGGAGCAGCGCGTCCAGGTCGAATTCGATTCCGGTGACGACGTAGAACAGTGGCACGAGGAAGCCGAACCCCATGGCCTCCACCTTGCCGAGTACCTCTTCGCTGCTCGCGGGAGCGGCACGGTGCAGTACGAGACGGGTGAGGACGCCGGCGGCGAAGGCGCCCAGCAGCACATCGAGGCCGAAGACCTGGGCGAGGCCGAGCATGCACGCCAGCAGCAGCATGACGAACCGCACCGCGAACTGGCCGCTGCTGTGCAGGGTCCGCTCGGTCAGCCGGGCGAACCAGGATGGCCGCGGCCGCAGTGCCCAGAAGACGGCGGCGGCCGTGATCGCCCCGAAAGCGGCCAGCAGGGCCGCCGACTCGCCCGGGCGGCGTCCGCTGAGCAGCAACGCCATGGCGACGACGGGACCGAATTCGCCGACCGCGCCGAACGCCGACACCACCGTCCCGAAGCGGCCCCGCAACTCCCCGCGGTCGCGCAGCATCGGCAGGATCGTGCCGAGTGCCGTACTGGTCAGCGCGGTACCGACGACGAACGCCTCGAAGACCTTGCCACCACTGACCAGGAAGGCCAGCCCGATACCGACGGCGAGCGAGAGCAGCCAGGCCCCCAAGGAGCGGCGCAGGGTGTCGCCGCGGACCGCCGCGAAGTCGATCTCGTAACCCGCCAGGAAGATCAGCATCGACAGCCCGAGGTCGGCGAGGGTGTCGGTGACCTTGTCCGGATGGGCCCAGCCGAGGACCTTCGGGCCGATGAGGATGCCAAGGGCGATTTCGAAGATGACCAGGGGGACGCGGACTCGGTGTCTCGTGGCGTACACCAGGAGCGGCGCCAGTACGGCCATGGCCGTGATCAGGACGAGGGTGCCGGGGTGCGTCATGAGCGGTCGCCGTGTCGCCGCGTCAGGGGGTGACGATGGCGAAGTCGGGGTCCGGGGCGCTGAGGTGGCCGAGGAGTTCGGAGAGTTTCCGCAGGTCGCCGTCGACCGTGACGCCCGCCTGACCGGCCAGCTCGTCGGGCGCTGTGGTGCCGAGGAGGACCGCACGCAGGGTGGCCTCGTCGAGGCCGATCTCGATGTCAGGGTCGGCCGCGGCGGGCCCGTTGCCGGTGACGTGGGTCAGGACGCCGTTGCGCAGCCGCAGTGTGAGCGGGTCGCCGTCCACGAGTTTCCATCGGACGGTGATGTCCGCGTCCCGGCTGCGCGGGCCGTCCACCCGGATGGCGAGCGCGTCGCAGAGCTGGTCGACCGTCAGGGCGCGGAGGAGGTCGGGAGGCGCGGTGACGGTGGGCGTGCCCACCGGGCCTTGGCGCAGTTCCAGGGCTCCGGTGAGGTAGAAGTTGCGCCAGGTGCCGTTCTCGCTGCCGTATCCGAGCTGTTCCAGGGCGTCCGCCTGCAGAGCCCGTGCCTCGTGGTGATCGGGGTCGGCGAACACCACATGGTTGACGACCTGGGCCACCCAGCGGAAGTCGCCCGCCTCGTACGACCGGCGGGCGCGGCGCAGCACTTCGTCGGGGCCGCCCATGAACTCCACGTACCGGCGGGCGGCCTCGGCCGGCGGATGCTCCCACAGGTGTGCCGGGTTGCCGTCGAACCAGCCCAGGTACCGCTGGTAGACGGCCTTGGTGTTGTGACTGACCGAACCGTAGTAGCCGTGGGTGTGCCAGGCCCGCTCCAGGGCGGGCGGCATCTCGATCGTCTCGGCGATCTCCAGCGGTGTCAGGCCCTGGTTGAGCATGCGCAGGGTCTGGTCGTGCAGGTAGGCGTAGAGGTCGCGCTGCTCGGACAGGAACGTCAGGACGCGGTCGCGGCCCCGGACCGGCCAGTGGTGGGAGGCGAAGGCGACATCAGAGGCGTCGACGAAGAGGCCGATGGCCTCGGTCAGATAGCGGGCCCAGGTGCGCGGGTCGCGGACCTCGGCCCCGCGCAGGGTGAGCAGATTGTGCAGGTTGTGGGTGGCGTTCTCCGCCATGCACAGCGCCGCGTGGTCCGGGAAGTGGATGTTCAGCTCCGCCGGGGCCTCGGTGCCGGGAGTGAGCTGGAAAACCATCCGGATGCCGTCGACCGTCTCGGTCTGCCCAGTGCGGGTGATGTCCACCGACGGCGGGATCAGGCCGACCGAGCCGGTCGAGGTGGTCTGGCCGAGTCCCGCGCCGACCTGCCCGCGTTCCCCCTTCGGCAGCACGGCGCCGTACATGTACGCGGCACGACGGGCCATGGCCGTACCGGCGTACACGTTCTCGCTGACGGCGTGGGCGAGAAAGCCCTCGGGCGCGATGACCGGCATGCCGGCCGCGACCTCCTCCTCGCTGATGACCCCCTTCACCCCGCCGAAGTGGTCGACGTGGCTGTGGGTGTACAACACACCGGTGACGGGCCGTTCGCCGCGGTGGGCGCGGTACAGGTCGAGGGCCGCCGCGGCGGTCTCGGCCGAGATCAGCGGGTCGATCACGAGGATGCCGCGGTCGCCCTCGACCACCGTCATGTTCGACAGGTCGAAGCCGCGGACCTGGTAGATCCCCTCGACGACTTCGAACAGGCCGTGGTCGGCGACCAGCCGGCTCTGCCGCCACAGGCTCGGATTGACCGTGTCCGGGCAGTCCCCGTCCAGGAAGCCGTACGCCCCCAGATCCCACACCGCACGCCCATCGGCGCCACGGATGACATCCTCCGTCGCGGTGCCCATGAAACCGTGCCGCGCGTCCTGAAGATCCTGCGTGTCGTCGAAGGGGAAGCGCTGCCGGACCGCCTGATTGGCCTGCGCGACGACCGGCTCGGCGGGCTTCGGCTCCGGGGTCTGGGGCATCGAAATCTCCCTCGCAGGCGGCATGGCAAGGCCGGCTACGCGGCGACGTGCGCGGCCGGCGCCTCCACTCTCACCCGCGCGGCAGGCCCGGACTACCGGATGTACGCCGTCGGAGTGGGGGAGGCCGGGTGCGACCAGGACGGCTGGATCTCCCGGAAGCTCTTCACAGGAGCGGCCACCGACACAAAGTTCACGTCTTCCTGAATTCAGGGTTTCCTGTACTCTCGTGTCATGCTATCCATCGCCTCCGACATCGACGCGCTGGCCCGGTTCGGTCGCGCGCTCGCCGATCCGATCCGCTGTCGCATCCTGCTGGCCCTCCGGGAGGGTCCGGCACACCCGGCTGCCCTGGCCGAGGTGCTGGAGATTTCCCGGACCCGGCTGTCCAATCACCTCGCCTGTCTGCGGGACTGCGGCATTGTCGTCGCCGTGCCGGAAGGGCGGCGGGTGCGGTACGAGCTGGCCGATTCCCGGCTGGGGCACGCGCTGGATGATCTGCGCGGTGCGGTACTGGCCGTCGAGGCCGACCGTACGTGCGCGGCGGGTGAGGAGAAGGACTGCTGCTGATGAGCGTACCGATAGCCGGCGGTCCGGTTCCGGACCGCCGGGCGGTACTGACCCGCCGCATACGTCTGCTGGTCGCCGCCACCATCACGTACAACGTCATCGAGGCGATCGTCGCGCTCACGGCCGGCTCGCTCGCCTCCTCCACCGCACTGATCGGCTTCGGCCTGGACTCGGTGATCGAGGTCTCCTCCGCGGCGGCGGTTGCCTGGCAGTTCTCCGCCGCCGACCATGCCGTACGCGAGAGCCGCGAGAAGACCGCGCTGCGCATCATCGCCGTCTCCTTCTTCGCGCTCGCCGCCTATGTCACCGTCGACTCGGTACGCGCCCTGACCGGCACGGGAGAGGCCGAGCACTCGACGCCCGGCATCGTGCTGGCCGCCCTCTCCTTCGCGGTCATGCCGTTCCTGTCCGCCGCACAGCGCCGCGCCGGGCGCGAGCTGGACTCCGCCTCGGCCGTCGCGGACTCCAAGCAGACCCTGCTCTGTACGTACCTGTCCGGCGTCCTCCTGATCGGGCTGCTCGCCAACTCCCTGCTCGGCTGGTCCTGGGCCGACCCGATCGCCGCCCTGGTGATAGCTGCGGTCGCGATCAAGGAAGGGCGGGAGGCATGGCGGGGCGACAACTGCTGCGCCGTACCGATCGGCCCCCTCAGGGACGCGGGAGTGGAAGAGGACGGCTGCGGGTGCGCTCCGGGGTGCGCGTGCTGCGGGCCGTGACCCCGTAACGCAATGCGTCAGCCGGCACGCGACGCGGCGCGGTGTTTGCAGGCGGCGCACGGCGCAGCGCTGCCGTACGCGGGTTCATCGATGCGCCTCCTCGTCCCTCGTGTGCTTCGCTCACGGCGCTTACCGGTCGTCAGGTCGGCAGGTCAGCAGTGCTGTCAGTGCTGGTGGGCGCTTTCCGGTTCGTGGTCGGCGGCGCCGTCGCCGGTACCGGCACCGGTGGCCCGGCCGCCGTTCGCGTGGACGGTGAAGGCCGCCGTGCGGACCGTGCCCTGGTGCTGGAAGTCCAGGAAGAGGCGGTACGCGCCCTTGCTCGGTGCGGTGGCGGTGAAGGAGACCTCGGGTCCTGGCTTGGTCTTACCGTCGCCGGGCTCGCCGTTGGGGTGGACGTGGAGGTACGCCAGGTCGCCGGCGCGCAGCGCGACGAGGTGGCCGTACGCGCCCAGGTACGGCTGGAGATCCCGCACCGGCTTGCCGTTCTTCGTCACGCGCAGGGTCAGCTCGCTCGGCTTGCCCGGTACCAACTCGCCTTCGAGGCCGACCTTGTAGCCGTCGACGGTGGCGGTGGTGGCGTGTTCCGGCAGGTCGGCCGACTGGTAGGAGCCGGTCACGGCGAGGTCCGAGCCGAGGGTCAGGCCCTCCTTCTCGCCCTTCGGCGTGAAGTCGGCGAAGACGCGGTAGCCGCCGGCCTTGGGGAGTTCGGCGGGCGTGGACCAGGTGCCGTCCGCGGCGCGGGTCGGGTGGAGGTGCCGGTACACGGTCAGGTCGCGTGAGGCGACGATGAGGTGCAGTTCCTTGCCGTGCTCCCGCTTGTACGCGGTGACCTGGCGGCCGGTGCTGTCCTGAACGATGGCGAAGCGCAGCTCGGCGGGGGCCTTGCCTTCCTTGGCCGGGAGCTTCGGGGTCTTCAGGTCGAGTGTGTAGCCGCGCTCGGCGACCTGCAGGCCGCCCGGCGTCGCCGCGCCGTGCTCGGCGGCGCCCTGGTCCTTGCCCTTGCCCGTGCCTGCCGCATGTCCTCCGTGCTGCGCGGCAGCGGGTTCGGACACGACGGGGTTCACAGCGCTTCCGACTCCGTATGCCGTGCCGAACGTCGCGGCGAGCGCGGCGGCGAAGGCGCCGACCTTCAGTCCGGTGTGCATGACGTATCCCCTTCTCCTGGGCCGCCCGGCGGCGACCGACATGCTCACGATACCCCCAGGGGGTATTACGTCAAGCACATCCCGGGCCTTGCCGTGGATACGGGGCGGGGGTATACATGGATCACGTCAATCGATACCCCCCAAGGGTATGTGGCGTCCATGTCGCCCCTTCCACAGGAGGAAACCCCATGTCGTCCTGCTGCACCCCCGATGGCAGCTGCAACACCAACAGCACCGAGAAGACGGAGGCCGCGACGGCCACCGCGACCGTCGACGGCCAGACCGTCGCCTACAAGGTCAACGGCATCGGCAGCGCGCACTGCCAGGGCGTCGTCGCCAAGGCCGTCGGCGGGCTCGACAGCGTCCTCGACGTCCAGGTGGAGATCGGGACCGGTCTGGTCACCGTCACCACCGCCGGCGAGCCCGACGACGCCCTCATCGCCGCGACCGTCGACGAGGCCGGCTACGACTTCACCGGCCGGGCCTGACCAGAGGAAGAAGGAGCCGGGCGGGGCCGCCCCCGAGGCCCCGCCCGTCCCCACCCGTACATCCGTGAGCTGCGAGGAGCAGACATGACCACCACCACTCCCGGCGCCGCCGAGGTCGAGCTCGCCATCGGCGGCATGACCTGCGCCTCCTGCGCCGCCCGGATCGAGAAGAAGCTCAATCGCATGGACGGCGTCGAGGCGACCGTCAATTACGCCACCGAAAAGGCCAAGGTCACGCACGCGGAGGGCATCTCCGTACAGGACCTGATCGCCACCGTCGAGGCGACCGGCTACACCGCCCAGGAGCCCGCCCCGCCGGCCCGGACGCCGGGTGAGTCCGGCGGTTCGGCCGAGGACGGCCAGGAGGCGGACGACGAGCTGCGGCCGCTCCGTCAGCGCCTGATCACCGCCGCCGCACTCGCCGTCCCCGTGATCGCCATGGCGATGGTCCCGGCCCTGCAGATCGAGTACTGGCAGTGGCTCTCGCTCACCCTCGCGGCGCCCGTCGTCACGTACGCCGCCTGGCCCTTCCACCGCGCCGCCTGGACGAATGCCAAGCACGGCGCGGCCACCATGGACACGCTGATCTCGGTCGGCACCTCGGCCGCGTTCCTGTGGTCCCTGTGGGCGCTGTTCTTCGGCACCGCCGGTACCCCCGGCATGACCCACCCCTTCGAGCTGACCATCGCCCGCACCGACGGCGCGGGCAACATCTACCTCGAAGCGGCCGCCGGTGTCACCGCCTTCATCCTCGCCGGGCGCTACTTCGAGGCCCGCTCCAAGCGCAAGGCAGGCGCGGCTCTCAAGGCCCTGCTGGAGCTGGGGGCCAAGGAAGTCACCGTACTGCGCGACGGCCGCGAAGTCACCGTCCCCACCGCGGAGTTGCAGGTCGGTGACCGCTTCCTGGTCCGCCCCGGCGAGAAGATCGCCACCGACGGTACGGTCGTCGAGGGCGCCTCGGCCGTGGACGCCTCGATGCTGACCGGTGAGTCTGTCCCGGTAGAGGTCGCGGTCGGCGACAGTGTCACCGGGGCCACCCTCAACGTCGGCGGCCGGCTCGTGGTCGAGGCCACCCGCATCGGCGCCGACACCCAACTCGCCCGCATGGCGAAGCTCGTGGAGGACGCGCAGAACGGCAAGGCCGCCGCCCAGCGCCTCGCCGACAAGATCTCCGCCGTCTTCGTGCCGATCGTCATCGCCCTCGCGCTGGCCACCCTCGGCTTCTGGCTGGGCAACGGCGCGGGCCTGACCGCCGCTTTCACCGCCGCCGTCGCCGTACTGATCATCGCCTGCCCCTGCGCCCTGGGCCTGGCCACCCCGACCGCGCTGATGGTCGGCACCGGCCGCGGCGCCCAGCTCGGCATCCTGATCAAGGGCCCGGAGGTACTGGAGAGCACCCGCAAGGTCGACACCATCGTCCTGGACAAGACCGGCACCGTGACCACCGGACGTATGACACTCCTCGCCACCCACGCCGCGACCGGCACGGATGAGGCCGAAGTACTGCGGCTGGCAGGAGCGTTGGAGCACGCCTCGGAACATCCCATCGCCCAGGCCGTTGCCGCCGGTGCGAGCGCCAAGGTCGGCACGCTCCCCACGCCCGAGGACTTCGCCAACATCGCCGGACTCGGCGTCCAGGGCGTCGTCGACGGCCACGCCGTCCTCGTCGGCCGGGAGAAGCTGCTGACCGAGTGGGCGATCGACCTGCCGGCCGAGCTGGCGCGCGCCAAGTCCGAGGCCGAGGCGGCCGGGCGTACCGCGATCGCGGTGGCTTGGGACGGCGAGGCGCGGGCGGTGCTGGAGGTCGCGGACGCGGTCAAGGAGACCAGCCCAGAGGCGATCAAGCGGCTGCGCGCTCTCGGCCTCACCCCGATCCTGCTGACCGGCGACAACGAGGCAGTTGCCAAGACGGTCGCCGCCGAGGTCGGCATCGACCAGGTGATCGCCGAAGTACTCCCCCAGGACAAGGTCGACGTCGTCAAGCGCCTCCAGGGCGAGGGCAAGTCCGTGGCCATGGTGGGCGACGGTGTGAATGACGCCGCGGCCCTCGCCCAGGCCGACCTCGGGCTGGCCATGGGTACCGGTACCGACGCCGCCATCGAGGCCGGCGACCTCACCCTCGTACGCGGTGACCTGCGCGCCGCGGCCGACGCCATCCGGCTCTCCCGCCGCACCCTCGGCACCATCAAGTCCAACCTCTTCTGGGCCTTCGCCTACAACGTCGCCGCCCTCCCCCTCGCCGCCGCCGGCCTGCTCAACCCGATGATCGCCGGTGCGGCCATGGCCTTCTCCTCGGTCTTCGTCGTCGGCAACAGCCTGCGGCTGCGGGGATTCCAAGCAGCGGACCACTGATACGGAGGCCACGATGCCCGGGTACCAGGAACAAAGGGACGGCGTCATCAGGCGCCTGCGGCTCATCGAGGGACAAGTGCGCGGCGTGCAGCGGATGGTCGAGGAAGACACCTACTGCATCGGCAGGCGACCCGGTGCCACGCCGCGCTCTGATGGCTGCGGCGTTCTGGAGTCTCAGGTGCGGCGGACGGTGATGGCCGTGGTGAGGAGGCCGGCGTGGGAGAGCCAGTTTCCGGTGAAGGTGTGGAGGCGGTGGCCGTTGAGGGTGGGGGCGGGGATCAGGAGGTGGGCGGTGAAGGTGCCGGTGGTGGGGGCATCGGGTGCGGGGGCGACTTCGATGCGGGCCTGGTCGAAGTCCAGTTCCCGGTGGGTCAGCGGGTACCAGGTCTTGAAGACCGATTCCTTGGCGCTGAACAGGAGGCGGTCCCAGTGGACTTCGGGGATATCGTCCTGGAGGCGCTTGAGCCGGTCGCGTTCCTCGGCGAGGGCGATGACATCGAGGACGCCGTCGGGCAGTGGGGCGTTGGGTTCGGCGTCGATGCCGATCGAGGCGACCGCGTCCGTACGGGCGACGGCCGCCGCGCGGTAGGAGTCGCAGTGGGTCATGCTGCCGACCACGCCGTCCGGCCAGCGTGGCGCGCCGCGGGTGCCCGGGAGCAGTGGTACGGGCGGGTACCCCAGCGTGCCCAACGCCCGGCGGGCGCAGATCCGTACGGTGGTGAACTCCCGTTGCCGCTTGTCCACCGCGGCGGCGACCACGGATGCCTCCTGCGAGTACAGGTACGCATTCGGTGGGCCGGCCGGGTCGTGGAAGGCCTCGGCGGTGGCGACATCATCGGGCACGAGCTGCTCGATCACCCTCGCGCTCCCGGGGCAGCGGCGGTCAGCTGAACCTTGCGCAGGGGTGTGCGGGGTGGCCGGGGCCGCCATTCCCGCGGGTAGCCGAGTGAGACTTCCTCGAAGCGCACACCGTCGTAGTGGGTGACCCGGGGGATGTGCAGATGCCCGTAGATCACGGATGCCGCCCGGAAGCGGCGGTGCCAGTCGGCGGTCAGCGCGGTGCCGCACCACTGCGCGAACTCCGGATAGCGCAGCACGTTGGTGGGGTCCCGCACCAGGGGGTAGTGGTTGACCAGCACGGTGCGGTGGTCGTCCGGGACGGCGGCCAGCCGCCGCTCGGTGAGCCGGACGCGCTCCCGGCACCAGGCGTCCCGGGTGGGATAGGGATCCGGGTGCAGGAAGTGCTCGTCGGCGCAGACGATCCCCGCGTCGTAGGCGATGCGCAGCGACTCCTCTTTGGTGGCCGCGCCGGGGGCGTGGAAGGAGTAGTCGTAGAGGAGGAAGAGCGGGGCGACGGTCACCGGGCCGTCCTCGTCGTGCCATACGGGATACGGGTCTTCCGGGGTGAGTACGCCCAGGTTCCGGCAGAGCCCGACCAAGTGCTGGTAGCGCTCTTCGCCGCGCAGGTCGACGGGGTCGCTCGGGTGCGTCCACAGCTCGTGATTGCCCGGCGCCCAGACGACCTTGGCGAAGCGCTCGCTGAGCAGGGTCAGCGCCCACTCGATATCGTCGTACTTCTCCCCGACGTCGCCGGCGACGATGAGCCAGTCGGCGTCGGTTCCGGGCCGCAGGGACTCGACGATCTTTCTGTTCTCCGAGTGGACGACGTGCAGATCGCTGATGGCCAGCAGGTCGCCGTGGTGCACAACAACTCCTGATGCTCGGGGGTTGAGAACGGTCCTGGAACCACTGACGACGACCGCCTCGCGACTGTACCGGTACCCACCGGGCGTCGATCACGGGATGCCGAAATGTGATCCGCACGACGGACACCTACCGATGGCGCTATCTCGCCCACTCGAGAACGTATCCATGGACGCTTGTGCATGAGTTGTACCCGCGGGGCCATCTGGCTCGGGGTTTTGTTTGCCAACGTGCTCGCAGAGAAGGGACGTTGAACGTGACACGACGCTTGCGAGGGGTTGCCCTTGCCGCAGGAATCGTCCTCAGTACGGCGGTGACCGCACCCGAGGCGCACGCTGCGCCGCGGGCGGCGGCCGGCCTGATCGACATCACCTGCCCGCTCGGCTCCTCCGAAAGCCGCTACACCCCGGGCCTGACCCTCAACCCACAGGACACCTCCGTCACCGAGGAAGGCCACGTCTCCGGTTGCGTGGGCCCCGGTGCACGGGACATCACGGGGGCCTTCTTCGCGGGCGAGGCCAGCGGTACCGCCTCCTGCCTGGGCGGGAAATTTTCCGGGCCGACCACATTCCACTGGAACAACCACAGCTCCAGCGTGATCCGCGGCACCGGGGAGATCAATCTCAAGCCGAACGGGAACACGGTTCTGGTCAAGACCGGCGAGGTCGTATCCGGTCAGTTCGAAGGAGCCACGATCGTCCTGACCAAGGAGCTTCTCAGTACCGACCTGACGGCCTGCCTCACCCGTCAAGGAGTCACGTCCGTGAGCGGGCCGATCTCCCTGACCGTCGTACCTGACCGTCGTACCTGACCGCCGCGCCCTCCCCCTCTTGCGCGCTACCGCAGCACGAAGCCGGTGCCGAGTTCGTCGGCAGGGTCGAGTTCGAAGCGGTGCTCGCCGGTGCGGTACGCGGTACCGGTGACTTCGGGGATGACGGCCCGGTGTCCGTCGGCGGTCAGCTCTGCGGCGATACGGGCGGTGAAGCGGCTGCCGACGATCGAGTCGTGGACGAGGGTCCGGCCCGGCTTGAGGGCGCCGGTCGCGGCAAGTACGGCGACCCGCGAGCAGGTGCCGGACCCGCACGGCGAGCGGTCGACCTGGCCGTCGGCGAACACGGTGACATTGCGCTGGTGCGGGTTGCCGTCCGGATCGGTGCCGAGATCGTCGTAGACGATGGTGCCGTAGATGCCGCTGAGGCGGTCGTCGACGGGGTGACGAGCGTACGGGGTGTCGTTGAGTGCCCACTTGATCTCGCGGCCGATCGCGATGAGGTCGGTGTAGTGCTCGGGTGCCACGGTCAGTCCAACGGTGGCCGCGTTGAGGTGGGCGTAGATGGCGCCGCCGTACGCGATGTCGACGACGACGTCGCCGCGGGACGTGGCGACGGTGACGTGTTCGGCGAGGCGGTAGCTGGGGACGTTGACGAAGTCGATGCCCGTGATCCGGTCGCCGTCGGCGCGTACGTGCAAGGTGACCCGGCCGGAGGGGACGTCGATGACGACCGTGGTGGTGCCGGAGGGGTCGCGCTGCACGAGTCCGGTCTGTACGGCCCAGACCGCGAGCGCGATGGAGCCGTGACCGCAGGCGGTGGAGAAGCCGTCCTTGTGCCAGAACAGCACGCCGAAGTGGGCGCCCTCATCGTCGGGCGGGGTGATGAATCCGCCGTACATGTCGGCGTGTCCGCGGGGCTCGGAACACAACAGCTTGCGCAGGTTGTCCACGTCGGGGTCGGCGATGGCGAACGTGCGTCGTTCGGCGACCGTGGCGCCGTCGATGGCGACGGGCGGCCCGGGAACGATACGGAAGGGCTCGCCGCCGGTGTGGTAGTCGACGGTACTGATCGTCTTGGGTTGCTGCCCGGCCATGGTCGTCTCCTTGCGCAGGGTTGTGCCGCGGGGTGTCGCTCGGTACTCGCCGCGACCGAAGGCGGCGCGGCGGGCGAGGCGGACGACGACGCTCCCCGACCGGTACACAGCTGAGGGACGCGCGGCGAATGCGTACGGCGGTGCGGACCTGCCCGGCGCAGGCCCGCACCCCCGGTCAGGCCGATGGCACCGGCTCTCAGGAGGTGGCCTCGGTCCGGCCGGCCCAGATGCCGCGGCTGTGGGCGAGATGGCTGCGCATCAATTCCACCGCGCGCTCGCCCTCCCCGGCCTCGATCGCGTCGATCAGCGCGATGTGTTCCTCGCCGGACTGCGTCAACTCGCCCTGGTCCGCGAGCTTCTGCAGCCCCTGCATACGCGCCTGGTCGCGCAGCTGGGCGACCATCGTCACCAGGCGGCCGTTGCCCAGCAGCTCCAGCAGGCCGAGGTGGAACTGCCGGTCCTTGTCCAGGAACGCGGCCAGGTCCCCAGCGCGCGCCGCCTCGGTGATCTCCTCGGCCAGCTGCCGGAACTGCGGCACCGGCGCCCCGTCCAGTACCTCGACGACGTCCGCCATCGCCGGCACTTCCAACAGCGTGCGGATACGGAAGATCTCGTCCAGGTCGTGCTCACTGAGCTGTGGCACCCGGAAGCCGCGGTTGCGGATGACCTCCACCATGCCCTGGTTGGCCAGGTCCATCACCGCCTCGCGCACCGGCGTGATGGAGACCCCGAGCTCCTCGGCGATGCTGATGACACTGCGCACCTCGCCGGGCTCGATCTGCCCGAGCACGATCCGGGTGCGCACCGCCTCACGCGCCTGCTCGCGCAGGCTGACCGACTTCAGTCGGGCGGTGGGCGTACTGGCTGAGGCAGAGCGGGGAACGGTCACACCTCATACATAACACGTCACTGCCCGCCCCTAGCCTGCTGCAGATGGGTAAGGTGTAATACCTTACCCATCCTCAACACTCTCCCAGATCCCCCGCGGAGAGCCCTCACCCACGATGCGGAGCCCCACATGCAGACCGTCACCGTCGGCCCCCGCGAGATCCGCGAAGCCGTCACCATGCGCGAGGCCATCGACGCGGTACGCGCCGGCTTCATCGATCTGGCCGCCGGCGAGTTCGAGATGCCCACCCGCACCGCGCTGCGCGACGGCCGGTTCCTGGTGATGTCCGCGCACCACCGCGCCAGCGCCTCCGCCATGATCAAGACACTGAGCCTGAACTTCGACCGCGTGCCCGCCATCGCCGGAACCGTGGTCTGGACCGAGACGGGTCGCGTCGACAGCCTGGTCGCCGACGCCGGAGCGGTCACCACCCTGCGGACCGGAGCCGCCGTCGGCGTCGCCACCGACCTCCTCGCCCCCGCGAACGCCGGCCGGCTGACCCTCATCGGAGCCGGCGGCCAGGCCGCCGACCAGGTCCGCGCCGTCCACACCGTGCGCCCCCTGCGCGAACTGACCGTGGTGGACACCGGCTCCCACCGCGCGGAAGTCCTCGCCGAGCAGCTGGCCCCCGAGCTGAGCGGCGTGCAGATCCGTACCGCCACCGACACCGAGGCCGCGGTCGGCGACGCCGAGATCGTCTGCTGCGCCACCCCCGCGACCAGCCCGCTCTTCCCCGAGCAGGCCCTGCCCGCCCAGGTTCACGTCAACGCGATCGGCGCTTTCCGCCCGACCATGCGCGAACTGCCCGACGAGCTCCTCGCCAACAGCACCGTGATCATCGACGAACTAGAAGCGATCCTCGAAGAGTCCGGCGAGATCCTGCACGCCCTCAAGGCGGGCGCCATCACCCAGGACGACCTCACCGAACTGGGCACCGCACTGACCGCGCCACAGGCCCCGCGCGGGGAGCGGACCGTATTCAAGACCGTCGGCGTCGCCATGCAGGACTGGGCCATCGCCCGCCTCCTGGCGGACAAGTTCCTGCCCCGAACCTGAATCAGCCCTTCTACAACCCCCGACCCCTCCTCTAATCTAGGTAGACCTACCTACCTAATTTGGATTGTGATGAGCGAGCTCGATGTGCAAGGGGCGGGGAGCGGGAAGCGTCGGCGTCCTGCCCGGGAACGGCTCCTGGAGGCGGCGGCCCGGCGCTTCTACGCCGACGGTGTGGCCGCGACCGGTATCGACACGATCACCGCCGAGGCGGGCGTGGCGAAGATGAGCCTGTACAACAACTTCTCCTCCAAGGCCGACCTGGTACGGGCGTACCTGGACACGCGGCACGAAGAGTGGCTGGGGCTGTACCGGCGGCGACTGGCGGCGGCCCAGGACGCGCGCGGTGGCGTACTGGCCGTGTTCGATGCGTACGTCGATCACGCGGCCTTCGCGTACGAGCACGGGTTCCGCGGGTGCGGCCTGCTGAACGCGGCGGCCGAGCTGCCTGCCGGTGACGAGGGGCGGGCCGTCGTGCGCCGACACAAGGAGGCGGTCGAGTCGCTGATCGCCGGGCATGTCGAGGAGCTGCTGCCGGACCGGACCGAGGAAGCGCGCAGGGTGGCGGAGCATCTGGCGTTCCTGCTGGAGGGCGCGGTGGCCCGTGCGGGCCTTGAGGGTGGGGGCACGCGTCTGGAGCACGCCCGGACGATGGCTGCCGATCTGATGGACCGGCTGTGACGGCGGCGGCCGGACGCGCGTCCGGCTCGGTGGGTATCGCGTCCGGCTCGGTGGGTGCCACGTCCGGCTCGGTGGGCATGGGGTCGTTGTGCGTGCTGGTGGCGTCGGTGCTGTGGGGCACGACAGGCACCGCCGCGACCTTCGCCCCAGGAGTGGGACCGCTCGCGATCGGGGCCGTCGCCATGGGAGTGGGCGGGCTGCTTCAGGCCCTGATATCCGCGCCCCGCATCGCCCGGGAAGCACCGGGACTGCGGACACAGCGCGGCGTAGTGCTGGTCGGCGCGGTGTCGGTGGCGGTCTACCCGCTGGCGTTCTACAGCTCGATGCACCTGGCCGGGGTCGCCGCGGGGACGGTGGTGTCGATCGGCTCGGCCCCGCTCGCCTCGGCCCTGGTCGAGCGCGTTGTGGACGGGCGCCGCCTCACGCGCCGCTGGATGGCCGGCGCAGCGCTGGGGCTGTCCGGAACGGTACTGCTGTGCGTGGCCGAAGCGGCCAACGCGCACTCCGGACCCGGCACCCGGTCCGCGGGGGCGACCGTGCTCGGCGTCGGGCTCGGCCTGGTCGCCGGTGTCACCTACGCCCTGTACTCCTGGGCCGCCCACCGCCTGATCAGCCGTGGCGTCACCGCCGGCGCGGCCATGGGAACCGTCTTCGGGATCGGCGGGCTGCTCCTCATCCCCGTGTTGTTGGCCACCGGAGGCCCGCTCCTCCAGTCCTGGTCCAACACGGCCGTCGGCGCGTACATGGCGCTGGTGCCCATGTTCCTCGGCTATGTGCTGTTCGGCTGGGGCCTCGCGCACGTACCCGCGAGCACCGCGACCACGCTCTCGCTCCTGGAGCCCGCCGTCGCCGCGGTGCTGGCGGTGTTCGTGGTCGGCGAGCGTCTGCCCGTACTCGGCTGGGCCGGTATCGCGCTGGTCATCGGCTGCCTCGCCGTACTCACCACGTTCAGTCGCAGGTCACCCGGTCACGCGGGATGTAGTGGGTACGGAACGGCTCGCGCTTCACTTCCTCGCCGCGCTGGTAGAAGACCCGCTGCACGGTGACGTCGAAGCCTTCGAGCGGGGTCTGCGGCTCGCAGTTCTTCTCGGCGCCCGGCCGCTCCCCCGGCTTCTCCACATTGGTGCGCGGCCCCTTGACCGCCTTCACGTCGTCGTACTTCTTGGTGCCGAGCAAGGTGACGGTCACCGAGGTATCGGTGGCCTTCGCCTGCATGTAGACGGCCTTGCCGGAGTCGTTGTTGAACTTGAGGTCCAGGCTCCCCCAGGCGACCGTCGCCTCGCGGCCCTCGGGGTAGCGCTCGATGTAGAAGGAGTGGGCGCCGTGCTCCACGGGCTTCAGCCCGGCGAAGAACATCGCGTTGTAGACGGTGGTGGCCACGGAGGAGACACCGCCGCCTGCCGCCTTGGTGTACTGACCGTCGAGGATCATGGTGCCGTCGGTGAAGCCATTGGCCTTGGTGCGCTCGCCGACGGTCTTGTTGAGGCTCCAGGTTTCGCCCGGCTGCACGAGGGAGCCGTTGATGAGTTCCGCGGCCCGTCCGATGTTCTTCGTACGGTAAGGGGCCTGCTCGAAGTTGACGGTGAAGGAGGACATCTTCTCCTTCAGTCCCAGCTGTGCGGCGTTCTCGCGGGTCACCTTCGGCTGGGTCTTCTCCGTCGGCACCTCGCCGGTACGGGCGGCCGCGCCCGACCGGGTGAGCAGCGGCATTACGGCCTTGCTCAGCGCCTTGTCCGTGAATTCCTGGCCGGTCTTGGCGTCGGCACCCACCACGACCTGGTCTCCGTCGAGATTCAGCTCGGCGTCCTGGGCCGGGCCGGCGATCTTGGACAGGGGACGGGCCACTGCGGGATCGGCGCGCAGCCCCTTGGCGTCGAGCTTCGGGGTCAGCTTGCCGGCGTCGTCCGGCCGCATCTTCAGGTGCGCGCCCAGGGTGGCCTGGCTGATCGTGAGCCGCTTGTCACCCAGGGTGAGTGTGACCGGCGCCGACATGGCCGGGCGCGCGAACTCGCGCACCGCCCGCCGCGTCTCCGCGGCGGTGACCTTCGGCTTGGTTTCGTGGGTGGGGAGGGTGGTGGCGGAGGCGGCCGCGCTGCCTGCGTTGGTGGCCTTGCCGCCGGTCGCCCCGCCGTCGGCCGTCTCGCCGCTGGTGAAGGCAGTACGCAGGGTGCCGACCGCCGCGTCCACGTCCAGGGCGTACCCATTGCGCGGCGCGACCTCCCTGACCTCGCCGTCGTCGAAGGTCACAGCGCCGTCGCGACCCTTCTGATCATGGGTCTCCGCCAGCTCCTGCAGGGCGGCACGGGTCTTGCCCTCGTCCGTACGGACCACCGGCTCGACGTCATCGCCCGAGCGGAAGAGCCCGCCGATCACAGTGATCGGATCGGCACCGGTGTGCGCCGCCCGGTCGACGGTCTTCGGTACGTCGACGGAGAGCCCGGCCTGCTGGGGATCCACCGTGCCGACGCGGTCGCCGACCTTCACGACCAGGTCCTTCGAGCCGGCCGCCGACAGGCTCGTTTCCAGCTTCCGAGTGGCCTCCGCCCGGCTCAGACCCCCGATGTCCACGCCGTGCACGGACGTACCCGCGCCGATGTCACCGGCCGCGACCAGCCCGGCGACATACAGACCGCCGACACCGAGGGTCAGCGCACCGCCTGCCAGGACGACGGGCGGAACGGAGCGTACGCGGCGAGGCATGGAACTCCCTGGGAGACGGGTATGAGGGCGCACCCGATGACACAACGGCGTGTGCATGGGGAGCACCCCACACTCCCATAACGGGCAATGCGTTCATATGGCCCAGCTCACGCCAGCCGTACGGCCGCGCACTACTGCCCTTAGCCCCGTCCCGCCTCTGCCGGCGCCGGACTGTCGGTGCCCGTTTCGGGGGAGGCGGAGGGCTCGGTGGCTGCCGGGGTCGGGATGTTGCGCCCTCGCCGACGCCGACCCAGCTCCGGCAGCAGGCTCAGCAGGCCAAGGACCGCCAGCGCGGCGCCGAGCCACAGCGGGGAGCGCAGGCCGGAGGTGTCCACGAAGATGCCGCCGACGGACGAGCCGATGATGACGCCGAGGGTGATGAAGGAGGAGTGAACGGTGTTGACGAGTGGCCCGGGGTTGCCGGCGCGCTGGACGCGGGTCGCCATGGCCGGGTTCATCGTCACACCGACCAGGCCGATGCCCATCATGAGAGCGACGGCAGCGGCGCTCACGTCGGCGAGGAGCGCGAAGCCGGTAAGAAACACAACGTTGAGGGCGAGTCCGACCACCTGCACCCCGACGGTCCGCCGGTCGGCGAGGCGCCCGACGACGGTATTGCCGATGACGGTGGCGGCGCCGTAGGCGATGAGCAGGACGGGAACGGTCCGTTCGCTGAAGCCGCTGACCTCGGTGAGGATGGGGTTGAAGTAGCTGAAGGCGGAGAAGGTGGCTCCGATAATGAACGTGCTCGTGGAGAGCACCAGCCACAGACGCGGCTTCCTGAAGACCTGAACCTCTGCACGGAAGGTGCCTCCGGAGCTGCCGGGGCGGTCGAGCCTGGGAACACCGAGGAGCGTGGCCACGGCCGCAAGGACGGTAAGCACCGAGATGGCCCAGAAGGCGGCCCGCCAGCCCAGGTTGCTGCCGAGGAAGGTGGCCATGGGCAAGCCGAGCAGAGTGCCGAGCATGAGGCCGTTCATGGCCACGCCGATGGCGCGGCCGCGGACTTCCTCACGGGTGACCGAGGAGCACACCGAGATCGCGACGCCGAAGAACGCCTGTGATGCGATGCCGGTGACGATGCGGGCGGCCAGCATGACGCCGTAACTGTCAGCGGTCGCGGCGAGGGCGTTGCCGACGAGGAAGACGGCGAAGAGGACGAGCAGCGCCGGCTTGGGGCGCAGCTTCATCAAGGCGATCGTGAGGAAGGGGCCGCCGACCGCCATGGCGACGGCGAAGGCGGTGATCAGATAGCCGATCTGCGGGATGGTCGCGCCCAGCCCCTCCGCCATTTGCGGCATGAGGCCCGCGACGACGAACTCACTGGTCACCATGGCGAAGATGCCGAGGGCCAGTACATAGACAGCGCGTGGCATACGCGTACGGGGCATACGTGTGCGTGGCATACGTGGATCACGTCCTTACGTTGTGTCGGGTCGCCCCGACGAGCGTTGATTTTGTATCGATCAGTTCAAAACTTGGCCATGCCTGAGCGACGTGGGCCGGCGGGGCAGGTCAGGGGGTAAGGGCGCTCAGGACGGTGTCCGCGATGGCTTCCAGCGCGGAGCGATCGAGCCCACTCTGGGCCGAGACGCGCATACCGGCGATCGTCGCGTTGATGAACAGGGCGAACTCGCGGGCGGTGCGCACCCGGGAGATCTCCCCGGCCTGCTGGCCGGAGGTGATGACATCCTGGAGCCCTCCGAGCCGCCGCTCCAGGTCACGCTGCAGCAATCCGGCGGCCTCCGCATCACGCCGCGAAAGCTCCACGCTGCTGTTGACTCCCAGACAGCCGATGCCCAACCGCTCGTGACGGTTGGCCTCTTCGGTGTCGATGACCGAAGAGAACAGGTTGCGTAGACGGGCAAGGGGAGGCTGGGACGCGTCCTCCAGAATTGCGGTCTGATTGGCCGTCATGGTGTCGAGATAGTGCGCCAGCGCACGGACGAACAGGGCGTGCTTGCTGGTGAAGGTGTTGTAGATGCTGCTCCGACCCAGGCCGGTCGCCTCGCAGAGGTCCTGAGTCGAAGCAGCCTCGTACCCCTTCTCCCAGAACAGCCGCATGGCGCCCGTCAAGGCGCGCTCTTCATCGAAGGTTCTCGGCCGTGCCATGCAGGCAGCGTAGCAGGTATTGGACTGAGCGATCCAATACAGGCGGTAACGAGCTAATCGAGCCCCAGTCCGCGGCGGCCCGTGTCGTTGAGCTGGTCCTGGGTGAAGCGGTCGGTCCAGATGCGCTCGTAGTGTTCGGCCGGGAAGTCGCTCGGGCTGGAGCCGGTGGCGAAGGCCTCGCGGACCTCGGCGGCGTAGCGCTCGTTGCGGGGGCACCAGGGGGCGGCGGGGATGTACATGACGTTGCCCCAGCCCTGCTGGTTCTCGACCGGCGCGACGGAGTGGATCATGTCGCAGTGCCACCACACCGAGTCACCGGCGCGCACGTCCGAGATGGGAGTGAGGGCGGAGTACAGCAGCGGGTGCCAGCGCTTGGTGACGGGGAAGACCTGGTTGACGGTCGCGCCGCACATCGAGTCCTCGGGCACGTCCGGCAGCAGCGGGCGCAGCAGCAAGTACGCCATGATCTCGGGGATCGGGACGGTGTGCAGCACGCCCTGGTCGTTGTCCATGTCGGAGAGCGCGGTCCAACCCTGGAAGGTGCGGAACGCCGAGCACATCGTGGAGCCGGGGTACTGCGGGCCGGTGGTGCGGTGGGCGGCGTCCCAGGGGTCGTACGCCTCGACGGTGCCGTCGAAGAGGTGACGGAACGCCTTCTGGTACTCCTCGGTCATCCACAGGTCGAGGGTGCCCGGGTCGCAGTGAGTGCCCAGGCCCGAGGAGTCGGCACCCGGCGGGCGGCGGCGGATGCGGTCCGGGTACAACGCATCGCGGTTCGGATCGAACCACTGGGTGCCGTCCTCGGAGGTGTGCTTCCAGAAGGAGTTGAGGAAGGACTGCACGGCGGCCATGCGATCGGACTGCCGGGCCTGCATCTGGGCCTGCGACCAGTAGATCGGGTAGATCTCGGGCTTGGAGCCGACGCTGCCGAAGAAGTTGTCGCCGGGGCCGCGGTAGGTCTCGAAGAACTCGTTGCGTTCGACGTAGTCGACGATGTCAGCATCCCAGGCCAGGGCCTGCTCGCGCGGGAAGTGGCCACGCACGATCAGGCAGCCGCGGCGCTTGAGCTTGGCCAGCTGCTCCGGGGTGACGGTGCCGTTCGCGATGTCGGCGTACTCCAGGACCGGCCAGACCTCCGCACCGCGCTCCCGGTCGGCCTCGGTCTCGGCGATCCGGGCCTTGATCCGCTCCTCGACGGCCGCGAAGACCTCCGCGACCGTACGGCCGGACGCCTCGATCCGGGCGCGCAGCGCGGGCTTGATCTCGCGGATGGCGGCACGCAGGTCCGCCGGGGTCTCCTCCCAGTGCGGCAGGGCCGGTGACTGCGGCTGTGTCGTGGATGCCATGGGTCTTCCACCTCTCCCGACCATCTTTGGTCAGGGCTCCTTACTAATGTCTTGCGAGCACGCTACGAGGCGCTTCGGCTTTGGGCAAGGGCCCTGACTAAACTTGGCGGCGCACCCGCGCCCACCCCTCCACCTCCAGGAACAGCAATGCCTCACGCCCCCACTCCCCCGGACATCCGTCTCGTCGTTACGGACATGGACGGCACCCTGCTCGACGGCGACGGCCGGATACCCGGCGGGCTCTGGCCGCGGCTGGAGCGGATGCGGGAGCGCGGCATACGCTTCGCGCCCGCCAGCGGCCGCCAGTACGCCACCTTGGCGCGGCAGTTCGCGCACGCCGCCGAAGCCATGCACGACATGGTCTTCGTCGCGGAGAACGGCGCGTACGTGGTGCGGGACGGGCAGGAACTGAGCTCTTCGACGTTGGATCGCGCCTTCGTCACGGACCTCGTGAAGACCGCGCGCGACCTGGCGGTGGACGGAGTCGAGGCCGGTGTCGTGGTGTGCGGCAAGCGTGCCGCGTACGTGGAGCGCACCGACGCGCAGTTCCTGGCCGAGGCCGGCAAGTACTACGCGAGCCTTCAGCAGGTCGACGATGTGACGCAGGTCGAGGACGAGATCATCAAGATCGCGGTGTACGACTTCGGGCAGGCCGAGCGGACGACCGCCCCGGCGCTGGCGCGGTTCGCCGACACCCACCAGGTGGTCGTCTCGGGGCAGCACTGGGTCGACATCATGAACGCCGACACCAACAAGGGCACCGCTCTGCGCGCCCTGCAGCGCGAGCTCGGCATCACCCCGGCCCAGACGATGGTCTTCGGCGACTACCTCAACGACCTGGAGATGCTGGACGCCGCGGAGTGGTCGTACGCCATGGCCGAGGCACACCCGGAGGTACGCCGACGCGCCCGTTACACCGCCCCGTCCCACCGCGAGCAGGGTGTCCTGCACGTACTCGACTCGGTACTGGGACTCGGGGACGACGCCACCGGCATCACAGAGGTAACGGGGGCCTGAGCGGCCGCGCCCCACCTACCGAAGCACACCCGGTGCGACCACCACCCGGTACCCCGGTTCCAGGCCTGCCCCCGTTAGGGGGATGACGCGCCAGGTGCGGGCGTAGTCGGGTAGGCGGCCGTCGGTGGGGAACAGGACGGCGACCGGGTCGTGGGTGGCGGTGGTGAGGACGTCGGCCGGGGTCATGTTGCCGT
Source organism: Streptomyces sp. NPDC050315 (assembly GCF_040655775.1). Classification (NCBI taxonomy): domain Bacteria; kingdom Bacillati; phylum Actinomycetota; class Actinomycetes; order Kitasatosporales; family Streptomycetaceae; genus Streptomyces; species Streptomyces sp. NPDC050315. The sequence goes on from NZ_JBFAKN010000001.1 coordinate 1,339,371, forward strand.
TGTTGCCGCCGGTGTCGGCGGAGTGGCAGCCCGCGTAGTACGCGACGGGGATGGCGGCTTCGCCCGTCAGGAGGCAGGGCGGCCGGACGCCGAGGCCATGCAGTCGCTCCGCGATGAGCGCGTACTGGGTGCTGGTGGCCCGGCCGTTTTTCACCGTATGGACGAGGATCACGCCTTGGAGCGCCAGGTGTCCGGCCAGGCCCAGGCCCAGCACGGTGGTCACGATGGGGCGCCGGCCGGGGCCCGCGGCGGCGCTGAGCCAATGGATGCCGGCCGCGGCGGGGAGGGCGATCAGCGCGTAGGCGGGGAGCAGGAAGCGGGCCGCGGCGTAGCCGATGAAGAAGAGGTACGGCACGGCCATGGCGAGCGCGCAGAGGGTGGGCAGCAGGGCGCGGGCGGGGTGGCGGCCCCGTACCGCCGCGAGCACGCCCACTGCGGCCAGTACCGGCGTCAGGACCCACCACAGCCAGACGAGCGGGCCGGGCAACGGCCCCGTGCAGGGGCGGCAGAGGGTCCGGCCGCCCAGCGACCGGATCTGATCGACGACGGCCAGGTGCCAGCCCAACCCGTCCTGGATTTCGCTGGAACGGTCCAGGCGGGCCGCGAGCCCGCCGTAACTGACGTACGCCTCGACGACCCACTCCGCGCTGCCCAGTGCCAGGCCCGCCACGAGCACGCCGAGCAGGGTGCGCCGCCGGCCCCGCCGGGCGAGCGGCGCGACGGCCAGCAGCGGGAGCGCGAGCCAGACCGCGTCCATCGGGCGCAGGAGCGTGACGGCGGCGACGTTGCCGCCGAGGCCGAGCAGGGCGGCGCGGTCGCGCGGGTCCCTGGCCGCCCGCAGGAAGCAGCCGGCGGCGGCCAGCGCGGCCAGCGCGACCCAGAGGTTCGGCATGGCCTGCGGACCATAGAAGAGCGTCACCCACAGGCCGCCGAAGAGCAGCCCGGCGAGGGCCAGTACGCCGGGCGGCTGCAGCCGCCGCCATACGCGCAGGGCCAGATAGAGGGCGAGGCCGGAGGCGAGCGCCAGATAGATGCGCAGCACGGTCGTCGAGTCGGTCCAGGCCACCGGGGCGACCAGCAGGGTGACCCCGCGGGCTCGTGGCGCGCTGAAGAACGCGGTCGGGACGTGCGGGTTGACCTGGCTCACGTAGACGGTCTCGTCCCAACCCAGACCCGACCCCGGAACCACGAGCAGCAACTGCACGAGAACGAAGGCCGCGGCGACCACGGCGACCGCCATGCGGTCTCGCGAGGGCGACCACGCGGTCCGGCCTTTTGTGCCGTGCGTCGCGCTGGACGCACCACCCGCCCGGAGGGCCGCCGGAAGCAGCGCCACGGGATCACCTCCAGCCCCACACGCCCGCCTCTATGTGCCGATTGTGTCGGCGGATGCGCACTCGCATCCGCCGACACACCCCGCATGGGACGCCTTTACTCCCTACGCGGGGACGCTCAGCCGAACGTTCTGAGCATCTGGCCCATCGCGGCCACCACGGACGGCTCGACGCTGTAGTACACCCACGTGCCGCGCCGCTCCGAGGTGAGCAGGCCCGCTTCCTTGAGCTTCTTGAGGTGGTGGGAGACGGTCGGCTGCGAGACGCCGACGTCGGAGATGTCGCACACGCACGCCTCGCCGCCCTCGTGCGAGGCGACCAGCGAGAAGAGCCGCAGCCGCACCGGGTCACCGAGCGCCTTGAACATCCTCGCGGTCCGCTCGGCCTCCTCGGCGGTCAGCGGCCGCTCGGTCAGCGGCGGGCAGCACGGCAGCACCTTCGTATTCGACATGTACCTATGTTGACACATATCGAACCAGAACGATGAATTCGACGTCTGTCTATGTTGACGCCTATCGATACAGGTGCCATGCTGGCAGTGGGAGAGATTGAAGGGTGTCGAAGCAAAGGGGTTCGCTGTGACTGAGCCGATCATCGAGGCGGCCGCCGCCGACCGGCTGCCTGTCGTGGTCATTGGAGCCGGCCCGATCGGTCTGGCCGCCGCTGCCCACCTCATCGAGCGCGGCTTGGAGCCGCTGGTCCTGGAGGCCGGCGGCAGCGCGGGCAGCGCCGTGCGGGAGTGGTCGCACGTGCGGCTGTTCTCCCCCTGGGTCGAGGTCGTCGACCCCGCCGCCGAGAAGCTGCTCGCCCCGACGGGATGGGTCCGCCCGGACGGCACGACGTACCCCACCGGCGGCGACTGGGTCGAGAAGTACCTCCAGCCGCTCGCCGACGTTCTGGGCGACACCGTCCGCTTCGGTGCGCGCGTCACCGGCGTTTCCCGGGCCGGGCGCGACCGCGTCGTCGATGCGGGACGCGAGGAGCAGCCCTTCACCGTTCACATCGAGGGAGCCGATGGACGGGAAGAGCGGATTCTCGCCCGGGCCGTCGTCGATGCCTCCGGCACCTGGTCCACGCCCAATCCGCTCGGTGGCGACGGACTTCCCGCCCTCGGGGAGAAGGTGGCCGCCGACCGGATCTCGTACCGTGTTCCCGACCTCAAGGACCCGGCCGTACGGGCCCGTTACGCGGGCAAGCGCACCGCCGTCGTCGGTACCGGCGCCTCCGCCTTCACGGCCCTCGCCGCCCTCGCGGACCTCGCCGAGGCCGAGGACGCACCGGGAACCCATGCCACCTGGATCCTGCGCCGGGCCCTCAGCGGCAGTACCTTCGGCGGCGGCGAGGCCGATCAGCTCCCCGCGCGTGGCGCGCTCGGGCTGCGTGCCAAGGCCGCCGTCGAGGCCGGTCACGCCAGCGCCGTTACCGGCTTCCGTACCGCAGCCGTCGAGACCGAAGGCGAGCGGGTTGTTCTGGTCGCCGAGGACGGTCGCCGCCTCGACCCGGTCGACGAGGTCATCGTCCTGACCGGGCTCCGCCCCGACCTCACCTTCCTCGGCGAGCTGCGCCTCGGCCTCGATGAGCGTCTGCAGGCCCCGGTCGAACTGGCCCCGCTGATCGACCCCAACGTGCACTCCTGCGGCACCGTCTACCCGCACGGCGTGAAGGAGCTCTCCCACCCGGAGCAGGGCGTCTACCTTGTCGGTATGAAGAGCTACGGCCGCTCACCGACGTTCCTGGCCATGACCGGGTACGAACAGGTCCGCTCCATCGCCGCCGCCCTCGCCGGGGACCAGGAGGCGGCGGAGCGCGTCGAGTTGACGTTGCCGGAGACCGGCGTCTGCGGTGGCGCGGGCCTCTTCGACGAGCCCGAAAGCGCCGAGGAGAGCGGCGGGGGTTGCTGCGCGGCCCCGACCACGCTCCAGATCGGCATCGGCACCCCCGGCGGCTGCTGACGGCAGTGACCGGCCTCTTCGCCCGCCAGGCCGCGACCGGTACCGACCGCCGGTCGCGGCCCCGGGCCGTACTGCCCGCCCTGTGCGCCACGCAGATCACCAGCTGGGGAATCGTCTACTACGCCTTTCCCGTACTGAACACCCGCATCACCGCCGACACCGGCTGGTCCCCCGCAGCCACGACCGCCGCCTTCTCCGCCGCGCTCCTCGTCTCCGCGCTCGCCGGCATCCCCGTCGGTCGCATACTGGACCGCCGCGGCCCGCGTGCTGTGATGACCACCGGCTCCCTGGTCGGCGTCGCCGCCGTGCTCGGCATCGCGTACGCCCCCAACTTCGCGTCGTTCGCGGCCAGTTGGCTGCTCGCCGGAGTGGCCATGGCCGCCACCTTCTACCAGCCCGCCTTCGCCGCGCTGACCCGTTGGTGGGGAGCGGACCGGGTGCGCGCGCTCACCGCCGTCACACTGGCCGGTGGCCTCGCCTCCACTGCCTTCGCACCGCTGACGGCCGTCCTCGCCGCGCACCTCTCCTGGCGCAGCACGTATGCCGTCCTCGCGGTGATCCTCGCGGTCGTCACCGTCCCCGCGCACGCGCTCGCGCTACGCGCTCCATGGCCGCCCGCCCCTCCCCCACCGGCCCAACAGGCCGCGGACCGTGGGCCGGTGACTCGCAGTCGCCCCTTCCTGCTGCTGGCCACCGCGCTCACCCTCAACGGCTTCGCGATGTACGCGGTGGTGATCACACTCGTCCCGCTGCTGATCGAGCGCGGTGCCTCGCCGACGACAGCGGCTTGGGCACTCGGCCTCGGTGGCGCCGGGCAGACGCTGGGCCGCACCCTGTACGCCGCGCTCGCCCGCCGCACCGGTGTCACGACGCGTACGGCAGCCCTCATCGCCGCCGGCGCGGCCACCACCGCCGCGCTCGCCCTCGCCCCCGGCCCCGTGCCCCTGCTCATCGTCCTCGCCGTCACCGCGGGCATGGTGCGTGGCAACCTCACCCTCCTCCAGGCCACCGCCGTCACCGACCGCTGGGGCGCCACCCACTACGGCCACCGCTCCGCCCTCCTGGCCGCCCCCATCACCATCGCCGGCGCTCTCGCCCCCTTCACCGCAACAGCACTGGCCACCCCGCTCGGCGGCTACCCGAATCTCTTCGGTCTGCTCGCCGCGGCCTCCGCGCTGGCCGCGGTACTCGCCCTGGGCACCCGGCCGGGCGTTACGCGTAAGTGATTCTCAACCGCCCTCCTGTATGAAGGTGGTTGACGCCGAACAGGTCGCAGCTTTACCCGTCCGTGGTCATGGTCGAAGACCCCGCGGCTGTCGGATCCGTTGCGCGCAAACCAGTGACACCCCTTCCACCCAGCCTATAAGGTAAGCCTTGCCTAACTTAACGAAGATTCCGGTCGACGACCAGCCCGTCGCAAGGTCTTGATTCCAGCTGCGCGATCAGCTCCCGCTGACGCGTCCGACCCAGCAGAGACCGCGCGTCGAACGACGCCTCGACGCGGCAACTGTCGGCCACCATCGGGAAAGCGGGGACCCCCCTTGGACGTCAGCGAAACCGGATCGACCCTGCCCGCGCAGACACGGGCGCAGCTGGTCGAGCACCTGAGAGCCGGACATACGCCGGACGAGGCGGCCACCCGGGCCGACATTCCTCTCGACGCACTCCATGCGGCAGCCACCACGGACGGCGACCTCGCCGTCGCCCTCGCGGGACGCGACCCGTTCGCCCCGGGCGAGCAGGTGATCCAACAGCGCGCCGACGTACTGCGCGGCGTAGCAACAGGTATGACGCTCGCCGATGCCGCACGCGTCGCAGGAGTACCCATCTCGTCGGTGGCCGGCTGGCGCGCGCGGGACGAGCAATTCAGGGCCGCACTCGATGCCGTACGAGCCATGGCCGACGACTATGCGATCCGGCCGGGGACCCGGATGACTCCCGCCCGCGTGGAGACGCTGCTCGCGGCGCTGCGTGAGGGAGAGACGATGGCGCGCGCCGCCACCCGGGCGGGCGTCAGCCCGACGACCGTCTACCAGCGCAAGGCGCGGGACGCGGAATTCGCCGAACAGTTCAAGGAGGCGAAGCAGGCGGGACTCAACGCTCGCGCGCGTCGTCGAGGCAAACAGCCATCCCTTCGCACGGCGCACTACAGACTCGTCCGCGTCGTTACGGATGACACGGATGAGAGAGGCGAAAGGGACAAGAGGGACGAGACGGATGGCAAAAATGACCCCGCGCGCTGATCCCAGAGCGCCGCGGTCCTGCGCAGGCCGCCGACGCCACCGCCCCCGTACGCTCAACTGCGCCCGCGCGCGGACGGTTTGGCAGAGCCCGCCAAGGGTACGAAGCCGCGCAGACATCTCGTCCTGATTACGATCCGACCCAATCAGGGGCATCGAGCTTAGGTTTGCCTTACCTAAATGGTTAGAGTGTCGCCGTCGACCCGACCGTTGGGAGGTACTCGGTGTCCATAGGCGACGTTCGCCTGATGGCGGAAGGTCTCGACGTCGGTCATGCGGGCCGCCCCGTACTGCGGCAGGTGGATCTGTCGCTGCGGGCGGGTGCGATCACTGTGCTGGTCGGACCCAATGGCTGCGGCAAGTCCACGCTGCTGCGTACGGCGGCGGGGCTGCTGCAGCCGATCGGCGGCGAAGTACGCATCGACGGCGCAACGCTGTCGTCGTTCGGCCGCCGCGAGCTGTCCCAGAAGTTGGCCTTTCTTCCTCAATCGTCCCTGGCACCAGCGGGGGTGACGGTCCGTGAGCTGGTGCGGCACGGCCGGTACGCCCATCGTGGTGCGCTGGCCCGGCACACCGCCGAGGACACCGAGGCGATCGACTGGGCGCTTACGGTGACCGATGCCGCGCCGCTGGTCGAGCGCCGACTCGACGAGCTGTCGGGCGGTGAGCGCCAGCGGGCCTGGCTGGCCATGGTGCTGGCACAGCGGGCGGGTGTCCTGCTGCTGGACGAGCCCACCACCTATCTCGACATGCGGCACCAGTTCGAAGTGCTCGATGTGGTCCGGCGGCTGGCCCGTGAGCACGACATCGCGTGCGGCGTGGTGCTGCACGATCTGATGCAGGCGGCGGCGTACGGCGACGAGGTCATCGTTGTCGCCGACGGCGGGGTCGCGGCGGCCGGGCCGCCGGAGGACGTGGTGACCCCGGACGTCATCGACAGCGCCTTCGGCCTGCAGGTCAACGTCGTACGCGATCCGGCGACCGGCTATCTCGCCTGTTTCCCCCGGCGGCCCGAGTCCGCCGCCGCGTCCTGAAACACCCGTTCTCGAGCCGCCGCGTTCTGAACATCGAACCCAACCCCCCACTCCTTGGCGCACTCCGCGCATTCGCATCCCCCGGACGAAGGAGAAGTTTCACCATGCAGAGATTGCTGCGCGCCCTTGCAACGGGCGGCACAGCCGTGGCCCTCATGCTGACCGCGGCCTGTGGGTCCGGCACGGTCGGGGAGAGCACGGACAAGGCGGGGGGAGACAAGGCCGAAAGCGGCAAGATCTCGGTCGACACCGCGCGGGGGAAGGTCTCCCTGGACAAGCCGGCGAAGAAGGTCGTCGTACTGGAGTGGACCTACACCGAGGAGCTGGTCGCTCTTGGTGTCACTCCGGTGGGCAACGCCGACAACAAGGGCTACGGCACGTGGATCACCGCCGATGGTGCGGAGCTGCCGAAGAAGGTCACCGACGTCGGCGACCGTAACGAGCCGAGCCTGGAGAAGATCAAGGCTCTGCAGCCGGACCTCATCGTGGTCGACGACGACCGCTCGAAGGCGAACCTCAAGCCGCTGAACGACATTGCCCCGGTGCTGTCGTTCAAGTACACCACCAAGCCGCAGATGCAGACGATGAAGAAGAACTTCACCGAGCTGGCGAAGGCGGTGGGCAAGGAGGACAAGGCCGCCGAGGTCAACAAGCGGATGGATGCCAAGGCGGCCGACCTCAAGGGCCGGCTGGAGAAGGCGGACAAGAGCAATCTGAAGTACGCGCTCGCGCAGGGCTTCACCGCCAATGGCTCCGCCTCGATCCGGATGCTCACCGATGACGCGTTCGCCTGCCAGGTGCTGAACCTGGCCGGTCTGAAGAACGGCTGGAAGGGCAAGTCCGACGCGTGGGGCATGACCACGGTCGGCGTCGAGGGCCTGACCAAGGTCGAGAAGGACTCGAACTTCCTGTACGTGGCTGCCGAGAAGGACAACCCGTTCAAGGATGAACTCGCCGACAACGCGGTGTGGAAGGGTCTGGACTTCGTCAAGAAGGACAAGGCGCTCGCGCTCGACCCCGGCACCTGGCTGTTCGGCGGCCCGCTGTCCGCGGTCCAGGTCCTCGACGAGACCGCCAAGGCCCTGAAGGTCTGATGACCGTCGCTGCTCCTGTGCTCGGGCGCCGCCCACGGGTTCTGCTCGTGGGCGGCGCCCTGCCGCTCGTACTGTGCCTGGTCGGCGTGGTCCACCTCGGGCTCGGCGCGTCCGGGGTAGGCATCGCCGACATCATGAACGTCCTTATGGGACACGGCGATCCCCGTGCCGAGGACGTGCTGCTCGGTGCCCGGTTGCCGCGTACGGTCACCGGGCTGGTCGTCGGGATCGCGCTCGGTGTCTCCGGGGTGCTCGTCCAAGGGGCGACCCGCAATCCCCTCGCGGCTCCCGACACGCTGGGGGTGAACGCCGGTGCCTACTTCGCCGTGGTGCTGGTGGCGTTCACCGGTGTGAGCCTGGGCCCGCTCCCCGCCGGCGGCGCGGCGTTCCTCGGTGGGCTGCTCGCGATCGCCGTGGTCTATCTGCTCAGCAGCCGTGGTGTGCTGACGCCCGGGCGGGTGCTGCTCGCCGGTGCGACGGTCGCCCTGGCCTGCACCTCGGCCGCCGAGTTCCTGCAGATGCTGGACGTGCAGGCGACGCGCGGCCTGTTCTTCTGGGGCAATGGCACCCTGATGCAGTCCGGGCTGGAACGGCCGCTCACCCTCGGCGCCGTCGTCGCCGTGCTCGCCCTGCTCGCGCCGCTGCTGGCGCGTCCGCTGGATCTGCTGGCGCTCGGTGACGAGACGGCCGAATCCATGGGCGTACGGGTCGAGCGCATCCGTCCGGCCGCCTTCCTCGTCGCGGTGCTGCTCTCCGCCGCGGCGGTCTCGCTCGCCGGGCCCATCGGCTTCATCGGGCTGATCGCCCCGGTCATCGTGCGGCAGCTGGGCATCCGCAAGCACGCCCTGCTCATCCCGACGGCGGGCCTGCTGTCCGCCGCGCTGGTGCTCGCGGCGGACGCGGCGGCACAGCTCATTGCGGCGCCGTCCGCCACTCAGCCCGCCGAGATTCCGGTCGGCGTGGTCACCGCGCTGGTCGGCGGGCCGGTGTTCATGGCGCTCGCCCGCCGGGTGAGCACGGGAGACGCCGACACCGGGGCGGCCGTCGTGGTCGCCGGAGAGCGCCGCGCTCCGGTCCACGCCGTCGCGTTCGGCATCGGGCTGCTCGCTCTGGTCGCCGCGATCGCGTTCGGCCTGCGCGTCGGCGACGTGCAGATCGGCTGGGGACAGCTCGGCTCGGCACTGACCGGTTCGGGCGAGCAGATGACCGAGGCGGTGGTGTCCTACCGGCTGCCGCGCATCCTGGTGGCCGCCGTGGCCGGCGCCTGCCTGGCGGTCGCCGGAACCGCGGTGCAGACGGTCGTACGCAACCCCCTGGCCGAACCCGGCCTGGTCGGCGTGACCGGTGGTTCGTCCATCGCCGCCGTACTGGTCATCCTCGTCGTCCCGAGTGCGCCGCTGGCCGCCCTGCCGATCGCCGCGGGCATCGGGGGTGTACTGATGCTCGGCCTGGTGATCCTGATCGCCAGAGGTCCGCGCAACGGAAGCCGCACCGGCCTGGACCCGACCCGGGTGGTGCTGGTCGGCCTCGGCGCCGCGGCCACCGCCATGGCGCTGGTGAACATCATGGTGGTCGGCGCGCAGATGAACATCTCGTCCGCGCTCACCTGGCTGGCCGGCAGCACCTACGCGCGGGGCTATGACGCGCTCGGCTGGCTTGCCGTTCCCATGGTGGTCGCGGTGCTGCTCGTGATCGCGGCGCGCCCGGTGAACATGCTCGCCCTGGGCGACGAGTTGCCGCGCGCCCTCGGCCTGGAACTGGGCCGCGCCCGGCTGCTGGTCCTCGGCGCCGGTGCCGTACTGGCCTCCGGCACGGCCGCGGCGGTCGGCGCCGTGGGCTTCGTCGGGCTCGTCGCACCGCACTTGGCGCGCCGGATCGTCGGCAATGACACCGCGCGGATGGTACCCATGGCCGCGTTGCTCGGTGCCGTTCTGGTCGTGGCCGCGGATGGACTCGGCCGCTGGCTGTTGGCCCCGATCGAGATACCCGTGGGCATCGTCACCGCGCTGATCGGTGCGCCCTACTTGGTGTGGCTGCTGCGCCGTACCCAGGAGGTGTGAGCCCAGGAGGTCGGCGGCGCCGCGGAGCGACCGGCCGCGCCGCTGACCGTGGCCTTGAGGGTGCGTGCGATCAGTACGCCGAGCAGGCAGACGGCGGCGGAGGCCAGGCAGACGGCGGTGAAGCCGCCGGAGAAGGCCGCGTGGGCGAGCGGCCGGAGCGCCGGGGTGACGCTTTCGAACCGTCCGGTCTCGGCAACGGAGCGCAACTGCTGTTCGGATGGGCCGAGTTCGGAGCCGATGCGGGCGGAGAACAGGGCACCGAAGGCCGCGACGCCCGTGGCCGTACCGAGCGGGTAGCAGGCGTTGGTCAGCCCGGAGGCCATGCCGGCACGGTCGGCGGGCACCGCCCCCACCGCCACGCCCATCAGGGGCGGGAAGATGACGGCTCCCCCAACGCCGAGCAGTACCAGTCCGGTTACCGTCGCGACCTGTCCCCCGCCCGCTCCGGCCGCGGCCAGGCCGAGCATGCCCAGTCCCTGCATGGCGAACCCGCCGGCGACCAGTGCGGCGGGCGAGAAGACCCTCTGCAGCCGTGCGGTGAACATGCCTGCGACGAGCAGACTGCCCGTCAGCGGCAGCAGATGGAGCCCGACTTCCATCGCCGAGTACGCGTGCGTGCTCTGCAGCCACAGCGTGACGAATGCGAGTGCGCCCAGACTGGACATCCGGGCGAGAAATCCCAGTACCGCGGCACCGGAGAAGGCGCGGATCCGCAGCAGTCGCATGTCGATCAGCCCGTCGGCACGGCGCTGACTGATCACCAGCGCCACGGCGAGCAGGACGCCCACGACGGCCGAGGCGAGCACCTCGGGTGAAGCCCACCCCGCTTCGGGCCCCGTGACCAGCGGATAGTGCAGCGCCAGCAGCGCGCCGACGGCGAGCACAGCGCCCAACGGATCGATGCGGCGCCGGACTTCGGGGGCCGCCGACTCGGGCATCCTGGCCAGCGCGCCGACCACCACCAGGACCCCGATCGGCACATTGACGAGGAAGATCCACCGCCAGCCGAGAGTCTGGACGAGGACTCCGCCCACCACCGGCCCCAGCGCACCGGCGGCGGAGGCAATGGCGGCGAACGCGGCGATCGCCCGCCGACGCCGGTCGCCTTCGTAAGCGGCGGCGATCAGGGCGAGAGTTGGCGCGAAAACCATGGCGCCGCCCAATCCCTGGGCGGCGCGAGCGGCGATGAGCGTACCGGCGTCCGGCGCAAGACCACATCCGGCCGAAGCGAGCGTGAAGAGCGCCATTCCGGCAACGAACACGGTCCGGCGGCCTATTCGGTCCGAAAGCGCCCCTGCGGTGAGGATCAGCGCCCCGAACGTCAACGAGTACGCCGACACGGTCCATTGCACCCGGTCCAGGCCGGTCTCCAGGTCCCGGACGATGGCGGAGAGGGCGACGTTGACGACGGTCACGTCCAGGGTCATGACCACACCACCGGCGCTGACCAGGGCGAATGTCCATCGGGCGGTGCGGCGGCAGGTAGGCACCGCGGATCACCTCAATTCGGATCCCAAAAAGAAGGTTTGGTTAGGCAAACCTAAGACAAGACTGAGGATGTGTCACCAGGTACCCGAGTGGCCGAAACAGGGGTTGCAGTTTAGGTAAGCCTAACCTAATCTCCCCCTTGGCTCGGGCCTCGTCGCCCGAGCGCCCGGATCCGGACAGACACTCGGAGCTGCCTGATGCCCTCCCCTGCCCACCACCCCGTGCCCGAACTGGCGGATGTCACGCCGGCAGCCTGGCGGGAAGCCAACCGTCAGCTTCTCGCCAAAGCCATCGGCGAATGGGTCTTCGAGGACATGCTGAAGGCGGCCGAGACCGGGGACGGCGGTTACCGCATTGACCTCGACAGCGGTACGACGTACGAGTTCCGGGCCGTACCCGGAGCGTTCGGCTGGCTGCGCGTCGCCCCGGACTCGATCACCCGCACCGCAACCAGCATGCTGGGCAACTCGGTTGCCGAACCCGCCTGGGACGCCCAGCGATTCCTCCTCGAATCCGCCTCCACGCTCGGCACCGACCCGTCGACCATCTCGACGTACTTCACCGAGCTGTCGGCCACCCTGGCCGTCGACGCCGCCCGCATCACCCACGGAGGCGAGACGGTCGCCGAAATGCGCGAGCTCGGCCACTCCGAACTGGAATGCCGCATGACCGGCCACAACCTGCTGGTCGCCAACAAGGGCCGGATCGGCTTCTCCGCCACCGACGTCCGCCAGTACGCCCCCGAGTCGGCGCAGTCCCTGAAACTGCTCTGGGTGGCCGTCCACCGCGGCCTCGCGGAGTTCCGCGGCACTTCGGAACTGTCCGAACGCGAGGTTCTCGCGCGCGAGTTGGACGAGGCGACGCGGTCGCGCTTCACCAAGGTGCTGCAGGACGCCGGCGTCGACCCCGAGGCGTACGTCTGGATGCTGGTGCACCCCTGGCAGTGGGACCACGCCGTGCAGGTGCTGCACGCCGCCGACGTCGCGCAGCAGCGCATCATCCCGCTCGGCGAGAGCCCGGACGCGTACCTGCCGGGACAGTCGATCCGTACGATGGCCAATGTCGGCACGCCCGAGCGGTACGACGTCAAACTGCCGTTGAAAATACTCAACACCCTGGTCTGGCGCGGCATACCCCCGCACTGCACCATGGGCGCCCCGGTCGTCACCCAGTGGCTGCGCGGCCTGGTCGAACGGGACAAGTTCCTCACCGACGAATGCCGCACGGTCTTCCTCGGCGAGGTCGCCTCGGTGACGGTCCGGCACCCCTACCTCTCCCAGCTGCCGGACACTCCGTACCAACACCTGGAAACCCTGGGCTGCATCTGGCGCGAATCCGTCTCGGCCCGCAAGGACCCGGAGGAGCGGGTGCGCACCTTCGCCTCGCTGCTGCACGTCGACAGCAAGGGCGACGCCTTCGTCGCCGAGCTGGTCCGCGCCTCGGGCCTGGATCCCCAGGACTGGCTGCGCAGGATGTTCGACACACTCCTCGTGCCGATCATGCATGTGCTCTACCGGTACGGCGTCACCTTCAACCCGCACGGTCAGAACACACTCATCGGCTACGACGAGAACGACGTCCCGACCCGGCTGTACCTGAAGGACTTCGTCGACGACGTGTGCGTGTCCTTCACCGATGTGCCCGAGCGCGGCCCGGAGCCCGACGGCCACGATCACGTACTGCCCCGCAAGCACCCCTCGATCATCCGCCAGCACGTCGTGGACCAGGTCTTCGTGGGCCACTTCCGCTATCTCGCGCCGCTGTGCGCCGATCAGTTGGGCGTACCGGAGAAGACGTTCTGGCGCCTGGTGCGGCAGACGATCCTGGACTTCCAGCGGCGCTTCCCCGAGCTGTCCGAGCGGTTCGCCGAGTACGACCTGCTCACCCCCGAGATCCCCCGTTACGGCCTGAACCGCGACCGGATCGTGGTCACCCGTTACGGCGACCGCGCGCTGCGCCATGCCCTGTATCCGAACGGTACTCACCCCAACCCGCTCGCGGAGTCCAAGTGATACCCCTTACCGAGGCACCGTCCGTACCGACCGCCGTCCCGCCGTTCCCCCGCTCCCTGCTCGCCAACTCGCGCGAGGGCCTCATCGAGGTCTCCGCCGCGCTGGCCGAGGCCGTCGACACCGCCCTGACCATCCGCCGCCCGAGCGGGCCCCTCCCGGCGGGTACTCCCGCCGAGGTGCTCGCCGCCGCGGCCGAAGCGCTGGGTCCCGCCGAACTCCCGGCCGAGGGCCTGGGCTCACAGGCCGCGCTGCGGAAACTGGCATCCGTCCTGGTCGAGCACGGCATCGACCTGTCCCACCCCCGGGCCGCAGCCCACCTGCAGCCCCCGTCCCTGGCCGTCGCGGTCGCCGCGGACGCCCTGGCCAGTGCAAGTAACGCGTCGCTGGACACCTACGACTCGGGCCCGTCGGCCATCGCCATCGAGCGCTGGCTCATCCGCGTACTGATCGGCCTGGCCGGGTTCGGCGACCGTGCCGACGGCGTCCTCACCCCCGGCGGCTCGCTGTCCAACCTCCTCGGTGTGCTCCTCGCCCGGGACGCCGCCGCCCTGAGACGCGGCGTCAATGCGCGCGAGGACGGCGTCGCCGCCCTGCCTGGCCCGGTGGTCTTCTGCTCGGAGCTGGCCCACTTCTCGGTACACCGGGCGTGTGCGGCGCTGGGCCTGGGCGAGTCCGCGGTCCACCCACTGCCCACCGACGAACACCACCGCATCCGCCCCGAGGCGCTGAAGGCGGCCCTGGACGGGCTCGGCCCCGACCGGACACCGCTCGCGGTGATCGCCACCGCCGGCACCACCGACTTCGGCTCCATCGACCCGCTCCCGCAGCTCGCCGAGATCGCCGGCGAGCACGGAATCTGGATGCATGTCGACGCGGCCTACGGCTTCGGCGCGCTGTTCTCGGACCGGCTGAGCCCCAAGCTCGCCGGGCTGGAGCTGGCCGATTCCGTCACCCTCGATCTGCACAAGATCGGCTGGCAGCCGGCCGCCACCAGTGTGCTGCTGGTCTCCGACACCACCGCGTTCACCGCGCTGGACCGCAAGGTGGCCTACCTCAACCCGGCCGACGACTCGGAGGCCGGCTACGACGGTCTGCTCGGCCGCAGCCTGCAGACCACCCGGCGGCCCGACGCGGTCAAGGCCGTCGCCACCCTCGTCGCGCAGGGCCGTACCGGCATGGGTCGCATGATCGACGTCTGTCACGACCTCGCCCGCCACGCCGAGCAGCGGATCCGTCGCGAGGCCGAACTGGAGCTGGTCTCCCCGGCCGAGCTGACGACGGTGGTGTTCCGCTACCGCACCACCGACCCGGGCGCCGCCGACGCACTCAACGGCGCGCTGCGCCGCCACCTCCTGGAAACCGGCAGCGCACTGATCGGCCGCACAGAGGTACGTCTGGACGGGCCCGCGTCCCCCGAGCGCGTATGCCTGAAGTTCACCCTGCTCAACCCAACGGCGACGCCCGAGGACATCGACGGTCTCATTGACACCGTCCTCGAAGCAGGCCGCGACTGCGCCAGTCTCATTGAGGAGGACGCGGCATGACCCTCACCGACGTATCGGCCGCGCGCACACCATCCAACCCGCCTGGTACTGCAGGGCAGTTCAGCCCCGCGGACGACCCGCTGCACACCCTGGACGCCCGCGGCGCCGCCGAGCACGCCCACCTCGAAGCGCTGTTGCGCTGCTGGCTGCGCGAGACCCATACCGAGTTCGGCGCCGGCCCGCTGCGGGTCACACTGCCGACCGCGGGCCTGACCCTGGTCACCGAGGTGACGCACTACTCCCCCACCGGCTGGCACCGCTTCGGCCCGGTCCTGCTGGAAGGCCCCGGCGGTGCGCTCGGCACCACCGCCGACCCGGTCACCGCGATCGCGCTGCTGTCCACCGAGGCCGCGGTGAGTGGCGGCAGCCTCCCCGGCGGCGTACCCGCCGGGGAGGTCGCCGACCTGGTGGAACGCACCGCGGAGTCCGTCCGCCGGGTGGCCTCTTTCATCGCCGACCGCCGTACGCACCCGGAGCCGCCCGCCGAGGTGGACGGCTTCCTGGACGCCGAGCAAGCACTGCTCCTGGGCCATCTGCACCACCCCGCGCCCAAGAGCCGGGACGGCATCTCCGACCACGACTCCGCGGCCTTCTCCCCCGAGCTGCGCGGCAAGTTCCGACTCCACTGGTTCGCCGCCGACGAATCGGTCGTCTCGCACGACGCCGTCGCCGGAGCCCCCTCCCTGGCCGGCCGGGACACCGTCGCGCTGCTGGCCGATCTGGCCGGTGAGCGGCTGTCCGACGGCCGGGTGCTGGTGCCCGCCCACCCGTGGCAGGCCCGGGACGTGCCGCACCGCCCCCGGGTCGCCGAGCTGATCGCCTCGGGAGCCTTGGAACCGCTCGGCGAGCGCGGCCCCGAATGGTGGGCCACGTCCAGTGTCCGTACGCTCTACGCCCCCGATGCCGACGTGATGCTGAAGCTCTCGCTCGGCCTGCGACTGACCAACTCCCGGCGCGAATCCACCCGTACGGAGCTGCGCCGCGGCCTGGAGATCAACCGGCTGCTGGACGCGGGCTACGCGGACGCCACGTTCCGGGCCCACCCCGGCTTCAAGATCACACGCGACCCGGCGTGGCTGGCCGTGGACGAGCCCGGCCGGCCCGACGGACCGGAACTCACCGGCCTCGACGTCGCCGTACGCGAAGTCCCGGACAGCATCGCGGAGTTGCGCTGCCTGGTCGGTCTGGTCGCCCCGCGGCCCGGGATCGGCCGCAGCCTCCTCGGCGAACTGATCGCCGCGCAGGGCGTCGGCGCCGCCGAACGCTGGATGGCCGACTACACCGACCACGTCCTGGTACCGATGCTGCACCTGTACGCAGCGACCGGGATCGGCCTGGAGGCCCACCAGCAGAACACCCTGGTCCGGCTGGACGCTCAGGGCCGGGTCACCGGCGCCACTTTCCGCGACAACCAGGGCTACTACCTGGCGACTTCGCACCTGCCGGGCCTGCTGAAGCTCAGCGGCGCCGACCAGTCCACCCTAGCCGTCGTCGAGGACGCCATCGTCGACGACCGGCTCTGCTACTACCTGCTGCGCAACCAGGCGCTGTCGGTCATCGGCTGCCTCGCCGTCGACGGCCTGGCCGACGAGCGGGACCTGCTCGCCGTCCTCGCCGACCGGCTGCGCGCGGCGCTGCCGGGTCTCGCCCAGGCCGGCCCGGACGGCGACCGGCTGGCCCGCCGCTGGCTGGACGCCGACACCCTGCCCTGCAAGGGCAACCTGCTCACCCGGCTGCACGGGATCGACGAGGTCGTCGCCCCGCTGGACGCGCAGTCGGTCTACCTCGACGCCCCCAACCCCCTGCGCGACGCCCGCTGATGACATCGGCAGAGGAGACCGCGATGCAACAGAGAGCCACCGTCGCCGGACCGCCGCTCCCCGTGCTCGACGGCCCGTGGTCCGCGCGGATCCCGCAGACCGAGGGCGCGGACCTGGACCTCGTACACAGCTGGATGCAGCAGCCGCATGTCGAGGCGTTCTGGCACCAGGCATGGCCCCATGAGAGGTGGGCCGAGGAGATCGCCGGGCAGCTCGCCGGCGACCACTCGCTGCCCGCCCTGATCAGCCACGAAGGCAGCCCGCTGGCATTCGTGGAGATCTACCGCGTACAGCGCGACCGGCTCGCCGAGCACTACCCGTACGGGCCGCACGACCTGGGCGTCCATATCGCCATCGGCGATGTCACCCGTACCGGCAAGGGACTGGGCCGCCGGGCGCTGCGCGCCCTCGCCGAGGGCCTGCTCGCCGCCGACCCCGCGTGCCCGCGTGTTGTCGCCGAGCCCGACATTCGCAACGAGCCCTCGCTCAAGGCGTTCCACGCCGCGGGATTCCGCCCCGCCGGAGAGATCACCTTCCCCGACAAGACCGCCGCCCTGGTCGTCCATCCGCGCGGCGAGGAGGACATGCTCCGATGACCGTTGAGAATCCTCTGGGCGCCGAAGGCGTCACCAGCGAGCACGATGTCCTGGCCATCGGCTGCGGCCCCTTCAACCTGGGCCTGGCCGCGCTCGCCTCGACCGTCGACGGCCTCGACCTCGTCGTACTGGAGGAGCAGCCGGAACTCAGGTGGCACCGAGGCATGATGTTCGGCGACGCCTCGATGCAGGTGAACTTCCTCGCCGACCTGGTGACGCTGGTCGCGCCCCACCACCCCCTGTCGTTCCTCAGCTACCTGCACGACATGGACCGGCTCTACACCTTCACCGTCCGCGAGAACTTCTTCCCCTCGCGCCGGGAGTACGAGGACTACTTGCGCTGGGCCGCGGCGAAACTGCCGTCCGTACGGTTCTCGCACCGCGTGGAGCAGGTCCACTGGGACGAGGCCGCCGAGCGCTTCACGGTGGAGGCCGTACGCGGCGACGGCACCCGGCTGCGAATGCGCGCGGCCAACCTCGTCATCGGCATAGGCACCGCACCATACGTACCCGACGCCCTAGCCGGCCTCCCCGAGGACAAACTCCTGCACACCTCCGAGTACCTGTACCGGTCCTCCGACGTGGCGGGCGCGCGAAAAGTCACCGTGGTCGGCTCCGGCCAGTCCGGCGCCGAGGTCACCGTCGACCTGCTGTCCCGCAACCTCGAAGGCGGCCCGGCGGTCAGCTGGCTGACCCGTACCCACTCCTTCGCGCCGCTGGACTACACCAAGATGGTCCTGGAGATGACGACCCCGGCGTACATGCAGTACTTCCACTCACTGCCGCAGGACGTACGGGACAAGCTGATCAGCGAGCAGTGGCAGTTCTACAAGGGCATCTCCACCGACACCCTCGAAGAGATCCATGAGCTGCTCTACCGGCGCCAGCTGGAACACGGCCTGGCCGAGGCGGAGTTGCGCTTCGGCATCACCGTCGAGAGTGCGACCGTCGACGCGGCAACCGGACAGGCGGTGCTGACCTGCCGTCACCGCGACTCGGACCAGGTCTTCGAGCACACCACCGACCTCGTCGTCGCGGCCACCGGCTACCGCAACCGCCCGCCGGAGTTCCTGGCCCCGATCGAGGACCTGCTGCGGCGCGACGCCAAGGGCCGGCCCGTGGTCCGCATCGACCACTCCGTCGAGCTCGCCGATGGCGTGAGCGGCCGGGTCTTCGTCGCCAACGCCGAGATCCACAGTCACGGCGTCTCCGCCCCCAACCTCGACATCGGCGCGATCCGCAACGCCACCATCCTCAACGCCATCACCGGCCGCGACGCCTACCGCCTGCCCAAGCGCAGCGCGTTCACCTCTTTCGAGGCGCCGCGGCAGGCGTCATAGCCCCCGCCCCCGACGGGAAACGCCGCCGACATCACCGGTCGCGTGCTCGCGTCACCGCTCGCGGTCCAGGTACTTCAGGACCGCGAGCACGCGGCGGTTGTCGTCGTCCGACGGGGGCAGGCCCAGTTTTCCGAAGATGTTCGATGTGTGCTTGGCTACCGAGCGCTCCGTGATGAAGAGTTGGGCGGCGATGGCGGCGTTGGAGCGGCCGCCGGCCATCAGTTCCAGTACCTCCAGCTCGCGCGGCGAGAGGCCCTGCACCGGGCTCTCGGGCGAACGCATCGACATCAGCTGAGAGATGACCTCTGGGTCCATCGCCACGCTACCGGCCGCGACCCTTCGTACCGCATCGATGAACTGGTCCACCTTGAAGACGCGGTCCTTGAGGAGGTACCCGATCCCTCCGCTGCCGTCGGCCATCAGCTCACGGGCGTACAGGTGCTCCACATGCTGCGAGAGGACGAGCACCGGCAGGCCGGGCCGCTCGCGGCGGGCGGCGAGGGCGCATTGCAGCCCCTCGTCCGTCTGGGACGGCGGAAGTCTGACGTCGACCACCGCGATGTCCATGTCCACTTCTTTGAAAGCGCGCGTGAGTTCGGGCCCGGTCTCCACAGCTGCGACGACTTCAAAGTCGTACGCCTCCAGCATCCGTACCAGACCATCGCGCAGCAGGAAGAGATCCTCGGCGACGACAACGCGCACAGCGACTCCAGCGTAGTAACGGCGGGGCCGCCCGCGGGACCGCCGACGACCAGTACGACCCTGAAAGTACCGTGTCGCCGTTCACGCATGTCCGGTGATCCCCGGTACGGCTGCGGCGCTGCTTGCCTTCGGGCTGGGTGGCGGAGGCACCCCACCCGGGGTGATGCCAGCTACACCCCCTATCCGGGCCTCTGCACCAGTGCCAAGAACCGCCCGACCGTCGAAACTGGGGACACGCTCAAGGAGTCGGTCCGGGTGGAGGAGGAAGAACGGGTGAACAAGCAACGGGTTCTGGGCGCCTTGCTCACGGCCGTGCAGGGACTGGCACTGGCCCTCGCCGCATTGGTGGGCGGCGTCGTGCTGTTCGTGCTGTCGGTTGTGTCCATTGCCCTGATCCCCATCGGCATCGGCGCCTTCACCACCCCGCTCGTGCTCAAGGCGGTGCGCTCACACGCCAATACGCGCCGACGGCTCGCCGCCGCATGGGGCGGCATACGCGTCCCCGAGTCGTACCGCCCGTTCCCCTCCGACATGCGCACCGGCATCGTCGGGGTCATGGAGCGCTGCAGTCTGCTGGTGAAGGACCCGGCGACCTGGCGCGACCTGCGCTGGCTGGTGCTCGACACGGCCGCCGGGTTCCTCACCGCCGTGCTGCCCGCCGCGCTGACCGTCTACGGCCTCCACGGCGTCCTCCTGCTCTGCGGCCTGTGGCAGCCGCTGGCCGACGGCGACGGCGAGAACTGGTACACCTTCATACCCGTCGAGGGCTGGGGCACCGCCCTGCTCGCCGCGCTGGTCGGTGTCGGTCTGCTCGCTGTGTGCAGCGGCCTCAACCCGCGGCTGCTGCACGTCCACTTCCTGCTCAGCCGCTATCTGCTGGCGCCGCCCCGTGAGGTGGCGCTGAACGAGCGGATCGATCAGCTCACGGAATCCCGGCACGAGGCCCTGGACGTCTCCGCCGCCGAGCTGCGCCGTATCGAGCGGGACCTGCATGACGGCGCGCAGGCCCGGCTGGTCGCCATGGGGATGAGCTTCGCGGCGATCGAGGCGCTGGTGGACAAGGACCCCCAGCACGCGAAGGTGCTGCTGGCGCACGCCCGGGAGACCTCCGCCGAGGCGCTCACGGAGCTGCGGGACCTGGTGCGGGGCATTCACCCGCCGGTGCTGGCCGAGCGCGGACTCGGCGATGCGGTACGGGCGCTGGCGCTGCGCATGCCGATGACGGTCAAGGTCGACATCGATGTGCCGGGCCGGCTCGACGAGCCGGTCCAGTCGGCAGCGTACTTCGCGGTCAGCGAGGCGCTGACCAACGCGGCGAAGCACTCACAGGCCCAGCAGGTGGCGGTCGGCATTCAGCACCGGGACGGCATGCTGCGCATCAGCGTCGGCGACAACGGCCAGGGCGGCGCGAGCATCGGGCAGGGCTCCGGTCTGGCCGGTATCGAACGGCGACTGAGCGCTTTCGACGGAGTGCTCACGGTCGCCAGCCCGCCCGGCGGTCCCACGATGGTCACCATGGAGGTGCCGTGCCGACTCATGCCGGACATGCCGACCGTATAGGCGCGGCCGTGGCCGGGTGAAACCGGCCGGGCGGCCCACCCTGCGTACTTGTTGTCGTGCAACTTTCGGCCAGCTGGATGACCTCGCCCCGTCCCTACACTGACGAACTCACACGGGAACAAGGCATTTGTTCTGGACGGGGGTCGTCGTGCCGATTGATCTGTTTGACCGGAACAGCGAACTGAGACTTTTTGACTCAGCGCTGTCCGCCGCCGACGTCGGACGCAGCCGGACCGTGCTCGTGCACGGCGCGGCCGGTGTCGGAAAGAGTTCGCTCCTCGACGCGTTCGCGCAACGCGCCATGCGGTCGGGATGGGAGGTACTGCGCGCCGTAGGGACGGAGGGCGAGCGCACCGTGGAGCTGGGCGTGCTGCGTCAGCTCAGCCAGGCCGCGACCGCGGCGGGGCTGCCGGAGCTGTCGCTGCCGACGCAGGTACCGCCGCGGGTGGAGGACCTGCAGCAGTTCTGCGAGGTGGTGCGGAATCTCGGGAGGCGTACGCCCCTGGTGTACTGCATCGACGACCTGCATCACATGGATGCCGCGTCGCTGCGGCACTTTCTCTTCCTGTCCCGGCATCTCGGTGCCGCGCGGGTGGTGTTGCTGGCCGCCGTCTCGCCGCAGCAGAGCGCCCAGGGCGCCACGCTCAGCGCGGAACTGCTGCACCGGCCCGACGTACGGCACATCCGGCTCGGGCTGCTGAACACGCAGGCAGTGGCGCAGGGCATCACCGGGTTCGCGGCCGGTGGTCGGCGACCGGACGACGAGGCGGCCGTGGCCTTCCACGAGCTCACCGGAGGCAACCCGCTGCTGCTCAAGGCGCTGCTGACCGAGCACCGTGCGACAGCCGGCCGCGACGGCACCACACCGTTGCCGCGCCCGTCGCAGGGCGGGCTGTTCAACCAGGCCGTCGCGGCCTGCGTGCGGAGCAGCGGCCCGGTGGCTCGGGACGTCGCGGGAGTCTTCGCCGTACTGGACGAACACGCGACCACGGAGCTGGCCGCGGAGCTCCTGGGGCTGTCGGTCTCGGTGACCGCGCAGGCAGTGACCGCGTTGGAGTCCTGCGGCGTCCTCCGGGAGCTCCGCTTCCGGCACCGGGACGTGCGGGATGCCGTCCTGAACGCCCTCAGCCCGGACGTGCGTGCCGGCCTGCACCGCGACGCCGCCGTGCTGCTGCACGCGCGGGGCCTGGATCCGTCCGCCGTGGCCCGTCATCTGTTCGCGTCACAGCACGACCCCAGGCCCTGGTCGGACGTGCCGTGGGCGACCGGAGTACTGCACGAGCAGGCCAATCGCGCGCTGGCCGACGGGCATCCGCGGCAGGCGTCCGACATGCTCCGGCTGGCCTGCCGGATCTGCCCGGACGAGGCGCAGCGACTGCAGATCACACTCCGGCACGCCGCGGTCATGTGGCGGTTCGATCCGGCGGCGGCGGAACAACTGCTGCAGGCTCCGTTGGCGGCCCTGGAGACCGGCACGCTGCCTGCCCCGGCCCGGCAACTGCTCTCCCGGCTGTTGATGGAGCAGGGCCGGATCGACGCACCGTCGGTCACCGCCGGGCAACCGGCTGTCCCCGGGCCGCCGGCCGGCCCCGCCGCCCATCAGCGGGATCCCTGGCCGACGTACGGTGTCCCCACCACGGCATGGTGGCCGACGCTCGGGGCGCCCGGCGAGACCACCGCCGCCAATGCCGAGCAGCTGCTGCAGAACACGGTACTGACGTCCGGCACACTGCATGTGCTGATCCGGGCGGTGCGGGCCCTGTTGCATTCGGGCCGGCCCGACCAGGCCGTCGTGTGGTGCGAAAAGCTCTGCGCGGAGGCCGAGGGGCAGCATGCTCCGGGCTGGTCCGCCGCCTTCACCACGGTGTACGCCGAACTGCTGCTGCACCTCGGAGACCTGTCCGGTGCCGAGCAGCAGGCGCTGGCGGCCATGGACGAGCTGCCGCAGTCCCGTACCGGCTTCTTCGCGTGTGCACCGGCCGCGGCCCTGATCCGCGCGCGTACCGCCATGGGCCGGCACGCGGCGGTGGCCCAGCAGCTGGAGCATCCGGTACCCGAGGAGCTGCTGGTCGGCGTGCACGGGCTCGCCTATCGGCGGGCACGCGCCCTGCATCTGCTGATGACGGGCCAGTTCCAGGCCGCGTTCGCGGAACTCATGGAGGTCGGCCGGGCGGCCCAGGAGTGGCGGCTCGACTCGCCGCTGTTCCTGCCGTGGCGCACCGATGCGGCGCAGGCGCTGGTCCGCCTGGGTGAGCCGCAGCAGGCCAAGCAGCTCGTACTGCAGCAGCTCTCCTCCCCCGACGTCCGGCACCCCTGGGTGCGCGGTACCGCGTTGCGGCTGCGCGCCCAGTTCACCGACGAACGTCAGGGGCTCGCGATGCTGGAACAGGCCGTCGAGGAACTGCGCCGCTCCGGCGATCGGCTGGAACTGGCCCGTGCGCTGGCCGACGCCGGGCGGCTGGCACAGGCGCAGGGAGACAACACCAAGGCGGGCATGATGACGCGGCGCGCCTGGAGCCTGGCGCACGCCTGCGGCGCCGAGGCGCTGCGCGAGGAGATCCTTCCGGGCCTCGCCTCCCGGTCCCAGCCGGGCGGCAGCCGGGAGCAGGTCCACACCGTCCGTGCGGCGGCCGCCGGCAAGCTGAGCGACTCCGAGCGGCGGGTGGCGGCGCTGGCCGCGCACGGCTACACCAACCGTGAGATCTCCATGAAGCTCTACATCACCGTCAGCACCGTCGAGCAGCATCTGACGCGGGTCTACCGCAAGTTGCGCATCACGCGCCGCCAGGACCTGCCCATGGACCTGCAGATGAGTGTGCTGGACCTGGTGTGAGCGAAGAGGCCCCTTCCCCGCCGGCGGGGAAGGGGCCTCCGTCTCTCGTCAGTGGCCGGCTGCGACCGGCCACTTGTCGTCCAGGACACCGGCCAGGTCCGCTCTGCTGGACGCAGCCCTGTTCAGCCGATTTCCGTGCACACTTACCCCCGTGTCACTTTTGCAGTCATTCCGTGTGAATGTCCGCGTGCTTCATTGTCGTCCGCTCTGCAGCTGACGGTCGCCGCGGGTCCGGGCGGCGGCGATCAACACCCTGCCGATGAACTGAACCTTCCCCCAAGGCTTCTCCGATGACTTAAAGTTGCATGGCAGGCTTTTCACGCCAGGGGGAGGCATCAGCGTTGCACGGAATCGAGGATTCCAGAGCCCGGTTCGCAGAGCTGGACGAGATGAGCGCTGCCGCTTACCGGTTAGCTGTCCACTCGGGGCGGTTCGTCGGTCAAGAGATTGCCGAAGAATTGAAGCTGACTTCTGAAGAAACTCTTCGGATCCAGTGGATTCTGACCCGTCTGCATCTGCTGCAGCCCACGCCGGGAAAGCCCGATGAGCTCGCTCCGGCCAGCCCGGACGCCGCGGTGGCCGAACTCGTCGGCGGCACGGAGGATCACATCCGGAGCCTCCAGCGGGCCGTGACAGGCATTCGCAGTTCGATGCTGTCATTGATGCCGGCCTACTTCGAGGGCCGCCGTCGGCGGAATCACCTCGAAGCCTTCGACCTGATCACCGACGTGGACGCCATTCGTGCCCTGCTGTGCGAACATCGCGTGCAGGCCAAGTCCGAGATACTCACCGTCCAGCCCGATGGCGCCCAGGGCGCCCCGCTGCTGGCCGCACTGCGGGACTCCATGGTGGAGACGCTCCAGCGCGGAGTGCGGCTGCAGACCATCTACCAGCACACGGCACGCGGCGACCTCATGACCAGTTCTTACGTGCGCGAGGTGAGCGCGGCGGGCGCCGAGATACGCACCACGAATGAACTGATCGACCGGATGATAATCTACGACAGGGAAGTCGCCTTCCTGCCGGAACAGGCAATCGACGGCCCCGGACGCAGCGCCGTGGTCATACGGGAACCGAATCTCGTCGCCTTCCTGCGCAAGGTCTTCGAGTACCAGTGGCAACTCGCCACGCCATTCCTGCCGGATGCTCCCCAGCCGGAACACATCACCGACGAACTGAAACTGTCGATAATCCGGCTGATGAGTCGCGGATACAAGGACGAGATGGTGGCCCGCAGGCTCGGCATGTCCGTGCGTACGTGCAGGCGGCATATCGCCGAGCTCACCGAGGATCTCAACGCCGTCAGCCGTTTTCAGGCCGGGGTTCATGCCGCGCTGAGCGGCCATGTGGACCTGTATGACAGCGAGTAGATTCAGAGCCTCTCCAGGGCGATCCCGGCCTTGAGCCAGTTGCTGCTCTCCACGACCAGAGAGAGGGCCCGCTGCCCGGGGCGCAGGTCCGGTAACAGTCGGGCGGCCTGCAGGAATGCGAGAGCGTTTCCGGCGTTTCCGGTGTCCGTGACACAGCTGACCTCGCGTAAGCCCGGGACGCCCAGGTGCTTCATGATGCGCTCGGTCATCCGGCCCGAGAGCTGCGGCGGTAACAGGAAGGACACATCGTGCAGATTCCAGCCGAGGCTGTCGAGCAGATCCCACATGATCTCCGCGGAGAGGGACGGCACGCTCTCCTCGATGGCCTTGTGGTCCTCGTACGGCGCTGGGCGTTCGCCTTCCCGGGCGGCGGCGCCGCAGCAGTGGATGATCTGGCCGCTGCGGCGTCCCCGGCCGGCGAACTGGTTGAGCACACCCCGCATCGCGATCCGCTCGCCAAGGGGCTCGGCGGTGAGCACGGCGGCGCCCGCGCCGTCACCGAGCAGCAGATGGTTCACGAGCTCCTCGGTCGGCAGCTCGGCGAGGTTCCGGCGGACATCGAGGTGGCGGCTCGTGACGTCACCACCGATGGCCAGTCCGACGTGGCGGCCGGAGCGGATCAGCGACTGGGCCAGTTCCAGGATCTGGACCGGGCCCGAGCAGCCCGCCTGGATCTGGAAGGCAGGCACGTAGTTGAGGCCGATCCGGTCGGCGACCCGGGTCGCGGTGGTGGGCAGCAGCGTGTCGGGGGTCATCGTGCTCAGCACCAGGAAGTCGATGTCCGACGACTCCAGACCCGCGGCGGCCAGTGCCCGATCGGCGGCCTCGGCACACAGGTCGGTGAGCGAGTGACCGTCCGTGCCGCTCGTGAGGTCCCGCGCGAAGTACCGGGTCCTCGTACCGACGAAGATGTCCACCCATTCACCGCTGACACCGAACAGCCTGCCCAGCGACTCGTTGTCCACCGGTTTGCCCGGAAGGGCAGTGCCGATCGCGGCGATGTGCGCCACCGTCGGTCTCATGCAGGTCGTCCGGTTTCCGCTGCCCGGCGTGTCAGAGCGGACCGGTCCACCTTGCGGTTGGAATTCAATGGCAGCTCCGGCAGATGTTCGTAACGGCGGGGCAGCATGCCGTCCGGCAGGACCTCACGCAAGGCACGGGAGAGCACCCTCGGGGACACCTTCACGCCCGTGTGGAAGACGATGAGTTCGGTGCTGCCGTCCTCCGGCCGGTACGTGACGACGACCGCGTCGTCCACCCCGTCCTGGCCACGCAGCGCATGCTCGATCTCGACGAGTTCCACGCGCCAGCCCTGCACCTGGACCTGGGCGTCCAGCCGGCCGATGTACACCAGCTCGCCGTCGTCGAGGCGGCGCACCCGGTCGCCGGTGCGGTACCAGGTGCGACCGTCCCGTTCGACGAAGCGTCCCTCGTTGTCGGCCGGGTCCAGATAACCGCGGACCATCTGCGGGCCGGTGATCAGGAGTTCACCTTCGTCGGCAACTGGCCGGTCGGCCTCGTCGACCAGCAGGTGGTCGTGCCCGTCGTGCACCCGTCCGATCGGTACGAGTCCATTGACACCGCGTTCCGGCGAGGTCTCGGGGTGCCAGCGGTGGCCGGTGATGGTGACGGTCAGCTCGGTGGGACCGTAGATGTTCGCCAGGGCGGAGGCCGGGGCCGCGGCCTGCCAGTCGGCGGCGTCCTGGCATCTCAGCGCCTCACCGGCGAAGAAGCTCCAGCGCAGGCCGGGCAGCGCACCCGGGGTGAGGCCGCCCATCCGGCGGAGCAGGCCGATGGCGCTCGGAGTGGAGAACCAGACGGTGATGCCCTGCTCGGCGAGGAAGCGGGGCATATCCACGTAGGCATGCGGCGGCACGTACGCAACGCTCGCCCCCGCGCCCCAGGCACAGAACAGGTCGAACATGCCGCAGTCGAAGTTGAGGTCGAACGTCTGGGTGAAGACATCGTCCCGGGTGAAGTCGTACTGCTCGTCGATGCATGCGAAGTAGTGGCAGGTGTTGCCATGGCTGATCGGGACCCCCTTGGGGACGCCCGTCGAGCCGGAGGTGAAGAGCATGTACGCGGGGTCGGAGGCGGCCACCGGGCGGGGCTCGGTCAACGGCGGCGCACCCGCCACCGACCGCCCGTCGGCGTCCGGGGCCACCACCGGCAGCTCCACTCCCCCCTCCTTGAAGAGGTCGCGGGATCGCTCCAGCCCCTGTTCGTCGACGAGCAGCACCTCTACCCCGGCGATCCGCAGCATCCGCAGATTGCGGGCCGCGGGGAAGTCCGGATTGAGGGGCACGACCGTGGCACCCGCGTACAGCGCCGCGAGGATGCCGACGTAGCCCTGCAGGGTCTTGCCGGCCAGCACGCCGACGACGGGCGGGGCGTCCCGGTGGCCGGCGGGCAGGCTGGCGAGCAGCGATCCGGCCCAGCTCAGCGCCAGTTCATGGACGCGGCGGTAGGTGATGTCCTCGGTACCGAGTCGTATCGCCGGACGTTCGGGGGAAAGGGCCAGGCCGCGCAGAAATCGAGAGTACAGCGCGGTGTTCGGGTTCCCGGTCATGCTGCCTCGCTTTACGGAAGACACTTACAGAAGGCACTTACGGAAGACTTTTACGAAAGATAGGGGTCGGAAAGGGTTTCCAGCACTGTCGCGGAGTACATAGCGTCTCCTCGGAGAACCGAGTTCCAGACACCGCTGCCGGCGTTACGGCCGGCAGCACGGGGAAAGGGTGACCGCGATGAGCGCCAAGTGGGATGACCAGTTCGAGGAACTGGTCCGGGGCTTTCTGCCGTTTCTCGACACG
Organism: Streptomyces sp. NPDC050315; assembly: GCF_040655775.1. Taxonomy (NCBI): domain Bacteria; kingdom Bacillati; phylum Actinomycetota; class Actinomycetes; order Kitasatosporales; family Streptomycetaceae; genus Streptomyces; species Streptomyces sp. NPDC050315. Next base: position 1,367,163 of record NZ_JBFAKN010000001.1, read on the forward strand.
GCGGAACCGCTGACCGAGGACATGAACATGCGGGACGCCGGGCTGGATTCGCTGGGCACCGTCGAACTCCTCGGTGCGCTGGAGGACCTCTACCAGGTGCGGTTCGTCGACGACGCGCTGACGATGGACACCTTCGCGACCCCTGGGGTCCTGTGGAAGACGGTCTCGAAGCTGTCCACGGTGGCCGCGGGCTGACCGGCACCCGGCTCGTCAGGCGGTCGCGCCCTGCCGTCGGTTCGGCGGACGGCGGCGCGGCCGCATGGCCAGCCGCGGATCGACCCCGGTCACCGCGAAGTTCTTCGTCGCGACCGGGACTCGCCCGAACAGCGCGTCCTGCCCGGTCACGAAGAGCCTGCGCACCCCACGCTCCCGCAGCGAGCCCAGCGCCACCGGCCAGTCCACCCGCCGGACACACCCGTCGAGCAGCAGATTCCGTACGGCATCGCCCGTGGTGAGCAACGCCCCGTCGTGGTCGGAGACCACGGGGGTGTGCGGCTCGGCGAACGTCAGCTTGTCGATGACCTCGGCGGCCGCCTTGCGCCGCAGCCCTTCGAAGGCGGCCGAGTGCATGGGCGGGCGCATGATGTACAGCGGCAGTCCGCCCAGCCCGCGCAGCCGGCTCTGCAGCCACTCGGTCCGCTTCTCGCTGAGCGTCAGCATGTGGAAGTCATGGTCGACGGTGCAGGTCAGGTCGTGCCACTCGCCCTGCTCGTCCAGTTCCTCGCGCAGTTCGCGCAGCCGGTCCGCCGGTACTCGCGCGAAGGACTGCGTCACCAGGCCGGCGTGCTCTTCCGCGAAGTACGCGTCGAGGCAGCGGGCGAACTCCGCGGTGAGCCGGATGCCGTCCGCCGCGCTGAGCGCACCGGAGTGCACCGCCGCGGCCTTGTTCCCGAAGCTGGGCCCGAGGCATACGGCCGGCTCCGCGTCGAGGTTGGCGCGGGCCCACTCCGCAAGCGCCAGGCAGTTCACCAGGAAAGCGACCTGCGCGTACTCGGAATAGTCGCCATCCGCCGCATGGAACCGCTCCACGAGCGAATATCCGAGCGTCTCGTCCGCGATACCGACAAGTTCCCTGGCGAACGGGTTGAGCAGCATGAATTTCGCCACGTCCGCAAATGCCGTGGGCCCCATCCCGGGAAATACGAATGCGGCGGCGCCTTCAGTCTCCATGCCTCCCAGTGTGAATTCCGGGCGGCGGCGCATGTACCCCTACGGACCCCAGATACCCCAGACATCCCGGAGACCTGTGGGAGACCGCTCAGCGGCTCTTGAGGTACGCGGTCATGACTTCTTGGAAAAGCTCCGGCTCCTCCAGGTGCGGAAGGTGGCTGGACTCCTCGAAGATCTCCCAGCGGACGTCGGGGATGAGGTCCTGGTACGGCTGTACGGTGACGGGCGTCGCCTCGTCGTGCCGCCCGGAGACGAGCAGGGTCGGCACGGCGATGTCCGGCAGGTGCGGCTCCACGGACCAGTCGCGCAGCGTGCCGATGACATGGAACTCGTTGGGGCCGTTCATCGTGAAGTAGACGGTCGGATCGTTGTACACCTCGTAGAACGATGCCTGGTAGTCGCGCGGCCAGGGCTTGAGCCGGCAGACGTGCTTCTCGTAGAAGGGCGTCATGGCTTCGTAGTACTCGTCGCTGTTGGTGGTCCCCGCCGCCTCGTGCCGGAGCAGTGTTTCGTTGACTCCCGGCGGCAGCTGCGCCCGCAGTACCGCCATCTCCTGGAGCCACAGCGGATAGGACGCCGGCGCGTTGGCAATGACGAGGCCGCGCAGGCCTTCAGGCCGGTCCCCGGCGTGCCGGGCGGCCAGCAGTCCGCCCCAGGACTGCCCGTACAGCACGTAGTTGTCGGCGATGCCGAGCGACTGGAGGAGGTTGTCCAGCTCGTCGAGGAAGAGCTGGACGGTCCAGAACTCGGCACCCCGGCCCGGCAGATGGGTCGAGCCGCCATTGCCGAGCTGGTCGTAGTGCACGACCGGGCAGCCCGTTCGCTCGGCCAGCTCGGCGAGGTTCAGCAGATAGTCGTGGGTACTGCCCGGCCCACCGTGCACGACGACCAATGCGGGACGCCCGGAATCCAGGTCGCCGGTGACGCGGTACCACGTCTTGTACTCACCGAACGGTACGGTTCCCTTACGGCTGGGAGCCACGGCCATGTCCACCTACCACCCTCTGCCGCTGTGCAGTTGCCCCTGACGGTAGGCGACAGGGGGCGGCCGCGGGCCCCCTACCGCCCCCTGTTCCGCGGTGCGTTCCGTCATGCCGGCCTGTACCGCTTCAGTGGTCTTCCGTCAGTGGTCTTCTGTCAGTGGGCTTCCGTCACAGCTCGGCCACCCACTCTTCGACCGTGCGCGCGGTGCGCTCCGCCTGTTCCTCCACGATGGTGAAGTGGGTCGCGGGCACCAACCGGTGGGTGTGCGGGGTGAACCAGGGCACGGCCCGCCAGGCATCACCGGCGTTCGCCGCCTGCTCGGGGGTCAGGAACGGTTCATCCGCCCCGACGAACAGCACCGGAGCCGCCGGCTGCTCCTCAAGGCCGAACCGCGGCAGCAGGTCGAAGTACGCACTCATCGCCGACAGCCCGGTGCTGTTGAACAGCCCGAACTCCGCATCGCGGTCGACCAGCGCGGCCGACATCTCCGCGAACACCTCCGCCTGCATGCCGCCGCCCTCGTCACCGGTCACCCGGTACGTGTCGACGAGTACCACCCCTGCAGGCCCATGCCCGCCCCGCTGCCCTGCCATCTTCTCCAGTTGGCGGGCCGTGGCGTGCGCGAGAACACCACCGGAGGAGTAGCCGAACAGTACGAACGGCTCGCCCTCCGCCGCCGCCAGCACACCTTCGGCCAACACCTCCACCAGGGCGTCGACGGACGCCGGGAGACGGTCGTCGCGGGTGAAACCGGGGATCGGCAGCGTCGCCACCCGGCGCCGGCCCCGGAAGGGTGCCGCGAACCGCGCGTGCTGGTGCGTACCCCCGGTGGCCATCGGCGTACTGAGGCAGATGATCCGGGTACGGGCCGGGCCGTCGGCCAAGGTGACCGGCGACGGGAGACCACCGAGCTCGGCCAGCTCGGCCGCGGAACCGAAGGCAGGCCGCAGCCCGGCCACGGCCCGCAGCAGGTCGAATGCCTGGGGGGTCCGGCCGACTCGGATCGCGTCCCGGAAGAGACCGGTGATGGTGTCGGCGGGGTCGGACGCGTCTCCGTTCGCGGTCCCGATACCAACGGCCGGAGGCTGCGCCCCGTACGTACCCGACGCCGTTCCGCCGCCGCCCGGCTGTCCGGCGTACGCCTTGACCAGTACCTGTGCCAGACCCACCGGATGCTTGTTGTCGAAGACCGCCATCGGCGGCAGGGAGAGTCCCGTCGCGGATTGCAACGCCGCCCGCAGCTCCATGGCGCTGAGCGAGTCGAAGCCCGCTTCCAGGAAGTCCCGCTCGGGGTCGATCGCCTGCGCGCTGTGGTGCCCGAGCACGGATGCCGCGCGCTCCACGACGAGTTCGAGCAGCGCTTGTTCGCGTTCCGCGTCGGTGCTCAGGCCGTCGAGCCGCGCGCGGAGGCGGGCGGCGGGGTCGCCGGAGCCGGCTGCGGTGGCGGCCGTACGGCGGACCGGGCGGCGAACGAGCGCCCGGAAGAATCCGGGTACCTCGTCCTCGAAGCTTTCGGCCAGTGTGGTGAGGTCGAGGTGGATGGGGATGGGGGCGGGGGCCGCGAGGGTGGCTGCGGTGTCGAAGAGGGCGAGTCCTTCGGCGGGGGTCAGGGCGCGGACGCCGGTACGGGCCATGCGCTGGAGATCGGCTTTGCTCAGGCCGCCCGCCATGCCATCCGCCGTGCCGGTTGCCTCGTCCGCCCACAGTCCCCAGGCCAGGGACTGGGCGGGCAGGCCCTGCGCCCGGCGGTGGACGGCCAGGGCGTCCAGGAAGGCGTTGGCTGCCGCGTAGTTGCCTTGGCCCGGGTTGCCGAAGACGCCGGCTGCGGAGGAGAAGGTGATGAAGGCGGTGAGGTCGGGTCGGTCTGCGGTGAGGTGGTGGAGGTTGAGTGCCGCGTCCACCTTCGGGCGCAGGACCGCATCCATGCGCTCCGGGGTGAGGGTGGCGATGACACCGTCGTCCAGGACACCGGCCGCGTGCACGACGCCGGTCAGGTCCGGGATGGTTGCTATCACCTCGGCCAGTGCCGCACGGTCGGCCGCATCACAGGCCACCGCTCGCGCTTCGGCGTCCAACTGCTCCAGTTCCGCGAGCAGTTCGGCCGTCCCGGGTGCGTTGGGGCCGCGGCGGCTGAGCAGTACCAGCTTGCGGACACCGTGCTCGGCGACGAGGTGTCGGGCGAAGAGGCCGCCCAGGGCGCCTGTCGCACCGGTCAGCAGCACTGTTCCCGAGTCGGAGAAGCACGTGGACTGAGGTGCGGGAGGCTCGGCAGCAGCGAGGCGCGTCAGACGTGCGCTGTATGCCTGTCCGCCGCGTACGGCCACCTGCGGTTCGCCCGAGGCGATGGCCAGTGCCACCGCCTCGTCGGGCTGATCGGCCTCCGCCTGCGCGATGTCGACCAGCACGATCGGCAGTCCCGGATTCTCCGACTGGGCGGAGCGTACGAGACCCCACACCGCAGCGCCCGCCAGATCGGTGACGTCCTCCTCATCGTTCACGGCCACGGCGCCCTGGGTCACCACGACCAGCGGCCCGTCGGAGTCCGCAGCCAGGTACGACTGCACCTGGGCCAGCACGTCCTTCGCCGCCGCGCGGACATCCTCGGCGCTGCTGCCCGACTGGCTGCGCACCACCGTCGCGCCCGAAAGCGGCGCACTCGCCGTCGCTCCGGGTGACAGCGGCGACCATGCCACCTCGAACAGTGAGTCGTGATACTCGGTACGCGCGGCCGCGAGCTGCTCGGTCGGGATCGGGCGCAGGGCCAGCGAACTGACAGTGGCCACCGGTCGGCCCTCGGCGTCGGCGACGGCCAGGGTCACTCCGTCCGCCCCGGGCGTTGGTGTCAGCCGGACCCGAACCCGCGAGGCGCCCGACGCGTACAGGGAGACACCACTCCACAGGAACGGCAGTCGCGCGGACCGGTCGTCCGTGTCGCGCAGTCCCAGGGCGTGAAGGCAGGCGTCCAGGAGTGCCGGATGCAGACCGTAGCCCTCCCCGTCGCCTTCCTCCGCCAGCTCGACCTCGGCAAACACCTCGTCCCCGGACCGCCAGGCGGCCTTCAGCCCCTGGAACACCGGCCCGTACTCAAGCCCGGCCACCGCCAATCCGTCATACAGACCCGCGACGTTGACCGATTCGGCACCGGTCGGCGGCCACTGCCCCAGATCGAACGAGGGTGGGACCGCCCCTGCGGTCAAAACGCCCTCCGCGTGACGCACCCACGGAGCGCCCTCGCCCTCCACACGCGAGTACACACTCACGTTTCGCGCGCCCGTATCCACGACAACCTGGACGGCCACCGCACCGCTCTCAGGGAGTACCAGCGGCGCGTGGAGTGTCAGCTCCTCCAGTCCAGCGCAGCCGACCTCGTCGCCCGCGCGCAGTGCCAGCTCGACGAAGCCCGTCCCAGGGAAGAGGACCATGCCGCCCACCACGTGGTCGGCAAGCCAAGGCAGTGCGGTGGTCGACAGACGCCCCGTGAACACCACCCGGTCCGAGTCGGCCAACGACACCGCCGCACCCAGCAGCGGGTGATCGTTCGTGTCCAGGCCGGCTGAGCTCACACCGCCGAGGTCCGCTGCGATCCACGACTCCGCGAGGTAACCGAGGGTGTCGAGCCAGTAGCGACGGCGTTGGAATGCGTATGTCGGAAGCTGTACGCGACGGGCGCCGCGGCCCTCGAAGAAGGCGGACCAGGTGGGCGTCACACCCGACACGTGCAGTTGCGCGACGGCGGTGAGAAGGGCGGTGGGCTCGGGGCGGTCCTTGCGCAGGGCCGGCACGAGGAGCGCGGAGTCCGACTCCACCGTCTGCTGAGCCATCGCGGTCAGGACAGCATCCGGACCCAGCTCCAGGAAACGTGTGACACCCTCGGCCTCCAGCGCACGGATACCGTCGGTGAAACGCACTGCCTCGCGTACATGCCGCACCCAGTAACCGGGAGCCGTCAGCTCATCGGTGACGCGGTCGCCGGTGAGCGTTGAGGCGAAGGGAATTCGCGGCGCGTTGTACGTGAGTGAGGCGGTCACCTGCTCGAACTCGGCAAGCATCGGCTCCATCAGCGGCGAGTGGAATGCATGCGAGACCTTCAGCCGCGTCGTCTTGCGCCCCGCTGCCTTGAAGTACTCCTGGATGGCAAGGACCTCCGGCTCCGCACCGGAAACCACCATCGCATGCGGGCCGTTGACGGCGGCGATACCCACCACGCCGGACGACAGGTGCGGCAGCACCTCCGCCTCGGTCGCCTGTACGGCCACCATCGCACCGGTTGCTGGCAGCGCGTCCATCAGCTTCCCGCGCGCCGACACCAATCTCGCCGCGTCGGGCAGCGACAGGACCCCGGCCACATGTGCCGCCGCGATCTCGCCGATGGAGTGCCCGGCCACGAAGTCCGGACGTATCCCCCAGGACTCCACCAGGCGGAACAGCGCCACCTCGACGGCGAAGAGTGCGGGCTGGGTGTTGCGGGTGCGGTTCAACAATTCCGCGTCCTCGCCCCACATCACCTCCCGCAGCCCCGGATCCAACTCTGCCAGCACCGCGTCCAGCGCCTCGGCAAAGACCGGGAACGCCGCATACAGCTCCCGGCCCATTCCCAGCCGCTGCGCCCCCTGACCCGTGAACAACAACGCCGTACGGCCCTTGGCGCGGGCAACGCCCTCCGTCAGCCCCGCAGTCGGCCGTCCCTCGGCCAACGCCGCCAGGCCGCCCAGCAGCTCATTTCGACCCGCACCGACCACCACCGCACGATGCTCAAGCAACGGTCGGGAACTCACCAGGGACGCTCCGACATCCAGCATCCGTATGTCCGTATCGCCTCGAACATGGGCCAGCAGCCGTTCGGCCTGGCCGCGCAGCGCCTCCGCCGACTTGCCCGAGAGCACCCACGGAACCGCAACACCTTCCGGGTCCGGGCTCGGCGCAGGGGCATCGACAGCCGGGGCGTCCGGCGCCTGCTCAAGGATCACATGAGCGTTGGTGCCACTGATGCCGAAGGAGGAGACCGCCGCTCGCCGGGGGCGCCCTGCCTCCGGCCAAGGCCGCGCCTCCGTCAACAACTGGACATCCCCCGCAGACCAGTCCACCTGCCGCGACGGCTCATCCACATGCAACGTCCTCGGCAACACCCCACGCCGCATCGCCTCGACCATCTTGATGATCCCGCCGACACCGGCCGCGGCCTGGGCATGACCGATGTTCGACTTCAGCGAGCCCAACCACAGCGGTTCGCCACCGGTCCGCTCCTGGCCGTACGTCGCCAGCAACGCCTGCGCCTCGATCGGATCGCCCAGCGTCGTACCCGTACCGTGCGCCTCCACCGCATCCACATCCGCGGTGGAGAGACGGGCGTTCGCCAGCGCCTGTCGAATGACCCGCTGCTGAGCGGGGCCGTTCGGGGCCGTCAGGCCGTTGCTCGCGCCGTCCTGGTTGACGGCCATGCCCCGTACGACCGCGAGGACCGGGTGACCGTTGCGGCGCGCGTCCGACAGCCGCTCCACCAGCAGTACTCCCACGCCCTCGGCCCACGCCGTGCCGTCCGCGGCCGCCGCGAAGGACTTGCACCGGCCACTGCGCGACAACCCGCGCTGCCGGCTGAACTCGACGAAGGTCTCCGGCGTGGCCATCACACACACCCCGCCGACCAGCGCGAGCGAGCACTCCGCCGACCGCAGCGCCTGGATCGCCCAGTGCAGCGCGACCAGCGACGACGAGCATGCCGTGTCCACCGTTGTCGAGGGGCCCTCCAGGCCGAGCACGTACGAGACCCGGCCGGAGGCGATGGAACCGGTATTCGCGTTGGCCGGGTAGTCGTGGTACATCATCCCGGCGAACACACCGGTCCGGCTGCCCTTCAGCCCGATGGGGTCGATGCCCGCTCGCTCAATCGCCTCCCAGGAAGCCTCCAGCAGCAACCGCTGCTGCGGGTCCATGAGGCGCGCCTCGTTCGGGCTGATGCCGAACAGGTCCGGGTCGAACTCCGCGGCGTCGTGCAGGAATCCGCCCTGGTTCACGTAGGTGGTGTTGGGCCGTACGCCCTCCGGGTCGAACAGCCGATCCGCGTCCCAGCCCCGGTCGGCCGGGAACTCGGACACTGCGTCCACGCCGTCCGCGACCAGCCGCCACAGCTCGTCCGGGCTCGTGGCACCGCCGGGGTAACGGCAGGCCATACCGACGATCGCGATGGGTTCGCGAAGCTCGGCGGTCAGCTTGCCGTGCTGAGCGCGCAGCCGTTCGGTCTCCTTCAATGATGCCCGGAGCGCCGCTACCAGCTTCTGCTGCTTCTCCTGCGTTTGCTGCGTGTGCTGCGTGTGCTGCGTGTCCTGCTTGTTGTGTTCGCCGGAGCCGGCCATTACAGATCCCCCGCTTCCTCGGTGGCGGCAGCATCGATGCCGTCCAGCGCCATGCTGATCAGGCTGTCGGTGTCCATGTCGTCGATGTCGATGTCGTCGAGGGACTCCTCAGCCGTCCCCTCGCCGTCGGCGTGCGGTGCGGTGGCGAACCGGCCGGCGTCGGTCACCCCGCCGAGTTCGAGGAGGCTCTGCAGCAGGCCCGCGTCCCGCAGCCTGCTGAGCGGAATGCTCCGCAGCACGCTGCGGATCTGCTCGTCCTCGCTGTCGGCCCCGCCCCCACCGCTCACATCCAGGTGCTCCGACAAGTGGACGGCGAGCGTCTGCACGCTCGGATAGTCGAAGACGAGCGTCGGCGGCAGCCTGAGGCCCGTCTCAGCGTTGAGGGCGTTACGGAACTCAACGGCGCTGAGCGAGTCGAAGCCCAGGTCTCCGAAGACGCTTCCAGGTTCGATGGCATCCGCGTTGTCATGGCCGAGAGTGGCCGCAACGTGCGTACGGACGAGGTCGAGCAGAGCTTGCTCACGCTGCTCCGGCGGCAGTCCGGCAAGCCGATGCTTGAGCGCGTCCGCGGCGGCGATTGATCCCCCGGCGGCCCCTGCTGCTCTGGCAGCAGTGCGGCGGACCGGGCGACGGACAAGTCCGCGGAACAGCTCCGGGATCTCGCCGCCGTCGCTCTGTGCATGCGCGGCGAACGTCTCGATGTCGAGGTGGGTGGGGATGGGGGCTGGCGTGCGGAGGGTTACTGCGGTGTCGAAGAGGGCGAGTCCTTCGGCGGCGGTGAGGGCACGGACGCCGGTACGGGCCATGCGCTGCAGGTCCGCATCGCTCAGCCCGCCCGCCATACCGGCGGCCTCATCCGCCCACAGTCCCCAGGCCAGGGACTGGGCGGGCAGGCCCTGCGCCCGGCGGTGGACGGCCAGGGCGTCGAGGAAGGCGTTGGCCGCCGCGTAGTTGCCCTGACCCGGGTTGCCGAACACACCGGCCGCGGAGGAGAACACCACGAAGGCGGTGAGGTCGGGTCGGTCGGCGGTGAGGTGGTGGAGGTTGAGGGCCGCGTCCACCTTCGGGCGCAGGACCGCATCCATACGGTCGGGGGTGAGGGCGGTGAGGACGCCGTCATCCAGGACACCGGCCGCGTGGACGATGCCGGTCAGGTCGGGGATGGTTGCTATTACCTCGGCCAGTGCGGCGCGGTCGGCCGCATCACAGGCCACCGCTCGCGCCTCGCCGCCCAACTCGGCCAGTTCGGCGAGTAGTTCGGGCGTGCCAGGTGCGTCGGGGCCGCGACGGCTGAGCAGTACAAGCTTCCGTACACCGTGCTCGGCGACCAGGTGCCGGGCGAAGAGCCCGCCCAGGGCACCTGTCGCACCGGTCAGCAACACCGTTCCCGCATCGGAGAAGACAGCACGCTGGGGGACGGCGGAGTCATCGGCAGCGACACGGGCCAGCCGCGCCCCGTACAACGCTCCTCCACGTACAGCCACCTGCGGCTCGCCCGAAGCGATGGCCAGTGCCACCGCCTCATCCACCTCTCCCTCGCACACGTCGACCAGCACGATCGACAGCCCCGGATTCTCCGACTGCGCCGACCGTACGAGACCCCACACCGCAGCACCCGCCAGGTCAGAGACGGTCTCCTCGTCCGTCACGGCGACCGCGCCCTGGGTCACCACGACGAGCGGCCGGTCGGAGTTCGCAGCGAGGTACGACTGCACCCGGGCCAGCACGTCCTTCGCCGCCGCACGAACATCCTCGGCGCTACTCCCCGACCCGCTGCGCACCATCACCGCATCGGACGCCGACGCACTCGCCGGTATCGACAGCGGCGACCACACCTGCTCGAACAGTGAGTCGTGATACTCGGTACGTGCGACCGCGAGCTGCTCGGCCGGGATGGCGCGCAGCGTCAGTGCGCGTACCTCAGCCACCGGTCGACCCGCATCGTCCGCGAGCGTCAGCGCCACGCCCTCCGCACCCGCCGGAGACAACCGCAGTCGCACGCGCGAAGCACCCGTGGCATACAGATACACACCGCTCCAAGCGAACGGAAGCCGCGCGGACTCATCGTCCCCGTCCCGCAGGCCGATCGCGTGCAGGCAGGCATCCAACAGCGCCGGATGCAGACCGTAACCCTCCCCGTCACCATCCTCCGCCAACTTGACCTCGGCAAACACCTCATCACCGGAACGCCAGGCGGCCTTCAGCCCTTGGAACGCAGGCCCGTACTCAAGACCGGCCACCGCCAACCCGTCATACAGACCCGCAACGTCGACCGGCTCGGCGCCCGCCGGCGGCCACTGCCCCAGATCGAACGACGCCGGAGCAGCGCCCGAGGCCACCACACCCACCGCGTGACGAACCCAAGCAGCGCCCTCGTCCTCCAGACGCGAGTACACATTCAGCGACCGAGCACCGGCGCTGTCGGCATCACCCACCGTCACCTGAAGCTGAACGCTGCCACGCTCAGGCAGTACCAACGGCGCCTCAAGAGTCAACTCTTCCAGTACGTCACAGCCGACCTCGTCGCCCGCGCGCAGTGCCAGCTCGACGAAGCCCGTGCCCGGGAAGAGCACCATGCCACCCACCACATGGTCGGCAAGCCAAGGCAGTGCGGTGGTCGACAGACGCCCCGTGAACACCACCCCGTCCGAGTCGGCCAACGACACCGCCGCACCCAGCAGCGGATGATCGGCCGCCCCCTGACCGATGGTGGCGGGGTCGGCCGCCGAGGTGTGCGCGGCGTCGACGCGCCAGAACGTCCGGCGTTGGAAGGCGTAGGTGGGCAGTGGCACGCGGCGACCACCGCCGAGCCCGGCGAACAGTGCCCTCCAGTCCGGCAAAATACCCGCCACGTGGAGTCCCGCCAGCGCCGTGATCAGCGCGGTGGGCTCGGGGCGGTCCTTGCGCAGGGCCGGTACGAGGGCGACGGAGTCCGACTCCACGGTCTGCCGGGCCATCGCGGTCAGGACAGCGTCCGGCCCCAGCTCCAGAAAGCGGGTGACGCCCTCGGCCTCCAACGCACGGATACCGTCGGCAAAACGCACCGCCTCGCGCACATGCCGCACCCAGTAACCATGGTCGGTCAGTTCACCGGTGACCGGAGCACCGGTGAGCGTCGAGACGAAGGGAATCCGCGGCGCGTTGTACGTAAGCCCCTCAGCCACGGCCCGGAACTCATCGAGCATCGGCTCCATCAACGGCGAGTGGAACGCATGCGACACCTTCAGCCGGGCCGTCCGGCGTCCCTCGGCGTCGAAGTGCGCCTTGACGGCCAGCACCTCGGCCTCCGCACCCGAGACCACGACCGCCGTCGGGCCATTGATCGCCGCGATCCCCGCCGACTCCGGCGAGGGGAGCTGCGCCAGCACCTCCTTATCCGTTGCCTCTACGGCCACCATCGCACCGCCCGCCGGCAGCGCGTCCATCAGCTTCCCGCGGGCCGACACCAATCTCGCCGCATCGGGCAGGGACAGCACCCCGGCGACATGCGCCGCCGCGATCTCGCCGATGGAATGCCCGGCCACGTAATCCGGATGTACCCCCCAGGACTCCACCAGCCGGAAGAGTGCTACCTCGACGGCGAACAGCGCGGGCTGAGTGAACCGGGTGCGGTTCAACAGTTCCGCGTCCTCGCCCCACATCACCTCCCGCAACTCCGGATCCAACTCTGCCAGCACTGCGTCCAGCGCCTCGGCGAAGACCGGGAACGTCGTATACAGCTCCCGGCCCATTCCCAGCCGCTGCGCCCCCTGCCCCGTGAACAACAACGCCGTACGGCCCTCCGCGCGAGCCACGCCCTGCGTCAGCCCCGCAGCCTGCCGCCCCTCGGCCAACGCCGCCAGACCACCCAGCAGCTCATCCCGATCCGCACCGACCACCACCGCACGGTGATCGAAGACAGCCCGATCGGTCGCCAAGGAGAACGCCGTGTCCAAGGCGCCCAGGTCAGTGCGCTCGCTCAGATGCGCCAGCAACCGCCCGGCCTGGCCCCGCAGCGCCTCCGCCGACTTACCCGACAGCACCCACGGAACCGCAACACCCTCCAGGTCCGGGCTCGGCGCGGAGGCATCGACAGCCGGGACGTCCGGCGCCTGCTCAAGGATCACATGTGCATTGGTGCCACTGATGCCGAACGATGACACAGCAGCCCGCCGCGGACGCCCCGCCTCCGGCCACGGCCGCGACTCCGTCAACAACCGGACATCACCCGCCGACCAGTCCACCTGCCGCGACGGCTCATCCACATGCAACGTCTGCGGCAGCAGACCGTGCCGCATCGCCTCGACCATCTTGATGATCCCGCCGACACCCGCCGCGGCCTGCGTGTGCCCGACATTCGACTTCAGCGACCCCAGCCACAGCGGCTCACCGCCGGCCCGCTCCTGGCCGTACGTCGCCAGCAACGCCTGCGCCTCGATCGGGTCACCCAACGTCGTACCTGTCCCATGCGCCTCCACCGCGTCCACATCCGACGGGCTCAACCGGGCCGCCACCAGCGCCTGCCGGATCACCCGACGCTGCGACGGACCATTCGGAGCGGTGAGGCCATTGCTCGCGCCGTCCTGGTTCACGGCCGAGCCCCGTACGACGGCGAGGACCGGGTGACCGTTCCGCTGTGCGTCCGACAGTCGCTCCACCAGCAGCATGCCGACACCCTCACCCCAGCCGGTGCCGTCCGCGGCCGACGCAAAGGAGTGGCACCGGCCACTGCGCGACAGCCCGCGCTGCCGGCTGAACTCGATGAACGCTTCGGGGCTGGCCATGACCGCAACGCCGCCCGCCAGCGCGAGCTCACACTCCCCCGATCGCAACGCCTGAATCGCCAGGTGCAACGCGACCAGCGACGACGAGCACGCCGTGTCCACCGTCACCGCGGGCCCCTCCAGGCCGAAAACGTAGGAGAGACGGCCGGAGGCCACGGAGCCGGTGTTCGTGTTGTCGGCGTAATCGTGGTACATCATCCCGGCGAACACACCGGTCCGGCTGCCCTTCAGCGTCGCGGGGTCGATGCCTGCGCGCTCGATGGCTTCCCAGGTGGTCTCCAGCAGCAGCCGCTGCTGCGGGTCCATGGCCAACGCCTCGTTCGGGCTGATCCCGAAGAACGCCGGATCGAAGTCGGCGGCATCATGCAGGAAACCGCCCTCGCGCACATAGCTGGTATCGGGGCGCTGCGCGGTCGGGTCGTAGAGGGCATCGAGGTCCCAGCCCCGGTTGTCCGGGAAGGGAGATACCGCGTCCACCCCGTCGGCCACCAGTCGCCACAGGTCCTCGGGCGTGGCCACGCCGCCCGGATAGCGGCAGCTCATCGCGACGATCGCGATCGGGTCGTCATCGGTCGCGGCGCCGCCGTTGCCGGCCGGCTCGACCGTTTCCTGCTGACCCGCCAGCTCGCGTGCGAGTTCCCGTGCGAGGGCGGTCGGCGTCGGATAGTCGAAGACGAGAGTCGCGGGCAGGCGTTTGCCGACCGCCTCGCTCAGGCCGTTACGGAACTCGACAGCGCTGAGCGAGTCGAAGCCGAGCTCTCCGAATGCCTGGTCCGGTGCGATCGCCTCGGGCCCGGCGTGGCCGAGGATCGCAGCCGCCTGGGTACGCACGAGCTCCAGAAACAGCGCGTCGCTCTCCTCAGCCGTGAGGCCCGCGATGCGCTGCTCCAGCGCCGAGGCCGTTCCGGCCACCGCGCTCCGGCCGTTGGCGGCGGTGCGGCGGATCGGGCGGCGGACGAGCGCCCGGAAGAGTTCGGGTACCTCACCCCCGAAGCCCTCGGCGAGCGCCTTGAGATCGAGGTGGATGGGGAGGAGGGCGGGGGTCGGGAGGGTTGCCGCTGTGTCGAAGAGCGCGAGGCCTTCGACGGCGGTGAGGGCGCGGACGCCGGTACGGGCCATGCGTTGCAGGTCCGCATCGCTCAGCCCACCCGCCATACCGGCGGCCTCGTCCGCCCACAGTCCCCAGGCCAGCGACAGTGCCGGCAGGCCTTGGGCCCGACGGTGTGCGGCCAGCGCGTCCAGGAACGCATTGGCCGCCGCGTAGTTGCCCTGGCCGGGCGCACCGAGAGTGCCCGCGGCTGAGGAGAAGGTGACGAAGGCGGTGAGGTCGGGCCGGTCGGCGGTGAGGTCGTGCAGATTGAGCGCCGCGTCCACCTTCGGGCGCAGGACCGCATCCATCCGGTCGGGGGTGAGGGCGGTGAGGACACCGTCATCCAGGACACCGGCCGCGTGGACGACGCCGGTCAGGTCCGGGATGGTTGCTATCACCTCGGCCAGTGCCGCACGGTCGGCCGCATCACACGCGACTGCCCGCACCTCGGATCCCAACTCGGCCAGTTCGGCGAGTAGTTCGGGCGCGCCAGGTGCGTTGGGACCGCGACGGCTGAGCAGTACCAGCTTCCGTACACCATGCTCGGCGACCAGATGTCGGGCGAAGAGGCCGCCCAACGCACCCGTCGCACCGGTCAGCAACACCGTTCCCGCATCCGAGAAGACAGCACGCTGGGGAGCAGCGGAGTCATCGGCAGCGACACGGGTCAGGCGTGCTCCGTAGACCGCTCCCCCACGCACAGCCACCTGCGGCTCGCCCGAGCCGATGGCCAGTGCCACCGCCTCGTCCACCTCCGCCTCCGCGGCGTCGACCAGCACGATCGGCAGCCCGGGATTCTCCGACTGCGCGGACCGTACGAGACCCCACACTGCGGCGCCCACCAGGTCAGAGACGGTCTCCCCATCCGTCACCGCAACCGCACCCTGGGTCACCACGACCAGCGGCCCATCGGAGTCCGCAGCCAGGTACGACTGCACCCGGGCCAGCACGTCCTTCGCCGCCGCACGGACATCCTCGGCGCTGCTGCCCGCCCCGCTGCGTACCACCACCGCATCGGACGCCGACGCGCTCGCCATCGTCCCGACCGACAGCGGCGACCATGCCACCTCGAACAGTGAGTCATGGAAGGAAGCCCGGGCCGCCTTCAGCTGCTCGGCCGATACCGGGCGCAGGACCAGGGAAGCAACCTCGGCGACGGGTCGGCCTTCACCGTCCGCGAGCGCCAGTGCCACGCCCTCCGCACCCGCCGGAGACAACCGCAACCGGACACGCGAAGCACCCGTGGCATACAGGGACACACCACTCCAGGCGAACGGAAGCCGCGCGGACTCATCGTCCCCGTCCTGCAGGCCGATCGCGTGCAGGCAGGCATCCAACAGCGCCGGATGCAGACCGTAGCCCTCCCCGTTACCATCCTCCGCCAGCTCAACCTCGGCAAACACCTCATCACCGGAACGCCAAGCGGCCTTCAGCCCCTGGAACACCGGCCCGTACTCAAGACCGGCCACCGCCAACCCGTCATACAGACCCGCAACAGCGACCGGCTCGGCACCCGCCGGCGGCCACTGCCCCAAATCGAAGGCGGGGACCGGCGCACCAGCGGCGAGGGTGCCCACGGCATGCCGGGTCCACGAGAGATCCGCGCCGTCACCACGGGCGTAGACGGCCAGAGACCGCACGCCCGCGTCGTCGGGGGCACGCACGACGATCCGGACGTTCACCCCGCCCTTCTCCGGCAGGACCAGCGGCGCCTGGAGCGTCAGTTCCTCCAGTACGTCACAGCCGACCTCGTCGCCCGCGCGCAGTGCCAGCTCGACGAAGCCCGTGCCCGGGAAGAGCACCGAGCCACCCACCGCGTGGTCGGCAAGCCAAGGCAGCGCGGCGGTCGACAGCCGCCCCGTGAATACCACCTCGTCCGACTCCGGCGAGGTCACCATGGCTCCGAGCAGCGGGTGATCGGCCACGTCCAGGCCGGCGGAGACGATATCGTCGGCGCCCGCCCCGGCCCAGGCGTCGGCCCAGTATTCGCGGGTGTCGAGCCAGTACCGCCGGCGCTGGAAGGCGTACGTGGGCAGTGGCACGCGACGGCCACCGCCGAGCCCGGCGAACAGTGCCCGCCAGTCCGGCGAAACACCCGCCACGTGGAGTCCTGCCAGCGCCGTGATCAGCGCGGTGGGCTCGGGGCGGTCCTTGCGCAGGGCCGGTACGAGGGCGACGGAGTCCGACCCCACGGTCTGCCGGGCCATCGCGGTCAGCACAGCGTCCGGGCCCAGCTCCAGGAAGCGCGTGACGCCCTCGGCCTCCAACGCACGGATACCGTCGGCAAAACGCACCGACTCGCGCACATGCCGCACCCAGTAATCGGGAGCCGTCAGCTCATCGGTGACCCGGTCGCCGGTGAGCGTCGAGACGAAGGGAATCCGCGGCGCGTTGTACGTGAGCCCCTCAGCCACCGTCCGGAACTCATCGAGCATCGGCTCCATCAACGGCGAGTGGAACGCATGCGACACCCGCAACCGAGTCGTCTTACGCCCCACTCCCTCGAAGTGCGCCTGGACGGCGAGGACTTCGGCCTCATCGCCCGAGACAACGACCGACTCCGGCCCATTGACAGCGGCGATACCCACCACACCCGAAGACAGCAGCGGCAACACCTCCGCCTCCGAAGCCTGCACCGCCACCATCGCACCACCGGCCGGCAGCGCATCCATCAACCGCCCACGTGCCGACACCAACCTCGCCGCATCCGCCAGCGACAACACCCCAGCGACATGCGCCGCCGCGATCTCACCGATGGAATGCCCTGCCACGAAGTCCGGGCGTATCCCCCACGACTCCACCAGCCGGAACAACGCCACCTCGACGGCGAAGAGCGCGGGCTGAGTGAAACGAGTGCGGTTCAGCAGCTCCGCGTCCTCGCCCCACATCACCTCCCGCAGCCCCGGCTCCAGCTCATCCAGTACCGCGTCGAAGGCTTCGGCGAAGACCGGGAATGCCGCGTACAGCTCCCGACCCATTCCCAGCCGCTGCGCCCCCTGCCCCGTGAACAACAACGCCGTACGGCCCTTCGTACGGGCCACGCCCTGCGTCAGCCCCGCAGCCGGCCGGCCCTCGGCCAACGCCGCCAGACCACCCAGCAGCTCATCCCGACCCGTGCCAACTACCACCGCACGATGCTCGAAGACAGCCCGATCGGTCGCCAAGGAAAACGCCGTGTCCAGCGCGCCCAGGTCAGCACGCTCGCTCAGATGCGCCAGCAACCGCCCGGCCTGGCCACGCAACGCCTCCGCCGACTTACCCGACAACACCCACGGAACCACAACACCATCCGGGCCCGGGGTCTGCGCAGCCGGGACGTCCGGCGCCTGCTCAAGAATCACATGCGCATTCGTCCCACTGATACCGAAGGACGACACCGCCGCCCGCCGAGGACGCCCCACCTCCGGCCACGGCCGTGACTCCGTCAACAACCGGACGGCACCCTCCGACCAATCCACCTGCCGCGACGGCTCATCCACATGCAACGTCTGCGGCAGCAGACCGTGCCGCATCGCCTCGACCATCTTGATGATCCCGCCGACACCAGCGGCAGCCTGGGCATGACCGATGTTCGACTTCAGCGAGCCCAACCACAGCGGTTCGCCATCGGCCCGCTCCTGGCCATACGTCGCCAACAACGCCTGTGCCTCGATCGGGTCGCCCAACGTCGTACCCGTCCCATGCGCCTCCACCGCATCCACATCCGCCGCCGAGAGACGGGCGTTCGCCAGCGCCTGCCGGATCACCCGACGCTGCGACGGGCCATTCGGGGCAGTGAGGCCATTGCTCGCACCGTCCTGGTTGAGGGCGCTGCCGCGCACCACGGCGAGGACCGGGTGGCCGTTGCGGCGGGCGTCCGACAGTCGCTCCACCAGGAGCATGCCGACGCCCTCGGCCCACGCCGTGCCGTCCGTGGCAGCCGCGAAGGACTTCGCCCGGCCGTCGCGAGCCAGGCCGCCCTGCCGGCTGAACTCGACAAATGCCTCGGGGGTGGCCATGACCGCAACGCCGCCCGCCAGCGCGAGCTCGCACTCCCCCGACCGCAACGCCTGAATCGCCCAGTGCAACGCGACCAGCGACGACGAGCACGCCGTGTCAATGGTGACCGCGGGCCCTTCCAGGCCGAAGACGTAGGAGACGCGGCCGGAAGCGATGGCTCCCGTACCCGAGTTGGCGGCGTAGTCGTGGTACATCATTCCGGCGTACACGCCGGTCCGGGTGCCTCTGAGCGCGGCCGGGTCGATTCCCGCGCGCTCGATGGCCTCCCAGGTGGTCTCCAGCAGCAGCCGCTGCTGCGGGTCCATGCCGAGCGCCTCGTTCGGGCTGATCCCGAAGAACGCCGGATCGAAGTCGGCGGCATCGTGCAGGAAACCGCCCTCGCGCACATAGCTGGTGTTGGGCCGTACGGAGTCGGGGTCGTACAGTTCCGACACATTCCAGCCGCGGTCGGTGGGGAACTCGGAGATCGCGTCCACGCCGTCCGCGACCAGCCGCCACAGCTCGTCCGGGCTCGTCACACCGCCCGGGTAACGGCAGGCCATGCCGACGATCGCAATCAGGTCGTCATCGCCGTCGAGGAACGCTGCCGGGCCCGAAGCACCGGCTCCTGAAGCCGTACCCGTGAACGTCGCCGGTACGGCACCGCCGGCCGAGGCCGAGCCCGAGCCGGACAGTTCCGCCAGCAGGTGGCGCGCCAGGGTCTCCGACGTCGGGTAGTCGAAGACGAGTGTCGCGGGCAGCCGCAGCCCGGTGTCTTCCTTGAGGCCGTTGCGCAGTTCCACCGCCGCGAGGGAGTCGAAGCCCAGCTCACGGAAGGCCCGCGACGGCTCGATGGCCTGGGCATCGCCGAAGCCGAGCACCAGCGCCGCGCGGTTGAGTACGAGGTCCAGCAGGGTGGCTTCCCACTCCTCCCGAGGCAGCGCGGCCAACTGCCGTTGCAGCGCACCGGATTCGGTTCCGCCGCCGGTGCCCGCACGGCGGCGGCGAGCCGTCACCGGGACGAGTCCGCGGAGTACGGCGGGCAGGTCCTCCCCCTGGGCCCGCAGCGCCGGGAGGTCGAACGCGGCCGGGACCAGGATGGCCTCGCCGCTGTTCAGCGCGGCGTCGAAGAGCTCCGTGCCCTCCTGCTCGGTCAGCGCAGAGATGCCGCTCTGCTCCATGCGAGCGCGGTCGGCCGCGTCGAGCGTGCCGGCCATGCCGGAGCTCCACAGGCCCCAGGCCAGGGACTGCGCCGGCAGGCCCTGCGCCCGTCGGTGGGCGGCCAGGGCGTCCAGGAAGGCGTTGGCGGCTGCGTAGTTGCCCTGGCCGGGTGCGCCGAGGGTGCCGGAGCCGGAAGAGAAGAGAACGAATGCCGTCAGGCCGGGGTGGTCGGCGGTGAGGTGGTGGAGGTTGAGCGCCGCGTCCGCCTTCGGACGGAGGACCGCATCCATACGGTCGGGGGTGAGGGCGTCGATGACGCCGTCGTCGAGGACTCCGGCCGCGTGCACGATGCCCGTCAGGTCCGGGATGGTTGCAATCACCTCGGCCAGCGCCGTGCGGTCGGCCGCATCGCAGGCCACCATCCGCGCCTCGGCGCCCAACTCGGCAAGTTCTGCTACCAGTTCGGACGCGCCCGGGGCCTCCGCGCCGCGACGGCTGAGCAGTACCAGCTTCCGTACACCGTGCTCGGCGACCAGATGCCGGGCGAAGAGCCCGCCCAGCGCACCCGTCGCACCGGTGAACAGCATCGTTCCGGCATCGGAGAAGACAGCGCCCGGTCCGGCGGTGGGTCCATCGGTAGCGGCTACACGGACCAGCCGCGGCGCGTAGAGCGACGCTCCCGCACGGACGGCCACCTGCGGCTCGCCCGACGCCAGAGCCAACGCCACGGCCTCATCAAGCTGATCGGCATCCGTCGCCGCCACGTCGACCAGCACAATCGGCAGCCCCGGATTCTCCGACTGCGCGGACCGTACGAGACCCCACACCGCAGCACCCGCCAGATCAGGGACCGCCTCCCCGTCCGCCACCGCAACCGCACCCCGAGTCACCACAACCAACGGCCCACCGGCCTCCGCGGCCAGGTACGACTGCAACCGGGCCAGCACGTCCGTCGTCGCCGCACGGACATCCGCCGCGCTGCTCCCCGACTGGCTGCGCACCACGACCGCACCGGACACCGATGTACTTGCAGTCGCCCCGACCGACAGCGGCGACCACGCCACCCCGAACAGCGAGTCGTGATACTCAGTACGCGCCGCCGCCAGTTGCTCGTCCGAGATCGGGCGCAGCACCAGCGAGCCGACCGTGGCCACCGGCCGGCCTTCGGCGTCCGCGACCGCCAGGCTCACGCCCTCCGCACCAGGGGTGGGTGTCAGCCGCACTCGCACCCGCGAGGCGCCCGACGCGTACAGCGAGACGCTGCTCCAGGCGAAGGGCAGCGCGGCGCGCTCGCCGACCACACCGGTAAAGCTCACCGCGTGCAGCGCGGCGTCCAGTACCGCCGGGTGCAGGCCGAGCCGTTCGGCCGTCTCCCTGTTCTGTGCGGGCAGTTCGACCTCGGCGAACACCTCGTTCGTACCGTCGCCGGAGTCCGCGGCCCGCCAGGCGGCCCTGAGCCCTTGGAAGACCGGGCCGTACGAGAGGCCGACCTCCGCGAGACCGTCGTAGTGTCCCTGCAGATCGATCGGCTCCGCACCGGCCGGCGGCCACTGGGTGAGTTCCTCGGCCGGTTCAGCGAGCCCGGCGCCGAGGGCGCCCGCCGCATGTTGGGTCCAAGGTGCGTCGGCCGCGCCCCCGTGCGGGCGGGAGTGGATGGTCAGCGGACGGATACCGAACGCGTCGGCCGGTCCCACCGCCACCTGAATCTGCACATCGCCGTTCTCCGGCAGTGCCAGCGGCGCGAAGAGTGTCAGCTCCATGAGGGTGTCGCAGCCGACCTGGTCCCCCGCGCGGACCGCGAGCTCGACGAAGCCGGTGCCCGGGAACAGGACCGTGCCGCCCACGACGTGGTCGGCGAGCCAAGGGTGGGTGGTGGTCGAGAGACGGCCGGTGAGGACCGCACCTTCGGTGTCGGCGATCGACACGGCCGCGCCCAGCAACGGGTGGTCGGCGGAGTCCAGACCGGCCGCGCCGAGGTCCTCCCCTCCGGCCTCGGGCCGCATCCAGTACCGCTGCCGCTGGAAGGCGTACGTCGGCAACTCCACGCGGCGCGCGCCATAACCGGCGTACAACGCGTCCCAGTCGACGGTCGTGCCGCGGACGTAGAGACTGGCGACGGCCGTGAGCAGGGCGGCGGGCTCGGGGCGGTCCTTGCGCAGGGCCGGTACGAGGGCGGCGGAGTCCGACTCCACGGTCTGCTGGGCCATCGCGGTCAGGACGGCATCCGGGCCCAGCTCCAGGAAGCGGGTGACACCCTCGGCCTCCAGGACCCGGACGGCATCCGCGAAACGAACCGCCTCGCGCACATGCCGCACCCAATAATCAGGAGCCGTCAGTTCCCCGGTGACCGGAGCGCCGGTGAGGGTCGAGACGAACGGAATCCGCGGTGCGTTGTACGTAAGCGAAGCAACCACCTGCTCGAACTCGGCGAGCATCGGCTCCATCAACGGCGAGTGGAACGCATGCGACACTCGCAGGCGCGTCACCTTGCGGCCCTCGCCCTCGAAGTGCGCTGCGAGAGCCAGGACTGCGGGCTCCGCGCCGGAGACCACCACAGCCGCCGGGCCGTTCACCGCGGCAATGCTCACCCCGTCGGCGAGGTGCGGCAGCACCTCCGCCTCCGAAGCCTGCACCGCCACCATCGCACCGCCCGCCGGCAGCGCATCCATCAACCGCCCACGTGCCGACACCAACCTCGCCGCATCGGACAAGGACAGCACCCCAGCGACATGTGCCGCCGCGATCTCCCCGATGGAGTGCCCGGCCACGTAATCCGGGCGCACCCCCCAGGACTCCACCAGCCGGAACAACGCCACCTCGACGGCGAAGAGTGCGGGCTGAGTGAAACGAGTGCGGTTCAGCAGCTCCGCGTCCTCACCCCACATCACCTCCCGCAGCCCCGGCTCCAGCTCATCCAGTACCGCGTCCAGCGCCTCGGCGAAGACGGGGAACGCCGCATACAACTGCCGCCCCATGCAGAGACGTTGGGCCCCCTGCCCCGTGAACAGAAACGCGCTGAGGCCGTCCGACACCAACCCCTGTACGAGCCCCGGCGCAGGGCGGCCCGCGGCGAGTGCGGCCAGTGCGTCTCCGTAACCCTCCGTGTCCTCGGGCAGGAGCACGGCCCGGTGTTCCAGACCGGCGCGGGTGGTGGCGAGGGAGTAGCCGACGTCCACGGGGCGGAGTTCGGGGTGCTGGTCGAGGTGTGTGGCGAGGCGGGCCGCCTGGGCGGGCAGGGCGTCGGCGCTGCGGGCGGAGACGGGCCAGGGCAGCGGATGGGGAATACCGTCCGCGGCCTCCTCGCGCGGCGGCTCTTCGCAGGTCAGCGGTGCTTCTTCGAGGATCAGGTGTGCGTTGGTGCCGCTGACGCCGAAGGCGGAGACCGCGGCCCGGCGGGGCTGTTCGGTCCCCGGCCAGTCGCGGGCCTCGGTCAGCAGCCGGACGTTGCCGGCCTGCCAGTCGACGTGGGTGGTGGGCCGGTCGACGTGGAGCGTGCGGGGCATGACGCCGTGGTGGATCGCCTGGACGAGCTTGATGATGCCGCCGACACCGGCGGCGGCCTGGGCATGGCCGATGTTGGACTTGAGCGAGCCCAGCCAGAGCGGGGTGTCCTCCGGGCGGCCGTGTCCGTACGTCGCCAGCAGTGCCTGCGCCTCGATGGGGTCACCGAGCGTCGTACCGGTGCCATGGCCCTCGACCAGGTCGATCTGGTGGCTGGTGAGCCGGGCGGCGGCCAGGGCCTGGCGGATGACGCGCTGCTGGGACGGGCCGTTCGGGGCGGTGAGGCCATTGCTCGCGCCGTCCTGGTTGACCGCCGAGCCCCGGATGACCGCGAGGACCGGGTGGCCGTTGCTGCGGGCGTCGGAGAGGCGTTCCAGTACGAGCAGGCCGGCGCCCTCGGACCAGGCGGTACCGTCGGCGGCGTCCGCGAACGCCTTGATCCGGCCGTCCCGTGCGAGGCCGCCCTGCTTGCTCATCCCCACGAACGGGCCGGGGGTCGACATCACCATGACGCCGCCGGCCAGTGCGAGGGTGCACTCGCCGTCGCGCAGCGCCTGGGCGGCCAGGTGCACGGCGACCAGCGAGGAGGAGCAGGCCGTGTCGACGGTAACCGCGGGTCCCTCCAGGCCGAGGGTGTAGGAGACCCGGCCGGCGATGACGGCGGCGACCGCGGCCGTACCCATGTACGCGGCGGATGCCTCGGGTGCGGCGTTGAGCAGATCGCCGTAGTCCTGGAAGCCGGAGCCGGCGAACACGCCGGTCTGGCTGCCGCGTACCCGGTCGGGGGCGATGCCGGCGCGTTCCAGGGCCTCCCAGGCAAGTTCCAGCATGATCCGCTGCTGCGGGTCCATGGCCTGGGCCTCGCGTGGCGAGATGTTGAAGAAACCCGGGTCGAAGCCGGCGACGTCTTGTACGAAGCCTCCCTGGCGGGTGAGCCCGGCCGCGGCGTGCCCGGCCAGGTTCCAGCCGCGGTCCGCGGGGAACTCCCCGATGGCGTCGCCGCCCTCGGCGACCAGTCGCCACAGGTCCTCGGGGGACTCGATGCCGCCGGGGTAGCGGCAGCTCATGGACACGATCGCGATCGGGTCCTGTTCCCTGGCCTCGAACTCCTGGAGCCGCTGCCGGGTCTGGGCCAGATCGGTGGTGACCCGCTTGAGGTACTCGAGGAGCTTCTGGTCGTCAGCCATTCCCAGCCTCACAACATCCTTGTTCGTGCGGCGGCAGCACCGGCCGCCGTGCAGCTCTGCGAAGAGTTCTCGGGCCCGAATTCCTTCGGGCGGGGTGGTCAGCCGAGGCCGAGCTCCCGGTCGATGAAGTCGAAGACGTCGTCGGCGGTGGTGGCGTCGGCGATCCCGCCGGGGACGGCGGCCGTGCGCTCCGTTTCCCCGGCTGCCTCGCCGGCCCTGGCGAGCAGGGTCCGCAGCCGGTCGACGACCCGTCCGCGCCGGATCTCCTCGGGCGGCAGCGCGGTGACGGCCGCTTCGATGCGGTCGAGTTCGGCGAGTACGGACAGCCCGTCCGCCGGGCCGTCCTGGCAGAGTTCCGCGCGCAGGTAGTCCGCCAGCGCGGCCGGGGAGGCGTGGTCGAAGACCATCGTGGTCGGGAGTCTGCGGCCGACCGCGTCGCTGAGCCGCTTGGTGACGTCCACGGCGGCGACCGAGTCGAAGCCGAGGTCTTCGAAGGGCCGCGCCGGGTCGAGCTGTTCGGGACCGTCGTAACCGAGCAGCTCGGCGACGTGGGTACGGACGAGGTCGAGCAGCGTGCGGGTCTGCTGGGGCTCGGGCAGCGCCGCCAGGCCGGCCACGAAGTCCGGTCCCGTGCCGTCGGAACCGCCGGCGCCCGGGCCGGGGTCCAGGGCCGCCCGGGCCGCCGGCAGTTCGTTCAGCAGCGGGCAGGCCCGGGCGAAGCCGTACGTGGGCGCGAAGCGCGACCACTCGATGTCGGCGAACACCAGGTGGCTCTCGTCGTGATCGAGCGCCTGCCCCAGCCCTTCCAGGCAGCGGCCGGGATCCATCGGAGGCGCGCCGATCCGGCGCAGTGCCGCGCCGAGTGCGGCGTCCACCATGCCGCTGTCCCAGGAACCCCAGGCGATGGAGGTCGCGGTGCGGCCGTTCGCCCGACGGCGCTGGGCGAGTGCGTCGAGGTAGGCGTTGGCGCCGCCGTACGCGGCTTGCCCTGCGCTGCCCCACACGGCGGCGCCGGAGGAGAACAGCACGAACGCGTCCAGTGGCCGGTCACCGAGGAGTTCGTCCAGGTGCCGGGCGCCCGCCATCTTGGCGCGCGCCGTCTCCGCGAACTCCTCGACCGACAGCTCGGTCAGCGGTGCGATGCGCTGCATCACACCGGCGGCGTGCACCACCGCGGTGAGCGGATACTCCTCCGGAATCGCGGCCAGCACGTCGCGCAGCGCTGCCCGGTCGGCGACGTCGCAGGCCTCGACCGTGACCCGCGCACCGCGCTCGGTCAGCTCGCGCTCCAGCTCGGCGACGCCGTCGGCGTCCCGGCCGCGGCGGCTGGTGAGGAGCAGATGTCCGGCCCCGCGGTCGGCCAGCATCCGGGCGACATGGGCACCGAGGCCCCCGGTACCGCCGGTGATGAGGACGGTGCCGCTGGGCCGCCAGTCCCGCGGCGGCACCGCCGTACCGAGCGGGGCATGTGTCATGCGCTGGGTGTACCGGCCGCCGTCCCGGACGGCGACCCTGTCGTGGCCCTCGGTCGACGAGGCGGGCGCCACCGGGGCCGCCAGCACGGCACATACGTGGTCCAGGACCTTCGCGTCCACGGCCGCGGGCAGGTCGATCATGCCGCCCCAGGTGTCCGGGTGGTCCAGGGCAAGTCCCGCGCCCATGCCCCAGAGCATGGCCTGCGAGGGATTGTCGGGCTCCTCGTCCGCGGTGACCGCGACGGCACGTGCGGTCACGCCCCACAGCCGCGCCGTGACGCGCGCGTCCGCCAGGGCCTGTACCAGCGTGACGGTGTCGGCGACGCCCCGGGCGAGGTGCGGGTGCCGGGGGTGCGGTACGTCGTCGAGCGCGAGCAGCGAGAGGACGCCGGCGAGCTGCCGTCCGCGGCCCGCAGCCTCACCGGTGACCTCGGCGACCTGCCGTGCGAGAGCGGTACGGTCGGCACCGGTCGCCTCCAGGTGGACGAGCTGGTCGGCGCGCCCGGCCAGCCCGTCGAGGAGCGCGGCAGCACGCTTGTCGTCCCGGTATCCGGCGGGTACGACGACCAGCCAGGTGCCCGGCAGGGCGGCCTGCGGCGCGTCGTCCCTGACCGGAGCCCAGGTGAGTCGGTAACGGTGACTGTCGAGCCCGGCCCTCGGCTCCTGGACACCTGCACCGGTCGGCGCCGCGGAGGGCCGGCCGTCATCGCCCGCGGGCCGGTCGAACCAGTACCAACGGCGCTGGAAGGCGTACGTGGGCAGGTCCACCCGCCGGGCGCCCCGCCCCGCGTAGTAGGCATGCCAGTCCACCTGCGCACCCGCCACGTGTGCCGCGCCGAGCCCGAGGGCGAGTTCACTCTCCTCGTCATGGCCGCGGCGCAGCAGCGGCACGAACGCGGCGTCGCTGCCGTCGGCCAGGCAGGACGGGCCGGTGGCCGACAGTACGGCCGCGGGGCCGACCTCGACGAAGGTCACAACACCGGACTTCTCCAGGACCCGGACGGCATCCGCGAAACGCACCGCCTCGCGCACATGCCGCACCCAGTAACCGGGAGCGGTCAGCTCATCGGTGACCCGGTCGCCGGTGAGCGTCGAGATGAAGGGAATCCGGGGTGTGTTGTAGGTGAATCCCTCAGCCATGGTCCGGAACTCATCGAGCATCGGCTCCATCAGCGGTGAGTGGAACGCATGCGAGACCTGGAGGCGCGTCACTTTGCGGCCTGCGCCCTCGAAGTGCGCTGCGATCGCCAGGACTTCGGGCTCCGCGCCGGAGACCACCACAGCCGACGGACCGTTCACCGCCGCGATGCTCACCCCGTCGGCAAGGTGCGGCAGCACCTCCGCCTCCGAAGCTTGCACCGCCACCATCGCGCCGCCCGCGGGCAGCGCATCCATCAGCCGGCCGCGCGCCGACACCAACCTCGCCGCATCGGACAGCGACAACACCCCGGCCACATGCGCCGCCGCGATCTCACCGATGGAATGCCCGGCCACGAAGTCCGGACGCACCCCCCACGACTCCATCAGCCGGAACAACGCCACCTCGAAGGCGAACAGCGCCGGCTGGGTGTTGCGGGTGCGGTTGAGCAGTTCCGCGTCCTCGCCCCACATCACCTCCCGCAGTCCCGGCTCCAGCTCACCCAGTACCGCGTCGAAAGACTCGGCGAAGACCGGGAACGCCGCATACAACTCCCGGCCCATTCCCAGCCGCTGCGCCCCCTGGCCCGTGAACAACAACGCGCTGGGGCCGTCCGCGGCCTTGCCGCGCACCGTGCCCGTCGGGGCCTCGCCGTCCGCGAGGCGGGTCAGGTCGCGCAGCAGGTCATCGCGTGTACGGGTGACGAGGGCCGCCCGGTGTTCCCACGCGGAGCGTGTAGTGGCGAGGGAGTGTCCCAGGTCGAGGAGGGGCGTATCGGTGCCGTCGAGGTGGTCCCGCAGGCGCCGGGCCTGTGCGTTGAGGGCTTCCGGGCTGCGGGCGGAGAGGAGGAGCGGAACCGCCGTTGCGGGGCCCTCCGACCCGTTCACCGCTCGCTCCGGCTCGGGCGCGGGCGGCGCCTGTTCCAGCACCACGTGTGCGTTGGTGCCGCTGAGTCCGAAGGACGACACGGCCGCCCGCCGGGGACGTCCCGCCTCCGGCCACGGGCGTGCCTCTGTCAGCAACCGAACGTCGCCCGCCGACCAGTCCACCTGCGGCGATGGCTCATCCACATGCAACGTCTTCGGCAATACGCCGTGCCGCATGGCCTCGACCATCTTGATGATTCCGCCGACACCGGCGGCGGCCTGCGTGTGCCCCACGTTCGACTTCAGCGACCCCAGCCACAACGGCTCACCACCGGCCCGCTCCTGCCCGTACGTCGCCAACAACGCCTGCGCCTCGATCGGGTCGCCCAACGTCGTACCCGTACCGTGCGCCTCTACCGCGTCCACGTCCGACGGGCTCAACTGCGATGCTTGCAGGGCCTGTTGGATGACTCGCTGCTGTGACGGGCCGTTCGGTGCGGACAGGCCGTTGCTCGCGCCGTCCTGGTTCACGGCCGAGCCCCGTACGACGGCGAGGACCGGGTGCCCGTTCCGTTGCGCGTCCGACAGTCGCTCCACCAGGAGCATGCCGACGCCCTCGCCCCAGCCGGTGCCGTCCGCGGCCGACGCGAAGGACTTGCAGCGGCCGTCCGGGGCCAGCCCGCGGTCCTGGCTGAAGCCCACGAAGGAGTCGGGTGTGGTCATCACGGTGACCCCGCCGGCCAGGGCGAGCGTGCACTCGCCCGAGCGCAGCGACTGGACCGCCAGGTGCAGGGCCACCAGGGAGGACGAGCAGGCCGTGTCCACCGTGACCGCGGGTCCCTCCAGCCCGAGCGTGTAGGCGATGCGTCCGGAGACGACGCTGGCCAGGCGGCCGTAACCATTTGCCGCGTAGTCGTGGTACGCGACGCCGGCGAAGACGCCGGTCCTGGAGCCCTTGAGGGAGGTGGGGGCGAGGCCGCCGCGCTCCAGGGCCTCCCAGGCGGTCTCCAGGAGCAGCCGCTGCTGCGGGTCGGTCTCCCTGGCCTCCCGCGGGCTCATCTTGAAGAAGTCGGCGTCGAACTCCCCTGCTTCGTGGAGGAATCCGCCCTGGCGGCTGTAGGTCTTGCCCGGGGTGGCGGGCTCGGGGTCGTAGAGGTTCTCGATGTCCCAGCCGCGGTTGCCGGGGAAGCCGGTGATGGCGTCCCGGCCGTCGGCCACCAGGTCCCACAGCTTCTCCGGGGTGTCCACATCGCCGGGGAAGCGGCAGGCCATGGACACGATCGCGATCGGCTCGTGGTCCTTGGCCTCGGCCTCGCGCAGCCGCCTGCGGGTCTGCTGGAGCTCGGCGGTGGCACGCTTGAGGTAGTCGCGAAGCTTGTCGTCGTTCCCCATTGCCATCAGCCAATCTCCAGGTTGTCCAGCGCCTGGAACAGTTCGTCATCGGTCGCGGACCCGTAGTCGCCGGATGCTCCGTCATCCGTCGGGCCGGTGCCTCGGGCGTCCCGCCATCTGCGCAGGGCCGCCTCCATGCGGGCGGCGATGCGCGCACCGGCCTCGCTGTCCGGCCCGTGTGCGTGGAGTTCGGCATCCAGGGCCGCCGCCACGCGGTCGAGTTCGGTGAGTGCGCGCCGGACGGGGTCGTCGCCGTCCGGGGCGGTCCCGGCGAGCAGGAGTCCGGTGACGGAGCGGGCTGCCGGGTGGTCGAAGACGAGGGTGGCCGGCAGGTCGATGCCGGTGGCCGCGGTCAGTCGTCTGCGCAGTTCGACGGCGGCGACCGAGTCGAAGCCGAGTTCCTGGAAGGCGCGGTCCGGCTCCACGTCGTCGAGGGATTCGATGCCGAGGACACCGGCGACCTGTCGGCGTACGAATTCCAGGGCCGCGCGCTCCCGTTCGGTCCCGGTGAGCTCGGTGATGGCCTGCCAGGGCGCGGTGTCGTCACCGGTCGCGGCGCCACTGTGATCGCCGTCCCGGGCCGGAGCAGGGGCGGATACGGCGCCGGGCTCCGCGGCGAGCCAGTACGGCTTGCGCTGGAAGGCGTACGTCGGGAGGGGGACGCGGCGGGCGTCCCGGCGGGCGTAGAACGCCGGCCAGTCCACTTCGGCACCGCGGGCGTGCAGTTGCGCGAGCGCGGCCACGACGGTGGCCTCCTCGTCGCGGTCCCGCCGCAGGGCCGGGACGAAGGCGGGCTCCCTGCCGTCCTGCCGGGTGGTCACGCTGCCGGGTCCGGTGCCGCTGAGGACCGCGTCGGGACCGAGTTCGAGGTAGGTGTCGACGTGCAGGGCGTCCAGGCAGCTGACGGCCTCGGCGAAGCGGACCGCCTCCTGGACGTGGCGGACCCAGTAGTCCGGGTTCGTCAGCTCGTCGGTGACCGGGGCGCCGGTGAGCGTGGAGACGAACGGGATCTGCGGCCTGCCGTACGACAGTCCGGACGCGATCTCCGCGAACTCGGCGAGCATCGGCTCCATCAGGGGCGAGTGGAAGGCGTGCGAGACCTTCAGGCGGGCCGTCCGGCGGCCGAGTGTCGTGAAGTGGTCCTGGACGGCGTGTACTTGGGATTCGGCGCCGGAAATCACGAGGGAGTCCGGGCCGTTGACCGCCGCGATGGTCACCCCGTCGGTCAGCCGTGGCCGCACTTCTTCTTCCGTCGCCTGTACGGCCGCCATCGCGCCGCCCGCGGGCAGCGCGTCCATCAGCCGTCCGCGCGCGGTCACCAGCTTCGCCGCGTCGGCGAGGGACAGGACATCGGCGACCCGGGCGGCGGCGATCTCGCCGATCGAGTGGCCGGCCACGAAGCCGGGCCGTACTCCCCAGGACTCCACCAGCCGGTACAGCGCCACCTCGAAGGCGAAAAGCGCGGGCTGGGCGTACGCGGTGCGGTGGAGCAGTGCCGCGTCCTCGCCCCACACCACGTCCCGCAGCGGGCGGTCGAGGTGCTGGTCGAGTTCCGCGAGCGCGGTGTCGAAGGCGCGCGCGAAGACGGGGAAGGCGCGGTGCAGCTCGCGGCCCATGCCGAGACGCTGTGCGCCCTGTCCGGTGAAGAGGAAGGCGGTCGGGGCGCCGGAGCGGGCCTGTTCCCGTACGGCTCCCGGCGGGAGCTCTCCCTCGGCGAGCGTCTCCAGGGCGCGGAGCGCCTGTGCGGTGTCCCGTGCCACGAAGGCGGCGCGCCGCTCCAGGGGTGCCCGGGTG
Source organism: Streptomyces sp. NPDC050315 (assembly GCF_040655775.1). Taxonomy (NCBI): domain Bacteria; kingdom Bacillati; phylum Actinomycetota; class Actinomycetes; order Kitasatosporales; family Streptomycetaceae; genus Streptomyces; species Streptomyces sp. NPDC050315. The sequence continues at coordinate 1,398,012 of NZ_JBFAKN010000001.1, forward strand.
GTGGCGAGCGAGTACGCGAGGTCGACGGGCCGGGCGTGCGGCTCCTGACGCAGTAGCTCGGTGAGGCGGCCGGCCTGGGCGCGCAGGGCGCCCGGGGTACGCGCGGAGAGCACCCAGGGCAGCGGGACGGCCGGGTCCGTGGCCGCCGGTGCTGCGGGCTCGTCGGCCGGGGCCTGTTCGAGGACGACGTGTGCGTTGGTGCCGCTGATGCCGAAGGACGAGACGCCCGCCCGGCGCGGGCGCCCGGTGTCCGGCCAGGCGCGGGCCTCGGACAGCAGCTGGACCGCGCCCGCGTCCCATTCGACCTTGCTGGAGCGCTCGTCCGCGTGCAGTGACTTGGGGAGGGTGCCGTGGCGCATGGCCTCGACCATCTTGATGACGCCGGCGACGCCGGCCGCGGCCTGGGCATGTCCGATGTTGGATTTGACGGACCCCAGCCACAGCGGTGTGCCGTCCGGGCGGTCCTGGCCGTACGTCGCCAGCAGCGCCTGGGCCTCGATCGGGTCGCCCAGTGTCGTACCGGTGCCGTGTGCCTCGACCGCGTCGACCTTCGACGGGCCGATTTGCGACGCGGCCAGGGCTCGCTGGATGACGCGCTGCTGCGCGGGGCCGTTCGGCGCGGACAGGCCGTTGCTCGCGCCGTCCTGGTTGACGGCCGAGCCGCGGACGACCGCGAGGACCGGGTGCCTGTTGCGGCGCGCGTCCGACAGCCGCTCCACCAGGAGCAGGCCGACGCCCTCGGAGAATCCGGTGCCGTCCGCCGACTCGGCGAAGGAGCGGCAGCGGCCGTCGGGCGACAGGCCCTGCTGGAGGCCGAACTCGATCAGTACTTCCGGGGTGGCCATCACGGTGACCCCGCCGGCCAGGGCGAGCGTGCACTCGCCCGAGCGCAGCGACTGGATCGCCAGGTGCAGTGCGACCAGGGAGGACGAGCACGCCGTGTCCACCGTCACCGCGGGGCCTTCGAGGCCGTACGTGTACGAGAGGCGGCCCGAGGCGATGGAGCCGGTGGCGCTGCTGTTCGCGTAGTCGTGGTACATGGCGCCGGTGAAGACGCCCGTGGGGCTGCCCTTGAGGGTGCCCGGGTCGATGCCCGCGCGTTCCAGCAGTTCCCAGGAGGTCTCCAGCAGGAGCCGCTGCTGCGGGTCCATGGTCAGCGCTTCGTTCGGGGCGATGCCGAAGAACTGGGCGTCGAACTCGGCGGCGTCGTAGAGGAAGCCGCCGGAGGTCGTGTACGTCCTGCCGGGTGTGCCGGGTTCGGGGGCGTAGATCCGCTCGATGTCCCAGCCCCGGTCGGTGGGGAATTCCGATACGGTCTCCCGCTCCTCGATCAGCAGCCGCCAGAGGTCTTCGGGGCTGTTGACGCCGCCGGGGAAGCGGCAGGCCATGGCGACGATCGCGATGGGCTCGTCGTCGGGACGCGCGGTGCCGGGCGAGTGCACGGTGGTGCCTGCTTCGGCGCCGAGTGCCCGCTCCTTCAGAAGCATCGCGACCGCACGGGCCGAGGGGTGGTCGAAGATCAGCGTGGCGGGCAGTCGCAGGCCGGTCCCGGCGCCGAGCCGGTTGCGGAGCTCGACAGCGGTCAGCGAGTCGAAGCCGAGCTCCTTGAAGGCGCGGTCGGGATCGACGGCGTCCGGCGAGGCATGGCCGAGTACTTCGGCGGTCTGGGTGCGGACCAGCTCCAGCAGGAGCCGGTCCTGCTCGGCGTCCGGCAGCCGGACGAGCCGGTCCTGAAGGGTGCCGCCCGTGGTTCCGCCGGTACGGGCGGCCTGGCGGGCCGGGACGCGTACCAGGTCGCGGAGGACCGGCTGGGCGTCGCCGGCCAGCGCCTGAGTGCGCAGCGCGTGAAGGTTGAGGTGCAGGAGGAGTTGCAGGGGGGTGCGGGCGGGGTCGCGCAGTGCCGCGTCGAAGAGGTCCAGTCCCTCCGCGGTCGACATGGCGGGGAAGCCCTGCCGGGCCAGGCGCTCGATGTCCGCCTCGCCGAGCTGCCCGGTCATGCCGGTGCCGGCCGCCCACAGGCCCCAGGCCATGGAGGTCGCGGGCAGCCCGGCGGCCCGGCGGTGGTGGGCCAGGGCGTCCAGGAAGACGTTGGCGGTCGCGTAGTTGGCCTGGCCGCCGGCGCCGAGAGTGCCGGCAGCCGAGGAGTACAGGACGAACAGCGCGAGGTCCCGGTCGGCGGTCAGCTCGTGCAGGTGCCAGGCGGCGTCCGCCTTGGGCGCGAGGACCGCGTCGATCCGCTCGTCGGTGAGGGACGTGACGATGCCGTCGTCGAGGATGCCGGCGGAGTGCACCACGCCCGTCAGCGGGTGCGCTTCGGGAATGCCGGCGAGGAGCTGCCGGAGCGCGGCGCGGTCGGCGACATCGCAGGCGGCGACGGTCACCTGGGCGCCCGCGGTCTCCAGCTCGGCGACGAGTGCGGGGACGCCGGGAGCGTCCGCGCCGCGGCGGCTGGTGAGCAGGAGGTGCCGGACACCGTGCTCGGCGGCCAGGTGCCGCGCGGTGATCGCGCCGAGCCCGCCGGTGCCACCGGTGATCAGGACGGTGCCTTCGGGGTCGAGGGCCGGGAAGGCGTCGGTCCCGGCCGGCTCGCCGGTGGTTTCCGGGGCGTGGCCGAGGCGGGGCAGCAGCGCCTGGCCGGTGCGCAAAACGAGTTCGCTCTCACCGTGGTCGATCGCGGCGGCCAGGGCCCGCAGTGATTCCTCGGTGCCGTCGAGGTCGACGAGGCCGAACCGGCCGGGGTTCTCGGCCTGGGCCGCGCGGACCAGCCCCCAGACGGGGGCGACGGTCAGGTCCGGGCCGTCCGCCGCGTCCGGGACGCCCGGTGCCGATACGGCGTTACGGGTCACGAAGACGAGCCGGGTGTCGGCGAGCCGCTCGTCCACGAGCCAGGTGCGCAGCAGGTCCAGGACCCGGTGGGCCATGGCCCGTACGCCGGCGGGCACATCGGCGGGCGGTGTGTCGGCGGGCGGTGTGTCTGCGGCGAGCGGTACCAGGACGACCGGTGGCACCGCACCGGCCAGCAGTTCTTCGAGGTCCGCCGCGTGCGGCAGGTCCAGGAACGTGGGCGCTGGCCCCAGTGTGACGAGGTCCGCCGCTTCCGGAACGGTGTCCGGGAGCGGCGTGGCCACCCACCGCAGGTGATACGGGCGTTCCGCCGTGCTGCCGCTCGCCGCTTCGAGCTGCTGTGCCGAGACGGCCCTGGCGACGAGCACGCCCACGCTCAGTACGGGAGCGCCGGTCTCGTCGGCCGCCTGGATGGCGGTGCCGCCCTGGTCGGCGGGGGCGAGGCGGACCCGCAGCGCGGTGGCGCCGCTCGCGTGCAGGGTGACGTCGTTCCACGCGAACGGCAGTACCGTCGCGCCGCTCTCGTCTCCGTCGGCGACCAGTTCGGGGTGGAGCGCGGCGTCCAGCAGCGCGGGGTGGAGGCCGAAGCGGGCGGCGTCGGCATGGGCCCGGGCGTCGAGGGAGACCTCGGCGAACAGCTCGTCGCCGCGGCGCCAGGCCGCCGTGAGGCCCTGGAAGACCGGTCCGTACGCGTACCCGCGGGTCAGCAGCCGCTCGTACGCGCCGTCCAGGCCGATCGGCTCGGCCCCTTGCGGCGGCCACTGGGCGAGGTCGAAGGCGGGGGCCGGGGCGCCGGTGGTGAGGGTGCCGGTGGCGTGGCACGTCCAGGGGGCGCCTTCGGCGGGGCCGCGGGAGTGCACGGTGACCGGCCGTGCGCCCCGCTCGTCGGCGCCGCCGACCCGTACCTGGAGGTCGACGGCGCCGGACTCCGGCAGGACCAGGGGGGCCTGGAGGGTGAGTTCTTCCAGGACGTCGCAGCCGGCCTCGTCCCCGGCGCGGACGGCCAGTTCCACGAAGGCCGTGCCGGGCAGCAGCACCGTGCCCAGCGCCTCGTGGTCGGCGAGCCAGGGGTGGGTCTGCCGTGAGATGCGGCTGGTGAAGAGGTGGCCACCGAGTTCGGCGGGCTCGACGGTGGCGCCCAGCAGGGGGTGGTCGAGCGCGGCCTGGCCCACGCGCTGGATCTCGGTACCGGGCATGGGCACGTCGAGCCAGTAGCGGGTGCGGCGGAAGGCGTACGTCGGCAGGTCGACGAGGTCACCGGACGCGAAGAACGGTGACCAGTCGACGGGCACACCGCGGACGTACGCCTCGGCGAGCGAAGCGGTGAAGTCGGCGAGGCCGCCCTGGTCGCGGCGGAGCGATCCGATGACGGCGGCGGGGCGGCCGGTGGCCTCGATGGTCTCGCCCACGCCGATCTTGAGGATCGGGTGCGGACTGGACTCGACGAAGAGGGAGTGGCCGTCGGCGAGGAGGGCCCGGGTGGCGTCCTCGAAACGTACGGTCTGCCGCAGGTTGGTGTACCAGTACTCGGCGTCGAGCGCGGTGGTGTCGAGCACCGTGCCGGTGACGGTCGAGTAGAAGGCGACGGAGGCGGTGCGCGGCGTCACCGGTGCGAGCAGGGCGAGGAGTTCGTCGCGGACGGCTTCGACGTAGTGCGAGTGGGAGGCGTAGTCCACCGGGATCTTCTTGGCGCGTACGCCGTCCGCGGTGAGCCGATCGTGCACCTCGTCCAGGGCCGCGGTCTCGCCGCACACGACGGCGGTGCCGGGACCGTTGACGGCCGCCAGCTGGACCCGGCCCTCCCAGGGCCGCAGCCGCTCGGTGAGCTGCTGGGCCGGGAGCGGTACGGACATCATGCCGCCCTTGCCCGCCAGGCTCCGGCCGATCAACTGGCTGCGCAGGGCGACGACGCGGGCGCCGTCCTCCAGGGACAGCGCGCCGGCCACGGTCGCCGCGGCGATCTCGCCCTGTGAGTGGCCGACGACCGCGGACGGCTCCACACCGTAGGACCGCCACAGCGCGGCGAGGGAGACCATGACCGCCCAGAGCACGGGCTGCACCACGTCGACCGGGTCCAGCGTGGGGGCGTCCGGCTCCTGGCGCAGGACGGCCAGCAGGTCCCAGTCGACGAAGGCGGCCAGCGCGTCGCGGCACTGCGTCATCCGCTCGGCGTACGCCGGGGCCGTATCGAGGAGTTCGAGGGCCATTCCGGCCCATTGCGAGCCCTGGCCGGGGAAGACGAAGGCGAGCCGGGGGTTGCCCGCGGCTCCGGTGATCACCGCGGCCTCGTCGCCCGCGGTGCTGCCTTCGGCCAGCGCGTCGAGTCCGGTGAGCAGCCCGTCCCGGCCCCGGGCGACGACGACCGCGCGGTGGGTGAGCGCGGCGCGCGTGGTGGCCAGCGAGCGGGCGACATCCACGGGCCGGTATGCGGGGCGCTCGGCCACATACTGGCGCAGCCGGGCCGCCTGGGCCCGCAGCGCTTCCGGGCTCTTTCCGGAAATGGTCCACGGAATGACGGAAAGCAATTCCGCACCGCTCACCGAAGGCACCCCCATAAACGGCATGATTGACATGAATGATTGGCGGCCGGCCAAGAATTCCGGAACTCTCTGCAACGATCCTGGTTGCGTCGGGCCGCCCCGCCAACCCCTTACTTGATTGCCCGGCCCCTATGCGCGGGCGCCGGCTTGAGCAGGTCACCGAACTCCGGGTACTGGGCGATGGCCTGTGCGCGGGTGAGCGGTGCCCGGCGCGGTCCGCGGGCGACGGTCAGCAGCGCCGGCAGGGTCATCATGCTGCTGGGCGGGGCGTGCAGGGCCGCCACATTGAACGACGCGTTGGACAGCGCGGCGTTCTCCGTAGTCATCCGGGCGAACCGGGCGGTGAACCGGCGCAGCGGTTCGGGGGCGCGCTTGATGGTCAGCTCGGCTCCGGGGAACCACTGGTCGGCGCCGACGGCCATTTGCCAGGGGCCGTCGGCGGCCTTGGCGATGGCCTGTTGTGCGGCGCGGCCGAGGCCCGGTGCGATGCCGTGGCGTGCGGCTTCGGTGCGCAGGGCCAGCGCGCCGAGCGCGGCGATGGACATGCCGGTGGCGTGGTTCGGGTTCAGGGTGGTGGCGGCGTCGCCGATGACGACGAGGCCTTCGGGCAGCGGCAGCTTCTCGTACCGGCGGCGCCAGTTGGGCATGCCGCGGTAGGCGCGAATGGGGCCCGCGGGGGTGGCCGCGGCCATCAGGTCGGCGATGGCGGGGTCGCGCAGTTCCCTGGCGAACGCCGTGAAACCGGCCTCGTCGGTGGGGGGCTGCCCACCGCGGGTACCGATGAGGGCGACGATCCAGCGGTTGCCCTCGTTGGGGAGCAGCGCACCGCCGCGGCCGGGGCTTCCGGTGCCGGAGCGGGCCTGGATGAGTACTCCGGGGAAGTCTTCGGGTACGCCTTCGGGGGCTTCGTAGCTGCGGCTGGCGTAGGCGAAGCCGGCGTCGACCCGCTCCTCCTGGACTTCGGGGAGCCCGAGTTCGGTGAGCCACTGCGGGGTCCGGGAGCGGCGCCCGGTGGCGTCAACGACGAGGTCGGCGTCGATGGTTTCGTCCTCGGCTCCCTCCCGGTCGATGCGCACGCCGGTGATGCGGTGACGGTCGCCGGTCAGGCCGGTGGCCTTGGCGGACTCGAGCACGGTGATCTTCTTGTCGGCGAGGACCCGGGTGCGGACGACGTGGTCGATGAGGTCACGGCTGCAGGCGATGACGTACGCGTCGCCGCGGTGCCGCCGGTACCAGCCTTCGGCGGAGAGTGTCAGCAGGTCACCGGGCATACCGCGGCGCCGGGCACCGGCCGCGAACAGTGCGTCGGTGGTGCCCGGGAGCAGCTCGTCGAGTGCCTGCGCGCCACCACTCATGAACATGTGGTTGTGGTGGCCCTGCGGCAGGCCCTTGCGCGGGGCCGGACCGTCGGGGAACCGGTCGCTCTCGATGACGGTGACGCGGTCGGCGCGGCGGGCGAGTGCCGCCGCCGCGAGCATGCCGGCCATCCCGCCGCCGAGCACCACTGCACTGGTCATGGTCTGGAATCCTCCTGGAACGGGGTGCGCGCGGTGCGGTGGCCGGCGTGCGGGCGGGTCACTGGGCGACGCCGGAGACGGCGAGGTACTGCTTGATGCGGTGCGCGGCGAGCGCGGGGTCCGGGAAGAGGCCCAGCTCGTCGGCGAGCCGGTAGGCCGTGGCGAGGTGCGGTACGGAGCGGGCGCCCTGCTCGGCCCACACCATGCGGGAGTGTTCGGCGTGGCCGGCCAGCCAGGCCAGGAAGACCAGCCCTGTCTTGAAGAACAGCGTGCTGCGGCCGGGGCCTTCGAAGACGTGCCGGGCCAGCGGGAGAGTGGTGTCCAGGCGGCCGCGGAAGCCCTGCTCGTCGCCCGCGTCGAGGGTGCGGAACGCCTCGGCGGCGACCGGCGCGAGGAGGTCGAAGACGGGCGAGAGCGCGTCGCTGTGGCCCTGTGCGTCGCCCGCGATCAGGTCGGTGTACGTGTCGTAGTCGCCGGTGTAGAAGCGGACGCCGTCGGGCAGCCGGCGGCGCAGCGCGGTCTCCGCCTCGGGGGTCAGCGGGGCGACCTTGACACCGTCGATGCGGTCCCGGTGGGTGGCGATCAGGTCGAGGAACGCCTGGGTGGCCTGCTCGGCCTCGGCGTGCCCCCAGTACCCGGCGTGTCCTGGTACCCACTCGGGCAGCAGCCAGTGGAGGACGGCCGGGCGGCTGGTCTGCGCGAGGAGCGTGGCGTAGACGCCCGCGTACTCCTCGGGGGTGCGGGCGGCCTGCGCGAGCGCTGTGCTGGCCTGGATGATCGCGGTGGCGCCGGCTTCCTCGGCGACCTCCAGCTGCTCCAGGTACGCCTTCTTGACGTCGTCGATGCTGTGCTGGGCGAACGGGTCGAGCTGATCGGTCCATACGCCCACGGCGAGCCGGCCGCCGACCGCGCGGGCCTCGGCACCGGAGCGGCGGATCAGTTCGGCGGCGGTGGGCCAGTCGAGACCGGCGCCGCGGTGTGCGGTGTCCAGGGCCTCGGCGACGGTGAAGCCGTGGGACCACAGGTGCCGGCGGAAGGCGAGGGTGGCGTCCCAGTCGAGGGACTGCGGCGGGGGCGGGCCGAGCGGCGGGCCGAACGGCTCGTTGGGTGCCAGCGGATCGCCGACGACGTGGGCGGCGGCGAGTACGGAGCGGTCGGCGAAGGGAGTGCTGTCGGGCGTGAAGGAGCGCGATTCGGCGCGCGGCTGATAGGCCGTCAGGCTGCCGTCGGTCGCGGGGAGCTTGATCACGGGGCCTCTTCTCAGTGGGCCTGGTTCACCAGGTGACGGGCAGGGAGTGCATGCCGTAAATGAGGGTGTGGCTCTTGAACTGGAGCTCGTCCTCCGGCACGGCCAGCCGCAGGCCCGGGATACGGGCGAAGAGGGTATTGAAGACGATCTCCAGTTCGATCCGCACCAGGGAGGCGCCCGGGCACTGGTGGTTGCCGTGGCCGAAGGCCGAGTGCAGCTTGATCTCGCGGTGGATGTCGAACTCGTCGGGGTTCTCGAAGGCGGTCTCGTCGCGGTTGGCCGAGCCGTTGAGCGCGATGATGCCCTCGCCCGCGCGGATCAGCTGCCCGCCGATCTCGATGTCCTCCAGCGCGACCCGGCCGGTGGCGGAGTCGGCGATGCTCAGATAGCGCAGCAGTTCCTCGACCGCCACGTCGGTGAGCGCGGGGTCGGCCTTGATCTCGGCCAGCTGCGCGGGGTGGTTGAGCAGCGTCGCGGTGCCCAGGGCGATCATGTTGGTGACGGTGTCGAAGCCGCCGAAGAGCAGCATGCGGGCGAGCGCCACGATGTCGCCGTGCTCCAGCGTGCGCTCTTCCTTGTTGCGCTCGATGATCCGGCCGAGCAGATCGTCGGTGCCCTCCGCGGTCTTGGCGGCGACCAGCTTGTCGAGGTAGGCGTCCATCTCCGCGGTGGCGGCGCCCACTTCCTCGGGCGAGACGTCGCTCTTGACGGTCTTCTCGGCGAACGCGCGGAAGGTGCTGATGTCCTCCAGCGGGACGCCCATCAGCTCGCAGAACAGCAGCGACGGCACGGGGATGGCGAGCGCCTCGACGAGGTCGACGGGGCCGCCCCGGTCCAGCATGGCGTCGATGTGCTCGTCGACGATCTCCTGGATGCGCGGGCGCAGGGCCCGCATCCGCTTGACGGTGAGCTCGGGGATGATGGCGCGCCGGCGGACCGTGTGGTCCGGCGGGTCCATCGCCACCAGCGGGAGTTCCATGGTCTGCAGGACCTCGTCCGGCACCGGGAACTGCAGCGGGTACCCGGGGAGCTTGACGCTGGAGCTCATCTCGGATGCGGTCAGGACCCGGCGGACGTCCTCCTGCCGGGTCACGACCCACACCTCGCGGCCCGAGAGCGCCAGCTTCACCTTGGTCACGGGGTTTTCGGCGCGCATTTCCGCGTAGGCGGGCGGCGGGCTGTAGGGGCACTTCCGTTCCATCGGGAAAGACGGAAGAGCGGTGGCGGATTCCGCACTGGTGGTGTCAGTCATGGAATCAGGCTAGGCGGCCGGAACTCTTTGACCGCCCCCTAACCGACCCCTAAATCGACTACCGGAACGGGGAATTCGGGGAAATGGGTTCAGCGCCCGTCCCGGGGGTGGACGGACGCTGAACCGGTATTCCGGATATGGCTTGTCGTTCTCTTACGCGGGCAGCGCCGCCTCCATGGGCCGTACCTTCAGCGCCTGCCAGGTCGGCACCAGGGTCGCGCCGATGGTCAGCACTCCCGCGAACCCGACCGTGGCGAGGTACATCCAGATCGGTCCGGTCGGGGTCGGCGAGTCGGCCCGGGCGAGGCTGAAGGGGATCAGCGTCATCGGAGCGACCAGCGTGCCGAGGAAGATGCCGATCCCGGCGGTCATGCCGCCTTCGAAGGCCATCATCCGCAGCACCTGGGCGCGGGTGGCGCCGGTGAGCCGCTGGAGCCCGAACTCACGGGTGCGGCCGCGGATCGCCAGCCACAGGGTGTTCATCACCGAGATGGTGATGTAGCCCAGGAGCGTGCCGATCATGAGGTAGCTGACCAGGGCCTGCGCGCCGAGGTGGTGGGCGAAGGCGTCGGTGAGCCGGTCGCGGTCGACGACCTCGGTGCCGGGCAGCTGCTTGGCCACCGTACCGAGGGCCGTCGCGAGCTGCGCGTCGTCCGCGCCCGCCTTGGGGGCGACCACGATGTGGCTGGGCAGCGGGCTCCGGGTGTGCCGGGCGAGGGTGTCCGCCGACATCATGATCGTCTCGAAGCTGGGCTTGGCCTCGACGAGCGCGACGATCTTCAGCTTCTCGGTGGCTCCGTCACCGAAGCGCAGCGTGATGCTGTCACCGATACCGGCCTTGAGCTCCTTGGAGAACGCCTCCGCGATGGCCACGGAGTTGCCCTTCAGGTCGGCGAGCCGGCCCTTGACCTCGTCGGCGGCCCCGACCTTCGCGGCCGCTTCCGGGGTGTAGCCGAGGAACTGCCAGCCCTCCAGGTCCTTGTTGCCCCACGGGTCCTTGGGGGACTCGATGAAGCCGGTACTGGCCACGAACTCCGAGGCCGCGCCGACCTCGGGCAGCGCCCGCACCTTCTCCAGTACGCCCGGCGCGAGGCCGTCGGATCCGCCGCGCAGGACGGCATCGCTGGCCAGGTTCTCGGTGTAGACGCTCTTGACGCTGCTCTCGGTGGAGATCAGGTAGAGGTTGGCGGTGGCGATACCGGTCAGCAGCATGATCGGAGTGACCACGGCGGCCATCCGGACCGCCCTGGCACGGGTGTTGAGCGCCGCGAGGTATCCGGAGAGACCGGAGACCGCGCGCAGCAGCGGGGACAGCACCGCGGTGAGGCCCTTGGCGATGACCGGACCGAGCAGCGCGAGACCGATCGCGAAGAAGATCGACGCGAAGGTGGACGGGCTGGCGATGAGCGGCCCGGTCACCAGGTTCAGCGCGACGTACCAGAGCTGACCGCAGAGCAGGAAGCAGATGATCGCGATGATCGGGCGCACCTTGCCCAGCTTGAACTTCGCGCCGCCGTCGTCGGCGAGCGCCTCGGCCGGCTTGGTCAGCGTCGAGCGGCGGCCGGCGACGATCGCGGCGATGCCGGAGGCGAGCAGCGCGACCACGACGGCGATGGCGGTGGGCAGCCAGCCGCGGTAGAAGACGAAGCCCTCGGGGGCGATGCCGGTGGCGGTCAGCTGGTCGAAGAGCCACTTGCCGGCGGCCAGGCCGGGGAAGGCGGCAAGTGCCGTGGCGAGGACGGAGATGGCGACAGTCTCGCCGACGATCATGCGGCGCAGCTGACGCGGGGTGGAGCCGATCGCCCGCAGCAGGGCCATTTCCTTGTGGCGCTGCTGGAAGGAGAGCGACAGGGTGGAGGCGACACCGAGGACGCCGACCATGAGGGCGAGGGCGCCCAGCAGGCCCGCGATGACGATGAGGTCGGTCATGTCGACGTCGCCGTACTCGGCCTTGCCGCGCTCGTCACCGGTGAGGGTGATCGCGCCGCTGCCGGCGATCGCCTGGTCGACCTGGCGCTCCAGCGCCTTGAGGTCGGTGCCCGGCTCGGTGAGCAGGCCGATGGAGTCGGCCTTGCCCGGGGCCGGGGCGAACTTCTCCGCGTCGGCGGTGGAGAAGAAGAGACTGGACTCCACGGCCTCGGCGGACGGTTCGGCAACTCCGGTGACGGTGAACTGCTGGGTGCGCCCCTGCAGCGACACGGCGATGGAGTCGCCGGCCTTGGCGCCGGCTTCCTTGGCGACGCCGGAGTCCAGGACCACCTGGCCGGGCGCGGTCGGCGCCTTGCCCTCGGCCAGCCGGTACGGCATCAGTGCCGCGGACTCCCAGCCGTGGCCGAAGGACTTCTCCTCCTTGCCGACGGGCCGGTCGCCCTTGAGTGCGGTGGCCGCGAAGGACCGGTCGACGACCGCCTTCTCGACACCCGGCAGGGAGCCGACCTTGTCGGCCAGCGAGGCGTCGACGCGGACGCGTTCGCTGAGGTGCGCGACGGGACTGCCGGCCTCTTCGTACTCGCCGTTGCCGGCCACGAGGATCGGCGCGGCATCCAGCCGCTGCGCCGGGAGTACGGCCCGCAGGCCGGTCTCCATCATGGCGCCGGCGGCCGTCATGATCGCTCCGGCGAGGAACATCGCGACGAAGGTCGCCGTGAAGGCCCGCCAGCGGAAACGCACTGTTCGCAGGGAGAGTTTGAACATCAGAAGCCTCCGGCAACCGAGGCGCGGGCGGCGACGGCGTCGCCGAGGTGGGTCATCTGCTCGGCGACCGAGGCCGCCGAGGGGTGGTACATCTCCGTGGCGAGCTTGCCGTCGGCGAGGAAGACCACGCGGTCCGCGTAGGAGGCGGCGACCGGGTCGTGGGTGACCATCACGATGGTCTGGCCGCTCTGGTGGACGGAGTCCGCGAGCAGCGAGAGCACCTCGCGTGCGGTGCGGGTGTCCAGTGCGCCGGTCGGCTCGTCGGCGAAGATCACCGCGGGCCGGCTGACCAGGGCTCGCGCGATGGCGACCCGCTGCTGCTGGCCGCCGGACAGCTCGGTGGGACGATGCCCCGCCCGATCGGTGAGGCCGACGCTCTGGATGACCTGCCGCACCAGGTTCTTGTTGGGTTTGCGCCCGGCGAGCTGGAGCGGCAGGACGATGTTCTGCGTCACGGTCAGCGCGGGCAGCAGGTTGAACGCCTGGAAGATGAAGCCGATCCGCTCCCGCCGGAGCAGGGTCAGCTCGGTCTCGCTCTTGCCCTGAAGGCTGATGCCGTCGATGGTCACCGCACCGGCGGTCGGCTCGTCGAGACCCGCCGCGCAGTGCAGCAGGGTGCTCTTGCCGGAGCCGGAGGGCCCCATCACGGCGGTGAAGGTCCCCTTGTGGAAGCCGAGGGACACACCCGCCAGCGCGGCGACGGACGTGCTGCCCCTCGTGTAGACCTTCTCCACGGAGTCCAGGCGGACGGTCTCCGTGATGCCCCCGTTGCCAAGTGTGTCCACTTGCCTCTCCTCAGCCTTCAGTTTTCTCGTCTGTCGCCTGCGCGATCTCAGGTACGAGATTAGGAAGCGCCGCAGCTCCCCGGTATGGGCTTAAGACGCCGCTGGGGGTGGTGCTAGCCCCCCTTTTGCAGGGTGGTGACAGCGGCCACTTCCTCCCGCTCGACGGTGGTGTCGGGGGCGGTGGCACCGTCCTGCGGGGTGTTGCGCACGTGGTGCAGGCGCCACACGGTGAACACGGCGGTGGCCAGGGCGACGACCGCTCCGAAGACGGCGGCCACCCGCATCGCGTCCGTGAAGGCGGAGTCGGCAACGGACAGCAGCGCCTGGGACGCCTCCCCCGACAGCCGGCCGGCCGCTTCCACCGCTCCCCCGAGGGTCTGCCGAGCGCTCTCCAGTACGTCCCCGGGAACCCCGGCCGGCTTGTTGTCCGCCATGGCGCCGCGGTACACGGCGGCGCCGATGCTGCCGAAGACGGCGATGCCCAGGGCGCCGCCGAAGTCCTGGAAGGTCTGGGTGAGCGCGGACACGGACCCTGCACGCTCGGGTGGAGCGGCGGCCACCACAAGGTCGGTGACCAGGGTCAGGACGATCGCGGCGCCGACCCCGATGGCCGTCGCGCCACCGATGACCACCGGCAGGTTCTGCTGGACGGTCACCTGCGTCATCACCAGGAAGCCCGCCCCGACCAGGACGAAAGCGCCGCCGATCACATAGGCGGGCGGCACCCGGTTGGCCAGCACCACCGCGAACGGCGCGAGCAGCATGGTCAGCGCGGGCGGCGGCATGGTCCACAGGGCCGCTTCCAGCGGCCGCATGTTCAGCACGTCCATGAGGTACTGAGTGGTGAAGACGCTGAAGCCGATCAGGCAGGCGAAGGACAGCAGACTGAGGCTGATCGCCGGGCTGAAGCCCTTCCGCTTGAACAGCTTGGGGTCGATCATCGGGTGGGTCAGCCTCGTCTGCCGCCGCAGGAACACACCGAGGACGACGATGCCGAACACCATGGCGGCCACGCGGGGCAGCTCCAGGCCCTTGGTGGCGACCTCCTTCAGCCCCCAGATCACCGAGAGCACACCGACCAGCGACAGCAGCGCGCTGAGCACATCGAACCGGCCCACGTCGGCCCGCGGCCGGCGGAACTCCGGTACCAGTTTCGGCACCAGGGCGAGCATGACGACCAGCACGGGCACGTTGATCAGGAAGATCGAGCCCCACCAGAAGTTGTTCAGCAGGCTGCCGCTGATGACGGGACCGATCGCGGAGCCGGCGGAGTTGCCGATCGCCCAGATGGAGATGGCCGTACGGCGCTGCTGCTCGTTCCGGAACATGTTGCTGACCAGGGAGAGCGTCGACGGCATCAGCGTCGCGCCGCCCAGGCCCTGCAGCGTGCGGGCGAGAATCAGCATCTCGGGGCTGTTGGCGTACGCGGCGAGCACCGAGGCCGCGCCGAACAGCATCGCACCGATCATCAACAGGCGTCTGCGGCCGATGAGATCACCGACGCTGCCCATCGTGATGAGCATGCCGGACAGCACGAAGGCATAGATGTCGATCATCCAGAGCTGCTGGGTGCTGCTGGGCCCCAGATGGGCGGCGATGGACGGCACCGCGAAATACAGCACCGTCATGTCCATGGAGATGAGCAGCAGCGGCAGCACGAGGACACCGAGCGCCAGCCACTCCTTGCGCCCGGCCCGCGGGCCCGCGGCACCACCTGCCGTACCGTTCACGTCCTCGTCGTTGGCGGTCATGCCACGGCTCCTCGTTCGTCGGGAGTGCGTACCGGCGCCGCCTGCTCGACATGGCCACGGATGGCCTCGAGGACCCGCGCCGACTGGGAATTGAGGTAGAAGTGCCCGCCGGGGAAGACCTTCAGCTCGAAGGAGCCGTCGGTGTGCTCGCGCCATGCCTCGGCTTCGTCGCGAGTGACCTGGGGATCCGCGTCGCCCGTGAGGGCAATGACCGGAGCGGCCAGCTTCGGGCCGCCCCGGAACCGGTAGGACTCGGCTGCCTTGTAGTCGCTGCGCACGGCCGGGAGGATCATGCGGACCATCTCCGGATCACCGAGCACCGCGGCGTCGGTGCCGCTCAGCCGGGTGATGTCGGCGAGGAGCTGGTCGTCGGTACGCAGATGCACCCGCTCGTCGCGGAACCGCGACGGTGCCCGGCGCCCGGACGCGAACAGCCCCAGTACCGTGCTGCCGCGCGCCTCCAGCTTCCTGGCCACCTCGAAACCGAGCGAGGCGCCCATGCTGTGGCCGAAGAGCGTCAGCGGGCGGTCGGCCCAGCGCAGCAGTTCGGGCAGCAACGCGTCGGCGAGCCGGTCGATGTCGTCGATGCACGGTTCGCCGCGCCGGTCCTGACGTCCCGGATACTGCACGGCCAGTACGTCGATCCCCGGCGACAGCGCCCGCGAGACCGGGAAGAAGTACGAAGCCGACCCGCCGGCGTGCGGGAAGCAGACGAGTCGGGTCACAGCATCAGGCGCCGGATGGAAGCGCCGGATCCAGGCACCGGTGTCTGAAGACACTCCTGCCATGTCCCTTCGGTATCCCTTCAATAAGGAACCGCCCGCACATGACGGGCGGTTCACGAATACATTGCAAGTCAAGCCGGGCAAGGCCCGGAGCAGCCAGGGATGCGGCCCCTAAATCGCTGTCCGCGCCCCCTAAGAGCCGGTGCCATCGGGCCGTCAGGCTCCCAGCTCGGGCGAGATCACATAGTCGGAGACATCGTCCGTGTTGGTCTTCACCCTGGTCAGGGCGGCCTTGATCGCGACCGCGAGCCGCTCCTGCTTCGCCCTGTCGGTCTCCTCGCGGCGCTCCGTGAATTCCGGCAGCACCTCGGCGGCGAAGAGTTCGAGCGATTCGCAGATGTGGTCGTGCCGGTTCTTGCCGGTCTGCACCGAGAAGATGATCTGGTCCACGCCCGCCGCCTCGTAGCGCCGCACGAGGTCGGTGATCTGCTCGGGCGTTCCGATGCCCCGCCGCAGCGAGGTGATCTGCGCCATCATCGCCTTGGCCTCGGGGCTGGGCTCCTCGCCGCCGGCCGGCGCGGCGGGCTCGCGGGTGAGCCCGGCGGCCTCGCGGTTGTCCTGGAACTCCTGCCACACATCGCTGGTGCCGGGCCGGTGCTGCCCGGTGATGTAGTAGTGCATCAGGGAGTACGAGAAGAAGTGCGCACCGTCCAGCCCCCGGTCCAGCGCCGTGTCCTCGTCCTGGTGGCACATGAAGGGCAGCACGACGGAGAAGTTCGGGTTGACGGTCTTGCCGACCGGCACGCACTCCTCGGACTCGATGATGCGGTAGTAGGTGTCCACCCACTCCTTGGCCTCCTCGGGGGAGACGAAGGAGAAGGAGAGCGCGCCGAGCCCGTGCCGGGCCGCGGTCTCGATGGTCGTACGGGCGCTGCACGCCATCCACAGCGGCGGGTGCGGCCGCTGCTTGGGCTTGGGCAGCAGGTTGCGCGGCGGGATGTTGACATAGGTGCCCTGGTGCCCGGTGAACGGCGTCTCGGTGAGCAGCCGGGTCACCACCTCCAGGGCCTCCCGCCACTGGTCCTTCTTGGTGTCCCGGTCGACGCCGAAGGCTTCCAGCTCCAGCTGTGAACTGCCCGCGCCGGTACCGAAGTCGACGCGGCCGCCGGAGATGAGGTCCAGCGTGGCGAGGCGCTCGGCGACCCGGGCCGGGTGGTTGACGGCGGGCGGCAGCGAGACGATGCCGTGGGCCAGGCGGATGTTGCGGGTCCGGGCGGCCGCGGCGGCGAGGAAGACCTCGGGCGCGGAGGAGTGCGAGTACTCCTCCAGGAAGTGGTGCTCGGTCGCCCAGGCGTAGTCGAAGCCGAGCCGGTCCGCCAGTTCGATCTGCTCCAGGGACTCGTTGTAGAGGCGCTCCTCGCTGTCCTCGGCCCAGGGCCGCGGGAGCTGGTGGTGGTAGATCAGGCCGAAACGCATGGGTCAGTCCTCCAGTGGGTGGCGGGTGGGTGGCAGGAAGGCGGCGCGGTAGAACAGCAGCGGCGCGGCATCGGCCGCGGCCGCCTGCAGGGCGCGGACCCGGCCGACGACGATCAGGTGGTCGCCACCGGGGTGGACGGCCTCGATGCCGCAGTCGATCCAGGCGAGCGAGCCGTCGATGACCGGTGATCCGGTGGCCGGGCCCGGCGTCCAGGCCACGCCCGCGAATTTGTCGGCGCCGCTGACCGCGAAGGCCCGGCAGGCCTTTTCCTGTGCGGCGGTGAGAATGCTGACGCAGAACGCGCCGGTGTCCCGGATCCGGGGCCAGCTGGTGGACGTACGGGCCACCGAGAACGTCACCAGCGGTGGGTCGAGCGAGAGCGAGGAAAAGGACTGGCAGGTGAATCCGACGGGCTGGCCGTCGGACATTCCCGCGACGATGGTGAGCCCGCTGCAGAAGTGGCCGAGCACCCGCCGGAATTCCGTCGGCGATATCCGGTCCGCCAGCGCCGCGGAATACGCGGGAGTTGTCATGGGACCCTCATCCCTGATTCACGCCGCCGCGCCCTCGGGGGCGGCGGCCGGGGCCTGTTCGATGATCACGTGCGCGTTGGTGCCGCTGATGCCGAAGGAGGAGACCCCCGCCCGGCGCGGCCGGCCCGTTTCGGGCCAGGGCTGTTCCTCGGTCAGCAGCCGCACCTGCCCCGCCGACCAGTCCACGCGCGGGGTCGGCTCGTCCACGTGCAGCGTGCGGGGCAGGATGCCGTGCCGGACGGCCTGCACCATCTTGATGACGGAGGCGACGCCGGCCGCGGCCTGGGTGTGCCCGAGGTTGGACTTCACCGAGCCCAGCCACAGCGGCCGGTCCGCGCCGCGCCCCTGCCCGTACGTCGCCAGCAGTGCCTGCGCCTCGATCGGATCACCGAGTCTGGTGGCCGTGCCATGGGCGTCCACGGCATCGATGTCCCCGGTGTCCAGGCCGGCCCCGGCCAGCGCCTGCCGGATCACGCGCTGCTGCGCGGGCCCGTTGGGCACGGTCAGGCCGCTGGACGCACCGTCCTGGTTGAGCGCGGAGCCGCGGACCACCGCGAGGATCCGCCGGCCGTTGCGCTGCGCGTCCGACAGCCGCTCCAGCAGGAGCAGGCCCGAGCCCTCGCCCCAGCCCGTACCGTCCGCGGCGGCCGCGAAGGACCGGCAGCGGCCGTCGGCCGAGAGTCCCTTCTGCTTGGTGAAGTACTGGAACGTCTCCGGCGAGGCCATGACGGTCGCGCCGCCCGCCAGGGCGAGCGTGCACTCACCCTGGCGCAGCGCCTGCATGGCCAGGTGCAGCGCGACGAGCGAGGACGAACACGCGGTGTCGACGGTCACCGCCGGGCCCTCCAGGCCCAGCGTGAAGGCGATCCGGCCGCTGACCAGGCTGCCGCCGGTGCTCGCTCCCTCGTACTCGTGGTACATCAGGCCGGTGAACACACCGGTCCTGCTGCCCTTCACGGACAGCGGGTCGATACGGGCGTGCTCGAAGGTCTCCCACGCGGTCTCCAGCAGCAGCCGCTGCTGGGGGTCCATCTCCAGTGCCTCGCGTGGCGAGATGCCGAAGAGGTCCGCGTCGAAGTCCGCGGCGTCGTGGAGGAACGCGCCCTCGCGGGTGATGCTCTTGCCCGGGGCTCCGTGCTCCGGGTCGTAGAGCCCCTCGATGTCCCAGCCCCGGTCGGCGGGGAAGCGGGTCACTCCGTCGCGGCCGGCCCGCAGCAGCTCCCACAGGTCGTCGGGGGAGTTGACGTCGCCGGCGAACCGGCAGGCCATCCCGACGATCGCGACGGGTTCCGTGGCGGCGGCGGTGAGGCGCGCGTTCTCCTTCTTGAGACGTTCGTTGTCCATCAGTGACGTACGGAGCGCCTCAACGATCCGCTCAGCTTCCATGGTGCGTCCAGCCTCCGGATCAGTCCGTGGTGCCGGCGGCCAGGGCCGTCCGCACCAGCTCGTCGATGGCCATGTCCTTGAACTTGCCGGTCTCGTCGGCCGCGGCGTTCCCGGGCTGCGCGGCCGCAGCGCGCTCGCTCTCGGGGACGAGCTCGTCCAGCAGGTAGCGGGCGAGCACGCCGGGGCTCGGGTAGTCGAACATCATCGTGGCGGGCAGCCGCAGCCCGGTGGCCTCGCCCAGCAGATTGCGCAGCTCGATCGCGGCCAGCGAGTCGAGGCCCATTTCGGTGAAACCCCGGTCGGTGTCGATCGCGGCCGGATCGTCGTGCCGCACGGTCGCCACATGTGTGCGGACGAGGTCCAGCAGCATCCGGAGCTGCTCTTCCTCCGCGAGGCCGGCCAGCCGGTCCTCCAGCGTGGCTTCCGCGGCCGGGGCGGGCTCGGGCCGGTCCACCGGCCCGGACCGACGGCGACCACCCGTGGCAGGAGTCACCAACTCGCGCAGTACTGACGGTACTTCACCGGCCGCCGCGACCCTCGCGAGGTCGAGCCGGAGCGGCACCAGGGCCGCGGCATCGACCGTGAGCGCGGCATCGAGGAGGGCCAGGCCGTCCTCCGGCGCGAGGGCCGGGGTGCCGAGCTTCTCCTGCCGCTCGAACACGGCGGCGTCCAGCCGCTCCCCCATTCCGTCACCGGCCCACAGATGCCAGGCGAGCGAGGTGGCGGGCAGCCCCTCAGTACGGCGGTGCTGGGCCAGGGCGTCGAGGAAGACATTGGCGGCCGCGTAGTTGGCCTGGCCGGCGTTGTCGAGGAAGCCCGTGGTGGAGGAGAAGAGCACAAAGGCGCTCAGGTCGAGGTCACGGGTCAGCTCGTGCAGGTGCCAGGCGGCATCCGCCTTGGGCGCGAGGACCGTGTCGATGCGCTTCGGGGAGAGGTCGCCGAACAGGCCGTCGTCGACGACCCCCGCGGCGTGCACCACACCGGTCAGCGGATGCCGCTCGGGGATGCCCGCCAGGAGGGCGCCGAGCGCCGCACGGTCGGCCACGTCACAGGCCGCGAGGGTCACTTCCGCACCCAAGTCGGCCAGTTCCGCCCGGAGTTCGGCTGCTCCCGGCGCCTCGGCACCGCGGCGGCCGACCAGCAGCAGCTGCCGTACGCCGTGCTCGACGACCAGGTGCCGCGCCACGTGCGCGCCCAGGCCGCCCGTACCGCCGGTGATCAGGACCGTACCGGCACCGCCCCACGGCTGCGCGTCGTCAGGCGTGCCGGAGGTGTCCGCCCGCAGGAGTCGCGGGACGAGAGCCCGGCCCTCGCGCAGGGCCACCTCCGCCTCGCCGACGCCGGCCGCTGCCCCCAGGAGCGTCGCCGACGCCTCGCTGCCGTCCACGTCCACCAGCACGATCCGGCCCGGGTGCTCGGCCTGTGCCGCTCGTACAAGGCCCCAGACGGGAGCCTGCACCACATCGACCGGCTCGCCGCTTCCGGTCGCTACCGCGCCGGAGGTCACCACGACCAGCGTCGCGTCGGCCGTACGGTCGTCGGCCAGCCAGGACTGCACCGCGGCCAGCACCGATCCCAACACGTCCCGGACCCCGGCGGTCGTCTCGCCGGCCGGCGACTCGACCCGCAACACCGTGTGTTCCGGCGCCTTCACCCCGGCGAGGTCCGGCCCCGGCACCCAGCCGAGGCGCAGCAGCCCGTCGGTGGCACCACCGGTAGCGGCTACGCGGGAGACCAGGGATTCGATGGTGGCGACGGGCCGCCCCAGCGGGTCGGCCAGCCGTAGTTCCGTCGTCTCCGTACCGGGGAGCCGAGTCAGCTGGACGCGGAGTTCGGCGGCGCCCGGCGCGTGCAGGGTCACACCGGTCCACACGAAGGGCAGCACCGTACTGTCCTGGTCATCGAGCAGGTCGACATGGCTCGCCGCATCGAGGAGAGCGGGATGGATGCCGTAGCGGGCGGCCTCTCCGCGCGCCTCTTCGGGCAGCGCCACCTCGGCGAACAGCTCGTCGCCCCGGCGCCAGGCCGCCTTCAGGCCCTGGAAGACCGGGCCGTAGCCGTACCCCCGGCCGGTCAGCAGCTCGTACGCGCCGTCCACCGCGATCTCGTCCGCTCCCTCCGGCGGCCACTGCGTCAGATCGAAGGCTGCGGAAGGAGCCTCGGCGGCGAGGACACCCGAGGCGTGCCTTGTCCACTCCCCCATGCTGCCTTCCGGTCGGCCGTGCACGGTCACCGGTCGCGCGCCGGAACCGTCCGCCGCGCCGACCACGACCTGCACCGCCACGGCCCCGTGTGCCGGCAGCTCCAGCGGGGTCTCCAGCGTGAGTTCCTCCAGTCGGCCGCAGCCGACTTCACCGCCGGCGCGCAGTGCCAGCTCCACGAGCCCGGTGCCGGGCAGCAGGACCCGGCCCAGTACCGCGTGGTCGGCGAGCCACGGCCGGTCCGCCGTGGACAGCCGGCCGGTGAGTACCGCGCCCGCGCCGTCCGGGAGTTCCACGGTCGCGCTGAGCAGCGGGTGGCCGGTGTCGAGCTGTCCGTGCCCGGTCGCGCCGGACGCGGGGGCGGGCGGGGTGTCCAGCCAGAAGTGCCGCTTCTCGAAGGCGTACGTGGGAAGTTCGATCCGGCGGGCGCCGGTCCCGGCGTAGTACGCGGCCCAGTCGATACGGGTGCCCGCGATGTGGAGCCGGGAGAGCGCGGTGAGCAGGGCCAGGGTCTCCGTACGGCCCTTGCGCTGCGTGGCGGCCAGCAGCGCACCGGGCGCCGCCTCGCCGAGGCAGGCCTCCGCCATCGCGGTCAGCACACCGTCGGGGCCCAGCTCCAGGAAGCGGGTGACGCCCTGAGTGTGCAGGTGGCGGATGCCGTCGGCGAAACGCACCGCCTCGCGGACATGGCGCACCCAGTACTCGGGAGAGCGCAGCTCTGTGGCGAGACCACCGCTCACATTCGAGACCACCGGTATGGACGGCTCGTGATACGTGAGCCCCTCCGCCACGGCGCGGAACTCATCGAGTATCGGCTCCATCAACGGCGAGTGGAACGCATGCGAGACCCGCAGCCGGGCCGTCCGGCGTCCCGCGGCGTCGAAGTGCGCCTTGACCGCCAGGACCGCGGCCTCATCGCCCGAGATCACAACGGCCTCCGGCCCGTTGACCGCGGCGATGCCCACCGCATCGGAAGACAGGTGCGCCAGCACCTCTTCCTCGGTCACTTCCACGGCCACCATCGCGCCACCCGCCGGCAGCGCATCCATCAGTCGCCCGCGCGCCGACACCAACCTCGCCGCATCGGACAGCGACAACACCCCGGCGACGTGCGCCGCCGCCACCTCACCGATGGAGTGCCCGGCCACGAAGTCCGGACGTATCCCCCACGACTCCATCAGCCGGAACAGCGCCACCTCGAAAGCGAACAGCGCCGGCTGGGTGTTGCGGGTGCGGTTCAACAGTTCCGCGTCCTCGCCCCACATCACCTCCCGCAGCCCCGGCTCCAGCTCATCCAGTACCGCATCGAAAGACTCGGCGAAGACGGGGAACGCCGCATACAATTCCCGCCCCATCCCGAGCCGTTGCGCCCCCTGCCCCGTGAACAGGAACGCGCTCAGGCCGTTCGAGTGGTCGGTGCCGGTGATGATGTCGTGGCTCTGCTCACCGGCGGCCAGGGCCGTCAGGACGTGCAGTGCCGTGGCGTGGTCGTCGGCCAGGATCACGGCGCGGTGGTCGAGCACGGCGCGCGTGGTGGCCAGGGAGAGCCCGAGGTCGGGCAGGCGCAGGTCCGGCCGGTCCGTGAGGAGATCACGCAGCTGGGCGGCCTGTGCGGGCAAGCCGCGAGCCTGCTGGGCGGAGAGGACGAGCGGGACCGTGGCAGGTCCCTGCTCCGGTGCCCGCTCCTCGGACTCGTGCGGAGCCTCCGGCGCCTGTTCCAGCACGATGTGCGCGTTGGTGCCGCTGAGCCCGAAGGAGGAGACGGCGGCCCGGCGGGGCCGGTCGGTCCCCGGCCAGTCGCGGGCCTCGGTCAGCAGGCGTACCGCGCCGGACTCCCAGTCGACGTTCGGCGTCGGCTCGTCGACGTGCAGCGTCTTGGGCAGCACGCCGTGCCGCAGTGCTTCGACCGTCTTGATGACGCCGCTGACACCGGCCGCGGCCTGGGCGTGCCCGATGTTGGACTTGATCGAGCCGAGCCACAGCGGCCGGTCGTCGGGGCGCTGCTGCCCGTACGTCGCCAGCAGCGCCTGGGCCTCGATCGGGTCGCCGAGCCGGGTGCCGGTGCCATGGCCCTCGACGAGGTCGACCTCGGCAGTGGTGAGTCCGGCGGCGGCCAGCGCCTGCTGGATCACCCGCTGCTGCGAGGGACCGTTGGGGGCGGTGAGCCCGTTGCTCGCGCCGTCCTGGTTGATCGCCGAGCCGCGGATCACGGCGAGCACCGGGTGGCCGTTGCGGCGGGCGTCCGACAGCCGCTCGACCAGGAGCAGCCCGATGCCCTCCGACCAGCCCGTGCCGTCGGCGGCGCCCGAGAAGGCCTTGCAGCGGCCGTCCGGCGCCAGGCCCCGCTGCTGACTGAAGTCGACGAAGATGTCCGGGGTGGGCATCACGGTGACACCGCCGGCGAGGGCCATGGAGACCTCGCCCTGCCGCAGTGCCTGGCATGCCATGTGCAGCGCGACCAGGGACGACGAGCAGGCGGTGTCGATGGTGACCGCGGGGCCCTCCAGGCCGAGGCTGTAGGCGACCCGGCCGGAGGCGATGCTGCCCGCGCTGCCGTTTCCGAGGTAGGCCGACAGGTCGTCGGGCGCCGCACCGGGACGGGTGCCGTAGTCGTGGTACATCACGCCCGCGTACACACCGGTCCGGGTGGCGCGCAGCGAGGTCGGGTCGATGCCGGCCCGCTCGATCGTCTCCCAGGAGACCTCCAGGAGCAGCCGCTGCTGCGGGTCCATGGCGAGGGCCTCGCGCGGCATGATCCCGAAGAACTCGGGGTCGAACTCGGCGGCGTCGTGCAGGAAGCCGCCCTGGACCGTGTACGTCTTGCCCGGGGTTCCCGGCTCGGGGTCGTAGAGGGATGCGGTGTCCCAGCCGCGGTCGCCGGGGAAGCCGCCGACCGCGTCCCGGCCCTCGTCGACCAGCCGCCACAGGTCCTCGGACGACCGTACGCCGCCGGGGAAGCGGCAGCCGATGGCCACGATGGCGATGGGCTCGTCGGCCGCGGTCCCTTCGGCCCTGGCGGGGGCGGTGGTGGCAGTGGTTTCTGGGGCTGCCAGGTCCAGCCGGGTCTTGAGGTACTCGGCGACGGACCGGGCGTTGGGGTGGTCGAAGACGAGCGTGGCGGGCAGCCGGGTACCGGCGGCGGCGCCGAGGGCGTTGCGCAGCTCGACGGCGGCCAGCGAGTCGAAGCCCAGCTCCTTGAACGCCCGGTCCGGGCCGACCGCTTCGGTGCTGTCATGGCCGAGCACCGTGGCGACGTGGGAGCGGACCAGTTCCAGCAGGGCGTGGTTCCGCTCCGCGTCGGTCAGTGCGGCGAGCCGCTTCCGGAGGTCCGATCCGCCGGCGTCCTCGCCGGCCGCACGTACGGTACGACGCGCCGGTCCGCGGACCAGGCCGCGCAGCAGTGCGGGCAGTGCGTCGCCACGGGAGCGCAGGGCGGTGCGGTCGATACGGACCGGCACGGTGTGCGCGGCGCCGGTGCACAGGGCCGCGTCGAAGAGCGCAAGTCCTTCGGCGGCGTCCAGCGCGGGCATGCCGAGCCGGCGCATCCGGTCCAGGTCGGCGTCGGTGAGCGGACCGCCCAGGCCCGTGTCGACGGCCCACATACCGAACGCGAGGGCGGTGGCGGGCAGGCCCTGGGCCCGCCGGTGATGGGCCAGGGCGTCCAGGAAGACATTGGCGGCCGCGTAGTTGGCCTGGCCCGCGCCGAGGACGAGCCCGCCCGCCGACGAGAGCAGCACGAATGCGGACAGCTCAAGATCGCGGGTGAGTTCGTGCAGCTGCCAGGCGGCATCCGCCTTCGGGCGCAGTACCTTCGCGAACTGCTCGGGCGTCAGCGTGCCCACCAGCCCGCTGTCGACGACGGCCGCCGCGTGGACGACGCCCGTCAGCGGGTGCGCTTCGGGGACGCCGTCCAGCAGTGCGGCGAGCGCGGCCCGGTCGGTGACGTCGCACGCCGCGACGGTGACCTCGGCGCCCAACTCCTGAAGCTCGGCGCGGAGTTCGGGGGCGCCGGGGGCGTCGATGCCGCGCCGGCTGGTCAGCAGCAGATGGCGTACACCGTGCTCGGTCACCAGATGGCGGGCGAGCCTGGCGCCCAGGCCGCTGGTGCCGCCGGTGATGAGGACGGTGCCGGTGGTGTCCCACGTCGTGCCGGTGACCGGCTCCGCGACCTCGGACGCCGCGGCGGGGGCCAGCCGTGGTACCGCGAACTTGCTGTTGTGTACGGCGAGTTCGGGCTCCCCGGAGGTGGCGGCCGCGGCCAGCACGGCGAGGGATTCCGTGCTGCCGTCGGTGTCGACCAGTACGAACCTGCCGGGGTTCTCCGCCTCCGCGGCGCGCACCAGGCCCCATACCGGCGCCTGGGCCAGATCGATGCGGTCCTGCGGGCGGGCGGCCACGGCGTACTGGGTGACGATCGCCAGCCGGGACGCGGCGAACCGCTCGTCGGCGAGCCAGGCCCGTACGACCTCCAGCACCTCCGCCGCGGTGGTGTGCACGGCGTCCGGCAGTTCGGCGCCATCCGTGGCGGCCGGGGTGGCGACCGGGCAGAGGACGAGGTCCGGGACGATCTCGGCGTCGGCCACCGCGGCCAGGTCCGTGAACTCCCGTATGTCAGCCGGGAGTTCAGCGAGTCCGGGCAGCCGGCCCACGGTGCCGCGTACCGACTGCGGCGGCGGCAGCTCACTCCAGGCGACGTGGAAGAGGGCGTCCTGGCGGCCGGTCTGCTCGGCGTCGGTCAGCTGGGCGTCCGACACGGGGCGCGAGACCAGCGACTCGACGGTGGCGATGGGCTGCCCGGCGGCGTCGGCGATCCACAGGGCCGACAGCTCGTCGCCGCGCAGCCGCCGCAGTCGGACGCGTACGGTGTCGGCACCCGCGCCGTGCAGCGTCACACCGTTCCAGGAGAACGGCAGCAGCGTGTCACCACCGACCTCGCCCCTGGCGTCGAGGAGATCGGCGTGCATCGCCGCGTCGAGCAGGGCGGGGTGAATGCCGTAGCGGGCCGCCTCGCCGCGGGCCGCCTCGGGCAGCGCCACTTCGGCGACCACCTCGTCACCGAGCCGCCAGGCCGCCGTCAGCCCCCGGAACGCCGGGCCGTAGCCGTAGCCCCGGTCGACCAGCCGCTCGTACACGTTCTCCACCGGTACCGGCTCGGCGCCCGCCGGCGGCCACTGCGCCAGATCGAAGTCGGGCGCCGAAGCGTCCGGTGCGAGTACGCCGGAAGCGTGCCGGGTCCACTCCCCCGCTTCCCGCTCGGGCCGCGAGTGCACGGTCAGCGACCGGGTGCCGGCCGCATCAGCGGAGCCCACGGTCACCTGCAGCTGGACGCCGCCGCGAGCGGGCAGCAGCAGCGGCGCCTCCAGCGTCAGCTCCACCAGCCGGCCGCAGCCGGCCTCGTCACCGGCCCGCACCGCCAGCTCGACGAATCCGGTGCCCGGCAGCAGGACCCGGCCCAGGACCTCGTGGTCCGCCAGCCAGTCCGGCGCACCGGCCGCCAGCCGGCCGGTGAGCACGATGGCGTCCGACTCCGGTGAGGTGACGACGGCGCTCAGGATCGGGTGGTCGATCGGCTGCAGGCCCGCGGAGCCGACGTCGACCGGCCCGGTCCCCGCCGCGTCGAGCCAGAAGCGGCGGCGCTGGAACGCGTACGTCGGGAGGTCCAGGTGCGCGGCACTCCGGCCGCCGAAGAACGCGGGCCACGCCACCGCGCGGCCCCGGGCGTACACCCGCCCCACACCGGAGACCAGCTCCCGCCGCTCGTCGCGGTCTCGGCGCAGCAGCGGCACGAAGACGGCGGCACCGTCGTCCGACAGGCAGGACGGTCCGGTGGCCGACAGGGCGGCGGCCGGGCCGACCTCCAGGAAGGTCGTCACTCCCGCGGCCTCCAGCACGCGCACGGCGTCGGCGAAGCGGACGGCCTCGCGCACATGGCGGGTCCAGTAGCCGGGAGTGGTCAGCTCGTCCGTGACCGGCGTGCCGGTGAGCGTGGAGACGAAGGGAATCCGCGGTGTGTTGTACGAGAGTGAGGCGGCCACCTGCTCGAACTCGGCGAGCATCGGCTCCATCAGCGGCGAGTGGAACGCATGCGACACCTGAAGGCGCGTCACCTTGCGGCCCTCACCCTCGAAGTGCGATGCGAGAGCCAGGACTTGGGACTCCACGCCGGAGACCACCACAGCCGCCGGACCGTTCACCGCCGCGATGCTCACCCCGTCGGCGAGGTGCGGCATCACCTCCGCCTCCGAAGCCTGCACCGCCGCCATCGCACCGCCCGCGGGCAGCGCGTCCATCAGCCTCCCGCGCGCGGCCACCAGCTTCGCCGCATCCGCCGGCGACAGCACTCCGGCGACATGGGCCGCGGCAATCTCACCGACCGAATGCCCCGCCACGACATCAGGACGCACATCCCAGGACTCCACCAATCGGAACAGGGCCACTTCGACCGCGAACAATGCGGGCTGCGCGAAGCGGGTGCGATTCAGCAGCTCGGCGTCCTCGCCCCACATCGCCTCCCGCAGCCCCGGAACCAGCTGCTCCAGCTCCGCCAGCACCGCGTCGAATGCCTCGGCGAAGACCGGGAACGCCTCGTACAACTCCCGGCCCATGCCCGGACGTTGCGCGCCCTGCCCCGTGAACAGGAAGGCCAGCTTGCCGGAGGTCACCGCGTCGATACCGGTTTCACCGTTGCCTTCGGCCAGTGCCTCCAGCGCGCCGGCCAGCTCGGTCCGGTCCGCGCCCACCGGGACGGCGCGGTACTCGTGGGCCGCGCGCGTTGTGGCGAGCGCCTGGCCCGCCGCGGCGAGTTCGTCGTCGAGGAGGGTGTCGAGGAAGCCGCGCAGCCGCCCGGCCTGCGCGCGCAGGGCCTGCGGGGTCTTGGCCGATACCGGCCAGGCCACCACCGCGGGGGCCCGGCCCGGCGCTTCCCGACCGGTGTCGGCACCCGGGACAGGGCCGGTGGCCTGTTCGAGGATGACGTGGGCGTTGGTACCGCTGATGCCGAACGAGGAGACACCCGCGCGGCGCGGGCGGTCCCGGTCGGGCCAGGCCCGCTGCTCGGTGAGCAGTTCGACGGCGCCCTCCGTCCAGTCCACCTGCGGTGTCGGCTCGTCGACGTGCAGCGTCTCCGGCAGCACACCGTGCCGCATGGCCATGACCATCTTGATGATCCCGGCGACACCGGCGGCGGCCTGGGTGTGGCCGAGATTGGATTTGACGGAACCGAGGAACAGCGGGGTGCCGTCCTGCGCGCGCTGCTGTCCGTACGTCGCGATCAGTGCCTGCGCCTCGATCGGGTCGCCCAGGGTGGTGCCGGTGCCGTGGGCCTCGACGGCGTCGATGTCCGCCGCGGTGAGGCCGGAAGCGGTGAGCGCCTGCTGGATGACGCGCTGCTGCGAGGGCCCGTTGGGCGCGGTCAGCCCGTTGCTCGCGCCGTCCTGGTTGACGGCGGAGCCGCGTACCACCGCCAGGACCCGGTGACCGTTGGCCTCGGCGTCCGAGAGACGCTCCAGCAGCAGCATGCCGGCGCCCTCGCCCCAGCCCGTGCCGTCGGCGGCGGCGGCGAAGGACTTGCAACGGCCGTCGGCGGAGAGGCCGCGCTGCCGGTTCATGTCGATGAAGGTGTCGGGGGTGGACATCACGGTGACGCCGCCCGCGAGGGCGAGGGTGCACTCCCCCTGGCGCAGTGCCTGGACCGCCCAGTGCAGGGCGACCAGCGAGGACGAGCAGGCGGTGTCCACCGTCACGGCGGGGCCTTCCAGGCCCAGGGTGTAGGAGACGCGTCCCGAGACGACACTGGCGAGGCTGCCGTTGCCGAGATGACTTGCGACGTCCTCCGGGACCGTGCCGAGCCGGGTGCCCCAGTCGTGGTACATCACGCCGGCGAAGACACCGGTACGGGAACCGCGTGCCGACTCCGGGTCGATACCGGCCCGCTCGAAGGCCTCCCAGGAGGTCTCCAGCAGCAGCCGCTGCTGCGGGTCCATCGCCTGTGCCTCGCGCGGGCTGATGCCGAAGAACTCCGGGTCGAAGTCGGCGGCGTCGTAGAGGAAACCGCCCTCACGGGTGGCGCTCTTACCGGGCGTTCCGGGCTCCGGGTCGTACAGGTCCTCGATGTTCCAGCCGCGGTCCTCGGGGAAGCCGGAGACCGCGTCGCGGCCCGCCGCGACCAGGTCCCACAGCTCCTCCGGGGAGCTGACGCCGCCCGGATAGCGGCAGCTCATGCCGACGATGGCGATGGGCTCGTCGGCCGGTGCGGGGGCGACGGCGGCGGGCCGCGCCGCGGCGGCGACGGCCGGACCGGCGCTGAGCTTGCTGCCCAGGTGCTCGGCGAGGGCGCGGGGCGTCGGGTAGTCGAAGACGAGCGTCGCGGTCAGCCGCTGACCGGTCGCGGAGTTGAGGCGGTTGCGCACCTCGACGGCGGCCAGCGAGTCGAAGCCGATCTCGCTGAACGGCCGCGCGGGGTCGATGGCAGCACCGTCCTCGTGGCCGAGTACGGCCGCGACCTCGGACCGTACGAGGTCGAGGAGCGCCTCGGCCCGGTCCGCCTCGGAGAGCTCGGCGAGCCGCTGGGCCAGGGGCCCGCCCGGGACGGCGCCTTCCGCGCCCGGTGTCGCGGCCGCCGCGGCCGATCGGCGCGCCGGGACCCGGACCAGTCCGCTCAGCAGTGGCGGTACGCCGTCGGAACGCTCTTGGAGGGCCCGGGGGTCGACGCGCACCGGCACGACGGTGGGCTCCGTCGTGCGGAGCGCGCTGTCCAGCAGTGCGAGGTTCTCGTCCGGCGTCAGGGGTGCCAGGCCGAGCCGGGCGATGCGCTGCAGCGCCGCCGCGTCCAGTGCGGCGCCCATGCCGCTCTCGCCGGCCCACAGGCCCCAGGCCAGTGAGGTGGCGGGCAGGCCGCGGGCGCGGCGGTGGTGGGCCAGGGCGTCCAGGAAGACATTGGCGGCGGCGTAGTTGGCCTGTCCGGCACCGTCGAGGAAGCCGGCCGTGGACGAGAAGAGGACGAACGCGGTCAGGTCGAGATCGCCGGTCAGCTCGTGCAGATGCCAGGCCGCGTCCGCCTTCGGGCGCAGCACGGCACCCAGCCGCTCCGGTGTCAGCGAGGCGAGCAGGCCGTCGTCGACGATGCCCGCCGCATGCACGACACCCGTCAGCGGGTGCGCGGCGGGGACGTCTGCCAGCAGTCCGGCGAGTGCATCGCGGTCGGCGACGTCACAGGCCGCGATGGTGACCTCGGCGCCCAGCCCGGTCAGTTCGGAGCGGAGTGCGGCGGCGCCGGGTGCATCGATACCACGGCGGCTCGTCAGCAGCAGATGCCGTACGCCGTGCTCGGTCACCAGGTGCCGGGCCACGAGGGCGCCCAGGCCGCCCGTACCACCGGTGATCAGTACCGTGCCGTCGCCGCTCCATGGGGAGGTGTCGGCGGTGGCGGGCGCCATCCGGCTCAGTCTCGGCACCAGTACCTGGCTCGCGCGCAGCGCCACTTCGGGTTCACCGACGGTCGCCGCGGCGGCGAGCAGCCGCTCCGTGTCCGCGCTCCCGTCCAGGTCCACGTCCACGTCCACCAGGACGATCCGGCCCGGGTGCTCGGCCTGCGCGGCCCGCACCAGGCCCCACACCGGCGCCTGCACCATGGCGACCGGCTCGTCCGGTCCGGTCGCCACCGCGTTGCGCGTCGTCACGATGAGCGTCGAGTCGGCCGTGCGGTCGTCCGCCAGCCATGCCTGCACCGATCCCAGTACGGCGGCCGCGACGCCGTGCACGCCCGCGAGGGGCTCACCGGCGTACGCGACGGCGGCCGAGTCGGCCCGCAGTACGGCCTGCTCCGGCGCGGCGCCGCTGCTGCCCAGGACGTCGTCCACGGACGGCAGTCCGGCGGCCGTGCCTGCTGTCAGCTCCGGGCCCGGCACCCATGCGACCCGCAACAGGGCATCGCCTGGGTGCTGTGCCGCCTTCAGCTGTGCGGTGTCGACGGGGCGCAGGACGAAGGAGCCTATACGGGCGACCGGTGCGCCCATGGTGTCGGCGAGTTCCAGCGACACCGCGTCGGGGCCGGTCGCCACGATGCGCACGCGGACGGCTGCGGCACCGGTGGCGTGCAGGGTGACATCGGTCCAGGCGAACGGCAGCCGCGTCACCTCGGGTGCCGGCGCGGCGGACGCGAAGTCCGTGGCGTGCAGCGCGGCATCCAGCAGGGCGGGGTGCAGGCTGAACCCGCCCGCGTCCGCGGCGAGTTCCTCGGGGAGCGCGACCTCGGCGAACACCTCGTCACCGCGCCGCCACACCGCACGCAGCCCGTGGAAGGCCGGACCGTAGCCGTAGCCCTGCTCGCGCATGTCGTCGTAGAGGGTGGCGATGTCGAGCGGCCGGGCGCCGGGCGGCGGCCACTGCGCCAGGTCGATGGCGGGCTCGGCCTGCTGCGGTGCGAGGACACCGGAGGCGTTGCGGGTCCACGGCGCGTCGGCCGGCGCGTCCTCCGGGCGCGAGTAGAACTCCACGGGGCGGTGTCCGGCCGCGTCCGCGGCGGCGACCGCGACCTGCAGGGCGATCCCGCCGGTCTGCGGCAGCACCAGGGGCGCTTCGAGGGTCAGTTCCGCCACCCGGGCGCAGCCGACCTGGTCACCGGCGCGTACCGCGAGTTCCACCAGGGCGGTGCCCGGCAGCAGGGACACACCGGCGACGACGTGGTCGGCGAGCCAGGGGTGGGAGCGCAGCGACACCCGGCCGGTGAGCACGACGCCGTCGTCGTGCGCGAGGTTCACCACCGCGCCGAGCAGCGGGTGTTCGGCGGCCAGCTGGCCGAGCTCGCCCGCGTCGCCCGCGGTCTGCGGGGCGCCCAGCCAGAAGCGGCGGCGCTGGAACGCGTAGGTGGGCAGCTCGATCCGGCGTGCCGCGGAATCGGCGTAGTGCGCGGCCCAGTCGACGTGGTGCCCGCGGGTGGCGAGCCGACCGGCGGCGGAGAGCAGTTCGCGCTGTTCACCGCGGTCGCGGCGGAGCGACGGTACGAAGGCGAGGTCACCGGCCTCGTCGGGGACGCACTGCTCCCCCATGGCGGACAGGACGGCGTCCGGGCCCAGTTCGAGGAAGGTGGTGATGCCGGCGGAACGCAGGAAGTCGATGCCGTCGGCGAAGCGTACGGCGGCGCGGACGTGCTCCACCCAGTACTCGGGCGAGCACAGCTGCTCGGCGGTGGCGGGCGCCCCCGTGACGTTGGAGACGACGGGGATGCGCGGCGCGTGGTAGCTGAGGATCTCGGCGATCTGCCGGAACTCCGCCAGCATCGGCTCCATGAGCGGCGAGTGGAAGGCGTGGCTGACGCGCAACTGCTTGGTCTTGTGCCCGCGCTCGGCGAGCCGTACGGCGAGTTGCCGGGCGAGTTCCTCGTCACCGGAGATGACCACGGACCGGGGCCCGTTGACGGCGGCGATGCTCAGCCGGTCCTCGTGCCCGGCGAGCAGCGGGAGCACCTCGTCCTCGGTGGCCTGTACCGCGATCATGGCGCCGCCGCGGGGCAGCGCCTGCATCAGCCGGCCACGCGCCGCGACCAGGGTGGCGGCGTCCTCCAGCGACAGCACGCCCGCGACGTGTGCGGCGGCCAGTTCGCCGATGGAGTGTCCGGCGAGGTAGTCGGGGCGTATCCCCCAGGACTCCACGAGGCGAAAGAGTGCGGTCTCCACGGCGAAGAGCCCGCACTGCGTGTACATCGTCTGATCGAGCAGCGCCGCCTCTTCGCTGCCCGGCTCGGCGAACAGCACGTCCCACAGGGAGAGTTCGAGCTGCAGATCGAGATGGGCGATGGCGTCCGCCAGCGCGTCGGCGAAGACGGGGTAGGCGTCGTACAGCTCGCGGCCCATGGCGAGCCGCTGGCTGCCCTGGCCGGTGAAGAGGAAGGCCAGCCGGCCGGTGGCCGGTGCGCCCTGCACCAGCCCGGGTGCCTCGGTGCCGTCCGCGACGGCCCGCAGCGCCCGTACGAAGTCCGCAAGGTCCTCGGCCAGGACGACGGCCCGGTGTCCGAGCGCGGCGCGCGTCGTGGCCAGCGAATAGCCGATGTCGGTGAGCGCGGCGCCCGGCTCGCGGTCGAGGAAGGCGAGCATACGGTCCGCCTGGGCGCGCAGCGCGTGGGCGCTCCTGGCGGACAGCGGGAGGGGGATCAGGGCGGTCGCGGACGCCGGGTCCTGCGCGGCTTCGCCCTCCGGGGCGGTCTCCTGCGCCGGCGGCTCCTCGATGATGACGTGTGCGTTGGTACCACTGATGCCGAACGCCGAGATGCCCGCGCGCCGCGGCCGGCCGTCCGGCTGCCAGGGCCTGGCCTCGGTCAGCAGCCGTACATCGCCCGCGGACCAGCGGATGTTGGGCGAGGGCTCGTCGACGTGCAGGGTCTTGGGCAGCACCCCGTGCTTCATGGCCAGGACCATCTTGATGACGCTGGCGGCGCCGCCCGCGGCCTGGGTGTGGCCGAGGTTGGACTTCACCGAGCCGAGCCACAGCGGGGCGCCGTCGGGGCGGCCCTGACCGTACGTCGCGATGATGGCCTGCGCCTCGATGGGGTCGCCGAGCGTGGTGCCGGTGCCATGGGCGTCCACGGCGTCGACCTCGGCCGCGGTCAGCCCCGCGGTGGCCAGGGCCTGCCGGATGAGCCGCTGCTGCGAGGTACCGCTGGGGGCCGTCAGGCCGTTGCTCGCGCCGTCCTGGTTGACGGCGGTGGAGCGGACCACGGCGAGCACGGTGTGCCCCTGGGCGCGCGCGTCGGAGAGCCGCTCGACGACAAGCAGGCCGACGCCCTCGGAGAATCCGGTGCCGTCCGCGGCGGCCGCGAAGGCCTTGACCCGGCCGTCGGGTGCCAGCCCGCGCTGCCGGCTGAACGCCGTGAAC
Organism: Streptomyces sp. NPDC050315; assembly: GCF_040655775.1. Taxonomy (NCBI): domain Bacteria; kingdom Bacillati; phylum Actinomycetota; class Actinomycetes; order Kitasatosporales; family Streptomycetaceae; genus Streptomyces; species Streptomyces sp. NPDC050315. Next base: position 1,431,833 of record NZ_JBFAKN010000001.1, read on the forward strand.
ATGCCCGGGCTGCCCATGACGGCGACGCCGCCGACCAGCGCGAGCGAGCACTCGCCACGGCGCAGCGCCTGCGCGGCCAGGTGCAGGGAGACGATGGAGCCGGAGCAGGCGGTGTCGACGGTGACCGCGGGGCCCTCCAGGCCCAGGATGTACGCGATGCGGCCGGAGGCGACGCTGGGCGCGTTGCCCGTCATCAGATAGCCGTCCAGGCCCTCCGGCGCTTCGTGCACCCTCAGGCCGTACTCGTGCACCTCCGCGCCGATGAAGACGCCGGCCCGGCTGCCGCGCAGCGACGTCGGGTCGATGCCGGTCCGCTCCAGCGCCTCCCACGCGGTCTCCAGGACCAGCCGCTGCTGCGGGTCCATGGCGAGGGCCTCGCGCGGGCTGATGCCGAAGAAGTCGGCGTCGAACTCGGTGGCGTCGGCCAGGAATCCGCCCTTGTTCACATAGCTCTTGCGGGGTGCGTCCGGGTCCGGGTCGTACATGCCCTCGACGTCCCAGCCGCGGTCGGTGGGGAAGTCGCCCAGTACGTCGCCGCCCTCGTCGAGCAGCCGCCACAGGGCCTCCGGCGAGTCGATGCCGCCCGGGAAGCGGCAGCCGATGCCGACGATGACGATCGGGTCGCTGTCGTCGACGGTCTCCGGCCGCACCGCTTCCAGGGCGGTGTCGGCCTCCTCGCCGACGAGCTCGCTGCGCAGCCGGGCGGCGAGCGCGGCGGGCGTGGGGTGGTCGAAGCCGACGGTGGGCGGCAGGTTCAGGCCGGTCGCGGCGTTGATGCGCTGGTGCAGTGCCACCAGGCCCAGCGAGTCGACGCCCTGCTCCTTGAAGGGGCGTTCGGCGTCCACGGCGTCCACGGTGTCCGCCGCGTCCGGCCGTATGGTGCGCAGCACGCCGAGTGCCTCGGTGCATACCAGGTCGACCAGTACGCGCAGTTGCTCGACGGCCGGGAGCAATTCCAGCCGGCCGATCACACCGGACACCGAAGTTCCGGACCCGCTCATTCGCACACTCCACACCTATGAGAAATAACCGCGCCTGACAGTAAGGCGGAATACTGGCCGCCTTACACCCCTAATCGGCCCCTACACCAATTCCCGCACGCCCTCCGGCGGCTCGTCGTACTTGCGCCGCATATGGAAAAGGTCCATGAGGAGCCCCGCGGAGGTGACTTTCCGCTTTCGCGCCACCTCACCGCCCTCCGCGCCGGCACCGAGCGGCAATGCCCCGGTATCGGCCCACCGCAGCTTTCCGTCGGCGTCGATATAGCTGCGGGTGGCTCCCGCGTTGTCCGGATGCAGGCAGTACGGGATGTCGAGATAGCCGCGGCGGAAGGCGGCGATCAGGGCCTCGCCCACATCGTCGTCGAGCCCGAGCACGGCTTCGATGAGGGCCCGCGCCTCCAGGTATGTAGGCGAGTCCCCCGGTAGGTGTCCGTCGTCGGGCTCCTGGCGGGCGCGGCCCGCCGTCCGTCCGGCGTACTCCAGCGCGTGGATGTTCTCGGCGATGGTGGGAATGCGCCGCGCCTCGGACACCGTCTTCACGATCAGCCGCTCGCTGCCGGTGGCGACGGCCAGTTCCACGGCCTCACCGAGCAGCCGGTGCGCACCTCGGTAGGACTCGGGGAAGACGCCCATGTACGCGTAGACGACCACATGCCAGTTGTCGGTGGGCAGCAGCTCCGCGCTCAGTCTGCGCAGCGCGGCCACCGCTTCCCTGTCCTGCTCCCGGTCGGTCTGCTGCGCATAGCTGAGCGACAGGCTGTGGATGCCGTGCTGCGCGAAGAACAGCGCTTCGAGAACACTGATGGCCACCAGCTGTCCCGGCGGGCACAGCTGCCCCATCATGCAGCCGCCGAAGGTCTCCAGGTGCGGCTCGACGCCCACCTCGCGCAGCCGGGTGTACAGCTCGCAGCACACTCGCCAGTTGCGCACCGACTCGGCGAGCGGGGTACGGCCGTAGGGCAGGCAGTACGAGACGGGGCCGCCCTCGGTCGCGTTCAGCCGCAGCCGCACCAGCGCCCGGAAGATGTCGGCGGGCGTCGCCGAGCCGTGCCGGACCTGGACCGGGAAGCCGCTGTCGCGGACGCCGGACAGCACCCTGCCGGTGGTGGCCGTGGGGTGGCTGACCACCGGGTAGCCGTTGAGGTCGCGGCCGGCCCGCAGCGCCGCCTCCACGGCCCGCAGTTCACCGACGCGGGTGTAGCTGTCGAGGGTGATGGTCCCTACGGTCGTCGCGTCCGCGGCCTTGGTGGCCAGCAGGCCCTGGCGCATCTTCGCCGGGTCGCCGAAGCCCATCCGGGGCTGTACGACGAGCCGGCCGTAGCCGCCCGACTTGCGGACGAATTCCCCGAAGTCGACCGGGTACTGCTGTTCCGGTTCCAGGTGCGCACCGGTCATGCCAGTTCCCGCAGTTCCGCGGCGAAAAGTCCGTTCAACAGGGCGGGGAAGGCCGTATAGGGGTCGGCGCCGTCCTCGAATACCGCGTCGAATCCGGCGGCCGTCAGTTCCCGTGCGTACGAGGAACCTTCGCTGCCCGTGGTGCCGAGCTTTCCGCCGATGACCGCTGGGGTGCGGGCGGTTTCCGCGGATTCCCGCAGAAGTTTGATGACGCGCATCCCGTCCTGGCAGCCGTGGCCGTTCACGCTGCTGAAGACGATCAGGTCGGGGCGGATCTCGGCACACCGGGAGACCACCACGTCGTCCGGTACACACGGACCGAGATTCACCACGTCGTATCCGAGTTCTTCGATGAGCAGCTGCAGCAGGACCAGATTCCAGGTGTGGGAGTCGGAGGCCCCCGTGGTGACGACGACGGTCCCCTTCGCCGGGGGGCGGGTGGGCAGCGACGTCATACCGGTGTCCGTATGTGCTCGATCCGGGAGACATGCACGATCTCGTCGCCGCGGACCACTGCCTCGGTCGGCGCGGGCCGGCCGAGGAACATCAACAGGCTGGCGGTGGGCCCGTAGGCACCGGCGTTGGGGATGGTCAGCACGTCCCCTTCGGCGGCTTCGGGCACCTCGACCTCGCGGCCCAGGATGTCGCCGGGCGTGCACAGCGGGCCGGCCAGACTCGCCTTCTCGGTGGCTCGCGCGCCGCCGTCGGTGTCCACGGCGACGGAGACCGGCAGCAGTCTGCCGAGCCCCGACATGCCGCCGAAGGTGTTGATGCCCGCGTCGAGGATGACGAACTTGCGGCCCCGGCTGACCTTCACATTGGTGACTCCGGCGAGCAGCGTGCCGCTGTCGCCGACCAGATAGCGACCGGACTCCACCGCGACCCGGGGCGCGCCCTGCCGCCAGCCCGGGAAGGTGGCGTCCAGCTTCTCCTCCAGCGCCGCGCGCAGTCCGGGGTACTGGGCGCGCGCACCGGCCTGCGCGTACGGGGCGGAGAAGCCGCCGCCGATGTCGAGCAGGCGCAGCGGTACGCCCAGGTCCTCCTGCATCGCGGCGGCCACGTCGATGCTGTGCAGAAACTCCGCGATCAGCGACTCCTCGTCGCGCGCGTTGCTCTGCGAGAACAGATGCAGGCCCGCGACGGTCACCCCCGGCACCTCCCTCAGCTGTGCGGCGATGCCCGCGACGGTCTCGCTGTCGATGCCGAACTGGGTGGGCTTCCCGGTCATCCGGATGCTGGTGCCGGCACCGGCCGTGGAGCTGTTGATGCGCAGCAGGGCCTCAGCTGTCACGCCGTGCGCCCGGGCCGCCGCTCCGATGTGCGTGAGGTCCGAGAGGGATTCGGCGGAGAAGAGCCGCACCCCGTCGGCGATCGCGCGGGCCAGCTCGTCGCGGGTCTTGCCGGGGCCGGTGTAGAGGATGTCGGTCCCCCGGTAGCCCGCTTCCAGTGCGGCGGCCAGCTCGCCGGTCGAGCTGATCTCGGCCTTGCACGCGGGGCCTTCGCCGGTGCGCAGCGCCCGTACGAGCGCCACGTGCGGGTTGGCCTTGAAGGCGTAGTACACCTCGAAGCCTTCGGGCAGCGCGTCGAAGAGGTCCCGGCGGGCGGCATCCACGCGCTCCAGGTCGTACACGTACAACGGCGTGCCGTACTCCGCCGCGAGCTTCTCCAGCAGAGGGGCGTTCGCCGTCACGTGGCATTCTCCTCAAGCAGCTTTGCGAGCGCGTCGCGGGCGTTCTTGCCGTGCGCGGTGAGCGGGAAGTCGGTCAGGACCTTGCAGACGGCGGGGACCTTCGCGGGCTCCAGGCGCTGTGCGAGCTCCTTGAGCACCTCGCGTGCCTCCAGGTCGCTCTGCACGAACAGCGCGAGGTCGTGGCGGTCGCCCGGCGGGAGCACGGCGGCCGCGTGTACGCCGGGGATGTCCATGGCCGCCGCCTCGATCTCGACGGTGGACATCCGGAAACCCTTGCGTTTGAACATGTCGTCGCGGCGGCCCTGGAAGTAGAGGTAGCCGTCCTCGTCGAGGTGTCCGTAGTCGCCGGTGTGCAGCCGGTTGCGGCCGGTGGTCCCGTCGGGGCGGAAGGTGCGCGCGCTGACCTCGGGGTTGCGCCAGTAGCCGGCCATGACGTGCGGGCCCGCCGCCACGATCTCGCCGATCGTGCCCGGGGGCACCGGCCGTCCTTCGTCGTCCAGGATCAGCACCTGCGTGCCGGGCAGTGGCAGCCCGACGGCACCGGGGCGCTCCCGGTCCTCCTCGGGAGGCATGACGGTGATCCGTTTCGCCTCGGTCTGGCCGTACTGACGGACCACCCGCGCGCCCGGGAAGTGCTCGCGCAGGGCGTCGATGGTGGGCTCGGGAAGCGCGGCGCCGGTGTTGGTGAACATCCGCACCGGGGGCCCGGGCTGCCGGTCGCGCCGGCGCAGTGTCACCAGCATGGTGGCGAGCGAGGGCACCAGGGGCACCACGGTCGCCCCGGTCTCCCGCATCCGCCGCAGCATCAGGAGGTCGGACCCGCCGTCGGCGAGGACGATCTCGCAGCCGCTGATGCAGGTCATGAGGACCTTGTAGAGGCCGTAGTCCCAGGACATCGGGAAGCGGCAGAAGACCACGTCGTCGGAGCGGTAGCCGAGTGCCTCGACCAGCATCCGGCTGGCGAAGGTGACCTGGGCGTGCGGGCAGATCACCGCCTTGGGTGTCGCGGTGCTGCCGGAGGTGAAGATGAGGGTCGCGATGTCGTCCGGCCGCACCGCCGCGGACGTGGCGCGCTCGCCGCGCTCCGCGAGCCCACCGACCTCGTTCCAGACCTCCGCCATGTCGTGCACGGGGGCGGTGGTGAGGGACTTCAGGCCCGCCGCGTCCGGCGTGCTGCCGATGACGAGAGCGGGTTCGGCGCTGCCGAGTACGGCACTGAGGTGGTAGGGCCGCATGGTGGGGTTGAGCGGGACGAAGACCGCGCCGCGCCGGGCCGCGCCGTAGAACATGGCCGCCAGCTCTCGGGTGGTCGGCAGCCGGACGACGATGCGGTCACCGCGCCCGATGCCCTGCTTCTCCAGCCAGGCCGCGAAGGCGTGGCTGTGGGCGTCCAGCTGCCGGTACGTCCACTCGCCCGCCTCGTCGCGAATGGCCCGGGCATCCGGTGCGGTGGCCACCGTCTCGTCCAGCAAACCGTGGACGAGTTCGCCGCCGGAAGGTTTCCCGGGTTCTCCGGGTATCGGATACTCAAGGATTCCCAAGGCCGTTCTCCTGCCGTGATGTGTGAATCAGGACCGATTGGGACTGCTGTCACGGTAAGGAGCCGGGACCGGCGGCCCACACCCCTAACTCCCCCTACGGGTCAGTCCTACAAGCCCTGTTTTACGGTCGCCCCCGCGTCGACCTTCAGATGCAGGCCCGTCACATAACGGGACTCGTCGGAAGCCAGATAAACGACCGCGTGCGATACGTCGGACGCGTTGACGAACGGAATACTCATCGACTGAATTCCCGTGAACACCGGGTCGACATCGGCGCGCGTAGGGCTCTCCAGATCGGGCCTGAAGGTGCGGTACACCGCGTCGTTGAGCAGCATGTGCGTGTCCACGTTCGTCGGATGCACGGCGTTCACCCGGGTGCCCACCGGCGCCAGCAGCTGGGAGAGCGTGTTCACATACTCCACCAGGGTGTGCTTGGCGAAGCGGTAGCCGGCAAAGCCGGGGCCCGCGGGCGACACGTCGGCGTGACCGGGCTGCAGACCAGTCATCGAGCCGATGACGATGATGGAGCCGCCCTCGCTGAGGTGCGGAATCGCGGCGTGCACCGTGTTCAGCACGCCCCCGAGATTGATGTCGGCGGTCGCGGTGAACGCCTCGATGGGCCGCTCGGCGCCGATGGGCAGGATGCCCGCGTTGGGCACGACGACGTCCAGTCGGCCCAGTTCCGCGACGCCCTCGTCGATGGCGGCCCGCAGCGCGTCACGGTCGCGGACGTCCGCGACCTTGGTGACGACCCGTCGGCCGGTCTTCTCCACCAGCCGTGCGGTCTCCGCGAGTTCGGCACCGTCCGCCATCGGGTACTCGACGACGGAAATGTCCGCGCAGAGGTCGATGGCGATGATGTCGGCGCCTTCCTCGGCGAGCCGCACGGCATGGCTGCGGCCCTGCCCGCGAGCCGCTCCCGTAATAACGGCAACTTTCCCTGAAACGCGGCCCATCGGCCCTCCTGGAATGAGTTCGCACACGGTCGGGAGCGCACCGCCCCATAACTTTTCTAGCGTCGAAAAGGGCGCGGCGAGCGCTCCGCCCACCCCTAAATGTTTAGGGGCTGGATTGCGCCCGCTCCTCTGCGACGATCACCGGACAGCTCGCCGAAGGGAAGGAGTTGCCATGTCCGAGACCGAAACCGCGACGGCCGGGTCCGAGGAAGCGCCGCTCGCCGACGAGACGTCACTCGTCGAGGAAGAGCTGCTCGTCGAGGAGGTCTCCATCGACGGCATGTGCGGCGTCTACTGAGTCCGCACCCGACCTCCGCCGGACCCGCTCCCGGCCGCATCGAGGAGTCATCGTGTTCCGTCCCGGCCTGCCGTACAGGTGTGCCCCCAGCGTGGCGCTGCGCCCCGAACCCTTCGGAGCGCTGGCGTACGACTTCACCACCCGCCGGCTCAGCTTCCTGAAGAGCCTCGAACTGGTCGAGGTGGTCCGCTCGCTGGAGCACCACACCGACGTGCACGCGGCCCTCGATGCGGCCGCGATACCCACCGAGCGGCACCGGCCCCTGCTGGCGGCGCTCGCCGCGCTCTGTGAAGCAGGCACGATCGAACCCCGCCGGAGTGTCGCGGCATGACGCTCGTCGACCGATTCCAGCAGGGTCTGGCGGCCCCGATCTGCCTGACCTGGGAGCTGACGTACGCCTGCAATCTCTCCTGCGTGCACTGCCTGTCCTCGTCGGGACGCCGCGATCCGCGCGAGCTGTCCACGGCCGAATGCCGGGCAGTGATCGACGAGTTGCAGCGCATGCAGGTCTTCTACGTGAACATCGGCGGCGGCGAGCCGACGGTGCGGCCGGACTTCTGGGAGCTCGTCGACTACGCCACCGAGCACCAGGTCGGCGTGAAGTTCTCCACCAACGGTGTACGGATCACCGAGGACCGGGCCCGCCGGCTGGCGGCGAGCGACTACGTCGACGTACAGGTCTCCCTCGACGGGGCGACCGCCGGGATCAACGACGCGGTGCGCGGGCCGGGTTCGTACGACACTGCCATCACAGCGCTGCGCAGGCTGGCGGCCGCGGGCAAGCGCCAATGCAAGCTGAGCGTGGTGATGACACGTCAGAACATCGGGCAGCTCGATGAGTTCGCCGCCCTGGCCGAGGAGTACGGAGCACAGCTGCGGCTGACCCGGCTGCGGCCCTCCGGGCGGGGCGCCGACGTATGGGACGAGCTGCACCCGACCGCCCAGCAGCAGCGCGAGCTCTACCACTGGCTGGTCGCCCACGGCGAGCACGTCCTGACCGGCGACTCCTTCTTCCACCTCAACGCGCTCGGCCCGACCCCGCTGCCGGGACTGAACCTGTGCGGCGCCGGCCGCGTGGTCTGCCTGATCGACCCCGTCGGTGACGTCTACGCCTGCCCCTTCGCCATCCACGAGCAGTTCCTCGCGGGCAATGTCCGTGCTCCGGGCGGCTTCGCCGGAGTGTGGCGGGACTCGGAGCTCTTCGCCGAGCTGCGCGGCCCGCAGAGCGCGGGCGCCTGCACGCCCTGCGCGGCCTTCGACGCCTGCCGGGGCGGCTGCATGGCCGCGAAGTTCTTCACCGGCCTGCCGCTCGACGGTCCCGATCCGGAGTGCGTACAGGGGCACGGCGAGCGGGCGCTGGCCGGCGTCGCCGCGGGGACGGCTCCCCGGCCCGCCGCCGACCACTCGCACCGGACCGGCCCGCGCAGGCGCGTCGGTGGCGCGGTCCCGGTGAGCATCGGCCGTGCCCCGGAAGGGTTCCACGCACGGGGCGGTGCCGGGCCGGTACCACCGGTGGACCGGGCCTGTGACGCCAGCCCGCTGGCGGGCTTCACGGTCCGGGAGACGGGCGGCACGGGATGAGCGGAACTGCAGCCGGTCCGGCCCGCCTCACCGAGCCCGTGCGGCTGGCCGGACGGACCGCGCCCAGCCGGGTCGTCTTCGGACCGCACGAGACCAACCTGGCGCAGCGGCGGGCGCTCTCGCACCGCCATGTCGCGTACTACGAGCGGCGGGCAGCGGGCGGTGCCGGGCTGATCGTGACCGAGACGGCGAGCGTCCACGCGTCGGACTGGCCGTACGAGCGCGCTCCGTTGGCGGAGGACTGCGCGCCGGGCTGGGCCGCGACGGCCGCCGCCTGCCACGCGCACGGCTCGCTGGTCGTGGCGGGCCTGGGCCACGCCGGCTCCCAGGGCTCCTCCGCCTACTCCCAGTCCGCGCTGTGGGCGCCGTCCCGGGTGCCCGACGTCGCCTCGCGCGAGCTGCCGATGGAACTGGAAGAGCGGGAGATACGGCAGCTCCGCGCGGCGTTCGTCGGCTCGGCCGGGCGGGCCGTGGCAGCGGGCCTGGACGGTGTGGAGCTGGACGCCGGGCCGTACAGCCTGCTGCGCCAGTTCCTCTCCGGCCTCACCAACCACCGCGAGGACCGTTACGGCACCGACCGCGCCCTCCTCGTGCGCGAGATCGTCACCGCCGTACGCGCCGAGATCGGCACCGACCACATCCTGGGCCTCCGGCTCTCCTGCGACGAGCTGGCGCCCTGGGCCGGTATCACACCGGAACACGCGGCCGAGACCGCCGCCGCACTCGCGCCGCATCTCGACTACCTCACCGTGGTACGCGGCTCCGCCATGAACACCGCCGCATACCGGCCCGACCTGCACACCGACCCCGGCTTCAACATGGAGCTCGCACGTACGGTCCGGAAGGCGGTCGCCGGCGCGACCCGCATCGTCCTGCAGGGCTCCATCGTCGACCCGGACCGGGCACAACAGGCGCTGGACTCGGATGCCGCCTGCCTGGTCGAGATGGTGCGCGCCCAGATCGCGGAGCCACGGCTGGTCGCGCTGTGGCGGGCGGGCAGTGGGACCCGCATCCGGCCCTGCGTGCTGTGCAATCAGCAGTGCCAGGTGCGGGACAGCCGGAACCCCGTGGTGAGTTGTGTCGCGGAGCCGCGCAGTGGTCATGAGACGCAGGACCCGCCGACGGAGGGCCACGACGGTACGACCCGTGACGTCCTGGTGGTCGGCGGCGGTCCCGCGGGCCTGGAGGCCGCCCGAGTGCTGGCCGGGCGGGGCCACCGGGTCGAGCTGGCCGAACGCCGCGCCGAGCTCGGCGGTGCGCTGCGCACCGCGGCGGCCACCGGTCCGCGCGCCCGGCTCGGGCGGCTGGTCGACTGGCTGGCGGCGGAGGTGCGCCGACTGGGCGTCACGGTCCGCACCGGGATCGAGATCACTCCCGCGGAGGTGGCCGCGGCCCGTGCGTCCGGCCGCACCGTCCTGTTCGCCACCGGTTCCGTGCCGGGCCCCCGCCCGTACGCCGCGGAAGCGGACAGCACCGTGGTCGATGCCACGGATCTCCTCGCCGACTGGCCCGCCTCGGCGGACCGGCTCGGCGACGGCCCCGTGCTGGTCCACGACCCGGTGGGGGACGCCGTGGGGGTGGGCATCGCGGAGGCGTTGGCCGCCCTGGGCCGCGGCACGGCACTGGTGACACCGGATCAGGTCGCCGGGACCCAGCTGGCCCGCACCGGGGACCTCGCGGACGCCAACCGCCGGTTGCAGCAGGCCGGTACGACCGTGCACAAGCGGTCGGTGCTGCGGCGGGTAACACCCGGGAAGGCGATCGTCGAGCATGTGCTGACGGGTGAGCGGAGCGAGGTGCCCTGCGCCGCGGTCGTGCACTGCGGCCACCGGCTCCCCGACGAAACCCTGCCGGGCGAACCGCGGGCGGGAGACTGCGTCGCGCCGCGCACGGTGCACGAAGCGATTCTGGAGGGACGGCGCACGGCACTGTCCCTCGCGGCGGCCGACGCATCGCCGTACGGCGGCGCCCCCGAGCACCCGCCCGTCGCCGGAGCCGCACGATGACCCAGTACCGGCATCTCTTCTCACCGCTGCGGATCGGCCCCGTGGAGGTCGCCAACCGGGCAGTGTTCTCGGCCCACTTGACCAACTACGCCGAGGACGGCCTGCCGAGCGCACAGCACGCGGCGTACTACGCGGCGCGTGCCGCCGGCGGCACGGGGCTGGTCATCACCGAGGAACACTCCACGCATCCCAGCGACTGGCCGTACGAGAAGCTCATCCACGGATTCCGTCCCGAGGTGGTGCCCGGCTACCGGCGCATCACCGAAGCCGTGCACGCGCACGGTGTGCCGGTGTTCGCGCAGGTCAACCACAACGGCGGCCAGGCATCCAGCATGTACTCCAGGCTTCCGGTGTGGGCGCCCTCGCCCGTGCCCGACCCGCTCTTCCGCGAAGTCCCGAAGGCGGTGACGCCCGCCGAGATCGACGAGATCGTCGCCGGGTACGCCACCGTCGCACAGCACTGCGCCGAAGGCGGCTTCGACGGCGTGGAGCTGCAGTGCTCGCACTCCTCGATCGTGCGCGGCTTCCTCTCCCCCGCCACGAACCTGCGCACCGACGGCTACGGCGGCACCCTGGAGCGCCGCGCCCGACTGCTGCTGCGGGTCATCGACGCGGTACGGGAGGCCATCGGCCCCGGCCTGGCCCTCGGCGTGCGGCTGTGCGGCGACGAGCTGATCGAGGGCGGCATCACCCTCGACGAGGGCGTCGAGACCGCCCGGCTCGTGGAAGCCACCGGCGCGGTCGACTACATCAACACCTCGATCGGCGTGGCGACCTCGACGCTGTACATGATCGAGGCATCGATGGCGGTGCCGCCCGGGTACGGGCTGTTCATTCCCAACGCCATCCGGCGCGCGGTGCGCCTCCCGGTGGTCGGCGTCGGCCGCATCAAGGACCCGGTACAGGCCGAACGCGCCCTGGCCGAGGGCCACTGCGACCTGGTCGGCATGGTTCGCGGCCAGATCGCCGACCCCGAGCTGCTGGCCAAGGCCCGCAGCGGACACAGCGCCCACATCCGCACGTGCATGTCCTGCAACCAGGAGTGCGTGGGCCGCATGGGCCAGAACCGCTGGCTGGGCTGCCTGGAGAATCCGTATGCGGGACGCGAGGCCGAGACACCGCGGCGCGCCACGGCGCTGCCCACCCCGCGCCGCCCCCGCCGCGTCCTCGTCGTCGGCGGCGGTCCGGCCGGGCTGCAGGCCGCGGCCACCGCGGCGCGGCGCGGCCGCCGGGTCACGCTGTACGAGCGCGGCGCGGCCACGGGTGGCCAGGTGAGCATCGCGGCCGGCGCGCCCCACCGCGCGGAGTTCCTGGATGTCGTGCGCAATCTGCTGGCCGAGTGCCGCCGCCTCGGCGTGGAGATCCGTACCGGCACCGAGGCCACCGCGGAACTGCTGCGCGCCGAGTCCCCCGACGCGGTGGTGCTCGCTTGCGGTGCCCGCCCGCAACGTCCGTACTGGGCAGGTGAGTTGGCGCGCGTGGTCGATGTACGGGATGTCCTCGAAGGCCGCGCCGAACCGTCCGGCGAGGTCCTCGTCGTCGACGAACTCGGCTTCCACCAGGCCACCTCCGTCGCCGAACTGCTCGCCGACCGCGGCTGCCGGGTGCGCGTCTGCACCCCCGGCATGGTCGTCGGACAGGACCTCGGCAGCACCCTGGACCTGGAGACGTTCACCGTGCGGGCGCACGCCAAAGGCATCGGCCTGGCCACCGACCGTGTCGTACTCTCCGCGGCGCCCGAGCCGGACGGCGGCGACGGGGTACTGCTCGACGTCCTCACCCACACCACAGGAGAGACGGTGCAAGAACGCTGGGACTGGGTCGTCTGCGCCGTCCATCAAGCGCCCGAGGACGCGTTGTGGCACGCCTTGAAGGACGCGCCGTTCCCCGTGGAGCGGGCCGGCGACTGCCTGACACCGCGCCGCGCACACGCCGCGGTCATCGAGGGCCACCGGGCGGGGGCCGCGCTGTGACCGCCGGCCGACCGGGCATTGTGCTCCCGTCGCTCGCCGTGGTGCAGGTACGCGACGGGGCGGCACCACCGGGCGCGGACGAGGTCGTGGCGGAAGCGGGCGGTGCGGTGCTGCTCGTCGGCGACGGCACCCGGGCGGCGCTGTCCGGGCTGGCACCGGCCCGGCAGGCATGGACGGCCGAATTCCCCGGCGGACTCCGGCCGGGACCGGGGACGACGGCCACCGCGCTCGCCCCGCTGCTGACGGGGGTGCACGCCCTGCTGCTGTCCGCTTCGGCCGACGGCCGCGAGCTGGCGCCCCGGCTCGCCCACGCCCTCGACCGGCCGCTGCTCGCGGGCGCGGTCGAGGTATTGCCGGACGGCGCGCTGGTCTCCCGACGGGAAGGGACGGCGCAGACCCGGCTGACGGCCCGAGGGCCGTTCGTGACCACGTTGGTGGCGGGGGTGCGGGGCATGAACCCGCCCCCGGCCGCCTCCACCGACGGCAGCCCCACCGCACTCGTTCCCACCGCACTCACCCCCGACTGGCCCGCGGACATCCCCGACCCCCGAGTCGTCGAAGTCCTGCAACCCGGCCCTACGGGGGACGACCTCGCCGACGCCCGGCGCATCCTCGGCGCCGGCGGCGGCCTCGGAGACCCCGATTCCGTTGCGCTGCTGCGGAACGTGGCCGGGTCACTGGGTGCGTCCGTCGGGGCGACCCGCGTCGTCACCGACGCCGGCTGGCTGGATCACGAGCGGCAGATCGGCACCACGGGCGTGGCCGTCGACCCGGACGTCTACATCGCCTTCGGCGTGTCCGGCGCAGGACAGCACACCGGTGGCCTCGGCACCCCGCGCCTGATCATCAGCGTCAACACCGACCCGCACTGCCCGATGACGGCCATGGCCGATCTGGGCATCGTCGCGGACGCACCCGCCGTACTCGCCGAACTGTCCGCCCGGCTGGGAGCCGCCGACCGTGAGTGAACCGACGCATAGCGCACAACGCGCCGCCACCGCCCCGGACTTCGACGTCATCGTCGTGGGCGCGGGCCCCGCCGGCAGCGCCGCCGCACTGGAGGCGGCCCGCGCCGGCCGCTCCGTAGCACTGGTGGAGCGCGGTCCCTACCCCGGCGCGAAGAACGTCTACGGCGGCGTGGTCTACGGCCGGGTGCTGGATCAACTGGTGCCCGAGTGGTGGGAGCAGCTGCCCGTCGAGCGTTGGGTGACCCGCCGGTCGACGATGCTCATGACGGGCCATCAGGCGCTCACCGTCGATCTGCGCACCGAGGACTGGGGCCGCCCGCCGTACAACGGTGCCACCGTCCACCGGGCCGCGCTGGACTCCTGGCTCGCTTCCCTCGCCGAGGAGGCGGGCACCGTGCTGGTGCCGTCCACCGTGGTCACCGGCCTGCTGCGCGGGCCGCGCGGCGAGGTCACCGGCGTACGGACCGACCGCCCCGACGGGGAGCTGCGCGCACGGGTGGTGATCGCCTGCGACGGTGTGAACTCCTTCCTCGCCAGGGAGGCCGGGCTCCACCGGGTGCCGGAGAAGGGCGGTGCCCACCTGTCCCTCGGTGTGAAGGAGACCCTCGCCCTGCCCCGCGAGGTCATCGAGCAGCGCTTCCAGCTCACCGGGCGCGACGGCATGGACATCGAAATCCTGGGGTGCACGGGCTCCGTCCCGGGCGGCGGTTTCCTCTACACCAACCTCGACACCGTCTCCGTCGGCGTGGTCCTCGGCCTGCCCGGCCTGGCCCGCTCCGCCGTCCGCCCCGACCGGATACTCGCCGAGCTCAAGGCGCATCCGGCCGTCGCGCCGCTGCTCCGCGGGGCCGAGGTGAAGGAGTACGCCGCCCATCTCCTCCCCGAGGGCGGTTACGACACCATGCCCGAACTCGCCGGCGACGGCATCCTCGTCGCCGGCGACGCCGCCCATATGTGCCTGGCCGCGGGAATCTGGCTGGAGGGGGTCAACTACGCACTGGGCGCCGGCATGTACGCGGGCCGCGCCGCGGCGGCCGCCGTGGCCGCGGGCGACACCTCGCGCCGTGGCCTGGCCGGCTACCGGCGCATGCTGGCGGACTCCTTCGTGCTGGCCGACCACCGCAAGTTGCGCAAGGTGCCGGGCCTGGTCTTCTCCGACCGGGTGCAGCAGGCGTACCCGGGCCTCGCCTGCGATCTCCTCCAGAGCCTGTACCAGGTCGACAACTCGTCCCCCAAGCCCGGCCTGGGCCGCATCCTGCGCCGCACGGCCCGACGGCACGGCGTCGGCCTTCGCCATGCCCTGTCCGACGCATTCACCGCATTGAGGTCTTTCGGATGAGCACCGACCAGCCGCTCCCCTCGTACGACGGAGCATCCTTCGCGGACCGGATGTCCACGGTGGAATTCCGGGTCGCGCAGCGCCCACACATCACCCTCGACGCCGACGCCTGCCGCTCGTGCACCGCACGACCCTGTGTGCACTCCTGCCCGGCCGATCTCTTCGTGCCGACGTCCGACGGCGGGCTCCTCTTCAACTACGAGCAGTGCTTCGAATGCGGCACCTGCCACCAGGTGTGTCCCGTTGAGGGCGCGCTGACCTGGACGTATCCGGACGGCGGCCACGGCGTCGCGTTCCGGCGGGGATGAGGCCGATGACCTGGGCACGGCACTCCCGACCGCTGATCGTGGCGGTTCTCCGGTACGCAGCAGACCTCATGGCCGGCGTGCGCCCCGCCGACCTGTGTGCGTTGGAGCACGCCCTGCGGCTCACCGAGGCGCTCGGCGGACGCTGCGTCGCGGTGGGCGTCGGCCCGCCCGCGATCGAGTCCACGCTGCGGGAGGCACTCGCCGCGGGCGCGGACGCCGCCCTGCGCGTCGACGAGAATTCCCCCGCGAATCTCGAGGACCCCTCGGTGATCGCCCACGGGCTGCACACCGCATTCCGTGTCCTGCCCGCCGGGACGCACGGCACGCCGGACCTCGTCCTGTTCGGCGACCGCTCGCCGGAAGACGGCACGGGCTCCGTACCGGCTTTTCTGGCGGCGCGTCTGCACGCCGCACAGGCCCTCGGCCTCAGCGAACTGACTGCCGTACGCGGCGCGGCCGGAGAGCCCGAAGACGTACGCGAACTGACGGCGATCCGCCGTACCGCGCACGGCGTCCGCGAGCGGCTCGCCATCCCGCTGCCCGCGGTCTGCTCGGTCGAGCCCACAGAGGTACGGCTGCGCCGCGCCGCCCTGCCCGCCCTGCTCGCCTCCCGTACCGCTGCCGTCCCTGCGGTGACCGTACCGGGCGTCCCCGGCCACCGGGTACAGGCCGGTTCCGTACATCCCTACCGGCCACGCCCCCGGCCCCTTCCCCCGCCCACGGCGGCCGACCCGCGCGCCCGGCTGCGCGTCCTGACCGGCGCCGACGCCGGTGCCCGGCGCACCACGGCCCGGATCGTCGCGCCCGAAACCCCGGCCGCGGCCGCCGACGCGCTGCTCGCCGAGCTCCGCGCACACGGCTGCCTGGACGAAGGGACCGCATGACCGGCACCGGCCACGCGCCGCGAGTCGCCCTGGTGACCGGCGCCGCCCGCGGCATCGGTGCCGCCGTGGTCCACCAACTGGCCGCCCAGGGCTGGCGCGTGGTCGCCCTGGACAGCTGTGCCGACGAACCGGGACTCGGCTACCCGCTCGGCAGCGAGGACGAGCTTCACTCCCTGGCCGACTCCTGGCCCGGCACCGTACGTCCCGTCATCGGCGACGTACGCGACCTGGCATCCCTGCGTGCGGCGGTCGACCTGGCCCACGAGGCGTACGGCGGTCTGGACGCGGCCGTCGCGGCCGCGGCCGTCATGGCGGGTGGCAGGCCCCTGTGGGAGACCAGCGACGCGGAGTGGGACGCCCTGTTCGAGACCGGAGTGCGCGGCGTCGCCCATCTGGCGCGCGCCGCGGTCCCCGCGCTGCTGGCCAGGCCCGCACCCCGGTCCGGCCGATTCGTGGCCCTGGCATCGGCCGCCGCCCACCGCGGCCTGTGGCACCTCGCGGCCTACAACGCCGCCAAGGCCGCCGTCGTGGGTCTCGTCCGCGGCCTCGCCACGGACCTACGGGGCACCGGGGTCAACGCCACCGCCGTGTCACCCGGTTCGACCCGCACCCCGATGCTCGACGCGAGCGCGGACCTGTACGGCCTCCCGGGCCCCGAGGAGTTCGCCCGGTACCACCTCACGGACCGCCTGCTGACGCCCGAGGAGGTGGCCGCCGCCGTCTGCTGGCTCTGCGACGAACGGTCCTCCGCGGTCACCGGCACCGTCCTGCACGCCGATGGGGGCTTCACCGCATGACATCCGAGACCGCGCCCGAGCTCCGGCTGCTCCCGGACGCCGCGACCCGCTTTCTCTCCGACGGCCGGCTCCTGCTCGGCGGCTCGCCGTACCGCGTGCTGCGGCTGTCGCACGCGGGCGCCCGGCTGGTCGCGGGCTGGCTGGCAGGGCGGCCGGTCTCCGCGTCCCCCCGCCACCGCCGCCTGGCCGCCCGCCTCCTCCGAGCGGGCTTCGCTCACCCGCAGTACGCCACGGGGCCGTTCACCCACCGGGACGTCACCGCCGTCGTACCGGTCCGCGATCACACCGCGGCGGTACGCCGGCTGCTCCCGCATCTCGACGAACTGGCGGCCACCGTCGTGGTCGACGACGGCTCGCAGGTCCCCTTGCCGGAAGCCACGGTGCGCCATGCGCACCCCAGAGGCCCGGCCGCCGCTCGCAACACCGGGTGGGCCGCGGCCGACACTCCCCTCATCGCCTTCCTCGACGCGGACGTGGAACCGGACCCCGACTGGCTCGGGCCGCTGCTACGGCACTTCGCGGACCCGGACGTACTCGCCGTCGCCCCCCGTGTGCGCAGCGCCCCCGGCCGCACCGTCCTCCAACGGTACGAAACGGCTCGCTCGTCGCTCGACCTCGGCCCGGCGGCGGCCCCGGTCCGCCCGGGCAGCCGCGTCGGCTACGTACCGTCCGCCGCCCTGATCGTGCGTGCCTCCGCGCTGCGCGCGCTCGGCGGATTCGACGAACGCATGCGGTTCGGCGAGGACGTCGACCTCGTCTGGCGGCTGGCAGCCACCGGAGGACAGGTCCGTTACGAGCCCACCGCCACGGTCCGGCACACCCCGCGCGCCCGCTGGCGCGACTGGGCCAAGCAGCGCTTCGACTACGGCACGTCCGCCGCGCCCCTCGCGCTCCGCCACGGACGGGCCGTCGCTCCCGTAAGAGTGTCGGTCTGGAGCGCACTCGCCTGGACGGCACTCGCCGCCGGCCGCCCGCTGCCGGCGCTGCTCATCGCGGGCTCGACCGCCGCACTCCTGCCCCGCAAACTGCGCACGACCGGCGTCCCGGCCGCCGAAGCGCTGCGGCTGGCCGCGCTGGGACATTGGGGCGCGGGCCGCGCGCTGGCCGACGCGGCGACCCGTACGTGGTGGCCGGTGGCCCTCCCCCTCCTGGCCACCGGCAGGACAGGGCGGCTGCTGCTGACGGCGGCATACGGCCGGCATGTGGCGGACTGGCTGCGCACCCGTCCACCGGTGAGCCTGCCGCACTGGGTCGCCGCTCGTGCCATGGACGACTTCGCGTACGGCGCGGGCGTCTGGCGAGGCGCCCTGCGCGCCCGCACCCTCGCCCCTCTCCTGCCCGACCTGGCCGACTGGCCGGGCAACAACGGCATCCTCCGCGACCACGACCAGGGCGGCCCCACACCATGACTTCTCCGACGCCCGCCGCGGAAGACCGCGCGCGGTCCCACCGATCCCACCGCACTCCGGCACCGCTGCGCCTCGACTCCGCCCCATGGCCCGACATCGCCGCCGTCGCCGCGCACAGCCTGCTCGCCGTCCCTCTCGGCTCGACCGAGCAGCACGGACCGCACCTCCCCTTCACGGTCGACACCGACATCGCCGTCGCTCTCTGCGAGCGTCTCGCCGTGTCCCGCCCCGCCGTGGTCCTGGCCCCGCCCCTGCCCTACGGCTCCAGCGGCGAACACGCCGGCTTCCCCGGCACCCTGTCCATTGGCCAAGCCGCGTTGGAAGTACTCCTCGTGGAACTCGTGCGGTCCGCGGACGACTTCGCGGGCGTCGTCCTGGTGTGCGCCCACGGCGGCAACGCCGAACCGCTGCGGCGCGCCACCGAGCAACTGCGCTCCGAGGGCCGCAACGTCCTGTCCTGGTTCCCCACCGGCGACCCCGCCGACAGCCACGCCGGCCACCAGGAGACCTCTGCCGTACTGGCCCTGCGCCCCGGCACCGTACGCAACGACCGCACGGAACCCGGCAACACGCGCCCACTCCCCGCCCTCATGCCCACCCTTCGCCGCTCAGGGCTGCGCGGCGTGACCCCCAACGGTGTACTCGGCGATCCCACTCACGCCTCGGCCCCGGACGGCCACCGCCTTCTCGACACCTGGGCAACGTCCTTGCGGTCCGCGGTGCACGCATGGGCCGACCGCCCCGCCACGGTGAGGTGAACCGTGGCAACCATGGCGCACGTACTACAACACGGCCGCGCGGCCGTAGTCGGGCAGCGCGATGTCCCCGGCCTTGGCGAACTGTGCCGCGAGCAGCTGCCGCATCGGCCAGCGATTCATCGAACGTACCGAGGCGTTCCGCAACCCGATGGCCAGCGCGCTGGAGGGCGCGTACCCCGAGGCTCCGCCGGGCGGCAACTGCTGCGCCTTGCTCACGTAAGGGCGCATGACCCGGTCGTAGTTCGCGAAGGCGACACGGTGGTCACCGTCGGCCGCGCCGAGCTCACCGGCCAGCACATACGCGCCGACCAGGGCCAGGCTGGTCCCCAGGCCGGTGAGCGGCGACGGGCAGTATCCGGCGTCACCCAGGAGCGCCACCCGGCCTTCGGACCACCGGTCGAGGCGGACCTGCCCCATGGAGTCGAAGAAGAAGTCGGGCGCGGTGCGCATCGCCCGCAGCAGACGAGGAACCTCCCAGCCCGCCCGTGCGAACCGCCCGGCAATCAGCTCCTGCTGTTCAGCGACATCACGGCGGTCGTAGGAGAGCTGCTTCGACCGGAAGCTCAGCCCGACCTTGATCTCGCCGGGCAGACGCCCCGGCCGGGCCGAAGCCACAAGGCCACCGGGCGAGTTGTGCATCTGGTACCAGCCGTCGAGGGCGATTTCCTCGCCGGTGGCGGTGAACCACGCGGTGTAGAGATCCAACGGGCGCACATACTGCGACTCCGGCCCGAAGGCCAGCGCGCGCACCACGGAATGCAGTCCGTCCGCACCGACGACCAGCCCGAATCGCCGCGCTGCCGCCTTCTCGAAGGTGACAGTGACCCCGGTGGTGTCCTGCACCAGCCCGGTGACGGTGTCATCGAACAGGTACTCCGTGTCCGGCAGGGTCGCCTCGTACAACAGCCGGCCGAGGTCACCCCGGAGTATCTCGATCTCGGAGACGATCCCTTCGCCGCCGAAGCTGTCCGCCGGCATCCGGGCGGTGGCCCGGCCGGAGGAGTTCACATACGCCAGGCCGCGTTGGTCGACACTCAGCGCCCGCGCCTGTTCCAGGAGTCCCATCCGGGTCATGACGTCACGGCCGGCGCCCCGCAGATCCACAGTCTGGCCGCCCGGCCGGGGGGCGGGTGCTCGCTCGACGACGGTGACGTTGAAACCGGCCTTGCGCAGCCAGTACGCCAGCGCGGGTCCGCCGATGCCGGCACCGGAAATGAGTACATCAGTGTTCCGCATGACGCCGAATGTACGACGTACGCGCACTACCCGCAAGCCCCAAACCCCAAGCTGAACACCGTATTCAACGCTCTAGTGCACTAGTACTCCCCCGCTCCCTCGGGGGCATGTCGGCACCACGGGGAGACATCGCCCCAGCGTGACCGTTACGGTGAGGGGCACCCAGGTGCACTAGTACGGAGGGAATGAGGGAACACGTGAGCCCACAGAACGCGCCGCGCTACGGCCAGATCGCCGATGAGCTCCGGCGGCGCATCGCGGCAGGCGAACTGAGCCCGGGCGACCGCGTGCCTTCGACTCGCGAGATCACCCGTCAGTGGGGCGTCGCCATGGCCACCGCGACCAAGGTGCTCACCGAGCTCCGCCACGAAGGTCTGGTGCGTGCGGTACCGGGCGTCGGCACGGTGGTCGAAACCGCGGGCCGCCAGGGGCGTCCCGCCCAGCCCCTCCCCCCACGTCCGCACACGCCCCCGCCCACCCCGCGCGCGCAACACCCCGACCAGGCATTCACCCTCGAAAGGATCGTCGCCGCGGCCGTGCGCATCGCCGACGCGGAAGGGCTGCCGGCGGTCTCCATGCGCCGAGTCGCCACCGAACTCGGGGGAGCGACCATGTCGCTGTACCGCCATGTGACCGACAAGGACGACCTGCTCATCCAGATGATGGACGCAACGTTCTCGCAGTGGCAGTTCCCCGCCACCCCGCCCGAGGGCTGGCGGGAGCGGCTCTCGCTCGCCGCCCACATGTTGTGGGACATGTTCCGCCGCCACCCGTGGCTCGCACCGGCGCTGTCCGTGACCCGGCCACAGCCGGCCGCCGGCCCCATGCCGTACACGGAGTGGGTACTCGCCACCCTGGAGGGCCAAGGCCTCGACCTCTCCACGGCCTTCACCGCCCACCTCGCGCTGTTCAACCACATCCGCGGCACCGCCGTACACGTCGAGATGGAAGCGGAGGCGGAGGCCGTCAGCGGCCTCAACGACGAGGAGTGGATGGACACTCAGGAACCGGCCCTCCAAGCGATCCTGGCCACCGGCCGCTTCCCCACCCTGGACCGCCTCGCCACAGCCGGCTACGACCTCAACCTCGACGCCCTCTTCGAGTTCGGCCTCCAGCGCTACCTGGACGGCATCGCCACGCTCCTCTCACCACCGACCCCGCTCCGGGAGACGACATGAGCAGCGCCCTCCTCGTGATGGACGTCCAACAGTCCATCGTGGACATAGCCGACGACGGCTCCGGCTACTTACCGCGCCTGCGCAGGGCGATCGACGGCGCCCGGGCAGCGCACATCCCCGTAATCTACGTAGTCATCGCACTACGCCCCGGCTACCCGGAAGTCGGCACCCACAACAGAGCCCTCACCGCCATCACACAGGCCGGCCTCTACGTCGAAGGCACCCCAGGCACCGAAATCCACCCCGAGGTCGCACCCCTGCCGGGCGAGGTGGTAGTCACCAAGCGACGAGCAAGCGCCTTCTCGGGCAGCGACCTCGACGTGGTGCTACGAGCACGCGGCATCGACAACCTCATCCTCACCGGCATCGCCACCAGCGCCGTAGTCCTGTCCACCCTCTGCCAGGCAAACGACCTGGACTTCGCCCTCACCGTCCTCTCCGACGGCTGCCTGGACCCCGACCCGGACCTGCACCGAACCCTCACCGAGCGCCTGTTCCCCCAGTGGGCAAACGTCCTCACCATCGACAACTGGCTCACGACGATCACATCGCCCTGACGGCCGACGCCCCGGCTCGGGGACATCCACGGGCCGCGCAGGTTGCTGCGCGTGCCGGTGGGGCTGGTGGCGTCCCGCCCGCTACTACTTCCGGGTCGCCTGAACGAACTCCTCCTTGGAGATCTGTCCGTCCGAGTTGCGGTCCACCAGGCCGAACGCCTTGCGGATGTCGGACTCGGAGACCCCCTGCCGCTTCCCCGCCACCATCAGTTCCGGCTCGCTGACGGTGCCGGTCCCGTCCGTGTCGATCTGCTGGAAGGTCGGAGGGGCGGCCGCGGAGCCGGCGGCAAAGGCGGATGCACTGGCGCCAAGAACGCCCGCCGCCGTAAGAGCCATCGCGATGACAGCGGTACGAGTCTGCATGGTGTCTCCCCTCGCCCTCCGCCGGACGGCGGCAGGGCAGGATGCGTCGCGGTCACTTCCAACTGCAGGCACTAACCGTAGTGGATCGACTGCGCAACGTCACGAATGACCGGCCGACCGGACGGCCGCCACCGACCGACCCGGCGGCGGCCGCCCACTCAGAACTTCTGCGGGGGCTGCGGCTGCTGCCCGTACGACTGCTGCTGCGGCGGCATGTGACCGAGGCCGGGCTGGGGACCGCCGACCGGAGCGCTCTGAGCCGCGAGGGAGCTGCCCGCCGGGAAGTAGTGCACTCGACCCGTCGGGTCGAGGACCTGCACATAACCGGCCTGCTGCAACTGCGCCTCGTACGTGGCGTGCCGCTTGCGGGTATAGAAGACCATGCCCACGGCGAGGCACACCGCCAGGGCCCAGAACGGGACCCAGAACACTGCCGAGTCACCACCGTCCCGCATCAACTGAATCAGTACGATCACCGTGATCGGGATGATGGCAAGGAGCCGACGCTTCTCGTTGTGCCGCCCCGACAGATCGAAGTCGACCTGGGCTTTGAGGAGTTCGGGCGCCAGCGCGGGCAGCGGCGGCACCGGGCCACCGCTGGCGGCCTGCGGGAACTGCGCCCAGGCCTGCTGGGCCCGCTGCCGCGCCTGCGGCTGCGGGTCGGGCACCATGAGGAGCTGGGTGCCACGGTTCACATACCCGGCGTCCGCGTATTGGTAGCCGAACTGCTCCCCAAGGTGCGCCAACCGCGCCAACTTGCTCGCGGTCCCCCATCTACTGGTGACCTCGACCGGCGCTCCCTGAGCCATCAGGCTCACCATGGTGCGGACCTGACCAGTACTCACGCTTCCCCTTCCCCGACGGGCAAACCTTGCACGTTCCGCCGTCGCGCCACCCTTTCACACCAACAGACCAACACCGACCCGAGCCAAGCGATCTTGAGCATGCGCGTTGTGGAGTCGAAGCCGGGCAAGGAGGGGTAAAAAAGAAGCCAGTAAGGGTAAGTGGCCACAGGGGTTGCAGAAGGCATAGCGGGCGGGGGAGGTCGACAGGTGGCCGTGCCGATGGAACATCCGCTGGGGATCAAGGACGTTGTCCGCCTGTTCCAGGAGTGCCGGACACGCCAAGGGGGCGACCGGGAGCTGCCCGTCATCACGCTGCTCGGCCGGCGGGGCAGTGGTAAGACCGCCGGCCTCAAGTGGCTCGGTTACCTGGCGTCGAACAGACCCAACGCGTTCTACGACTTCGCCTCGGCCGTGCCCAAGAGGCCGCACGAAGTAGCGGCCCGGCTCGCCCTCGGCCTGTCCTACCGATTGCCCCGGCAGCCCGCGGTCCACTTCCCGCGGCTGGCTCTCGGGCTGCTCGTGGCGCGTGCCGAGCTCACCATCGACAGTGCGGACGTGCGGCGCGTACGAGCCGAACTCAAACGGGCGCTGCGCCAGGCGAAGGAGAGCACGGAGGCGTACGAGAGGGCCAACGGGGTCATCGAGGGGGTCGGTCTGCTGCAGGACCTCAACGTTCTGCAGCTGCCCGGCCTCAACCTCGTGTTGAAACTCGTCCAGTTCGGCCTGCCGAGGCTGCCCGTCACCATGATGTGGCGTACCGGGCTGACCTGGTACGCCGACAGTCCGAACCGGCCCGTCGATGCGCTGATGAAGCTGAACGAGCTGGCCAGGAGCGAGGCGTCGGCGGACCTGGAGGAGGTCGACCGGCTGCTGTGCGGGGCCTTCCTGGAGGATCTGCGCGATCACTATGCACGGCATGCGCGCGACAGGGAGTGTGTCGTGCTGCTGGACAACATCGACGCGCCGCAAGGCCGCAAGTTTCTCGACCTTCTGGTACGGATCCGTGAGGTGAATGCGTCATCGGGGCGCGCTCACGATCCACTGCTCGTCGTTGCGACTGCTGCCAACGCCCGCAGTGTGCCGGGGCCTTACGCCCCCGATTCCCCGGCCGAGCTGCGCATCCGTACGCCGGAGGCGGCCTCGTACGCCGACTGGAAGGAGAGCATTCCGCAGCCCGCCTCCACCACCAAGTGGCATTGGTACCCGGTCCAGTTGCGCGACCTCACCGAGCCGGAGGTCACCACGCTGGCCGAGCAGGCGGCGTCCGCCGTGGTGCACGCGACACCGTTGATCCACCGCCTCTCCTACGGCCATCCCTGGAGCGCGCGGGCCCTGCTGGACGCCACGTACGCGATCGTGGTCGAGCGCGGTGGCGGGCCGGCCGAGCTGCGCCACATCCTGGAGCACGCCCCGCCGGCCCCGGACCCGTCGGACGATCCAACGGCCCCCACGAATTCCACGGATCCCACGGCTGCGGACAGCTCCACGGCCGCGGACGGATCCATTGCTCTCGACGAGGCCGCGCGCCGTTACCTCCTGCGCGATCTGTCCGAGGGACAGCGGTCCGCGCTCGTGGTCTGCTCTGCCGCACGCGCCTTCGAATCGGCCGTCGACGCCGGCATCCTGGAGGAGTACGACCAGCTCACCAAGGACACCCTGCGCAGGGACGTCGACGCACGGCTCTGGCTGATCCCGCCGGTCCCCGAGGACGCCAACACGCGCGGTGGCCAGGGCAGCGGCTACCTGGAGCACTGCCGGGAGCGGGAGGAGAGCAGACCGGAGGCCGTACTCCATCCGTGGCTGCGGCTCGTGCTGCTCCAGGCCCTGGGCCGGCACGAACCCGAGGGGCCATCGGGCTGGATCACCACGCACACTGCATTGCGGGATTGGCATCGGCGTGAGCAGCAGACCCAGCAACGCCGGCTCGATGCGCTCTACCATTCCCTCGCCCTCAACGATCTCAACCAGGTCGTCGCGTACCTCGCCAGGCGGTTCACGGCCCTTCCCGGCACCGACCAGTGGCTGTACGAGCTGTACGCCATCACCGCGGCACCCATGCTCATCCCGGTGGCTCCGCGCGGGCGCGGGGAGCAGGAGCCGACACCCTCCGACCGGGTCCGCGATCTCGCCAGACGGCTGGCGCCCGCGGCCCTGGACGAGCACTGGTCGCTCACCATGCTCGTCACGGCGCTGTGGCTGGCCGCCGACCCGCGCAACCGGGTGGCCAACTCCACGCCCGAGCTGAACTCCACGATCGCGGCAATGTTCCACAGGCTCACCGCGCTGCCCCACAGCAGTGCCGCCGGCCTCCTCAGAGAAGCCGAGAGGTACGAACCGCGGCCATGACCGCGCCCCGCCGACAGCGGCCATGACCGCGTTCCCCACCGACAGGAGGCGACAGCACGATGGCGACGCCGCCCGCACAGGACCGGCCCGACGACGATGTCCCCATTCCCCGGTGGCGGTACGTCGCCGCCGTCATTACTGCCCTGCTCCTCGTCGGTGGTGGCATCACCTGGCTGGTACAGCCCGAATCCGCCGACTGCGCCGAGAACGTGAAGAAGGTCGAGACGGCCGACGGCGCACGTTGTGTCGGGCTCACCGACGGCAGCTTCCCGTTCACCAAGGATCTGCGCCATGTGTACGGCCTCATCGAGAAGGAGAATCGGCGGGTTACCAGGGAAGCCGCCAAACGGGACGGCAGGCCGTACGTCAGCGTTGCGTATCTGCTGGGCATGAACCCGGGCAAGGGAGACAGCAACACCACCGAATCCATACGCCACGAGGTGGAAGGCGCGTACACCGCGCAGTACGAGGTGAATCACGGTCGCGGCCACGGCCAGACTCCGCAGATCAAGCTGCTCCTCGGCGACACCGGGAAGGAAAAGGCGCAGCGCGACTACACCCTCGGCCGGATCAAGGCACGCCGGGACCCCGACCGGATCGTCGCCGCCGCCGGCCTCGGCACCAGCCTCACCGGCACCAACGCAATGATCTCCAAGCTGAGCGACCTCGACATCGCGGCCTTCGGCTCCGTCATCACCGCCGATGAGCTGGAGAAGAACGACGGACTGGTGCGGGTCGCCGCGCCGAACGCCGATGAGGCGGCGGCGGCCGTGCAATTCCTCGCGAAGAAGCACGCCAAGGACAAGGTGCTCATCGTTCAGGACGCCAACAAGAACGACCTCTACACCAAGACGCTCGGCTCACGGTTCGCCGCCGAGCTCCCGAAGGACCGGCTCGCCTTTCCGGAACCGATGCAGTACGACTCCTCCAAGTCCCAGCTCGCCACCTATTTCAACAACCAGATGCCCAATCTGTGCCTGGATCCTCCCGGTGTCGTCTACTTCGCAGGGCGCGGCCGCGATTTGCCGGATTTCCTCGCGCCGCTCGCCAACCGCCGCTGCAAGTCCGACCGGAAAATCACCGTACTGTCCGGTGACGATGTGTCACAGGCCGCGCAGGCAGCGGGGTTTGCCGACGTCAAGCAGGCACTGCGGAACGGGAACATCAGGCTTCTCTACACCGGCCTCGCCCACCCCGGAGCCTGGTCCAAGGCCCCGCACGTCTTCGACAAGAACGCCATCGTCCCCTTCCAGGCAGGCGGTAAGTTCACCACGACGTTCCGGGACGACGCGCTCGACGACGGCCAGGCCATCATGGGGTACGACGCCGTACTCACCGCCGTCACGACGATCAGGAAGTCCGTCCACCTGGAGAACTCCAACCAGCCGATCGAGCGCGATGCCGTCGTGCAGATGCTGAGGACGGTCAACGGCGCAAATGCGGTCCCCGGAGCGAGCGGCTGGATCTCGCTGCAGAACAACGGAAGCCCGCAGCGCAAGGCCATTCCCATCATCGAAATCGACAGTGACGGCACCACACGGTCCATCAGTGTGTCCGCCAGTAACGGCAAGCCGTACGCGCCGGAGTGAGGGACGCCGAACGCGGCGGGAAGATTAAGCTGCGGTAACTTCTGCCGGTAACCCCTCCCCCAACAGGCCTTTTACTGGCACCGTCTGGCGCAGGTGTGCGCCGGAGTTCCATGAGGCGCATACCCGTTCCAGTACGACCCGGGTGCGGTACGGCCCGGGACCCCCACGCGTACGGCCGCATCCGCGACCGGGAACGAGGAGCACCCAGTGCGAGGCACCACCCCCCACATACCACTGTCTGCGGCAACCGACGAGGCCCGGAGCGCGAGCGTCCTCCGCCCGCCCTTCGCCGGGTGTCACCGCATCAGATGCGGTAAGGACGACGCCATCGGCCGATAGTCACTGGACGCGTTGACGCACGCGTGGCCTTCCCTGCCTGCCGGGAAGGCCACTGCCGCATGCGCGATCGCGGAGCCAGTGCAAACCGGGCCTTTGGGCTCGGCACCCCCCACGATGACGGGTCCCGTGCGTGTGCGCGTGGCCGCAGATCAGGAGTACGAGTGCGAGGCACTCCCGAGATATCGGACAAGCCGGAAGCCGAAGGCCTTCGAGACCTTCCCATAACACACCCATCACTCCGCGAAAAACAGTCACATCACCCAGTATTCATCGATAATTCAGGCTGGCGCAGAAAACTCTCACGCCTTCTGGCGGTCGTCATCGGATGTGCGTGCGTCGGGTACCTGATGCTCGTCGGCCTGCTGATCGGCGGGCTGTGGCAGCCCATCGGGTCGCAACCGCCCAGCACCAAGGGCCCGCTGCCGTCCAGCACCACGGACCCGCTGCCGGTCAGCCACGAACGGCCGGTCACCGAGAAGGCCGGAAAGCCCGGAAAGTCCAATCCGGGTCCCGCCCGGCCCGCCACCGGAAGAGCCGGGGCCCCGTACGGAGGCGCTGAGAGGTGAGTCGGCATGCAATGCGCCGGCCCCCGCGCGGGCACTGGGCGCTGTTGCTGCTCGTCCTCACCGTGGTCATCACCGCCCTCGCCTTCGAGGGGTGGACCACGCACGAAGTCGACTCGGCGCGCTCGAAGCGCCCCTGCAGCACGCCCATCCCGCGCGAGGCGGACACCGGGAGGCCGGTGCTCCGGCTCGGCGACGACCGGATCGAGACGGCGGGCATGCCGGCCGGCACCGCGGCGCTCACCTTCGACGGGGGACCCGACCCGGAGTGGACGCCGCGCGTGCTCGGCCTGCTGCGCAAGTATCACGTGAAGGCCACGTTCTTCGTCCACGGCTCGCGCGCGGCCCGGCACCCGGAGTTGCTGAAGCGAATCGTCGACGAGGGGCACGAGATCGGCTCGTACACCTACACCGGCGGCGATCTCGGCGCCGCCTCACCACTGCGCGCCCGCATGGAGCTGTCCCTCACGCAGAGCGCGCTGGCGGGCGCGGCGGGCGTCCACACCCGGCTGCTCCGCCTGCCGCACACCACCGCGGCCGACACCCTCTGCGGCGCCGAGTGGGCGGCTGCCGAGCAGGCCGCCTCGCAGGGCTATCTGCTGGTGGCCGCCGACCGCAAGTCACGCAAGCCGTGGGAGGGGGTGGTGACGCAGTACAGCCAGACCGACCTCGGCTACCGCGAGGCGGAGGCCCTGCTGCGGGACCGCAACGTGCGGCGATTCACCACCGTCAGCGACGGGCTCGGCCGTCCCTCCGACCACACGCAGGCCCCCCTCACCCAGCGGCTGGCGGGCCAGGGACTGATCCGGGCGCAGTACCTCGGGCACGCGTTCACCACCGCGATGGCCTGGGCCCTCGGTGTGGTCGGCGTCCTGAGTGTGCTGCGGCTGCTCCTGCTCGCCTTCTTCGCCCGCGCACACGTACGGCGGCTGCACCGTTTCCGGCCCGGCGCACCCCGGCTGAGGCCCGTGACCGAACCGGTGACGGTACTGGTGCCCGCGTACAACGAGGAGGCGGGCATCGCCTCCACCGTCCACTCGCTGCTGGCCTCCACCCACCCTCATCTGCAGATCGTCGTCATCGACGACGGCTCGACGGACAACACGGCGGCGATCGTCGAGAACATCGACGACCCCCGCGTGACGGTGGTACGGCAACCCAACGGCGGCAAGCCCCGAGCCCTCAACACCGGCCTTGCGTACACCCACCACGACATCGTTGTGATGGTCGATGCGGACACCGTCTTCGAACCGGAAGCGCTGACCCGGCTCGTCCAGCCGCTCGCGCACCCGGCCGTCGGCGCGGTCAGCGGCAATACCAAGGTCGGCAACCGCCGTCGTCTGCTGGGGAGTTGGCAGCACCTGGAGTACGTCATCGGCTTCAACCTCGACCGCCGGATGTTCGAAGTCCTGGAGTGCATGCCCACCGTCCCCGGAGCCATCGGCGCCTTTCGCAGGGACGCACTGATGGGCATCGGCGGCGTCAGCGACGACACACTGGCCGAGGACACCGACCTCACGATGTCACTGTGGCGGGCCGGCTGGCGCGTCGTCTACGAGCAGTCGGCCGTCGCCTGGACGGAGGTACCCGGCTCGCTCGGCCAGCTGTGGCGACAGCGCTACCGGTGGTGCTACGGCACGCTGCAGTCCATGTGGAAGCACCGGAGCTCGGTCTTCGAGATGGGCCCGGCCGGCCGCTTCGGCCGCCGCGCGCTCTCCTACCTCCTCCTCTTCCAGATCCTCCTGCCGCTGTTCGCACCCGTGGTGGACGTGTTCGCACTGTACGGCGTGCTGTTCCGGGACCCGACGCAGGCGATCGTCGTCTGGCTCGGCTGCCTCGCCATGCAACTGATCACCGCCGCATACGCACTGCGGCTGGACCGGGAGAAGTTGCGCGCGATGTGGTCGCTGCCACTCCAACTCTTCGTCTACCGGCAGCTGTTGTACCTCGTGGTCATCCAGTCGGTGATCACCGCGCTGCTCGGCACCCGGCTGAAGTGGCACAGCATGGACCGCGCCGGCACGGCCGATCCGTGGCTGCTCGAAGAGGCCCCGAACTCGGGCCTGTTGACGAAGGGAGTCGGGCCATGAGCGACCCGCACGACCAAGGCGGCCGCACGGTGTCCGTCGCCCCCGCCCGCTACGCCGACCGCCCTTCCTCCCACTACGGGCCGAGACGCGCCCACGCCCGCCGGCCCAAGAAGCGGCACCGGCTGCGGCGTGCCGCGCTCGTCCTCACCACCGCCGTCCTCGCGGGCGCCGTCGGCACGTACGGCTGGGCCGACACCAAGCTCAACCGCGACGTCGACCTCGACGCGTACGGGAAACGCCCCCCGCACGGCAAGGGCACCAACTACCTGATCGTCGGCTCCGACAGCCGCGACGGGCTCTCCCAGGACGACCAGAAGGACCTGCACGCGGGCGGAGGCGGCGGCCGCCGCACGGACTCGATGATCGTGCTGCACACCGGCGCCAACGGCACCAGCATGGTCAGCCTCCCCCGCGACTCCTGGATCACCGTGCCCGGCCACACCAACCCGGCCACGGGCAAGACCTCAAAACCCACCGGGGACAAGCTCAACGCCGCGTTCTCCTACGGCGGCCCCCAACTCCTCACCCACACCATCGAGTACAACACCGGGCTACGGATCGACCACTACGCGGAGATCGGCTTCGCGGGCTTCGTGAACATCGTCAACGCCATCGGCGGCGTTCGGATGTGCCTGGAGCGGGACATCAAGGACGAGAAGTCCGGCGCCGACCTCAAGAAGGGCTGCCAGACCCTCAACGGCAAACAGGCACTCGCCTTCGTACGCCAGCGCCACCAGGAAGCCGAGGGCGACCTGGGACGCACCAAAAACCAACAGAAATTCCTCTCATCCCTCGCCCACCAGGCCGCCAAGCCCACCACCGTCCTCGACCCGGCCGACATCTACCCGACCGTCAACGCAGGCCTGGACACCCTCATCGTCGACAAGAACACGACCCTGCGAGACCTCACGAACCTCTTCCGCGCGCTCCAGAGCGTCTCCGCCGGCAAGGGCAAACAACTCAACGTCCCCGTCTCCGCCATCGGCATCCCCACCCCCAAGGGCAGCGCCATCAAGTGGGACGAGAAACAGTCCCGCAGACTCTTCACCGAACTCAAACACGACCGCCCGGTGACAATCCCGAAGAAGCGCCCGCGGAAGTAGCGGCAGCTGCCCTGAGGCGTTTCACAGCGAACCCAGTCGTTCAGGGTTCCCGGTCAGCGAAGCTCGCTCTACGTTCCGACGCCTTCGCGTCCGGTCGGTGTTCCGTCTGGGGAAAACGAGCGATGGAAGGTGAAGGCATACGGCGCGGAGCCGTTTTCGTGGAGGCGCTCCAGCCTGGAAACCCCGTCCTGCCAGGTAGGTATCGCGCCGTCGGCGACCCACCAGCACGCGTAACCCGGGTGCCCCGTCCGCTCGAACCAGTCGTAACGCCTGTTGAGCGCCGCGCGGTGCAGACCGGTGTAGATGGCGTCGAAGGCGAGGCGCAGGTCGCTCCAGAGTGAGAGGGTTGCGGCCAGGGCGGTGGTTTCCGCACTGCGGCCTTTGCCGTACCAGGCCGGAACAACAAACTCTCCCCATTCACCCCAGTCCGCGTCGAAGTGCACGCCCTGGATGTGGTGTGCCGGTTCAGCATGAGCGATATATCCGGGGTGCCGGCCGATCTCCCGGTAGACGGCCTCACCACTCTCGTAGAACTCCCGCACAAGAGGTGCGGGATCGGTGAGGGGCGACTTCAGGACGCCGAACGTGTACAGAGCAAGTTGGGGCATGCGTCTCTCCCTGGCCGAGCGGGCCTGGTGGGGAAATTCCTGACGGTCTCGCCGTCCGGGCGTGGACTCGATTCGACGACCTGCCCGTCGGGTGGGGAGCTGTGAGCGTGACCGACTCAGCCTCAGGGAACTCCTCTGCGACTGCGGGCGCCGCCGAATGACAGGTGACGATAGCCACCCCCGCAGACTCTGTCGAAGTTGCGTTTTCCCTCTTCAAGTGGCCTCTTGCAGAGGCTCTTTCGGGAGCTGAGGCGGTAGAGCGCTGCCCGCCTCGTGGAAGTCCACATCGACCCAGCCACCATCGACCCAGCCACCTCGAAACAGCACCACCGACAGCTCCACCCTCGCGAAACGGGCGGCATGGACGTCGCTCCCCATCCGCACACCGGCCTGCAGACCGTGAGCTGGCTGTTCAGCGGGGAGATCGAGCACCGCGACAGCCTGGGCAGCCATGCGTTCGTACGGCCCGGTGAGCTGAACCTCATGACGGGCGGGTACGGCATCAGCCACTCGGAAGTCTCCACCGCAGACACCACGGTCCTGCACGGCGTCCAGCTGTGGGTGGCCCTGCCGGAAGAACACCGAAACACCAGCCGGGACTTCCAACACTACGTGCCGAACCCGGCCCGAGTGGGCGGGGCAGAGATCAGAGTCTTCCTGGGATCTCTCGCCGGCGACACCTCCCCGGTGCGGGCCTTCACGCCCTTGCTCGGCGCCGAACTCGTCCTCGGCCCGCGAGCGACGACCACACTCCCGGTGGAGGCGGACTTCGAGTACGGCCTGCTCGTCGACCAAGGTGACGTCCGCATGGCCGGAACACTCCTTCACCCGGCGGAACTTGGGCACCTCGGCACGGGAAACAACACACTGACACTGACGAACGAGTCGGACACCCCCGCTCGGTCGGTCCTGCTCGGCGGGACGCCGTTCGAGGAACGGATCGTCATGTGGTGGAACTTCATCGGCCGCAGCCACGAAGACATCGTCGAAGCCCGGCAAGCCTGGGAGAACGCGTCCGACCGCTTCGGCAGCGTGGACGCTTACGACGGCGACCGCCTCCCCGCCCCCGCCCTTCCGAAGGCCACCCTCACACCCCGCGAGAATCCGACGCGCCACTGAAAGGCCCACGGTGACACGGCCCGCCGCCGCTCCGACTGTCCAGCGTGTGGATGCCAAGCACCGGTACGAAATGCTGATCGACGGCCAAACCGCTGGCTTCACCGCGTATTACGACCACGATGACCAGTGCGTTTTCCACCACACCAAAATCGACGAAGCCTTCGCCGGCCAGGGCCTGGCCTCCCCCCTCGTCCAGCGAGCCCTGACCGAACTCGTCGGCGGGCCGGCCCGGTCGCTGATCAACTGAGGTACCGAACAGCAGCGTGAAGTACAGGCCCTCCTGACGTTCAGTCAGTCCGCAAACGCCTCCCTGCGTGACCTCCCCGACAGCTCAATGACCGTTCGGTCGAGCAAGCGGCTTGCGGTAACGGACATACTCGTTCTGCCGCCGGAACCCCACACTCTGGTAAAGGTCGCAGGACCGGTGGGGATTTGCCGTGCCCGTGAACAGTCGGGCGGTCGTCGCACCCCGTTCACGAAGGCTTCGCAGCCCGTCCAGCAGCAGGGCCCGGCCGATTCCCAGGCGACGTTGGTCGGTCCGGACACTCAGCTCTTCGACCTCACCCACGGCGTGATGATGACGTCGGATGGAGCAGAGGGCGACGCCGACCATGTCCTGCCCGTTCCATGCAGCTCTCCAGCATGCCGGGTCGGCGGTGTCGACGAACTCCTGGAATGGCCATTTCTGAGTGAAACCGGTATTCGCATACGAATCGACGACCGTTCTCCAGGCTGCACGGTAGTGGCTTGCCCCGATTGACCCCGTCCGTATTCCGGCCGGCAGTTCGCTCCGCTCGGGCAACTGCTGGAGATCGCCCAGCTCCAGCTCGACCAGGCTGAAGACACGTCGGTAGCCGGCTGCGCACAGTAGCGCCGTGGCGTCCTGCTCAGAAGCCATGGCGTTCGCGCCGATTACTGCCGTCCGGGCCGTTCCATGCTGTTCGACGAGCCGGCGGATCCGCTCTTCGGCCCAGCTCAGCATGGCTGAGCCGATGCCCTGGCGGCGATGCTCGGGCAAGAGGTAGCCGCGGTGCAGGTACAGCCACGTGTCGTCCCGCTCTTGCCACCACCGGATCGTCGAGTAGCCGACGACGCTCCCGTCGTGCACCACCAGGATCTGGTTCTTGGCCGGCTCCACCAGCTTGGCTGAGGCTTCGGCGATCTCGGCCGCTGTCGGGAGCCCTTCCACAACCGAATGGGCATCGAGCCGGTCCCGTTCAGCACAACCCAGCCGCACCGCGGCCATGGGGCCGTCGTCTTCATCGCCACGATACGGCCGGAACCCGAAGCCGACCGGAAGAACCTGTCCTGGCGCGCCATCCGACATGATCGGATGATCTCGTGCTTCGAGGCGGGTCCGCCACCCTATTCATGCCGCAGTCGGCTGCGGCTGTTCAACGAGCCGGCCGCGGTCGAAGCGTACATCGAAGCCTGGGGCGTCCGCGCTCAGATGCAACTTCGTCGACAGTCCGCCGCGGAGCCCCATCATCGCATTCGTATGGATCTGTGCAGCTGATGCATCGTCAGCGGCGGGGCGTCAGGTACAGCAGTGGAGACCCCGCGGGGAACAGGTACTTGGCGGCCAGGAGGGGTTGGCCGAGCGCTGAGACGGTCTGAGTGATGAGCAGTGCCGGTGCCTCCGGGGGGCGGGAGATGGCCTCGCCGCGCTCTTTTCCGAGAGTGGTGGCGCCGAGGGTACTGCGGGCCGTCATGGCGAGGTGCGCGGCGGAGGCCAGGAACGCGGCGAGCATGGTGGTCGGCGGCGCCGACGCAGTGGACGGGACGTCGAGCACGGTGACGAGGGACGGGTCGACGGCCCGCAGGGTCGCCTCGTCCGCGGACCATTCGTGGGCGAAGCACGCCGGAACGCCGTCGGCCTCGACGACCGTCTCCCAGAAACACGTGCGCGCCGAGGGCGCCAGGCGCAAGTGGTAGCCGGAGAAGTCGGTGGGCTCCTCCCATTCGACGGCGAGCCGGCGGCACCGTACGTCACCGGCGCCGAGGAGGGCCTCGACGGGCAGGAGGCGCTCCAGGCCGGGCGGGGGCGGGGGTTGGTTGACGGTGCTGCCGGAGCCCTGGCGGCGGGTGATCACGCCGTCCTCCTGAAGCAGGATCAGCACCTCGCGCAGCGCCGGACGGCTGATGCCCAACTGCGCGGCGAGGGCGGGCTCGGAGGGCAGTTTCGCGCCCGGAGGGAAGGTTCCGTCGTCGATCGCGGCCACGATGCGCTGGTAGAGCTCGACACGGGGTGAGTGGCGGCGGTCTCCCTGCGGGGGCATCGTAGCTCTCCAATTTGTCTGACACTTTCGGGCCCGAGGAGGGCTCAGCTTCAGGGTACCCCGCAGCACACTCGCCCTGAAGTGCCTATCTGTGGGGCAGATCACTCTTGTGATCGCAGCGCGCCCGCGCCTACTCTCGGCACGACAATTTGTCAGACAAATTGTGGCCGCGATCCGGCGACCGCCCTCCTCGAAAGAAGTCGACATGCCCGTCAACGCGTCACCCCCGCTGCTCATGGACTGCGACACCGGCATCGACGACGCCGTTGCGCTGCTGTACCTCTGTCAGACGCCGGGGGTCGACCTCCGCGCAGTCACCACCGTCGCAGGCAACACCAGCGCCGAGCAGGCCGCGCGCAACACCCTCCAGGTCCTGGAGGTGGCGGGCCGCACCGACATACCGGTCGCGGCCGGTGCCGCCACCACGCTGCGCGGGGACGTGAACGCCGAGGCGGGCTTCGTACACGGCGAGGGCGGGCTCGGCGGCGTCCGGCTGCCCGCGCCGGCCGCCGCCGTGGACCCCCGGCACGCCGCCGACCTCATCATCGACACCGCGCGGGCGGCCGGCGGCGAGTTGCACATCCTCGCCACCGCCCCGCTGACCAACCTGGCCCTGGCCCTGCGCAAGGAACCCCGACTCCCGGAGCTGGTACGCCACGTCACGGTGATGGGCGGCGCGGTGCATCACCCTGGCAACATCAGCCCCGTGGCCGAGGCCAACATCGGCCACGACCCCGAGGCCGCGGAGCTCGTCCTGGCCGCCGGATGGGACCTCACCCTCGTACCGCTCGACGTGACGATGCGGGAGAACCTCACCGAGGACCACCGGCAGCGGCTGCTCGCGCACGGCACGCCGGTGAGCCGGCTCGCCGGCGAGATCCTCGACTTCTACTTCGCCTTCCACGAGGAGACCGCGCTGCCCTTCCGCGGCTCCGCCTGCCACGACCCGCTCGCCGCCGGCATCGCCCTCGGCGAGGTCACCCCGAAGCTCGCGCCCCGGCTGCACGTCACCGTGGACACCGCGGACGGCGCCGCCCGTGGCGCGCTCGTCGCGGACACCCGCAGCATCCACCGCGGCTATCCCGAGCAGCCGGGCGCCAACGCCGTCGTCGTCCTGGAGACCGACGGTACCTTCCCCGACCTCCTCGTCGACCGGCTCTGCCAGGTCCGGAAGTGAGACGGCCACGATGACATCCGAGCTCTCCACCCGACCGCCGAAGGCCGCTGCCGGTACCGCGGCGCTCATGACGGCCCTGCTCGCCGCGTGCACGGCCTTCCAGCTCAACGCCAGCATGCTCAGCCCGGCCTTGGTCACCATGGCCCGCGAGCTGCACACCGACGAGGCGGGTACGGCGCTGGCGCAGACGGCGTTCTTCACCGCTTCCGCGATGTTCTCGCTGTTCCTGCCCCGGTTCAGCGACATCGTGGGGCGCAAGCGAGTACTGCAGTGGATGCTGGTGCTCATGGCGGCCGGGACGGTGGTCGCGGCACTCGCCCCGAACATCACGGTCCTCAACATCGCGCGGGCCGTACAGGGCGCCGCCGGGCCCGTCGTACAGATTTCCCTGCTGATGCTGCGCTCCGAGATCACCGACCCGAAGCGGTTCGGGACGCTGATGGGTGTGGTGGCGGCGGTCAACGGCGGTATCGCCGGGGTGGACGCCCTGGTCGGCGGCTGGCTGGCGGCCGAGTACGGCTTCCGCAGCATCTTCTGGGTCATCGCGGTGGTCGCTGTCGTCGCGGTGGTGCTGGTCGCGGTGGGTTGCCCGGAGTCCCGGCCGTCCGCGGGGACTCCGATGGACTGGGCGGGTGTCGTACCCATCGTGGTGAGCGTCGCGGCCCTGCTGCTCGCCGTGGACCAGGCGGGGAAGCTCGGCGCGGCCAACTGGCCACTCGTGGCGGGCCTTTTGGCCGTGGCGGCCGCCGCGTTCGCGGTGTTCTGGCGGGTGGAGAAGGGCAGTGCGCACCCACTGGTCCGGATCACCGACCTGCGCCGGCGGGCCACGTGGGCGACACTGCTCACCACCCTGCTGACCCTCATCGGTGTCTTCGCCACCGTCAACGGTGTACTGATGTCGTTCGTGCAGAACGACCAGGTGGGCTTCGGAATGGGGGCGAGCCTGACCTCGATGGCCTTCCTCACCCCGTTCGCCCTGGTGGGCTGGCTCATCGGCCCGTTCACCGGACGGCTGGCACCGATCCTCGGATACCGTCGTGTGCTTCGCTGGGGGCTGCTCGGCAGCGCCGTGGTGATCGCGGTCATGGCCCTCGTCGGCGTGCACTCGCCGCCCGTGATGATCACATGCACCGTACTGCTCGGCATCACGTACGCAGGCGTGGCCAACATCGTCCTCAACCTCCTCGGCGTTGTCCTCGCGCCGAAGGACCATCCTGGCTTCCTTCCCGGGCTCATCTCGGCCGCGTTCGGCCTCGGCGCCGGCCTGAGCTTCGCCCTCCTCTCCGCCCTCCAGGTCGCAGGCAGCCCCCCGGGCAGCGGCTCGGCGAGCGGGTACGTAACGGCGATGCTCACCGGCACGGCCATCGTCGCGGCAGCCTGCGGCACCTCCTTCTTCATCCCAAGACCGGAGGACGCGGAGGTCGTCCGGTGAACTACCCGCGGCAGGAGCTCCCGACCTGAGCGGCTCCGCGGTGAGTTGGCGGAGTTCGTTGCCGATGTGTGCACGTCGGTGCCGCGGCGGGATCAGCGGTTTGTGAAACAGTCGCCGTGGGAGTGGCAGCCGGTGGGGCGGCGCATCGGACACGACTACCGCGAACTCAAGCACGTCCTGGGTCTGAACCACTTCGAGGGCGGCACCTGGCGTGCCGGCACCACCACGTCGCCCTCGTAACCGCCGCCCATGCCTTCTTCACCCTCCGGTGCCTGGACCCAAAAGCCCGCACACCGGCCTCACCCTCTACCGAGTCCTCGACGCCCTACAGGACGTCGTGCGGTGCTGGACGGGAACCTGCACCACCTGTGGCCGACCACGGATCACGGCTAAGCCAAACGCGACCCCAGCTGTCAAGGAATACTCAGTGATTGATACGCCAAAGCGGATAATGTAGGTCTCAATGATGGGAAGTGAGCCTCTCCCCGGAGAAGAGACCAGAAGTCGTACATTCCGCCCTGTAGGCGTTGACATACCGCTTCTTCACCTGGCTATAGTTCCGCTCGCTCCGCTCGAACAAGGCAGGCGTTCGAGCGCCCCCCACGCTCTGTTCGCGCTGCTCGCTTCCACGAGCGTGCGCCCAGGATCACGGGTGCCTGCTCAGCTGTGGTGGAGGGCAACTTTCCATGCGTCGTTACGTAATGTATTTAGCGTTCTGTACCGCACTCGTCGCGGCACTCCTGACCATCGATACGGGCAGCAGCCAGGCCACCAACGCCAGCCGCGCCCCTGCCGCGGCGGCTTCCCGCAGCGAAGCCACCCACGCCTACGGCTCGCACACCCGCCAGAAGCTGGACGCCTACTGGAACCCCACCAGCGGCACCCAGCCCGGCGTCGTCATCCTCCACGGCGGTTACTGGTACGAGGACTCCGGCTGGGCCACCTGGTCCCGCACCTTCGCCGACGCCGGCTACGCCACCTTCTCCGTGGACTACCGCCTCAACTTCGACGCCCCCTGGCCCGCCCAGCGCAACGACGCCCTCTCCGCCCTCGCCTGGATCAAATCCAACGCAGCCCGCTTCGACCTCGACCCGAATCGCATCGTCATCCTCGGATCATCCGCCGGCGGCCAGATCGGCACCGCCGTCGCCACGTACGGCTCAGGAAACACTCGCATCAAGGGCGTCGTCGGCCTCTCCCCCGTCGCCTCCCCCTACCGCGCCTGGAACGACGGCAACCACGACACCAGCACCGCAAAGGAACGCAAGGTCCGCGACAACGCCGCCATCCTCACCCGCTGCTACCCGGACCCCGCAGACACCGACACCACCATGCACCCCAGCTGCTGGGACACCTGGAAAGACACCGTCGTCAAAAACCGCGCCTCCGGCGCCAACGACGCCCCCATGTACCTCCTCCACTCCGAAGCCGACTTCATCCCCGTCACCCACTCCACCGACCTCGAACGCGCCGAAGAAGTCGACCACGACATGCCCACAACCGGCGTCACCGTCGAAACGATCCCCGGAGACGCCCACGGCGGCGCCATCCTCAACGCACCCGGCATCAAGGGCAAGGTGCTGTCCTGGATCGGTGCGCACACGTAGGCAGTTCCGTCCGGATCAGTTGGTCGTTGGTCCGGCCCCGGTGTGCCCCAACGGGCGAGGCCCGGGCCCAACGCCGACGACCACCTGAGCCGGGGCAGTGAAGTCCACGATCGTGCCGGGTGCCGGCGACGTCCCCGCTTTCACAGACGTGACGGCCCACTTGCGCGTTCCCCGCCGCCTGGGCAACTCCCGCCCCCGGGCCCGGCCGGAGGTCATCCTGGTGTCAGTCGCCTGCTTCGTCTGCCTCGGTATGACGCTGGCGTTCAAGTCAACCGGCCAGGCCCTGGCCAAGGGGATTCAGTACTGGCAGCCAAGACGTTCGGGCACCCTCGCCGCCACCTTGCCGACAAGCACACCGCCCGGCCGGCCGCGGCCTGCGGCGACCGTGAATGCCGTCCTGGAGGCCCGAGACACCGGACACCGTTGACT
Organism: Streptomyces sp. NPDC050315; assembly: GCF_040655775.1. NCBI lineage: Bacteria > Bacillati > Actinomycetota > Actinomycetes > Kitasatosporales > Streptomycetaceae > Streptomyces > Streptomyces sp. NPDC050315. Next base: position 1,471,597 of record NZ_JBFAKN010000001.1, read on the forward strand.
TCTCTTTCTGGCCGGTGGCTGACCTGCCTCCGTACCGGTTCATGACTCTGGCGGGCAGTATGTCCCCGCTCGAAGTCGGCAGCGCGCCGGCCATGCTGGCTGGCTACAACTCGCGGGCAGGTGACGGCGATCGCCCCTTGATGGACGCCAACGAGGCGATTCCCGCCTGCTGGAGGCAGACGAGGTCATCGCACCAGGAGGGCTGCGCGTCCACGAGACACCCGAACCAACGTCACCGTCCAGCCAGGATGTTGTAGTGGCCTGGAGAACTGGCGCGAGTGGCTCGACGTCGCAGACGGAGAGCCCCTGTGGCTCGGCCACGCTCCTTCACCGAGACTTGAGCACGCCGACGAGATCGTACAGCTGTGGCCGGACAGCGGAGACGCTCAAGAAACCCCTTCCGGGCAGCCCATCGAGATCGTGGTGGGTGGCCTACCGGAGATCCTGCATACCGTTCAGGAGGAACTGCGAGGCTTTCTCACTCACCAAGCAGTGGGCCACCCGCCATGTTCCGACTCTCGCCGAGGACCTGGCAGCCAGACTCGATGAAGATCTGGCCATCAGTGCACCACTGCCGGATACCAGTGCCCAACACGCACCGTAATCGATCACGAAATCTGTGTCACAGCCCGAGAACGGACAGCACCCGTCGGCTGACTCCCCATCCCGGGCAGGGATGGCTTTCCTGAGCCTCGGCACCCGTAGTAGCCGACCCGAATATCCAGGCGGCCATGGTGGTCGCCGGCGCCGGCTACCTGCTGCGGTTCCCGTGGAAAGGCAAGGCAGACCGGCGTGGCCCTCGATCCTCGGGAGTGTCGCCGTACCGTTCACCTCGCCTGCGGCGCATCTCCGTGGTGCGATGGAACGGGGGGCGGAAGGAGAGAGTGATGGTCTCACCAGCAGCGGAGCGCAAGAGTGGCGCGGCCCCGGTATCCGTCCGCCCGCTGGATGAGGCGGACCTGGATCGGGCCGATGAGATCTGCAGGCTCGCCTTCGGGACCTTCCTGGGGGCACCTGATCCGTTCAAGACCGTCGACTACGTCCGCACCCGCTGGGCGGCCGATCCACAGGCGGCGTTCGCGGCGACGGTCGAGGGCGAAGTAGTGGGATCGAACTTCGCCACCAACTGGGGCAGCGTCGGGTTTTTCGGACCGCTGACCGTACGTCCGGATCTGTGGGACCAGGGCATCGGCAGGCGTCTGATGGAGCCGGTCATCGACTGCTTCGACGCCTGGGGAAATCGCCACCGCGGCCTGTTCACCTTCGCGCACAGTCCCAAGCATCTGGAGCTCTACCGCCGGTACGGTTTCTGGCCCCGATTCCTCACAGCCATCATGAAGAAGCAGGTCACAGACGGTGCCGCGGTCCCCGGCCGGGTGCTATACGGCGAACTGCCCGCCGCCGAGCGGCCCGACGCACTGAGCCTGTGTCGCGCACTGACCGGAGCCGTGTACGAGGGCCTTAGCCTAGACCGCGAGATCGTGGCCGCGCACGCGCAGGGACTCGGCGACACCATCCTGCTCCATGGCCCCGGCTCCGAGCTCGACGGCCTGGCCGTCTGCCACTGCGGAGCCGGGTCGGAAGCCGGCGCGGACGTGTGTTTCGTCAAATTCGGCGCCGTACGTCCTGGTCCGGAGGCCGCCGACCGGTTCGAGCGACTGCTCGACGCATGCGAGTGGCTGGCCGCCGAGCGCGGGCTGGGGCAACTGGACGCCGGCATGAACCTGGGACGCGCGGATGCCTACCGGCGCATGATCGATCGCGGTTTCCGCACCTGGTTGCAGGGCGTGACCATGCACAGGCCCAATGAACCCGGGTACAGCCACCCCGATGCGTATGTGATCGACGACTGGCGTTGACCACCACCGCGCCCGGCCCGCCAGGAAGGCCCGGTGCTGTCAGAACCCGTGAATACGCCCTCCGCCATTCGCACCCTGCAGGGGCATGTCGAACCGGTGGGTACTGTCTTGATCCCCGCAGGTCAGGGTCAGTGTGAGGGTGAGCGACCCGGCGCCCGGAGCAGGCCCGGGCTGCAGCGAGATGGTGCCATCGGTGCACCCGTTCTCCGGATCGGTACCAAAAGCACCGCCCCCATCCATGTACTCCCCGCCGAGGTCGTCCACGGCTTCCAGGGAGAGAAATACCGGTGGGCCAACCTCCGACATGGACCCATCTGGTTCGTCTCGCCACCTCTCCGGAAGCGGTGGCGTGATGCGGTATGAGAGCTCGATCGCATCAGGCGTGGCCTTGAGACGCCGCACTTCCAGCTCGTGACGGCCGCTCAGGACAGCGAAAACCCTGCCCGCACCGCTGCCTTTTCTGGGTTTCCCCTTGCCCATGGCTGCTCCTGCCGACGCTTATCGCTCATCCCGATCCCTTGGCGGGCACCTGGCAGGTGATGTACCGCGTGGCGCCGGCCCTCGGATCGCTGTGGCTCTTGATGAGCCAGTAGAAAGTGATCTTGTTCTTGGTGCGGATCATGTACTTCTTGTTGCTTCCCTTGCGGTTGTACTTCTTCATGCTGCCGTGGAAGTTGTACGTACTGACCCGCGCATGCGGTCCGTACGGCGCGTTGATGGCGTGGTTGTTCACCCACGCGTTGGGCATGGACACCGTCACGGCAGGACCGAGCTTCGCGCGTGACCGCGCGGTCAGCTTGAAATTCCAACGCACGGTCCCCGCCGGCGTCCGGTCCCAGTCGACATTGGCGACGCTGTGCTTCCACACCCCGGTGCACTTCTTGTCCGCCGCGGTGCGCGCGTGAATCTCCTCGGCTCGATGGACCACACGTTCATACGTGGTCGCCGGCGCCTCCCCCTCCGGAATAGTGATCAACTCCCCCACATCGGCCCCGTTGCTCTGCTCAGCCGAGTTGCTCCGCTCGGTCGCGTTGCTCCGCTCGGTCGCGTGAGCCGGAAGCACACCTCCCACCAGAAGCGTGGCGCTGAGAGCGGTGCAGGCCAGAGACCGGCGATGCCTCATCTGGACCATTCCTGGATCCCCGTTCGGTCGTGCTCGCCGGAACACCTCCGGCGAGCTTTTTGTGGTCACCGAGACAGACGGCACCCCACGGACCTCACGTTCCGTCAATCGCCATCAAGAGATCGTCAATCTCACACATCCCTCATGAAGCGCTCTGGGTGGCCGCCGTCCCAGGACACGCTCGGGTGAGGCCGGCAACGCTGCGCCGCCCTCCTGGTCACGGGGCTCAGTGCCGGCAGCCGAGCCAATCGACACCCTCCCGCCACATCGCCGACGGGCACGCCGCCCAGCCGGCCACGGCCTGCGGCGACCGAAGCGGCTGGTGGTGCGGTCGGGCGGGCTGCCCCGTCCGTTGATTCGGTAGCAACGCGAACACGTACCGGACGTACTAGTGGCTTGTCTCAGAGCGTGGACCAGGTAAATCCCGAGGTGTCCGGCGGCGCCATGGCGATACTGACGTGGTGATGATGGATGTTGCGCACGCGTTGGCTGTGATCAAGGCTCTGGAGACACAGGGCGTGGAGGTCTGGCTCGGGGACGGCGGCTGGGGCGTGGATGCTCTTCTTGGCGAGCAGACCCGTCCGCACAAGGACGTCGATTTGATCGTCCGTGTCAACCAGGCTGAAGACGCGGTCCGAGCCCTGCACGGCTTGGGCTTCGTCGTTGTCGAGGGCCGTCTTTCCTCGTGTTTCGTCCTGCGGGACCGTGACGGGAGAAACGTGGATGTCCATCCCGTTGTCTTCGACGAGGAGGGCAACGGCGACTACACGATGGAGAACGGCGAGGTGTGGGTGTATGAGGCCGCCTGGTTCGGTGGGACCGGAACACTCCGGGGTGAGCCGGTGTGCTGCCTGACCGCGCAGGGGCAGGTGATGTGCCACACGGGGTACGAACTCGATGACGAGGATCGCCGGGACATGGCGGCCCTGCACGAGCGGTTCGGCGTGGAACTCCTGCCTGAACAGCGATTCCCGGTGCGGCCCACTTCGACCCGCCAGCGCCTTCGACGGTCTCCCTCATGACGGGTGCCCTAGAAGGCATTGATCGGCTGCGATGCGGAAGTCCCCGAGCCCGCCCTCGGCGTCCGGATCTGCACGTGGTGATGTGCTGTGCGCTGTGCACTGTTACCTGTACCCGGTGCTGAGCTGCGTTGTTGGTGGGGAATCGAACCCCCGCGTTGCTCTTCACGCGCCAGGAGGTGGGCCGGAAGACCGCCGGCCCTCGGTGTGTGCACGCCTCCGAAACGCCTACCTGCTCCGCATCGTTCTCACTGCCGGACTGCTCAGTCCAGCAGGTCGACCTCCCAGTTCTTACGCTGGATCCGCACATCGATCTCACGGATCGCCCGTGCGAGCTCGTCCGCCTGGCCGCGCAGTTCGGCGACCGGAAGCGCGGAGAGCATCATCAGCTCGGACCGAAGCTGCCGGCCGTACCCCCGCTCGCCCGTACCCGCTGCCGCATCCGCCGCCGCGGTGACCACCGAGTGGCGCAGCCGCAGTACGTCCCGGCGCGCGAGCGCATCGGTGAGCGTACCGTCCTCCCCCATCTCCACCGCGGCGTTGGTCCGGTTGATGCGCCGGATCAACGTCTCAAGGGAGTCCATCACCTCACTGGCCTCGGCACCCCCTAGTTGGAGGAGGCCGATCAGGTCGCGCTCTGCAGGTGCCCCGGTGAACGGTGGCGCGGCTTCAGCGTCCCGCTCGAGGAGTTCTTGCTCGTGCCCGAGAAGACGAGCCGTCTGCGCTCCGGGCGTGGTAGAGCCTCTGTTCGGTGAGTATGAGTCGGTACGGGGGCGGCTGCCGAAGGGTCACGTCTGCGGTGTGGCGTGTTCCTGATCGCGGGCTGCGGATGTGCGTCGTTCGAGTATGCGGAGCGCGGCCTCGCCCCACTGGATGTTCTCCCGCTCGAACGCCATGCCGCGCAGCAGTGTCAGGTACGGCCCGATCCGTTCGGCCTGCGCGCAGTACTGATCCTCCGTACGCCCCTTCAGGAGGCGCTCCTTGAGCCGTTCGTACCGGGCGAGCTTGGCGACGGCCCACTCCATGCGTTCGGTGATCGCCGCTCGTACGGCCTCGATGTCGCCGACGTCCGCGCACTGCACCTTGACCAGGAGCTCGTCGCGGATGGTCGTCGGCTTGCCGGGCGGTTCGGCGACGTAGGCGCGCACGGCGTCCATGCCGGCTTCGGTGAGCGAGAAGAGCCGCTTGTTCGGCCGGCGCTCCTGCTCGACGACCCGTGCGGCGATGAGCCCCTCGCGCTCCATGCGGTCGAGCTCCCGGTAGAGCTGCTGAGGCGTGGCCATCCAGAAGTTTGCGACGGAGGCGTCGAAGCCCTTGGCCAGGTCGTAGCCGGACGCCTCCCCTTCGAGGAGCGCGGCCATCACCGCGTTGCGCAATGCCATGAGCACAAAATATCGCATCGTTGATTAGTCGCGGAGATGACTATGTCGGTCGATATGTCGGTCGCCATCATCTTTGCGGGAAGGGTGGACAACCCGCGTGACGCGACCCTAACCTCCGACGCACCTAATCAACTAATTGACTAAAGGTGATGTCGTGCATCCGTTCCGCAAGGCTGTCGAGAACCGTGACGAGGCCGCCATCGAGGCGCTCCTCGCCGAGAACGTCGTCTTCACCAGCCCCGTCGCCTTCAAGCCCTACCCGGGCAAGGCCATCACCGCCGCCATCCTGCGCGGAGTGACGCGCGTCTTTGAGGACTTCACCTACGTCCGCGAGATCGCGAACCCCGACGGCCGCGACCACGCCTTTGTCTTCACCGCCACCGTCGACGGCCGGCAGATCCAGGGCTGCGACTTCCTCCACTTCGACGAGGAGGGGAAGATCGACGACTTCATGGTGATGGTCCGCCCACTCTCCGCCGCCAAGGCACTCGCCGAGGCAATGGGCGCCCAGTTCGACCGGATCGCCCAAGAGGCGGCCGGCGTCGGAGAGGCGACCGGCGCCGGAGAGGCGACCGGCGCCGGAGAGGCGACCGGCGAGTGACCGACGTCGGCGCGATCGTCATCGGCGCCGGGAACGCCGGCCTGACCGCCGCCGCCACCCTCCAGCGCGCCGGCCTCCGCACGCTGCTCGTGGACCTCCACCACCTCAGAAGCCATCCGCTTTCCGAATGTGATCGGTGGGTTTCTGCTGGTCGGGCATGAACTGTGGCTGGTGGCGGCAGTGTTCGAGCTCCGTTTGCTCGTGTCACGTTCGTGGAGGTGGCCGATGCCGTCGGTGCTCGGTCTGCTGGAGGCTCGGGAGAAGAAGGTGCGCGAAGAGGTGGCCCGGCTGCGCGAGGAGGCCGAGCGCGTCCAGGCCGCGCTCAGCGCCGCGGAAGTGCAGCTGGAGCGGCTCGGCCAGGCCGCGAGACCGTCACCGAGGTGTTGGCCGAGCCGGTCACCGAGACAGCAGGGCCGATTCGGGCCGCCGCCGTGCCAGGGTCGACGGTGCCGCATCGCGTCGAGGACCTCGACGCTGCGGTGCTCGTGCCGCAGTATCAGCGGATCCTCAGGGTCGATATGGTCTGGGGCTGAGGTTCTGGCCGTGCCGGAGGCCGCCGGCGGGATGCGGGCGAAGCAGATGGCGGAGCCGGGACTGTTCACCATGGTCAAGGAGCCGGTGTCGGCGGCCGTGTGAGGAAGGCGTCCCGGCCGCGTCCGGCCAGGCGGGCGCTCATCAGCATGGTCATGGACGACAGCGCCATGGCCTCGTGCATCTCGGGCAGCGTCTCGACGTCGCGCACCAGACGACGCGAGCGGACCAGCCAGCTCAACGTGCGCTCCACTACCCACCTGCGCGGCAGCACCACGAAGCCCGAGATATCGTCGGAGCGTTGACGATCTGAAGGGTGAGCCGGAGCTTCTCGGCGGCCCAGTCGACGAGCCGGCCTGCGTAGCCGGGTCTGGGTGGACCGGGACGGCGCCCTCACCGATTCGCCTACGGCCGTGCGCGACGCCATGACCATGGGCTGGGTCGTGGGCAGTATGACGGCGGTCGGTGTGGCCGCCGGGTACTTCACAATGCGGGAGGGCGTGCGTCACCTGCGACGAACTGGCGGCGGGCAGGGCCATGCAGGACCTCGGTCGGCAGCTGGTGGACGCCGCCGAGCGGGACATCGAAGGCATGGGGGCGAGCGGGCCGAGCCCGCGCCAGGTGGCTGGATGGCCCATGTGATCGACGCAGGCGAAGCGACCCGTACAACCTCGCGGTTGCCCGTTGCCGGCCTGGAAACCCGCACTGGTGAACAGCGGGTTCGTCTCCCAACGGGGCGGGCTGCCGTTGCAGAAGTCAAGGAGGTTGACCGATGACTCTTCCCGCACGTCGCAGCAGGGGCGCTTTCCCTGCATGGGATCCCGTTCATGAGCTCGAGGAACTCCGTACCCGGATGCATCAGCTGATGCGCACCACCTTCCCCTTCCCCGGTGGCGGCTTTTCCGAGCTCGGTGCGGCCGACGCGTGGGCGCCGCTGGCCGATGTCGAGGACACCGAGGATGCGTACCTTGTCGAGCTGGAGCTTCCCGGTGTGGACAAGGACCAGATCACTGTGGAGGTCAGCGAAGGCGAGCTCGATGTCCACGGCGAGATCAAGGAGAAGGAACGTACCGGCGTGGTCCGGCGGCACACCCGCCACGTCGGGCAGTTCGACTACCGCATGAGTCTGCCGCCGAACTCCGACACCGAGCGCATCGGTGCGGATCTGACCAACGGAGTCCTCACGGTGCGCATTCCGAAGGCCGAGAAGGCCCAGCCGCACCGCATCGAGATCACCGGCTGAGCCAGGGGTGGGACCGACCACCGAGGTCTGTGCAGACCTGAGGCAGGCCGGAGCCTGCCTCCGAGATGAAGGGGCCGGCGGTTCCGCCGTCGGCCCTTGCCTCCAGGTCGGCCACCCCGCGAATACGGGCCTCGCGTCCGGTGCGGCGGCACGTCACGCGTGGCACGTTGGATTTGGATACAGCAATATTCTGCGGAGAGGGCGGCGATCATGCGAGCTCACCTCGGCGATCAGCTCGTCATCGACAGTCCGACGACCGGCGCCATCAAACGCGACGGCGAGATCGTCGGGCTCCACCACGAGGACGGGACACCTCCCTACGATGTGCAGTGGTCGGACACGCACAGTGACGCTTGTGTTCCCCGGGCCCGATGCGCATATCAAGCACCTTGAACACGGGAAGGCCGAGGAGCCTTCCCGGCCGCCGGGCGTGGATGAGGCGGGTGAGGGCGCCGTGTCCGGCGCGCCCCCGCTTGCCGGGGCACCCAACCCTGGCGACATCGGCCGACGCGTGACCGTCGAACGTGAGCGACAGGGCCTGACCCGGGCAGAAGCGGCCCGTCGCGCCGGAATGGCCCCGGACTATCTCGCCTACCTCGAAGAACACCCGGCTGATCCGACCGTGGCGACTCTTATCAGCCTGGCCGGGGCGCTGGGCACCAGCGTCGCAGCCCTTCGCGGGGGCGATGTCGATCTGCCGCCCGGCCAGGGCCAAGCGCTCCTGCACCCTCAGCTGAGCGACCTCAGCCCGGAGGAATGCCGCGCCCGGCTCTCCACGCACGGGGTGGGCCGCATCGCGGTGTCGACGCCCGATGGGCCGGCGGTCGTCCCGGTCAACTACGAGGTCATCGATGACGCGATTGCCTTCCGTACTGCGCCGGACTCGGTGCCCGCGGCCGCTGTGGGAGCGGAGGTCGCCTTCGAGGTCGATCATGTGGACGAGGCCATGAGCCAGGGCTGGAGCGTACTCGCGGTCGGCCCCGCGCGGGTTGTCACGGAGCCCGAAGCCGTACGACGGCTGGTCGAACACGCCCACACCAGGCCATGGGCGGGCGGAGAACGCGAGATGTGGGTTTCCATCCGGCCCACGCGCCTCACGGGCCGCCGCATCAGTCCGGCCGATCAGTGAATGACCACGGCCTGCGGCTCGCCCCGCGCATTCCACGACCAGGATCCACGACCGCGGTAGAGCGGTCCCGTTTCAGTCACCGCCGACTCGCGAAGGGAGACTCCGGTGAGCCCACAAGCACCGTATGAAGAGCGTGTGGCCACTCTGGTCCACGACGCTGCTGCCGCCCCGTCGATGCACAACGCGCAGCCGTGGAGCTTCCGCTACTTCCGGAGCAACCGCACCTTCCACCTGCGCGCCGACTTCGACCGCGTCATGCCGCACTCCGACCCCGATACCCGCGCCCTCCACCTCGGCTGCGGCGCTGCCCTGCTGAACCTGCGGGTCGCGGTGGTCCACGACGGTTGGCATCCGGCAATCCAGCTGCTGCCCGCCCCTGACAACCCGGCGCTGCTCGCCACGGTGCAGCTGACCGATTCCGGAAGCGGCGAGAGCGACTTCGCCGCGTTGTATCCGGCCATTCACCAGCGGCACAGCAGCCGCTTCCCGTTCGAGGAGAGGGAAGTTCCCCAGGCCGTGCGGACGTCGCTCATCGACGCCGCCCGCCTCGAGGGAGCGATGCTGACCTTCCCTTCCGCATGGCATCTGCGGGAGGTGCTGGAACTGGCTGAGCAAGCCGAGGCGCGCAACCTCACCGACCGCGGCAGTGACCAGGACCTGGCGCAATGGACCCACATCGACGCCCCCTCGCAGAGCACCGCCCCTGAAGGAGTCCCGGACTACGCCTTCGGGCCGCGCAAGCGCGGCGGCACAGCCCCGATGCGCGACTTCGCCGGCCCCCGGCCGGTAGCGGACCGCGGCGCCGCCGAGTTCGAACGCACTCCTCAACTGGCCCTCCTCAGCACGGCGCACGACCGCCCGGAGGACTGGCTCCGCGCCGGCCAGGCCATGGAGCGCGTCCTGCTGCTGGCCACCCTCGAGGGCCTGTCCAGCTCCTTCGCCACCCAAGCCCTTGAGTGGGCCGACCTGCGCTGGCCGCTGCGCGACCCGGTATCCGGCAAAGGCCACACACAGATGGTGCTGCGCCTGGGATACGGTCCCAAAGGCCCCAGCACACCGCGCCGCCCGGTCTCAGAAGTCCTCGACATCCGGCCCTGACTCACCCGAGGACGCTGCACAGGTCAACGCCTGTGCCTCGACCGTGCTTCCTTCATGGCCGTCGAGTATGCAGGGTGTCGCCGGTGCGTCGCGCCCGACGGCTACCAACCTCAAGGTCATCACATCGCTCACGATGTGCGGAGTCTCAGGCACGGCAGCCCCTCCTTTCGCCTCGTCGGGGCTCGCGCGCGGCACCGTATGGCGGGTACACGTCGAGCAGCGGCGCACTCCGAGCGGTGCGACGGTATTCATAGGGGTTCTCGTCATAGGGGTTCTCGGTGGCCGCACAGGAAGGCGATGGGGACGATGGCATTCCCGCTGGTCGTGGGCGTCGACGGATCGGAGTCCAGCTTGCAGGCAGTCGACTGGGCGGTCGACGAAGCGGCACGCCACGGGCTGCCATTGCGCCTAATCCATGCCTCCCTGTGGGAACGCTACGAGGGAGGTCGCCCGTCCTTCAGTATCGATCGTCCCGCCGAAGAGATCATGGCGGAGCACATCATCGCCTCCTGTGCGGAACGTGCCCGGCTTCGCAACCCAGACGTGACGGTGTCCGGCGAGGTGCTGCCCGACGATGCGGTCTCCGCTCTGCTGCAGGCGGGGCATGAGGCATTTGCCCTGGTCACGGGCACACGTGGGCGTGGCGAGATAGCCGGACTGCTGCTCGGGTCGGTCAGCCTCACGGTGGCAGCCCGCGCCGTGTGCCCGGTCATCGTCGTACGCGGCTCGGAGCAGAACCGGCAGGGAGCGTTCGGCCGGATCGTGGTGGGGATCGGCGACCCGAACGGAGGTGCGGGCGCAGCACGGTTCGCCGTCCGCGAGGCCGAGGTGCGTGGCAGCGCCCTGACGGCCGTACGGGCCTGGCGCAGCCCGGCCCACGAACACCCGGACCATCCCCTGCTCGCCGACTCCCCCGCGATGCACGACGAGCGGGCCTCCGTGCGCATCACCGAAGCGCTCCGTGAAGCCGAACGAGACCACCCGAGCGTGGAGGTGCACCGCCGACCGGTCGAAGGCTCCGCCCACCGGGTCCTCCTGCACGCATCGGCCGATGCCGACCTGGTCGTCGTCGGCGCTCTGAGGCGCCACGGACACTTCGGCCTGCAACTCGGCAGGGTCGCTCACGCCCTGCTGCATCACTCCGAGTGCCCGGTCGCGGTCATCCCTCAGCGAACCTGAGCTCCGGCGCCGGGGCCGCACTCCTGTGCTTCCCGTGGCGGAAGAGGGCTGAGGGCGGTGGATGATTCGAGTGGACCTGGGCGTACGAAGGTTGTGCCCCTCTGCCCAGCGGTCGCGAGCAGTCCGGTGCGGCGGCGATTTCGGCACTGTGCGGTGTTGCCGTCGGCTTAGGCTCCGAGAGCGGGGCCCGGGGCGGCCGGAGCGACGGGTTTCGCTGCCCGGGCCGCGTCGCCGAGAGGGCAAGGGAGACGTGGATGCACTGGTGGGTCTCGCTGGTAGGGGTCGGGCTGGTCATGGTCGCCCTGCGCGACCTGTTCCATACGCTCTGGCACCCCACCCGCCACGGCGGCCTGAGCCGCCTCGTGATGACGGCGCTGTGGAAACTGGCCCGGCGTGTGCGTGCCCGCAGGCGTGTGGTCGGGCTGGTCGGGCCACTCGCCATGGTGACAGTGGTCGGCATGTGGGCAGTCACCGTCATCCTGGGCTGGGCCATCATCTACTGGCCTCACATGCCAGAGGCGTTCACCTTCGCCCCTGGTTCCGCGGCGGCGCAGGAGCCGGCGTTGCTCGACTCCCTGTACCTGTCGATGGTCATGGTCGCCACCTTGGGGCTGGGGGACATCGCGCCGGCCGAAGGCTGGCTCCGCATGGTCTCGCCGTTGGAAGCTCTCGTCGGCTTCGCCCTCCTGACGGCCACGGTCTCCTGGGTGCTGGAGATCTACCCGACCCTGACCCGCAGGAGGGTCCTGGCCGTCCGGCTGGCGCTCCTGCAGGACTCGGACCCGACCCCTGAGCAGCTCGACTGCATGGCGGGAGCCTTGCTGCTGGACGGCCTGGCCACCGAGGTCGTCCGCATCCGTATCGACTTCACCCAGTACGCCGAGGCCTACTACTTCCACGACGGGGAGGACCACTCGTCTCTGGCGGCCACGGTCGGCTATGCCGCAACGCTTGCCCAGCGCGGGCAGGCAACCCGGCGCGCGGATGCGCGCCTGGCCGGTGACCTGCTCGCCGGCGCGCTGAAAGACCTCGCTTCCATCCTTGACCAACGCTTTCTCCACACGGGCGGAACACCGTCGCAAGTTTTCGCCGCATACGCCGCTGACCACGGCCGCAACCTGCCGCAGTCCCGATGACCACGCACCGAGCAGCCGCGTCATTCATCGGAGGCCGACTTCAGTGTTGGCACTCTGAGAACCGGTTCCGTCCTCTCGGGCGGCGGCTCGTTACACGGCGGGACCGGCGATGACACACAGCGTGCAGCCGAAATCGGACACTCCTGGTCGGCGGATCAGCCGACAGCTCTCTCTTTGTGGTTCACGTGCCCATAAAGCGGGCCTTGTTCTACGTCCGCAGCACCTGAAGATCAGCCGGATCGGGCGGGGCACGAGCCCCCCTCCGGCACCGACGGCGCATCGCGCCAAGCCGGGCCGGGCGGAGCGCTCGTCCCGGCCCAGGAGAGTGCCGGCGTAGGCGGTTGATACCCGGTGTCGACTGCACCAGAGGCACAGACCGGATCAGCATGCCGGGCGTGCCCACCGGCACACGGGCGGAGCCGCCCGGCGCCGCTTCCGGCCCCTTACCCGCCCCGCACCCGCCGGATCTCGTAGCCGTAATTCCGGTCCGGATTCAGATCGAAGTACATCTGCGGACTATCACCGGCCTGCTGGACTTCGAGCAGTGCCACTTCCGTGTCGGCGAATGAGCCCGCGGCGTCGAAGTGCAGAGTGATGGACCCGGTCCGGTGATCGCCGTCCCTCATGTCCCACGTCCCCCTCCCGGAGAGCTTTCCTTCCCAGATGGAAGATCCATGGAACCGTCGTCGACTGCACTGCGGGGGACGCTTGTCCTCTCGAAGGTCCCCTCCTTGTGGAACTCAACCCGAGCCCCATCGCTGCACTTGATCCCCGCTCCGCTCCGCAGAACACGTCGTCCGTGATCTCGGAGTCGAGGACAGAGACATTCGACATTCGGTTCGCTCACGAGCTGGTCCAAGGCGCGTTGCCCAGGTGGACGGCAAACCGACGACGGTCGCCGACCGGCTCGTGCGACACCTCGGTACGTGGGTCCGCCTGCGAGCTCATTCCCACACCTTCGTGGCACGGCGCAGGCAAGCAGTGGGTGGGTAAAGCGTTGCTGCCGCGGCTGAGCGGCGCCGCGGCAGCAGGGACTGTCAGTGTTCGTCGCCGGATGCAACCGCGAGACGCTTGGTGAAGGTTCTGCCGCCGTCCTTGGATTCGTAGACCCCGCTCTGGGTGGCGGCGATGACGTGCTTGGCGTCAACGGCGGTGAGGGCCTGCGGCTGCCCGCCGGGGATCGTCGAGACCTTCTTCCAGGAACGGCCCGCATCGCGGCTGAGGTTGAGTGCGCCGGAGGGATCGATGCCGTACAGGGCGTCCGGGGCGGGCCAGGACACGAATGCCATGACGGCGGCCTTGCCGTTCTGGAAGGTCTTGCCACCGTTGGTGCTCCTGGCTACTCCTTGTTCCGTGGTTGCCAGGACCGTGTCGGCGTCATTGGCGTCCTTGGGGGCGACCGCGATGTCGAGGGCCTGCAGGGTGCCGCGCTTCTCCCACTTCACACCGTCCTTGCTGGCGCGGACGAGGCCGTTCGTACTGTCGTAGCCGTAGAGGGTGCCGTCGGCGTAGTCGAGGGCATGGAAGTCGACATCGCCGCTGAGCGACTTGTCCTTCCAGGTCTTGCCGGCATCGGTGCTTTCGATGAGGCCGAGGTTGCTGGGTGCGTCGCGGCCGGGCGCCGGGTGACCGCTGGCCACGAAGGTGCCGGCCTTGGTCACGGTGAAGCCCATGAAGTCGTCTTTGCGGTCGCCGACGAGGCGGGGCTTGCCGTTCTTGTCCGGGGTGTAGATGCCTTGGTGGGTGGCGACGTAGAGCTTGCCGTCGGCCGGGTCGATGCCGACGCCGTGGATGTGACTGATCGCTGCTGCGGACGACTCGTCTCCGCCGCTGTCCGCGCTGTCGTCGGAGCAGGCGGTGAGGGCGAGTGCGAGAACCGCGGCGAATGCGGTCAGCGCTACAGGGCGCTTTTTCATGGGGCTGGGGTCCTGATCGTTGTGAGGCCGCTGCACGGAAGGACGTGGTGTGCGGCAGACATGTCGGAAAAGGGGAAGGCAAGATCGTGAGCCGGCCGCGGGCCTCCTCGAGGGAGGGCCTGTGGCCGGCCTGAGAGCTACCTGGGAGCTACTCGCCTCAGAGTCGGTCGAGGATGTTGTTCAGCTGCTCGACCTCGGTGGACTGGGCCTTGACCACGTCATCGGCGAGCTTCTTCGCCGTGGTGTTCTTGCCGTTCTTCTGCTCGTCCTTGGCCATGTCGATGGCACCGTTGTGGTGGTCGATCATCATCTTCGCGAACATCTTGTCGAAGTCCGTGCCCTTGGCGGCCTTGAGCTCCTTCATGTCCTCGTCGGACATCATCCCGGACATACCGGGGCTCTCGGAGCTGCCGGAACCGTGGTCCATCCCCGGCATGCTGCTGTGATCCATGCCGCCGCTGGGCGACGTGGGCTTGCCCCACGCCTTGAGCCAGGACTTCATCTTCTCGATCTCGGGGCCCTGGGCCTTCTCGATCTCCACGGCGAGGTCCTTGACCTCGGCGTCCTTGGCCCGGCCGTCGGCGAGCTGCGACATCTTCACGGCCTGCTCGTGGTGCGGGATCATCATCTGCGCGAACATCACGTCCGCGTCGTTGAACGCGCCCGGTGCCGGGTTGCTCCCGGAGGTGGCACTCGCCGAGGGGCTCTTGCTCCCGTGGTCCATGCCGCCCATGTCGTCGTTGCCGCCACATGCGGCGAGGAGAAGCCCCGCGGCGGCAACGGTGCCGATCAGGGCGGTACGGCGGACACGCCGACGGCTGGTGCTGGTGCTGTGCTCGATGGCGTTCATGACGAGAAACCTCGTGTCGTCTGTCGATGCGAAATGGCTGGTGAACACGAAAACGGGCAGCAGAAAGCGCCCGCGGTGGTGTTCGGCCTATATCCGCAGGACTGACAGGCGAGCGAGGTCGGGGCTGCGTGGTGGCGGCTCGGGACGCAGGGCGACCAGGAGACCGGCACGAAGCCGTACCAGCCAGTCCGTCCTGCGGCGGAGCGCCGCACAGAGGAGGCCGGCCAGGACCCACGTACCGAGCACGGCCACACACAGCGACGTCATGTCCATCGCCATACCGGGGGTGTGCGAAGACGCCTTCTCATCGTGGTCCGAGGAATGCGAGGGAGCCACGGCGACCTGCGTCGCGACCATGCTCGTGCCGCCCTCCGCACGGGCGCTCGTCGGCTCGCTCACGACGGAACCGTGAGCCGCCGAGCGCCCGGCCATACCGGAGGTGTCCTTCGGGTGACCCAGCGTGTGCATCACGAAGACGCCCAGCGCGAGCACGACGACGAGCAGCAGATGCCCCCAGGCACCGGCCGCGCGCGTCTTTGGGCTCGCATTCACCTGCATGACCTCCGGAACCGACCATACCGAACGACTTCGTCGAGCAGTACGTGCACGGTCGGGCCTCGCCGGACTGTTCAGCATCTGTGTCCTCGCTGCGGACGCGCCTGGACCAGGCTGCGGCGGCCACCAGCCATCCCGGTGGAACACACTTGAGATATACCCCAGGGGGGTATATGGTGGCAGGTAGTTCCAACGAGATCATGGCCCCATCGGGACGGCATAGGGGATGACTGTCATGGACTACAGCACGCACCGCCACACCGACGTCCACGACCACGCCGCACACAGTGCTCACGAAGGTCACGGCCCGCATGCGGGTCACGGCCACCACGCGGGAGCATCTTGGGGGACGGCAGCCAAGGCGACCCTGCACTGCCTGACCGGATGCGCCATCGGCGAGATCCTCGGCATGGTCATCGGCACGGCCCTGATGTGGGGCAACGTCCAGACAATGGTCCTGGCCATCGCGCTGGCGTTCCTGTTCGGCTACTCGTTCACGCTGTTCGCCGTCCGACGGGCCGGCCTGGACTTCAAGACCGCCATCAAAGTCGCACTGGCCGCCGACACCGTCTCGATCGCCGTGATGGAGCTCGTCGACAACGGCATCATCGCCCTGGTACCGGGAGCGATGGACGCCCACCTGAGCGACGGGCTGTTCTGGGGCGCGCTGCTGGGTGGATTCGCGGTCGCGTTCGTGATCACCACCCCGGTCAACAAGTGGATGATCGGCCGCGGCAAGGGTCACGCCGTCGTCCACGCCTATCACTGACGGCAGGCTCCACGACCTTGCTGCCGAAGCGGGTACAGGGCGCCCCTCGGGGCGCCCTGATTCTGTTTCAACAGCTCACCCGCCGCATCGAGTAGTGCATCGACTGCACACCAGGCGTGTACCGCGCGCCGACGCATGCCCGCCCGAAGACATGGCCGACGACCATCGCCGGGATAGAGCCCAGCCCGGCGATGAACGGCGAGCGAATAGGCTCGGTCGATTTCGATGCGGCACCCCACCCGCAATGCAGATGGCGACGCACCCTTCGACCGCCGCCTCAAGGCCGTAACCTTGCCGGCTTTACATCACTTCAATAGGCCAGTTCACCCACCGTTCATTGAGATTCGTTGCGCAACACTCCCAACATGACGCTAGGATCACGGCATGGTTACGGCCCTCCGGACTTCAACTCCGCTTCGGGCTCGCCCTCAGTCGGCGGGCCTGCTGCGGGTGTTCTGGCTGGCCGTACTCCTGCTGGGCTTGCTGTATACGCACGGCGTGAGCGGCGAAAGCGCCGCAGCCCATAACGCTTCCGGCGTCACGGCAGCCGCGTCGTCGACGGCGCCCGCGGCGCACGAGTCCGACCCCACGCACCATCACGACGAGGACGGCACGGGGCACACCGCGGACCACTGCGCGTCAGGTCAGCCCCCGAACGGCGCTGACCTGCCTACTCCGTGCACTACACCGCTCGACAACACACCGCTCGCGCACACGCGCACCCCTGCCGTCACTCGGACGACCGAGGACGGCACCGCGTCCGCCGGACGGCGAGATCCCGCCATTTTGCGGGTCTAGATTGCCTTTTTCGAACTGGTTCCCGGCTCTCGGGATGTGAACTCGGGCTGAGCCTTTGCGCTGCCTGCAGAACACGACCAGTTCCCGACGTCTGTTCAGCTGCTTTTCGCCCCTTGTAATCCACGGGTAAAGAGCCAGCGGCTCGTCGTCGGCATCTTTCGTCGCCCGCCTGTCCCTGCTTGCCGCCGTGCCGGATATCCGGTTGCGCGGTTACGTACGGAGCACCGTGACGCATCTCGCCCTCCACCCCCCTTCTTTTCCCTTGCCTTCTTGGCGACCGGTTTCCTATTCCGCCCGAGCGAATGGCCGAGCGTGGCCAGTCGTCTTGGGTGGACTGCTGATCCTGCTGCTCGGCTGCCCGATTGCCGCGCATGGAGACAGCCACTCCCCTGCCTCGACGGCGGCGCTGACCGCTCCGCCCGCAGAGGCAGCAACGGCTCCCGAAGCCCCGCACTCCCACCATGACTCGGCCTGCGGGGAACCTCTCCGCAGCCGGACAGGAACGCCGCACGGGCCGACGGATCGTCCCGCACCGCCGTCGTCACTCATCACCAACGCGTTCGTCTTCCCCGCGTACCAACTGGCGCGAGACCGCATACCGCCCACGCCGTACGCACCCGTGAGCGGGCAGAGAGCGCTCGCCCAGGTCTGCCGGTGGCTCATCTAGATCCCCTGCCGCGTACCGCACGCATCGCCACGTGCCGCACGCGAATGAGCTGCCCGCATACCCGTACAGCGACTGAAGGCACATCTCATGAACACGCAATCCCCCACACTTTCCGCTCCGGCCCGTCTCTCGCCCACCGGGCCGCGCCTCGACACCTCCTCGCACACCGCTCAGGGCCTGGCCGGGCTGGTCGGCAACACACCGGTACTGCACGTCTCCGAGCCGCTGGCCCCGGCCGGGCGCGGCTTCTGGGCCAAGCTGGAGGGCTTCAACCCGGGCGGGATCAAGGACCGGCCCGGCCTGCACATGGTCGAGCGGGCGCGCGCCCGCGGGGAACTGCTCCCGGGCGGCCGCATCATCGAATCGACCAGCGGCACGCTCGGGCTGGGCCTGGCCCTGGCCGGCCTGGCGTACGGACATCCCGTCACGCTCGTCACCGACCCGGGGCTGGAGCCGTCGATGACCCGGCTACTGACCGCCTACGGGGCCCGGGTCGACATCGTCTCGGAGCCGCACCCCACCGGCGGCTGGCAGCAGGCCCGCCGCGACCGCGTCGCCGAGCTGCTGGCCCAGCACCCCGGCTCCTGGTGCCCCGATCAGTACAACAACCCCGACAACACCACCGCCTACACCCCACTCGCGCTCGAACTCGCCGCGCAGCTGGGCCACATCGATGTGTTGGTGTGCAGCGTGGGTACCGGCGGTCACTCCTCGGGCGTCTCCCGCGTCCTGCGCCAGCTGTATCCGGAGTTGCGCGTCGTCGGGGTGGACACCATCGGGTCGACGATCTTCGGGCAGCCCGCCAGGCCTCGGCTGATGCGCGGCCTCGGATCGAGCATCTATCCGCGCAACGTCGCCTACGACACCTTCAGCGAGGTGCACTGGGTGGCCCCGTCGGAGTCGGTGTGGACCTGCCGCCAGCTGGCCACGTCCCACTACGCCACCGGGGGTTGGAGCGTGGGTGCGGTCGCCCTGGTCTCCGGCTGGCTGGCCAGGACCGAGCCCGCGGACACCCGCATCGCCGCGATCTTCCCGGACGGTCCGCAGCGGTACCTCGGCACCGTGTATGACGACGACTACTGCGCCGCACACGGCCTGTTGGACTCACCGCCGGCCGCCGAACCGGAAGTGGTGGGCCGCCTGGACGAGAAGGAAGTCACGCGCTGGACACGGTGCACCGACGTGGTCGACCCGCTGACGCTGGCCGAAGCCGATCAGCCCGCCGGCACCGAACTCACCTCTGAGAACACCAAGGAGGAGAACCGGTGAAGGGCACGATCACGCAGGTCCGCTCCTACGAACGCAGCGTCCAACTGCTGATGGTGAATCAGTTCACCATCAACCTCGGCTTCTACATGCTCATGCCGTACCTGGCCGCGCACCTGTCCGGGACGCTCGGCCTGGCCGGCTGGCTGGTCGGCTTCGTCCTGGGCGTACGCAACTTCAGCCAGCAGGGCATGTTCCTGGTCGGTGGAACGCTGGCCGACCGGTTCGGCTACAAGCCACTGATCGTCGCCGGCTGTGTGCTGCGGACGTTGGGTTTCGCCACGCTCGGGCTGGTGGACTCGCTGCCCGCCCTGCTGGCGGCCTCCGCCGCCACCGGATTCGCCGGCGCACTGTTCAACCCCGCCGTCCGGGCCTATCTGGCCGCCGACGCCGGGGACCGCCGGGTGGAAGCGTTCGCACTGTTCAACGTCTTCTACCAGGCGGGCATCCTGCTCGGCCCGCTGGTGGGCATGGTGCTGACCGGCGTCAACTTCCGCATCACCTGCCTGGTCTCGGCCGTGATCTTCGCCTTGCTGAGCATCGTGCAGATCCGCTCGCTGCCCGCCCGCCGGGCCGACGACAGCGGCAAGCAGGGGGCCGGCAAGCGCGCGAGCGTGCTGTCCGAATGGCGCTCGGTCATCGCCAACCCGCCGTTCCTGCTCTTCTCCATCGCCATGATCGGCTCGTACGTACTGTCCTTCCAGGTCTACCTGTCCCTGCCGCTGGAGGTACGACGGCTGGGCGGCGACGGCGAGGGCGGCACGGCAGCAGTGGCACTGCTCTTCGCCGTGTCCGGGCTGAGCACGATCCTGCTGCAGACCAGGGTGACGGCGTGGTGCAAGGCCCGGATGGCCCCCGGGCGCGCACTCACCTGGGGCCTGGCACTCATGGGGCTTGCATTCCTGCCGCTCCTGGCGGCCACCGCACTGCCCGTACCGGAGCCCGGCATCGGCCGATGGCTGCTGGCCGCCGTGCCCCCGGCGCTCGCCGCACTCCTGCTCGCGCTGGGCACGATGATCGCGTACCCCTTCGAGATGGACACCATCGTCCGGCTCTCCGGCGACCGCCTCGTGGCCACCCACTACGGGCTCTACAACACCATCTGCGGCATCGGCATCACGCTCGGAAACCTGCTCACCGGCGCGGCCCTCGACGCCGCCCGGGCCGCGGGCATGTCCGCGCTGCCGTGGCTCGTACTGCTGGCCCTCGGCCTCGCCTGTTCCGCCGCCCTCTTCGGACTGCACCGAACCGGCCGTCTTACGGCACCCGCCACACCCGAACCACAGCCCGTGACAGTCTGAGCCGACCGGGCCCATGAACGGAGGGGCGGACGACCGATAACGCCCGCCCCTCCCTTCTTCGCCACCGACAAGACACGATCAGCCAACGGCGACCGTCGAGGACGCCCCGCTGCACATTCCCACCACGGCACTGCACTGGCGCCACCAACTCGGCGAACTGCACCTCGGTCAGCCCGGAGAACGGCTCGATCCGCTTCGGATCATCCGCTGAGATCACCCCACCCATGCCCAACCAACGACCCACCAGGCGTACTGGGCACACCGGGCACACCAGTTACGAGACGACCTTCAGGTGTGCTGTCCGATCAGTCGGCCGGGCGGTCCGCCGTGACCAACCACGACGTGCTGCACAGCCGGACCGTGCCATCCGCTGCCTCGTGGTCGCGCAGGTGGTCGGTCAGGATGTGGCGGGCGCGGGCCCGTGCGGTCGTGTCTGCTTGCTCCATCAGGGAGCGACCGGGCCCCGTTTCCAGGAGGAACTCCGCCGCGTCCTCGGCTCCGCGCCCCCATACCCCGTACGCCCGCGCCTGGTTGACGGTGATGCCGATGAAGCCGGCTGCGGTGAGGACGTCGCGGATACGGTCCGGCGAGGCCAGGGAGAACATACCGGGCAACCCCGCCCGCCCGAAGTCGCCGACCGGCAGGAAGTCGCGCAGTGAGGCCACCGCCGCTACCCAGTCGTTGAGCATGGCATCGGCCGGGCAGACGAAGGCCAGGCGCCCGCCGGGGCGCAGGGCCCGGCCGACGTTGCCGAAGGCCGCCACAGGGTCGGCGAAGAACATCACCCCGTAACGGCTGATCGCCGCATCGAAGGTGCCCGCCTCAAAGGGGTACACCTGCGCGTCGCCTTGCGCGAAGGAAGCGTTGGCAACGCCCTCCCGCTCAGCGCGGGCTCGGGCCTCGGTCAGCATCGGGCCGGACAGATCCAGGCCCAGTACGCGTCCTTGGGGTGCCCGGAGCGCGACGAGGCGTGTGGTTTGTCCCGAGCCGCAGCCGAGGTCGAGGGTGCGGTGGTCCTCGGTGATTCCGGCGGCGTCGAGGAGCGGCTCGTTGAAGCCTTCGTTCACGGCGTTCCAGCGGTCCTGGTTGCGGGCCCAGTGGGCTCCTTCGGGGCCGTTCCATGCCTGCGCCTGCTCGCTGTTGACGATGTCCGGCACGGGTGCCTCCAATGGGGGACGACAGAGAATGGGCGTGCGCCCAAACAGTATGGGCGAGTGCCCATACTGGCAATCCCCGGTACCCTTCAGCAGGTGTGCGCTCTTTCGGGGGCGGCGGAGGCGGAACGGAAGAGAGGCCCATGTCACCGCGCGGAGTGGCGACGCCGGACGTACGCGAGAGGCTGTTCGCGGCCGCTGAGCGCGTCGTGGAAAGGGATGGTCCCGGCGCGCTCACCAGCCGGTCCGTAACGACCGAGGCGGGCTGCGCCAAAGGCCTGTTGCATGCGCACTTCTCGGGGTTCGATGAGTTCGTGGCCGAGCTCTGTCTCGACCGGTTCGCGCGGACAGCGGCGAAGGCGGAGGCACTGTCGGGGCTCGCCGGGCAGGGTACGGTGGCGCGCAACCTCGAAGCCGTCGCCCTCGCCCTGTTCGACTCCAGCGGTCCCGCCATCTCGGGCCTGGCCATGACCCGCCCCGCCGCCGCGCTGCGTATCCGCGAGGCCCTGGAAGGCGGGGCGCCCGGTTTCACCGCGATCCAGGAGGCCATCACTGGCTATCTGAGGGTCGAGCGGGGGATTGGCCGGGTGGCGGAGAACGTCGACCCGTACGCCGTGGCCCTCGCCATCGTCGGCACCGCCCACCACCTCCTGATGACCGGCCGGCCGGGCACGCCCGACCCACGGCATGCCATGACGCGCCTGGTGGCCGCGTTGGTGAACGGCTAGTCACGAGCGGAGCCAGTGCCGCACGGCGGCGACGGTCACGTCACATACCGTCTTCCACTTCCCGAATGGCGAACACGGCGTGGCGGGGCGGCCGGCCCTCCGGTCGCCCCGCACGGCCGGGTTCAGCGGCTTTTGCAGGCGCACGTGCGCGCGGTGCCTCCCTCGGCCGCCTTGCCCAGGTGGGCGGCGGCTGCCTGTAGCAGTGCGGCGGCGGCGAGTTGGACGAGGGGGTGTGCGAGGGATCGGCGTACTGCCGCGGCTGTGATCATGGGGTTTCCTCCCTGCCTGTGGGGCGTCGTCAGTGGGTGTGGGCGCCCGCCGGTTCCTCGTCGTGACCGGCGTCGCCCTTCGCGGGGCGGTCGCCGTCCGTGTGGACCGTGAAGGCGGCCGTGCGGACCTTGCCTTCGTGCTGGAAGTCGAGGAAGAGGCGGTACGCGCCCTTGCTGGGGGCGGTCGCGGTGAACGACACCTCCGGACCGGGCTTCGTCTTTCCGTCGCCCGGCTCGCCGTTGGGGTGGACGTGCAGGTACGCCAGGTCGCCGGAGCGCAGGGCGACGAGGTGGCCGTACGCGCCCAGGTACGGCTGCAGGTCCTTCACCGGCTTGCCGTCCTTGGTCACGTGCAGCGTCAGCTCGCTCGGCCGGCCGGGGGTCAGCTTGCCGTCGAGGTGGACTTCGTAGCCGTCGACGGTTGCCGACGTGGCGGGCTGCGGCAGCTCGGCGGGCTCGTAGGAACCGGTCACCGCGAGGTCTGCGCCGAGGGTCAGGCCCTCCTTCTCGCCCTTCGGCGTGAAGTCGGCGAAGACACGGTAGCCGCCAGCCTTGGGGAGTTCGGCGGGCGTGGACCAGGTGCCGTCCGCGGCACGGGTCGGGTGGAGGTGCCGGTACACGGTCAGGTCGCGTGAGGCGACGATGAGGTGCAGTTCCTTGCCGTGTTCCCGTTGGTACGCGGTCACCTGCCGGCCGGTGCTGTCCTTGATTACGGCGAAGCGCAGCTCGGCGGCGGATTTTGCCTTGATCTTCGGGGTCCGCAGGGCGAGCGTGTAGCCGCGTTCGGAGACCTGGAGTCCGCCCGGGGTCGCCGCTGCTGCACCGCCGTGGCCGCTGTGCGCCTCGGCGCCGTCACCCTTGCCCGTGCCCTCGGCGTGCCCTGCGTGCTGCGCGGTGCCGGCGTCTGCCACGACCGGTTCCACCGCGCTCCCCACCCCGTATGCGGCGCCGAATGTCGCGGCCAGCGCGGCTGCGAAGGCTCCGACCTTCAGTCCGGTGTGCATGGCGCATTCCCTTCTCCTGGGGCCACCCCGCGGGCGACCAACATCCGCCACCATACCCCCAGGGGGTACCCAGTCAACCCCGGTGACCGCTTGCCATAGATACGGGGCGGGGGTATACATAGCGATGTCGCAGGAGATACCCCCCAGGGGTACACCCGGTGCCTTTTCATTCCGCTTACTGCTCAGGAGGAACCATGTCCAACTGCTGTACGCCCGACGGCAGCTGCCAGACCAACGGCGCGCAGAGCACCACGACCGCCGTCGCCGACAGCCGGACCACGGTCTACGCGATCGCCGGTATGACCTGCGGGCACTGCAAGTCGACGCTCACCAAGGCCATCGGCGAGGTCGACGGCGTGCTGAGCGTCGAGGTCGACGTGGACTCCGGCACCGCGAGCGTCGTCAGCGCCGATGAGCTCGACGACGCGAAGATCGCCGAGGTCGTCGACGAGGCCGGATACGAACTGACCGGCCGGGCCGCCTGAGCCAGGCCCCCGTTGCCGGGCCCGCGACCCCCGCGCGGGCCCGGCCGACAACCCGATGCATTGAGGAGCAGTGATGACTACCATCGCGGAATCCCACGAGGTCGAGCTCGCCATCGGTGGCATGACGTGCGCCTCGTGCGCGGCCCGTATTGAGAAGAAGCTCAACCGCATGGACGGGGTCGAGGCCACCGTCAATTACGCCACCGAGAAGGCCAAGGTCAGCTACAGCGGTACGGACGTCTCCGTCAGCGACCTGATCGCGACCGTCGAGGCGACCGGTTACACCGCCCAGGAGCCCGCCCCGCCGGCCCGGACGCCGGGTGAGTCCGGCGGTTCGGCCGAGGACGGCCAGGAGGCGTACGACGAGCTCCGGCCGCTGCGCCAGCGCCTGATCACCGCGGTCGCGCTCGCCGTGCCGGTGATCGCGATGGCGATGGTCCCGGCCCTGCAGATCGAGTACTGGCAGTGGCTCTCGCTGACGTTGGCCGCGCCCGTCGTGACGTACGCCGCCTGGCCCTTCCACCGCGCCGCCTGGACCAACGCCAAGCACGGCGCCGCCACCATGGACACCCTGATCTCAGTCGGCACAACGGCCGCGTTCCTGTGGTCCCTGTGGGCGCTGTTCTTCGGCACCGCCGGTACCCCCGGCATGACGCACCCCTTCGAGCTGACCATCGCCCGCACCGACGGCGCGGGCAACATCTACCTCGAAGCGGCCGCCGGTGTCACCGCCTTCATCCTTGCCGGGCGCTACTTCGAGGCCCGCTCCAAGCGCAAGGCAGGCGCCGCGCTGAAGGCGCTGCTGGAGCTGGGGGCCAAGGAAGTCACCGTACTGCGCGACGGCCGCGAAGTCACCGTGCCAACGGCCGAGTTGCAGGTCGGGGACCGCTTCCTGGTCCGCCCCGGCGAGAAGATCGCCACCGACGGAACGGTCGTCGAGGGCGCCTCGGCCGTGGACGCCTCGATGCTGACCGGTGAGTCGGTCCCGGTAGAGGTCGCGGTCGGCGACAGTGTCACCGGGGCCACCCTCAACGTCGGCGGCCGGCTCGTGGTCGAGGCCACCCGCATCGGCGCCGACACCCAACTCGCCCGGATGGCGAAGCTGGTGGAGGACGCGCAGAACGGCAAGGCCGCCGCCCAGCGCCTCGCCGACAAGATCTCCGCCGTCTTCGTGCCGATCGTCATCGCCCTCGCGCTGGCCACCCTCGGCTTCTGGCTGGGCAACGGCGCCGGTCTGACCGCCGCGTTCACCGCCGCCGTCGCCGTACTGATCATCGCCTGCCCCTGCGCCCTCGGGCTCGCCACGCCGACCGCGCTGATGGTCGGCACCGGCCGCGGCGCCCAGCTCGGCATCCTGATCAAGGGCCCGGAGGTACTGGAGAGCACCCGCAAGGTCGACACCATCGTCCTGGACAAGACCGGCACCGTGACGACGGGACGTATGACGCTGCTGTCCACGCATGCCGCTGCCACGACGACCGAGGACGAGGTGCTGCGGCTGGCAGGCGCCCTGGAGCACGCCTCCGAGCACCCGATCGCCCAGGCCGTCGCCGCGGGAGCGAGCGCCAAGGTGGGCACGCTCCCCACGCCCGAGGACTTCACCAACATCGCGGGCCTCGGCGTTCAGGGTGTCGTCGAGGGCCACGCCGTCCTCGTCGGCCGGGAGAAGCTGCTCGCCGAGTGGGCGATCACGCTTCCGGTCGAGCTGGCGCGCGCCAAGTCCGAGGCCGAGGCGGCCGGGCGTACCGCGATCGCGGTGGCCTGGGACGGCGAGGCCCGCGCGGTGCTGGAGGTCGCGGACGCGGTCAAGGAGACCAGCCCGGAGGCCATCAAGCGACTGCGCGCCCTCGGCCTCACCCCGATCCTGCTGACCGGCGACAACGAGGCAGTTGCCAAGACGGTCGCCGCGGAGGTCGGCATCGACCAGGTGATCGCCGAGGTGCTCCCCCAGGACAAGGTCGATGTCGTCAAGCGCCTCCAGGGCGAGGGCAAGTCCGTGGCCATGGTGGGCGACGGTGTGAATGACGCCGCGGCCCTCGCGCAGGCCGACCTCGGGCTGGCGATGGGTACCGGTACCGACGCCGCCATCGAGGCCGGCGACCTCACCCTCGTACGCGGTGACCTGCGGGCCGCGGCCGACGCCATCCGGCTCTCCCGTCGCACGCTCGGCACGATCAAGTCCAACCTCTTCTGGGCCTTCGCCTACAACGTCGCCGCCCTGCCCCTCGCCGCCGCCGGCCTGCTCAACCCGATGATCGCCGGCGCGGCGATGGCCTTCTCCTCGGTCTTCGTCGTCGGCAACAGTCTGCGGCTGCGGGGATTCCAAGCAGCGGACCACTGATACGGAGGCCACGATGCCCGGGTACCAGGAACAAAGGGACGGCGTCATCAGGCGCCTGCGGCTCATCGAAGGTCAAGTGCGCGGCGTGCAGCGAATGGTCGAGGAAGACACCTACTGCATCGACATCCTCACCCAGATCTCCGCGACCAACGCGGCGCTGCGGTCCGTCGCCCTGGTCATGCTCGACGACCACCTCAACTGCTGTGTCACCGAGGCGATCGTGGAAGGCGGCGACCAGGCGAAGACCAAGGTCGGCGAAGCGTCGAAGGCCATCGCACGCCTCGTGCGGGCGTGACAGGCACCCTCCATACCCGCCGGGTATGGAGGGTGTTGTCGTGCCCGGCGGTCCCGGCAGCGCCATACGATGTGGCACGCCTTGAGCAATTTTGAGCAGTCCTGACATCAGTCCATCGCGGTGAGGCCCTGGGAGGGGATGCGGTCGTGCGACAGCTGGGCGATCTGGAAGCTGAGATCATGGACCGTCTGTGGCGGTGGGAACGGCCCACCACGGTTCGCGAGGTCGTCGACGACATCAATCGCACCCGGTCCGTGGCTTACACCACCGTGATGACGGTGGCGGAAATCCTCTACCGCAAGGGCTGGCTGCGGCGGCAGAAGGCCGGGCGGGCCTGGGCGTACGAGCCGATACGCGGGCGGGAGGACTACACCGCGGGGCTCATGCAGGACGCGCTGGGCCGCAGCGAGGACCGGCAGGCCGCCCTGTTGCGCTTCGTCGAGCACATGTCCCAGGAGGATTTCGCGGCCTTGGACGCGGCCCTGCGCACCGTCGGCCGCGAAGGGGCGGCGGAGTGCTACGGCACCAGTGGTGACCGATCATGAACCATCACGTCCTGCCCCCGCTGTTGGTCATCCTCCTCGCCGGCGTGGTGTTCCCCGGTCCGGTGGCCCGCTCCCGCTGGGCCCGCGAAGCACCGAGGACCGCGGTCGCCGGCTGGCTCGCGCTCTGCGCGGCATTTCTCCTGGCGGTCTCGGGCGGCGTGCTGCAGTTGCTGTTGCCGTACGACAGCAGTCACGCACTGGCCGACCGGGCAGCTGCCTGCCTGCCATGGACCACCGGGAGCTGTCGATTCTCCGATGTCGTCTCCTTGGGCGGTCTGTCGACGATGGATTACGTGGCAGCGGGGGCGGCGGCCACGGTGGTTGCCCTGCCGACGGCGGCCCTCTGCCACGGGCTGGCACGTGCCCGGCGGAGCCGCACCCGGCACTCCGACGTCCTGCGCATGGTGGGCAGCACGGACGCCACACTGCGCGCGGTCGTCATCGATCACGACACCCCCGCCGTCTACTGTCTGCCCGGCCGCACCGCCAGGATTGTCGTGAGCTCGGGCGCCCGGAAAACCCTCACGGCGGCGCAGTTGACCGCGGCATTGGAACACGAGCGGGCACACATCTCCGGTCGTCATCACGTCCTGGTCTCGGCCGCCGAGACATTCGGCCGGATATTCCCATGGCTTCCGCTGGGACGTTGGGTGCGTACCGAAGTTCCGCTGCTACTGGAAATGGCTGCGGACGACCGCGCTTTGCGCCGGTGTTCCCGGGACGCGCTGGCCACGGCGCTCTATGCCATGGCCACGGGCCAGCGGACGCCTCCGGCGGCCTTCGCGGTGGGTGGGCCGTCCGCCGCGCTGCGCATGCGACGCATTCTCATGCCGCATCGCCACGGCCACCCCGCACTGCGGGGCCTGCTGGCAGGCGCGCTCGCGGTGGCCGCCGCCGCGCCCCTCGTGCTGGCCTGCTGCTCCCAGTTCTGACGACTCGCATCTACGTATTTACTTCGTAGATTCGTAATTGCGACTTCTGGGCCCGGGACGGTAATTCACCGCTATTGTTGGGGTGGTTGGGGCAGCTGTTGAGGCCCCGGGGAGGGACAAGCCACATGCGCCCGGTGGAAGTGCGGCCAGCAGCTCCGGCCGATGCGGCCGCGATATCACAGCTATTGGGCCAGGTGATTCGCGACAGCTATTCGGGAATTCTCGACAAGTCGGCAGTACAGCAACTGGTGGGAACGCACTGCTCACTCAGTCGCGTCAACGCCGAAATCGGAATTCCCGGCGGCGCCCCCGGGTGGCTCGGTTGGCTGGTGGCCGCGGATTCCTCCGGCCGCATCGTCGGAGCCGCCGCCGGCGGGGTGCCGATGCCGGGTGAGGGCGAGCTGTACGCGTTGGGTACGGCCACGGACCAGCGGCACCGGAAGATCGGCGGCACGCTGCTCGCCGAAGTCACCGACCGGATGCGCAACCACGGCGCGGTCCGGCAAGGGTTCTCCTTGCCCTGTGAGCAGGACCCGGCACTTCCCTTCTTCACCCGGGTCGGGTTCGAGCAGTCGGGCACCCGGCTCACCCGCTTCGTCTGACCCCATCGCTCCACTCGGCGCATCCTCTTGGCGCATCCACGCCATAGCGTGGATGCGCACCGGTTTCGGCTGGTCCGGCGGCCTCCGGCCAGGACACGATTTCCTTCGGCGGCGAGGTTCCGGCGGCACGGAGCCCCGCCCGGAAGGCAGGGACCGAGACCGAGCTTCCTGGAGGAGCGATGCACACCCCGTCGAGCATGCAGGTGCCCGCTGCGCCCGGTCCGGTCCTGCCTCCCCGTCGCCCCCCTGCCTTTCCGGCATACCTCCCGGGGCTGGAGTCCACGGCAGTCCATGACGAGCAGGACAGCTGGCTCCAGGACGCGCTCTTCGGCCCCTTCAGCGCGGACATCGTCGAGTATCTGCGGATTGCCAGGACGACCGCCGGCCCGGTGCTCGACCTGGGCTCCGGAGCCGGGCGGCTGTCCGTCCCCTTCGCGCGCCACGGGTTCCCGGTGGAGGCCGTGGACCGCGACCGCCGCAGCCTGCGCCGACTGCGCTCCTGGGCGGCCAGGATCGGGCCGCACGTGGAACGCCTGGTCGCCACGACCCATGCCGACCTGAGCCGGCTCCGGCTGCGCCACCACTACCAACTCGCTCTGCTGGCCGGCGCCATGATCACTGCCGTACCGTCGCGGGCGCGCCCCGGCATGCTGCGCGAGGTCGCCGCACACCTCGGCACCGGCGGAGCCCTCGCTCTCGACTACACCGAACATGACCCGTCCGGCCTCGCTGCGGACCCCCACCGCACCTGGTCCTTCCCGGTCCCTCGGTTCGATGGCGTCACGGAATGGGTCGTCGCCCGACAGGTATTCGATCTCAACACGCAACTCGAACACATCACTTACTATTGCGACCGCGCAGAAAAGTCGCGTATCCGCAGGTCCGTACTGACCGCGGACAAGTGGATCGTCGACCGGGCGCGCTTGACCGAGGAGCTGGCCGCCGCTGGGCTGCGCATTGCGGACCGACGGCAACAGCAGCTCGACGAGCGCACCCGGAGCGTGCTCCTCGTCTGCCGTCCGAAAGGTGACTAGGGTCACACCGGCGTTCGAGGGCGGAGAACCCTCGTTACAGCTGTGACAAGGTGTGACGAGCGTGACCGACAGAAGGACATGGGGGGCCTTTAGCGTGGTCAAAGCCGGTGGCAAGGCGCGTACGCAATCCACTGACCTGGCACTCGCTCTCTACCAGGAGCTGCGGTCGCGTGGCGCATCCAGCTTCGATGCGGTGGTCTCCGATATGGCCCTCGGAGCGGAAGAACGCGAGCGATGTCGCAACGAGTTGCTCGACCTCGGTCTGATCGTCCACACAGGGACCGCCCACGACAACCAGCTGGCGCTGGCCTCGGGCAAGCAGGCGGAGTCCGACACCGACGCGGTGGCGGTCATCGATCCCGAAATCGCCTTACTGCGCCTGCTGGAGAAGGAACGGCTCCGCCTGCGTGAGCATCTCCACCAGGCCGACGAGGCGTACAGCACCCTGGAAACCCTCGCCGGCAGCTTCCTCCGCGCCGGCGCCATCGTCGGCTCCGAAGTCGAGGTCGAGGTCCTCACCGATTACCGGCGCATCCAGCAGGTGCTGGAGGACATCACCGATGTGATCCAGCAGGATCTCGCCTCGATGCATCCGAGCGCGCTTCAACGGGAGGTTCCGGAGCGTGCGCTGAGCCGTGATCGCCGTCAGATCGCGAACGGCGTGCGGGTGCGGACAATCTTCAACCAGCGCTTCGCCTCCGTGCCCGACATGGCGGAGCACTTCCGGCAGAAGGTGGAGCTGGGCGTCGAACTCCGTCTGTCCCCCGTCGTGCCGATGAACATGATCATCGCGGACCATCAGTTCGCCGTGCTTCCGGTCGACCCCGAGGACAGTTCCGCGGGAGCCATCCTCGCCCGCGGTCCCGCGCTGGTCCGCTCGTACCTCGCGCTGTACGAGCACTGCTGGCACACCGCCGTCCCCTTCGGGGAACAACTCGCGGCCGAGCGCGGTGGCGACGGGCTCTCGGAGCAGCAGCGCGCCGCGCTGCGCATGTTGGCGTCGGGCATGAAGGACGAGAAGATCGCCCGCAGCCTCGGGGTGTCCCTGCGCACCGTGAGCCGACTACTGTCCGAGCTGATGCAAGAGCTCGGAGCGTCCAGCCGTTTCGAAGCCGGAGTGCGCGCCACGCGCCTCGGCTGGCTTGACTGAACGAGCACGTCCAGCCGTAACCGCCCCCCTACTTCCTTCACCGGCCCTCCGTCTCTCCCCTGGCGGCCCATCCTGCCCGCACGCCCCCAAGCCTTCTGGCGCGGCAAGAGGTACGATGCGAGCAAAGTTTTGGTCTCACCAGATGGTGGAGCGATGGTGCGAGAGACGGCGACGAGCGAACGGGACGCGGTGATCCAGCGGCTCCGCGACGTCGGCCTGCGCGTGACGGGCCCGCGGCTCGAAGTACTGCAAGTACTGTCCGCCAGCGGCCACCTGGACGTGGAAGCCATCACGGCCGCAGCCCGCGACCGGCTGGGCACACTCACCAGCCAGGCGGTCTACGACATGCTGCGGCATTTCCTGGACACCGGACTCGTCACGAAGTTCGAACGGCCGGGATTTCCCGCCGTTTTCGAGATCGCGGAACAGCCGCACCATCACGCACTCTGCACCGGATGCGGCCGCGTGGAGAATGTTGAATACGAGGATCCGGTTCCGCCGAAAAAGGGCCTGCGTGGTTGGCAGATGAACGACACCGAGATCATCATGAAGGGCCGCTGCCCCGATTGCCGGAAGGCATGAAAAGGCTCCGGCCCGCTCAGGAAGAAGCGGACCGGAGCCTTCGCGTCGCCGCGGATCTGTTACGCGGCCGGCTGCACGGGCCAGGTGTTGTCGTCCGTGCCGTACACCGAAGCCGACGTGACCGGCTGGACCGGCCAGGTGTTGTCCTCCCCGCCCAGCGAAGCGGCCAGCGTCGCGGTCGCGGGCTGCACCGGCCAGGTGTTGTCCTCCCCGCCTGCGGTGATGCGGACAGCCACCTCGTCCAGCGCCGGGACGGCTGCCGGCACGGCGACGGCGGAGCACAGCAGGGCCGCCAGGGCGAACTGCCGGAGGGCGGCGCGCAGGCCGGTCGCGGGGACGTGAACTCGGGTGGCAACGGACATGATTCCTCCAGGTTGCGAAAATGAATTAAGTGGATCTCCCCTCACCCGTGCCGCCGGGTGCCGCGGGGAAGACACTTAGATAATTACGTGTCGCCACCGTGGGAACCAGAGTCATCGTGCGTCGCATCCGCGCCATGGCAAAAGTGCGTCAGACTTTCTCTCGCCGCTTATTGCCGGCTGCCGGAATTCCGTACCGAACGGCCGTCTCTGGGGCGCACCATACTTTTGGTGCAACAAAGAGTCCTGCTAGGCTCGAACTGCGGCGCTCCCTCTCCTCCAGGTTGGGGGCGCCCGCTGGGGCAGGGGCGTGCCGCCGCCTCTGCCCCGCCTGTTCGCCGGGCAGCCTCAGGGCATTCCCGTACGCCTCCAACGTCGCTGCGGCTGCCGTCTGCCAGCTCATGCCCTCCGCGTGCCGTACCGCCGCGTCCCCCATGGACGTCACCGCTTCGGGGTGGCGTGCCAGCCACAGCATTCGCCGGGCGTAGTCCGCCGGTTCATGTCCCCGTACCAGGAAGCCGGTGACGCCGTCCCACACGGCCGTGCGCAGGCCGCCGACGGCCGCTGCCAGCACCGGCGTACCGCACGCCTGCGCCTCCAGCGCCACGAGGCCGAACGACTCGCTGCGTGAGGGCATCACCAATACGTCGGCCGCCCGGTACCAGTCCGCCAGCCGGTCCTGGGGCACGGCCGGTTCGAAGCGGACACGATCGTTGATCCCGTTCTGCCGGCAGAGTTCGACCAGCCGGCCGGGGCGCGCCGCGCCCGCACCGCTGAGGCCCCCGATGACGGGGACGAGAAGCCGGTCCCGCAGCCCAGGGGCCATGCGGAGAAGCTGGGCGACGGCACGCAGGAGGACATCCGGTCCCTTGAGCGGCTGGATACGACCGACGAAGAGAGGGATGAAGGCGTCCGCCGGAAGGCCGAGCCGCAACCGGGCGGCCTGTCTGCCGTCGCGCGGATGGAACGTCCGCACATCAACGCCTGGCCGCACGACATCCGTGCGTCCCGGCGCCGCGCCGTACAGATCGCGCAGCGCCGTCGCCTCGTCCGCCGTGTTGGCTATCAAGCGGTTCGCGGCGGCCACCACACGCTGTTCACCGTGGATACGGGATCCGGGCTCGGGTGTGTCGCCCTCGGCGAGCGAAGCGTTCTTCACCCGGGCGAGGGTGTGCATGGTGTGGACGAGCGGGACCTGCCAATGCGCGGCGGCCACCCGCCCCACCTGGCCGGCGAGCCAGTAGTGCGAGTGGATGATGTCGTACGGCCGCGTGCCGTTGCCCGCCGCGTCGCGCAGCAAGGCCAGGGAGAATTCCGCCAGGCGTCCCGGCATCTCCTCCTTCGGGAGCGGACGCCGCGGCCCCGCTTGCAGGTGCCGCACGCGTACGCCGGGCGCAAGGGAGGTCCACGGCCGGCGTCCCTCGCCCCGGCAGCGCGTGAAGAGGTCGACCTCGGCGCCCCGCTGGGCGAGGGCGCGGGACAGCTGGACCATGTAGACGTTCATGCCGCCGGCGTCGCCGGTGCCGGGCTGGTGCAGCGGCGAGGTATGGACGCTGAGCATGGCGATGCGCAGGGACACGTAGGGCTCCTGGAAGTGGAGCCGCGTGCCGTGCCGCCGCGTGCCGACGCCCGGCCACGCGGCGGTTGGTAACGGGAAGAGATGGTGCGAGTGGTTCGCTGTGGTGCCGGCGTAGTGCGTGTACGGGCTGTCGCCCGTACCGCCCTCAGAATCCGAAGACCGGGCCGGAAGGCGGATCGAGGCGCGTGCCGGCCGCGGGAGCGGCGAGTGCGTCCTCGTCCACCGGTCCGCCGGGAGCAATGCGCAGTGCCGCCGCGAGCCGGTCGGCTCCTTCCGGCATCACCGGACGCGCCCACGCGGTCAGGGCGGCGGCGACGCTCAACTCCGCCACGAGGGGCGCCAGATGCCGTCCGTCGCGATGCGGCCGCCGCCGTTCATGGGCGTTGACATGCCCGAAGTCGTCCGTGGACCGCACGATCTCATCGAGCATCGCCACGGCCCTGCGTGGATCGAAGGAGTCAAGGCTGTACGCCTCGCGCAGCTCCGCCACTCCCCGGTTCATCCGCCGCAGATGGACGTCCCATCCGGCGCCTCCCGGCAGTACCTGCGGCACCAGTCCGGAGCTCTCCTCGCGGACCGCGGCGAACAGCCGTGAGAGCCAGCCGTTCCAGGTGCCGTCGAGCACCTGTCGGGCCCGCGCGAGGTGGTCGCGGTCGAAGGTGGTGTCCCGGCCGACCGGGCGTGCTGCGAGGACGTGGCGGCGCAGCGTGTCGGAACCGAACTCGGTGAGCAGGTCCAGTGCCCACACCTCGTCAGCACCGGCCTGAATGCGGAATCCCTCATTGACGTGGAAGTCCTGCGGCAGTTTCACGCCCTGGGCCAGTAACAGCGCGGGCAGCAGCACGGCGTGGCAGAAGGCGTGGCCGAATCCGCAGAAGTGCACGGTGCGCTCCGGCCACGGCTCGTCCCGCGACGCATGGCCGAACAGCTGCATGGCCGCGGATTCGAAGCAGGCGTCGATGCGGTGGTCGGCAAAGTCGTCGACCGGGACCGCGATGCCCCAGTCGCCGGGGTACCCAACGGCCACGTCGGGGAGCCCGTCCTCGATCAGGCTCTCGCACAGCGCCGCGAGCCTCGGCGGCAGGTCCAGGGTGTTCCAGTAGTCGGCGAGCGTCTCCCGGAACGGCTCCAGCGGCAGGTACAGCCGTCGGCAGCGGCGGAGCCGCGCGGCCGTTCCGCACCGGTCGCAGGACGGTTCGAGCAGGTCGCCGCAGTCGTTCGGCCAGGCACACGTGCGGCAGACGCCGCCCGCTCCCGTCACGCCGCAGTGCGGACAGCCTCCGGTGACGCGCGCGCCGTACAGCCAGCGGTCGCACGGCTCGCAGTACGGCAGCAGTCGCGCTCGCGGCGCGATGACCCCTTCGGCGTGCAACCGGACGAACAGGTCCTGCACCCAGCGCGTATAGCCGCTGT
This sequence comes from Streptomyces sp. NPDC050315, assembly GCF_040655775.1. NCBI lineage: Bacteria > Bacillati > Actinomycetota > Actinomycetes > Kitasatosporales > Streptomycetaceae > Streptomyces > Streptomyces sp. NPDC050315. The sequence continues at coordinate 1,506,491 of NZ_JBFAKN010000001.1, forward strand.
CCTGACGTGGCTGGACGATGCGGTCGAAGGTGATGCCGGAGCGCCGCCAGTCGGCGGTGATCGCGGCGTGGTAGCCCTCGGCGACCTCCGCCGGCTTGCGGCCGGTACGCAGCGCACGTTCCTGCACCGACACCGCGTGGTCGGCGGTGCCGGTGGTGAACAGCACGGGTCGGCCGTCGGCGCGCAGGAAGCGGGCGAGGACATCGGCGGCGACGTACGGACCTGCCAGATGCCCGATGTGGAGTTCGCCGTGGGGGGCGGGTGGGGTCGCCGTGATCCAGAGAGGCGTGGGCACGGATGGACCTCCTAGCTGGTGCTCAGCGGGGTTCGAAGTGGAAGGAGCGGATGAAGCAATCCCGTGGCTGCTCCACCGCGTAGACGATGCATTCGAAGAGAGCCTGCGTGGTGAGTTTCTCGTCCTGCTGGGAGGGGTTCGCGCTCATTCCCTCCCACTCCACGGATTTCGGGTCCGAGGTCGAGAAGTCGGGCGGATAGAGGGAGAAGACCCGTACCCCCGAGGGGCCGAGGCGTCGCGAGAGAATGTCGGCGAATCCGGCCTGCGCGCTCTTGGCCGCGTAAAACGCCTCGTGCGCCGACGATTTCGCGTTCCCCGCACCGTACGCGGCGCTCACCGCGACCATGTTGATGATGTCGGGTCGCTGGGACGCCCGCAGGAGCGGCAGGAAGTGCTTCACCATCAGCACGGTGCCGCCGGCCGTCGACTCGATGGTCTCGACGATCTGGTCGTCGGTGGCCGCTTCGAACTCCATCCCGTCGAGCCAGCGGGCGCCATTGTTGACGAGCAGGTCGACCCGGTCGGTACGCTCACTGACCTGGCGGGCGAAGTCGCGGATGTCGGCGGGCCTGCTCAAGTCGCAGCCGAATGCGTGAATGCGTTCCCGGGCCGCACCGACCACCTCTGTGCGAGTGCGTTCCGCGGCCTCGACGGTCCGGGCCGAGACATACACCTCGGCGCCCAGATGAGCGAATCCGATGGCGAGTGCCCGCCCGAAATGGCGCGAGGCGCCGGTGACCACGACGTGCAGATTCTCGAATGTCATTCTCGTCGGCTCTCCCGGCTGGGGACACGAAAGGCTGCGGACACAAAAGATGCGGACTCCCCAGGAATGCGAAGGAATTCGGGGAGCCTCCGGTCACCAGCCTGGCAGAGGACTCAGCACGGAAGGGCCGCGAACGGCTGCGCGTTCACGCCGTGACGTGGATACGCCACGGCAGCGGCACCCCGCGCTCGACGACGCGGGCGCGCTTGCCGTGCACGCTCACGTCACGCAGCCAGGACCCGGCTGTGGCCGCTGAGGTGACGACGGCCCCGCCCGGGGTCATCAGGCGCATGGGCTGCCGACTGAAAGCCCCGGGCGCCCTCTCGTCGGTCCGCGTCAGCAGCTCCGGCAGCGTCCCCGGGATCGCCGCGGCCGCCGTGACGCACAGGGCACCGGTCAGGGCGAGGCTCGGATGCCATGCGGGCACCGTGACCGCCCGTACGGCCAGTGCTCCTGTACGGTCCGCGGCGAGCGCGGCGACCTTCGGCACGGCACCGTCCGGACGATGGCCGAGGACCGCGGCGGCGGCCGCCCGGACATCGCGCAGCCGAGTAAGCACCGAGTCATCCGCCGTGAACAGCTCCCGCGTGGACCGCAGCCCGAGGTCGGCCGCGCTGACGAGGACGTACGGATTGCCGAACCGTACGAGTGTCACCCGCAGCCCGCAGAGCAAGTCGAGTGGTCGGCCGGTGGGCAGCAGGGCGTGCAGCGGCCCGGGCCGCTCAAGACGCACCGTGTACGTCCCGCCGGGTTCCGGCTCGCACACCACGGCGTCTCCCGTGGTCACCGCGCGTACCCGCACCGGCCCGGGCAGCCCGCACGCGACCACGCACGCCAACAGCGAGTGCCCGCACCCGGTCCGGAAGTCGAAGCCGCCGGGCAGGCACTGCACGAAGCGGTAGTCCAGGTCGTACGCCGGGTCGGCGGAGGTTCCGTACAGCCCGAGCTTGCGGATGCGCCCGCGCCCGGACCGCTCCAACCACGCCCGTACGGTGGCGAGGTCGGAACGGGACGCGAGCGTGCCGGGCGGGAGCCGGTCGCGGTCGAGCACGAGGGTCGGCCCCGGAGCGCCCTCCGCGCGGACGACGTCCGCAGTCACGCGGCGCATCCGGCGGGGATCCGCATCCCCTGGACGACCTCCGTCCACAGTTCGTGCACGGCGATGCCCCAGAGGGCGAGGGCGTCGGTGTCGGAGGGGCGGGCCAGCTGCCGGGCCAGCAGCGCCTGCACCCGGTCGGCGCGGACCCTGCCGCCCCGTCGCAGTCGCGCGGGCGAGAGCAGTTCGCAGACGGTGTCCAGCAGCGGGCTCCCGGCGGTGAGCATGGCGGCCACCGGCAGGGTGAACGGCTGCTTGGGGCGGCGCAGGACGGCGGCCGGGAGCAGCCCGCGGCCCGCTTCGTACAGCGCCCGCTTCCCGTTTCGCGCGGACACCGGCAGGCTCCGGGCGTACGCGGCCACCGATGGCTGGCAGAACGGCATGCGGGCCTCGACCGCCCAGGCCATGCTCAGGTGGTCGACGCGGCGCAGGTGGTAGGCCGGCAGGCGGCGGCCCGTCTCGAAGCGGGTGAGCGTGGTGAGCCGGTCCGCGTCTTCTCGCGCGTACGCACGCAGCTCGGCGGTGATCCGGTCGGCCGCCGAGCCCCGCTCCGCCACGTATGCGCGGTAGGCCGGGGTGTAGAGCCGCTCGCGCAGCAGCCGCGGTGCGGCGCCGAGCGCATCGACGTACGGAGTGATCCAGTCGGCGCCTGCCGGGGCGGCCAGCGCGGCGCGCATCCGGTCGTAACCGCCGAAGAGCTCGTCCGCGCCGTCGCCGGTGAGCGCCACGGTGAAGCCTGCCTCGCGCACGGCGCGGAACAGGGCGTAGGTGCTCAGCGCGATGGGATCGGCATTCGGCTGGCCCAGGTGGCGGACCGTACGGGTGAGCAGTGAGCCGAACTCGGCGGGATCGACGGCGATGTGGTGGTGTTCGGTGCGGGACCGGCGGGCGACGGCCCGGGCGTGTTCGTGTTCGGCGGCGGGCCAGCGTCCCCGGTAGGAGAGGTGGAAGGTGTGCAGCGGTCCGCCGCCGGCTTCCCGCACCTCTTCGGCGGCGAGCGCCGTGACGAGCCCGGAGTCCAGGCCGCCGCTGGTGATGGCGCACAGCGGGCTCCCGGTGCGCGCCAGCCGGTGCACCTCGTGGCGCAGCACATCCTGGGCATCGCCAAGGGCGGGCGCTGCATGCGGCGCCCGCTGCCGCACCCGGAGCGGTTCGCCGCTCCGGATCACTGCCGTGGCGCCGGGCGGCAGAACCCGGACTCCTTCCAGCGCGGTGTGGGTCCCGAGCGCGGTACGCGTCGCCAGCACCGTGTCCAGGGCGTCCTCGCGGGGCGTCGCGGGAACGCCGTCGAAGGCGAGCAGGGCCGGTATCTCCGAGGCGAACCGGACAGCACCGCTCTCCGACCAGTGATAGTGCAGGGGCTTCATGCCCATGTCGTCGACGGCCAGCACGAGTTGGGGCCGCGCTCGGAGGTCGAGCACGGCGATGGCGAACATGCCGTCCAGGTGCTCGGCGAACGCGGGCCCGTACTCGGCGTAGAGCGCGGGCAGCAGGCTGCCGTCGCAGGCGTCCGGGAAGCGGTGTCCGCGGGCGGCGAGGCGACGGCGCAGCTCGGCGTGGTTGTAGATCTCACCGTTCAGTACGGCCAGCACTCCGGGCACTGCCGCGAGGCGGTAGGGCTGGGTGCCGCCGGCCGGGTCGGTGATCGCCAGCCGGTCACAGCCGAGTGACCAGCCCGGTCCACGCGCCACACCGCGCTGGTCAGGGCCGCCGTGTCGCTGCCGCGCCGAGACCGCCGCGAGTTCGGGCCGGGTGGCCCCGACCGCGAAGGAGCCAAAGATCCTGCACATGCCGGTCGCCTCCGGATGCTCGCGCGGGCCCACGACAGGCCCGACCACCGAAACAGCTCTCATTGCTCAACCAATGATTTGAAGCTACCAATTTTTTGTCTGGCGCGTAAGTGTCATGACGCGAACGCGCCATCGCCCCCGCCTTGTCGGCCGCACGCGCGCTCACCAGGCTGGCCACATGGGTGATTTCACTACCGACTCCCCCGACCGCGCCGCGCCCGAGAGTCTGCTGGTCGTGGCCGCGCACCCGGACGACATCGAGTTCTGTGTGAGCGGCACCGTGATGCAGTGGATCTCCCACGGCACCCGCGTGACGTACTGCATCGTCACGGACGGCGGCGCGGGAGGTTACGACGAACAGCTGCCGCGCCAGGCCATGGCGCACCTCCGCCGCGCCGAACAGACCCACTCGGCGAAGCTCAGCGGCGTCCACGACATCCGCTTCCTCGGCTACCCGGACGGATTCGTCGAGCCGAGCGTCGAACTGCGCCGTGATCTGTGCCGGGTGATACGCGAAGTGCGGCCACAGCGGGCCATCATTCCCAGCCCCGAGATCAACTGGCAGCGGGTCGCCGACCTGCACCCCGACCATCGGGCGGTGGGTGATGCCGCACTGCGCGCGATCTACCCGGAGGCCCGCAACCCGTTCGCGCACCAGGAACTCCTCAAGGAGGAGGGCCTTCAGCCATGGGCCGTCACCGAACTGTGGCTGATGACGGGCCCCTCTCCCAATCAGTACGTCGACGTCACCCCGGTCTTCGACCGCAAGGTCGACGCCCTGCGCATCCACACCTCCCAGACCGCACACTTCGACGACCTGGCCGGCCTGCTGCACGACTGGCTCTCCGAACACGCACGGGCGGGCGGCCTGCCACCAGGCCGCCTCGCCGAGGCCTTCCAGATCGTCAATACGGAATGACGGGGAGAGTGACGGTGCGTCAGCGGTAGATGAGAAGCTCCTGTTCGGTGGCGCCGGACAGCTCGTACCGTGTGCCGACGAGTGGCCGGCCGGAGTAGACGCGGATCAGGGACGGTGTGTCGCCGTGGAAGACCGCGGCGGGCCGTCCCTCGGTCTCGTTGCCGAGCACCAGTGGTACGGCCGAACCGTCGAGGTAGGCGTGCAGAAGCGGTGTCTCCCGCCGCCTGCTGGCAACTGCGAGGAGCGGCAGGGCAGCCTCGGTGGCGGCCCCTGCGTAGGCTCCCGGTACACCGAATGCCTCGCGCACATCGCCCGCGTGCACCCACTCCCCCAAGGCCACGGTGTCCAGCGTCCCGTCCTCGTACTTCGCGATCGCCGGGCCGGCCTCCGTGAAGCCGCGCTCCAACTCGTCCAGCACACGGGGCAAGGACCAGTCCGCGCGCTCGGCGACGTCCGCGGCGTTCGCCTCCGGCAGGAACACCCCTTCTTCGAGGCGCCCCTCGACGATCCGTACGAGCGCCGCCGCACAGTGCGCGAGGACGTCCCGTACGGTCCATCCGGGGCATGCCGTACGGAGGGCGAACCGGTCCTCCGGCGTTGCGCGCAGCAACGGCATCAGCGCGTCGCGTTCGGTGCGCAGCAACCGTCCTGGCAGTTCCGGATCGCGCCCCGACTCGGGCTCAGGCTTGGACACAACTCCCCCTCCGCAAGTACCAACTCGTCTCAGTAACGGTAGTGGTCCGGCTTGTACGGGCCCTCGACCTCGACGCCGATGTAGGCGGCCTGCTCCGGGCGGAGCTCGGTGAGCTTGACGCCCAGGGAGTCCAGGTGGAGGCGGGCGACCTTCTCGTCCAGGTGCTTGGGCAGCACGTACACGTCGGTCGGGTACTGCTCGGGCTTGGTGAACAGCTCGATCTGGGCCAGCGTCTGGTCCGCGAAGGAGTTGGACATCACGAAGGACGGGTGACCGGTGGCGTTGCCCAGGTTCAGCAGGCGGCCCTCGGAGAGGACGATCAGGACCTTGCCGTCGGGGAAGGTCCAGGTGTGCACCTGCGGCTTGACCTCGTCCTTGACGATGCCCTCGATGCTCGCCAGCCCGGCCATGTCGATCTCGTTGTCGAAGTGACCGATGTTGCCCACGATCGCCTGGTGCTTCATCTTGGCCATGTCCGAGGCCATGATGATGTCCTTGTTGCCGGTCGTGGTGACGAAGATGTCCGCCGTCTCCACGACCTCGTCCAGGGTGGTGACCTGGTAACCGTCCATCGCCGCCTGCAGCGCGCAGATCGGGTCGATCTCGGTGACGATCACGCGGGCGCCCTGGCCGCGCAGCGACTCCGCGCAGCCCTTGCCGACATCGCCGTAGCCGCAGACGACGGCGGTCTTGCCGCCGATCAGGACGTCGGTGGCGCGGTTGATGCCGTCGATCAGGGAGTGGCGGCAGCCGTACTTGTTGTCGAACTTCGACTTCGTCACGGCGTCGTTCACGTTGATCGCCGGGAAGAGGAGGGTGCCGTCGCGGTGCATCTCGTACAGACGGTGCACACCGGTGGTGGTCTCCTCCGTCACGCCGCGGATCTCCGAGGCGAGCGCGACCCAGTCGGCTGTGCTTTTCTTCAACAGCTCCAACACGACGCGGAGTTCGTCGTTGTCTGCCGTCGCCGGGTCGGGTACAGCGCCCGCCTTCTGGTATTCGGCGCCCTTGTGGACGAGGAGGGTGGCATCGCCACCGTCGTCCAGGATCATGTTCGGGCCGGTCCCACCGGGCCAGCTGAGTGCCTGCTCGGTGCACCACCAGTACTCCTTCAGCGTCTCGCCCTTCCAGGCGAACACGGGGATGCCGGCCGCGGCGATCGCGGCAGCCGCGTGGTCCTGGGTGGAGAAAATGTTGCAGGACGCCCAGCGGACCTCGGCGCCGAGGGCGACCAGGGTCTCGATGAGGACGGCGGTCTGCACGGTCATGTGCAGCGAGCCGGTGACGCGGGCGCCGGCCAGCGGCTGCGCGTTGGCGTACTCCTTGCGGATCGCCATCAGACCGGGCATCTCGTGCTCGGCGAGGGTGATCTCCTTGCGGCCGAAGGCGGCCAGGGACAGGTCGGCGACCTTGAAGTCGGTGGACTCAGGCATGGACACTCCTTGACGACAGGACGTTGTGATGGATTTCGAGGGCCGCGGTGGAGCGGTTGAGGGTGATGTAGTGCAGCCCGGGCGCGCCTTCCGCGAGGAGGCGCGTGGCCATCTCCGTGGCGTACTCGACGCCGATACGGTGGCCGTCGGCCGGACGGTGGCGTGCTGCCTCCAGCCGGTGCGCCAGTTCCTCCGGGAACGCGGCACCGCTGAGTTCGGCGAAGCGGCGGATCTGGCGTACGTCGGTGGCCGGCATGATCTCCGGGATGATCGGCGTGTCACAGTCCGCAGCGGCCACCCGGTCCCGCAGCCGCAGATAGTCCTCGACGTGGAAGAACATCTGCGTGATGGCGTAATCGGCACCGGCCCGGCACTTGGCGACGAAGTGCCGGATCTCGGTGTCCCAGTCGGCGGACCGCGGATGCCGCTCGGGGAACGCCGCGACCCCGATGGTGAAGTCGCCCAGCGAACGGACCAGTTCGACGAGCTCGTAGGCGTACGTCAGGCCCTGGGGGTGCGGAGTCCATGTACCGCGCGGGTCACCCGGCGGGTCACCACGCAGGGCCAGGACGTCGCGGATCCCCGCGTCGGCGTATCGGCCGACAATGGCCCGCAGCTCAGCGACCGAATGTCCGACGGCAGTCAGATGCGCGACCGGCCGGAGAGTCGTCTCGTCGGCAATGCGCCGGGTCACCTCGACCGTACGGTCCCGCGACGAGCCACCGGCTCCGTACGTCACGGACACGAAGTCCGGGGACAGGCTCTCCGCCCGGCGGATCGACTCCCACAGCGCTCGCTCGCCCGCCGATGTCTTCGGTGGGAAGAACTCGAAGGAAAAGGTGGGCCCGGGCCTCATGCCCGCCTCCCGGCGTTGAAGTACGTGGCCTCCGGGTGGTGGGTGACGATGGCGTCCGTGGACTGCTCGGGGTGGAGCTGGAACTCCTCGGAGAGCTGTACGCCGATCCGCTCCGGCCGGAGCAGGTCCGCGATCTTCGCGCGGTCCTCCAGGTCCGGGCAGGCCGGGTAGCCGAGGGAGTAACGGCAGCCCTGGTACTCGGTACGCAGCATCCCGTCGAGCGAACCGGGCTCCTGGTCCGCGATGCCGAGTTCGGCGCGGACCCGGGCGTGCCAGTACTCGGCGAGCGCCTCGGCGAGCTGGACGGAGAGGCCGTGCAGCTCCAGGTAGTCGCGGTAGGAGTCGGCCGCGAACAGCTTCGCCGTCTCCTCGCCGATCTTCGAGCCGACCGTGACGACCTGCAGGCCGACCACATCGGTCTCGCCGGACTCCTCCGGCCGGAAGAAGTCCGCCAGGCAGAGCCGGCGGCCGCGCCGCTGCCGGGGGAAGGTGAACCGGGTGCGCTCCGTGCCATCCTCGTCCAGGACGATCAGGTCGTCGCCCTTGGAGACGCAGGGAAAGTAGCCGTGCACGACGGCGGCTTCCAGCAGGTTGCCCGTGCGCAAACGGTCCAGCCACATGCGCAGCCGCGGTCGGCCGTCGGTCGGGATCTGTTCCTTCCGTAGCCCCCACTGGCCCTTGAAGAGCGCGCCCTCGTCCAGCCAGGAGGCGTAGTCGGCGAGCTGGATGCCCTTCACCACGCGGGTGCCCCAGAAGGGCGGGGTCGGGACGGGGTTGTCGGTGGCCACGTCCGAGCGAGTGGCGCCCTCCTCCGGCCGCTCCTCGATGTGAACGGTGGCTGCTTTGACGCGGCGCTGCTTGAGCTCCGGCAGGGTCGCGCCCGGCACGCCGCGCTTGACCGCGATCAGGGCGTCCATCAGGCGCAGGCCCTCGAACGCGTCGCGGGCGTAGCGGACCTCGCCCTCATAGATCTCGTGCAGGTCCTGCTCCACGTACGCACGGGTCAGCGCGGCGCCGCCGAGGATGACGGGGAAGTCGGCCGCCATCTTGCGCTGGTTCAGCTCCTCCAGGTTCTCCTTCATGATCACCGTGGACTTCACCAGCAGCCCGGACATGCCGATCACATCGGCCTTGTGCTCCTCGGCGGCCTCCAGGATCGCGGAGACCGGCTGCTTGATGCCGAGGTTGACGACGTTGTAGCCGTTGTTGGACAGGATGATGTCGACGAGGTTCTTGCCGATGTCGTGGACGTCGCCACGGACGGTGGCCAGCACGATCGTGCCCTTGCCCTCATCGCCCTCCACCTTCTCCATGTGCGGCTCCAGGTAGGCCACCGCGGTCTTCATGACCTCGGCGGACTGGAGCACGAACGGCAACTGCATCTGGCCGGAGCCGAACAGCTCGCCGACCACCTTCATGCCCGCGAGCAGGGTGTCGTTGACGATGTCCAGCGCGGGGCGGTCCTGGAGGGCCGCGTCCAGGTCCTCCTCCAGGCCGTTCTTCTCGCCGTCGATGATGCGGCGCTGCAGGCGCTCCTCCAGCGGCAGCTGCGCCAGCTCCTCGGCCGCGCCGGCCTTCAGCGACTTGGCCGTGGCGCCCTCGAAGAGCTCCATCAGCCTCTGCAGCGGGTCATAGCCCTCGCTGCGGCGGTCGTAGATCAGGTCCAGGGCGACCTTGACCTGCTCCTCGTCGAAGCGCGCGATCGGCAGGATCTTCGACGCGTGCACGATCGCGGAGTCCAGGCCCGCCTTGACGCACTCGTCCAGGAACACCGAGTTCAGGACGATGCGCGCAGCCGGGTTCAGGCCGAAGGAGATGTTGGACAGGCCCAGCGTGGTCTGCACGTCCGGGTGACGCTTCTTCAGCTCCCGGATCGCCTCGATCGTGGCGATGCCGTCCTTGCGGGACTCCTCCTGACCGGTACAGATGGTGAAGGTCAGGGTGTCGATGAGGATGTCGGACTCGCGGATGCCCCAGTTGCCGGTGAGGTCGGCGATGATCCGCTCGGCCACGGCCACCTTGTGCTCGGGCGTACGGGCCTGGCCCTCCTCATCGATGGTCAGCGCGATCAGCGCGGCGCCGTGCTCCTTGGCCAGCGCGGTGACCTTGGCGAAGCGGGACTCCGGGCCGTCACCGTCCTCGTAGTTCACCGAGTTGATGACCGCGCGGCCGCCCAGCTTCTCCAGGCCGGCCTCGATGACCGGCACCTCGGTGGAGTCCAGCACGATCGGCAGCGTCGAGGCGGTGGCGAAGCGGCCCGCCAGCTCCTCCATGTCCGCCACGCCGTCCCGGCCCACGTAGTCCACGCACAGGTCCAGCATGTGCGCACCCTCGCGGATCTGGTCCCGCGCCATCTCCACGCAGTCGTCCCAGCGGCCCTCCAGCATGGCCTCACGGAACTTCTTCGAGCCGTTCGCGTTGGTGCGCTCACCGATCGCCAGGTACGAGGTGTCCTGACGGAACGGGACGTGCGCGTACAACGACGACGCTCCCGGTTCCGGACGTGGCGCCCGGCTCGCCGGCGCAGCGCCACGGACCCGCTCCACGACCTGGCGCAGGTGCTCGGGCGTCGTGCCACAACACCCGCCCACCAACGACACCCCGTACTCCCGGACGAACCCCTCCTGCGCATCGGCCAGTTCGCCCGGGTTCAGCGGGTAGTGCGCGCCGTCCTTGCCCAGCACCGGCAGACCCGCGTTGGGCATGCAGGACAACAGCACTCCCGCATGCCGGGCCAGGTAACGCAGGTGCTCGCTCATCTCTGCCGGGCCGGTCGCGCAGTTCAGGCCGATCATGTCGATGCCCAGCGGCTCCAGCGCGGTCAGCGCCGCACCGATCTCCGAGCCCAGCAGCATCGTGCCGGTGGTCTCCACCGTCACCGAAACGATCAGTGGGAGATCGGCGCCGGCCGCGTCCAGTGCCCGCCGCGCCCCCAGCACCGCCGCCTTGGCCTGCAGCAGGTCCTGCACGGTCTCCACCAGCAGCGCGTCCGCGCCGCCGTGGATGAGCCCTGCCGCGTTCTGTTCGTACGCATCGCGCAGCACTTCGTACCGCGCGTGCCCCAGCGTGGGGAGCTTGGTGCCCGGTCCCATCGAACCCAACACCCAGCGCTCCCGCCCGTCCCGGGCGGCGGAAGCATCCGCGGCCTCCCGCGCGATGCGGGCACCGGCCTCGGACAGCTCGTACACCCGCTCGGGGATGTCGTACTCCCCCAGCGCGGCGTGGTTGGCGCCGAAGGTGTTGGTCTCCACGCAGTCCACGCCCACCGCGAAGTACGCCTCGTGCACCGACCGGACGACGTCCGGGCGGGTGAAGTTCAGGATCTCGTTGCAGCCTTCGTGCCCTTGGTAGTCCTCCAGGCTGGGGTCGTGGGCCTGGAGCATGGTGCCCATGGCTCCGTCGGCCACCACGACCCTGGATCGCAGTGCCTGCCGGAGTGCCGTCCCCCGTGCGACTGTCATGTCAACTCCCCCAGGTGCACGACCAGATGGGCGATGCAGCCCACGCCGTACGTGTTGCGGATGCGCGTGATGAGGGAGTCCCGGTAGAGGCGGTACTCCTGTGTGCCGACGTAGTCCAGCGCCGTGGCGGCGACCGCGCAGCCCAGCTGCGCGGCGCACTTCTCCGGCACACCCCATGCCAGGCCGGCCAGGAAGCCGGCGCGGAAGGCGTCGCCCACCCCGGTCGGGTCGACGACGCCCGCGACCTCCACGGCAGGGACCGCGAGAGGGGGTCGGCCTTCCCGGTGGATGCGAACCCCCGCCTCCCCGTGCGTGGTGATCCAGCAGCCGACGCGGTGCAGGACCTCCGCTTCACTGAGGCCGGACCGTTCCAGCAGCAGGGCGGCCTCGTACTCGTTGGTGAAGAGCCAGCGTGCGCCCTCCACGAGTTCTCGCACCGCCGCCCGGTCCAGCCGGGCCAGCTGCTGGGACGGGTCCGCGGCGAAGGGGATGCCGAGGGTGCGGCACGCCCGTGTGTGCCGCACCATCGCTTCCGGATCGTCCGGTGAGATCATGACCAGGCCGAGGCGCCCGACCCGTTCGAGGACCGCTCCGAGGTCGATGTGGCGGGCCTCGGACATCGCGCCGGCGTAGAAGGTCGCGATCTGGTTCTGCATCCGGTCCGTGGTGCAGACGAACCGGGCCGTGTGCAGCTCCTCGCTGACCCGGACGGAGTCCGTGTCCACGCCGTGCTGCTTGAGCCATACGCGGTACGGCTCGAAGTCGGCACCGACTGCTCCGACCAGCACCGGGCGCAGCCCGAGCAGGCCGAGCCCGAAGGAAATGTTGGCCGCCACTCCGCCCCTGCGGACATCGAGCCGGTCCGCAAGGAAGGAGAGGGAGACGCGGTCGAGCTGGTCGGACAGCAGCTGGTCGGTGAAGTTGCCGGGGAAGGTCATCAGATGGTCGGTGGCGATCGACCCCGTGATCGCGATCCGCATGTCAGGCTCCCGTCCACATGTCAGGTTCCGATCCGCATGTCAGGATCCGGTCCGCGCGTCAGACGCCCGCGGCCGCGCGCAGGGCCGCCGCGCGGTCGGTGCGCTCCCAGGTGAATCCGGGGAGTTCGCGGCCGAAGTGCCCGTAGGCTGCGGTCTCCGCGTATATGGGGCGGAGCAGGTCCAGGTCGCGGATGATCGCGGCGGGACGGAGGTCGAAGACCTCCGCGATGGCCTCCTCGATACGGGCCTGGGGGACGATCGCGGTCCCGAAGGTCTCGACGAAGAGGCCGACCGGCTCGGCCTTGCCGATGGCGTAGGCGACCTGGACCTCGCAGCGCGTGGCCAGGCCGGCCGCCACCACGTTCTTCGCGACCCAGCGCATGGCGTACGCGGCGGAGCGGTCCACCTTGGACGGGTCCTTGCCGGAGAAGGCGCCGCCTCCGTGCCGGGCCATGCCGCCGTACGTATCGATGATGATCTTGCGGCCGGTCAGGCCCGCGTCACCCATCGGGCCGCCGATCTCGAACCGGCCCGTCGGGTTGACCAGCAGGCGGTAGCCGTCGGTCTCCAGTTTGATGCCGTCGTCGGCGAGCTGCCCGAGTACGTGCTCCACCACATGCTCGCGGATATCGGGCGTGAGCAGCGAGTCCAGGTCGATGTCCGAGGCGTGCTGCGAGGAGACGACCACGGTGTCCAGCCGCGTGGGGCGGCTGCCCTGGTACTCGATGGTGACCTGCGTCTTGCCGTCGGGCCGCAGGTAGGGGACGGTGCCGTCCTTGCGTACGTCGGTGAGGCGCTTGGACAGGCGGTGGGCGAGGTGGATCGGGAGCGGCATCAGCTCCGGGGTCTCGTCGCAGGCGTACCCGAACATCAGGCCCTGGTCGCCGGCGCCCTGCCGGTCGAGCTCGTCGCCGTCCTTGTCCGCCGTGTCGACGCCGAGTGCGATGTCCGGTGACTGGGCGCCGAGGGAGACCGAGACGCCGCAAGAGGCACCGTCGAAGCCCTTGGCGGACGAGTCGTACCCGATGTCGAGCACGGCGTCACGCACGAGTTGGGCGATGGGCGCGTACGCGGTGGTGGTGACCTCACCGGCGATGTGCACCTGGCCGGTGGTGATCAGGGTTTCCACCGCGACCCGGGCTGTCGGGTCCTGGGCGAGCAGGGCGTCCAGGACGGTGTCACTGATCCGGTCAGCGATCTTGTCAGGATGGCCCTCGGTCACGGATTCCGAGGTGAAGAGCCGTCTGCTCATCGTCAGTCCACCTCCGCACAGAAGAAGTTCGTCTCGATGGCGTCGAACGTGCGGATGGCGTCGACCTCCAGGGTCTCCATTTCGATGGACTTCCCGCACTGCTGCTCCAGCAGGAAGACGAACTCGACGAAGGACAGGGAGTCGATGAGGCGGTTTTCGATCAGGTCGAGGTCGCCGGGGATGTCCTCGCGCTCCGGGTGGCGCTTGAGGATCCATTCCTTGACCTGCTGCAGACCGTCGTTCATGGGGTGCTCCTTACGGTGCCGATTGTTCGGGAGAGGGGTGAGTGAGGGGTGGGACCGGGTCGCCGAGAATCGGGGCGGCCACGGCCACCGCGTAATCGACGTCGTGGCTGATGCTCACGGTGATCTCGGTGATGCCGGCCTGTGCGGCGTACTCGGCTGCTCTGCGCCTGAGCCGGACGACCGGCCAGCCGCCGTCCGCGCGCCGTACGACGATGTCCCGCCAGGGAAGCAGCACGTGGCGGACGCGCAGCGTCTTGAACGCCGCCTCCTTGGCGGCGATGCGGCCGCACAGGCCGAGCAGGTCGAGGCCGGCGGACGTACGGCAGTCGTCCAGTTCTCCGGCGTCGAGCATCCGGCCGAAGAATTCCTCGCCGTGCTCGGTGAGGAGCCTGCGGACGCGGGTGACGGACACGATGTCCATGCCGAGATTCGCCCAGCCCAGGCCGCCCGCCGGTGGGGCGGTGGGACGGGCCGGCACCTCAGGTCACCGGCCCGCCGGCCGGCGCGGCGACCGGAGCCGCGGCGTTCGCCCGCCGGACCGCCTCGCTCGCCGCATCCCAGCTGCCGTGGCGGCGGGTGAGGGCTGACAGCCAGCGCTCCAGGCCGAAGGCCACGCAGCTGGTGAAGGCCGGGCCGCCGGCGTCGGGGAGGGTGATGTCGCAGCGGTCACCGAAGAAGTTGCGGTGCGTGTTGACCGAGGCGATGGCCAGGTCCTCGTACAGGAACTCGTGCTTGACGGGCGAGAGGCGCTGCATCAGTGCCTTGGTGCTGCCCTTGTCGTAGAAGGGGTCGCAGGCGGCCTCCTTGCGCAGCGGCAGGTCGAGCGCCTCGGCAAAGGCAGCGATGCGCTCGGTGAAACTGCACAGGTGCGCCTCGGCGTGGTCCCGGCTGCCGATGGCGACGATCTCCCGCATCCGGAAGGCGAGCTGGCGGCGCAGTCCTTCGTAGTACTGCTCCTGCCGGAAGCACCAACCAACGATGGTGACGAGCGTGTCGTCGGCCACCTGCTGTCCCTGATGATCGAGGTAGACGGCGTAACAGGAGGCGGAGGGCAGGCCGAGTTCCGCGGGCTGCAGCGCCTGGCAGGGGAAACAGCCGGTGTCGGCGCAGAAGGGCGAGGCGTCGCGTCGTGCCAGGTCGAGTGGCGCGGCGACGACGGCCTGCTGCGGGAAGTTGTCGTAGTAGTCGAGCCGGGCGAGATCCGCGGCCGGGAGGAGCGGCGGCATGGTCATCGACCGGGCGCCGGCCGCCACGCCCCAGCTCTCGAAGGTGTCGTCGAGCAGCCGGAGCAGGGCGGTGCCTTCGGGGCCGAGGGACGGCAGGCCGGTCTGCGGCTGGGATGGGGTCTGGGCAGGTGGTGCTGTGGTCACGGTCCACCTCGCAGTGGCGGGTAGGAGGGTCAGATCACCGGCAGGGTGTCGTCCGAGAAGATGCCGGTCTTGCGGAAGAAGGCGAGCGGCTTGCGGATGGCCTTGCGCTCGTGCTCCCGACGGCGTTCGTCGGCGATGAGGGCGTTGCGCAGCCCCAGCGGGTCGGCGATCCCGGCGTCGCGGTAAACGTGCGGGTTGTAAAGGGAGTTGACGCTGAAGACGACGTAGCGCTTCAGGTACGCCTCGACCTCGGCCAGCCGCTCCGTACTGAGGCGCTCGCGCATCCGGGTGTACAGCAGCGAGACGAGCTCGCGGCCGAAGGCGATGTGGCGGGACTCGTCCTGGTGGTGGAGGCGGTTGACCTGGCGGATGGTGTCGCACAGCGAGGCGTCCTGTGCCATCCGCGTGTTGTAGTGGTCGACCAGCTCCTCGAAGAACAGGATCCGGGCGAAGACGAGGAAGTTCTCGGCCTCGGGCTCCCATGCGGAGTCAGCGTGGAGCGCGGTCGAACCGTAGATCTTGCCGCCGTAGCGGCGGCAGAACTCGGCGAAGAACCACATGTGTTCGTTCTCCTCGCCGATGAAGTGGTGGAAGAAGTCCGAGGGCACCTCGAAGCCGGGCATGTGGATGCGCCCGACGACCTCGATCAGCAGCTCCCGGATGCCGTGCACGTTGAGGCTGTAGAAGTTCACCGATTCCCACTTCGAGAGCCGGCGGATGGTGTCCTCTCCCAGCTCGTCGAAGTACGGAGTGCCGTACGGGGTGAGCAGCTCGGGGCTCATCCACATGCGGTCCTCGTCGAGCCGCTCGGGCCACTCGAACTGCTGGTACGGGTTGTAGTAGTCCTCGACGGACTTCTCGCTCAGTCTGGCGAGGACTTCCAGGAAGCGGTCGGACGTGGGCAGGGCGGAGCCGGCCATAAAGGTTCTCCTTGGTTCGGTGGTGGCAGGGCGGTCAAGGCGCTCAGGACCCTCGGGGCTGTCAGGGCCTGACCTCGTACACCGCGTTGACCGGCGTCTCCGTCGCGCGCCGCCAGCGGCCGAAGCCGGCCTCGGTGGCGATGGCGCGGAAGGCCTGCTCACCGGAGTGGTTGCCGAGTGCGTGCGGGCCGCGCTGGGCGACGGCGACGGGCAGGCACATCACGGCGGACAGCGCCATGAACATGCGGGCGGCGGGGGTCCCGGCGTCGACGTCGTCGGGCGAAACGTTCGACTCGACGAGCATCCAAGTACCGTCCCCATCAAGGGACTTACGGACGTGCTGCGCAGCGGCGACCGGGTCACCCATGTCGTGCAGGCAGTTGAAGAAGGTGACGAGGTCGTATCCCGTGCCCGGGTAGTCGTCGGCGGACGCCACGTCGAAGACGACCCGGTCGGAGAGGCCGGCGTCCTCGGCGAGCTGCCGGGCAATGGTGATGGCCTCTTCTGAGTAGTCGAAGCCGTGCACCGTGGCGTTCGGGAACGCCTCGGCGATCAGCAGGGTGGTGTGCCCGACACCGCAGCCGACGTCCGCGACCGTACCGCCCGCCGCCAGCTTCTCGGAGACGTCGTGCAGTGACGGCACCCAGTCGGAGATGAGGCGGTGCTGGTAGGTCGGCTCGAAGAAGCTGCCCATGCCGGTGTCCAGGGCCGGGTCGTGTTCGGCCCAGCCGACGCCGTCGCCGGTGCGGTACGCGTCGACGAGCAGGTCCTCGGTGGCGTACAGCGCCTTGAGGGCCGTGAAGAAACCGGCGGCGTAGGTCACGGCGGTGGGGTCGGCGAGTACGGCCGCGTGCGCCGCGGGCAGTGCGTACGCGTCCGTACCGTCCTGGCGCTGCACGTACTCCGCGCTGAGCTGGGCGTGCAGCCACTCCACGGCGTACCGCTCGCTGATCCCGGTGCGCTCGGCGAGCTGGGCCGGGGTGAGCGGGCCGTGCTCGGCGAGCGCGCGGTACAGGCCGAGCCGCTGTCCGAGGGAGACCGTCAGCCCACGCACGGCGGCGGCCGCGTCGCCGATGATCCGCTGGTGGAAGTCGGTGGCGGTGGTCGCCGGGGTGGTCGTCACCGTGGTCATGAGGGGTTCTCCTCGCCGGTCGGCAGGTCGCAGGTGAACAGGAAGGACCGCGGGACGCGGGGCACCTCGCGCGGGGGTACGGAGTAGGGCCAGCGGCCGAAGTCGGCGCCCTCCTCACCGGGCTGCTTCACCTCGCGTACGGACCACCCGCACTCCGCGAGCAGCCGCTCGGGCTCCTCCGTACCGAACAGCCAGGGATTGCCGTCCTCTTCGAGCGCCTTGAGGAAGGGCCGGGAGAGCGGGTTCTGCAGCGCGGCGCGGCTGATGACGTCACCGAGCAGGACCGAGCCCGGGGCGCTCTGCCCTGCCAGGGTGGCGATAAGGGTGCGTACGGCCACTTCCGGGAGGAAGAACAGCAGACCTTCGACGACCCACAGTGTGGGCTCTTCGGACTGCCAGCCCGCTTCCTTGAGCGGGCCGGTCCAGTCCTGGGTGAGGTCGACGGCCACGGTGCGCCGCTCACGCCCGGCGGGTGCGGGCTCCTCGGCCAGCATGGCGGCCTTGGCCTCCAGGAGCGCCGGCCGGTCCAGTTCGTAGACGGTGACACCGGTGGGCCACTCCAGCCGGAAGAAGCGGGTGTCCATGCCGGCGGCGAGGAAGACGACCTGGCGGATGTCCTGGTCGGTGACCGCGCGGCTGATCGCGCGGTCGAGGTAAGTGGTGCGGATGGCGAGGAACGGGACTGTTCCGGCGCCCGCGTAGCGCTCCAGCAGCTCGAAGCCGATGTCGTCGGCGACGGTGCGGGCGTACGGGTCGGCGAACAGCCGGTCCTCGCGTTCGGTCTCCAGCGCCCGCGCTGCGGCGGTCCACTGGGCGGTGCGGGATACGGCCTCCACGAAGGCCCCCTTCACTTAGGACGGTGTGGGAGGTCACTCAGGACGAGGTGGGAGGACGGTCGTGCTCAGCTGATACGTGCGCAGGGGACCGGGTCCTCCGCCGCGGGCATCGACACGGGGGTCCGGGCGGAGGAGTCGGCAGGGCGCCGCCGGAAGATGCTGTGCAGGATCATGCTGAACACGACCGTCCCGTCAGGGGCCACCAGCTCGCAGCGGGGCTGCACGATGCCGGTGGCGGGGTTGCCCAGAGAGGGGCGCGAACCGAGGACCACGATGCGGGCGGTGAGGGTTTCACCGGGCCGGACGGGGCGGTGGTAGCGGACCTCGTCGATGCCGGGCGAGCCGGCACAGGCGCTGTAGGCGAGCAGTCCGTCGACGTAGCGCCGCATGAACAGCGCCGAGGTGTGGAATCCGCTGGCGATCAGCCGGCCGAACGGCGACTGCTTCGCGAGCTCGGGGTCGGTGTGGAACGGCTGCGGGTCGAACCGCCGCGCGAACTCCAGCACCTCTTCCTCCGTCACGGTGACGGTGCCGAGTTCATGGACGTCACCGGCGCGGAAGTCCTCGAAATAGCGCATGACGCGCCTCCCCCTTGAGCTGACTTGAGCTGAAGAGCAGTTCTCTGAGCCACCTCCAATCTACGAACCAGTCATTTATTTTGTCAATCCAAATCTACGCCTCAATCGCCCAACGCTCGCTCTGCCCCGCCACGTTGGCATCACACAGCGCCCGGTCGATGTCGGCCCAGAGGTCGTCCGCGTGCTCGATGCCCACCGACATCCGCACCGTCCCCGCGCCGATTCCGGCCGCCGCGAGCGCTGCCGCGTCCAGCTCCCGGTGGGAGGTGGAGGCCGGGTGGGTCACGAGGGTCTCCACACCACCCAACGAGAGCGCCAACTGGGCAAGCCGCACCCGCTCGATGAACGCCCGCCCCGCCGCGCGCCCTCCGGCAAGCTCGAACGAGACCATGCCGCCTCCACCCGCGAGCACCTTGCGCGCCACGGGGTACGAAGGGTGACCGGCCAGCCAGGGCCAGTGGACGGCGGTCACCGCGGGATGGCCGGACAGCCGGCCCGCCAGCAATTCGGCATTCGCGCAGTGCTGCCGCATCCGTAACGGCAGCGTGGGCAGCCCCCGAAGGGTCAGCCAGGCCGCGAACGGGTCTGCCGCCGCGCCGAGTTCGACCGTACGCGGCCAGACCTCCCGCCGGAGCCCGTCCTCGGCGAACACGGCCACCCCGCCCAGCACGTCGGAGTGCCCGGCGAGGTACTTCGTGGACGAATGCACAACGACGTCCGCGCCGTGCTCGATCGGACGGCAGAGCACGGGCGAGGCGAGCGAGTTGTCCACCACGCTCACCACGCCGCGCCCGCGTGCGGCGGCGAGCAGCCCATCGAGATCGGGCACCTGTCCGGTCGGGTTGGCGATGGTCTCCAGGAACAGCAGCCGTGTCCGCGGCCGGACCAGGCCCGCAAACTCCTCCACGTCGTCCCCCGCCACGAGATCGACGTCGACGCCGTACCTGGCCGCCAGATCCGACAGCACCGCGTACGTCCCGCCGTACAGGCACCGTTGCGCGATGACGTGGTCACCGGGCTTGAGCAACGCCAGCAGCACACCGCTGATGGCTCCCATGCCGGAGGCGAAGGCGATCGCCGCCGCGCCCCCTTCGAGGTCGGCGACGGTGCGCTCCAGCGCGCGCACCGTGGGATTCCCACGCCGGCTGTAGACGTACTGGCCGTCCGGGCCCGACATCGCCTCCGCCAGCGCATCGGCCGAGTCGAAGGCGAAGGCGGAGGACTGGACCAGCGGCACACTGAGCGGCCGGCTTGCGCCCGCACCGCCGGACGGTTCGTTGCTGACGTGCACGGCCCGGGTGCGGATATCCATGGGGCCGATACCCCCGGAGCGTATCTCTCCGGTAGTGGTACGGCTCTCTCCCGTAGTGGTACGGCTCTCTCCCGTAGTGGTACGGATCTCTCCAGTAGTGGTACGGCGAGCTGACACGAACGACCTCCTGTCTCCTGCGTCGCGAACGGGGTCGCGCGACCTCGTACATGGCGAAGGCCGCCCGATGCCTGGTGCGAGACATCGAGCGGCCCTTGGTGCGGCGGCTGCCACCGGAGCGGTGGCAGCCGTACGGCTGCTGGGCAGCCCATCGGCTACACGCCGACCTGCTCACCCCGAGACGCCGGGGTGGCCTGTGCCTGCCGGGCGGCAGCGGCGGCCGCGGCCTTCTCGCTGCGCATCACGAGCAGCGTGATGAGACCGCCGACCGCGGCAATGGCCGCGGCACCGAGGAAGGCGGCGCTGAAGCCGTCCGTCAGCGCGGGCAGGTTGCCGAGCTCACCGGCGCCCTGCGAGGTGGCGAGCGCGGTCAGCGCGGCCAGACCCAACGCCGAACCCACCTGGTACGTGGTGTTGACGATGCCGGACGCCAGGCCCGCCTGCTCCTGCGGGGCGCCGGACATGGCCGCCATCATCGCCGGGATGTACGCCAGCGACATGCCCAGCGCGGAGACCAGCGAGGCCGGCAGTACGTCGACCATGAACGAACCGGTCGGCTCGACGGCCGACAGCCACACCAGACCGAGCGCGAGGACCAGCAGCCCGCCGCCGATCAGCGCCTTGGCACCGACCTTGGCCAGCAGCTTCGCCGTGATGACGGTCATGAAGATCATCAGCAGCACGGTCATCGGCAGCAGCGCCGCACCGGAGGCGAACGCCCCGTAACCCAGCACCTGCTGGAGATAGAGGTTCAGGAAGTACCACATCGGAATCCAGGCCGCGCCGAGCAGCGTCATGCCCAGGTTCGCCGAGCCCAGGCGCGGCACCCGCCAGATGCCGAGCGGCATGAGCGGCTGCCGGATGGCCTTCTGGATCACGAAGAACAGCACCAGGAGCGCGGCCGCGCCGACCAACTCCAGCACGGTCTCCGTGGCGCCCCAGCCGACCTCGGGGGCGCGGACCACCGCGTACACGGCGAGCGCGAGACCGGCGGTCACGGACACCGCGCCGAGTACGTCCACGGAACCGCGGCGCGACTCGACGGCCGGCAGCAGCTTCGTCGCGGCGAGCGTCGCAACACCGATCGGCACATAGATGATGAACACCCACGGCCAGCTCATCCACTCGGTGAAGACACCGCCCATGAACACACCGGCCGTACCGCCCGCGGGAGCCGCGGCGCCGTACAGCGCCATGGCCTTGCCGAGCTCCTTCGGGTTGTGCCCGAAGAGCATCATCAGCAGCGTCATGGCGGCGGGGGCGATCAGCGCACCGCCGACACCCTGCACGGCCCGCCCGACGACCTCGACCCACGCGGTCGAAGCGGCCGCCGCGACAACCGAACCGGCGATCAGGACGACCCAGCCGGCGGTGAAGACCTTACGGGCGCCGAGCAGGTCGGAAAGCCGACCGCCCAGGAGCAGCAGCCCGCCAAAAGCAATCACATACGCGTTGAAGACCCACTGCAACTCGCCCTGCGAGAAGCCCAGATCCTTCTGCATCTCGGGGAGCGCGACCCCGATGATCGACGTGTCCATGATGACCATGAACTGAGCGGCCGCGAGCACGCCAAGTGCCCACCAACGCCGCGGATTGACGGTTGACATTCCACTGTCCCCTTCCGTTACATACCCCTAGGGGGTACCTGCGGAGCGGACAGTAACATACCCCTGGGGGGTACTTCAGGAAAAGGGGTTCGCCCGGGATTCCACGGCGCGGCACAGCAGCGGGGGCGCGCAGGGGCCGATCCGCCCACTGCCGTAGGCTCACCCGTGTGCGCCTGTGCGCTTCAGGTGCATGGCCGCGAGGCCACCGGCTCGTAACGCGCGAGACGGTCTCCTGCGTTTTCACCACCGCTGCACGGGACGACATCGACATGCGTAAGACCACTGTGATCGCCGCTGCACTGACCGCGACGGCAGCCCTGACGCTCTCCGCCTGCGGTGAAGGCAAGAGCAAGGATGAGCCGTTCGCCGTTTCGACGAGCGCCCAGAACCACCCGGCCGCCACCGTGCTCGACACTCCGTTCACCAAACCGGAGCTGACCCTCACCGACACTCACGGGAAGAAATACGACCTGGCCAAGGAGACCAAGGGCCACCCGACCCTGGTCTACTTCGGGTACACCAATTGCCCCGACGTCTGCCCACTGACGATGAGCAACATCGCCCTCGCCTACAAGAAGCTGTCCGCAGCCCAGAAGGACAAGTTGCGGGTCGTCTTCATCACCTCCGATCCGGAGCGGGACACCCCGAAACGGCTCGGTACGTGGCTGCGCGGCGCCGGCGACCCGGACTTCATCGGGCTCAGCGGTGACTTCAAGGCCACCCAGGCCGCCGCCCGCAGCGTGGGAGTGGGCATCCAGGCCCCGGAGAAGGACGAGCACGGAAAGATCGTCTCTACCCACGGAAAGACGGTGCTCGCCTTCTCGCCGAAGGACGACAAGGCGCACGTGGTGTACAGCGAGGAAGCGACCGCCGACGGCTACACCAAAGACCTTCCGAAGCTGATCAAGGGCGAGATCCCCAACTCCTGACGCCCGGCGTTCACGGCAGGGATGTCGTCCCGCCAATCAGCATCCGTGGTCAGCCGTACCGGCGAGCACGGCCGCGGGGACCAGCGCGAGCGCCAGGGCACGCGATGGCCGCGCCGACAGCGGCGACCACAGCGCGCAGACGACCATGACGTCGGCGGGGGAGCCGGCGAGGCGGAACGGGCCGCCACCGTCACCTGGTCCAGCACCGCTGACGGCGACACCGACCTGCTGGACGGCCTCCCCCGTACCCGAGGCCATACCGGCCTTGTCGGGCCGAACCACACCAATGGTGACCGCGGCGCGCGGCGGATTGAACAGACGTATGCCCACATCAGTGACGATCACACTGCGCGCAGCGTTGGACAAGGTCCTCGCGTTCGTGATCAGCAGTGCCTACTTCACGCCGGCGCGGATGCTCAAGGTGCCCGCCATCGCGGAGGACGTCATCCTGCCGGCGCTCGACGCCTGGATCGCCACCGCGTTCGCCCCGGAACGACTCGCCCATACACTGCAGGAACTGCAGCGCAGCCAGGAACGCGAGCAAGCACCCGACCCGACCTGGGAGCCGCCCGCCGCACGGTCGCCGACTGTGACCGCCGCCTCAACCAGTACCGCACCGCCCTGGACGGCGGAGCCGACCCCGCCGTGGTAACCGAGTGGATCAATCAAGCACAAGCCGAGCGGCACGTCGCCCAGCAGCAACTCCACCAGCGATCAACGCAACGGCCCACGATCTTCACGACGGAGCAGATTCGCGCGATGGTCGAAGAGCTGGGTGACATGCGCGGCCTGCTGGCGGCCGCGGAGCCTGAGCGGCAGCGGCACCTGTACGAGGCTTTCGGGCTTGAGCTTGCCTACAACGCAGAAACGCGAGTCGTGAGTGTTGAGTCACGACCCGCGCTTGTATGTGCATATGGCGCGTGTCCGAGGACCGACACGCTCCATACACACATGCCGCTGGCGCGAGGCAACCTTCCGCTCTCATAAGAAGCGCACTCGTACAGACCTCACGGCTCGGCACCAATCAGGCGATTCCTTAACTTCGGTTCCACTTCGGTGGCTGCCGAGGTCCCGGGCAGCCACGATCACAGTGTGCTCAGCAGACACGCATCGACGCACAGCGGTTCCAAGCTGCCTTGCCTGTCACACCGAGATGTCCCCCGATTGGGAGAATTCGATGAAGAAACCGATCATCTCTTCGAGAGAGTGCGGATCACAGGCTGCCGTGAATTGGCTGCCATCACTCCTCACCGAGAACCACTTCCCGTCAATGAATGACATCTCCCTGTCGCAAACCCGGCCGTTCAATGGAGTCCGCTCCAGGTCAACGATAAGGATCCACCCGGGATTATCGACTGTCTCGATGCGGACACCGTGCGAATGCTCCCAGTCTCCGTCGCAGAAGGAGGAGTACCATTCCTGCAGCGCTTTCAATGGCGAAGTCACGGGTTCCTCCTGGGTATTTCCCAGGGCTCTGCGGCCCTCGCAGAATTATCTGGGAAGTTCACGTGCGGCGTCGGGATCAGCGTTTTGGTCTTCTTGTCGAAGTGAGGTTTACCTTTCACGTCGACTCGCTTCGTCGGGACCCACGGGTGGGGGTTACGGGGGTCCGAAGGCCGATCATAGGTTTCGTAGTGGTCTATCTCGCCGGTAGTTCCATCTCGCCGAAAAGTGGTGTGGGGCCCTTCCGCGTCCGGATGCGGGCAAAGATTCCCCGCACGGGCATTGTGTACAAGAACCGGCAACGTTCCCGCCACCACATAGTACGTATGCAGGTCCGCCACCGTGAGGTTGCGCACTGACGCGTGCTGCGTCCAGCGCTTGACCGCGGCGATCTGGACGTAGGTGCCGGTGCTGGTGCGGAGCCACTGGCCGGGGTGGAGGTCCGTCGCATCGATCCAGGCATGGAGTTCGGAGACCCAGAAGGGGGGGCCGTCAGTGGCGGTGACCGAAGCGGTCGCCGCGCCCTTCTTGCCGTCCGTGTCGACGGTGACCTTGACCAGGTGCTTGGTGCCCTTGCCCTTGATTTCGGCCGTGACCGTCCTGGCCGTTGCCTTGCCGGTTTTCGGGTCGGTGGCGAGGACCTTGTCGCCGATGTCGACGTCCTGGATGGACTTCGTACTGCCGTCGGCCATCAAGACCTTGGTCTTGGGGGTGAAGCTGTTGGTGGCGCAGCTGGTTGCGGCTTCGGCTGCCTCCTCCAGCCGGTCGGCCTTCTTCCCTTCATCGAGCCAGTCGGTGAAGCCGTTCTTGATCTTCTTCAGCAGGCCCCATACGCGTTTGCCCAGTGCGACGGCCTTGGACCATTTCCACGGCAGGCCGTACTTGGTGGCGAACTTGCCGACTAGGCCGCCTACGAAGCTGGTGGCGATGGTGAGGGCGGTGGCGCCGCACGCTCCAAGGCTGCCCGTGGTGAAGCAGTCCAGGGCGTCGGTGATGCCCAGCTCGTCCATCGCGACCTGAGCCAGTTCCTTGGCTGCCGCGATCGCCCGCTACTTGGCCGCGTTGGCCGCGGCCCGGGCCCGGTCCGCCTTCTCCTGGGCCGGCGATTGCTTCTGTGACCAATAGCGCTGGTAGCTGACCCAGCTGTCGGCCAGCGTGCGCTGATAGGCAGCGGGGTCCCGGGCAATGCGGTTGTGCAGCACCTGGGCGTTGCCGTAGCCCAGCTTGGTTACCTCGTGGTAGAGGATCAGGCCGGTCGGGTCCGAGAAGGAGACCGGGCTGTTGTTGGCGTAGGCGTAACCGTTGATCTGCTGCGGGTCGGTGAAGTCGATGAGCGGGTCGGCGGAGATGAACCGCCCGTTCTCCGGCTCGTATTCGCGTGCCCCGATGTGGGTCAGGCCGGTTGATTCATCGACGGGCTTGCCGAGGAATCCCTTGTCGTCCACCCACGGTTTGGCCGACTCGTCCCCGCCCCGCTCGCCGCCGAATGGGTCCATTCGGCGGCGGGCGGTCTCCCCTGTCGCCGCATTGACGGCGATCTGCGCGGTGCCGTGCGAGTCGGCGGAGAGGAACTGGACGCCGTGCTTGGTGCGAAGTGCGACCGTCTTGTCGCCCATGACGTAGTAGCGGGCGGCTGTGATGGCCTTACTGGCGGCGTCAAGCCGCAGCTCCATGCCGGGGAGGTAGAACGTCGGGGCGTCGGGTTCCTTGCGCAGGACCCGCTCGCCTGCGGCGTCGTAGGCGAAGGTGGCTTCCTCCGCGCCCGCCGTCGACTTGGTCAAGTCTCCTGCGGCGTTCCACGACAGGTTCTGCGTGTCACCGCCCAGTACGCGCTTCTCCGTATTGCCCGCAGCGTCGTACGTGAAGGTGTCCTGGGATTTGACCGCAGGGGTCGAGCCGGATGCCGGGGCGTCCTGCACGACCTTGGTGAGCATGTGCGGGCCACCGTCACCGGCCTCGCCGGACGTGCCGTCCTGGTCCGCGTCCCCGTAGGAGTACGTCCGGGTCGTATCGCCGGCGCCGCCGACGCCATGGATGACCTGTTGCTTGCGGTTGCCCGAGGCGTCGTAGTCGAAGCTGTGCCAGTACGGTGCCGGGCCGCCGATCGTGCTCGCGGAGGGGGCAGTGGCGCAGGCGGCGTTGGTGTTGCCCGAGCCGGTCGCTCCGTCGGAGGTGTTGGTGGTGGACCATGCCTCCGTGAGGCGTCGCTGCCAGTCGTTGCGGAAGCACTGGACGTCCGCCTGGCCGCCGGTCGGGGTGTCCGCGATGGCGGTAACGTTGCCGGAGGCGTCGTATGTGTAGCGGGCGTCGTAGGTACCGTGGAGGCGCCTTCCCGGTCGACGCGTGAGCGGGTGACCAGGTCGGTGCCGCGTTCGTATTCGTACGTCAGCCAGGTTTTCTTGTCCGCGGTGCCGCCGGTGGTGAGCTCCAGCTGCTCCAGCAGGCTGGTCGGTGAGTAGCGGGCGGCGTCCACGTACGTACTGCCGAGCGATGTTCGCAGTTGGGTCGGCCGTTGGAGACCGTCGTACGCGTAGGTGATCGTCTCGGCCGGCAGTCCGCCCGCGGCCGGCAGCCCGGTGGACTGGAGTGTGCCGTCACGGTTGTACTGGGTGGTGTACTCGTAGGTGCCGTTCAGCTCGGGCGCGGCCGTGCCCGCCAGGGTGTAACGGGTCTTCGTCGGCTGGTACATCTCGTCCAGCTCGGAGACGATCATGCTGGACTGCACGGCGCCCGCCGCGTACCGGTACTGCCCGTACAGCTCGCCCTTGGCCAGCTTGTCGTACGTCCTCACCGTGAGCTTTGTGCCGGTGTCCGGCTCGCCCTCCCAGGTGGACAGCGTGCGGCCGATCGCGTCGTACTTCGTGGAGGTCTTTTTGCGCGCCGCGGCGTACGCATCCACCGCCTGGACACCGACCAGCACACCGGGCCAATCGTGACCTGGATCTGTCCGGAGCTGTCCGGCCACCGGGACGCCTTCACCTCGTTCCTCCAGAAGGCCGCCCGCGGCGCCTAGCAGTCCGGCACCCTGTACTGCGGCTGCATGGCGCAGCCTTTCGGCGGCGAAGCACCGGTCACCGCTTCGGTGACCGTGTCGGTGATCGGCGCGCAGACCGACGACGGTGAGATCCTGCCCACCGATCCTCAGCTCATCGCCCAGCAGATCAGCCCACGGAAGGCGAAGCGCGAGGGCGATGCGTGGCGCGAGGTCACCACCGTGAAGATCCCGCAGGTGGGAACCGTGGCACGGACCCATGGGATCGAGGACATCGCCATCCCCGGTGACGAGCGCACCGTGCGGGCGGTGCTGATGCAGACCTTCATTCCCGTCCCCGAACAGCAGGGCACGGTGGCGCTGGTGTCCGGCAGCAGCCAGGTACTGGATCTGGCGGACTCCTTCTTCGACATGTTCGACGCCATCACCTCCATCTTCCGCTTCACATAAGTCCTCCGTTCTTCCGCCGAACCGCCCTTCGTCCGTGTCAGTGGCGAGAGTTAGGGTGGTTCCGCAAGATCACGTTGACTGAAGTTGAGTGTGTTACGGGGGCGTTGACGTGAGCCACCGGCCGACGGACTGGCACGTGCTGGACCTGGAGAAGGACCCAACTCCCGGTGATCCGGAGCGGGTACGCAAACTCGCCCGCGAGCTGCACGAGTTCGCCGAGGACGTCGGTACCGCACTGCGGCAGATCACCGACATGGCCTCCGAGGACGCGGTGTTGAAGTGGTCAGGGCGCTCCGCGAAGAAGTTCAAGGAGGAGTTCGACGGCGTCCCGGGGAATCTGAAGAAGCTCAGGACCTCCTACGACATGGCCGGCGATGCCATCGCCGCCTATTGGCCGAAGCTCGAGCGCGCCCAGTCCCTGGCCGACCGGGCCCTGAAGAAGGGCCGCGAGGCCCGCGACGACCTGACGGCCGCTCAGGGACGGCTGGACTCGGCCAACGACTGGGTCAAGACCGCCACCGCCAAGACCGACGCGTACGACAAAGCCAAGGGACCCGAGGCGCCGGACGAATCCAAGGTGCGGGCCGCGACCCGCAACGCCCAACAGGCCTCCTCCGCCCGCAGCGACGCCCAAGGGGCGGTCGATACCGCCCAGTCCGCCCTGGACGCCGCCAAGGCAATGGCTGCCGAGGCCAAGGAACTACGCGAGGAGGCCGCCCGGGTCTGCAAGGACAAGCTCGACGAAGCCTCCGACGCCGGCATCCAGAACCGCCACTGGTGGGAGGAGATCGCCCACTTCGTCACCGAGAACTGGGACACGATCGTCTCCGTCTGCAAGGTCATCGTCACCGTCGTCGGCATCATCGCGATGGTCATCGGCGGCCCGATCCTCGCCGCCATCGTGGTCGTCGCGGCAGTCATCGTGCTCGCCGACACCCTCAAGAAATTCGCGGACGGGAAAGCCAGCCTCTTCGACGTCGGCCTGGCCGCCCTCGACTGCATCCCGGGCGTCAAGGGAATCACCACCCTCGCCGGAGCGGCCAAAGGCATCAAGGCCGCAGCGAAAGGCCTGCGCACCGGCGGGCTGCGCAACGGCCTGCGCGCCGGCGAGGACCTGCTGAAGAAAGGCAAGCCGGCCAAGGGCCGGTGCCTCAACGGCGACCCGATCGACATGGTCTCCGGCGAAATGCTCATGTCGGAGACCGACGTCGTGCTGCCGGGCGTGCTGCCGCTCGTCCTGCAGCGTACCCATCTGTCGACCTACCGCTGGGGCCGCTGCTTCGGCGAATCCTGGGCCTCCACGCTCGACCAGCGCCTGGAACTCGATGGAGAAGGCGCCATCTTCGCCAGCGAGGACGGGATGCTCCTGGCCTACCCCGCTCCCCAACCCGGCCGGCCCGTCATGCCCGCAGCGGGCCCACGCTGGCCGCTGGAGTGGGATGGACAACCGAGCAGCCCGATCACCATCTCCGACCCGCAATCCGGCCTTACCCGCAGCTTCGCGGCGCCTGCGGCGAGTGCCGGAAAGGACGGCCACGCCGGTTCCCCGGAGCAGCGGATTCTGCTTCTCCGGTCGGTCACCGACCGGAACGGCAATGAACTCACCTTCGAGTACAACGATGCCGGGATGCCGGCAGCGGTGCGGCACACCGGCGGCTATCACATCGTCGTGGACACCACCGACGACCGGGTCACCGGCCTACGTTTCTTCGGCTCGGACGAAGCACCTGACGGCGTCCAGATCCTGAGCTACGCCTACGACAGCGACGGCAACCTCAACGCCATCTACAACTCTTCCGGTGTGCCGTTCCAGCTCACCTACGACGACGACGCACGCATCACCTCCTGGACCGACCGCAACGGCTCCTGGTACCGCTTCACTTACGACGGAGAAGACCGCTGCATACGTGGCGAAGGCATCAACGGGATTCTCAGTTGCGCCATCAGCTACGACACCGACCACCGGATCACCCGGTATACAGACTCCCTCGGCCGCACCACGACGTTCGAGCACAACGAGGCGTACCGTCTGGTCCGGGAGACGGACGCGCTCGGCCATTCGCGCATCCAGGAGTGGGACGACGAGGGACGCCTGGTCGCCATTACGGATGCTCTGGGCCACACCACACGCATCCAGTACGACGCGTACGGCATGATCACCTCTGTCCTCGGCCCGGACGGTCAGGAGAGCACTTCCACGTACGACGAGGCCGGCCGGCCGGTAGCGATCTCCGGAGCGGACGGTGCCGCCTGGCACCAGGAGTTCGACGAGCGCGGCAACCGCACCGCCGTCACCGATCCGTCCGGGATCACCACGCGCTTCTCCTACACGGCATCCGGGTTGCTCGACTCGATCATCGACGCCTTCGGCCACACCACCGAGTTCCGCTACAACCGGGCCGGCCTGCCAGTGGAGGTCTCCGACCCGCTGGGTGCGGTCACGCGCTGCGAATACGACGCGATGGGCCGCCAGTCGGCGCTCACGGACCCGTTGGGCAACACCACGCGGCTTGAGTGGACCGCTGATGGACGGCTCGCTCGCCGTACCCATCCGGACGGCACCAGCGAGTCCTGGACCTACGACGCGGAGGGCAACTGCACCACGCACACGGACCCCTCGGGTGGCGTCACGCGCTTCGAATGCGGAGTCTTCGACCTGCCCACGGCCCGCACCACCCCCGACGGTGCCCGCTTCACGTTCGCCCACGACACCGAGCTACGACTGACCGGGGTCACCAACCCTCAGGGTCTGACGTGGAGCTACAGCTATGACGAAGCAGGTCGTCTGACCTCCGAGACGGACTTCGACGACCGCACCCTCACCTACACCTACGACGCCGCGAACCGCTTCATCTCCCGGACGACCCCGCTCGGGCAGCTCATCAGCCACCACCTCGACCCGGCCGGCCGCATCCTGGCCAAGGACGTCGACGGTGAACGCACCACGTACACCTACGACGCCGCCGGTCACCTCACCCGGGCGACCGCGCCTTATTCGGTCCTGGAGCTGAGCTACGACGCTGCGGGCCGCGTCCTGTCCGAAACCGTCGACGGGCGCGCCATCCGTTTCGGCTACGACGCCATGGGACGCCGCACCCACCGCATCACCCCCAGCGGCATACGCACCGAGATGACTCTCGATGCCGCCGGCCGCCCCACGGCCATGAGCCTGGCGGGCCACCACCTCGACTTCCTCCGCGATGCACTGGGCCGCGAAACGACGCGCACCATCAATCTGTCCACCGCGCCCCTGCGCCTCGGCACCTCCTGGGATCCGCGTGGTCGGCGGATCAGCCAGCAGGTGACGACCCCGGGCCGCACGCTGCGCTCCCGCGACTATGCCTACCGTGACGACGACAACCTGACCGGCACCATCGACCATGTCACCGGTGAACAGCGGCGGGTGGATCTCGACCCGGTCGGCCGACCGCTCCAGGTCACGGCCGACGGCTGGACCGAGTCGTACGCCTACGACGCGGCCGGTAACCAGACCGCCGCCCACTGGCCCGACGCGGCACCGCACTCCGATGCCCGCGGCGAGCGCAGCTACAGCGGCACCCGAATACGCTCCGCCGGTGCCATCCGCTACGAACACGATGGCGCCGGCCGCACCGTCCTGCGGCAAAGGACCCGACTGTCGCGCAAACCCGACACCTGGCGCTACGAGTACGACGCCGAAGACCATCTCGTCGCCTGCACCACACCCGACGGCACTCTCTGGCGCTACAGCTACGACCCGCTGGGCCGCCGCAGCGCCAAGTACCGCATGGCCCCCGACGGCGAGTCCATCGAGCAGACCATTCGTTTCACCTGGGACGGCACGAGCCTCGCCGAGCAGACCGACACCGCCACCGACATCTTCACCACCTGGGAGTACGACGACGGTGAGCATCCGTTGGCTCAGCTCGAATGCCGGTCGGAAAACGGTGAACCGAGCCAGAACGAGGTCGACCGCCGATTCTTCGCCATCGTGACCGACCTGGTCGGCGCCCCTACCGAACTCGTTGGTGAACACGGCGAGATCGCGTGGCACACCCGCACCACCATCTGGGGCACCATCGCCTGGAACCGAAACGCATCGGCCTACACTCCGCTGCGTTTCCCCGGCCAATACGCCGACCCCGAGACCGGCCTGCACTACAACTTCTTCCGCCACTACGATCCCGACACCGCCCGCTACACCTCTCCCGACCCCTTCGGCCTCGCACCGGCACCCAATCCCGTCGCCTACACGACGAACCCGCAGACCTGGAGCGACCCGCTCGGCCTGGTCCCCAAGTCCTGCCTGCAGGACCGGTACAAGTGGGACGGCAGCGTCCGGTTCGGGAAACTGGACGACCTCGGCCGACCCACGGGCGTGTGGGCGTCGTTGCGCAAGGAGATGCTCGACACCGGAACGGAAGCCGGGTCGACTCGAACGCCGGGCTGGCGAGGTAACGGCACCCTCTTCAACGAGGCGCGCGGCCACCTGCTGGCCAACCGCCTGGGTGGCCCCGGTACGGGCCCCCTGGCACGACACAACCTCGTCACCCTCACCCAGAATCCGACCAACACCCCCGACATGAAGGGTCTCGAAGCCCAGGTTTACAATGCGGTCAAGGGCGATCCCGCCAATGGCATTCCAGGCCAGAACGTCCAGTACTCGGTAAAACCGATTTACGAGGGAAGCAATCCCATCCCGATCCAACTCGAAATATCAGCATTCGGGGATCGTGGCTTCAAGCTGACGAATGTGCTGGAGAATCCCGCTGCAGGCGTGCGGACGGCCGTGATGAGATGAGACCGTCTCAACGAAAGGATGACGATGACCCGGACCACCCCGCCGCGGCCCCTGGACATCGAGCAGATCTTCCCCGAGCTGGCGGCCCACCGTGCGACCAGCACCCGCCTCCACCCCCGGCCCGGGGCGCCGAAACCCCACGACAGCTCCGTCGGCGGGCCGCTGTTGTGGCCGGCGGACGAGCCCTGGCCCACCTGCCAACACGCGCACCCGCGCAGCCGGGGCCGACGAGTACCCGATGTGTATCGCGAGCGGGCCATGCTGCGCGAGGCGGAGAATCTGGCTCCCGGGACCAGTTTCACCGAAGAGGACCGGGCGCTGCTGGCCGGCCTGCGCGAAGAACACCAGGTCCCCGATCTCGGTGAGACCGCGCCGGTACCGCTGTTGCCGGTAGCCCAGTTTTTCACCAAGGACGTTCCCGGACTGGAGGCACCGCAAGGTACCGATCTGGTCCAGGTGTTGTGGTGCCCGTTCGATGGTCACGGCCGGCAGGGGACGGTCGCCGTCGACGTGCGGTGGCGCGACTCCGCACGGTGTGAGGAGGCCCTGGCGACGCCACCGCTCCCGGAAGTCGTCGGATTCGACGGCTACGTACCCGAGCCCTGCGTCATCGCCCCCGAGATGGTCGTGGAGCACGAATACATCGAACTGCTCGACGTCGACCTGCAAGAGCGCATCGAGGAATGGGAGATGCGGCTCGAGGAGGAAGCCGAGGACGATGAGGAGGACATCCTCAGCTACCAGGGCGACCTGTCCATCGCCCCAGGGTGGAAGGTCGGAGGCTTCGCGGCGTGGAACGTGACCGGCCCGGCCGAGATCACCTGCTCGTGCGGCAGTCACATGCGGCTCTTCCTCACCATCGCCACCTATGAATGGGGCGGCGTCGTCTCCAGCTGGACCCCGGTGGAGGATCGCCGGGCCCCCACCCCTCAGGACAACAAGCATCCGACGGAGGTCCGCCCTGGTAGGGACGGTGCGCTGAACGTCTTCGCATGCGCGGCCGACCCCCGGCACGAACACCAGATCGTCCTGCAGTGACCTGACCGCCACTGCTTTCACCGGCGCCCCACCTCGCCCGCCGGCATTGCCTTCCGCCTGGTCTTCCGCCTGCGGTACTCCGGGCGCCGGGTCAGCTGGGAGACGCCGTTGCGGTTGCCGCCCGGCCGCGTTCACGGAGGTCTTGCGCGCGCCGGGCCTGCCCATGACCGAGGCGAGGCGGCGTTTGCCGACGAGGTGGTGGCCCGGTTCGCGCGCGAAAAACTACCCGTGGTGGAAGGGCTGGCGGGGTCGGTGATGCCATGGCCCCTGTGAAGGTTGGGGCACCGGGGCGGTCGGCGGCGGGAACCGTTGGGCTTCGGGGCGGGTGAGGCCACCGCGTGGGTGACGGGGGCGTGGCTGGCGCTGGACCGGACCGAACAGCAAACGCCGGCGCCTCCAGCCCGGCTTCATGAGGTGACCGATATCGACACCGCGGTGACGGTGGGCAGTGGCGATGTGCCCGTGCTCGCCTCCTCGCGGCTGATCGCGTCCCGGAAGTGGCCGAGGTGTGCTGTGAAGTCTTGTGCCGGTTCGCGATAGCCGCCCGGCTCAGCCAAGTAGTGGCCCCGGGCGGACGCCACGGGTACGAAGCCATGTGTGGGATGGCGCAGCAATTGGCCTTGCAGGTCGTCGTTCCGTAGGCAGCAGCCGGCGTGGTGCCAGGGACCGAGGCGCCCCCACATCTCGGCGAAGACGGCTGCGATGTCGTCCAGGCCCCAGGCGAAGTGGTAGGTGAAGCGCCCCGGGCCGGTGCCTCGCGTGTGCACGTATGCCTGAAGGCGTCCACCACGCCCTGCCGACGGAGACCGCAAGGGTGCGGGCCATGAGCCGCGGCGGACCGTCCTGCTGACGGCGGTGGTGCGTCAGCAGGAGCTGCGGTCTCTCACCTCCGCGCCGACGGCCATGAGATGCGAGAGGGAAACGTCGCCCGGCTCCCTCCACTCAGTGCCCTGGATGGCCGCGAGCCACTTTCCGACCTCGGCGTGCTGTCACCCGGTGCGCACGACCGCGGCAACTCCGGTCCCTCCGTCAGCAACCCCGGCTCATTCGTCGTGCGCGTGAGCACGGTCGGCCGTGCGCAGAGGAGCGGGCAACCGGCCCTTCCCGGAGTCCCGGGGCGTCGCGCGCGAAGACCCTTGTCCGCGCACCGGGGTGTGGGTACCCTCCCGACCGAGGCATCGGCAAGCGCTTACTTACCCGGTCGCACCTTTAGGAGCTTCCCATCGAAGGTCGGCTGCGGGACTGCACACAATCAGCGCGCCCACAGCGCGAGAAACCGCTTTCTGCCGAGTTTCTCACGTTTCCCATAGGTCGCAGTTTTTTGGTCTTAGGCACAGCGCCCGGTTCTGGCGGGCGCCTTCTCATCGAGGGGACGCATGAAGGATGCAGCCGCAGCCGCCGAGGTCACCGGGCCCGACGCCCGGCGCAGCGAACCTCGCCCGGTCTTCTCCGGACAGCACACCCATCTGTGGGGGTTCCTGCTCGTCGGCTGGCTGATCAGCTACGCCGACCGTACGGTCACCGGCCCGGTCGTCTCCTGGATGATCGAGAACAAGGCCGGGTTCATCGGGGATGCGGCCCACCCCGCCACTCTGGGCGGGCTGATCGGCTCCATGTTCTTCACCGGCTACATGCTGACCCAATACGCGGGCGGCCGCCTCGGTGACCGTTACGGTCATCGCGAGATGTTGGTGGTGTCCTTGCTCTGGGCCGGCCTGATGACCCTGGCGTCCGGCCTGGCGGGCGGGCTGGTCGCCTTCGTTGTGGCCCGGGTGCTCACCGGCCTGGGCGAGGGCGTCTTCTACTCCAACGACCGGGTCCTGGTGATCGCTCACACCCCGCCCGTGCGGCGCACGGTCGGGCTCGGCGTCGTCCTGTCCGGATTGTCGATCGGCCTGACCGTAGGCGTCCTGGCCACCCCGCACCTGATCGACTGGGGCGGCTCGCTCGGTATGGGCTCACGGGCCTGGAGCATGCCGCTGTACGTGTTCGGTGTCGCCTCGCTGCTGGTCGCCGGCGCGACGTGGGTGTTCTTCCGCGGCCGCGGGGACCGTCCGCTGCGACTCGGCCGGCCCACGCTGCGGCTGGTCGGCTACTCCGTCCCCGCGGCCGTCGCGATCGTGGCACTCTTCTTGTCCGCCGACACCTTCGGTTGGCCCGACTGGTTGACCGCGGCGGGCTCCGGCGTCCTGTTCGCCGGGATGGTCACGGTGGTAGTGCGCGGGATCATGCGTACGAGCCGGTCCGAGGCGCTGCTCAACCGCAACGTCTGGCTGGTCTACTTGTCGTTCATCGCGGTGATGTGGAACCTGTGGTTCTTCTCCTTCTGGTCGGTCCAGATCGTCAAGGAGAGCGCCCACAGCAGCCTCGGCGCGGCAGCCCTGACCGCCGCGTTCAACGCCGGCGCCGGCATCATCGGCTTCCCGGTGGGCGGCTGGATCGCCGACCGCCGCGTGCGCGCGGGGAAGGGACGCAAGCCGCTGGCCGTCACCTGCGCGGCCGTTCACACGGTGCTCGCCGTGGCCTTCGGGATCAGCCTGCTGGACGGCAAGCCCTCGCTGCTGCTGCTCGGCCTGATCCTCTTCTTCTCCGGCCTGTTCTTCAACGCGCTGCAGCCGATCGTCCACAGCCTCCTGGGCGACCTGGCCGACCCGGAGCACCGCGGTTCGCTGTTCGGCCTGTTCAATCTCGTCGCCGAGATCGGCGCGGTGGCCAGCCCGGTGGTCAGCGGCGTTCTGCGTGACGCCACCGGAAGCTGGGCACCGGGCGTGTTCACAGCGGCCGGGGTGATGGCGATGTCTGTGGTGCTGTACGCACTGGTGGACGAGCGGATACCGAGCGCGGCGTGACGGGCGGTCACGCCTGGCTGAGGGATGCCCCCCAGTAGCCGGTTGGCGGTTGCGGTGATCACCGACGCGGCACGAACCCACCTACTTCGTGAAGGCCGACGCCCACGGCCGCTTCAGCCTCCCCGGCATCCCCCCGGCCTGGGCCCCCGGCACCACCGAGCGCGGCGCCTATGTGCTGTACGTCTTCGCCGCCGACGGTTCCGTCACCGACCAGTACAAGCAGAGAGGCATCCCCCCGAGGCGCCGAGTACGACCTCGGGGACATCGCGTGGACGCCCACCCAGCGCTCCACCTTCCTGTGGCAGATCGGCAGGGCCGACCGCACCGGCGGGGAGTACGCCCTCGCCACCCGCTCCCCCGCCAGACCGCGTCCGCGCGGTTACGGAAAGCCCGCCCGGGTACCCGACGACCTCACGTTCACCATCGGCACCGACTGGGAACCCGAGGACTGGTACTACGCCCAGACCGAATCTGTTCCCGGTTCCGGTGGCCGCCTCGATCCCCCCGGGCGGATCCGCGACGGCCACCGTGCGGGTCGACGGCAGCCGAACCGCCCTCGCGGCGTCCGGTCGCGTCGAGATCGGCTTCCCGGCCAACGGCGGCCGCGTACGCGGGACAGCGACGGGCCACCGGGGATGACATCGGGCGGCAGCGGCCACGTTTCCGTGGTCACTGCCGCCCGGCGTGCGAGGACTACGTTCCGTTGCTACAGCACCAGGGTGCGGTAGCGGTCCGCCGTCTCGGCCAGGACCTCCATTCCGTCACGCGCCCACAGACCCTCGTTGAACAGCTCCACCTCGATCGGCCCGGCATAGCCCTGGGCCTCGACCAGACCGCGCCAGTGGCGCATGTCGATGGCGCCATCGCCGATCTGGCCACGGCCGTTGAGGACGCCCTCGGGCAGCGGGGTGATCCAGTCGGCGAGCTGGAAGGTGGCGATGCGGCCGCCGCGGCCCGCCCGCTCGAGCTGGACGGGTACCTGGTCGTCCCACCACAGGTGGTAGGTGTCCACCACCACCCCGACCTGGCTCGCCGGGAAGCGTTCGGCGATGTCCAGGGCCTGGGTGAGGGTGGAGACGACACAGCGGTCGGCGGCGTACATCGGGTGCAGCGGCTCAATGGCGAGCTGCACGCCGCGCTCACCCGCGTACGGAGCCAGCTCGGCGAGCGCGTCGGCGATGCGCTCGCGCGCCCCGGGCAAGTCGTACGATCCCGCCGGGAGGCCACCGGAGACCAGCACCAGAACGCCGGTGTCCAGGGCGGCGGCCTCGTCGATGGCGCGGCGGTTGTCGTCCAGGGCGGCCTTGCGCTCGTCCGCGTCGATCGCGGTGAGAAAGCCGCCGCGGCACAGGGTGGAGACGTTCAGGCCGGCCTCGCGGACCAGCTTGGCCGCGGACTGGACGCCGTACTCCTGGACGGGCTCGCGCCACAGGCCGACGTTGCCGACGCCGAGCTCGCCGCAGGCGGCGACCAGCTCGGGGAGGGTCAGCTGTTTCACCGTCATCTGGTTGACGGAGAAGCGGGAGAGGGCTTCGCTGCTGGTCACTGGGTCACTCCATACACCGTCAGAAGCTCCTTCATGCGGGCCTCGGCCAGTGCCGGGTCGGGGAAGAGGCCGAGGCCGTCGGCGAGTTCGTACGCGCGCGCCAGATGCGGCAGGGAGCGCGCGGACTGCAGGCCGCCGACCATGGCGAAGTGGTCCTGGTGGCCGGCCAGCCAGGCCAGGAACACCACGCCCGTCTTGTAGAAGCGGGTGGGCGCCTGGAACAGGTGCCGGGACAGCTCGACCGTCGGGTCGAGGAGCGCGTGGAATCCCTTCGCATCGCCGGTGTCGAGGGTGCGTACGGCCTCGGCGGCCAGCGGCCCCAGCGGGTCGAAGATCCCGAGCAGGGCGTGGCTGAAGCCGTGGTCGTCGCCCGCGATGAGCTCGGGGTAGTTGAAGTCGTCGCCGGTGTAGCAGCGCACGCCCTTGGGGAGACGGCGGCGCAGCTCGACCTCGCGCCGGGCGTCCAGCAGGGAGACCTTGATGCCGTCGACCTTGTCCGGATGGTCGGCGATGACGGCGACGAACGTCTCGGTGGCGGCGTCGAGGTCCTCGCTGCCCCAGTAACCGGTGAGCGCCGGGTCGAACATCGGGCCGAGCCAGTGCAGGACCACCGGCGCGGACGCCTGCCGCAACAGATGGCCGTAGACCTCGGCGTACTCCTCGGGGCCCTTGGCGCAGGCCGCGAGGGCGCGGGACGCCATGAGGATCGCCTGCGCGCCCGTGTCCTCCACCATCTCGAGCTGCTCTTCGTACGCACGGCGGACCGCGGCCAGGTCCGCGTCGGCACCGGTCAGCTGATCGGTACCGACGCCGCAGGCGATCCGGCCGCCGACGGCCTTGGCCTCCGCTGCGGACCGGCGGATCAGCTCGGCGGCGCCGGCCCAGTCCAGGCCCATGCCGCGCTGCGCGGTGTCCATGGCCTCGGCGACCCCGAGGCCGTGCGACCACAGGTGCCGGCGAAACGCGAGCGTGGTGTCCCAGTCGACGGCCGCGGGGCCGTCGGGGGTGGTGTCGGCGAACGGGTCGGCGACGACATGCGCGGCCGAGAAGACGGTGCGGGAGACGAGCGGCGCGCCTCCGGCGGCGAAGGCGGCGGGCTCGCGCCGCGGCTCGTACGTCCGCAGGGCACTCCGGGCGTCGGGGAGTCGGATGGTCACAGCGACAGCTCCGGTACGTCGAGGCGGCGGCCCTCCGCCGACGACTTCAGGCCCAGCTCGGCGAGCTGCACGCCGCGGGCGCCCGCGAGCAGGTCCCAGTGGTAGGGCTCGTCCGCGAAGACATGCTTGAGGAACAGCTCCCACTGCGCCTTGAAGCCGTTGTCGAACTCCGCGTTGTCCGGCACCTGCTGCCACTGGTCGCGGAAGGGCTCGGTGACGGGCAGGTCCGGGTTCCAGACCGGCTGCGGGGTGGCGCTGCGGTGCTGGACGCGGCAGTTGCGCAGGCCGGCGACGGCGGAGCCCTCCGTGCCGTCCACCTGGAACTCCACCAGCTCGTCGCGGTCGACGCGCACCGCCCAGGAGGAGTTGATCTGCGCGATGGCCCCGCCCTCCAGCTGGAAGATGCCGTACGCGGCGTCGTCGGCGGTGGCGTCGTAGGGCTTGCCCTGCTCGTCCCAGCGCTGCGGAATGTGGGTGGCGGTCTGCGCCTGGACGGAGGTGACGCGCCCGAAGAGTTCGTGCAGCACGTACTCCCAGTGCGGGAACATGTCGACGACGATGCCGCCGCCGTCCTCGGCGCGGTAGTTCCAGGACGGGCGCTGGGCCTCCTGCCAGTCACCCTCGAAGACCCAGTAGCCGAACTCGCCGCGCACGGAGAGGATCCGGCCGAAGAAGCCACCGTCGATGAGGCGCTTGAGCTTCAGCAGGCCCGGGAGGAAGAGCTTGTCCTGGACCACGCCGTGCTTGATGCCGGCCTCGTTCGCCAGCCGGGCCAGCGCGAGGGCACCGTCCAGGCCGGTGGCGGTGGGCTTCTCGGTGTAGATGTGCTTGCCGGCGGCGATCGCCTTCTTGAGAGCGTCCTCGCGCGCCGAGGTGACCTGGGCGTCGAAGTAGATGTCGATCGTCGGGTCGGCGAGCACCGCGTCGAGGTCGGTGGACCAGTGGTCCAGGCCGTGCTGGTCGGCGAGGGCCTCCAGAGCGTGTGCGCGCCGGCCGACGAGGACCGGCTCCGGCCACAGCACGGTGCCGTCGCCGAGGTCGACGCCGCCCTGCTCGCGGATGGCGAGCACGGAGCGTACGAGGTGCTGGCGGTAGCCCATGCGTCCGGTCACACCGTTCATGGCGATCCGCACCGTCTTGCGTGTCACGTGTATTCCTCTCGTCCGGTTCCGGAATGATGGTAAGCGCTTTCTTTCCATGACGCCATCCCGCCACCCCGTTCCGTTCCGAGTGGTTTGAATATGGGGTGTTGAGAAGGGGAAGCGATTTCCTTGTTCTCCGACCGTCACGGCTCCATCACCGGCACGGCAGGCTGGAGTCCGGGCGGTGAGAGGATGTACTGGAGGGCGGACGACAGGCCCGGCGCCCGATCACTCATGACACGGAGGAAGTGAAGCGATGGCAGCGACCCTGGCGGATGTGGCGGCCCACGCCAAGGTCTCCCCGGCCACGGTCTCGCGGGTACTGAACGGCAACTACCCCGTATCGGAAGCCACTCGGGCCCGGGTGCTGCGCGCCGTCGAAGAGCTCGACTACGTACTCAACGGGCCGGCGAGCGCGCTGGCCGCCGCCGCCTCCAACCTCGTCGGCATCCTCGTCAACGACATCGCCGACCCCTTCTTCGGGATCATGGCAGGGGCCATCCAGTCCGAGATCAGCAGCGGACACGCGGGCGCAGGCGCGGGTGCCGCCGGGGAGAAGCTCGCCGTGGTCTGCAACACCGGCGGATCGCCCGAGCGGGAGCTGATGTACCTGACGCTGCTCCAGCGCCAGCGCGCGGCCGCGGTGGTCCTGACGGGCGGCGCGCTGGAGAGCCCCGAGCACGTAGCGGCCGTCTCCGCCAAGCTCAGGCGCCTCGCCGCCGCGGGCACCCGCGTCGTGCTCTGCGGCCGCCCGCCGCTGCCCGCGCCGGAGCCGGACACATCCGCCGGCAGCCGGGCGAAGAAGGGCCGGGGCGGCGCCGACAGAGGTACCGCCACGGCCCATACGGAGACCGCGAGCCCCGCGATCACCCTTGCCTTCGACAACCGCGGCGGCGCCCAACGGCTGACCGAGCACCTCCTCGCCCTCGGCCACCGCCGGATCGGCTACATCACGGGCCCCGCCGAGCGCACCACCACCCGGCACCGACTGGAGGGCCATCGCGCCGCCCTGGAGGCGCAGGGCCTCCGCGACGACACGGAGACCGAACGGTTGACGGTGTACGGCTCGTACGGCCGCACAGCCGGCTACGACGCGGCCCTCGAACTCCTCCGGAGGAGTCCGGACCTGACCGCGATCGTCGCCGCGAACGACACCATCGCGCTCGGCGCCTGCGCGGCCCTGCGCGACCGGGGTCTGAGCATCCCGCAGGACGTGTCCGTCGCGGGCTTCGACGACCTGCCCTTCAGCATGGACGCGGTACCGGCGCTCACAACGATGCGGCTGCCGCTGGCGGAGGCCGGCGCGCGGGCGGGCCGGCTGGCGCTCGACCGCGAGACCCCGCCGCCGGGCGGTGTGACCACGATCCGCGCCGAGCTGATGGCCCGCGCCTCCACGGCCCCTGTGGCACTACGACCTGTGTAGCCCTACGCCCTATGTAGCACTGCGACCCGTACAGCGCTCCCGCCCGCCTTCCGAGTACCGCATACCGCATACCAGCTACCGGCTACCGGCTACCGGCTACCGGCTACCGGCTACCGGCTACCGACGCAGCGACCGGCCCCGGTGGTCCAGTTGCCCGGCAAGGCACCCCCACCTACGATAGAAAGCGCTTTCTTCCTTGTCGTCCAGCGGAGAGAACGCTTGTGACCACCACACCCCGCCCGACCGTCGTCGTCTCGCGCCGTGTGAGGTCCGGCGACGAGACGGCCTTCGAGCAGTGGCTCCACCGCCTCCGGCGTGCACTCGAACGGAGCCCTGGCTTCGCGGCCTGCACCATCACGCCACCGCAAGCACTCCACCCCGACACATGGGTGATCGTCT
This sequence comes from Streptomyces sp. NPDC050315, assembly GCF_040655775.1. Taxonomy (NCBI): domain Bacteria; kingdom Bacillati; phylum Actinomycetota; class Actinomycetes; order Kitasatosporales; family Streptomycetaceae; genus Streptomyces; species Streptomyces sp. NPDC050315. The sequence continues at coordinate 1,548,298 of NZ_JBFAKN010000001.1, forward strand.
ACCAGTTTGCCGATCAACCTTCGCTGGACGCCTGGCGCGCCTCGCCGGAGCGGCTCGCGCTCGTCGAGGAGAGCCGCGCCTGGCTGGAGGGCCGGCCCTCGGAGCACCGGCTCGACGAGCCGGGCACGGAGCGCGTCACGCTCCTCAGCGCCGCGCGCCTGCGCCCCGGAGCCGAGCGGGCACACCATGAGCTGCACGCACAAGCGGTCGTCGCGGCACAGCGTCTCGGCGGCCTCAGCCATGCCGAGGTGGTTCCCGCGACCGCCGAGGGCGACGAGGACACCGTCGCGCTACTCACCTTCGACTCGCGCGCCGACCTCGACCGCTGGCTCGACTCCGCGCCGCGGCGGCGCATCCTGCAAGAGATGGAAGCGCTTACCGAAGGGTCGCGGACCGTATCGGTGGTCGGCGGGTTCGCCGGCTGGTTCCACCCGGTCGGCCCGTCCCGTACCAAGAGATGGAAGCAGGCGACGGTGGTCTGCATCGGGCTGGTGCCGCTCGCCTGCGTGGTCACGCTGGCCCGTGACGCCGTGCTCCCGTCGCTGCCTCCTGTGGAGGCGAGCATCCTGTCGACCGTGGTCAACGTCGCCATCCTCACTTGGGGCGTCATGCCGTGGCTGACCCGGCTGCTCGGCCGGTGGCTGGCGCGCTGAGCAGACGCGGAACGTCGACGGGGACCCCGTCCGCTGCCCGGGTCCCCGCCGCCGTCTGTTTCGTATTGCGTTCGGCGGTCAGGTCACCGCTCGGCGTTGCGGAGCCGGTCGTACTCCTCGCGCGGGACCGGGACGGCGTCCCGCGTGCCGAGCTGCTCCAGGGGGATGCGGTGAGTCTCCCGGGCCGACCAGGCGGCCAGGGCGCCGATGACCGTGATGCCGAAGGCGAGGGTCCCGATGACGAGGGGGACGTTGGCGGATCCAGGAGGAGCCACAACCGTGAAGATGCTCGGCAGGAACGCGACGGCGGCGAGCCCGAGATTCTGGGAGATGGCGAACCCGGTGACTCGGGTGCGTGCCGGGAAGAGCTCCTGGAAAAAACTGGCGAAGGTCGCGTTCCAGACCTGGAACAGGACGCCCCACGTGAGGATCGCGAGGACGACGGTGAGCAGCACGTTGTTCCAGCTGACCGCGTAGAGGTACGCGTAGGACAGCGCGCCGGATCCCAACGATCCGACGATCATCAACGGCCGCCTGCCGAACCGGTCCGCGAGACTCCCGAACCACGGGATGAGCGGCAGCGCGACGACATTGGCCACGACCGGGATCCACAGGTAGATGGCCTTGCTCATCCCGACGTTGTAGCCCGACTGCGTTGCGTACGCCGCGCCGAACACGGCCACGACCACCCCGACGACGTTGACCAGCGTCATGCAGAATGCCCGCACGACGTTCAGCCAGCTCTCCCGGAGCACCTGGAGGATCGGCGCCTTCGGGAGCTCCTGCTCCTCTTCCTCCTCGAGGAACACGGTCGTCTCTTCGACCTTGCGCCGGATCACGTAGCCGGCGAAGACCACCAGAGCGCTGAGCAGGAACGGGATACGCCATCCCCACGAGTCGAAGGCCTGCTCGGAAAGTACTGCGGAGAGGGGGAGAAACACCGCGGCGGCAAGGATCTGTCCGGCCTGTGTGCCATGGAGGGTGAAGCTCGCGTAGTAGCCGCGACGGCCGAACGGCGCCTGTTCCACGATCATGGCGCTGGCGCCGCTCAGCTCGCCGGCCACGGCGAACCCCTGAACGAGCCGGACGATCAGCAGCAGGGCCGGGGCCAGGATGCCGACCTGGTGGTACGTGGGCAGCAGCGCGACCGCCATGGTCGAAACGCCCATCAACAGCATGGCCAGGACCAGCACATTCTTGCGGCCCCGCTTATCGCCCCAGTGACCGAGGACGCACGCCCCGATCGGCCGTGCGACGTACCCGACGGCGTATGTGCTCAGCGACGCGATCAGTGCCACGGTCGGGTTGCCGGAAGGGAAGAAGATGTCGGGGAAAATCAGCGCGGAGGCCTGGGCGTAGATGAACCAGTCGTAATACTCAAGAGCGCTGCCGATCCAGCCGCTCGCTGCCGCCTTCTTCGACGTTCTTCGGGAATCGCGCGGTTCGCTCGAACCGGGCCGCTCCACGGTGTCGCTTCTCATGTCGTCTCCTCGACGCGATTCGATCACGTCGTCTGATCGGCTGGATCCGGCGCCGCCGTGCGGCCCGATGCCGCCCGTGCAGTGGGCGCCTCGTAGGGGAATCCGGGAGGCTGCTGTCGACAAGCGCTTTCTATAGGACAACGCGCACCCCCCTCTGTCAACACCCTGATTTCGCTGCGGTTAAGTCGGGTTCTCTCCACATTCACTCCGAGACGCCAGCGGCGGCAAGCGCGCGCCAGTAAGCGCTTTCCATCGAATCGTCGAAGCGTTACGATCAGCGCAGACCGCGCCGAAGACACCCGAGTGAGGATCGATGACCGACTCGACCGACGCCACCGTCGTCCTGGTGGGCATGCACGGGCACGGCCGCTGGCACCTGCAGAACCTTCAGCGGCTGCGGCGCGCCGGGGCGCCGGTACGGCTGGCCGGGATCTGCGACCACCGGCCGCCCGCGGCCGAGGAGCGCGACCTCGTCGGCAGCGTCCCGGTGACAGATCGCCTCGATGACCTGCTCGACGCGGTCCGGCCCGAGGTCACGATCGTCTGCACGCCGATCCACACTCACGCCGACCTGACGCTCGCGGCCGCGGCGGCCGGGTCCCATGTGCTCCTGGAGAAGCCGCCGACGCCGACCCTGGCCGAGTACGACCGGCTGGCGACGGGGATGGCCGCGACCGGCCGCGCCTGCCAGGTCGGGTTCCAGAGCCTGGGGGCGCACGCGCTCGACCACGTACGCGCGCTGATGGCCGACGGCGCGATCGGAGAGGTCCTCGGCATCGGCGCGGCAGGCACCTGGCAGCGGGACGCCGCGTATTACGCGCGGGCGCCCTGGGCGGGACGCCGCACCCTCGACGGGGCAGCGGTCGTCGACGGCGCCCTGACCAACCCGTTCGCCCACGCCACCGCCACCGCCCTGGCCCTCGACGGCGGGTCCGGCGACGACGAGGTACGGGAGCTGGAAGTGGAGTTGTACCGGGCCAACCCGATCGACGCCGACGACACTTCCTCCCTCCGGCTCGTCACGGCGCGGGGCACGACGATCACGGTTGCCGTCACCCTGTGCGCGGAGCGGGAGGCCGAGCCCTATGTCGTGGTGCACGGAACGCGCGGCCGCATCGTCCTGGAGTACCGGACCGGCCGCGTCCGGCTGGAGGCCGGCGGGCGCGTGGAGATCACCGAGCACGGTTTCACCGACCTGCTGGAGAACCTTGTCGCACACGTCCGTGACCCCGACGTGCCGCTGCTCGTACCGCTCTCCGCCATGCGCCCGTTCATGCAGGTCGTCGAGGCCGTGCGGCTCGCCCCCGACCCGGCCGAGATCCCCCCGGAGCAGCGCAGGACCGACACCTCGGGCCCCCAGCCCCGTTTCGTCGTACCGGGCATCGACGCGGCCGTCGGCCGGTCGGCTCGCGAACTCGTACCGCTGTCCGCGCTCGGCCTGCCCTGGACACACCGAAAGGACGGCTGACCCATGACGACGCTCGCGGCCCTGCGCCTGAACGGCGTCCCCGTGGCCGAGTACGTGGACGGCCGCGACCTTCCGGGAGACCTCGCGCCCCGCCCGTACCTCCACCCCGTGCGCACGCTCGGCGGCACCGTGGTGACCGACGCGCTGCCCGCCGACCACCCCTGGCACCTGGGCCTCACCGTGGCTCTGCAGGACGTGGACGGCTGGAACTTCTGGGGCGGTCCCACGTTCGTGCGCGATCAGGGCTACGTCCGGCGTGCCGACCACGGCCGGATCGAGCACGCCGGATTCGCCGACGTGGGCGACCACGGGTTCAGCCAGCGGCTGCGCTGGCTCACCGCCCCGGGGGACACCCTGCTCACCGAGAACCGGCGGATGCGAGCCCGCCCGGCCGGTCAGGGCTGGGAGCTCACAGTGGCCACCACGCTGACCAACGCCACCCAACGGCCGCTGCGTCTCGGCAGCCCCGCGACCAACGGACGTCCGGGAGCGGGGTACGGCGGGCTCTTCTGGCGCCTGCCGCCCGCCGCCGGGCCGCGCGTGCTCACCGAGGGGGCCACGGGCGAGCAGGGGGTACACGACTCCGTCGCTCCATGGCTCGCCTGGGTCGATGAGAAGCGCGGCTGCACGCTCGTACTGGCGGGTGCCGACGACACCTCGCGAACGGACCCGTGGTTCGCCCGGGTCGAGGACTACTGCGGCGTCGGCTCCCAGATGGCCGCACGGGAGCCGGTGACACTCCCGGCGGGCGGATCGGTCACGCGCGGGCTGCGGGCCCTGCTGGTCGACGGGGTGCTCGGCACCGCGGAGGCGAAGGCCTGGGCCGATGCGACGCCCGCGATACCGTGACCCCATAACAGGGCCTGTCCTCATACGAGGTGGAAGACCTCGGTGAGGGGGCGCATGGCGGCGTCGGGTGCCTGCCCGTCCAGCTCTTCGAAGAAGCCCGCCATCTCGGCCTGCCACCGTGCGTTCACCTCCGTCGCCTCCATCGCGGCACGCGCCGCATCGAAGTCCTCGGTCTCCAGATAGCCGACGAGCAGCCCGTCCTCCCGCAGGAAGAGGGAGTAGTTGCGCCAGCCGGCCCCGGAGAGTGCGGCGAGCATCTCGGGCCAGACGGCCGCGTGACGCCGGCGGTACTCCTCGACCTTCTCGGGGCGGACCTTCAGGAGAAAACAGACGCGCTGCACGGTGTCACCTCGCTGCGACCACGGGGGCCGTCTCTGAAACGTGGATCTGAAACGGGGGTCTGAAACGTGATTTCTGAAACGTTTTACTGCCCGGAAAGCTAGCCCTGCCCAGCCAGACCGTCAAGCACCGTCAAGCGGGAGTACCGGGGGGTCTTGACGGCCACGACGCCGCGAACTAGCTTCCTTGAAGCGCGAATGAATCGTTTCATTGCATGGCCCCAGCCAGTCGGCCCTCGTTTCCGGGGCTTCCCGCACATCCAGAGGTGAACATGCCTGACATCGCTGCCGTGAAGGCCGCACTCGCCAACCAGAGGATCGAGACGCCCTCGTGGGGGTACGGCAACTCCGGCACCCGATTCAAGGTGTTCGCTCAGGCCGGTGTGCCCCGGACGCCGTGGGAGAAGATCGACGACGCGGCGAAGGTGCACGAGCTCACCGGAATCGCACCCAAGGTGTCGCTGCACATCCCGTGGGACCGGGTGGACGACTACGCGGCCCTGGCGGCGTACGCGAAGGAGCGCGGCCTGGAGCTGGGAGCGATCAACTCCAACACGTTCCAGGACGACGACTACACATTGGGCAGCGTCTGCCACCCGGACGCGAAGGTGCGCCGCAAGGCCGTGGACCATCTGCTGGAGTGCGTCGGCATCATGGACGCCACGGGCTCCCGCGATCTGAAGCTGTGGTTCGCCGACGGCACCAACTATCCCGGTCAGGACGACGTGGTCGCCCGCCAGGACCGGCTGGCCGAGGCGCTGACCGAGGTGTACGAACGTCTCGGGGACGACCAGCGGATGCTGCTGGAGTACAAGTTCTTCGAGCCCGCCTTCTACACCACCGACGTCCCGGACTGGGGCACCGCCTATGCCCACTGCCTGAAGCTGGGCGAGAAGGCGCAGGTGGTGGTGGACACCGGGCACCACGCGCCGGGCACCAACATCGAGTTCATCGTCGCGCTGCTGCTGCGGGAGGGAAAGCTCGGCGGCTTTGACTTCAACTCCCGCTTCTACGCGGACGACGACCTGATGGTCGGCTCCGCGGATCCGTTCCAGCTGTTCCGGATCCTGTGCGAGGTCGCCAAGAACGGCGGCCTGGAGCCGGTGACCAACGTGGCGTTCATGCTGGATCAGTGCCACAACATCGAGGCGAAGATCCCGGCGGTCATCCGCTCGGTCATGAACGTCCAGGAGGCCACCGCCAAGGCCCTGCTGGTCGACCGCGACGCGCTGCGCGACGCGCAGCAGACCGGTGATGTCCTGGCCGCCAACGCGGTGCTGATGGACGCCTACAACACCGACGTGCGCCCACTGCTGCGTGAGGTCCGCGAGGAGATGGGGCTCGCCCCCGACCCCGTCGCCGCCTACCGCGCCAGCGGCCGGCAGGAGCAGATCGTCGCCGAGCGCGTCGGCGGTGCTCAGGCCGGCTGGGGGGCGTAACCACCGCTCGTGCGCCTCCTCGTAGGCCAAGTACGCCAGTACGCCTCGTAGGCCAAGTACGCCTCGCCCGTTCCCGAAACATCCCGCACGCCGTAGTCCTCGTCCCGAAGGAAGATCCCATGGCCTCCGCCGCCCATCCCGAAGTCGCCGCGCTGCTGGAGCGCTCGCACCGGCTCGGCTCCGACCCGCGCAACACCAACTACGCCGGCGGCAACGCCTCGGCCCAGGGCACCGTCACCGATCCGGTCACCGGCGGCGATGTCGAGCTGATGTGGGTCAAGGGCTCCGGCGGAGACCTGGGGACGCTCACCGAGCAGGGCCTGGCCGTGCTGCGCCTGGACCGGCTGCGTGCCCTGAAGGACGTCTACCCGGGCGTGGACCGCGAGGACGAGATGGTCCCGGCGTTCGACTACTGTCTGCACGGCAAGGGCGGCGCTGCCCCGTCCATCGACACCGCCATGCACGGCTTGGTGGAGGCCGCCCACGTCGACCATCTGCACCCCGACTCCGGTATCGCGCTGGCCTGCGCGGCCGATGGTGAGAAGCTGACCGCCGAGTGCTTCGGCGACAGTGTGGTGTGGGTGCCCTGGCGCCGCCCCGGCTTCCAGCTCGGGCTGGACATCGCGGCGGTCAAGGAGGCCAACCCGCAGGCGATCGGCTGCGTCCTGGGTGGTCACGGGATCACCGCCTGGGGCGACACCTCCGAGGAGTGCGAGGCGAACTCGCTGCACATCATCCGGACCGCCGAGGCCTTCCTGTCCGAGCGGGGCAAGGAGCAGCCGTTCGGGGCGCCGCTGAAGGGATACGGGGCGCTGTCGGCGGCGGAGCGCCGGGAGCGCGCCGCCGCCCTGGCCCCGGTGATCCGTTCCCTCGCGTCCCAGGACCGGCCGCAGGTCGGCCACTTCACCGACTCCGAGGTGGTGCTGGACTTCCTGGCCCACGACCAGCATCCGCGTCTCGCCGCGCTCGGCACCTCGTGCCCGGACCACTTCCTCCGTACCAAGGTCCGCCCGCTGGTCCTCGACCTGCCCGCGACCGCTCCGCTGGAGGAGGCCGTCACCCGGCTGAAGGAGCTGCACACCGAGTACCGGGAGGAATACGCCGCCTACTACGCACGGCATGCCACCGCGGACTCCCCGGCGATGCGCGGCGCCGATCCGGCGATCGTCCTCATCCCCGGCGTGGGCATGTTCTCCTACGGCAAGGACAAGCAGACCGCCCGGGTGGCCGGTGAGTTCTACGTCAACGCCATCAACGTGATGCGCGGCGCCGAGGCCGTCTCGTCCTACTCCCCCATCGAGGAAGCGGAGAAGTTCCGCATCGAGTACTGGGCACTGGAGGAGGCCAAGCTCCAGCGGATGCCGAAGCCGAAGCCGCTGGCCACCCGGATCGCCCTGGTCACCGGCGCAGGGTCCGGCATCGGCAAGGCCATCGCACACCGGCTGGTGGCCGAGGGCGCGTGCGTGGTCGTCGCCGATCTCGACGCCGAGAACGCGGCCACCGTCGCCGAGGAACTGGGCGGCCCCGACAAGGCCGTCGCAACGACCGTGGACGTCACCTCCGAGGAGCAGATCGCCGAGGCGTTCAAGGAGGCGGTACTGGCCTTCGGCGGCGTCGACCTCGTGGTCAACAACGCGGGTATCTCGATCTCCAAGCCGCTGCTGGAGACCACCGCGAAGGACTGGGACCTGCAGCACGACATCATGGCCCGCGGCTCCTTCCTCGTCTCCCGCGAGGCCGCGCGCATCATGCAGGCCCAGTGCCTGGGCGGCGACATCGTCTACATCGCGTCCAAGAACGCCGTCTTCGCCGGGCCGAACAACATCGCCTACTCCGCCACCAAGGCCGACCAGGCCCACCAGGTCCGCCTCCTGGCCGCCGAGCTCGGCGAGCACGGCATCCGCGTCAACGGCGTCAACCCCGACGGCGTGGTGCGCGGCTCCGGCATCTTCGCCGGCGGCTGGGGCGCCCAGCGCGCGGCGACGTACGGCATCGAGGAGGAGAAGCTCGGCGAGTTCTACGCCCAGCGCACCCTCCTCAAGCGCGAGGTGCTCCCCGAGCACGTGGCCAACGCCGTCTTCGCCCTCACCGGAGGCGACCTGACCCACACCACCGGGCTGCACATCCCGGTCGACGCCGGCGTCGCCGCGGCCTTCCTGCGCTGACGCCGTCCCCTCTCCTGCCCGCCGCCCCGAAATCCGTCGCGCCACGGGGCGGCGGGCAGGTCACGCCCCGTTCCACACCGCCGCCCCGCACCACCGCCCCCCTTGCCGAGGTTCCCCATGACGACCATCGCACCGTCCTCCGCCTACCGTTCCGCGTTCGCCGCGGCGGACCTCGGTGCGACCAGCGGGCGGGTGATCCTCGGCCGGGTCGGACCGCACCGCCTCGACCTGACCGAGCTGCACCGCTTCGCCAACACCCCTGTCCGGCTGCCCGACGGCCTGCACTGGGACATCCTGGCGCTCCACCAAGGCGTCCTGGAAGGTCTGCGGGAGGCCGGGCGAGCGGGAGGCATCACCTCGCTCGGCATCGACACCTGGGCGGTGGACCACGGACTCCTGGACGCCGAGGGCCTGCTGCTGGGCAACCCGTACCACTACCGGGACGGTCGCACCGAGGGCGCAGCCGAACGGGTCCGGAAGGAGATCGGGCCGCAGGAGCTGTACGGCATCACGGGCCTTCAGCACCTTCCCTTCAACACGGTCTACCAGCTCGCGGCCGCCCGGAACACCACAGAGCTGACGGCCGCGCGTACGCTGCTGCTCATTCCCGACCTGCTCACCCACTGGCTCACCGGCAGCATCGGCGCCGAGGTCACCAACGCCTCCACCACCGGACTGTACGACGCCCGCAGCGGCGTCTGGTCCGAAGACCTTCTGGCCCGCCTCGGCATCGACCGGGGGCTGCTGCCGCCGCTGCGCCACCCCGGCGACCCGGCCGGCACGCTTCTGCCGCACGTCGCCGAGTACACCGGGCTGCCCGCCGACACCCCGGTGACCACCGTGGCCTCGCATGACACGGCTTCAGCAGTGGCCGCCGTGCCCGCCACCGAGCGCGGCTTCGCCTACATCTCCTGCGGGACCTGGTCCCTGGCCGGACTGGAGCTGGACGCGCCGGTGCTCACCGAGGCGTCGCGGGCAGCGAACTTCACCAACGAGCGCGGCGTCGACGGCACCATCCGCTACCTGCGCAACATCATGGGCATGTGGCTGCTGGAGGAGTGCCGGCGGACCTGGGACGGCCGGGGCCTGCCGACAGACCTCCCCGCCCTCCTCGCGGAGGCCGCGCAGGCACGGCCGTTCGCGGCGCTGGTGGACCCGGACTCCCCCGAGTTCCTGAGTCCCGGCGATATGCCTGCCCGCATCGTCGACTTCTGCGCCCGCACCGGCCAGGCCGTGCCCGACAGCCAGGGCGCCATCGTGCGATGCATTCTGGAGAGCCTCGCCCTGGCCCATCGCACCACCCTGCGCCGGGCCGCGGAACTCGCCGGCCGGGAGATCACCCACGTCCACCTGGTGGGCGGCGGCAGCAGGAACGACCTGCTGTGCCAGTTCACCGCCGACGCCACCGGGCTGCCGGTGATCGCCGGCCCCACCGAGGCGACCGCGCTCGGCAACATCCTCGTCCAGGCGCGCGCCCATGGGCTCGTGGGAGACCTCGCCACGATGCGACGGCTCGTGGCGGAAACCCAGCAGCTGCGTCACTACGTCCCGAGCGGAAACCAGCGCCGCTGGGACGCGGCCGCCGACCGCATCGGCCTCGCCTGAACTCCACCGCCGCTCACCCCATCGTCTTCATTCGGCACCGAAACAAACGATGAGCAGGCACTTCGGAGAGAGGACGGAGAACGCGGAACGCATGGTCGGCATCAAGGACGTGGCGCGGGAGGCCGGTGTGTCCGTGGGGACGGTCTCCAATGTGATCAACCGGCCGGAGCGGGTCTCGCAGGAGACCCGCGCACGAGTGCAGGCCGCCATTGAGCGCCTGGGCTATGTGCGCAGCGAGTCCGCCCGCCAACTGCGCGCCGGCAGCAGCCGTCTCGTGGCCCTGCTCGTCCTGGACATGGCCAATCCCTTCTTTGTCGACCTCGCCCGCGGTGCGGAGCGCGCGGCGCGCCGGGCCGGGCTCGGCGTCGTGGTCTGCAACAGCGGGCAGAACCCCGACGAGGAGGCGGAGTATCTGGCGCTCTTCGCCGAACAGCGCGTGAACGGGGTCCTGGTGACCCCGGCCGACCCGACCGGACGCACGCTGGACACGCTGCGGCGGCAGGGCACCCCCTTCGTCCTCGTGGACCGGGTGGCGCCCGGGACCGAGCAGTGCTCGGTGTCGGTCGACGATGTGGCCGGCGGCGCGCTCATCGGCCGCCACCTCGCGCAGGCCGGCCACCGTACCCTCGCCTACGTCAGCGGCCCGCCCCATCTGCGGCAGGTCCAGGACCGGCGCGAGGGCATGCACCGCGCGCTCGCCGAGGCCGGACTGCCGCCGGAAGCCCTGCTGGAGCTCCCCGCCGGGCAGCTGGACGTGGCGGCCGGGCGCGATGCCGGCGCCCGGCTGCTGGGGCTCGCGCAGCGCCCCACCGCCGTCTTCTGCGCCAACGACCTGCTCGCCCTCGGAGTACTGCAGGCCATGTACGCGGCAGGGGTGCGCGTACCGGAGGACCTGGCCATCGTCGGATACGACGACATCGAGTTCGCCGCGGCCGCCGCTGTACCACTCACCTCCGTCCGGCAACCCGCCGCCGCGCTCGGCAACATGGCCGCCGAACTGCTGCTGGAGGAGACCGGCCAGGCCGCGCCGGACCACTGTCACCAGCGGGTCGTCCTCCAACCCGAGCTGGTGGTCCGACAGTCCAGCCTCTTCCGGCGCTGACGGCGCAGCCACCGCCTCACTTCGGGCGAGCCTGTCGAGGGCGGTGTCAGGACGCCGATCCTGCGGTCCTGGCAGCGCTGCAAGGACCTCGGACTGCGACCGGACCGATTCGACCTTCCCTATGTGGACGACCTGGATCTGGGGTCACGTCTCTTCCGCGCGGCCGTGCCCGTGCTCGGACGGCTGGAGTCGATGCTGGTGGACACCCGGCTGAGCATTCTCCTCACGGACGGGGAAGGGAGAGTGCTCTACCGGCGCGCTGGGGAACGGGCCCTCGACAGACACCTCGACGCGGTGCAGCTCGCCCCTGGCTTCACGTACTCGGAACGGGTCGCGGGCACCAATGGCATGGGCACCCCGCTTGCCGAAGGAAAACCCCGCAACGTCCATGGGCAGGAGCACTTCGCCGAGCGCCTGCAGTCGTTCGCATGCTTCGCCACTCCTGTCCACGACCCGCTCAGCGGGCGCGTCGAAGGCGTCGTCGACCTCTCGTGCTGGACGTCCGATGCGCATCCGACGATGGAGGCCATCGTTCGCGAAGCGGGTGCCGCCGTCGAGCAAGGCACCCTGGACATGGGGTCGCAGCGCGAACACGCCTTGTTCGAGACGTACATGCGGGCACGGCGCAGGTCGCGGGGGGCCATGGTGGCCATGGACTCGTCTCTCGCCGACATGGACCAGCCGGTCGGAAGCGGACTGCCCTGGCGTGATCAGGAGCGCCTGCGGGAGACGGCCGCCGAACTGGTCTCCCAGGGCGTCCTCGCCGCCCGCGAGGTCCCTCTTTCCACTGGTCAGGTGGCCACTCTGAGCTGCCGACCGGTGACCACGCCGTCGGGGGTCAGCGGTGCCGCTGTGGAGGCGTACCTCCCGCACCCGCTGGGCCCCCGTGTCTCCGTCCCGGCCGCCACCGTCCGGGAAACTCCCCGTTCTCTGCCGGCGACCGGAGCGCATGAGCTCCGGGAGAGCCGGCATCGGGAAAGCCCTGCTGTCGCCGACGAAACACCCGGCAGCAAGGCGGAACGGCTGATCCTCCTCGGCGAACCCACGGTGGGGAAGATCGCCATCCGAACGCGGCGGCGCCTGCAGCTGCTGTGCGAGGCCGGTGTGCGCATCGGGACCACGTTGGATGTGGCACGGACCGCTGAGGAGCTGGCCGAGGTGGCCGTGCCGCAGCTTGCCGACTTCGCCACGGTGGATCTGCTCAAGTCGGTCCTGCGTTGGGAGGAGCACGGCGACACGAGCGGGGAGCTCCGCCGCCCGGCCATCGGCAGTATCCGGCCGGACTGCCCCCTCACTCCGGTGGGGACGGAATTCCGCTTCGTCGGCTCCCCCCCAGGCACGCTCCCTGGCGGCCAAAGAGTCGATCCTCGAACCGGACCTCACCGCAGTGCCCGGTTGGCCGGCACAGGATCCGGGGCGCGGGGAGAAGCTTCTCCGGGAACAGGGCATCCATTCGCTGATCACAGTCCCCCTCCGTTCGTCCGGCACTGTCCTGGGCCAAGTCACGTTCTACCGCTCGAAGAGCCCCGAACCGTTCGAGAGCGGCGACCTCGCTCTGGCGGAGGAACTCGTCGCCCACGCCGCCGTGTGTATCGACAACGCCCGCCGCTACACCCGCGAACACACGATGGCAGTGGCCCTGCAGCGCAGCCTTCTCCCGCACGGTCTGCCCGCGCAGGAGGCCGTCGAGGCCGCCTACCGCTATCTCCCCTCCCACGCCGGAGTCGGAGGCGACTGGTTCGACGTCATCCCCCTGTCCGGGGCCCGCGTCGCACTCGTCGTGGGCGATGTCGTCGGCCACGGCATCCAGGCCGCGGCCACGATGGGGCGCCTGCGCACCGCGATCCACAACTTCTCCGCCCTGGACCTGCCCCCCCGACGAACTCCTCGCCCAACTCGACGACCTGGTCGTACGGCTGGACGCGGACGCCGACACATCGTCAGGAGACGGCGGCCAGGGCATCACCGGTACCAGCTGCCTGTACTCCGTCTACGATCCGAGCTCGGGCGTGTGCACCCTGGCGCGCGCCGGCCACCTGCCGCCCGCCCTCGTCACCCCCGAGGGCGAGGTGTCCTTCCCCGAACTTCCCCCAGACCCCCCGCTCGGCCTCGGCGGAATGCCCTTCGAAACGGCCGAGCTGCACCTGCCCTCGGACAGTCAGCTGGTGTTCTTCACCGACGGGCTGCTGGAGAACCACGGCGACGACATCGACATCGGGCTCGACCGGCTGCACCACGCGCTGGCCTCCCCCAGACGTCGGGCGGAGGATACCTGCGACGTGGTCCTGAACGCCCTGTTGCCCGCACGGTCGAAGGATGACATCACCCTGCTCGTCGCCCGCACCCGCACGCTCGGCCCGGAACACGTCGCGTCCTGGGACGTGCCCTCCGACCCGGCCGTCGTCTCCACCATGCGAGCCGCCATCACCCGGCAACTGAGCGACTGGCACCTGGATGAGCTCGCCTTCGCCACCGAGCTGATGCTCAGCGAGCTGATCACCAACGCCATTCGTCACGCCACCGGCCCCATTCAGCTGCGCATACTCCGCACCAACAGTCTCATCTGCGAAGTCTCCGACGGCAGCATCACCTCACCCCACCTGCGCCGCGCAGCCACCACCGAGGAGGGAGGCCGCGGCCTGTTCCTCGTCGCCCAGATCGCCCAACGCTGGGGCACCCGGTACACCACCAACGGCAAGGTCATCTGGACCGAACAGGACATCCCTTCGCGCGGCTGATCGCGCCACGCGGTTCGCGTGGCGCTGCGGGCCCCGCTCTCAGGCGTGGGTGTGCAGCGGCTTGCCCGCCATGGCCGGCAGGGCCTCGCCCAGGGCTTCGCGGCCCGCGTGCTGCGCTGCCCGGATGAAATGGTTTACCGAGTCCGCGGCCATCAGGCTGACAGCCTCCCCAACCCGGACAGCACCTCCAGCGGCCGTTGCCCCTCAGATCCCCGCTGAGCCGGAGTCACCACGATCCGCACATGCGCCAACGCCAAAGAGCCGCACCGAACACCGACAGAAGCACACCAGTGGCATCAGAACTGCATCCGCGAATGCGCGCGCATGCCCAACGCGAACACCGCCTGCGCCGCAAACAAACTGCTCGGAACAGTCCGCTCCCCAGCCCCGATTTGCCGGCTCGGCTCTGTCAGGCGCTCGTCACACTACTGTGTGCGCCGATCATCGGCGGCAGGCACCAAGCCTGCTCGCGGAGATCCGCTCTTCCCGGCGGCCGGGGCGGCCGTCAGAACGGTGTCCGGTCGGGCAGGCGCGTACGAGCGGTGGAGCGCAGTCGGGGCAGACAGGAGAAATCCGGTCCAGTGGGGGTGCGCGAGCGCAAACTGTCACAGCAGCCTGAAGTGGGCTTCGAGGGGGGCCAAGAGGCGTAGGTCGGGGGAGGCACAGGCCAGCCTTGTTCCGGGTAGCCGGCCAGGCCATGTGACAGCCTCGTGAGCACCTCAGGACCCACTTACACCGGTTCCACACCGCACTCGAAGAATCTCCGCTGGTTCTCCATGTGAACCCGACACACACCCCCACACGCCACAGTCACACAAAGCCGCAGGTCAGAGCAGGGAGCCTGAGTCTGCTCCAGGCAGGCAAGGAGGCAAGAAAACACGAAAGCCCTGGTCAAACGACCAGGGCTCCATGGGTGAGTGTGTCCGAGGGGGGACTTGAACCCCCACGCCCGATAAAGGGCACTAGCACCTCAAGCTAGCGCGTCTGCCATTCCGCCACCCGGACTAGGTGTTGTCGTTGCGGGGCTTGCCCGCGGCGACATGGACAACAATACCAAGGTTTCGGAGTGGGTTTCACATGCGTATGCGGGGAGACATAAGCGAGGGTTATGGGTGAGGCTGTGCGGCGGTGATGGAAGGGGTCGGGGGTTTGGGCTGGTCACGAGGGGTGGTGGGTGGGGGTACGGATGGTGATGGGGAGTGGGGCGTGTGATGTGGAATGGGGGCTAGGTGAGGGGGGTGGGTGGGCCTTCGGTTACGGCGTGGAGCAGGAGGAGGCCGCCGCCTATGGAGGCGCCGCGCCAGGAGGTGGCGGTGCCGCCGGAAGAGTTCCGCGCGGTCGCCTCGGGAGCGGGGGCGGTTGTGACCGGTCTTGAGGGCGCGGATCTGGGGGGCCAGGCGGGCGTATGTCGCCGGGTCGTCGGTGGAGAGGGTGGCGACGGGGGCGCCGTTGGAGGCGTTCATTGCCGCCGGGAGTTCCGCCTCTGCGTCGACCAGGGCGATCGTGTCGACGGGACCGAAGGGCTCGGCGTGGTGAAGGGGTGAGGACGGGGGTGGGGCGAGGAAGGTGGTCCGGGGGAAGTAGGCGGCGGTGTCCTGGGACGGGAGGAAGCGGCCTTCGGCGAGAGAGCCCTGGTGGAGGGGTATGGCGCCGCGGGCGATGGCCTCGGTGGTGAGGTCGGCGAGCTCCTTGGCTTTGGCGGCGTTGATCAACGGGCCGTAGTCGAGGGCCGGGAGCGGGTCGGTGGGGTTGGCGACCACCAGGGGATGGCCGAAGCGGACGTTCCGTATGGCCGGGAGATATGCGGCCAGGAAGTCGGCGAAGGGGGAGCGCTGGACGACGAAGAGGGGATAGGCGGTGCAGCGCTGCTTGGCGTACTCGAGGGTCTTGGAGAGGAAAGGAGAGGGGCGAGGGCGGGCCAGTCGGTGTAGTTCCACAGGCCCCAGGTGTTGAGGCCCTCCTGCTCCAGGATGTGGCGTTTGCCGCCCACGAAGGAGACGCAGCCGATCTCCGGCGAGCGGACGGGCAGGCGAGTGCTCGCTGCCGGACCCGCTGACGAGGGAGAGGGGCACACCCTCCCTGCGGGCCAATGCACAAGCCAGGGTGAGGCAGGCCACATCGCCGTCGGTCGGGGTCTTGCCGATCGCGGCATTGCCTGCCAGTGCTTGTACCAGCATCGCGTGAACGAGCACGCTCATCGGATAGTTCCAGCCGGCGATGTTGCTCACCGGGCCGGGCAGGGGAGCAGCGCGAGCAGCTCCCGGTGGGCGGCGAGGGCGTCGAGGGTGGCGGCGATGCGGGCCTTGCGATCGGGCAGCGATATGTGGCGCCAGGCGCGGTGCTGGTCGAGAGCCGCGCGTACGGCCCGGGCCGCGGTGTCGGAGGTCAGGCGGGGCGGTGCTGCGATGGGGTGGTGTTGTCGAGGGGACTGGTCGCGGGGAGTGGGGTGCCGTCCGCGTGCCAGGTGGCTGCCCAGAGGTTCAGTACGCGGTCGTCGTGGAACGCCTCGGGGACCGCGGTCAGGCATCGGGCCAGGCTGTGCCCGGTTTTAGAGAGAGGAGGGGGAAGGGGGTCGGTCTCCGTGCGGGCGCGACTTCGGTTTCGGTGGCTGGGGTCCGGTCGGTTCCGGTGACGGGGTCGGGATCGACGACGGACACGATCCCGGGGTCGGGGTCGGCTTCAGGATCGGTCACGGGATCGGGACGGGGCCGGCGACGGACACGGTGCCGGAGTCGGGTTCGAGGCGGGGGTCGGTGTCATCGCGGGCCCTCCCACTGTTCGCGTACCAGGCGTGCCGTTTCGGTGGGGGTGGTGCCGACGCGTACGCCTGCCGCCGTCAGTGTGCGGCGCTTGCCCGCTGCCGTACCGGAAGAGACGGAGACGATCGCGCCAGCGTGGCCCATCGTCTGGACTTCGGGGCCGTGAAGCCCGCGTGTAGGCGGCGGCGACGGGCTTGGTGACTGGGCGGCGATGAAGTCGGCCGCGCGTTCTTCCGCATCACCGCCGATCTCGCCGATGAGGACGATCAGCTCGGTGTCGGGGCTGCCTCGAAGGCCGTGAGGCAGTCGATGCGGCTGGTGCCGATCACCGGGTCGCCGCCGACGCCGACGGAGGTCGACAAGCCGGTGTCGCGGAGTTCGTGCATGAGCTGGTACGTGAGCGTGCCCGGCTTGGACACCAGGCCGAGGGGGCAGGGCTGCGGGGCGATGTCGGCGGGGATGATGCCCGCGTTCGACTGGCCGGGCGTGATCAGACCGGAGCAGTGCGGGCCGGTGACGCGGGTGCCGCGGCGGGCGTGGTGGTGGAAGGCGACCGCGTCATGTACGGGTATGCCCTCGGTGATGAGTACGGTCAGGCCGATGCCCGCATCGGCGGCCTCGATGGCCGCTGCCTTGGCGAACGGCGGCGGTACGAAGATCACGGACACGTCCGCGCCGGTGCGGTCAACGGCTTCGCGCACGGTGCCGAACACGGGCACGGCCCGGTCGTCGAGCTCCACCACGCGGCCGGCCTTGTGCGGGTTCACGCCGCCCACGATCTCGGTGCCGGCAGCGGACATCCGGCGGGTGCACTTCATGCCTTCGGCACCGGTCATGCCCTGGACGATGACCTTGCTGTCCTTGGTGAGAAAGATTGCCATGAGTACGCGCTTCCTGAGGGCGTCAGTACGGGAGGAGCCTCGGTACGAGGGCGCCATTGGACGGGCGTCTGTATGAAGGCGTCTGTATGGAGGCGTCAGTACGAGGTCGCCGGCACGAGGGCGTCAGTACACGGGATTCGGTATGCAGGGGGCACGCAGGCCCTCAGCCCCGACGCTCTTCGCCAGCTCCCCCACATGCTTCGCAGCCGCGTCCATTGTGTCCGCGCGGTGCAGGAGCGGATCGGGGTACTCGTCCAGCACCGCTCGGCCGCGTGCGGCGTTGTTGCCGTCGAGGCGTACGACCAGGGGTTTGGGTAGGCGTACGTGCTCCAGGGGCGCGACGATGCCGTGCGCGACCGCGTCGCATGCGGCGATGCCACCGAAGACATTCACCAGGACCGAGCGCACGGCCGGGTCGGCCAGTACGCCCGTCAGTCCGTCGGCCGTGGCCTGGGCCGATGCGCCGCCGCCGAGGTCGAGGAAGTTCGCCGGGCGGGCGCCGCAGCCGGCGACCACGTCGAGTGTGGACATCGCCAGTCCGACGCCGTTGCCGATGACACCGACCTCGCCGTCGAGCTTGACGTAGTTCAGGCCCTTGGCAGCCGCTGCACGTTCGAGCGCGTTCGCCGAAATGCCCCCGCCCCCGAGAGCGGCCTCGACCGCCGCGCCCTCGGTCTGCCCGTCCCCGTGCCCCTCCCCGTACTCCTGCCCCACACCACAACTCCCCTGCCGATAGCGCGCGTTGTTATTCAGCGCCGAGTGGGCGTCACGGACCGGGAGGTCCTGGGCTGTCCGCGCTGGACCATGGTGCTGCTGCCGTGGGTGGCCATGAAGGGCATCAGCGTGTTCGAGTACGCCTACGGGGCCGCCGAATCGACGCTCTCCAAGGCGCACTACTGGAGCCACACCGGCACGTTCTGGGTGCTGAGCGTGTGGTTCCTCTTCCAGGCGGCAGTGGCCTTCCCGGCGGGTCGGCTGCGCGAGACGGGCGTATTGACCAGCCGGGCGGCGATGCCGGCCGGCTCGGGCCTGGCGCTGCTGGGCTTCGTGAGCCTCGCGCACGCGCCGTCCCTGTGGTGGGCGATCGTCGGCTTCGGTGTGCTCGGTGACACCGGCTCCGGTCTGGTGTACGCGACGTGCATCAATACGGTCGGGAAGTGGTAGCCGGAGCGGCGGGGCGGCAAGACGGGTTTCGTCAACGGCGGCTTCGCTTACGGTGCGGTGCCGTTCATCTCCCTCTTCTCCAAGGACCCGCCGAAGAACTGGTGGCCGGAGCACATCGATCCGTTCGCGCGTCCCAGTGCGGGGCGCACGACGCAGGCGCTGCGCAAGAACCCGCCGGCGGCGGGCCAGTTCACGCCCCGAGAGGGCATCCGTACCAAGATACTGCCCCTGATGTGGGCGTGCCTGCTGTGCACCGCGGGGGTGTCGACAGCTCGAAGCTGGTCTCCGGGCTGCTGGGCGGCGGCCTGGGCGCCGCTGTGGTGGCCGCGTGGGGCTACGACGGGGCGTACGCCACGGCGGGCTGTGTGGGGCTGCTGGCGGCCGGTCTGTCGCTGTTCCTGAAGCGTCCGGCGGAACGGGCGGGGGTGCCGGCCTGATCCCCGTACGCTCGCCGCATGAGCATACGATCTTGTGACCTCGAGCCGTCCGGGCCGTTCCCGCCCGGCGTCACGGTGCGGTATCCGCGCCCCTCGGACCACGCGGTGCTCCAGGGGGCGCTGACCGATTGGTGGGGCGGTCAGGGCGGCGAGGCGGGGGCGCAGCAGCGCCGCCTGCTGTTGCCGCGGCTGTTCCTCCAGCACTTCTCGGAGACGAGCCTCCTGGTGGAGGCGACCGGCACGGCGCACCCGGAGGGCGAGCCGACCGAGGGGGCGGCGCTACGGGCGTTCCTCATCGGCTTTCTGTCCCAGACCGACCCAGAGACGGCGTACATCCACTTCGTGGCCGTGCACCCGGAGGAGCAGCGCAGCGGTCTGGGCAGGGCGCTCTACCAGCGCTTCTTCGATGTCGCCCGCGGCCACGGGCGGTCCCGCGTCCGCGCCATCACGAGCCCGGAGAACCGCAACTCCATCGCGTACCACACCCACATGGGCTTCCGGATCGAGCCGGGCGACCGCACGGAGGACGGCGTGGGCGTCTGGACGGACTACGACGGTCCGGGCCTGGACCGGGTGTCCTTCGTACGGGAGCTGTGAGGGCATACGGGAGCTGTGAGGGCTGTGCCCGGTGGCGGCGGCCTCAGCCGCCGTTCCCTTCCGCTCCCGCGTTCTGTGCGATCGCTTTGTGGTGTCGGACGACCTCTTCGATGATGAAGTTGAGGAACTTCTCGGCGAATGCCGGATCGAGTTTGGCGTCCTCGGCGAGCCTACGGAGCCGGGCGATCTGCGTGGCCTCACGGGCCGGATCGGCGGGCGGCAAGCTGTGCCGCGCCTTGAGCTCGCCGACCTGCTGCGTGCACTTGAAGCGCTCGGCGAGCAGGTGCACCAGGGCGGCGTCGAGGTTGTCGATGCTGCCGCGCAGGTACAGCAGCCGCTCCCGCGCCGCCTCGTCCGATACGGAGGCCGCGTCGGAGCGCGGTTCTCCGCCGGCCGTGGTCGGCGCGGCGGGCGTCCACTCGCTCATGTGGTGTCGCCAATCTGGGTCGGGTAGTGCGTGATCGTGGGGCACACTACCCGGCCCGGACGAGGAGCACGTAAGGGACGGAACCGCCGTCTCACGGAGTGGTTGCCTCGGCCGGCAACCGGCCGTCCGCCGGCGGAGGCGCGGCTATCCCCGCAGGTCGCGGAGGTGGGACGCGGAGCGGCGGGCTGTGGTGAGGGAGCCGGCGGGGTTGGCGGCGGGGTCCACGGCGTCGTCTCGTTCAACGATCCAGTTGTGGTACTTGCGGTTGGGCAGGCGGCCCACGCGGCTGAGGAAGTGCCGGTAGTCGATGTCGCCGTCGCCCACGTCCACCATGTGGTAGCCGTCGCGCGCCGCCTCGTCGTGCTCGCCGTCCTTGACGTGGAAGAGCGGGTAACGGGCCGGGTCGGCGAGGACGTAGTCGAGCGGCTCGAAGGGCGCGGGCGTGCCGTCGGGCCGCTTCGAGAAGCGGTACTGGGCGACGTACGCCCAGTAGATGTCCATTTCGAGGCGCACGAGGCTGGGGTCGGTCTCGGCAAGGAGGACGTCGTAGAGCCGCACCTTCGGGTTGTCCGTGGCGAAGGCGAACTCTTCCGCGTGATTGTGCTGGTAGAAGTGCATGCCGCGGGCCTTGGCCGCCGCTCCGTAGGCGTTGAAGTCCGCGGCCGCGCGCTTATACCCGTCGACGGTGTTCCCATAGCGGTCGGGCCCGGAGGCGGTGCCCACGTACGGCAGGCCGAGGGCCTGGGCGTCGTCGAGCACCTTGGTGAGGTTGGTGGCGAAGGTGTACGCCTTGGGGTCGGACGAGTAGTAGCCGACGTGGCTGCCGATGCCGCGCAGGCCGTTGTCCTTCATGAGGCGCTTCAGCTGCGCCAGAGTGATGGCACCGGCCGAGCCCTGGGTGTACCCGGCGAACTCCACCTCGTCGTACCCGTGTCGGGCCAGCTCTTCGAAGACTCTGGCGAAGCCGACGGAGGACGTCTGGTCGCGGAGTGTGTAGAGCTGGATGCCGAGGCGGCCGGGCGGGACGACGGGGCGGTGGCCGTCGGTCGTGGCGGGCCCGGGGCGCGCGCCGGACTGGGCGGCCTGGGCCGGCTGGGCGCCGAGGACGGCGGCAGCCGCGGCGCCGGCGGCCACGCCGAGGAACCCGCGGCGGGCGAGCCGGTGCGCAAGCTCGGGGTTGCGGGAGGTGCGCGGGTTGGGAACGTCGCTGGTCATTACGGCTCCAAGGTCGATTGTCAGTGCCGTGCGGCAAGCTTGAGGAGCAAGGACTTCACGTCGGTCGCAGCGAGGGGGGTGGTGAGCGTGCCTGCGGTGGAACAGATCAGGACGGGTCCGTCGTCCTCGTGGTCCGGGATACGCCCGTGACTGCCGCGCACGGGCTCGGGGTCGAGGGGGACGACGGCCATGCGGTAGCGCATGCCGGTCTTCTTGCGGGCGAGCGCGGTGGCGGCGCGTAGCCGTACGTAGGGGTCGCGCGGGTCCATGAAGAGCTCGGCGGGGTCGTAGCCGGGCTTGCGGTGGATCTCGACGAGGCGCGCGAAGTCCGGCGCCCGGGCGTCGTCCAGCCAGTAGTAGTACGTGAACCACGCGTCGGGTTCGGCGACGGCGACGAGTTCGCCGGCCCGCGGATGGTCCAGTCCGTGCTGCTTCTTGCCCGCGTCGTCGAGGAGTTCGCCGAGCCCCGGCAGGTCCGCGAGGGCTTCCCGGGTCGCGTCGAGGTCTTCGGGGCGGCGTACGTAGACGTGCGCGATCTGGTGGTCCGCGACGGCGAAGGCGCGGGACGCGGTCGGGTCGAGGTACTCCATCCCGTCCTGGGTGTGCACCTCCAGCAGCCCGGCCCGGCGCAGCGCACGGTTGATGTCGACGGGGCGGCGGGCGCGGGTGATGCCGTACTCGGAGAGCGCGACGACCGTGACGCCGGCGGCGCGGGCGTCGTCGAGGAGGGGCGCGATGACGGCGTCGAGTGCGGCCGCGGCCGCGTGCGAGCGGGGGTCGTCGGGGCCGTAGCGCTGGAGGTCGTAGTCGAGGTGCGGGAGGTAGGTGAGAGTGAGGTCGGGGTGACGGGTGCGCAGGATGTGACGGCTGGCGTCGGTGATCCATTGGGAGGAGGTGAGGGAGGCCGTGGGCCCCCAGTAGGTGAAGAGCGGGAAGGGCCCGAGCAGTTCGGTCAGCTCGTCGTGGAGGGCGGGCGGCCGGGTGTAGCAGTCGGGTTCCTTGCGGCCGTCGGCGTAGTAGATGGGCCGGGGCGTGACGGTCCAGTCGACGTCCGCTCCCATGGCGTACCACCAGCAGATGTTGGCGACGGTGTAGCCCGGGTGGGCACGGCGGGCGGCGTCCCAGAGCTTGTCGCCGCCGACGAGGGCGTTGTGCTGCCGCCAGAGGTGGACCTCGCCGACGTCGCGGAAGTACCAGCCGTTGCCGACGATGCCGTGCTGGGAGGGCGGCGCGCCGGTGAGGAAGGTCGACTGGACGGTGCAGGTGACGGCCGGGAGGACGGTACGCAGTGGGGTGTACGAGCCGGCCGCGGCCAGCGCCTTGAGGTGCGGCATGTGGTCGAGGAGCCGGGGGGTGAGGCCGACGACGTCGAGGACGAGGAGGGGCTGGGGCGGCGGTGCTGCGTCGGCGGGCGGCGGCGTGGCGTCCGCGGGGCTGCTCTCGTGCGCGGTCATGGCAGCTCCTTGAGGCCGAGGTCGGTCAACAGATCGCGGGCGAGGGCGAGTTCGGCGGCGATGCCGTCGGCGAGCCGGGCGCGGGTGCGCGGCCGAAGCTCGGGCGGCAGCGCCTGCCAGGTGTACGTCTCGACCTCCAGGTGGTGGGTACGCGGCGGCGCGGCCGGGCCGACGAGGCGGGTGAGGGTGTCCTGAAGTACGGGGAGGGTCGAGGTGAGCGGGGGTTGCGGCGGCGCATGCAGCGGTACGTGGAAGTGGGCGCGCCAGGGCTCGGTGGTGGGGAGGCCGGGCTCGGCGGCGAGCCCTGGTGTCCCGGCGAGCGCCTCGTCGAGGTCGTCGGTCGCCAGTAGTTCACCCTGCACGGTGCGGGTGCGGGTCTGGTGCAGGAAACGGGGTTCGGCGAAGGCGCTGAGCGCCGCGCGGACGTCGGCCCGTTCGGGATGCTCGGCGTGCAGCGCGGCGGACAGCTGCGTCTTGACGACGGGGATGCCCGCACGGTGCAGCGCGTCCAGGGCCGGACCCGGTTCCTCGAAGGAGGTGGCGAGATGACAGGTGTCGACGCAGACGCCGATCCGGTGCGTCGGGACGCCCGGTATGGCCGGCGCGCCGGTCAGCGCGTCGAGGGCATCGGCCAGGGTTTCGATCGTGCAGCCGGGCTCCGGCTCCAGGCCGACACGGATGCTGCGGCCGGTGGTGTCCTGGAGCGCGTCCAGGCGCGCGGCGAGAGTGCGGAGCGCGCCCAGGGCGGTCGCACGCCGGTGCTCGTCGAAATCCGTGCGCCAGGCGAGCGGAAGGGTGGAGATGGTGCCTTCCGCGGCGTCGTCCGGCAGCAGCGCGGTCAACAGTCGGGCGAGGTCGGCCGTGTACTCCAGCCGGGCCGGTTCGGTCCAATCGGGCCGGTAGACCCGGTACTTGACGCGGCTGTCACCGAAACCTTCGTACGGGAATCCATTGAGGGTGACGACCTCGAGTCCGCGCGTGTCCAGCTCCCTGCGCAGTCGGCGGAGGGCCCCGGGGTCGGATGTCAGCGCGCGGGCCGCGGCGCGGGCGAGCCACAACCCGATGCCGAGCCGGTCCCGGCCCAGCCGTTTGCGTACGGGCTCGCAGTGGTCGCGCAGCTGGGCGAGCACGCCGTCGAGCGTCTCGGCGGGGTGGACGTTGGTGCAGTACGCGAGGTGGACGGTGGAGCCGTCGGGGTGCCGGAAGCGCATCGGTCCGCCGCCTCCTCATTCCCCGCCGCGGAGGATGGAGTTGCCCTCGTGCAAGGCACCCGGGTCGGCGATGTCGAGGGAAAGCCGGCCACTCTGACCGTAGAAGGCGACAGGATTGCGCCACAGCACCTGATCCACCTCATCGTCGGAGAATCCGGCGGCGAGCATGGCCTCGCCGACGTGCCGGGTCTTGAGCGGATCGCTGCGGCCCCAGTCGGCCGCGGAGTTGACCAGCACCCGCTCCGTGCCGTGCACGCGGAGGATCCGCACCATCCGTTCCGGGTCCATCTTGGTGTCCGGATAGATGGAAAAGCCCAGCCAGCAGCCACTGTCAGTGGCATCCCCTACGGTTGTTTCATTGAGATGGTCCAGGACGACGCGATCGGGGGGAAGGTCGGATTCGCGCAGGACGTCGAGGGTGCGTTTGAGCCCGGCGGCCTTGTCGCGGTGGGGGGTGTGGACGAGGGCCGGGAGGCCGTGGTCAGCGGCCAGTTGGAGCTGAGCGGCCAGGGCGGTGTCCTCGGCCGGGGTCATCGAGTCGTAGCCGATCTCGCCGACGGCGACGACCGAGTCTTTTACGAGGTAGCGGGGCAGGGCGTCGAGGACGGGGGTACAGCGGGGGTCGTTCGCCTCTTTGGGGTTGAGCGCGATGGTGCAGTGATGGGCGATGCCGTGCTGGGCGGCCCGGAAGGGCTCCCAGCCGAGAAGGGAGTCGAAATAGTCGAAGAAGCTCGCCGGTGAGGTCCGCGGCTGTCCCAGCCAGAAGGCCGGCTCGACGAGGGCACGCACGCCGGCCGCGTACATGGCCTCGTAGTCGTCGGTGGTGCGGGAGGTCATGTGGATGTGCGGATCGAAGATACGCATCGGGGTTACGCCTCCTCGGGGGACGGGCCTTCGGGGGACGGATCGGAAGACGGGCCGGCGGACGCGTCGGCGGACAGGGGGGACAGCTGGGTGAGAGCGAGCACGCGAGGGAGATCGTCGGGTACGGGGCGACCGGCCGAGGTGCGTTCACGGGCGTAGTCGCCGAGCATGCGGGCGAGTTCGGCGTCGCCGCGCGAGCGTTCGGCGAGACCGGCGACGGCGTCCACCGATACCCCGGTGAACAGGCACTTGAGTACGGCGTGCCGCCAGGCGTGCGCATCGAGGTGCCGTGCGGCGTACGGGCCCACGGCCGCGGCGACCAGCCGCGTGTCGTTCGTCCGCAGGGCGTCCTCGATGAGCGCGAGACCGTGCCGGTCGTCTTTGCGTGTCGCTTTGGTCGTGCCGGTCGTACTGGTCGTACCGGTCGTCGTCCCGGTCGTGCTGGTCGTGCCGCCCGTGTGCAGCGGTAGGTGCGGGAGTGCGAGGAGTACGGCCCGGCGTTCGGCGGCCGTGCCGTGCTCGTACAGCCGGGTGACGGTGGCGCCGTCGGCGCGGGCGGCGCACAGGATCAGCACCCGCGCGGCCTCGGCGGCCTCCGGGTCGGCATGATGCGGCGGTTCCCTCCGCACGCAGTGCCGGCCGGCTGAGGCGAATCGGGCCTCCCATCGGGCCGCCCAGGGGGAAGC
Source organism: Streptomyces sp. NPDC050315 (assembly GCF_040655775.1). NCBI lineage: Bacteria > Bacillati > Actinomycetota > Actinomycetes > Kitasatosporales > Streptomycetaceae > Streptomyces > Streptomyces sp. NPDC050315. Next base: position 1,573,831 of record NZ_JBFAKN010000001.1, read on the forward strand.
GGTGGCCGGTGAGGTGGCCTCGGTCAGAGCCTCGGACCGGGCCTCGGTCAGGGCCTCGTCGAGCCAGGTGCGGGCGGTGTCGCCGAGGCGGTCGCGGAGTGTCTTGCCGAGGCGGGCGGTCCAGGGGTCCTCGGGGGTTAGCACGAGACACCTCCTACGCGCCCGGTGGCGGAGGGCTGGGCCGGGGTGGCCGGGCAGTGTGATGTGCGGAGGTGTGAACTGGCGAGGTCTGAACTGACGAGGTCTGAACTGGCGAGGTTGGAGCGGAGGAAATGGAGAGAGGTGCGGGCCAGTTCGGGGCCCGCGTGGGAGTGGCGGGGCAGCTCGACGCTGACCAGGCCGCGGTAGGCCGTGTCGCGGAGAGCGGCGAGTACCGGCGGGAAGTCGATCTCGCCGTCGCCGAACGGGAGATGTTCGTGTACGCCGCGGCGCATGTCTTCCAGCTGGACGTGCCGGGTCCAGGGCGCGGCGGCACGGATGCAGTCGGCGGGCGGGGCCGGTTCCAGGCACTGGCAGTGGCCGATGTCGAGGGTCAGCCCGAGTACGTCCGGGGCGGGCGCGCCCATGACCGTACGGAGGTGGTGGAAGCCGGCGAGGTCGGAGAGGAGGTGACCGGGTTCCGGTTCTACGGCGAGCGGTAAGCCGGTGTCCGAGGCCGCCGCGGCAACGGGGTACAGGGCGGCGGCGAGGCGCTGCCAGGAGTCGGTGTCCGTGCTGCCGGGGTCGCGTACGCCGCTGAAGCAGTGGACGGCGGTGGCGCCGAGGTCCGCGCCGACGCGTACGGCGGTGCGCAGCAGGTCGGTGCGGGCGGCGCGAGCGTCCGGGTCGGGGTCGATGAGAGTGGGGTGGTGTTTGCGGCGGGGGTCGAGTACGTAGCGGGCGCCGGTCTCGATCGCGACGGCGAGGCCCGTGTCGCGCAGGGTGTCGGCCACTCGCGCCGTGCGGGCGGCCAGGCCCGGGGCGAGGGGGTCGAGGTGCATGTGGTCGAGGGTGAGTGCGACGCCGTCGTAGCCGAGGTCGGAGAGGAGGGTCAGGGCGTCGGTCAGGCGGAGGTCGGTGAGGCCGTTGGTTCCGTAGGCGAGGCGGAGTGGCGGCGCTTCCGCTTCCGGAGAGGGGGGCCTTGTCGAGGGCACCGGCGGGGGCGTCGGGGTCATGTCGGGCTGACCTTTCGGGACAGGCGACGGGCGACGGGGATGAGCGCGAGGACCGCGGCGCCGGTGGCCGGCGCACCGGCTCGTGCGGCGAGGGCCGCCTGCAGCGGGATCATCGCGCGGATGCCGCCGCCGACGGCCCGCTGGAGGAAGTGGGGTGACGGGTTGAGCGCGGCGACGAGGAGGGGGCGGGCGGCGGTGGCCGCGTAGCCCGCGGCGAGGAGAGGGGGTGCGAGTGTTGCCGGGGTGAGTGTGAGTGCCGGCCGTCGACTGCCGGTGCAGGCTTTGCCGCTTTGCGGGAGTGGCGAGGCTGCGGCGCCTTGCAATGGGCGCGGGGTCGCGGTGCCTTTCGCGGGCGGCGGGGTTGCGGTGCCTCGCCCAGCTGGGCGGGCCGCGGTGGCTTGCGCGGCTGGGCGGGCTGCGTTGGCCTGCGGAGACGGCGGGGCTGGGTTGGGCGGCGCGAGTGGTCGGGTTGCGATGCTGCCCTGGGGCGGGCGGAAGGGGAAGCGGCCGCCGGCTGCCGCGTTGGCGAGGGCGGTTACGGCGGCGAGGGCGAGGAGGGGGAGGGACGAGGAGGAGCCCTGGGCTTCGCGGCGGGAGACGGTGGTGACGGTGAAGGTGTGCGCCCCGAGCAGGGCGGCCGAGGGGAGGGCGCGGAGAGCCGCCGTTGTGTGCGGATGGGGGGTGGGGGCCGTACCGGTGCCGGTGCCGGTGCCGGTGCCGGGAGCGGTACGGCGGATACCCACACCGGTACCCGACCTCGTCCCCGTACTCGTACTGCCACTTCCCGTTGTTGCGACGGCGCCCTGGAGGAGGTCGAGGGCTCGGGCGCAGGCCATGGCAGTGGGGCCGGCGGGGGTGTTTTTGAGGTGCAGGTCGTAGGCCCAGACGGTGGCAGCCAGGGCGGTGGCGGTGGCCAGGGCCGGGCGGCCCGCCGCCGCCGCGCACGCCAGCCCCGCCGCCGTCAGCCCGCCGGCCGCTGCGAGGGCCGCGCCGGGGGTGATGCGGCCGGAGGGGATGGGGCGGTGCGGGCGTTCGAGGGCGTCGATGTCGCGGTCGGCCCAGTCGTTCAGGGTCATGCCGGCTTCGTACAGGCAGAGGGAGGAGCAGGCGGCGAGCGCGGTACGGGCGTTGGGGCGCAGCCCGGCGGCCGCGGCCCCGGCGAGGAGGTCGCCGGGGACGCTGGCCGGAGCGGAGATCCGGAGCAGCTCCGCCCAGGCACGGAGTGAGTGGCGGGGGCCCTCACCGTCGGAACCGCCGAGGGGGCCGAGGCCCCCTCCGGCCGGCCCACGACGCGGGTGGCCGACTCCCTCGCCGCTCGGGCGGCGCGACATGGACACTGCCGACGCCGACACCACCGGGACGACCGGGGCCGCCGGTACCGCCGGAACCGAAGCGGAAGCCGAAGCCGACGCCGAGCGCGAAGCCGACACCCGCGCCGACCCGGCCCTCCGGAAGAACCGTGGAAGGGGGATCATCTCTGCGCCTCCCGGAGTTGGGTGGCGAAGGTGGTGGTGAGGGCCGTGTACTGGTCGGACAGGGCGGCCGGGCCGTTGTCCGGGTCCTTGAAGTAGAAGCCGAGTCCGGGGAGCGGGCCGCTGAGGCCGGCCGCGTGGGCGGCCGCCACCAGGCGGGCCAGGTCCAGTACGAGCGGGGCGGCGAGGGCCGAGTCGCAGCCCTGCCAGATGGTCTGGAGGATCACCCGGCTGCCGAGGAAACCGTCGACCGCGACATGGTCCCACGCCGTCTTCCAGTCACCGAGTGCCGGCACGTTGTCGATGTGCAGCTCGCCGGACGGCAGTTCGCCGAGGGTGTCGCGGAGTACGGCGGCCTTGCCCGCGTTCTTCGCGGCAGCGGCGGCCGGGTCGGCGAGTGCGGCACCGTCTCCCCCACCGAGCAGGTTCGTACCGGACCAGGCCCGTACGTTCAGCGCGCGCTGCGCCAGCATCGGCGCGAGCGCTGACCGCAGCAGGGTCTGGCCGGTCTTGCCGTCCCGGCCCGCGTACGGGAGGCCACTGCAACGGGCCATGTCGCGGAGGAGGGGATGGTGGAGGCCGGTGGAGGGCGTGAAGTTGACGTACGGGCAGCCGGCACGGAGGGCGGCGAGCGCGTACAGGGAGCTGGCCGGGAGCCGATCATCGCCCGACCCCGACCCCGGCCCCGGCCCCGGCTCCGTCGACGCCACGTTGATGACGACCACGCGGTCCAGCCCATGAGTACGGCGGAACGCGCGGAGGTCGGCGGCGAAGGCGGCGGTCAGCGCCTCGTCGTCACGAGTATCGCCCGGCTGCGGGCCACCCGGGCGGATCTCGACGTCGGCGGCGGCGAGTTCGGCGTGTACCGAACGGGGCAGGCCGTGCGGCAGGACGCCGCCGGCGGCGAGTTGCTCGGCACGCTTCGGCAGCGGGCAAGAGGTGATGTCATGGCCGCCGAAGACCAGCGAGGCGAGCGGCGGCAGCGGAACGTCGGCGAACGCGGCGGTCTCGGTGACCATGCCGGTCGGCTCGTGCAACCCGGCGGCGAGCGCCGCGCACCCCGCGACCACGGTCGTCGCGACCGACCCCCGCGCACCGATCAGCCACACTCCCGTACGACCGGAACCACCACGATCACCGGAATCGCCGGAGCCACCGAAACCAACGCCACTTCCCGCACCCGTGCCCGTATCCGCACTCACCGCTCCCCGCCCTTCCCCGCCACTTCCTTCGCTTCCTTCAGCTCCTTGATCCGAATGTGGCGGAAGGCCACCCGGTCCTCCGAGCCATGGTTCTGAATGCCGATGTAACCCTGGCGCAGGGAGCGGGCCGGGTCCTGGTTGGTGAAGTCGTTGATCTTGCGGCCGTTGAGGAAGACCTTCAGGCGTTCGCCCTGGACGCGGATCTCGTAGGTGTTCCACTCCCCCGGCGGGTTCAGGGCCGCGTCCCGGGCCTCGATGTCCGCGGCCTGGAAACCGTAGACGGAGCCGGTGGTGTGGTCGGGGGTGTCGGTGGCGTCGATCTGGATCTCGTAGCCGTTGTTCACCGCCGACCAGGGGTCGTCGGAGGCGGGGAAGCCCACGTAGACGCCCGAATTGTCATCGCCGGACTCGCTCGCCATCTTCCAGTCCAGCTTCAGCGAGTAGGCGTGCTGCTCCTTGGCCGCGTACCAGAGCATGCCCATGCCGCCCGTGGAGGTGAGCGTGCCGTCGTCCTCGTTCAGGGTGAAGGAGCCGGGGCCCGCTTGCTTCCAGCCCTTCAGGCTCGCCGCGGTGCCGTCGAAGAGGGCGGTGTATCCAGTCTCCGGTCGGCAGTCGGCCTGAGCCCGGCCGGTCGCATATTGGATACCGCCGAGGAGGTGGGTGCGGAAGGCGGGCTCGGCGTAGGACTCCTTGGTGTGGCCGGCGCCCGTGTAGAAGGCGCGGCCGCCGCGGTACTCCTGGCACCAGGCGAGGGGGTGGTCCCCGCTCATCGTGCCGCCGGTGTACGTCGACTCGTCGAGGGTGGCGAGGACGTGGGCGCGCTCGCGCGGGTTGGTGCGGTAGTTGTACCACTCGTCGGTACGGTCCCAGGCCGCCGCCAGGTGGGCGGTGGCGGGATGGGCCCGGTCCTCGACGCGTACGGTGGCGGGCTGGATGGCCGGGTGCGACTGGAAGTACGCGCCGGCCAGGCCGCCGTAGAAGGGCCAGTCGTACTCGGTGTCGGCGGCCGCGTGCACCCCGACGTAGCCGCCGCCCGCTCCGATGTACTTCTCGAAGGCGGCCTGTTGGGTGTCGTCGAGGACGTCGCCGGTCGTGGAGAGGAAGACCACGGCGTCGTAACGGGCGAGGTTGGCATCGGTGAAGGCGCCGGCGTCCTCCGTCGCGTCGACGGCGAAGCCGTGCTCCGCGCCCAGGTCCTTGACCGTGGCGATGCCCTGCGGAATCGAGTCGTGGCGGAAGCCGGCGGTCTTGGAGAAGACCAGGACCCGGGCGTCGTCGGCCGCGCCCGCACCCTCCTGGGGCGCGGCCGTGCCGGGCAGCGCCATGGTCGCGAGCAGGGCGGCGGCCGCCACGGCGGTGATGCCGAGCCGCCGTACGGCATGCCGTCTTGCGGTGGGTCGGGGCAGGGACATGTGCGGAGTCCTTCCTCCAGCAGCGGGGGGTGGCTGGGCAAGGGGCCTCGGGGCGGATGCGGCCGGGCGATGGGGCGGGCGAGGGGCGGGCGGGCCACCTGGCCCACCCGCCGTTCCGCCCGTCAGTGCAGCGGTGTCACAGATGTCACCGCTGTCGCTGGTGTCACTTCGTGGTGATCTGGAAGTCGTCCACGTCGTACAGCGCGCCCGTGCCGGTGCCCTTGAAGACGAGGTAGAGCGTCGTCGTCCCGGCGGGCGGCTTGGCGATGTCCGTGCTGACGTCGGTGTACGTCTCCCAGCCGCCGGTCACCGGCACCTTCGCCGTGCCGAGCAGCCTGCCGTCGGGCTTGCCCGTACGGATCTCCAGCGTGCCGCCGGTGCCCGCGGAGGCGACCCGGGCGGTCAGCTTCGTGGCGTCGGAGACGCGGTACGGGGTGAAGCCGATCCAGTCACCATTGTGGATATTGCCTACAGTCTTCCCGCCATGGGCCGGCGTGTGGTTCACGGCCGACACGCCCTCGGAGGAGCTGTAGTGCTCGGCCTGGCGGTGCTTCGGCTGGGTGATGCTCTGGGCGTGGGTGGTCAGCGCCGGCTGGCCGTTGGCGCCCTTGTCGGTGTACTCGGCGTCGAAGACACCGAAGATGTTGGCGTTGGCATCGTGTTCACCGTCGGCCAGCGTCTGGATGGTGCCCTCGCAGCCCTTGGCCGAGGTGACGGCGTGGCCGTGGCTGTCGTGGCCGAGGATGTGGGTGACGGTGACCTTCGAGCAGTCGATCTGGCCGTCCTCCGGGTCGGTGACCTTGACCTTGAAGGGGACCTTGTCGCCGAAGGTGAAGAGCTGGCCGTTGCCCGGGAGTTCGAGCGTCACCTTGGGGGCGGTGTTGCCGACCGTGAGGTGCACGCTGGCCGAACCGGTGCGGCCGGACGGGTCCTTCGCGGTGACGGTCGCCGTGTAGGTGCCGTTCTTCTTGTACGTGTGGGACGGGTTCTGCGCGGTGGACTTGGTGCCGTCGCCGAAGTCCCAGTTGTAGGTGATCGCGTCACCGTCGGCGTCGGTCGCGCTCGCACCGAACTGCGCCTTCAGCGGCGCCTGGCCCGAGGTGCGGTCGACCTTGGCGTCGACGACCGGTGAGTGGCCGTCGGTGGCGTTTTCGATGCGGTACAGCGCGGAATTCGCGTCGCCGTTGAAGTAGCCCGTGCCGTAGTCGAGTACATACAACGCGCCGTCGGGGCCGAAGGCCATGTCCATGACCTGGGTGCCGTTCCAGGGGAAGGCATTGATGGACTGGACGGTGCCGTCGTCGGTCTTCTCGATGCGCTTGATCCAGCGGCGGCCGAACTCGCCGGCGAAGTAGTCGCCGTCGTACGCCTCGGGGAACTTCACCTTGGAGTCCAGTGCGGCGTCGTAACGGTACACCGGGCCGCCCATCGGGGACTCGGATCCGCTGCCGAACTCCGGTACGGAGGCGTTGTCGTACGGGATCCACGCGGCCTGGGCCGGGGGCAGGTCGGTCAGGCCGGTGTTGTGCGGCGAGGTGTTCTTGGGCGCGGCGCAGTCGAATGCCTCGCCGGACTTGCCGGTGGCGAAGTCGTAGTCGATGAAGGCATCGTTGTCGCCGGTGCAGTACGGCCAGCCGTAGTTGCCGGCCTTGGTGACGCGGGCGAACTCGACCTGGCCGGCCGGGCCGCGGGTCGGGCTGGCGGCGCCTGCATCCGGTCCGTAGTCGCCTACATACACAATCCCGGTGGGCTTGTCGACACTCATCCGGAAGGGGTTGCGGAAGCCCATGGCGTAGATCTCGGGCCGGGTCTTCTCGGTGCCGGGCGCGAAGAGGTTGCCCTCGGGGATGTCGTACGAGCCGTCGGCGTTGACCTTGATGCGCAGGATCTTGCCGCGCAGGTCGTTGGTGTTGCCGGAGGTGCGCTGGGCGTCGTACGCCGGGTTGCGGTCGGCGCGCTCGTCGATGGGCGTGTAGCCGTCCGAGGCGAACGGGTTGGAGTCGTCGCCGGTGGAGAGGTACAGATTGCCCTGCGCGTCGAAGTCGATGTCGCCGCCGACGTGGCAGCAGGTGCCACGCGAGGTGGGCACCTCCAGGATCTTCTTCTCGCTGGCGGTGTCCAGCGTGCCGTCCTCCTTGAGGACGAAGCGGGACAGCCGGTTCAGGCCGTCGAACTTGGCGAAGTCCGCTGCGGTGCCGTTGTCGGGCGCATCACCGGCGGGGGTGTCCAGCGGCGGGGCGTAGAACAGGTAGATGAACCGGTTGTCCTTGAAGCCGGGGTCGACGCCGACGCCCTGCAGTCCTTCTTCGTCGTGCGTGTATACAGGGAGCTTGCCGGCGACCTTGGTGTAGCCGGTGGCGTCGGTCAGCCGGAGCGTGCCGTCGCGGGACGTGTGCAGGACCGAGCGGTCGGGGAGGACGGCGAGCGTCATCGGCTCGCCCATCTCGGCCTCGCCCTTGGCGAGGGTGACCTGCTGGAAGTCCTCGGCGGCGGCTGCTTTCGCGGTCGGCGCTGCGGAGGTGGGGGTGACGCCGATCGCGAGCGAGCCCGCGGCGAGCAGGCCGCCCGTGAAAAGAGCCAGGGTGGAGCGGATTCTGAGACGTCTTCTGTGCACGCGGTGCCTCCCGGGCGGGTTGATAGTGCCGTGCGGTGGGCGGTGCTGGGAGTTCAGTGCGCTGTGCGAGCCTCATGTACATGTACGTGACACCAGGGGCGAAGGTAGTCGCGTTTGCTCGCTACGGATAGACCTTTGACGTGGGTGATGGGGACTTCTGCCCCCAGAAGGACAAAGACGAATGACCCGTCAGCTGAAAGGCGAATGACCCGTCAGCTGTCCGCGCTGCCGAAGGCCGCGTCGAACGACGCCGTCGGCGGGTCGTAGTCGTACGCCTTGAGCCGGGCCAGCGCCTCGGGGGCGCCCTGCAGCCGGTCCATTCCGGCGTCCTCCCACTCGACCGACACCGGCCCCTCGTACCCGATCGAGCGCAGCATCCGGAAGCAGTCCTCCCACGGGACGTCGCCGTGACCTGCCGAGACGAAGTCCCAGCCGCGCCGCGGGTCGCCCCAGGGCAGGTGGGAGCCGAGCCGGCCGTTGCGGCCGTCGAGGCGCTTCCTGGCCTCCTTGCAGTCCACGTGGTAGATCCGGTCGCGGAAGTCCCAGAGGAAGCCGACCGGGTCCAGGTCCTGCCAGACGAAGTGGGACGGGTCGAAGTTGAGGCCGAAAGCCGGTCGGCGGTCGACTGCATCCAACGCCCGCTGGGTGGTCCAGTAGTCGTATGCGATCTCGCTCGGGTGGACCTCGTGGGCGAAGCGGATGCCTTCGGCGTCGAAGACGTCGAGGATGGGGTTCCAGCGCGTGGCGAAGTCCTCGTAACCGCGCTCGATCATCGCCTCGGGGGCCGGTGGGAACATGGCGACCAGGTGCCAGATCGACGAGCCGGTGAAGCCGATGACGGTGTCGACGCCGAACGCGGCGGCCGCGCGGGCCGTGTCCTTGATCTCGGCGGCGGCGCGCTGCCGTACGCCCTCGGCCTCGCCGTCGCCCCAGATGCGGGCGGGCAGGATTGCCTCGTGTCGCTCGTCGATGATGGCGTCGCAGACCGCCTGGCCCACCAAGTGGTTGGAGACCGCCCAGCACTTGAGGCCGTACTTGTCGAGCATCGCGTGGCGCGAGTCGAGGTAGGAGGGGTCGGCGAGCGCCTTGTCCACCTCGAAGTGGTCGCCCCAGCAGGCGAGTTCCAGTCCGTCGTAGCCGAAGTCGCGGGCCATCCGACAGACCTCTTCCAGGGGGAGGTCGGCCCATTGACCGGTGAAGAGAGTGAACTGGCGTGGCACGGTACGGACCTCCTCAGGCCGATACGGGCGCGTCTACGGGGGTGTAGACGCAGTTCTTGGCGGCGCTCTCCTCGACGGCGGCCAGTACGCGCTGTACGCGCAGCCCGTCGGCGAAGGATGGCGCGGGTTCGGTGCCGGCCGCGATGGCGTGCACCAGGTCGCGGGCCTGGTGGACGAAGGTGTGCTCGTATCCGAGGCCGTGGCCCGGCGGCCACCATCCCTCCAGGTACGGGTGGTCGGGCTCGGTGACCAGGATGCGGCGGAAGCCGGCCGCCTCGGCCGGTTCGGTGTGGTCGTGGAAGGACAGCTCGTTGAGGCGTTCCAGGTCGAAGGCGAGCGAGCCGCGGTCGCCGTTGACCTCGATGCGAAGGGAGTTCTTGCGGCCCGCCGCGACCCTGCTGGCCTCGAAGGATGCCAGCGCGCCCGAGGCGAACCGGCCGGTGAACAGCGCCGCGTCGTCCACCGTCACCTCGCCCGTGCCGCCGCCCGAGGGCAGCGGCCGCTGCCGTACGAAGGTCTCGGTGACCGCCGAGACGCCCGTCAGCGGCTCGCCGGCGAGATACTGTGCGAGGTCGACAATATGCGCGCCGAGGTCGCCGAGCGCGCCGGAGCCCGCGCTGTCCTTGTGCAGCCGCCAGGTCATCGGGGCCAGCGGGTCGACCAGCCAGTCCTGGAGGTACGTGGCGCGCAGCTGGCGCAGCGTACCGATGCGGCCCTCCTCGACGAGGCGGCGGGCGAGCGCCATCGCGGGCGTGCGGCGGTAGTTGAAGCCGACCATGGCGATCCGGCCGCGGGCCCGCGCCGACTCGGCGGCGGCCGACATGGCCTCCGCCTCCGCGACGGAGTTGGCCAGCGGCTTCTCGCACAGGACGTGCTTGCCCGCTTCGAGGGCCGCGACGGCGATCTCGGCGTGGCTGTCGCCGGGCGTGCAGATGTCGACCAGGTCGACGTCGTCGCGGGCGATCAGGGCCCGCCAGTCGGTCTCGGCCGCGGCCCAGCCGAGGCGGTCGGCGGCGTTGCGTACGGCACCGGCGTCCCGTCCGCAGATGGCGTTCATGGCGGGGCGCAGCGGCAGGTCGAAGACCCGGGCAGCGGTGCGCCAGCCCTGGGAGTGCGCGGCGCCCATGAAGGCGTAGCCGACCATGCCGATCCCCAGTGCGGGGCGGCCGTCGGGGCTGGGGTCCTTCGCGTTGTCGTCCATGCATCACCTCATCGGTGGTGGTCAGGTGTGGGGAGCGCGGGCGGGGCCCGGGTGGCGCGGTCCGGAGGATGCGCCACGCCGTCCGTCAGTTGAATCCGGTCGGCAGGTAGTCGTCGACGTTGTCCTTGGTGACGACCGCCGAGTACAGGGTGATCGAGGCGGGGATCTCCAGCTCGGCCATGCCGCTGACACCCTTGCCCTGGCCCAGCGCGCGGGCCAGGTCGATGGCGGAGGCGGACATCGTGGGCGGATAGAGCACGGTGGCCTTCAGGACGGAGTTGTCCGCCTTGATGGTGTCCATGACCTTGCGGGAACCGGCGCCGCCGACCATGAGGAAGCCGTCCCGGCCCGCCTGTTCGATGGCCCGCTCGGCGCCCACGCCCTGATCGTCGTCGTGGTTCCACAGTGCGTCGAAGTCGGGGTGCGCCTGCAGCAGCCCGGCCATCTTGGACTGGCCCGACTCGACGGTGAACTCGGCGGCCTGCCGGCCCACCTTCTCGATGTTGGGGTAGTTCTTCAGGGCGTCGTCGAAGCCCTTGGTGCGCTGCCGGGTCAGCTCCAGGTTGTCGATCCCGGCGAGCTCGATGACCTTGGCGTTCTTCTTGTCCTTCAGCTGCTCGCCGATGTAGTGCCCGGCGTTGAGGCCCATGCCGTAGTTGTCGCCGCCGACCCAGCAGCGGTACGCCTGCTGGGAGGCGAAGACCCGGTCGAGGTTGACGACGGGGATGCCGGCCCGCATGGCCTTCAGGCCGACCTGGGTGAGCGCCTTGCCGTCGGCCGGCAGGATGACCAGTACGTCGACCTTCTTGTTGATCAGGGTCTCGATCTGCCCGATCTGCTGGGCGGTGTCGTTCGACCCTTCGGTGATCTCCAGGGTGACGTCCTCGTACTGCTTCGCGCGCTCCTTGGCGTTCTGGTTTATTGCATTCAGCCAACCGTGGTCTGCCTGCGGTCCGGCGAAGCCGATGGTGACCTTCTTGCCGGGCTTGTCGTCGACTCCCCCGGCCTGCTGCTTGCCGGTGCTGCCCGAGGCGTTGTTCTCGTTGCTGGTGCAGGCGGTGAGGAAGGCACCGGCGGAGACGGCCGCGGCGCCGAAGAGCATGTTCCTGCGGCTGGTCGACGGAAACTGTGGGGTGCGCTCTGTCATGACTTGCGGCCCTTCTGTACCAGTACGGCGGCGACGATGATGGCGCCCTTGGCGATCTGCTGGACGGCGGTCTCCAGGTTGTTCAGGGCGAAGAGGTTGGTGATCGTGGTGAAGACGAGGACGCCCAGGACGGAGCCGGTGATGGTGCCGCGGCCGCCGCTGAGGAGGGTGCCGCCGATGATGGCCGCGGCGATGGCGTCGAGTTCGTAGAGGTTCCCGTTGGTGTTCTGGCCCGAGCCGGTCAGCACGATCAGCAGGAAGGCCGCGATGCCGCAGCACAGCCCGGACAGCAGGTACAGCAGCAGCCGCTGGCGGCGTACGTCGATGCCGGCCAGCCGGGCCGCTTCCGGGTTGCCGCCGACCGCGACGGTGCGCCGGCCGAAGGTCGTACGGTTCAGCAGCAGCCAGCCGGCGGCCGTGACGACGGCGAAGACCAGCACGATGGGCGGGATGCCGAACAGGTACGCGTCCCGGCGGCCCAACGCGAGCACCGGCTCGACGGACACCACCTGGGTACCGCCCTGGCTGATCTGCAGCGCGAGGCCGCGTGCCGAGGCGAGCATGGCGAGCGTGGCGATGAAGGGGACCATGCCGCCGAACGACACCAGCAGCCCGTTGACCAGCCCGCAGCCCAGGGCCACCAGCAGCGAACACAACAGGATGCCGCCGAGGCCGTACGACTGGGTCGCCACCGTCGTCGCCCAGACCGTCGCGAGCGCCACCATCGCGCCGACGGACAGGTCGATGCCGCCGCCGATGATGACGAAGGTGACACCGACGGTGACCACACCGATCACGGACGCCTGGGTGAGGACGAGCTGCAGGTTCTGCACGCTCAGGAACTGCTCGGGCTTGGTGAGCGCGCCGACCAGTACGAGTGCGGCGAGCACCCCGAGCAGCGAGAGGTTGCGGACGTCGGGGCGGCGGCGGGCGCGGGCGTGCCGGGTGTCGCCGGCGGCCGAGGCGGCGGGGCCCGGGGGCGCGCTGCCCGCCTCGGCCGGGAGGGCGTGTCCTTCGGAGGTGTTCACGGGCGGTCTCCTCGCGGGTTCGGGGCCGACGTGTCCTCGGGGGCGGTGCCTACGGAATCCCGTGCGTGGAATGCGGAATCTCGTGGGCTGCATACGGAATCCCGTGGGGTGGATGCGGAATCCAGTACGGGCACGGGTCCGGGGCCGTCGCTCATCACCAGGTCCAGCACCCGGTGTTCGTCCAGTGCCGCCGCCTCGCCCTCGTGCACGACCCGGCCCTCGCGCAGGACGAGCACCCGGTCGGCGAGTCCGAGCACCTCGGGCACCTCGCTGGAGACCAGCAGAACGGCAAGGCCGTCGTCCGCGAGCCGCCTGATCAGCGCGTACAGCTCGGCGCGCGCGCCGACGTCCACGCCGCGGGTCGGCTCGTCCAGCAGCAGTACGCGGCAGCCGCGGAGCAGCCAGCGGGCCAGTACGGCCTTCTGCTGGTTGCCGCCGGAGAGGGTGCGGACCGGGCGGTCGGGGTCGTCGGGGCGCAGCGAGAGGCCGCGGGTGGCGGCCAGGGCGCCGGCCCGTTCGGCGGGCCGGTTCAGCCAGCCGGCGCGTGCGAAGTGCGGCAGCGAGGAGAGGGAAACGTTGCGGCTGACGGATTCCAGGAGCAGCAGCGCCTGGGACTTGCGCTCTTCGGGGGCGAGGCCGAGGCCGGCGCGTACGGCGGCGGTGACGCTGCCGGGGCGCAGCGGTCGACCGTCGACCAGCACCCGTCCGGCGGTGGGCCGCCGTGCACCGTATACGGTCTCCAGTATTTCCGAGCGGCCCGACCCGACGAGTCCGGCGAGCCCGAGGATCTCGCCGGGGTGCAGCCGGAAGTCGACCGGCCCGAACTCACCGTCGCGGGCGAGCCCTTCGACGCTGAGGACGGGGGCGGGGCCGTCCGGGGCCGCCTGCGAGGGGTCCGAGTACGCCGGTTCCGTACGGTCGGTGGCCGCGCGTCGTTCGGGGAAGACGTACTCGACGTCGCGGCCGGTCATCAGGGCGACGATGTCGCGAGTGGGGGTGGCGTGCGCATCGAGGCCGCGGGCGGCCGTGCGCCCGTCCTTCAGTACCGTCACACGGTCGCCGATCCGCCGGATCTCCTCCAGTCGGTGCGAGATGTAGACGACGGCGACGCCGGAGGCGGTGAGCGCGGCGACGATGCGGAAGAGGTTGTCGACCTCGTCGGGGTCGAGCGCGGCGGACGGCTCGTCCATGACGATCAGCCGTACGTCGTGCGAGAGGGCGCGGGCCATGGACGCGATCTGCTGCCCGGCAGCAGAGAGGCGGCCGACGAGTGTGCCGGGGTCGATCTCGGGATGGCCGAGGCGGGCGAGCAGTTCGGCGGTCCGCTCGCGGGCCTCCCCGGTGCGGAGGAAGCCGCCGGTGGCGCACTCGTGGCCGAGGAAGACGTTCTCCGCGACGGACATGTGCTCCACCAGGTCCAACTCCTGATAAATGGTGGCGATGCCCAGCCGCATGGCGGCGATCGGGGACTTGAGGGAGACGGTCTCCCCGCGCCAACGGATGGTGCCGCCGTCGGGCTGGTGGGCGCCGGCCAGCACCTTGATCAGGGTGGATTTGCCGGCACCGTTCTGGCCGAGCAGGCAGTGCACCTCGCCCGCGACAACGTCCAGGTCGACGCCGTCCAGCGCGCGGACGCCGGGGAAGGACTTGGTGATGCCGGCCATGGTGAGCAGCGGTCCGGCGGATTCGTGTGCCGCGGGCGGCGGTGGTGCGGGGCGGTGCGCTGGTGCCATGACGGGCCTCCTCGGCGGTACGCCGGTGAGCGGGCAGGGCGGAACAGGGCGGTGCGGTTCAGGGCCGAGCGCGTACGGGCATGCAGCATCGCGAGCTGACGGTGCGTCACTCGATGGCGGTGCAGTGGTACGGCAGTGCGTGAGCAGTGGTACGGCAGTACTTGCGCTGGTACGGCAGTACTTCAGCGGTGCGGTGGAGCGCGGTTCCTCAGCCCCCGGCCATGCGAGCGGCCTCAGGGGCGTGACTGCATGACTCAGGCAGGCGAAAACAGGTGGTCGCTGATCAGCCGGGCCGCGCCGGTCACCCCGGCCAGCGGCCCCAACTCCCCCAGAACAATGGGGAGGTTACCGGTCGCCAGCGGCAGCGACTGGTGGTAGACCTGCGTACGGATCGCGGCCAGCAGTGTGTGGCCGAGGCCGGTCACACCGCCGCCGATCACCACGAGGCCCGGGTTGAAGAAGCTGACGAGGCCGGCGATGACCTGCCCGGTGCGGGTACCGCCATCCTTGATCAGTTCCAGTGCGGTGGCATCACCGGCCGAGGCGGCCACGGACACGTCCGACGCGGCGAGCGCGCCCGCCGCCTCGAGACGAGCCGCGAGCGTGACCGAACGGCCGTCGCGCGCCGCGTCCTCCGCGTCGCGAGCGAGCGCGGCACCGCCGAAGTACGCCTCCAGACAACCCGCGTTGCCGCAGGCGCAACGGCGGCCGTTGGGCTCGACCTGGATGTGCCCGATGTCGCCGGCACTGCCGGTCGTACCGCGGTAGACCTCGCCGCCGACGACGATGCCGCAGCCGATGCCCGTGCCGATCTTGACGCAGAGGAAGTCCTGCGAGGTACGGGCCACGCCCGCGTGCTGCTCCCCCAGCGCCATGAGGTTCACGTCGTTGTCGACCATGACCGGGCAGCCCAACTCCTGGCTGAGCGCCTCCCGTACGGGAAAGCCGTCCCAGCCGGGCATGATCGGGGGCGCGACGGGCACGCCCTCGGGGAAGCGGACCGGGCCCGGCACACCGATGCCCGCCCCGTCGAACCCCTCGGCGAGCCCGCTGTCCTTCAACTTGGCTGCGAGCGCGAGTACTTGCTCGAATACGGCGACCGGTCCGGCCCGTACATCCATCGGCTGCGTGAGGTGACCGAGCACCTCCAGCTCGGCGTTGGTGACCGCTACGTCGACGGAGGTCGCGCCGATGTCGACGCCGAGAAAACGCAGCGAGGGCGCGAGCCGGATGTTGTGGGAGCGGCGGCCGCCCCGGGAGGCGGCCAGCCCGTCGGCGACGACGAGGCCGGTATCCAGTAGCCGGTCGACTTCCACCGCGAGCTTGGAGCGTGACAGGTCGACCTGGTCGCCCAGCTGAGCACGGGAGTTGGGCCCCTGGTCGCGCAGCAGGCGGAGGAGCCGTGCCTGGTGCGCGTTCGCGGGCCTCGCCGTCATGCGCCTCACGCCGCCCTCCAGCCGTACTCGGCACCGTCGAAATTCTGGTGGCGCCCGGTGCGTGCGGGCGGGCCGTTTTCGGCCGTCCCACCGGGCTTTCGAGGGGAACGTAGCAGCGCTTGTCCTAACGAGGAAGTACTACGGACAGAATCCGCACCGACTTTCTCCTGACTCGGGACAAAGTTTTGCGCACGGGTAAGCGGGGCTGCGCTATCCACGATCACCGGCGAGCGATGCCTCTACGATCAGCGGCGAGGGAAAGGGGACCGGGTGGTGGACCGGCACATACGTACAGTCGACGATGTACTGAAGCTCCTGGACGCCCTGTTCGCGCCGGAGGCGGACCGCTGGACGACGGGCGGGGCCTCCTGGTGGGACGACTTCTACGCGGACCGCACCAAAGAGGTGCCGTTCTTCGCGGCGAAGCCGGACGAGAGCCTGGTCTCGTACCTGGAACGCGGGCTGATCACGCCGGGGCGCGCCCTGGATCTGGGCTGCGGGCCGGGCCGTAACGCCCTCCACCTGGCCTCATTGGGCTTCGAAGTGGACGCCGTCGACCTCTCCCCCACTGCCATCTCCTGGGCCGAGGACCGCGCCCGCGAGGCCGGTACCGGGTCCGGGTCCGGGTCCGGCACCAAGGTCACCTTTCACTGCGGCGACGCCTTCGCCCTCATCGGCACCGAAGCGGCCGACGGCGCACTCGCCGGTCCGTACGACCTGATCTACGACTCCGGCTGCTTCCACCACCTGCCGCCGCACCGCCGCATCAGTTACCTCGCGCTCCTCGACCGGGCGCTCGCCCCCGGCGGTCACTTCGGACTGACCTGCTTTGCGGCCGGAGGGATGGGCTCCGAGGTGCCCGACGAGGAGTTCTACCGCCGGTCCGAATCCGGGCTGCACGGCGGGATCGCCTACACCGCGGAGTCGCTGCGCCGGATCTTCTCCGATCTGGCGGAGGTGGAGCTGCGCCGTATGCACGACGAGCCGCCGGAGTCCCCGCGCTTCGGTGAACCGTTCCTCTGGACGGCACTGTTCCGGAGCGCCGGGGCCGCCGCCCGGCCGTAACGGCCACTGCCCAACGAACTCCCGCGTCTCGTACGGCTCTTCAGGAATCCTTGGCGCGCACCCGCTGGCGGTACGCTTGGCGGGTGTGCTCGGTGTGGGTGCGCATCATCTCTGCGGCGCGGGGCCCATCGCCCTCGGCGATCAGCTCGATCAGCTCGCGGTGCTCGATCCAGGACTGCTGGCCGCGCTGCCGGGCGACCGGCGTGTGGTACCAACGCACCCGCCGGCCGACCTGCTCGGCCAGCTCGGCCAGCACAGCGTTGCCGGCCATCTCTACGATCTTGGCGTGGAACTCCGCGTTCGCGGCGACGGCCAGATCCACGGCGTCGGCGCGCACCGCCTGCTCACCCCGGTTGCACAGCTCCCGCAGCTCCTCGATGCCGTTCCTGGGGTTACACGCGATGGCGGCGAGCCTGGCAGCCTCCGCCTCCAGCAGGGTCCGCACGCTGAGCAGCTGGTCGGCCTCCTGCTCGGTCGGCTCGTGGACGAACGCGCCCTGGGCGGGGCGCAGATCGACCCAGCCGTCGGTGTTCAGCCGCTGCAGCGCCTCGCGCACCGGCTGCCGGGAGACGCCGAGATGACCGGCGAGTTCACTCTCGACCAGATGCTGGCCGGGCTGGAGCGCGCGGGTCGTGATCAGTTCGAGCAGTGCTTCATAGACACGCTCGCGCAACGGGCCGGGGCGTTCGAGCTTCGGCACGGCCCCTTGCGGCAGCCCAGTGGACAGCATCGCGTCCCCCTCTACGACTCGGACGCCGGCACTCCGCGACTCTACGGCTCCGCGACTCCGGGACTCGGAGACACCGGACGGCGATTGGTTATCGTCTACAGTCTACCGAGCGCAACCTACCCCACACAGCACGCTTCGGTGATCCGTATCACCTCAACGAGCGGACTGGGCTTCGGTTTCCCTGCGTCGAACCGGACTTGGCGGGTACGCGGGGAGCCCTGCACGTTCACGAGAGGAGGAGCCCGGACCATGTCGAAGATCGAGGAATCGGTCGAGGTGGCCGTCCCGGTGCCGGTTGCCTACAACCAGTGGACACAGTTCGAGGAGTTCCCCCGGTTCATGGACGGGGTCGAGCGCATCGAGCAGCGCACGCCCACACTGACCCACTGGGTCACCAAGGTCGGCGGAGTGACCCGCGAGTTCGACGCGGAGATCACCGAGCAGATCCCCGACGAGCGGGTCGCGTGGACCACCGTGGAAGGCGAGGCGCGCCAGGCCGGCGTGGTGACCTTCCACCGCCTCGACGACCAGCACACCAAGGTGATGCTTCAGATGGAGCACGATCCGGAGGGCATCGCCGACACGGTCGGCGACAAGCTCGGTTTCGTCCGCCGTCAGGCCACCGGTGACCTCGGCCGCTTCAAGGAGTTCATCGAGCACCGCGGCACGGAGACCGGCGCCTGGCGAGGCGAGGTCTGACCCGTGGCGCGACACACCCACTGACCCCGGACACGGCGGCCCGGCCGGAAAGCACCTCTCCGACCGGGCCGCCGTCGCGTTGCGGTGAGCACCAAACGAGGGGCGGCAGACGGAGACGACGACGGTGTGCGCGTACTGCGGGTGGGCTGCGATCTCACCCTCCATGTGCAGGACAATGAGATCGTCAAGGTCACCTCGCCGCACAACAACCCGGTGACCCATGACAACCTCTGCGTCAAGGGCCGCTTCGGCTACCAACACGTACAGAACCGGGACTGAGCAGAACCGGAACGGACGGGACTGATCACTTATGGGACGGGTCACCGAGCGACGGCGTGTCATCCGGATCCGCGACGGAGCCGTGAGCACCCGCCCGGACACCCTGGTCGCCGAGGAGCCGCTGGAGATCCGGCTCGGCGGCAAGCCGCTCGCCATCACGATGCGCACGCCCGGCGACGACTTCGCGCTCGCGGCCGGCTTCCTGGTCAGCGAGGGTGTGCTCGGCAGCGCGGCGGAGCTGGCGAATATTGTCTACTGTGCGGGGGCGACCGACGACGGGAGCAACACGTACAACGTAGTCGACGTGCAGCTCGCGCCCGGTGTCGCCGTCCCGGACATCACCCTGGAACGGAACGTCTACACGACGTCCTCGTGCGGGCTGTGCGGCAAGGCGAGCCTGGACGCGGTGCGGACCACGGCGCGCTTCGCGCTCAAGGACGACGACGCGATGACCGTCGAGCCGGCCACGCTCTCCGTACTCCCCGACCGGCTGCGCGCCGCTCAGCGGGTGTTCGACCGTACCGGCGGGCTGCACGCGGCCGGACTGTTCACGGTCGACGGTGAACTGCTGGACCTGCGGGAGGACGTCGGTCGACACAATGCGGTCGACAAAATCATCGGGCGGGCGCTGCAGCAGGACCGGCTGCCGCTGTCCGACACGGTCCTGATGGTCTCCGGGCGCGCCTCCTTCGAACTCGCCCAGAAGGCCGTGATGGCGGGCATCCCCGTACTGGCGGCGGTCTCCGCGCCGTCCTCGCTCGCCGTCGACCTGGCCGCCGAGACCGGCCTCACCCTGGTCGGCTTCCTGCGCGGCAGCTCGATGAACGTGTACGCGGGCGAGCACCGCATCGCCCTCGGCTCGCTGGACTGACGGCCTACAGGAAACAACGGAGACTCAGAGACTGACGGCCTTCAGGGAGCAACGAGTACTGGTGGGCTGACGACCCATTAGGGGGCAGACGGGCCCGGTCGGCGGGGTGCGCCCCCCCTGTGCCGACCGGCCCTCCCGACTGCTCGCTACGGAAGCACTGCCCGCCGCGGAAGCCGATGACCCGTCAGCTGCAGCGGTCGCCCAGCCCCGGTGTCGCGATACGCGTCAGCAGGTCGATGAGCTGGTCGCGCTCGGCGGGGCTGAGGGCGGCGGTCAGCTCCGCGTTGGCCGCGTCGCCGAGCTTCTGCGTGCGGCGCAGCGTACGGCTGCCGGCCGACGAGATGGTGACGGCGTTCTTGCGGCGGTCGCGTGGGTCGGGCGCGCGGGTGACCAGTTCCTCGGCCACCAGATCGTTGACGATCATGACCATGTCCTTGGGGTCGATGCTCAGGCTGCGGCCCAGGTCCGCCTGGGAGACGGGGCCCAGTTCGGCTACGGCCGACAGCACGGCGTGGTGCATCATCCGCATGCCCTCGCGGGCCAGTGCGTCGGCGACGAGCCGGTGGCCGCGTGCCGCGGCACGGCCGAGGAGCCAGCTGGGGAGGGCACGGATGCGCGTGGGTACATAGGGGGTTTCGGCCATGCCCTCAGCCTATCGAGCGAACGCAAAAAACGTTGGGACGTCCAACGGCTTATTGGATACCGTTGGGGCGCCCAATGTTTCCGTGTCCCCTGGAGGTACGCATGCGGCGTGTCCGGTTCTACGAGTACGGCGGTCCCGAGGTACTGCGCATGGAGGAGGCCGAGGCGCCCGTGCCCGGTCCCGGTGAGCTGCTGGTGCGTACGGAGGCGATCGGGGTGACGCTGCCGTCCGTGCGCGCGGTGCGTGGCGACGGCAACGGCGGGGGTCCACCGCTGCCCGGCGTACTCGGCGGCGAGGTTGCCGGGGAGGTCGTCGGCATGGGCCCGGACGTCACGGCGTATACGGTCGGCGATCGCGTCACCGGGCTGCCCTTCACCGGTTCGTACGCCGAACTGGTCACCGTGCCGGTCGGGCTGGCGAGCCGGATACCGGACGGCGCGAGCGCGGTGGACGCGGTGGCGCTGGTGCGCGGCGGCCATGTGGCGCTCGCTGCGCTGCACACCGCGCAGCCCGTGGCGGGCGCTTCCGTCCTGGTCACGGGCGCGGCGAGCGCGACCGGGCATCTCGCGGTGCAGCTGGCGAGGATCCGGGGCGCGCGACGGGTGGTCGCGGCCGTGAGCGGCGCGGCGGGGCCGGCCAAAGCGGAGTTCCTGCGCGGACTGGGGGCCGACGAGGTCGTGACGTACGAGGCGGATCCCTGGGGCGAGCCGGCCGGGATCGTGCTGGACGGCGTCGGCGGCGAGCTGCTGCCGCGCGCGCTCGCGGCGTGCGCGCCCGGCGGGCGGCTGATTTTCTTCAACTCCGGCGGCGGCACGGTACCGGCGTACGAGCTGCTGGCCGGCGCGAAAACGATCACCGGCATGACGATGCGTCATTTCGCTGCCGGGAATCCGGAGCTGTACGCGCGGCAGGGCGCCGAGCTGTGGGAGCTGGCGCGGGACGGCCGGCTGCGCCCGGCGGTACACGCCGAGATCCCGCTCGCCGAGGCGGCCCGCGCGCACGCGCTCATCGAGGCACGCACCAATCTCGGCAAGGTCGTCCTGGTCCCCTGACGCCCCGTCGGGGAAGCGGGGACACTCCCCGGCCAATCCGGGTGACGCACGGTCCTTGCCGGGGCGCCTGCGGGACAAGTACCTTCCTCCGCACGAACATGGGACGTGGGATGTCCATACGTGGGATGTCCAGATGATCCGTCCGGCGGGCCCCGGGGAACCTTCCCGGACCCGCCGCGCGGCCGACGCCGATGCCTCGCCGATGCCTCGAAGGGCAGGTCGGACCATGACGTCAGATCTCAGCGAACACCGCAGTCCCGGCCCGAGACTCGGGCGACGCCGCTGGTGGGCCACGCTGGCCACGGCGGCGCTCGCCTTCCTCCCCCCGACTCCCGCACACGCCCAACCCCCCACCGAGGCGGCCCCGGCCGGCCTCACCCAGCAGGTGCTCTTCAAGGCCGCCCAGGAAAAGGGCTATGCCTGCTTCCGTATCCCCGCGATCGTGACGACCCCGCGCGGCACCCTTCTCGCCTTCGCCGAGGGCCGGGTGAACGACTGCGGGGACGCCGGCGACATAGACCTCGTGCTGAAACGGTCCACCGACGGCGGCCGTACCTGGGGCCCGCTCCAGGTCGTCAACGAGGGCGGCGGCGACACGCACGGCAATCCGGCGCCGGTCGTCGACCGCCGGACCGGCCGCGTGGTCCTCGCCGAGACCTACAACAAGGGCCGCGACGACGGCCGCAACTGCGATATACCGTGCGACCGCACGCCGCACCTGCAGTACAGCGACGACGACGGCCGTACCTGGTCCAAGCCCCGGGACATGACGTCCGCGCTCCGGCCGCCGTCGTGGAACTCCTGGTACGCGACCGGGCCTGTACACGGTATTCAGCTGACCCGCGGACGGTATGCAGGGCGGCTGGTCTACGCGGTCAACGCCGAGAGCTACGGGGGCGGCCGGATAACGGCCAATCACGCCGCTCTGATGTACAGCGACGACGGCGGCACCAAGTGGCACACCGGCGCGGTCGACACCTGGCGGACCGCGTCGGACGGAACGTTCCGCCAGAAGCCGTCCGAGATGACGCTCGTGGAGCGTGCGGACGGCGGGATCTACGTCAACGGGCGGGAGCAGGACGGTACGGACCTGGGGCACCGCACGGCGGCGGTCAGCCGGGACGGCGGACAGTCCTTCGCCGAGCCGTTCCGGGCCATTCCCGACCTGTACACGCCCATGGTCCAGGGCTCGGTGCTGCGGCTGCGGTCGCGGGCCGCCGACGGCTACAGCAGGCTGCTGTTCGCCGCGCCCGCCGACCCCGACCGGCGGCGCACCATGACCATCCGTTCCTCGTACGACGAGGGCCGCACGTGGGAGGGTGCGGAGCGGGGTGGGCGGATCACCACCGACTGGTCCGGCTACTCGGACATGACGAACATCAAGTCCGGGGAAGTCGGGCTGCTCTACGAGGGCGGCGCGGTGGACGCGCGGGACGAGATCCGCTTCGCGCGGTTCACCGAGGACTGGCTCGGGCCGCGCCGCGGGCCGGACCCGACGACGCCGGACAGCGGCGTCGGCGCCCGGCCGGCCGCCGTGCTGGGCGGCGCCCGTACGGCCGACGGCCGCTTCGGGCAGGCGCTGGCGCTGGACGGCAAGGACGACGCCGTACGGCTGCCGTTCCGCTCGTCGCTGCCGCTGGGCGACCGCGACTTCACCTGCAGCCTCTGGTTCCGGTACGAGGCGAAGAGCGGCGAGCAGCCGTTGCTGTGGATGGGCGGCGTGGGCAGCAGGGCGCCGCAGGTGGCGCTGCGCGCCGACCCCGCGAAGAACCGGCTCACGGCGGACCTCACGGCGCTCGCGGGCGCCGGGCCCGCGAAGTCCGCGCAGGCCGCCGTGGCCGGCGCGGCCAACGACGGGCGCTGGCACCACCTCGCGCTGCGCCGGTCGGGCGACCGTCTGTCGCTCACTGTGGACGGTATGCACACCACCTCGGTGGCCGATGTGCCCGGATCGGTCAGCCGGAACGACACGTTCGGGGTGCATCTCGGCCAGAAGCCGGACGCTCGCGCGCACTTCACGGGAGCGCTGGACGAGGTACGCGTCTACGGGCGCGCCCTGAGCGACCGTGAGCTGGCGGCGGTACGGGAGCAGAACGCACCGGCCGCGGCGCCGGCCGTGCTCCGGCTGCCGCTGGACCAGGTGCGCGGGGACTGACGAGGAGGCGGGGACGGCCGGTCAGCGGGTCTGGGTGCGGTGCGCCAGATCCGGATAGTCGACGATCAGGCCGTCCCCGTCGCACTCCAGGTCGCGCTGGAAGGCGCCCGAGGTGTACCGCACCCGGGCGCCTTCCTCCGTGCGGGCGAGGTGCGCGTACCGCTGCGGGGAGGGCTGTACGGCCAGCTCCGGCACCGACACCCACGCCATCACGAACTCGTGTTCCCCCGGGGAGCGGTGCAGGCCGTGGCGCAGCAGCGGCATGGTGTTGGTGAGCGGGCACAGCCCGAGGTCGCAGTCGAGCGCGCCCTCCAGGCCCGCCAGCGGCTCACCGCCCGCGGTCCACCGTCCCTCGTCGTCGCGGCGCAGATCCAGCTCGCGGCTGCCGGCCGCACTCTCGGCGCGTACCCGCAGCCGCCGCGTCACGAAGTCCTCGCCGGTCTCCAGCTCGTACGTGATCCAGTACGCCTCCGGTACGGTGCCCACCGCCCGGCCGTGCGCGGACAGCGTCCGCTCGCCGAGGTCGACCCACGCGGTCTCGATGCCCTTGCTCGCGGTGACGTCCCAGGTGAGGACGTGATGGCCCGTCATGGACGGCAGCTTAGGGGCGCGCCCCCACCGGGCCGGCGGCCGACACGGCGCCGGAGGACCCGGCGGCCTCCGCGGCCTCCGCTCGGCGTGCGTACCGCTTGGCGATCACCGCGCAGACCATCAGCTGCATCTGGTGGAAGAGCATCAGGGGCAGCACCGCGAGGCTGGCCTGGGCGCCGAACAGCACGCTGGCCATCGGCAGCCCTGCCGCCAGGCTCTTCTTCGAGCCCGCGAAGGTGATCGCGACGCGGTCGGCGCGCGGGAAGCCCAGCTTCCGCGAGCCGTACGTGGTCAGCGTCAGCATGACGGCCAGCAGTACGGCCTCGACGGCCACCAGCTCCACCAGCCGCCAGAAGGAGACCCGGCCCCAGATGCCCTGGACCATGCCGGTGCTGAACGCGGTGTAGACGACCAGCAGGATCGAGCCGCGGTCGACATAGCCGAGCACCTTCTTGTACCGGGTGAGGAAGCCGGAGATCCAGCGGCGCAGGAGCTGTCCGGCGAGGAAGGGCACCAGCAGCTGGAAGACGATGGAGAGCAGCGAGTCGGCGGAGAAGCCGCCGCCGTCGCCGCCCAGCAGCAGGGCCGCCAGCAGCGGGGTGAGAACGATGCCGACCAGGCTGGAGAAGGAGCCCGCGCAGATCGCCGCCGCGACGTTGCCGCGTGCGATGGACGTGAACGCGATCGAGGACTGGATCGTGGAGGGCACCAGGCACAGGAAGAGCAGCCCGGTGTAGAGCTGGGGCGTCAGCACGTACGGCACGAGGCCGCGCGCGGCCAGGCCGAGCAGCGGGAAGACGGCGAAGGTGAAGGCCAGGACCGTGAGGTGCAGGCGCCAGTGGCGCAGGCCGTCCATCGCCTCACGGGTGGAGAGCCGGGCGCCGTAGAGGAAGAAGAGCAGGGCGACGGCGCCGGTCGAGGCGCCCTCGGCGCCGGTGGCCACGGGGCCTCTGGCGGGCAGCAGCGCCGCCAGCACGACCGTGCCGATGAGCGCCAGGATGTATCCGTCCACGGGGAGCCAGGAGGGGATCTTCAGCTGAGGGCGGCGCATGGTCTCTCTATCGGTCGACGGCTCGGGCCGGGGTATGCGGTCATCTCGATGCGGTATCCCGTACGTGGTGTCCCGTATGCGGTGTGCCGTATGCCCCGGGGCATGGACGGTGCCTTCTCCAGAGTGCTTCCTCGATCGGCAATCGGGAAGCCCTCTTACCGTAGTCACTGTCATTACGGATCGAGATGGCCGGGGTAGGCTCGGAGCGTGTTCGATCCCGTACAGCTGCGGACCTTCCTGGCCGTGGCACAGACCCTGAGCTTCACGCAGGCCGCGCAGCGCCTCGGGGTGCAGCAGTCGACCGTCAGCCAGCATGTGCGGAAGCTGGAGGCGGCGGCCGGGCGCCGGCTGTTCGCGCGGGACACCCACGGAGTGGACCTGACCGAGGACGGCGAGGCGATGCTCGGCTTCGCGCGCACGATCCTGGAGGCCAACGAGCGGGCCACGGACTTCTTCGCGGGGACGCGGCTGCGCGGCCGGCTGCGGTTCGGCGCGTCCGAGGACTTCGTACTGACCCGGCTGCCGGAGGTGCTGGAGGGATTCCGCCGGGACCATCCGGAGGTGGACCTGGAGCTGACGGTCGAGCTGTCGGGGACGCTGCACGAGCGGCTGGCGGCGGGGCGGCTGGACCTCGTACTGGCCAAGCGGCGCCCGGAGGATCCGCAGGGGCGGCTGATCTGGCGGGACAAGCTGGTGTGGATCGGCAGCGAGCGGCTGCGGCTTGATCCGCAGCGGCCGGTACCGCTGGTGCTCTTCCCGCAGCCGGCGCTGACCCGGGCGCGCGCCCTCCAGGCGCTGGAGGCGCAGGGCCGCGAGTGGCGCATCGCCTGTACGAGCGGCAGCCTCAACGGGCTGATCGCGGCGACCCGCGCCGGGCTCGGCGTGATGGCGCACTCGCTCGGCATGATCCCGCCGGGGCTGGTCCGGGTGGGCGCCCGGGCGGGGCTGCCGGAGCTCGGCGGTGTCGACTTCGTCCTGGTGCACGGCCGCCCGGACGCCCCGGCGAGCCGCCCGGCGGAGGCGCTGGCGGCCGCGATCCTGGCGGGCGGCGACCGGCTGCACCTGCCGTAGGACGGTGCGGCAGTGGCAGCGTGCGTCAGAGTTCCCGGGTTGCGTACGCGCCTCAGAACCCCGTGTCGTCGAACTGATCCAGGAGCACGTCGGCCGGCGTCTCAAGGGCGGCCGCGCTGGCCCCCGAGAGCTGCTGTTCGGTCCAGATGACCTTGCCGCCGGGGGTGTACCGGGTCCCCCACCGCTGCGACAGATGGGCGACGAGGAACAGCCCGCGGCCGCCCTCGTCCGTGCTCGTCGCCCGGCGCAGGTGCGGGGCCGTGCTGCTGCTGTCCGCCACCTCGCAGATCAGACAGCGGTCGCGGAGCAGTCGCAGCCGGACGGGCGGCGCGCCGTACCGGATCGCGTTCGTGATCAGCTCGCTGAGGATCAGCTCCGTACTGAAGACGATGTCCGACAGACCCCACTCCGCCAACTGTGCCCCGCATTCGGCGCGCAGCCGGCCCACCTCCGCCGGGTCCGGGGCCACCTCCCAGTCCGCGACCTTCGTCGGTGCGAGCAGCCGGGTGCGGGCGACCACGAGCGCGATGTCGTCGGAGGGGCGTTCGGGCACCATCGCGTCGACGGCGGCCTGGCACATCTCTTCCGGGCTGCGGCCCGCGGCCCGTTCCAGCGCTCCGGCCAGCATGTTCAGGCCGTCGTCGATGTCGCGTCCGCGGTCCTCGACCAGGCCATCGGTGAACAGCACCAGGGACGAGCCCTCGGTCAGCCGCAGCTCCGTGGGCTCGAAGGGGTGGCCGCCCAGCCCCAGCGGCGGGGAGGGCGCCACCTCCGGGTAGGTGATCGTGCCGTCCGGGCCCATCAGCGCGGGGCCGGGGTGGCCGGCCGTGGCCACCGTGCATACTCCACTCACCGAGTCGTAGATCGCATACAGGCAGGTCGCGCCCGTCACGCCCTCCCAGCCGCGGGCGCCCTCGCTGTCCTCCTCGCTGTCGATACGGGTGACCAGCTCGTCCAGATGGCCGAGCAGTTCGTCCACCGGCAGGTCCAGCGAGGAGAAGTTGTGCACCGCGGTCCGCAGCCGTCCCATCGTCGCCGCGGCGTGCAGCCCGTGCCCCACCACGTCGCCCACCACCAGCGCCACCCGCGCGCCCGGCAGCGGGATGACGTCGAACCAGTCGCCGCCCACCCCCGCCTGGGCCGGCAGGTACCGCCAGGCCACGTCCAGCGCGTCCTGCTCGGGGAGGCCGCGGGGCAGCAGGCTGCGCTGGAGGGTCACGGCCATGGCGTGTTCGCGGGCGTAGCGCCGGGCGTTGTCGATGCAGACCGCGGCGCGCGCGGTGACCTCCTCGGCGAAGGAGAGGTCCTCCTCCTCGAAGGGCGGGGAGTCGCCCAGCCGCCAGAAATTGGCCATGCCCATGACCACGCCGCGCGCCCGCAGCGGCGCCGTCACCAGGGAGTGCGCGCCGTAGTCCAGGATCCGTTGTTTCTGGACGGCGTCCTGGTTCGCCCACGCGCTGTCCCGCAGCAGGTCCGTCTGCAGCATGGCGCGGCCGCTCTCCAAGGACGCCACCTGCGGCGTGGTGGGCACAAAGTCGACCAGGTCGCCGACCGGGTAGAGCGGCAGGTCGCCGTGGCCGCCGCCGGCCGCCAGGCGCCGCATCCGCCAGTCGGTGTGCGCCGCCGGCTCGCCGCCCTCGGTCACCGCTTCCAGCAGGTCGACGGTGACGATGTCGGCGAACCGCGGCACCGCCACCTCCGTCAGTTCCTCCGCCGTACGCACCACGTCCAGCGTCGTGCCGATCCGCACCCCCGACTCGTACAGCAGCTTCAGCCGCTCGCCGGCGACCTCGGCGCGGCCGGTCAGGGCGGCGAGCTCGGTGGTGTCGCGGAGCGTGGTGACGCTGCCGCGCGGTCCGCCCGCGCGTGCGGTGGACCGTACGTTGACGGCCAGCAGGCGGTTGGCCGCGTGGTGCACCTCGTCGGTGGCCGACCGCCCGGAGCGCATCAGCTCCACCAGCCGGTCCGGCAGGCCCAGCTCGTCGACGGGGCGCCCGTCCAGGCGGCCGTCGGGCAGCTCCAGCAGCCGCCGCGCCTCGTCATTGACCAGCAGCAGCCGCCCGTCGCCGCCGAGGATCACCACGCCTTCCCGCACGGCGTGCAGGACCGCGTCGTGGTGCTCGTACATCCGGGTCATCTCGGCCTGGCCCAGGCCGTGCGTCTGGCGGCGGAGCCGCCGGGTCACCAGGGCCGTACCGCCGGCGGCCAGCGCCAGGCCCAGCGCGGCGGCGCCGAGCAGCACCGGCATCTGGCGCTCCACGGTGTTCTCCGCGCGCTCCAGGGTGATGCCGGCGGAGACCATGCCCACGAGGGAGCCGTCGGCGCGGGTGATGGGTGCGGTGGTGTCCACGGCGTCCCCCAGGGGGCCGCCGGGGATGATCTCCGTGAACGGCTGTCCCTTGCGCGCGGCCTCCAGAGCCGGGCCGAAGGCGCCGACCACGTGCTTGCCGATCAGCTTCCGGTCGGGGTGGGTCACCCGGATGCCGTCGAGGCCGAAGACGACGATGTAGTCCACGTCGGCCCGCTTGCGCACCGCTTCGGCGCGCGGCTGCAGGTCCGCCGTGGGGTGCGGGCCGTCCATCGCCCTGGCAGCGCCGGCCGAGGCCGCGAAGGTCTCGGCCACGGACCGCGACCGGTGCTCCGCCGCGTCCGTGCTGTCCCGCGTGGCCTGGAGGGCCAGGGCCGAGACCGCGGCCGCCACCAGCAGCACCACGATGACCACTTGGAGGACGAAGACCTGTCCGGCGAGGCTGCGCGGATTCAGCAGGGAGCGCGGCCCTGCCCGCAAAGGGTGACGCATCCGACGAAGTCCCGCCATAACCAATTTCTAACACCGCTGCCTCCCTCCTGCCGCAGGGCCGCGCGACCGGCCTACGGGGTGCCCGATGAGACGCCCTGACCGGACGTCACCCGGGGATGCGCCGACACCGGCTCGGTGGCCGGGCCGGGGCGCAGCAGGCTCAGCCCGAACATCAGTACGCAGTTGAAGGCCACCGCCACGAGACCCGCGTTGATGCCGCCGAGCCCGGGGTCGGTCACGTACAGCACGATGGACGCCGCGATTCCGCCGAGCATCCCCGCCGAGACCGCCCACGGCCGCACCCGCCGGAAGAACATCAGCGCGAGCCAGCCCGGTACGAGCTGGCCGAGCAGGTAGTACGTCAGGTTGAGCACCGTCAGCATCAGCGTCGAGGCGGTGAGGGTGAGCACCGCGGCGGCGACCAGGAAGACCGCGACGACCGCCGTGGTGGTGCGGCGCTGCGCCTCGGGGCGGATGTTCGGTGCGAGGTTGCGGGAGACGATGCCGCCGATGGTGAGCGCGGTGACGGCCAGTACGAGGACGCCCGACAGGCCGGCGCCCGCGGCGACCACGCCCACCAGCCAGTCCGGCAGCCGGTCCTGGACGACCGCCATGAAGACCGTGTTGGGATCCTTGACGTCCGGCCGGTCGGCGAAGGCGAAGTAGGCGGTGGCGACCAGGAACGGATACATCAGCATGTAGACCGGCATCCACACCGTCGAGGACTTGATCGCCCGCTCGGACTTGGCGGTGAAGATGTACGCGGCGGAGAAGCCCAGGTAGAAGGTGACGCTCTGGAAGACGATGGTGGTGAGCGCGAAGACCATCGGCGAGCCGCTCATCGTCATCTGCGCGCGCGGCACGGAATGCGGGCCGAAGACCTCCGCCGGGCCGCCGCCCGCCGTCACCGCGACCACCCCGGCCACGACGATGCCCAGCACCATCAGCACGTCCTTGAGGATCGCGACGAAGGCGGGCGAGCGGACCCCAGAGACGGCCAGGTAGAGGAAGGCGATCACGCCCGCCAGGATCACCGACTGCACGGGGCTGATCGGCAGCCCGAGCGCCTGCAGCACGACCTGCATGCCGATGAACTGGTACTGGCCCCACGGCACCAGCGCGAGCAGCAGTGCGCCCGCCGTGACCAGCTCCAGGCTCCGGCTGCGGAAGTGCCGCCCGAAGACGTCCGGGATGGTCATCGCGTCGTACCGCACGCCGGCCCGCCAGATCAGCGGCGCGATGTAGTACCCCAGCGGATAGGCCAGCAGGATGTAGCCGAGGAACCAGATGCCGTAGCTCGCGCCGCCCGCGTAGATGCCCGCCGGGAAGCCGATCATGGTGCCGATGCTGTAGATCTCGCCGACCGCGAGGAAGTACAGCAGCCAGGGCGGGAAGGAGCGGCCGCCGACGAGGTACTCCCCGATCGACATGTTCTTCATCCCGCGCCGGGCGCTGAAGGCGACCAGGACGGAGACCGCCATGACGCCGAAGAAGATCGCCGCGGTCATCTCGTTGCCTCCTCGTCGGTGCGCGCGTCGTCCCGGTACCGCGGTTCGTCGATCCGCCAGGCCACCCACAGGCACAGGCTGGTGAGCGGGAACCAGGCGAACATCCACGCCCACAGCAGCGGGATGCCGAGGAGGTACACGTCCGTGTCCGCGATCAGCGGCATGACGACGAGGATCGCCAGGACCGGCACCCCGAGTCCGATGCCGAGGCTTTTGCGGCTGTCCTTCACCGGCCCCCGCCTCCCTCGGCGGGGCGCCCGGTGTCCAGCCCGGCGCCGCCCCACACGACCTCACCGCCGATGACCGTCGCGTCCACCTGGAGCGCCCGCACCGCGTCCGGCGCGACGGCGCCCGGGTCCGCGGAGAGCACCGCGATGTCCGCCAGCTTCCCCGGCTCCAGACTGCCCTTCTCGCGCTCCTCGAAGCCGAGGTGGGCAGCCTGGCTGGTGTAGCCGCGCAGCGCCGTGTCCACGTCCACCCGCTGCTCGGGCCCCAGCTCGTGGCCGTCGCGGGTCGTCCGGCGCACCGCGCACCAGATGCCCTCCAGCGGCGGTACGGGCACCACCGGCGTGTCCGAGTGCAGCCCGAACGTCACGCCGTGCTTGACCGCGGAGGCGAGCGGGTCGATGCGCCGCGCCCGCTCGGGGCCGAGGAAGCGGTCCCGGTGCCGGTCGCCCCAGTAGTAGACGTGCTTGATGAAGAAGGAGGCGAGGATGCCGGCGCCGGCCATCTGGTCCAGCTGCCGCTCGCTGACCATCTGGCAGTGCTCGATACGGTGCCGCCGGTCGCCCTCCAGCGGGTCGAGGCCGAGCTTCGCGTACGCCTCCAGGACCGCCTGGATCGCCGCGTCCCCGTTGCCGTGGATCGCGACCTGCCAGCCCGCGTCGTGCAGTGTGGCCACCCGCCTGCTGAGGTCGTCCTGCGGGAAGATCAGCAGCCCGTTCTTGTCCGGCGCGCAGGCGTACCCCTCCGAGACGCAGCCGGTCAGCCCCTGCAACGAGCCGTCGGCCCACAGCTTCACGCCGCCCACCCGGAAGAGGTCGTCGCCCAGCCCCGCGACACCGGCCTCGACGGGGCTCAGCTCGCCGCGCCCCAGCCCCGGGAAGAGGTCCTGCACGAGGTACGCCCGGACGCGGTTGCGCAGCCGTCCCTTGCGGCGCGCCAGCCGGTACGCGTCGAGTTCCGCGGGCCCGCCGACCAGCCCGAGGCCGGTGTCGTGGACGGTGGTGACGCCGGCCGCGAGGTAGGCGTCACCGGCCAGCCCGATCGCCTCGGCGAGGTCGGCGGTCTCCGGCTTGGGCATGGCGGCGTACGCGGCGAACGCGGCGGTCTCCGCGAGCACCCCGTCCGGCTCGCCCGCCGCGTCCCGGTGGATCGCGCCGCCCACCGGGTCGGGGGTGTTCCGGTCGATGCCGAGCAGTCGCAGGCCGACTGTATTCAGTACACAGAAGTGGCCGGAGACGTGCTGGAGGCAGACCGGCCGGTCCTTGGACACCGGGTCGAGGTCGGCGCGGGTGGGGTGCCGGTCGTCGGCGAGCAGCGTGTCGTCGTACCGGTAGCCGCGCACCCACGTGCCCGGTTCGGCGTCGGCGGTGGCCTGCTCCACCCGGGCGACGATGTCGGCGATGGTGGCGTTGGGCGGGCTGCCCGCGTCGACGTCCGCGGCGAGCGTCAGCCCGAAGAAGGTGGGGTGGTTGTGGGTCTCGATGAACCCCGGCACCGCGCAGCGGCCCTGGAGGTCCAGTACCCGGGTGCGCGGCCCGATGAGCCCGCGTACCGCGGCGTCGTCGTCGACGGCCAGTACCCGTCCGCCGCGCGCGGCGAGAGCGGTACGGGTCGTACCGGCCCGGTCCATCGTGCGGACCGTGCCGTTGAGAAGCACCAGATCGGCGGCTGTGAATGGATCGGCGGTACGGGGTACCTCGGGCATCGAGCGGTCACCACCTGACGCAGGCCGGCGCCTGCTGATCGGCATGGAGTTGATCGGCAACGAATTCCGACATGCTGCCCGCTGGGCGCCCGGTGCGACAGGACCAGAAGAGGGTGGGTCGCAGGAGTCCAGCGGCCCGGCGACCGCACCGGCCCGGCCCATCCCGGGGTGCGGGCCGGCGAGGGGTGGGGCAGCGTGGTTGCCGTCCCGCCGAATGAGACGAAGGAGTTCCGGCATGGGTGACAAGGGCGCCATGGACAAGCTCAAGGGCAAGGCCAAGCGGATGGCCGGCAAGGCCACCGGCGACAGCCGGACGAAGGGCCAGGGCCGCGCCGACGAGGCGAAGGGCAAGGCGAAGAACGCCATGGACGACGCCAAGGGCCAGAGCCGGGGGATGAAGGACTCCCTGACGGACCGCGACGAAACCTGACCCGGCACCACCTGCGCGGCCCGGCGGCCCGTTCCTTGTGAGCGGCCGTCGGGCCGTTGCGTCTTGAGGTCCAGGGGCGTCTTGAGGTCCAGGGGCGTCTTGACGGTCCAGGAGCGTCTTGACGGTCCGGAGAACGGCGTGAGAACGTTCCCACACGCTGGCCGTGAGAACGTTCTCACGACGAGAGCTGCAAAGGATTCTGTATGCGAACTTCCGCTCACCGTCTACGCGTCGCCGTCCTGGGCGGTGGCGTCATCGGGGTGTCGACCGCCGCGCAGCTCGCCCGCCGCGGTGCGGACGTCGTCCTGGTCACCGAGGGCGAACTGGCCGACGGCGCTTCGGGCCGGTCGCTGTCCTGGCTCAACTCCTTCGGCGGCAAGCGCTCCGAGGCGTACCACCGGCTCCGGCTGCTCGGCATGGACCGGTACCGCACGTACGCCACCCGGGTCCCCTCCTCCGACTACTTGAAGTTCGACGGCGGGCTGACCTGGGCGCGGCCCGGCGCGGCCGAGTCGCACCGGACGGCGTTCGCACACATGCGGCGCAATGGGTACGACGCCGAGTGGCTGACCCGCGACGAAGTCGCGCGGTGGACGCCCGGCGTCGCCCCGGACGCGATCCCCGACGAGGGCGCGATCTTCAACCCGGGCGAGGGCTGGGTGGACCTCGTCCCGCTCGTCCGGCAGCTCGCCGCCGACCTCACCGCGCGCGGCGGCCGGATCGTCACCGGCGCCGGTCCCGCCTCCGTCGTCGTCGAGGGCGACCGGGCGGCCGCCGTACGCACGGGCACCGGCGAACGCATCGACGTAGACACGGTCCTGCTGGCGACGGGGGCCGATGTACCGGGCACAGTACGGCAGTTCGGCGTGGAGATCCCCGACGCGACGTCCAAGGCGCTGCTCGTACACACCACGCCCTTCGGCACGGCCCTGCGCGCCACGCTGAACACCCCGCGGGTAGCGCTGCGGCCCACTCCGGACGGTGCGCTGGTGATGGACTCCGACGCCACGGCGGGCGAGGTGATCGCCCATGCGGACGGCACCTACGAGGTCAAGGACTCCACGGTGGAGAAGCTGCTCCGCGAGGCGTCGGCCGTCCTCACCGGCCATCCGCGCCTGGAACTCGACTCCTTCGGTGTGGGCCGCAAGCCGATCCCGGGGGACGGCGAGCCGGTGCTCGGTGAACTCGACGAGGTGGCGGGCCTGTTCGTGGCATTCACCCACAGCGGCGCGACGCTCGCCCTGATCGTCGGCGAGCTGCTGGCCGAGGAGATCGTCACCGGGGAACGCAGCCCGGTGCTGGCGGCGTTCCGGCCCGGCCGATTCCGCTGACGCTCTTTGGCCGTTGGGGCCTGTGTGGCTCCGACCTCCGGTAGAGCCTGTGTGGCTCTTGCCTCCGGCGATCACGTTCCCGCACGCGTGGTGAAGCGGGACGGGGGTGTGCCGAAGGCGCGGGTGAAGGCGGCGGTGAACGCGGCGGGCGAGGCATAGCCGAGGTGCCCTGCGACCTCGGTGACCGGCGCGGTGCGCAGCAGCGGGACGGCCGCGAGCAGCCGGGCGCGGGACCGCCAGACGGCCGGACTGTCGCCGGTCTCCGCCCGGAAGCGCCGGGTGAAGGCCCGCTCGCTCATGGCCGTCCGCGCGGCCCACGCGGCATTGGTGACACCGGCGTCCGGGGCGGACAGATACCCGCGGCAGAGCGCCGCGAGATCGGCGGAGGCGGGAATCCCGACGTGGAACGGGAGCGGGGTGCGCGCGGCGATCTCGTGCAGGAGGAGCGCGGCGATATGCCCCTCCCGCCCGGAGAGGCGGTAGTCGGCCTCGAACTCGACGGCGGCCAGCAGGAGTTCGCGCAGCAGCGGCGGTACGTCCACGACCGTACAGGTGGCTGGCCACCAGGGGACGGCGTCCGGCTCGATGTACAGGCTGCGGGTGCTCACCCCCAGCATGCGGACGCGGTGCGGGGTGGCGGCCGGAATCAGGACGGCGCGCTCGGGCGGAACGGTCCAGCTGCCCTCGTCGGTGTCGACGACCATGACGCCGGTGGCGCCGTAGAGGAACTGCGCGCGCCGGTGCTCGTGCCAGTCCAGTACGTGGCCGGACGGGTAGTCGGTGCCGATCGGCAGGACGGCCCGGTCGACGTGGTCGACGCTGTCCAGGGGGACGTTCTTCACCGAGTCACCGTACTGGCCGACACACTGACGACGTCCTGGCCGAGATGCGAAAGAAGAGCGCCGACTTTCGCATGCGAGAAGCCTCGTGCGGCTGGTGGACTGGATCCTGTGGACGTTATGGCATTGCCGGTGGACGTTATGGCATTGATCGGGATCGGGCTTCTCACCGGGGTGACGACCGTGTTGTTCGGGTTCGGTGGCGGGTTCGTCGCGGTCCCGGTGGTGGTGTGGGCGGACGCCGCGCTCGGCGCGGACGCGATGCGGGTCGCGACGGCCACCTCGGCCCTGGTGATGGTGGTGAACGCCGGATTCGCGACCGCGGTCACGCCACGGCGGGTGCTTGCCGCCCTCCGGGGCAGCGGCGCGCTCCTCCTCCTGCTGGCGGCCGGCGCCGCAGCCGGTGCGCTCGCCACGCGCCTCGCCCCACCCGCCCTGGCCCGCTGGGCGTTCATCGCATACATCATTCTGACCATCGTCGACCTGCTGCTGCGTCCCGGATTCCTCCGCCCGCGCACACAGGTTGATCGGCGTACCCAGGTTGATCGGCGTACACAGGTTGATCCGCGCACACAGGCTGGTCCGCGCACACAGGTCGAGGCGCCTGCCGACGCGCCGCGGCCGTTGCCCGCCGCCGTCGGCGCACCCGTCGGCGCGGTCGCCGCCTTCCTCGGCGTGGGCGGCAGCGTCCTGACCGTGCCCGCGATGCGGCGGGCCGGGCACACGATGCATGTGGCGACCGCGTTGGCCAACCCGCTCACCCTCGCCATCGCGCTCCCGGCCGCCCTGATCTCCCTGGGCGGCTATGCGCTCCCGGCAAGCGCGGACGCGCAGGCGCACCTGGTGGGTCTCGTCGACCCCGGCGCCGCCGCGGCGCTGCTCCTGGGAGCCCTGCCGGTGATCGCGATACTGCGCCGGCGCCCGCCGCGCATACCGGACCGCCTCTACGCGTGGTCCTACATCGGACTGCTCTCGGTGGTGGCGGTCGCGATGCTGCCGACGGGCTAGGCCGAGAGGTGGGGCGAGAGGCACGGAAGGCGCCGATTAGGTGTGTGGGCTCCGGACGCGTAGGGTTGTGTTCACCGACGCGGGGTGGAGCAGCTCGGTAGCTCGCTGGGCTCATAACCCAGAGGTCGCAGGTTCAAATCCTGTCCCCGCTACTGAATCCCGGGCCCGGTGGATGACATCCACCGGGCCCGGGGCTTTTGCTCACCCCTCAGCTCTGTTCACCCCTCAGCCTGTACGAAACGCACCTCCCTTTCCGGAGCGAGGCCCAGTTGCGGGCCCGTGAGGAGGCCGGGGGTGTGGATCAGGATGTTGTAGTGGTTCGGGAAGTGGCATGCATCGAATCCCAGGACCGTTCCGATGCGGCGGTCTTCCAGCCACACTTCGTCGCCGCGGTCGATGACACCGGCGCAGCCGATTTCCAGGAAGCCCAGGAATCCGACCCGGTCGATGCGCGCACCGGCAGCCGTTTCGGTGTGGTCGGTGGTCACCAGCTCATGCACCTCGCCACGCCGTACGCACCGCCCGGCGAAGGGCTCCAGGGACATGCCCCGGTCCTCCCGCCGGTGGATGAGCACCTTCACGAGCCGTCCGTGGACCGTGCGCTTGGGCCCGTCCTCTCCTGGTGTCATGGACGGGCTGCCTCCTGTGGTGAGCGGGAACGGTCGGCACGTTCGTGTGCGTAGGTGTCGGCCACCAACTCCAGGGCGGCGAGGCCGTCCGGGCCGTGGGAACGATCGAGGGTGCGGCGACGGGCCAGTACGTCGGTGAAGTCGCGCAGTACGCCCACGTACTCGTGCCACAACGAGCCCTTGAATTCCGGGTGGCCCGCGAGCATGTCGGCGGTCTCCACGGTGCCATCGGCCAGCCGCACCTCGACCGTCTTGCGCTCCCCCGGGTAGGACCAGTCGAGTTCGACCCGTGCCACCGCGCCGGACGCGGCGGCCAGCCGTACGGTCGCCTGCCGGTCCACGCCGTGTGCGTCACGCCGTACGGCAGCCTCGGTGACGTGGACGTCCCCGAGGAACAGCCGTACCAGGTCGAAGGCGTTGGGACCGTTGTCGGCGACGCAGCCGCCCCCGCAACGGTCGGGATCGAGGTACCAACGGTCCTGGCCTGCATGTTCCTCGATGGTCTCCTCATAACGCACCGTCAGGGAAGTGATCGGGGCGTGGGAGGGGAGCCGTGCCAGGAGAGCGTTCACCTCGGTGTTGTAGCGCCGGTGGAAGGAGGTGAACAGTGGAACGTCGGCTTCGCGGGACAGCTCTGCGAGGTGGCGTGCATCGCTCAGCTTCGTGGTCAGCGGTTTCTCCACGCACACCGCGCGGCCGGCCGTCAACGCGTCGCGGCACACAGGGAAGTGCAGATCGTTGGGAACGTTGACCACCACGGCGTCCACGTCCGCGTGGCGCAGCAACTCCTGGTGGTTGCGGTAGCGCGGTACTCCGGGCGGCGCGCCGGTGAGTCTGGTCTCGTCCGGGTCGCACACCGCGGCCAGTTCGGCGCCTGCCTCGCGGGCCAGTGCGGCGAGGTAGAAGCGCGAGATGACGCCGAGGCCGATCAGGCCGATGCGGGGTACGGTCATGCCGCGCCTCCCTCGCGGGCGGTCCCCATCGGTATCGGGAAGCGCAGGTGGCTGGTCCGGGCCAGATCGAGCATCTCCTCGTACAACGCCCGCGTGAGCGGCACACCGTTCGCGCGGCGTTCGCGGGAACGGGCGTCCTCCGGCCAGCCGGGGTAGCGCACCGGCTCGTCCGGGTGGATCGGCGGGCAGCCCAGCAGGGCGCCGAACATGCCGGTGGCCTCGGTGCGGAAGTCCGCCTCGGGCCGGAGCCGGCCCGGCGCGATCGCCAGCGTCAGATAGCCGATGTCGTCGTCACGGCCGGTCGGCTGCTCCCCGGTCTCCGGGTGCGGGCCCAGGCCCGCCCCGGGAACGAGTGCGGAGAGTATCTCCACCAACAGGCCCAGCCCGAAGCCCTTGTACGCGCCGGTGTTGGGGTCGCCGCCGAGCCAGCGCAGATGCGCCTCGCCACGATCGAAGGCGGTCGGGTCGGTGACCGGCGCACCGTGGTCGTCCGCGAGCCAGCCGGCCGGTACCTCACGCGCGGCGCGCGCCGCCTCGCGCACCTTGCCGGTGGGGGCCACGGTGGTACTCATGTCCAGGACGAACGGCGGATGGTCACCGGCGGGGGCCGCGAGGGCGAGCGGGTTCGTGCCGAGCATCGGGGCGCGACCGCCGACGGGCCGAGTGAGCTGCTGCCAACCGCAGTTGGCGGTGACCAGGCCCACCATGTGGTGGTCGACGGCGCGCAGGGCGTGGTATCCGGCGCAGCCGAAGTGCGTGGCACCGCGGACCGAGACCATGCCGATGCCGTACTGGCGGGCCCGCTCGACCGCCAGATCCATGGCGTCGGAGGCTGCCCACAGGCCGAGGCCCCGCCGTGCGTCGAGCAGCACCGAAGCACCTTGGTCAGCGAGCACACGGGGTTTCGCCCGTGGGTCGCACCGGCCCGCATCGAGCATGGGCAGGTAGAGCCGGGTGAGGTTGGTGATGCCATGGCTCGTGAAGCCGGTGAGATCGCCGTGGCACAACGCCTCGGCGGCGGCACGCGCCCGAGCGTCCGGCAGTCCCCTGGTGCCGAAGACATCGGTGATGAAGGCGAGGAGGTCCTGGTAAGGAACCCGCACGGTGGTCTCGTCAGTGGTCTCTTCGGTGGGCCGGTCCGGAAGGGCGTCGGTGGTGGGGTGGATCGATGAGGTCATGCGGTGGTGATCTCCTCGGCGTCGGGCTTGCCCTGCAGGGCCTGGCGGGTGAAGCCGATGAGTACGCGGGCGATGTCGTCGGCGTACCTGTCGAGCTCCGCGGCATCGGCGTACTCGCCGTCGGCATGTGCGCGGTTGGCACCCAGATGCCCGGGACCGAGTACGGCGGTGTAAGCGTCGGGGACGCCGTTCATCCAGATCGCGTCGCAGGTGAAGGGCGGTTCGTCGGCCGGCCAGCGGGTCAGCCCCGCGTCGTCCGCCAGCAGCGCTTCGGCCCATGGTGTGCGGCCCGGGTCTTCCAAGGCGGGCAGTGCGCGCTTGTACCACCGCAGGGAAGTGATCGCCGCGGCGTCGGCCGCCGTCCGGGCGAGGTCGGAGGTGCCGGCGGCCCGCGAGGTGAAGTCGGCGAGGGCTTCGCGCAACGACGTCTGGAGCGCGGCCTCGGCGGCCCGACCCGCGGCCGGGGAGCCGTAGGAGATGTTGAGCAGCAACTGCCCGCTGCCGTACACGCGGTTGTGCCGTTGTCCGGTGTGGACGCCTGCCACGCACACCCGGCCGTCCGTGATCCGCGGGGGCAGGGTGCGGGCCAGGTAGCTGCTGAGGTGCCCCAGCAGTACGGTCGCGTTGTGACCGGCTTCGGGGTGGTCGTCCACCGCGTCCTCGCCCCGGACGTGCAACCCGGCCGTCATCGATGCCGTGGCACGGGGCAGATAGCGGTGGCCGGTGGGCTCGCAGAACAGGTTCAGCCGGCCGATGAAGCCCTGCTCGACCAGCGGCCGGGTGCCGAACGTCCCCATGGCGCCGCCCTCTTCGCCCGCGACCGCCTGGATGATGACACCGACCCGCGTTCCCAGGGCCGGCTCCGCCGCGCGGGCTGCCCGGATGCCTGCCAGCAGGGCGACCGCCGGGCCCTTGGCGTCGATGGCACCCCGGCCGCTGAACCGCGTGCCGTCGAAGCGGGCCGGCCACCAGCCGGCCACGGTGTCGAGGTGGACGTTGAACATCAGCGTTGCGTGTTGCGGCAGTTGGGGGCCCAGCTGCAGTACGAGGCTGGGCTGACACTCCAGAAATCCGGGGTCGCGCGCCGCGGCCTGCCGCACGGTCTCGGGGACGTCGTCGCGGTCCAGCACCGCCGGGTCGGCGGGCGCGTGGCGTACCACCGTGAGGCCCAGTGCCCCGGCGGCTGCCGCGTACGCCCGGCCCGCCTCCCAGAGTTGTACGGCGGGGCCGTCACCGCCGGTTTCCAGCGGACCGGCCGTGGGGGTGTCCAGCAGGTGAAGGAGCAGCTCACGGTCGGTGCGGCTCAGCCGTGCGGGGCGCGCGTTGTCAGGCACGGGCACCCCCGTCGTCGGCGGTGACCACCGACCCGGCGGCGACCTCCAACTGTACGAGCTGTACGAGCCGCTCCAGCGACCGGCCGTAGCGGACGAACGCCGCGACGCCGTCGTCGTCCGTGGTGTTGTGATCGTCGTGCGGGCGCAGATGGGTGTGCGGTTCGATCGACCAGGCACCGGTGTAGCCATGGCGGAGCAGCGCCGTCAGGCACTCCCGTACACCGGAATCCCCCTCTCCCGGCAGTGTGTACTCGACCTCGCCTGCCCCATACGCGTCATCGACCTGGCTCCCCGCCCTCGGGCGGGCGTCCTTGACGTGTACGTGGGCGACGTGCTCGATGACGGCATCGAGCACCGCGCGGGCGTCGTAGCCGTACGGCACCCCATTGCCGATGTCGAACAGCAGCCGCAGGGCGGGGCTGCCGATGTGATGGAGGAGGTCGAGCATCCGGTCGGCACGGGTACCGGCCCAGCCACTGCAGTTCTCGTGCAACAGGACCAGGCCGTACTGCTCGGCCTGCTGGACCAGAGTGGTCATTCGGCGCAGCGTCCGCCGCCCCCAATCGGCTTCACTGAGGCCAGAGTTGGGGTACGACATGACCCTGACGTACTGGGTGCCCAGCGTGGCGCAGCGCCGGGCGAGGATCCGCAGTTCGTCGAGGTCGTCCTCGAAGCGGCCGGTGATCGGGCGGGCCCAGTTGGCGATGCGGGAGTCGACGCAGACGACATCGGCCCCGGCGGCGTCGAGTCCGCTGGACAGCCGTGCGAAAGCGCGGTCATCCAGGTCCGCGATCGCGGTGCCGTCCACCGTACGCAGCTCGATCGACCGCCACCCCAGCCGGCGCAGTGCGTCGAGCTGCCCGGCCAGGTCAGGGGCTGCCTCGTCGCCGATCCCCGCGTACTGGATGTCGGGGAGTCGGCCGCCCGTTACTGAGGATGCATCAACTGACATGAGTGAGCGGCTCCCAACAATCGATGTTGCGTACGGCCAACCTCTTTGCATCATCGAGCAGTTCAGCGGTCCGTACATGGAGCCACAGGTCGTCCTCCCCCGGGCCGCTCGCCCAACGCCGGTACGCACGCACCATGAAGGACGTGAGTGCATCGTCCTCGAAGATCTCACGCACCGTCCGTCCAGCGCGGGCCGTCTCCAGCTGGGCGAAGTCGTCGTCCTGGCCGACCGGGTAGTGCCCGACGACGGTTCCCCCGGTCATGTCGAGGGTGATCTGCCGCTGTCGCAGCGGTGCGGTCAGGTCGGAGACGATCTCGCTCCGGGCTCCCCCGTGGTGCTGGAGTGTGAGCCGGGCGCCGCCCATGCGGGGCACCGTGCTCTCCCCGAGGGTCAGGTCGGTGCAGGACGCCTCGCGCACCTCCGCGTCGCCCAGGAGCTGGAGGAGGACACCCAGGGAATGCGGCACCTCCACATCGAAGGCCGAGGAGTGGCCGCTGTTGGCGAGTGAACGGCGGAAGCGGGGCTTGTGCTGCGCCACGGTGACCGTACGCACGGTACCCAACTTGCCGTCTTCGACCAGCGCGATGAGCCGTTCGGTCAGTGTGCTGTGGAGCCAGGGCGCGACCACCGACAGGGACAGGCCGTGGTCCCGCACCACGGCGAGGACGCGCCGCAGCGCATCCCCGTCAGTGGCAAGTGGCTTCTCCACCACCACCTTGGTGAAGCCGAGCAGGGCGACATCGCGGAGCACCTCGGCGCGCACCGACGGCGGGGTGCAGACATGCACGACCGTGTGTGCCGGGTCGAGCAGCTCCCGGGCCTGCCGCAAGGAGTCGGCTATGACGAGGTCCCGCCGCGGCCGGCCGGTGGACGCGGCACGGGTGTCGACCGCCACCACCGGCCGGTCGGCGAATGCGCCGGGGGCCTGCGCCCGCGCTTTGAGCAGTACGGGTACGTGCAGGCCCAGGCCCGCGCGCCCCAGGCCGACGATCAGCGTGCGCAACACGGTTCGCGTCCTCCTTCGGCTTCGGTGCGGTTCCGTTCCGAGAAAAGGGCCGGAGCGGCGCACATGAGCCTTTTTTCATTGCCGTTTCTCCATCTGCCCCACCGCGGCGCACAGGAAAACATGGGCGGTCCTGTGAAAAATCATTGGCCAAAGTTAATGCTGACCAAAAAATGCCGAGTAGGGACCGGAAACGCGGTGTCACCGACCGGATGGCCGGATTCCCCATGATCCGCACGACGTATTGACGCTGATGAATCGAGCCAGGTGGGCGCGGGGGCGATGGGTGCGGCGCGTCCCCGCAGTACGCCAGTGTGCGACCGGGCGCGACCGAACGGCTTGGCGATTTTTACCCGTCAGGTTCAGCTGGAGGCATCCCGTGGGGCGAGCCACCGCTAACGAAGCGCGAGGGCGACTAGTACGTTGATCGCACATTTAGTGGTTGACGCCCCGGGTACGCCCCGCGGAACACGTCTCGGATATTTCTACTTTCGAGCCGCCTGCCGGGAAAACCTGACTCACTAAAGCTCGACTGCGTTACCAATTTCCACTCACTACCAATTGTTGCCACGGCATTTTCCGGAACCACGACAGCCGTATCGAGCGCAGCGACTGGGAAGAAGAAGTGGGTCGTCTCCTGAGCGCGTACAACGAGCCCACCGACGGCCCGAAGGGCCAGGCCCTCCACTCGGCCTACCTGGGGATGTGGGACAACCTGGTCGAGCAGGCCGGGGTCAAGTCCGACGAGTCGGTCAGCTTTGAACAGTTCAAGAGGGTGGCTGACCAGCAGATGCTCGCCCAGGGACAGCCCGGCTTCGAGCGGGTGCTGCCCGCCCATATGTTTTCGGTGATGGCGGACATGCCCCGCATGCGGGAGATCGCGCGACGCCATGGAGTTCGGCTGGTCGAGGACTCGGCGGTGGCGCAGGGCGGGGCCCTCGACGGCATTCCCGCCACCCGAGGCCGACTGCGGGGCACCGGGGGCGCAGCAACTGTGAGCAGACATGGGTGTGTTGACCAGCCCTACACCTCCTGCTCGGGTTCCGTGATTCCGAGATCCGCACGCATGAGGCGACGCATTCTCCACAGGGGATCCCACAGCTTGTCGAAGCTCTCCCAGGCGGCTTCCATGCTCTCCCCCTGCTGAGCAGTGCCCGCATCGAGCCGCATCAACAGGCCGTAAAGACCGCCGAGATGACGGTTCGCCGTGCTGGCTGCCTCCGCCACGCTGTCGGGGAGCACCATCTGGGCCTCGGCGTGACGCAAACGGTGGTCGCGGCGGGCCCGGTCCAGTTCCGACCGCAGCTCATCGGTCATCTCGCCCTTGTCCAGGGCGTGCAGGACTTGCGTTATCGCATTGGCCAAGTCGCGAGTGCCGGCGCTGAGAGTGGCGTAGCACGTACGCCGCGCCTCAAGCTGAGCCTGACGAGTGGCGTACTCGCGTTCCTCCCGTTGGAGTTGCCTCGTGTGCTCCAGCTCGCGCGCTCTGGCACGGTCGGCACCGCGCTGTGTAATCACGGCGGCTGCGAGGGTGCCACTAATGCCCAGTACCGCGATCACGATCTGATTGATCGAGCTGTCCAAGTTGCCCCCCGGCTTCGATCGACTCGCCGGGACTCTATCCCGATCGATGGCCCAACTGGCCACCAGTCGTTGTACGTTCCTCCGGTGATACCGAACGTCGAGTGAGGAGTGACGTGGATGGCCGTACCCGGATATGACAAGGAGCGCTGAACACTGTGACGAACCGTTGGGTCGGTGTGACCATCGACTGCGTCGATGTGGACCGGGTGTCGGGCTTTTGGAGCGTGCTGCTGGACCGCCCACCGGGGCCGTCCCGGCCGGGCTGGGTTTATCTCGGGCATTCCGGCGACCCGCAACCGCGCCTGGTCTTCCAGCCCGTGACCGAGCCGCGGCACGGCAAGGTGCGTCTGCATCTCGATGTCTCGGTCGACGACATCGACCAGGGCATTGCCCAGGTTCTCGCCCTCGGCGGCCGGCACACCGGCGAACGGCACGACTACGACGAGGGCGTGGTCGTCGT
Source organism: Streptomyces sp. NPDC050315 (assembly GCF_040655775.1). Lineage (NCBI taxonomy): Bacteria > Bacillati > Actinomycetota > Actinomycetes > Kitasatosporales > Streptomycetaceae > Streptomyces > Streptomyces sp. NPDC050315. Next base: position 1,617,596 of record NZ_JBFAKN010000001.1, read on the forward strand.
GATGGCCGACCCCGAGGGGCACGAATTCTGCCTGGTCCAGTACTACTGACCCGTGTCACTCCCGGTCACGGACGTACCGCCCCGTGTTTTGAGAGGAATCACCATGGCCACAGCTGCCGAGCACTACGACCGACTGCTCGCCGAGCACTACACATGGATGCTGGGCGGCGACATCCCGGCGTCCGCGTCGGGGCAGGCGGAACTCCTTCGTGACCTGGGCATCGGCCCGCAGTCCGACAGGGATGTCGCCATCGACCTCGGCTGCGGTTCCGGAGCCCAGACACTGGCCCTCGCCGACCTCGGGTTCTCCCCGGTCATCGCCGTGGATTCCAGTGCGCGGCTTCTCGATGAGCTCGCGGGGTATGCGAAGGCCGCTCCGGCAGTCCGGACCGTGCACGGTGACCTCTGCGACGTGTTGCCCGCGGTCGCCGAGCCCGGCACCGCGGCGGCGATCGTCTGCATGGGTGACACTCTCCTCCACCTGCCGAGCAAGGAGGAGGTATCGGCACTCCTCCACGATGCTGCCCGCGCGCTCCGGCCCGGTGGGCATCTTGTCCTCACCTACCGTGACCTCACCCAGGAACTTCAGGGAACCGACCGCTTCCTCCCCGTACGCGCAACAGACGACCGGCTGCTGACCTGCTTCCTCGAATACCGCGACGAGGACACCGTGCTGGTCCACGACCTGCTGCACACCCGGTCGGGCGGTGAGTGGCAGCTGCGTGCCAGCAGCTACCCCAAGTTGCGGCTGTCTCCCACCTGGCTCGCCGACCGCTGCGTTGCGGCCGGGCTGCAGATCCGGTACGACGCGATCGGGGCACGCGGCATGCAGGTACTGCACGCCGTGCGGCCGTGAGGGACGGACCGACCGTGAGGGACGGACCGACGCCCTCGTAGCAGTGGGGCCCGTGCAGCCTCACATCCGGGATTTCAGTACGTCGACCTCGCAGCCCGGTGCGGACGGGTCGAAGCCGTGGTCGACCAGCCAGCGAACGCCCAGCAGGCTGCGCAACGACCACCACGCGCGGATCACATCGAGGTCGAGGTCGAGATTGAGGTCGACGTCGGTGCCGTAGCCGGCGATGACGTCGTCCAGGTGCTCCTCGTGTCCGAGGGTGAGGGTGGCGAGGTCGTACAGCGCATCGCCCTGGCCCGCCTCGGACCAGTCGATGATGCCCGTGATCTCGTCGCCGTCGACGAAGACATGAGCGATCTGCAGGTCGCCGTGCGTGAACGCCGGCGACCACGGCCGGAGCGCGGCCTCGGCGATCTGACGGTTGCGGGTGACCAGGTCGGCGGGCAGGACGCCGTTCGCCACGAGCAGCTCGCACTCGCCGTCGAGTTCCGCCGCCAGCTCGTCGAGGTCCCGGCCGGCCCGGCCGGGGCGGGGTGGCAACGGCGCGTCGTGCAGCTTCCGGAGGGCGGCGCCCGCCGCGGCCCATGCCGCCGGGGACGCGGTCGACGGCTCGCCGAGGCGGCCGAGCGCCGCCCCCGGGACCGCGGCGATCGCCAGCACGGGCGGCTTGCGCCACAGCACCTCCGGGGTCGGCACCGGCGCCAGGGCCATCGCCTCGACCTCGACGTCGATACGCGCCTGATCGGCGTCCACCTTCAGAAACACATCGCCAACGCGCAGGGTCGCGCGCTCGGAATGGGCGACGACGACCTTGACCTCATCCATGGGCGAGCAGTATTCCGGCGATGACCGTCCACGTCGCCTGGATTATCGCGTGCGGTAGTCAGCAGATCATCCACACGCATCGGCTCGGGGTCAGGCGTTGGGCGGCAGGTCGGTACCGGCGCCGCGGCGGCGGACTGCGACGCCAGAACCGCCGCTCGCGGGGCCAGCGCGTCGGCGCGGTGTGCGGGCAGTGTCGTCTTCTCGGTCGACGGCGACGCCGCGCCGCTGCCGGAGCTCGCCGCCGCCTGTCGTGCCCACGGTGCCGCCCTGCTCGTCGACGATGCGCATGGCCTCGGCGTACTCGGTGAGGGCGGGCGCGGTGCGTTGCACGCCGCCGGGCTCGCGGGGCACCGCGACGTGGTTGCCACCGTCACCCTGTCGAAGTCTCTGGGCAGCCAGGGCGGTGCGGTACTGGGCCCGGCGAAGGTCATCGAGCACCTGGTGAACACGGCCCGCACTTTCATCTTCGACACCGGTCTCGCCCCGACTGCCACGGGTGCGGCCCTCGCGGCGCTGCGCCTGCTGCGCCTCGACCCGCAACGCGCGGCCCGGGCCCGCACCGCCGCGGCGTCCCTCCACCGGCAGCTGACCGGCGCCGGGCTCGCGGCGGTCCGACCGGAGGTTGCCGTGGTCTCCGTACACGCTCCGTCTCCGGGGGCAGCGGTGCGTTGGGCCGCCGACTGCCGGGCGGCCGGGCTGGTGGTGGGCTGCTTCCGGCCGCCGTCCGTGCCGGACGGAATCTCGCGACTGCGGCTGACGGCCCGGGCGGACCTTACGGACGAGCAGCTCGCGGCGGCGGTCGAGGTGATCGTGCGGACGGCTCCGGCAGGCTGAGGGAGGAGAGCCCGTAGTGGTACGAACGCACCCAACCCGCCCCGCTTACCGCGCCCAGGTACGGTATCCGGCGGAGTCGCGGATGCCAGGGCACGTTGTGTTCCGGGCCCTGATCCCCCGGGGCGTCGGTCCTCAGCAGTCGGTACGACACTCGGTCTGCTCCGGTGCCTGACAGCCCCCTCGCAGCGGGGTCCTCCTACGAAAGGATGCGTTTCATGCTGGACCCGTCGGATCCCGCATTCGCGCGCGACCCGTACCCCTACTACGCACGGCTGCGTGCGCAAGGGCCAGCGGCCCGGGTGGCGCTGGTCAATGGCACGCACGCCTGGCTCGTGACCGGCTACGACGAAACGCGCGCGGTGCTCGCCGACGCCCGCTTCTCCAATGTGCCGCCGCAGGGAGCCGGCCGGCCCAAGCCCGACTCACCGGCGCAGCGCGCCAGGGCGTGCCTGGCCCGGCACATGCTGAACTCCGACGCCCCCGACCACACCCGGCTGCGGCGGCTGGTCTCGGCCGCCTTCACTCCGCGGCGCGTCGACGCCTTGCGGCCGCGGATCGAGAAGCTCGCCGACGGGCTCGTGACGGAACTGACGGCGCGGCTGGCGCAGGGGCGGGGCACGGTGGACCTGGTGGACGCGTTCGCCTTCCCGCTGCCGGTGCTGGTGATCGGCGAGGTACTGGGAGTGCCGGAACCCGACCGGGACAGCCTCCGGGAGTGGACCTACCGGGTCGGCTCGCCCGCCGACGCACTGCCGCAGGGTGCGGTCGACGAGGCCTGGACGCGGCTGCACGCCTACTTCACCGGCCTGATCGAGCACAAGCGAAGGGAGCCGGGCGAGGATCTGTTCAGCGCCCTCATTCACGACGCGACCGAGGGCGGGCTGGACGACGGCGAACTGCTCGCCATGGCGTTCCTGCTGCTTTTCGCGGGTTACGAGACCACGATGAATCTGCTGGCCTCGGCGACACTGCTGATGCTCACGCATCCGTACGAGCTGGCCGCCACCCGCCGGGACCCGGCCCGCTGGGACGCGGTGGTGGAGGAAACACTGCGCCACGCCAGCCCCCTGGAGGGCACGACCTGGCGACGTGCCACGCAGCAGGTGGAGCTCGGTGCGGGCACGGTCATCCCGGCCGGTGCCTCGGTCCTGGCCGTCCTCGCCGCGGCCAACCGTGACCCGGCGCATTTCCCCGATCCCGACGCCTTCGTACCGGATCGCTACCTGCCCGCGGCGGACGGGACCCGCGCGGCGCCGCACGCAGCGTTCGGGCACGGACCGCACTTCTGCATAGGCTCGCGACTCGCGCGCCTGGAGGCCGTGGTGGCGCTTCCACTGCTGTTCAACTCCCTGGGCACCCTTCCCGGGCTCCGGCTCGCCGAGGAACCGACGAGCCTCCCCTACCGCCCCGGTCTGTTGGTACGCGGCCCACGCCGTCTCCCCCTCACCACTGCCCCCGCTTCTTGAGGGCGGTTCACCAGGGGCGTTATAGGGGTTCGAGCTGTTCCGGCCGGAGTGTGGTGCCACTCGGGAGTACGGTGTGTTGTTTTGGCTGGTCAGGCGGGGGGCGAGGCAAAACGATGAGGCCGTGACCTTTCGGTCACGGCCTCATCGATCGGCTGCGGTCGGCGTCCTCACATGTCCGCGGCCTCGGGCTCCCTCGGAGACACGGGGATGTCACCGGCGGGGGCCGGCTGCTTCTTCAGGATCAGCGCGAGCAGGCCGCCCAGGACGAGCAGTGCGCCGCCCACCAGACCGGCCAGCCGCAGCCCCGCGACCACGTCGGCCTTCGCGGCCTCGGCGTAGGTGCCGGTGAAGGTGGAGTTGGCGATGGCCACCAGCACCGCGAGGCCGACCGCGCCGCCGACCTGCTGGGCGGTGGAGGCCATGGCACCCGCAACGCCCTGCTCGGCGAGGCCGACGCCGGACCCGGCGGAGGCGAACACCGAGACGAAGACCAGGCCGCCGCCGACGCCCCACAGGACCGAGCCCGGCAGCAGAGCGTAGAAGGAGCCCCCCGTGGTCATGACGACGGAGATGAGGATGACGCCGAGGCCGTTGGTGACCATGCCGGCGAACACCGTTCCGCGCATTCCGAGGCGTTCCATGCAGCGGGGCGCCAGCTTGCCCGCGCCGATCATCGACAGCAGGGTGAGGGGCAGGAAGGCGAGTCCGGCCTGGAGCGGGTTGTATCCCAGTACGGGCTGGAGGTACGTGGTGAAGACGTAGTAGCCGCCGGCGAGCCCGGTCTGGAAGATCAGGACCACGGCCATGGCGACCACCAACGGCCGGTTCCGCAGCAGCCGCAGGGGCATCAGCGGATAGCGGCTCCTGGCCTCGGTGGCGAAGAAGGCGATGAGCAGCACCACTCCCACGGCGAGCGCGGCGAGCGGGAGGGTGGCCGTCCACCCCTGCTCAGGGCCGGTGACCAGGCCGAGTACGACCGATGAGATGCCCACGGTGGCCAGCAGCGCGCCGGACAGGTCGAAGCCGCCGGTACGGTCGACGGGCCCGTCGGGGCGCAGCACCTTCGGTGCGGGAATCAGCACCAGCAGCGCGAACGGCACGTTGATGAAGAACACCCAGCGCCAGGAGGCGGCATCGGTCAGGACGCCGCCGAAGAGCGCACCGGCGGCCAGGCCCAGCGAGCCCGCCATGCCCCAGATGCCGAACGCCTTGTTGCGCTCCGGGCCTACCTCGAACGACGTGGCGATCAGGGCGAGTACGGCGGGCATGAGGAACGCACCGCCCACGCCCTGGACGAGGCGCGCGGTGATCAGCATGCCGGGGCCGGTCGCCAATCCGCCGGCGAGCGAGGCCAGCCCGTAGAGCGAGAGTCCGGTCATCAAGAGGCGGCGTGCGCCGATGCGGTCGACCGTGCGCCCGCCGAACAGCAGGAGACCGCCGAACGACACGGCGTAGGCGGAGACGACCCATTGGAGGGACTGGACGGAGAAGCCGAGGTCCCGGCCGATGTCGGGCAGGGAGACGTACACGATGTTGTAGTCCACCGTGACGATGAACTGTGCGAAGGCCAGGACGAACAGGACGAGCCCGGTCCTCTTGACCGGTGCCGCGGTAGGCAAAGGAATCACCCCGTTTTGAGCGGTTGTCACATGGCGCCGTGAGCGGTGGCGTGGATGCGGCCGACTGCCCGGTGTTGGCTGGCTGCTGTCACTCCGGGGCGGCCGTCGTGATGCGGGCCGCGACGGCCTCGGCGACCGCACGGCGCTGGGAGTTGATGAAGAAGTGGCCGCCCTGGAAGGTCTGCACCTCGCACGGCCCGGTCGTGTGCCCGGCCCAGCGTAGCGCGCCGTCCCGGGTGACATGGGTGTCCTCGTCGCCGGTGAAGACGGTGACCGGGCAGGCGACCCGGGCATCCGGGGCCGGCCGGTATGTCTCGACCGCCCGGTAGTCGCTGCGCAGGGCGGGCAGGATGAGCCGTACGAGCTCCTCGTCGGCGAGGAGTTCGTCCTCGGTACCGCTCAGTCTGCGCAGTTCGGCGAGGAGGGCCGCGTCGTCCTTGTCGTGGAGCGTGGGGCGGGTGCCGGGCACCGAAGGCGCTCGACGGCCCGAGACGAAGAGCCGGACGGGACGGACCGGGCCCGACGCTTCGAGGCGCCGGGCCACTTCGAAGGCGACCAGTGCGCCCATGCTGTGCCCGAGCAGGGCGAGCGGCCGGTCGTCGGGGGTGGGCCCCAGGGAATCGACGACCCTGTCGGCCAGTTCGGCGATGTCGGCGAGCGGCGGTTCGGACCGCCGGTCCTGGCGTCCCGGGTACTGCACGCCCAGCACCTGGATCCGCGGGGCCAGCAGTTTCGCGAAGGGGAAGTACGTGCCGGCCGCTCCCCCGGCGTGCGGGAAGCACAGGAGCCGGGTGCCGTTCCCGGCCGCGGGCGGGAACCGGCGGATCCAGGCCCTGCCGGGATCGCCGGTACCTCCCCCGTGCGGGGCGGCGCTGTGCGCCGGTGTCGCCATGATCCGATCAGACCTTCGTCGCGGTGCGCGGGGTGATCACCTGGTCGATGAGGCCGTACTCCACTGCCTGCTGCGCGGTGAGGATGTTGTCCCGGTCGAGGTCCTCCCGGACCAGGGCGACATCCCGGTCGCAGTGCTTGGCGAGGATCCCTTCCAGCTGGGACCGCATCCGCTCCATCTCACGGGCCTGAATCTCCAGGTCCGAGACCTGTCCCTGGTGGCCCGGGCTGAACGGCTGGTGCAGCAGGATCCGGGCGTTGGGCAGCGCGACCCGCTTGCCCCGGGTGCCCGCCGCGAGCACGATGGCCGCCGAGGAGCTCGCCTGCCCGATGCACACCGTCTGTATTTCCGGCTTCACGAACTGCATCGTGTCGTAAATGGCCATCAACGAAGTCAGCGAACCGCCGGGCGAGTTGATGTACACGGAGATGTCCCGGTCCGGGTCGGTGGCCTCCAGGCACAGCAACTGCGTCATGATGTCACTGGCCGAGGTGTCGTCGATCTCGGATCCCAGGAAGACGATGCGTTCCTCGAAGAGCCGGGCGTACGGGTCGTATTCGCGAGTACCCTGCGAGGTCCGCTCGACGAAGTGGGGGAGGACGTAGCGGGCCTGCGGCATTTCATGCGCGAACGTTGAAACAGCACGGTTGTGCACGGCCGGAACCTCTGTCTTTCCGATGAAGTGTAAGGGCAGCAGCAGAATCTGCCGGGGGCAGGAATCCCGCGGCAGTGAGGGACGAGGCAAAGAAATGCGTAGAAAGAGGAGGGGCCCGGCCGGGCCCCTCCTCAGCAAATGTTCAGGCGCCGGCCGTGCCGCCGCCGCCCGGAATGGACGACGTCGACTCGATCACCTTGTCGACGAGGCCGTACTCCTTGGCCTCGGCGGCCGTGAACCAGCGGTCGCGGTCCGAGTCCCGGGTAATGGTCTCGAGGTCTTTCCCGGAATGGCGGGCGATGAGCTCGGCCATTTCCTTCTTCGTGCGCAGCAGCTGCTCGGCGTAAATCTTGATGTCGCTCGCGGAACCGGCGAGGCCGGCCGACGGCTGGTGCATCAGGATCTTCGTGTGCGGCAGCGCGAAGCGCTTGCCCGTGGTCCCGGCGGTGAGCAGGAACTGCCCCATGGACGCACAGAAACCCATCGCGATGGTGACGACGTCATTCTTGATGAGCTGCATGGTGTCGTAAACGGCCATGCCGGCGGTGACGGATCCACCCGGGGAGTTGATGTAGAGGTAGATGTCTTCCTCGGATTCCGCGGCGAGCAGCAGGAGCTGCGCGGTGATCCGATTGGCGATATCGTCATCCACGGCCTGGCCGAGGAAAATGATGCGGTCCTTCAGCAGTCGGCTGAATACCTGGTCGCCCATACCCCAGGCGGGAACGTTGCCACCGTCGGCCCGCGGCGCGGTCTGCTCGGATCCGGCCGCTCCCTGCCAGTTCGTCTGATGAGCCATTGATCCCCCAACTGGTTTGACGGCAGCCGATCACCGCCGCGCTTACGATACTGCCCGTCAACCGGCGGCCCATACGCGGGACTTGCCGATCTTCGTATCCGGACCGTAACACGGTAGCCGGACAGTGGTACGGAGCCGGCAAAGCGTTCGCTCACAGCGCACCTCCCGCCCGGCCGTCACCCCGCCACGGTGCCGCGCAAGGAGCCGCCGGGTTTGCGCCAACCTCAACGTGCGGCGTACGCGAGGGCATTGTTCGGTGAACATGGCGCGATCTCTTCGCCGTGCCTCGATCAGGTTCGCCGGAATGACCGTGCCGTCCGTACGACAGGCGCCGGACGGCCCGTACGGCGGGCGGCGGGCGGGCCTCAGCGGAAGTCGGCCGAGCCGCGTCAGAAGCCCGGCCCGTGACCAGCCCCCTTGTGATTAGATGCAGCCACGATAGGTCTGCCACGTACGGGGGAGTAGACGTGTTGCTGGATGAATATCGCAGACGTGAGCGTGCGCACTTCTTGCGCAAGCGACGCGAAAATGTTAGCCCGACCGACGTCGGGTTGCCCGAGGGGGCACGGCGCAGGACGCCCGGTTTAAGGCGTGAAGAAGTCGCGGTGCTCGCGGGAGTCAGTCCCACTTGGTACACGTATCTGGAACAGGCGAGAGATGTCTCGCCGTCGCCCGATGTGCTCGACGGCCTCGCCGACGTACTGAGGCTGACACCGGACGAACGAGTCTATCTCCATGGGCTGTCGCGTCAGACGGCCTGTCAGAAACCGGCGGCGGGCCGGCTCTCGGACTCCTGGAAATCACTGGAGAACGTGGCGAGCCATATGCTTCCGTCACCGGCCTACATATGTTCCGCGCACGGCGATCTGCTCAGCTGGAACAGCGCCGTCGCGGAGTGGTTCACGGACTTCGAGCAGGTACCGGCGCAAGAACGCAACATCCTGATATGGATGTTCACCTCGGCAAAGGCGCGCGACTGCTTCGTCGACTGGGAGGAACAGGCGCAACACTCGATCGCCCGTTTCCGGGCGGAGACCACCGACTGGCTGGATTCGCCGCACATTACCTCACTCGTCACATACCTGTCCAAGGTGAGCAGCCACTTCCGCCTCTGGTGGGAGGAGCACCGGGTCGCCGGGCCCGCACCGCGGAACCACTGCATCCACCATCCCAGGCATGGCGTACTCACCGTGCAGACCGTGGAATTGCTGCACCTGGACCCCACCGGAACGGCGAAACTGGTCGTGCACACGCCGCTGAGTGAATTGCCCACGCCAGCGGTCCGGCAGCCGGAAGTAGCCGCACACGCCTGATCGCGATTGAAGAGGGTGGCGGGGGCCCCCCGCCCCGCGGGGGGGGCCCCCCCGTGGGGTTGGGCCCGCCACCCCCCCCCCCCCGGCCCCGTTCTGTACGAGGTTGTGGGGGGGCTCAGCCCCACA